>CAXXNS010000010.1:0-673438 GCA_963666895.2 Desulfovibrionaceae bacterium | reverse complement strand
CCGCGCCCGAGTCCGGGGTGGCCTCGTACAGGTTGTTGCCCGCCCGCCGCAAGCCCTCCTCGCTGTTGAAGCGGTAGAGATTGAAGCGGTAGAGCGCCTCCTGCTGTCCGTTGGAGAATATGCCGATCAGGCTGCCGTCCGTATCCACGGTCATGCTCTTCAGGAATCCCTGGCCGTAGCCGTCCTGGGACTGGTAGAGCTCGGCCGAACCCTCGTCGTAGTTGGTGGTCCGGACGTAGGCGTCCAGTTCGGAGTTGGCCATGACACCCAGGTTGCGCACGTCGATGCCCACGGCTCCGGCCGTGGCCGCGCCCGTGGCCCAGGTTCCGTTGGAGCTGGTCAGGCCGAAGTTGAGCCCCACGTTCTGGGTGGCGCCGTCCAGCCAGGTCAGGTCCACGCTGGGCACGCCGTCCTCGTTGAACCCGGCCAGGGTCCAGTTGGACAGGATGTTGGCGTCGGCGCCCTCGGTCAGGCCGTACACGGCCTGGTTGGTCATCTCGCCGTACTTGTTGAAGGTGAACACGCCCATGGCCACGAGCCCGGCCCCGGAGGTGCCCATGGCTCCGGCCCGGCCGTCCTGGTCCGGGTCGATGCTGACCACGAACTCCCAATAGCTGCATCCGGGCGTGGCGTTGGACAGCAGGGTGGGGTCCACCTCGTCGTAATACACGTTCAGGGTGTGGGCCGTGCCCTCGGCGTCGTAGATGGTGATGCCCGTCTGGAAGCCGCCGAACCCGCCGATGGGGTCGTCGGCCAGGCCGTCCCAGGCCTCGAACAGGGAGAACAAGGGGTTGGCCGGGTTACGCACCGAGTCGCCGTTGGCGTAGTCCAGGTTGGTGGAGATATTGACCCCGGTGGTGGCCCGGGCCGCCGAGGCGATGACCTGGACCTCGCGTCCGTCGATGACCATGGTCTCCCAGGGCAGGACGATGTCGCCCGAGCTGCCCAGTGCGCCGGTCTCGCGGTCGACCTCCACGCCCTGGACCACCTTGCCGTGCGGGTCCAAAAGATAGCCGTCCTGGTCGAAGCGGAAGACCCCGGCCCGGGTGTAGTAGATGTCCCCGCTGTCCTGGTCCCGGACCCCGAAGAAGCCCCGGCCGGAGATGGCCACGTCCGTGGCCTCGTTGGTGGTCTCGGTGCCGCCCTGACGGAAGTTGGTCTTGATCATGCCCACGGACACGCCCAGGCCCCTCTGGCTGACCACGTTGGCGCCGCTGGCCCGGCGCGTGCTGCCGGTGGCCAACTGCTGGGAAATGAGGTTGGAAAACGAAACCTCGGAACGCTTGTACCCAGTGGTGGACACATTGGCCAGGTTGTTGGACACCACCTGCATGCCGTCCCCGTGGGCGCTTAGGCCGGTAGCGCCTATGTAGAGCGAGGAAAAAGCCATGCCGCCTCCA
Source organism: Desulfovibrionaceae bacterium (assembly GCA_963666895.2). Lineage (GTDB taxonomy): Bacteria > Desulfobacterota > Desulfovibrionia > Desulfovibrionales > Desulfovibrionaceae. The sequence goes on along the minus strand of CAXXNS010000010.1, from coordinate 672,038 downwards.
TCCCTTTCCCGGAATTCGCTGTCTTAACGGCCATCCGTGACCGACGCGGGTCGCCACCCGACCCGGCAATACTTTCCCACGGGGATGAATGAGCAAGGCCCATGCCATATTTGTTTGTGACCTTTCTCCGTTCCCAAGCGTATGCTACTTAGGAACGGCGAAACGCCTTTCCCCGGACACCAATGTTATGCAGCACGCGCCGACTTCCAACGCCGACGACGACCAGCGCATTCTGCGCCGGGTCCTTGGCGGCGATACAGAGGCGTTCGGCGTGCTCGTGTCCCGCTACCAGCGGCCCGTGTACAGCCTGCTGCTGCGCGCCTCGGGCTGTCCGGAACAGGCCCAGGACCTGGCCCAGGAGGCGTTCGTGAAAGCCTTTCAAAAGCTCCACACCTTCCACCTGGGCAGGCCCTTCCTCCCCTGGCTTTGCTCCATCGCCATGAACCAGGCCAGGGACTTCCTGCGCCGCCAGGCCCGGACCCCGGAGGTCCCGGACACGGGCCAGGGATGCGAGGCCGCGCCGGAAGACGACCAGCAGGACCGGATGGCCCGGCAGCTGGACGGCCGCAAGGCGGCCCTGGCCCTGCGCGACCTTCCCCTGGACTACCGCGAGGCCCTGGTGCTCCGTTACCGCCAGGGCATGACCATGAAAGAGATCGGCCAGGCTTTGGGCATCACCTCCAGCGGCGCCAAGATGCGCGTCCGCCGGGGGCTGGACATGCTCAAGGTCCGGCTCGAACAAGGAGTTGCGCCATGACCAAGACACGGACGCCCAAGGACGGCTACCTGCCCTGGGAAACCGACATGGACCTGATCCAGGCCGTGGCCCAATTGGAGGAAGACGCGCCGCCCCCGGACTTCGCGGCCCGGGTGACGGCCGCCCTGCCCCGGCGCAGGCCCGGCCTTTTGGTCCGGCTGCGGCTGTGGGCGGCCACGCCGCGCACCCTGACCCTGGTCCCGGCCCGGCTGGCTCCGGTGGCCCTGGGCCTGGTCCTGTTCGCGGCCGGAGTGGCCGTAACCCTGGCCGTCAGGCAGGGCCCCACCGGCCCGGCGGACGGACTGGTCCCGGTGCGCTTCGTGCTCCAGGACCCCGAAACCGAGGTCCGCTCCGTGGCCGTGATCGGCTCGTTCAACCAGTGGGAGGCCGGCGGCTTCCAGATGCGGTACGACCCGGCCGCCCAGGCCTGGATTCTGGAGGCCCGCGTCCCGCCCGGATCCCATGAATACGGATTTCTCATCGACGGCCAGCGCATCGTGCCCGATCCCTCAGCCGACCTGACGCGCGACGACGGCTTCGGCAACCAGAACTCCATTCTCCTGGTGAATGGACATGCCATCTGAGCCCGTGCGTTCGCGTGTTTTCTCGGCCCAGCGCCTGGCCTTGTGTTTGGCGCTGGTCCTGGCGCTCGTTCCATTCCCGGTTCGGGCCCAGGACCACGCCAAACCTCCCCTGGAGGACCTTGTGCGCCAGGTCCGGCAGTGCCCGGGCCAGGAGGTGGACGAGGTCCTGGACCGCGTGCTGTCGGCCGCCCTGGACAACCAGCTGGAACCCGAACAGGCCCGGTCCATCCTGACCCTGTTCCTGGACGCCTGCGATCAGAGCCTGCCCCTGGACCCCCTGGCGGACAAGACCGCCGAGGGGCTGGCCAAGCGGGTTCCCGGCTCCAGGCTCCTGCCCGTGCTGCAAAACCTGTCCGACGACATGGCCTTTGCCGCCGAACGGCTCGGTCCGGACGCCCAGCCGGCCGCCGTGGCCCAGGCCGGGTCGGCCCTGGCCGCGGGCATGGACCGGGCCGACTTCCAGGCCGTGCTGGACCTGGCCCCCGAAGCTCCCCCGGCCATGTGGGCCACGGCCCTGGAGGCCACGGCCCTGATGCTGGCCCAGGGCTACCCCCGCCAACCCCTGCTGGACCTCATGGCCCTGGGCCTTAAGCAAGGCAAGCTGACCCCTGAATGGCGGCACCTGCCCACCCTGGCCGTACGGGCCGAAAAGCGCGGCCTGGACCGGGAGCGCATCCTGGCCGTTGCCCGCGACGCCCTGGACCAGGGGCGCACCATTCGGCAGTTCATGGAAGACCTGGGCTTCACCGGCCGCGACCTGCAGCACGGCGGAACCGCCATGGACCGGACGGAGATGTGACCATTTGCACCCCCCAATCGTATAGTTCTTGAGGAGATCACAGTGCGCACCGTGACCCTGATCGTGATGGCGGGCCTTTTGTTGGCCCAAGCCGGTTGTGTAACCCTGACCCGCTACTCCTCCTACATGGAGAACGCGCGATACAAACAAGGTCTGGACTCGGCAATGGAAGCCATTGAACAAAACCCCCAGGACGCCAACGCCAACTTCTACGCCGGGCGTTTCCTCCTGGCCATGGACCGGCCCGAGGAGGCCAGGCCCTACCTGGACCGGGCCGCCAACCTGGCGCCCTCCGAGGCCGACCACCACTTCTGGCTCGGCGTGGCCCACTGGAGCCTGATGGAGTTCGACGCCGAGCGGGACGAATACCTCAAGGCCCTGGCCCTGGACCCCGACCACTTCTCGGCCAACCTCTACCTGGGCCACTCCCACCTGGACCAGGGGGAATGGACCCAGGCGCTGGCCCGGTACGACAAGGTCCTGGAGCTCTACCCCTACGAGCCCGGGGCCCTGTACAACCGCGCCCTGGCCCTGTTGGGGCTCGGCCGCCGGGACGAGGCCCGCGAGGCCCTGCAACAGTTCCTGACCAATTATCCGGACGGAAGCCTGGGCATCCAGGCCACGGAAACCCTCAACGGCCTGGGCGACTTCACCTGGCGCAACCATCCCATCGGTCTGCGCACCGTGACCCTGCACGCCGTGGGCTTCGCCCCGGGCTCGGCCTTCGACTTCGCCTACGGCTCCACCGACTCCCTGGACGTGCTGGGATCCATGCTGGAAAACAACCAGGACCTGGCCATCCACGTGGTCGTCTACGTGGACGGCGACAAGGCCCTGGCCAAGAAACGGGCCCAGCGCATCCAAGGCTATCTGGTCCTTTCCTTTCCCAAGGCTGACAAGAATCGAATCCTGCTGAGCTGGTTCGGCCAGGGCGAACAGCTGCCCGAGCAGGACGCCATATTGAACGAATCCGTCAACTTCTTCACCCGGGTCGACTAAGACGGCCCAGGAAGGAGGACACCATGAACGTACGCAACATGAACATGAAAGGCCTGCTGGCCCTCCTGGCCGCCCTGCTTCTGCTGGTCCTGACCGTTTCAACGGCCCTGGCCCAGGACACGGACACGGGTGACGGCACCACCACCGGAGACACGGGCGACACCGGGGACACCGGTGATACCGGCGACACGGGTGACACCGCAGATACCGGCGACACCGCGGACGTCCCGGCCTTGAACAGCCCGACCGAGGCCATACGCGCCGCCAACGTGGCCCAGGCCGCCCAGGATGTGGCCCAGGAAAACGTTGACGCGGCCATGGGCGACCTGTCCGACGCCCAAACCGCGGCGGACGAAGCCACGGACGCCGTGGCCCAGGCCCAGGCGGACCTGGATGCGGCCCTGGCCGACCCGGATGCGGATCCGGACGCCGTGGCGGCGGCCGAGGACGCACTGGCGGCCGCCCAGGCCAACCTGGACACGGCCCTGGGCAACCTGGCCGACGCCCAAACCGCGGCGGACGAAGCCGTGGCCGGAGCGGCCAGCCTTTCGGCCGACGACGTCGCGGCCATGCGCGCCGCGGGCATGGGCTGGGGCGAGATCGCCCAGGAGCTGGGCCTGCATCCCAGCGTGCTCGGCATGCACTTCGGCAACGTGAACAAGAAGGGCGTGGCCACCCAGACCCATGCCATGAACCTGGGCCTGGGCACCAAGAACAAGAATATGGTGTCCGTCACCGCCCGCAACAAGAAGACCGGCCTGACCGACACCCCGGGCGCCAAGCTCGGCAAGGGCAAGACCTCCAGCGGCAACGCCCTGGGGCTCGGCACCACCCAGGCCTCGGCCAAGAGCAATAACGGCAAGGGCAACAGCGGCAAGGGCAGCTCCTCCAGCGGCCCGTCCGGCAGCAATGCGGGCGGCAACGGCAAGGGCGGAGGAAGCAGCAACGCCGGCGGCAATGGAAACGGCGGCGGCAACGGCGGAGGTAACGGCGGAGGTAACGGCGGCGGCAACGGCGGCGGCAACGGCGGCGGCCACAAGTAGCCCCGAGTCCATCCCCAACCGACCCAAACGCCCCGGATTTTTCCGGGGCGTTTTCTTTATTCGGCCAGGGACAGGAACAACTGGGCGTAGGCCCGGGCCATGCGGTCCATGGAGAAGTGTTCAGCCACGCGCCGCCGCCCGGCCAGCCCCAGGGCCTTGCGCCGGTCCAATGGCAGGGAAAGAATCTCGTACGCGGCCAGGGCCAGGGCCTCGTTGTCCTTGGCCGGGACCACCCGGCCCGCGTCCCCGGCCACACGGGCGCTGCCGCCCACGTCGGTGAGCACGCAGGGCGTGCCGCAGGCCATGGCCTCGGCCGCGGCGCTGGGGAAGCTCTCGCCCAGGGAGGCGGACAGATACAGGTCCAGCCCGGCCAGCACGTTCTGCACGTCCGGCCGTTGGCCCAGGAGGTGAACGCGGGCCTCCAGGCCCCGGGCGGCCACCAGATCGGCCAATTCCGGGTTGCCGGGCTCCATGCCCGCCCCGCAGAGCACGAACCGCGCGTCGGGCTTGCGGCACAGGATGCGGGCGGCCGCGTCCAGCCAGCCGGGCAGGTTCTTCATGGGGTCGTAGCGCATGGCCGCGCCCACCAGCAGGTCCTGGGGCTCCAGGTCCAGCTCGCTGCGCAGGGCGGCGTAGGCGTCCTCGTCGGGCTGGAACCGGTCAATGTCCACCCCGTTCTCGATGACCTCGAACCGTTTGGGATGGTAGCCCAGGCCCAGATGGTGCTCCCGGGCCGCCTCGGAATTGGCCAGCACGGCGGCCGGACGGCCGGACAGTCGGGCGCAGACCCGCATGGTCAGCCGGGTCAGGGGATTGTATTGGGAGAAGTCCATGTGGGCGCAGCGCAGGTTCCAGACCACGGGCGGCTTCCCGGCCATGCCCGCGGCCAGCAGGCCCAGCAGGTCGGCGTGGTAGAGCCAGGTCATGACCGCGTCCGGCTTGGCCTGGCGGATGAGCCGGGCCAGTCGGAACAGGGCCCCGGGCGTGGGCCTGCCCCGGCGCATGGACAGGGTGTCCACGTCCACGCCCAGGTGGCGGATGCGCGCACCCATGAACCCGGGCTCGATGAGGCTGACCACGCCGTGGGAAAACACGGCCGGGTCCAGGGACCGCAGCAGGCCGTGCAGGGCGGTCTCGGCCCCGCCGGTCTCCAGCCCGGTGATGACGTGCAAAATGCGCATGTACCCTTGTTCCCCCAAATGCCGTCCAAAACCCGTCCTTCCGGTCGTCTCGTGGACGAACCCAGGCGGCCGGGCTATGATGGCGCAAATCACGACCCTGAACAAGCCCCCGGGACACCGGGCAAAGGGGAAACCATGCGGCGCCTCATTTTCGTTGTCCTGATCCTGGTCCTGATCATGGTCCTGGGCCCGGCCGTTCCCGGCTCGGCCCAGACGGAACCCCGAACGCGGCGAGGCCGGCCTGGGCCCGATCCTGTTCCAGGACCTTGCGCGCGGGCATGACCCGCCAGGCGGTGGCCCGCCCGCGCCCGGGGTGTACGACTGCTCGTCCGGCCGGGAGCCCGGGGCCCTGTGCCTGGACGGGGTGGAGCACCTGGGCCGGGATTGGACGGCGGACTTCGCCTTTGACCAGGACCGGCTGGCCGCGGTCAGCCTGGTGCGGCCCTTCGACCCCTCCCTGTACCTGGACGCCTTCGCGGCCATCACCGCGCGCGCTCAGCCCTGGTGGCCCTGCAATCCGACGAGGGCGTCCTGGACGTTGTCCGGCTGCTGGCCCAGGGCATGGACGACCGGGAATTCTCGGACACGGTCACCCGGTTCGAGGAACGCGGCATGCGCTCCTCACGGCTGGCCTACGTGTTCCTGGACCAGCGCTCCATCGCCCCCGCTGACGGGCAAGGCCGGGGACCTGGCCACACTGACGGTTTGGGCCGGGTCCGGCCTGGTGCGCACCGTGCTGGTGCTGCACGGCGGAAATACAGGTACGAACAAGGAGGGCGACTGGCTGGCCGTGGTCTTCGAGGCTCCCAACCATACGTTGACGCAATAACGTGTTTTGAACGAAAAAAAGGGAGAAAATCGAGATAGGAATGGCCCGGAACCGCACAGGCGTGCCAGGTGGACTGGCGCGAGGGGACTTGACGCTTGGAGCGGTTCCGGGGCCACCCAAACTAAGAACTTGGGTAAACACATAATAGCCACATCGAACAGCCGATGTCCACAGAATTTTTTTTTCGTTGATTATTAAGAAAGATAAACTGTCAGCTTGAGCCGCTCTCCACCCAGGCCTCCACGTCGATGATGCCCAGGCGGGCCGCGTAGCGCACCAACTCCACGCTGTTCTGCAGCCCCAGCTTCTTCATCAGGTTGGCCCGGTGGTTCTCCACGGTCTTGGGGCTGATGTACAGCTGCTGGGCCACCTCGCGGGTGCTCAGCCCCTCGGCCAGCAACCGCATGACCTCCTGCTCCCGGGAAGTCAGGCTCCGGTAGGCGCTGTCGTGGCGGTCCTCGCCCTTGCCGGCCAGCAGCTTGATGACCACGTCGTTGGACAGGGGACTCGTCCAGAAACACCTCGCCCCGGGCCACGGTGGGACAACCCCTTGAACAACCCCTCCCCGGCCGAATCCTTGACCATGTACCCGGTGGCCCCGGCCCGGAAGGCCTCCACGATGTAGTCCACGTTGGAATGCATGCTCACGACCATGAACCGGATCTGGGTTTCGGTCTCCCGCAGTTCGCGAATGAGCTGGATGCCGCTCATGCCGGGCATGGTGATGTCCACCAGGACGATGTCCGGCCGGGCCTCCATCACCTTCTCGAACGCCTCCTTGCCGCTGCCCGCCTCGGCCACCACGCAGAAGTCCGGGCTGCGGTCGATGAGGGTCTTCAGGCCCTCGCGGAACAGGGGATGGTCGTCAACGGACCATGACACGGAACGGTTCGCTCATGGATTGCTCTTGCCTTAAAAGGAGTTCCCGCCAATGGGATTTCCCAGGAATGCCCCACCCGTCAGACAACAGGATAAACGATAACGGGCGAGCCCGCAAACCCTGTAGATACCGACAACCGGAAAGGCTTCGATCAGGCCGCGTCCAGAACCTGGAGGTGGTTGGGGCCCTGCTCCTTGGCCGACAGGAGGGCCTGCTTCAGGCGGCCCACGAAGGATTCCGTGGTGTCCTCGCCCCGGACCGAGGTCAGGCCCAGGGAGATGGTCAGCTTGACCCCGCCGAAGTCGGTCTTCTCCACGGTCCGCCGCAGCTTCTCCGCGAACTGGGTGGCCTGCTCCACGTTGACGTGCACGGCCAGGACGATGAACCGCCCGCCCCGCCACCGGAACAGGTAGTCCGTCTTGCGTATGCTGCGCCGGATGATGCGGGCCAGGTGGTAGAGGAGTTTGTCCCCGGACTTGTACCCGTGCTTCTCGTTGATCAGCCGAAACCCGTCCACGTCGAACATGATCCCGGCCACGTCGGCGTGATAGCGTCGGACCGACTCCACCTCCCGGCCCAGAACCTGCTCCAGCATGTGGCGGTTGTAGGCCTTGGTCAGTTCGTCGATGGTCTGGAACTGGTCCAGCTTGCGGGTCAGCTCCTCCACCAGGGCGTGGTCCTGCTTGAGTTTGGAGATCATGGACCGGAACACCAGCACCATCTGCGCGGTCACGGCCGCAAGCCCGGCGGCCAGCACCAGGCGCATGGCCGTCTGAGCCTGAAACTTGGCGCCCAGGGCGTTCAGATGGTGGATGGCGAACCCGCCCACGAACAGCAGGGCCGTCAGAATGACCAGAAACAGATACAGGGTGATGGTGGAAGACTTCACAAAACGCCCCCCTCGCATTGAAGACTTCCCCGGACCGGCTCCCCAGGCCGCCACCGGGGCACGGATACGCAGGACCAGCCTAGCCCGTCCTCGAAAAAAAATCCACCTCGCAGGCCCTAAATCCCTTCTTTTCAAGCCTGGAAACCCCGTGCGGGAAGGGTTGCTTGAACAGCCCCCTGCGAGTATAAGACCGCAAACACTCGGCCCAAGGCCAGGGTTCATGCTGCTTCGCCGATACAATTTTACCTTTTTCAACCGCTACGGAAAACTCTTCCTCACCCTGCGACTGCCAGGGCTGGTCGTGCTGTTGCCGCCGCTGATCCTGGTTCTGCTCCTGGCCGGAAACCTCTCCCTGTTCAAATACCTCGGGCTCTACCAGGAGCAGCGCCAGACATACGACCAGCTGCAGGACACCATGCTGATGCAGAACGAGCGGCTGCCTGGAGAGCGCCTTTCAGATCAGCGCCATCGAACGCAGCCTGGGCAAGGTGGTGGACTTCAACGCCAAGCTGCGCATCATGCTGGAGATCGACGAGGCATCGGACCGCAACGCCACCCTGGCCAGCTCGGCTCCGGCCTCGCGCGGCCTGCGGCTGCTGCCCTCCCTGTACGGCCCACAACCTGAACCGGAGGCTCTGGGAACGGATGCAGGAACTGGGCGACCGCATCGTCACCGAGGAGATCCGCCAGCAGGAGATCGCCCACGCCGTGTCCATCCAGTTGGAAACCCTGGGCACCATTCCGGTCATCATGCCCACCCAGGGCCGCTTCTCCTCGGGCTTCGGCTGGCGCGTGGACCCGTTCACGGGCAAAAAGCGCTTTCACAAGGGCATCGACCTGACCGCGGCCACGGGCACGCCCATACGCGCCACGGCCAACGGCACGGTCGTCCAGACCAACCGCTCCACGTCCTACGGCCTGGTGGCCACGATCAAGCACAACGACAAGCTGGAGACCCTGTACGCCCACATGAGCGGCTTCGCCGTGAAGGAAGGCCAGCGCGTGCTGCGCGGCCAGGTGGTGGGCTACGTGGGCAACACGGGCCGCAGCAAGGCCCCCCACCTGCACTACGAGGTGCACGTGGAGGGCAAGCCGGTCAACCCCCTCAACTACATCCTGCAGTAGCCTGTCCGGAAAGCTTCCGGTCGGTCTTCAGGCCACGGCGCGCAAGGGTTGCGCCCGTCACTTCTCTTGCGTGTAAATCAAAGAAGAAAGACCGCCCTCGGGATCGCTGGCCAGGACCACGGAGAAGTCCGCCCAGGTCCAGCCGTAGCGCACCCCGACCTGGCGGCCAGGGCCGAAGCGCTGGATGAGCCGCTCCTTGGCCAGGAACACGTTGGGCTCCCCGGACAGGGTGATGATCACCTGGCGCAGGTGGTCGTCGCGGAACACGTAGCCCACGGACAGGATCGCGGCCGAGCCGAAGGTCATGTCCTCGTCCGGGCGGTAGTACACGTCCTTGAACCGGTCCTTGTTCCCCGGGGCCAGCGGGGCCACGGGCTCCAGGCTGCCCACCAGGTTCCTGGCTCCCTCCAGGCTGATCCCGAAGGGCAGGCCCCGGAACTCCACCGGGGCGGAAACCGAGCCGGGTTGGGGCTGGGCAAGGACGGGCAGGGGGGCCAGCGCGGCCAGGCACAACAATACGAAAAGCAGTCGGGGCGTAAACAGGGTCGTGTTCATGGGCTTCTCTGGGGGCTTGGCGAAGGATGGGTCAGGCCAGGTCGGCCCCGGCCAATATCTCCACGAAACGCTTGAAGACCTCCATATCGAAAAAGCCCATCATCTCGTGGCGCATGAGGGTCAGGGCCTTGAAGGCCGGCAAGGCCTTGGCGTAGGGCCGGTTGCTGGTCAGGGCGTCGTACACGTCGGCCAGGCTGATGGCCCGCACCGGGATGGGGATGTCCTCGGCCGGGATGCCCGAGGGGTAGCCGTTGCCGTCCACGCGCTCGTGGTGGAACAGAATGCAGTTGAACGTGGTCTGGGAGATGTCCAGGCTGGCGCACAGGGCCACCCCCTGCAAGGGATGGGTCTCGATGACGGTCCGTTCCTGGGGCGTGAGCTTGCCCTTCTTGTTCAGAATTTCCTTGGGAATGCGCGTCTTGCCGATGTCGTGCAGCATGGCGCCCAGGCCGCACTGGTACAGTTCCTCCTCCTCCATGTCGTAGGTGTTCAGGATGGACATGGTGAACAGGAACACGTTCATGGAGTGGGTGTAGGTTCTGTAGTCGTGGGAGATGAACGGCCCCAGGGCCTTGAGCGCCCGCTCGTCCGACAGGAAGCGCAGGGATTGCCGGATGATGGTGCCCACGCGCTGGAAGTGCTCGGGGTTGAGCGTGGTGGGCAGCTTGGTGCCGAAGGTCTCGGAGAGCACGTTCTCCGTGGCCTTTGTCAAAATCTTGCACCGCTCGTGCAGGGGCACGTCCTCGTTGTCCAGCATGCGGCCCAGGTTGTCCTCCACGTACTGGTCGAAGTCGGGCTTCTCCACTGTCTGGACGTAGATGTCCTCCACGCCGGACTGGTAGAGGGTCTGGCGGTGCTCCTCGGTGAAGCGCTGCCCCGAGGTGGTGTAGAGCACGAACTCGCTGCCCTGGCGCAGGTACACCGAAAAGGTGCCCATGGCCTCGGGGAAGATCATCAAGGGAGAGACCGGAAAAAAGGACGCCGGGATCCACTCCCGCGCCTTTTTCGGTTCCGGCTTGCCGTTGTCCGCCACAAATCCTCCTGAAACATTCATGCATTGAAAATATCTATTTTCAATGCGTTGAAGACGCCCGCTCCGGCGTTTAACAGCGCAAATAAATTGCGCTTACGCCTTCGCGGCGGACGGCTGCTCTCGCCGCCGCCAGAGCAATTTCAAAACGAAATTGCTCTAATGCGGATAAAACACATAAAAGGCCAGGGACAGGGCGGCCAGCATCCACATGCCCGTATGCACGTCCCGGACCTTGCCCGTGGCCACCTTCATGACCGGGTATACCAGAAATCCGGCCGTCATGCCGATCCCAAGATTATACGTGAAGCTCATGAGGATGACGGTGATGAACGCGGGCACGTTCTCGGACAGGTGCCCGAAGTCCAGCTGGGCCGAGCTCATCATGAGCAGGCCGACGATGATCACGGCCGGGCCGTAGGCGCAGACCGGGACGGCCACGAACAGCGGCGACAGGAACAGGGCGGCCAGGAACATGAGCCCGGTGACCACCACGGTCAGGCCGGACCGTCCCCCGGCCTCGATGCCCGTGGCCGACTCGATGTAGGCCCCGGTGCTGGTGGTGCCCAGGCAGGCGGCCACCACGGTGGCCAGGGCGTCCACGAGCAGGGGTTTGTGGATCTCGGGCAGATCGCCGTTCTCGTCCAGGGAACCGGCCCGGTGGGCCACGGCGTAGATGGTGCCCATGGTGTCCACGAAATCCATGACGAACACGGTCAGGATGACCGAGAAGAAGCCCCAGGTGAGCGCGCCGGTGACGTCCATGGCGAACAGGCTCTGGCCCAGGCCCGAGGGCATGGCCGCGATCTTCTCCGGCAACGGGGCCACGCCCAGGCCGAAGGCGGCCGCGGCCGTGACCAGGATGCCCAGGAGCATGGCTCCGGGCACGCGCCAGGACATGAGCACGGCCATGAGCAGGAACCCGCCCAGGGACAGGAGCACACCCAAATCGTGGAAATTGCCCAGGGCCACGGGCACCGGTCCCACCGGGGGCTTGATCACGATGCCGGTGTTGACCAGGCCGATGAAGGTCAGGAACAGGCCGATGCCGACCACGAAGCCCTGCTTGAGGCTGAAGGGGATGGCCTGGATGAGCCACTGGCGGATACCCACCAGGGTGATGAGCACGAAGAGCACGCCCGAGACGAAGATGGCGCCCAGGGCGGTCTGCCAGGAGTAGCCCAGGACCCCGCAGACCGTGTAGGCGATGAAGGCGTTCTCGCCCATGTACGGGGCCACGGCGAAGGGCCGCTTGGCGTACAGCCCCATGGCCAGGCAGCCGAAGGTGGCCGACAGGATGGTGGCCATCATGCTGGCCTCGAAGGGGATGCCCGCGGCGGTGAGGATGCCGGGGTTGACGATGATGATGTAGGCCATGGTCACGAAGGTGGTCAGCCCGGCCGCCACCTCCCGGCCCGGAGTGGTTCCCAGCTCGTCCAGGTGAAAGTAATTATTCAAAAAACGTTTCACTGTCCGCCTCCCTTTTTTCTCCATCGCATCGGCACTGAAATAGCCCATCGCCCACGTATGGGCAAGACGGCCGGGTCAGGCGCCTATCACGGTCACGGCCACGGTCCGCTTGCGGGGCTTGTTGTCGTGGTTGATGACCACCACCTGCTGCCAGGTGCCCAGGGCCGGACGGCCGCCTTGCACGGCCACGCTGATGGACGGCCCCAGCAGGGCGGCCTGCACGTGGCTGTGGCCGTTGCCGTCGTGCCAGGCCTCCTCGTGGGCGTAATGGTCGCCCGGAGGGGCCAGCCGGTCGATGGCCCGGGCCAGGTCGGCCACCACGCCGGGCTCGTGCTCGATGGTGGTGATGGACCCGGTGGACCCGATCACGTTGGCGGTCAGCACGCCGTTCTCCACGCCCGACGCCTTGACCACGCGCAGGATGTCGGCGCTGACGTCCCGGATGTCCACTCCGGTCCGGGCGGACACCTCGAACCGATCGTAATGTATCTTGATCTGACTCATGGCTTCCCCTTGATTTTTCCGTTATAATTGTTGATATCTTCAGATGACCTTCACGTGCGGCCGCCGTGTTCAGGAACCGGGACGGCCGCCCAACCCGGACCGGCGGAAGCACACCGGCCCAGGACAACGCATGAAGAAACAGCAACAGGCCAAGGCCCCGGCCAGGAAAGCCGCGGACGTTCCCGGGTTCCACCAGGCCCAGATGGGCGAGGCCGAATTCAAACGCTTCCGGGACCTCATCGAATCCGAGCTGGGCATCAAGATGCCCCCGAGCAAGAAGACCCTGCTCCAGTCGCGCTTCCAGAAGCGGCTTCGGACCCTGGGCATGGGCAGCTTCCGGGAATACTGCGACTACGTGTTCAGCCCCGAGGGGCTGGAGCGGGAGCGGGCCCACCTCTACGACGCGGTGACCACCAACACCACGCATTTCTTCCGCGAACCGCGCCACTTCGAGTTCCTCACCGCCACGGTGCTGCCCGAGCTGGCCCCGCGCGTCGGCACCGCCGGGCTCCGGGTCTGGAGCGCGGGCTGCTCCAGCGGACAGGAGCCCTACACCCTGTCCATGGTCCTGTCCGAGTTCGCGGAGGGCCGCCCGGGATTCAAGTACCACATCCTGGCCACGGACATCTCCATCAAGATCCTGCAGCACGCGGTGCGCGGGGTCTACAGCCTGGACGCGGCCAAGGACGTCCCAAAGAACCTGATGCGCAAATACCTGCTCAAAAGCAAGGACCCCAAGAAGGGGCTGGTCAAGATGGGCCCGTCCATCCGCTCCCACATCTCGTTCAGGCGCATGAACTTCATGGAGTCCTTCCAGTTGGAGGAGCACAAGGACATCATCTTCTGCCGCAACGTGGTCATCTACTTCGACCGCCCGACCCAGGAGACGCTGTTCACCAAGTTCTGCAACCACCTGAAGCCCGGCGGCTTCCTGTTCATCGGCCATTCCGAGTCCCTGTCCGGCATGGACCTGCCGCTGCGGCAGGTCATCCCAACCGTTTTCCAAAGGATCTGAGGTGGAAGAAAAGATCAAGGTGCTCCTTGTAGACGATCAGGCCCTGGTCCGCCAGACCATGACCAGCCTGCTGGAGGCCGACCCCGACATCGAGATCATCGGCTCCGCGCCCGACCCCTTCGTGGCCGCGGACAAGATGCGCCACCAAGTTCCGGACGTCATCGTCCTGGACATCGAGATGCCGCGCATGGACGGCCTGACCTTCCTCAGGAAGATCATGTCCCAGCACCCCATCCCGGTGGTCATCTGCTCCTCCGTGGCCGGGGCGGGCACGGACAACGCCATCAAGGCCCTGGAATACGGGGCCGTGAACATCATCACCAAGCCCCAGGTGGGCACCAAGAAATTCCTGGAAGAGTCGCGCATCCGGGTCATCGACGCGGTCAAGTCCGCGGCCCTGGCCAAGCCGGGCAAGGTCAAGTCCCGTGCCCTGAACGCTCCGGTCCAGGCCAAGCTCACGGCCGACGCGGTCATCGCCGAGCACAAGCCCTACACCATCACCACCACGGAGAAACTCCTGCTGGTGGGCGCCTCCACGGGCGGCACCGAGGCCCTGGCCACCTTCCTGCAGGCCCTGCCCAAGGGCTGCCCGGCCGTGGCCATCGTCCAGCACATGCCCGAGAACTTCACGGCCGCCTTTTCCCGCCGCCTCAACGACCTGTGCCAGATCATGGTCAAGGAGGCCGAGGACAACGACACCATGATCCGCGGCCAGGCCCTCATCGCCCCGGGCAACAAGCACATGCTGCTCAAGCGCTCCGGGGCCCGCTACTACGTGGAGGTCAAGGACGGCCCCCTGGTGTCCCGGCACCGCCCGTCCGTGGACGTGCTCTTCCGGTCCGGGGCCCAGTACGGGGGCAAGAACGTGGTGGCGGCCATCATGACCGGCATGGGCGACGACGGGGCCAAGGGCATGAAGGAGTTGCACGACGCCGGGGCCTTCTGCATCGCCCAGGACGAGGCCTCCTGCGTGGTCTTCGGCATGCCCAAGGAGGCCATCAAGCTGGGCGGAGTGGACCAGGAGGTTCCCCTGGACAAGATAGCCCCCCTGATGCTGGCCAAGGGCCGGTTGGCGTGACCACGCGCCGATCTCCCTGGACAAGGCTTCCGGCTTAACATATCTTCAGGTCGGGGGCTTTTACCATGACCAAACCACTGTCACGACGGACTTTCTTTCGTCTGGGCGCCGCGGGCGTCACCGGCCTGCTCACGGCTCCGGCCAGCGCCCTGCTGACCCTGCTCACGGCCGAACCGGCCCAGGCGTACAACCACGTCCACGCCCACAAGCGCATCAACCAGCTGGCGCTGAAATCCTTCATCCAGCGGGTCAAGAACGATCCCTGGGGCAAACACAAGGAGTTCGACTTCTACGACTTCTCCACCAAGGGCCCGGCCGTGCAAGGCTTCACGGTCAAGGCCCCCGGAGCCGTGGAGGTGGAGCAGCACCTGGTGGAGTTCAGCTTCGAGGAATGGATCATGGAGGGCGGCTACACGGCCGACGAGCCCGAGGTGCTCTCCTCCCTGCGCCATTTCTACGACCCCCTGGCCCTGAACCGCGACCCCTCCACGGGCCGTGGGGCCACCTACCTGACCGACTTCGTGGACCCCTGGATCAAGGCCGCGGCGGCCAGGTACTACAGGCTCAAGGAGGCCAAGATGGACGCCCGGGAGTGGGCCATCACCGGCCCGGCCCGCTCGGGATACGACGAGAACAAGTACTCCTGGAAAAAGGGGCTGTGGTACATGCAGCGGGCCTTCAAGGAAGAGAGCCCGGAGCAGACCAAGAAGCTCTTCGCCGCGGCCTGGCGCGCCCTGGGCGAGACCATGCACCTCATGGCCGACATGACCGCGCCCGCCCACGTGCGCAACGACGCCCACCCGGGCAACCCCCTGTTCCCGGAACAAGAACTGACCGCCTCGGGCATGAAGATCGACCCCTACGAATGGTACATCGTGGACAACGACCCCAAGCACGGGGACGTCATCGGGACCTTCAGCAAGCTGCCCCTGGACCCGGCCGTGGCCTCCATCCTGGAATCCACCAACGACATCTGGGAGCTGTTCCACCGCATCGCCTCGTTCACCAACAAGAATTTCTTTTCCGCGGACACGGTTTCCGGCAAGCATCCGGACAGCGGCAAGATGATCAAGCCCGCCAACGGCATGGCCGTCTATCCCTCGCCCAGCCTGGACAAATGCACCCTGGACCCCCTGGGCTACTTCGAGTTCAACGGGCGGCCCGTGGCCCACATGGATTGGGCGGACAACACCTGGTGGAACGCCACCAACACCGTACGCCAGCAGCTCTGGAACCTGGTGGGCTGGCGCAAGGCCATGTCCTCCTACCAGGAGGTGTGCGAGGAACAGGCCAAAACCCTCATCCCCACGGCCGTGGCCGCCGGATCCCGGCTCATCGAGTGGTTCCTGCCCCGGGTGGAGATCGACATCTACGACTTCACCATGGTCAACCTCGAGATCAAGGGCGTGGTGGTCCACGTCCCGCACGGGCCCTACGAGGATCCGGACCTGGTGGAGTCCGTGGAGCCCATGAAATTCGTCAAGGGCCCCAAGGACTGGTCCCAGCTCAAGGTCAACGGGGTGCCCTACTTCGAGACCTCCGGCGCCTACAGCCTGGAAATCGAGGACGGCCGCATCCGCTGCGAACTGACCAAGGACGTGCCCCTCAAAGGCCCGGGCCAGAACCAGTTCGAGCTTATGCTCTACATGGGCGGCTTCTGGGTCCACTCCCGGCAGGTCCAGCCCCAGGCCCTGTCCATGCCCTTCATGCGCATCGACGCCTTTGCGGGCGAAACCTTCTCCCTGAGCGCCGGGGCCTCGGGCGTACAGGACATGCCCAAGGTCCCGGAATACGTCATCGGCTTCGGGGACGGCTCCAAGGCCCTGGTCGGCTCCTCGCCCCGGGCCAGCCACGTCTACTCCAAGGACGGCCAGTACCTGGCCACGGTCATGCTCTACGACAAGAAGACCGGCCGGCTGGTGGCCGGGGCCTACAGCATGGTGACGGTCAACCCGGGCGACATGCCGGACAAGGAAAAGGCGGCCATCCGCCTGCAACAGCAGCAGATGGGCCAGTACAACCAGATGCCCTCGGGCCCGGTGGCCACGCCCGACCCGGCGACCATGCCCCAGACCACGGTCACGGCCGAGGAGGCCCTGGAAATCGAGCTCCAGAAGCTGCGGGACGCGGGGGTGTCCGAGGCGGACATCGCCAAGGCCCGCAAGCAGATGGAGCTCATGCTCAAGCAGATGAACCCGGACGCGGTCCGGCCGTAACCATACCTTCAAGGAGACTTCCATGCACCGCTTTCTTCCGGCCTCGGCCCTCTGCCTCTGTCTGATCCTGTGGGCCGCGACGGCCCCGGCCCAAATCCGATCTCAGACCCTGGGCGCAGCCGATACGAGCACCTGGCTCAAGGTCGAACTGAACGGAGCCGCCTTCCTGTATCCGCCCGACCTGGACATCATCGAGCAGGACTCGAACGACCTGGCCGTGGGCAAGATGGACGAGGCCGCCCAGAGGGGCATCGCCTTCGGCTTCACCATGGACGACCGGGAGTCCCTGCTCCGGGACATCCAGAACGACGCCTCCAGCTTCGAGGAACTGGGACCGGCGTCCATCGACGGCCAGCCGGCCACCCACTACCGGGCCGTGATGGACGAGCCCGCGCAAAATATGACCGGAACCATGGAAATCATCCTGCTCGACGCCCCGCTGACCAACGGCGACGACCTGGCCATCATGCAGGTGGTGGTCAACCAGGAGTGGTCCGAATACGAGTCCCTGCTGCGGAACATGCTGTCCACCGTGACCCTGGACCCGGCCATGTTCGCGCCCGCGACCCCGATCCAGGCCCCGATCCAGGCCCCGATCCAGGCCGAGCCCGAGCCGACCCCCCAACCCGCGCCCGCGCCTCTGCCCGAACCCGCGCCCCTGCCCGCGCTTGAACCGGCCGCGCCCCTCACCCCGGCCCCGGTCGTTGAAACCCCGGCCGCGCCGGTGGCGACAGGCCCGGTGGACACCACGGGCTGGACCAAGGCCGACATCCTGAAGTGCAGCTTCCTGTACCCGCCGGACTTCCAGGTCATCGAGGAAGAGGAGGACGGCATGATGGTCGGCGTGCTCAACGAGGCGGAACAGAAGGGCGTGGTCTTCGGCCTGGGCAAGGACGCGGCCGAGTCCGTGCTCAAGGACATCCGGGAGCAGGCCAAGGAATTCGAAGAGCTCGGCCAGGTCACCGTGTCCGGGCAGACCGGGCAGGCCTACCGGGCCCACATGGACGCGCCCGCAGAGGGGCTGGTCGGCGTGGCCCTGGTCACCATCTTCGACACCCTCCTGCCCGACGGCGACCAGATCCTGATGATGCAGATCGTCACCAACCAACCCTGGGAAGACCACGAGGGCGTGCTCCAGGCCATCGCCGACTCGCTGGTCATCGACCCGGCCGCGTTCACGGCCGAGGAGGAGCCCGCTCCGGTCGCGACCGGATACCGCAACGGCACCATCACCCTCAAGGACGCCCGCAGCTATCGCGACGCCGTGGGCCGAGGCGAGCCCCTGGAGCCGGACGGCTCCCCGGACGCCCGGTTCATCCTGACCATCGACGGACCCGGCGTGCTGACAAGCGTACGGCTGCACAACATGGACGGCGTCTACTCGGAATGGGACACCGTTCCGGGCAACGGCCTCTGGGCCCTGGCCGTGTACAAGGGCCGGGATTTGCTCAACGCGCCTGACGGCAGCCTGCGCGCCGAGCTGGCCCAGGGGTCCAACAAGCTCGACCTGTTCGTGCAGGACAACAACGCCATCGCGGGCGGGAACACCACCCTGGAGGTGGTGCTGGAGTTCGAGGACGGCTCCACCTGGAGCTCCATCATCTTCAAATAGGCGGTCCCGGCCCCTTGCCCGGGCCGGGGCCTTGCCCTATTCTGAAGCCTGAACGCAAGCCCCGTTCAGGAGGAGTTATGCGCACCCCGTTTCTGACCCTGGCCCTGGCCTTCCTCTGCCTGGCTGTGCTGCCCACGGCCGTGCTGGGAGCGTCCGGCCCGGCCGACCACCAGGCGCAGTTCACCCGGCTGGTTCGGCAACTGGCCGACGCGCCCCTGGCCCCGGTGACCGCCAAGTCCCTGCCCCCGGCCGACAACGGCCCGGTGTCCCAGCCCAAGCTGCGCCTGACCGGCCTGTTCGTGGCCGTGGCCGTGGGCGACCTGAACAAGGTCAAGGGGCTGACCCCGGGCAAGTCCGGCATCAACGGCATCGACACCTCCAGCGGCGGCACCCCGCTGACCTGGGCGGCCCAGTTCGGGGACCCGCGCATCGTGTCCTGGTTCCTGAACCGGGGCGCGGCCGTGGACCAGGAGGACGGCCTGCACTACACCGCCCTGCTCACCGCGGCCCGCTACGGCAAGACCGATGCCGTGCGCGTGCTCCTGGACTACGGGGCCGATCCGGACCGGGAAAACGGCCTGGGCCAGGTGCCCCTGCAGGTGGCCTGCGGGCCGGAGAGCGACTTCGAGACCGTGCGGGTGCTGGTGGAGCGCGGAGCCACGGTGGACGCGGCCAACGCCAAGGGCTGGACCGCCCTGGCCTACGCGGCCAAGTACGGCCGCATGGACACGGCCCTGTACCTGCTGGAGCGCGGGGCCAACCCCAACGGCAATTCCCAGGCCGCGTACACGCCCCTGCACTGGGCCGTGAACAACGGACACAAGGAGATGGCCGAGCTGCTCATCCAACGCGGCGCGGACATCAACGCCGTGGGAGAAAGGGACATCACCCCCCTGGCCTGGTGCAAGAGCGAGGACATGCGCCAGATGCTCATGGACCGGGGTGCGCGGTAAGTTTCCGGTCACCCGAAAATCAACAGAAAAGCCCGGCGCCTGAATGCGCCGGGCTTTCTTCTTTCTATTATCGCGGTCCAACTATTGTGGAATGATGAGCCGCTGTCCGGGGTAGATATTGCTCTTCATGCTCAGGCCGTTCTTCCGGAGCAGGGTGTTGATGGGGATGTGGAAGCGGTTGGCGATGCCCAGCAGGGTGTCGCCCTTGCGCACCTTGTAGACCTCGTACTCCGCTGCCGGCGGGGTGTAGCTCTTGAGCACGGCGTCGAACCGGTCGTAGAAATCCCCGCCCGCTCCCCTGGGCACCAGAATGGAATGGGTGCCCCGGGGCAGGTCCGCGCCCAGCAAATGGGTGTTCATGTCCTTGATGGTCTTGAAATAAGTGCCCGCCGCCTTGGCGATGAGCTGGATGGGAATGGGCTTGGCCGCCTTGACGGTCACCCGGTCGAACTCCAGGGGCTTGTACAGGTCGTCCTCGGTGATGTCGAAGCCGTAGCGGGCCGGATCGGACATGATGGCCTTCACGGCCAAGGCCCGGAACACGTAGGCCTGGGTCTCGAAAGGCAGGTAGAGGTTGTAGTAGTCCTCGGTCTCCTGCTGCTTGATGCGCTTCTCCAGGCCGGACTCGCCCATGTTGTAGGCGGCCGCGGCCAGGGTCCAGGACCCGAACATCCCGTGCAGCTCGGACAGGTAGTCC
Source organism: Desulfovibrionaceae bacterium (assembly GCA_963666895.2). Classification (GTDB taxonomy): domain Bacteria; phylum Desulfobacterota; class Desulfovibrionia; order Desulfovibrionales; family Desulfovibrionaceae. The sequence goes on along the minus strand of CAXXNS010000010.1, from coordinate 651,822 downwards.
AGGGCGGCCCGGGTGGCCAGGTAGATGTTGCGGCGCTCGTCGATGTCCGCGTCCACCTGCAGGCCGTACTTCTTGCCCGTGGGCCGGATGAACTGCCAGTAGCCCACGGCCCCGGCCGAGGACCCGGCGTGGGGCTTGAGCGCGCTCTCGATGACCGCCATGTACTTGAGGTCCTCGGGCATGTCCCGCTTGTCCAGCATGGCCTCGATGTAGGGAAAATAGCGGCCGGACCGCTTGATGTAGAGGATGACCTGGGCCCGATCCCAAAGGATGAGCAGCAGTTCCTTTTCCAGGCGCTCCCGGACCTCGGGATTGTCCAACGGCACGGCCTCCCCGCAGAAGTCCAGGGGACCGATGTCGCGCACCGCGGACATGAGCGAGGGGAACCCGGCCGGGGCCAGGTCCTGCCCGGCGCTGCGGGTCACGGCGTAGATGTCCTCGCGGGCCAGGGCGGACGGGACGGCGCACAACAGGACGAGCATCAGGGTCAGGCAACGGGCCGTAAGCGGCATGGTCCTTCCTTTTTGGATCGTGCACAGGACGAACGTCCGTTCCATTTTTATCCCATTCCCAAGCGCCAGTCGAGGGAGCCCACGGTGCGGCACAGTCCGTCACGGTGTTGTGGCCATGTCTTCAAGCTCGTGGATGAAGTCGTCATATTTGGTCTGAAGCAGATGCGTCAGGCTGATGAGACGAACCAGGGCGTTCATGTTCGCATCCTTGTGCGAAGCCTTTCTGACCCGCTTGGCTATTTTTTTCAAAGCCATATAGACTCCACGGAATTCTTCAATAATCTCAGAGGATAAAAGCTCGGAACTCTTGTTCGCCTTGAGGATGAACTGTTTAGTCAGATACGATGAGAACAGGCAGTAGAACAGCCCGAAATCGTCCGACTGCATGCGATAGAAATTCCACGCCCACCGGAACTGTTTGAACTTGAAGCAGCCGGAAAACACCAAGCAGGAGAAAAAGAGCATGGACAGGCCCGTTTGCACCTGGATGCACCGGGTAACCAGGCTGTTGTCCGAAGAAATGCGCGTCATGCTCAACTTGTCGATGGAACGGATGTCGGAAAAGGCGTTGACCGCGGCGTACAATCCTATGGCCGCCTTGCAATACTTGACGTCCGTTCCCGCATACTTGCAATCGCTGCACATGTCGTTTTCGAGAACGAGCCAGTCCTGCTCCGGCGAGATTTCCAAATCCGTGATCCACTGGCCAGTCGAATCGATGCGGAAAACATCCACCAGGCCGGTATCCGTGGTGGCGATATAGATTTGCTCGATCATGACACCTCCTCAGCTTCCGCTTCTTGTACCACGTTCCGGGCAGTCTTCAAGGACTTCCTCGCTCCAACGACGTCCGTTTCAAAGGCGGTCTGCAAATAGACGGCATCAAAAACCCCCTTCAGGCCGAAAGGCCGGAAGGGGGTGAAACGCGGCCCGCCGTCGCCGTTCAGCACAGAACGCCCAGGACGAATCCGGCCAGCAGCAGCACGGCCCCGCCGATGAGGCAGTACTTGTGCTTGTTCCAGAAGCCCTCGGCGGCCTCCTCCACGTCCTTGTACACCTGGTTCATGGTTCCTCCTTTGGTTGAACGGATCAGACCCCGATTCCCTGGCTCAGGAACCGAAGCTCGAAGTCCTTGTTGTTGTGGCTGGTCAGGCGAAACACGGCCTGGTCCGTGCCGCCGTCGGAATGGGTGAAGCCCGTGAGTTCCCCTTCCACGGTGTAGCTGTCGGTCAGGAAGTCCCCGACCTTGGCCAGGGTGACCTGATCCCAATCGGTCCCGCCGTTTCGGCTCACCCAGGCCTTGAGGTCCGTGTTCAAGGCCAGGGCGTCCTCGTCCCTGAGCACGGCGAAGACCCGGGCCGTGGCGGGCGCGTCCGTGGCGTCCACCGGCTCCATGAACAGGTCCATGTCCTCCACCTGGCCGACCACTTCAAGCCCTATGGCCGAAATCTGAAGAACGGCCGCGGTGCCGCTGGAATAAAGCCCGACCGCCAGGAGCACGTCCCCGGTGGGAACGGGCCAGCTCGCGTCCGGGACGTTGAGCAGCTGCGCCCTGAAGGACCAGTCGGACGCCGACGGACTGTTCAGGTCCGCGCTTTCCCACGAATCGCCGTCCCACATCTGCCAGGTCGCGCCATTGTCGAAGCTGAGGGCGTAGCGGGCCAGGGTGTCGGCGGGCTGCTCGTGCGTGATGGTCATGCCCGCGATGTCCACGATCTTCTCGTGATCAATGGCGGGCAGGACCGCGACGTAGAACTGGCCGGACGGGATGTACGCCGGGGGCTGGAACACGCCGAAGGCCAAGTCCGTGGACTGCGCGGCCCCGTTCCAGTAAGCCGTGCCGTCGGCGTAGGTGGCGCCCTGCATCCAGGTGTTGGACGCAATGGTGCCACCGGCGTGGTTCCTGGCCACCAGCCATTAGGTGGTGCCCGTTTCCAGGTACACCGGACCGTCCAACTCCACCTCCTGCTCGACCGAACAGGACGACGGGCACTGAACGTTGTCGGCCTTGGCCTCGGCCTGGGCCAGGGTGCCGCTGGGCGCGCCGGAGTCGTCGGTCTCGATGGTCCAGTCCAGATACTGCGAGGCTTGCGCGTTGTAGGACTCCCATTTGAACTTGGTCACAGGATCGTCGGTGTCCACCTGAAACGACTGCGCCAGCAGGGCATACGCGCCGGGCGCGCCGGATCCCCCCGTGCTCGCCTGGGTGTAGGAGCCCGAGGCGTCGTCAATATAGCGGCCGAGCTTCAGCGCCCCGTCCTCGTACACGGTCCCATAGATCCCGGTCACCGTGTAGGTCCCGGCGGCCAGGTCGCCCAGGAAGGTCACCTCGTCGGCCGCGTCGCCGTCGTTGCTGATCCCGGTCAGGGGGTAGTCCGCGCCGTTGATGACCATGCGGCACCCGGCCAGGACCGCGCCCGGAGCGGCCGCGTCGAAATGGCCCGAGGTGTCCTCCGTGTCCACGATGAACTGGGTGATGGAGCCCTTCACATCCATGTGCGTGGCCGCGGACAGGTCCGGGGCCTGTTCGGACGGATACTGGTACGGCCCCACCAGGTCGTTGTCCGCGTCGTGCGCATACCCCGAGGAGGCGGCCGCGTCGATGTCGGCGGCGTCCTCAAAGGTGTCCAGCCGCTTGTTCAGCAGTTCGATGCCGGACATGGCCTGGGCCTCGGCCAACTGGAAAAAGCCCAGCTCCATGTTGCGGGAAAGGTTGGGCAGCACGGCCGCGTCCCCGGCCAGCTCGTCCAGGGCCGCCTGCACGTTGGCCGCGTCCAGGTTCGAGGACGTATTGTCATACAGCACGGCCGAAGCCGCTCCCGCGGCGATGTCCTGGGCCTCGTCCCGGGCCGCCTCGGCCGCAGCCTGGGCGGTCTGGGCCGCGTCCCGGGCCGCCTGGGCCGTCAGCCCGGCGTTGGCGGCCGTGATCGCGTACTCCTGGGCGCCGGCGATCTGGTCGGTCGAGGGCCCGTTGTCCAGTCCGTCGGCGTCCGCGTTCCAGACCAGGGCCCGGTCCGCCTCGGCATGGGGCAGGTACAGGTCCGCGAGCGTCGAGGACACGGGCAGCTTGACGGCCCGATCGATGCGCTCCCGGTTGGCCTGGGCGATCATGGTCAGCAGGTCCAGGGCGGCCTCGTGGGTCTCGGCCGGAAAGGCGTCGTTCTCCTGGTAGTCGATCTCCTGGACCAGGTCCGGATCCCGCAGGATGGCCAGGGTCTCGGTGGCGGCCGGAGCCTGCCCCAGGGTCACGGACCCGCCCGTGTCCTCGCCTGCGCCGGACACGGCGTAGTCCGTGGTCAGGGTCAGTTCGTTTTCGGTTCCATCTTCGGAACACAGGATGATCCGTAAGTCCTGCTCCCGGACGAACCGGAAGGGCACGGAAAAGCCGGTAGTCGATCCATTGCCCTGGTACACGACCCGGGCGGTCTGCGTGGAAACGGTCATGGGGCCTCCTTTTACGATCCGTACAGCGAGGAGCCGTTGGCGATGAGCGACCCGGCCAGGCCGAGGCCGGTGCGATACCAGTCCGTATCCGAGGCCGAACGGGCCTGTGCGGCCCGGACGCGGCCCTGCGACAGGGTCTGCTCCGCCTTGTCCAGGCCCGTGCTGAGCACGCTCTGGTATTCCTTTTCATCCTCCACGGTCCGCCCACGGAGCACGGCCGCGGGCGATCCGGACAGGGTCACCCCGCTGGCCCCGGCCAGGGTCAGGGCCTTGGAGCGCTGCCGCTGGCTCTGGCTGCGGGCCTTGTCCGCCTCCTGCCGGGCCTGGGTGCGTTCCCTGCGGGCCTGGTCCTCGGCGGCCAGCTCGGCGGCCCGGGTCCGGGCCTCGGCCGCGTCGGAGCGGTCCTGGGACTTGGCCAGGGCCTGACCGGCCCGGCCCAGGCCGGATGCGATCCGGAACACGTCCAGCCCGCCCGAACCTGATTGTTCCTGCATTCCCATTATCAACCTCCTGGATTTATTGATTGATCGCCACCTGGGGCACGAGCATGAGCACGGTCATGGGCAAGGGCTGCTCCTGCACGATGCTGATGCGGGCTCCGCGCTCCCAGCCCCTGGGAAACTTGATGATCTTGTCACCGGTGAACAGCCCGGGCGGACTGTCCATGGCGTCGGACGAACTGCGGTAGTAGACCGGCTCCAAATCCCCGTCGGACGGACCAATGCTCCCGCCCAGGGTCTGGTGGAAGCGGGCCGCCACCTGGACCACCCGCTTGGTCTTGGTCTGGTCCGTTCCCTGGCGGGACGCGCCCTCCAGCCGCAGGGGCGACAGGATGGAGGTGTACGGCAGCCCGGCGTGGATCACGGACGCGGGCCGGTCCAGGGTGATGGACCCGTCCTGGGCCACGGTCAGATCGCGGTGCACCGCGCCGTCGGCCAGCACGGCCACCTCGCGCCCGGCCAGATGGCCCAACCCGGTCACCGTGTAGGTGGACTGGCCCTGGTAGCTCAGGCCGGAATCCACGAAAAAGCCCTGGTCCAGCTGGCCGTTGAACCCGGCCTCCAGGAACTCCACGCAGTATTGCTCTTGGCCGTTGCCCTGGCGCTTGACCACCAGCCACGGCTCGTCGCGCTGGGCCGCACCGTTGTAGATGCTGGCCAGCGAGGCCACGGTCCCGTCCGTGACCTGCCGGGCCCAGGCGTAGACCTCCTGGTCCGGCTCGTAGGTCAGGCTGACCAGGATTCCGTCGCTCCGCAGGCAGAAGACCACGGAGTCGGGCTCCTGGGCATAGGCCAGGTCCGTGAGTCCGGGCGCGGTGATGTGTTCGGAGAGCAGGGTCAGGTTACGGGACGCGTAGGCGTCGGACTCGTACCTGTAGGCCATCTCGCGCACCTTGAGCCCGGCCCGCTGAATGAACAGGCCCACGTGGGCGGCCCGGACCGTGGGAGCGTAGGCCGCCCCGGCCGTGCCCTCCTGCCCGGCCTTGACCGACGAGGGACTGATGGGGTCACCCGTGGTACGTCCGCCCACGGTCCACTCCCCGCCGATGGTGCCCACCCAGAGGCGGCTGCGCGGCACCAGGAAGCGGATGGCGTTGGACTGGGCCGCGGACAGGGTGATCTCGATGCCGTCGTCGTCCAGGGGCGACTCGCCCGTGGGATTGTCGATGCGGTCGCCCAGGGCCAGGGCCTCCCAATTGTCCTCGTCCAGCACGTCCGAAGCGTTGTAGACCGCCTCCAGCTGGTTGCCGCCGGGGATGCCCGTGGTGAAGGTCACGGTGACGTCCGAACCCGAGGTCTGGATGCAACGGCCGCCCAGGTAGCGGAACCAGCGCTTTTCCCCGTCCGGGTTCTGGCCCTTGACCACGCAGTCCTGCTCGAACGTCAGGCCGTCCAGCAGGGTGAAGGTATCGCTGGTCTTGCCGTCGCGCAGGCCGTCGCTGTTGGAGTCCTTGATCTCCAACTCGTCCCAGTCCTCCAAGGGCACCTCCCGGGTGTCCAGCCGGAAGTCCCAATAATCCCCGGAGCGCGAAAACCACAGGGTGTTGGGCTTGCTGGCCGTGGCGGCCAGGACCAGACGCTCCTCGAAAAAGCAGGCCAGCCCGGGCCAGTCGCCCTCGCCCCAGTCCTCGGGCCGGCCCGTGAACTCGATCTCCTCCAGGGTCCAGTCGTCGTGGTCCTCACGGGTCAACCGTCGCGGCGCGTGGCCCGGGTGGGTCAGGATCAGGGTGTCGTTGGACTGCACCCAGCGAAGCCCGTCCAAGTCGCCCGCTCCGTAGGGCGTTGCAATGGAGTAGGGCTCGTCCGATTCGTCCAGGACCAGGCCCTGGTCCTTGAACACGCGCATGAAGCCCTGATTCTCCTCGTTCGCGCCGAACTCCAGCACGTAGGCCTGCTCGGCGTTGAACTCGAAGGGCACCAGCCTGGAGGGCGCGGCCGGGTTCCCGGCCAAGGCCACGAAGCGCATGCCGCTTCGCCGGGTGGCCCCGCCGTGGGGATGAACAAGAAAGTTCTGCAATTGACTGCAACCGTTGTAGTACCGGGACAGGTCCACCCGGCCCTCCAGCCGGGGCGACAATTCCCCGGCCGTGAAGTTGGTCAGCAGCAGCGTGGTACGCATGGATTTCTCCCTGGTTCGCACGGTTGATTCCACACCGGGACCGAGCCCGGACCGGAGCCATTCTAGCCCCGGTTTTGGGCCCGGGAGAGGATTGCCCCCCAATTGCCCGCAAAAGGACGCGAATCTCCCTATTGACAAGATTGTCCGGGTATGGGCCGGGTATGGACTTTTCCCCGTGGCCGGGCTCTGCTACTGCTGGTCCATGCTGACCGCGGAACGGATCATCGAACTGCTGGGGCTTGAGCCCCATCCCGAGGAGGGCGGGTTCTTCGCCGAGACCTGGCGCAGCCCGGAGCGGATCCGTGCCGAGCACCTGCCCGAGCGCTACAACGGACACCGCCGGTTCGGCACGGCCATCTACTATCTGCTCACCCCGGACACCTATTCAGCCCTGCACCGGCTCAAGAGCGACGAGGTCTTCCACTTCTACCTGGGCGATCCGGTGGACATGCTCCAGCTGGCCCCGGACGGCACGGGCCGCGTGGTGCGCCTCGGCCCGGACCTGGAAACCGGCATGCGGCCCCAGGTGGTGGTGGACCGCGGAGTCTGGCAGGGCGCTTGCCTGGTTCCGGGCGGGGCCTTCGCCCTCCTGGGCTGCACCGTGAAGCCCGGGTTCGAGTACGAGGACTATGAGCACGGCGGCCGGGCCGCGCTGACCCGGGAATACCCGGACTGGACCGAGATGATCGCCCGGCTGACAAAGGAGTGACCATGCGCCGCCTGAAACGCTTCTTCCTCCTCCTGTCCCCCCTGCTGTCCCTGATGCTGGTCCTGATGCTGGTCCTGACCTGCCTGCTGGCCCCGATCCAGGCCCGGGCCCAAGCCAAGGTGCCCGTGCAGGGCAACAACCCGGCTTGCGCCACGCCCAGCCTGGCCTGGGAGGTGACGTCGGACACGGCCACGGTCTGGCTCTTCGGCTCCATCCACTTCGCCGCACCCGAGGCCTATCCCCTGTGCCCGCCCGTGCAGCAGGCATTCGCCCGGGCCGACGCCCTGGCCGTGGAGTTGGACACCGAAGCCCGGGCGGCCGAGGTCCAGGACGTGGTCATGCGGACCGCGTTCCTGCCCAAGGGCCAACGCCTGTCCGACCAGCTCAGCCCCGAGATCAAAGAGTTGATCGCGAACCAGGGCATCGACCTGTTCCTGTACCAGGCCTTCCGGCCCTGGTACTTCTCCGTGCTGCTCCAGGTGCAGAAGTTCATGGCCTTGGGCTACCTGCCGGAATACGGCCTGGACCTGCACTTCCTGGCCCGGGCCAGGGAGCGCGGCATGCCCATCCTGGAGCTGGAGACCGTGGCCGAGCAGATGGGATTGCTCAAGAGCCTGGCCGAGCAGAACACGGACGCCTACATGCGCCAGTTCCTGCTGGAGTTGGCCGAGGTGGACGAGCTGGCCCATTCGGTGTTCGATGCCTGGTCCCGGGGAGATGCCCGGGGACTGGGAGAAATCCTGTTCGGCCAAGCGGATGAATATCCTGAGTTCGCGCCGGTCTACGAGAAAGTATATTACGAGCGCAACGTGCGCATGGCCAAAACCATAGTCGGCTATCTGCACGGCCGGCAAAACGTGTTCGTGGTGGTGGGCGCCGGACACCTGGTGGGCGACCGCAGCGTGCTGGCCGAACTGGCCGCCCAGGGCTTCGAGGCCCGGCAACTCCGTCCCTGAGCGAGGTGATCATGTCCCGATTCCCGTCTCTTCCGCTCTTGGCTGCCCTGGCCCTGGCGGTCCTGCTGACCGCCCAACCGGCCCTGGCCCAGCAAAAGATATTTGATCCCAACATCATCACCTGCTCCGAGGTCATGCGGGGCGGCGACGACCTCATGGAGCTGACCACCCTGTTCACCTACGCCTTCCTGTCCGGCCTGGACTTCAGCCAGGGGTTGCCCGTGGCCGCCCTGGACCAGGAGACCTTCGCCAGCACCCAGAACGCGGTGGAGAACCTCTGCGCCCGGTATCCCGAGCACACCATCCTGGGCATGATCACGGCCGGGCTCGAAGGCAAGCCGCAATAGGCTAGGCCCCGTATTTCGCGGCCGTCCATCCCGTGGGCGCCAGGCTGTCGGGCACGCCCTCGCGGGCGTCCACGCCCCGTGCCTCGCGCAACTTCTCCCGGTAGGTCTTCCAATACCCTTCGGCCAGGGAGCTGGACCCGGACAGCGGGTAGGCCAGCACCGCGCTCAACCGCGCGCTCAACGTCTCGGACAGCAGGGCGTCGTACTTCTGCGGGTCCTGCTCCCGGCGGACGTAGGCCAGGTACAGCGGGGCCTCCTCGTCGCACAGCAGCACCCGGCCCTGGACCTCCCACTGGTCCACCTCCTGTTCGGAGGCGGTGGCCACCCGGACCAGGCGCACCAGGTCCGTGGGCAACACGTAGCGGAAGTCCCAGCGCCAGATCGCGGATTCGGACGCCGCGGCCAGCTCGGCCTGGGCCATGCAGCAATTCCAGGGATGGGCCCGCAGCACCGCGTCCCGCACCGAGGGCCAGCGCTGGTTGCAGAGCCGGGCCGCCTTGGTGTTGTCGGTGAGCGAGGTGATGGAGTCCTCCCCCAGATCCAGAAGCGCGTTGTTGCAGATTTCAATGACGCTCGTTGCCATGTGCTATCCCCTTTTGTATGTTGGCCCCACCAACAACCCCGCCACAACGAGATGATCGACAAGGCCCTGATCAAAGACTGCCTCGACTGGTTCCGGGCCTGCCCAGGCCTGGAGCCGCCGCCTGACGTGGATTCCATCCGGGTCATCGGTCCCGAACCCGGCGGGGCCATTCCCCTGGACGAACCCGAGGCCATCCCCATCAGCCGGGACCGCTGGATTCGGGCCCTGGTCCACGGCGCCGCCCTGTGCGCGGCCCTGGTCCTGCTCCTGCACCTGGCCGTGGGCTGGAATTCGCCCCTGGCCTTCGTGCTCCTGACCGTGGTCTTCACGCTCTGCTACGGCTTTCCCGTGGCCCTGGCCGTGTCCAGCGAGCGGCTGGCCGTGGAGGAAAGCGAAGCCGACTCGTCCGAGGGACCGGCCGCCCTGGCCCGGACCGTGGCCCTGGCCCTGTACAACTCCAACCGGGCCCGGCAATTCCTGCACGCCTGCCTGGACATCCTCCTGTTCCCGCTGATGCTTTCCTGCCAGGCGGCCGTGGCCGAATGGGCGGCCCGGGGCTACTGCCTGGACCACGAACTGCCCTACCGGCCCCACCGGTTGAGGGCCCGGGTCTCGGTCCTGCCGCTGCGCCTGGCCGTGCGGCTTCTCGGCCCCAGGGCCGCGGGCTTCGCGATCCGCTGGCTGTAGCCGGGCCGTCCGCCCGTGGAACGGGCTTGCACCGGGACGAATTCCAGGGCTATCCTTGGGCCCGAACCAACGATCAACGCGGAGAACCCCATGTGCGGCCTCGGTTTCCTGGGCCTGATCATGTTCGGGGTCGTGGCCCTGCTCCTGCTCCTGGTGGCCGGATTCAACCTCTGGTACGCCACGGTCCTGGCCCGCAGCCGCATGGACCGGCTCGGCCCCAAGACCAAGAACCTGGCCACCATGGCCGTGTTCCTGAGCCTGGCCGCGGCCCTGCTGGTCATCCTGGCCCTGCTCTTCGTGGTGCTCACGCCCTGCTCCTTCTTCACCCCGGCCGCCTGTCCGGTCCCGTAGAGCATACGGATCGTCATTCGGTATGAATGACGATCCATCGTACGAATCATCATACCCGCCAGGGTTGAGGCGGGCACCCGGGGCCGGGCCGACATTGCTGTGGACCCAGGCCCCGGGCCGTTGGGGAGGGAGTGGGGGCGAGTGTGCGTGCGAGCAAGAGAGCGTGAACTGGCACATGGCGGGAGTATAGCCCCGGGTTTGCGGCCCGGAACCGATTGCCCCCCGATTGCCCCCCAAAGGACGCGAATTCCCCTATTGACAGGAAATGAAAAGACCCGCGCTCCCGGACAGGAACGCGGGCCGAATAAACCAGGCCGGACCGGTCAGTACTGGACCGGCTTGGGCTGGTAGACCTGGTAGGTCTTGTAGTCCTGCTGCTGCTGGAGCTGCTGGGCCACTTCCGGGTCGTTGGTGTAGGTCATTGCGCCGTCCGGCCCCTTGAGCACGTGCTGCCAGGCGTTGGAGCCCTGGACCACCTTGTTGGTCTCCGGGTCCACGTAATATTCCTGGCCGGTCAGGTTCATGAACATCTGGTCCGCGATCTCCGCGTTGGTCTTCTGGCGGTGGGCCGTGATCTCGGCGTCGATGCGGTGGATTTCGGCCTCCACGTCGCCCACGAACTTGGCCGCCTCCAGCTGGGCCTTGAGCTCCGCGGCCATCCACTGCTTCTCGAACTCGAACGAGTCGCCGATGATGCGGAACACCGGCTCCCAGGCGTCCAGCTGGCCCACGGGCGCGCGCACGACCAGGGTCAGGGGGTTGCACCACTGCCCGCCCGCGATCTGGCCCCGGTCCTCGATGACGATGAGCATGCGCTCGTGATAGGCCCGGCCGCCCTCCTGGTACTGGAGCTCCACCACGGCCGCCTGGTAGTTGAAGTTGCCGGCCAGGGGCCCGCCCGCATCGCGGTAGAGCTGGGCCAGCTGGGGCATGTCGCGCTGAAGCGTCACCTGGGGCTGGGACGCGTTGGGGTGGGCGTAGGGAAAGGCCTTTTTCACGGCGAACTCCACCGGGTCCATGACGTGCACCACCTCCATGCCGTAGTAGGCGGACCCCTCGGGATACATGCTCTGGACCGTGCTCCCGGCCAGGGTGGTGAAGTAGTACTTGGGCAGGATGTAGGCGGCCATGGTGGACTGCTGGTCCGAGTGCACCGAGAAGTCCACCTTGGCCTCCAGGGAGTTGGCCGGGCCGCCCGCCTTGGTCGGGTCCACGCGGATCACGCCGCCCTTGACCTTCCAGCCCTCGGGCATCAGCACGGTGAAGGCCCGCTCCGTGGCGTCGGTGTAGCGCACGAAGTTCATGGTCTGGGGCAGGGCGCCCAGGGCCGGGTTGGCCTGCACGGGCTGCGGCTGGGCCGGAGTCTGGCCTTGGTGCTTGGGCCGGACCTGGGGCTGGGGTTGCGGCTGGACCTGTGGCGTGATTTGGGGTTGCGGCTGCGGCTGGGGTTGGCCCGTGGCGGCCTGGGGGCCGTCCACCCGCTGCATGTACACGGTGGTGGCGTTGGGGTCCTGGACCGCGGAAAAGGTGACCACCAGGGTGTTGGCGTCCTGCAGCCCGGCCAAATAGGACTCGGGCGGCTCGCCCTGGGAGGCGAAGGTCATGTGCGTGCCGTTGAACTGCCAGGTGCCGGAGTATTGCTCCACGCCCTGGGCCGTGGTGTAGCGCGTGGAATAGGTGCCGTCCTGGTTGAGCACCAGGACCAATTCCTCGGTCTGGTCGCGGAAGAGCCAGGTGCCGGTCATCTGGTTGGGGTTCAGGGACTGGGTGGTCTGGGCCGGGGCGGGCAGGGCCAGGGCCAAGAGCAGGATCAGGGATGCGAAAGGGGCAAGGCGTTTGATAACGGGCATATACAGCCTCCTGCGGGAGTTGGGACCACGAGGGTTCGGTCCATTCATATCGGCTGTAGCAAGGCCGTTTCAAGGTGTCCAGAAGGGGAAAGCTCGGGCCGAATCTCGTCCCGGAATATCTTGGCGTACTTGTCACCGTAGCTCAGAAGGTAGTCCGGCGGTTCCTTGTCCGGATGGCGCTGCTTGAACTCATGAGTCAATATTGACAGCCAACAACCCAGGGGCTATGTCAAGCTTTATGTTGCGAATTTCAAAAAAGTACCAATTTTGTTTACTTTATTCTGTGGTGTGTGGCACATACTCTTTTATATACTACATGTATGTGTTGGGTTTTGCTTACGAGAATGGCAATCGTACTATTGACTATTTGGTGTTTTACTTTTCTGGGGCGGTTACTTGCTTTTTTGTATCATGTCTGTTGTTCAGAAAACACGCGTACGTTTATTTACGCTTAATTGTCGCCGCAGTTATTATCAGTTTACTATTCTTCTTTGTTGGAGAATACATGATTTATGCGTGGCTATACATGAAAATTAGTATCATGCCGAACTTTTCCAACACCATTTCATATTCTGATATCCCAAACCCAATCCAAGCGTTTTATAGGCTTTTCTATGCTACTTTAAAATACTATGTGAAATACTTTTATATTCACGTGCCATCTTTTTCTGTTCTTGGATATGCTTCACTTAAAACTATGAAGATCGACCTTGGGAAAAAGACAATTCGCGCGCGTGAAAAATCATAGGGTAGTACAATTTGTGTTTAAGCCGGATTTCAGTTCTTTAACAACAACGGGGAGTGTCAAGCACTCCCCGTTAATATTCACCAGTCTTCTATGAGATGAAGCATGAATTCTTCGGTTGGTGGAAGTCTGTTCTTTTGATCTTCTTCCAAAATCAGCTGAAACAGTTCTGGTGCCAATTCTCGCCCCTCCCACAGTTTGTTCAACTGCCAAGATCGTCCTTCTGACAGTATCGTCCATAGTATTTTTTTCTGGTCCTCGTTTGGCAAATCTCCAAAGCCGTTTCTTTTGTACAACTCCGAATGCACTCCTGTCGCAAACCTATCTACCTCCCCTGGCTTCGTTTCATCCAGTGTACCATCTTGCAATGCTTTTTCTATCTCCAACTGCAAATCAAGCATGGTCTGGTCAACCCATTTTTTGCTCCTGTCATCCAAACTCGGGCGTAGTTCCTTGAACTTTTTTGCAAAGAATCCACCGAACTCCCTGTAATATTTCGGTGTTTCCATGTCTGGATGATTTTTTTCAAACATCTCGGCCCGCTTATCGTAGTATTGCGATGTTCCAAGCACTCTTCGCGGGACCCGAGACGAAACCTCAGGGCTTGACTGGTCCAGCCCTGCCGTATCCTGGCCGCCCTGGGCCTGCTGACCACCCTCCCGGGCGGTCTGGTTGGGGTTGCGTTCCTGGGGCTCGTGCTGGAACGTTTTGCCCAGCAGTGACGACCACGCGCCGGTTTTCGGTTCGGGTTTCGGCTCGGGTTTCGGGCCGATTTTCGGCCCATTCCAGCGCCTGCCGGACAAATCCGAGCCCTGGGCCTGCGTGCTGGTCGGAGCCAACAGGCCACGGCTCTTGGCCGCGTCGAAGTCCTGGCCTGAGCCCTGGCTCCCTTCCTTCCGTCTGGTCTTGACCTTCACCTCCGGGTCCAGGCCCCGGTCCAGGAGCCGGACCTGGGTCCGTCCGTCCTGGCCCGTGCGCGCCGCAGCGTGGCCCGGCTCACCAAAGAACAAGATTGACCTGCTTTTTTATATCGGCTAGCTATCTTTTTATGCTATATAGACATGGAACATTCGCGTACAATATTTTGGGTTCATTCGCATGTGCTTTGTATGCGATAATAAGAATGGCTTGTATACACAAGGCGCAACACCAAAATATAAGCAGCATATCAAATTATACAATCCTATCTTTGTCTACTCTGATTACGGTATTCATACTCCTGTCATTCTTTTTTAAAAACAGGCGACATACATACGATAAAATCATATACGTTTCGATGCTATCTGGATATCTTCATTTTTATGTATACACATACGTTTTATATTTTAAAAAATATGTATATTACTCATTCATTGCAGATTGCAATTTGATAAATTGCCCAGAAAAATTGATGAACCCATTACAGGCATTATACGCCACATTATTTGCGTCATTTTTTTCAAATATAACATCTATTTTTCTGTCCATGATTTCATTTTTCCTACTATTATCAGCGGTTCTAATTATCATGAAAAAAAAATGGAAAACCAAGATCTCGGTGGATTGACCGACACCTGCTTGATTTTCCATTTCTTCTTGTTCCTTTTAGTCCCAAATTGCCCTTGCCAGCCCGGACGAGAGCCTCCATGACGGCGACACCCTGGTGGCCATTCTGCCAAGAACCTGTGGGGACACTTCCATCATTTCCTTAAACGTACCCCATTCCCAAAACTCGTCCTCTGCCATCAACCTCTTCCACACTTTCTCAACATCCCTATCGGACAACTCCCCAAATCCCTCTTTGTTGTACACATCCGAATGGATGCCCGTGGCGAAGTCCTTGAACGCCTTGGGGTCCATCTCGTCCAGGGTGCCGTCTTTGTAGGCCTTTTCCATGCGCTCCTGAAGCCCGCGCATGGTTCGATCCACCCACTTCTTTCCTTCGTCCGTGAGGTTGGGCCGAATCTCGTCCCGGAATATCTTGGCGTACTTGTCACCGTAGTTCAGGAGGTAGTCCGGCGGTTCCTTGTCCGGATGGCGCTGCTTGAACTCCTCGGCCCGCCAGCGGTAGTACTCCGGCGAGCCCAACACTCCGTCCGGGGCTTGCCGGGGGACCTTGCGGACCGATTTGTCCAGCCCCTCCATGTCCCGGGCCTGCTTGGCCGAGGACTCGGGCCGCCTGGCCAATTCCTCCATCTCCCGGGCGGTCTGGTTGGGGTTGCGTTCCTGGGGCTCGTGCTGGAACGTTTTGCCCAGCAGTGACGACCACGCGCCGGTTTTCGGTTCGGGTTTCGGCTCGGGTTTCGGGCCGATTTTCGGCCCATTCCAGCGCCTGCCGGACAAATCCGAACCCTGGGCCTGCGTGCTGGTCGGAGCCAACAGGCCACGGCTCTTGGCCGCGTCGAAGTCCTGGCCTGAGCCCTGGCTCCCTTCCTTCCGTCTGGTCTTGACCTTCACCTCCGGGTCCAGGCCCCGGTCCAGGAGCCGGACCTCGGTCCGACCGTCCTTACCCGTACGCGCCGCCCCATGAGCCGAGCGAATCATGGGCTCCGGCTTCTTTTCAGCCGGACCGTCCCCGACCAAACTCCGCCGGGATCGCCCGGCTTTGTTCAAGAAGCCCGGGCCATCGGCCAGCGTGCTGGTCGGTTTCGCGGGCTGTTTCGGCCTGCCGAGAGGCGAAAAAGCCTCGTCATCCGTCCGGTCGCGCTTGGACTCGGCCTTTTGGGCCTTGTCCCGGTCCATCCAATCCCATTCGCCGGGCAGGATGCCCTCGGCCTTGGCGGACGGCTTGTTCATGGGCCGCTCCATGCCAAAGGGCGGCTCCCAGCCCTCGTCCTGCTCCATAACCCACCAGTCCTCCCGGCCCGGGCCGCGCTTCTTGCGGTTCAGGTTCCCGGCCGGGTCCACCGCCTCGTAGCTGCCGTCGCCGTAGGCCAGCCATTGTCTTCTGCCCATGTCCCCTCCGGGGATGCGGGGCGGGAGCCTCCCCCCGCCCCGGTTTCAAGGTTCGCCTAGGCCAGCAGGGCCGTGGTCACCACGCCCTCCGTGACCGTGGCCACCAGGCCGTCCAGCACGTTGGCGGTGCCGTAGCCGGTCACGGCCAGGATGACGTCGCCCGTGGACAGGTTGTACTGGTCCACCGCGTCGTTGAAGTAGCCGGAGTCGTCCACCGCACCGATGGCGTCGGCGGTGCGGTACAGGAAGAGCTGCTGCCCGGGCACGCCGCCCATGAGCCGCAGGGTTTCCTTGGTGTAAGCCATGTGGTCCTCCTTCAGGGTTGGGGTTACTCGCTGATCACCGCGTCGTCGTCGCAGGCGATCTCCACCACGCCGTCGGCATCGATGAGCGCGGCCCCGGCGGACAGCATGTGGTCCACCAGGTGGGCCGCCTTCTCGGGCACCCAGTCCACGAACGCCTTGACCTCCTGGCCCTCGGCCAGGCCAAGGGCGTTCTTGTGGTACAGGAAGCACTTGCGCGTGCCGTCGGCCAGGGGCAGGCCGGTGTGGAAGATCCAGGTGATGCCCAGCCAGGAACGGGACTCCGTGCCCTTGAGCCACGGGAAGCGGTCGCCCGCGTAGTCCGCGCTCTTGAACTCGGAGATGTCCAGCAGCTCGTTCCACTGGTGCGGGCCGACCACGCCGAAGCGGTTGCCGTCGTCGGGCACGTCGGCCGCGTTCAGCAGGGCGAAGGCCTCCAGGATCTTGGCCTTGGTCAGGCCGGAGGAGTCCTCGGCCACCACGTTGCTGGTGGTGTCGAGCTTGGTGACGATGAGCTCGTCGATCTTGCGGCCCAGGGCCCAGGCGCCCGCGTTGGCCACGGTCAGCCGCTCGTCCATGTTGGTCTTGAGTTCGTCCAGCTTGTCCACGTAGTCCGCGCCGTACCAGTCCTGGAGCGTGGCGCTGACCGTGGAGTGGCTGACGTTCATCAGGGGCACGTTGCCGTGGCGGGTCTTGAGCCCGGCCGCGCCCTTGCCGTTCTTCTGGAAGGTGGCCGTGGAACCGACCACCCCGGTCTTGAGGCGCACGGTGTTGCGCAGCTTGGAGCCGCGCTGCTGGTAGGCCGTGTGCACCTCGGCCACGTACTGGGTGATGAAGGCGTTGGTGATGGAAGTGCTCATGGGATCATACCCTCCTTGCGGGCCGGGAACGTCCCGGCCGTTGGTGTGTGTTCGGGGTGTCCCGATCGCGCACCCGGGAGGGTGGCCGTCGCCGTCGACGGTGCCGCGGGGCGGCGCGGGGCCGCGGCCATTCTAGCACCGGGTTGGGCTCGGGGCGGAGATTGCCCCTTGATTGTCGCCCAAAAGCCGCGAATTACCCCCTTGACAGCCCGGCCCGGTCAGGATTCACTCCAGGCATGGACAAGCGCACTCCTCCCTCCGTCCTGGTCCGGCTGCGTCTCGCGGCCCTGCTCCTGCCCCTGGCCCTTATCCTGGCCCTGCCCGCCTGCGTGGCCCGCACACCGGCCGGATACGACGCCGGGCTGGAACTGGCCCGCAGCGGGGACCACGCCGGAGCCGTGGCCTCGTTCGACCAGGCCCTGGCCAAGGATCCGGCCTTCGCCCCGGCCCGTGTAGCCCGGGCCAAGAGCCTGACGGCCCTGGGACAGCCCCGGCCCGCCCTGGACGAGCTGCGCCAGGCCTCGGACCTGGCCCCGGAGGACCCGGAGGTCTGGATCGCCATGGCCGAACTGGAGGAGAAGCTCTTTCTGCTGGACTCGGCCGCGGCCCACTACGGCCGGGCCGGCGATCTGACCGCACAGGCCGAAGCAAAGGGCGAGGGCCAGGCCGCGACCCTGGCTCGGGCCGCGGACCTGTACATGGCCCAGGCCCTGAACCTGTCCCGTTCGGGCAACCATGCCCAGGCCGCCAAGGCCTACGGCCGGGCCGGGCTGCTGGACCCGCAGAACCCCTGGGCCGAAGCCGGGCAGGCGGCCGGTCTGGCCCTTGCGGGCCGCTGCGACCAGGCCCGGATCCACTTCGACCGCTTCCTGGACATGATGCCGGGCGACGCGGACGGGCTGCTGGGCCGGGGGCTGTGCGCCATGGAGACCGGGCACATGGAGGACGGGCTGGCCGACTTCCAGGCCCTGCTGGCCCTGGACCCGGACAATGGCGAGGCCCTGTTCCACCAGGCCCGCTGCCTGGCCGCCCTGGACCGCGTGGACGAGGCCGTGGCCGGGTTCGCCCGGGTGGTGGAGCTGGACCCGGAGCGGGCCGAAGTGGTGCGCAACCAGGTCCTGTCGCCCAAGACGGTGCTCAAGCTGCTCAAGCAGGCCCGGACGCCGGACAAGGCCGACCTGGACCGCCTGCTCCCGGTCATGGAGTGCTTTGCCGGGCAGATGCTGGGCAAGGACATGCCGGGCTGCCGCCAAATGCTCAACGACTTGTGATCGCCAGGGGTTGACAGCCCCGGAACAAACCATTAGCTACCCCCCTTCAGCGCTCGCCCCACGACGTACAACCCCCTGCCGCACCTCGGCGACGTTCTCCCCCAGGGGGTCATCGATACAAAGGAACGATGACAACAAAATGAAAAAATTAGTGATTCTTGTCGCCCTATTGTTGGGCGTCCTGGCCCTGGCCGGGTTCGCCGCCAACCTTGCCGACTTCGCCGTGACCTCGGCCAAGGGGGAGGAGGTCTCCCTGCTCCTCGAGCCCGAGCATCTCCGGCGCGTCAAGCCCCGCGAGCTGGTGCTCAATCCCGGCCCCACCCTGCGGCCGGACCAGCAATCCCCCGAGGCCGCGGCCCTGCTGCTGGGCCTGGCCGCGGACCGCTGGAGCTAGGGTCCACCACCCTCTTTCCCTAAAAAAACAACCCGCTCCGGCCAAAACCGGAGCGGGTTGCTGCTGTTCCAGCGTATAACGGGATCAGTCAAACCGAATGCCGTCGGTCACGAACCACTGGCCTCCGCACTTCACGCAATCATCCAGCTTCAGCTTGAAAGTCTGGGAGCCGTCGGTAACCATCACATAGATATCCGCGAACTCCAGTTCGCCGTCCGATCCCTTCTTGAAATTCACGTCCACGGATTCGATCCGGGACCAATCCACGCCGTTGCTGGAGCCCTCTTTCCTGGCCTTGGTCCAGTCCTCCACGGCCTCATTGCGGATTTCGTCCAATCTATTTCTGAATTTTTTCGCCTTGGCGCTTACTTTTTCACTGCCCCTTTCAATCATGCACTCTATGCCCTCCTCGTTGATCACGAGGGTGGACAGATAGGCCTTCAAATCATTGTCGCGCAGATCCTCCACCAGGGCCTCAGCGATACCTTCGGTCGTATCCAAGGACGATCCTCCGCATGCCGAGGCCGCACTGACAACAACCAGCAGAAACAAAAATACCCGTTTCACTCGCAGCTCCAGATTGAAGTTGGTTTCATGTACACAGCATTACGAAAGGTTCGCCCTATATTAACGATTGGCTATTGTCAATGCTTACAGCTAGATACAACCAAAACGATATGCCGTGGGCGAGAACCGTCCGCTGGCCGGGGCCGGGTTCGACGTTGCGTTTTCAATAAAACAACATATTAATTTTTATTAAGCATCATTGACTCCGCAATCCCCACCATTACCTTCTCTAAAGGCGCGGACCCGCACGAGCCCTTGTTTTACCCCCCCCAACAGCCTCCGGCGGGTCCCGGACATGAAAATGACAAGAAAGAGCCTTCGTTACGCTTGGCTCCCGGTTTTGTTGGCCCTGGCCGTCCTTCTGGCCGCCTTCCTGCTCCTGCGAAACAGCAAGGCCGAAGAGCCATGGCCGCGTTCCAACGCCACCCAGCGTGAGCTGATCCTCCATTCGGCCCCGGAGCCGGACCTGGACACGGACAAGGAAAAGGGCGCCGTCCTGCTCCTGGAAGTCCTGATCAACCGCAACCGCTGATTCCGAACCCCTGAAACGCAACAAGCCCGAGTGCTGTCCGCCACCTTTCGGTAAGCAGACAACCTCCGGGCTTGTTTTGTTTACTCCTTTCCGATTCCGTACAGCCTAAACCCTCGCACCGGGTTCGTACTGCCCCGGGTTGAGGCGCTCGAACCCCTCGGTGACGCGGCGCACGAAGTCCGGGTCGCGGCGGGTGGGATCGTGGTAGCGCGGGTCGCGCATCATCTCCCTGAGCCTGGCCTCGGTCAAAGGCTCGGCCCCGACCGGGACGCGGCCGCGCAGCTTGCCCTCCAGGAGCAGGGGCGCCACCTGGGCAAAGGCGTTGACCACGGTGGCCCGGTCCCCGGCGCCGGTCTCGTCCAGCACCGCGAGCAGTTCCTCCCCGCCCAGGGCCAGCACGGCCTGGCGGGCCTTGTCCAAAACCCGGCCGGTCTCGGCCCGGTGCAGGCCGCGCAGGATCTCCAGCTCATCCTGGCGCAGGACGCGGACGCGGTCCTCGATCTCGGCCGAGGCGGCCATGTTCAGGGGCAGGAACCACTGGTAGAGCCCGGCCACCTGCCCGGGCGTCAGGCCCAGCTCGTAGGCCTTGTCCAGGAACCGGGCCCGGATCTCCTCGGAGATGGCAAAACCCTCGGGCAGCTCCATGTCCGGCAGCTCGTGCCCTCCGGGTTCTCGGGGCGGCCCAGGGCGGCGTAGAGCGCGTCCCAGGCATCGCTGCCGGCCTCGGGTCCGGGCACCTCCACCCAACCCTCGGGCCTGCGGCCGATGAGTCGCTGGGCGTGGACCAGGGCTTTCACGGCCTCGTCCTTGTCCGCGTACTTGGCCAGGGCCGGGTGCTCGCGGAGCGGGATCTCCATTTCCCGGCCGGTCTCGTCACGGACCAGCACGGTCCAGTCCCCGGGCAGGGTGGCCCGCCAATCCTGTTGCGGGCCCGGCTGGGGGGCCCCGGTGATGGTCTGGGTCATGCAAATTCCTCCTTTGTTTGTTTCCTACATTTTGATTTTATTGGTTATTTTGCGGATTCCCCCGGCTGGTACGCTTGTTGCTCAATCCCTCCCAGGTAGTCGATTTTTTGGCGCTTTTTTGACGCATCCAAGGAGGGAGCCGTGTTCGCCATCAAGTTTCTGTTCCGCAAGCTGGCCTGGGGAGTGGCCCTGTACATGGCCATCGTGGCCTTCAACACCTGGGTCGCCCACGTCCAGGACCTTCCCTAACCACGCTCTTTTGTTGCCGATCCGTCCCCGAACCGGTCCCGGTCCAGCATGGCCAGGACGTGGAGCACCAGGGAGCGGCGGCCCTCGTTGAAGGCCGTACGGCACGGGTCCGGAGCCAGGCAGGAGGCCAGGAAAAAACCCCTGGCCTTGAGATCCTCCAGCACCTTGCGCCCATCCACACCGTCAAAGACCCGGCAGTAGGCCTGGTGCATGTCCACGGCCTTGTCATGGTCCCGTTGCATCACGCCACCTCCGTTTCCTTGGCCCGGCCGCTGCGCCGCGCCGCCACCTCGTCCCGGGAGCGCAGATAGTCCCCGGGCGCGCCGAAGAGTTCGGCCGCGTGGCGGGCGATGCGGTCGGTGTCGAAGTTGTCCAGCACCCCGAAGGGATCCTGGTTGCCCACAAAGGGCGACAGGTACTCCATGGCCTGGATCAGGCCGTGGGCCTCGTACTGGCGCTGGGCCCGGGGACACCGGGGAGACGTATTCCACCGCGACCATGTCCGGGGCCAGGCCCTCGGGCAGCCTGGGCAGCTCCCCGGCCCGCAGCAGGATGCGGAACACCCGGCCGATGAGCGGGCCCAGGAACTCGGTCTGCATGCGGCCCAGCACCGGACCCAGGACCCGCATCTTCTCGGACTGGCGGATGACCGCCTCGGTGGCCGTCATGGCCGGGCCCGAGTCCGGGGTCAGCTGGTCGTTGAGGAAGATGCGGCGCACGGACTGGCGGCGCTTCTCCATCATTTCCTCGGCCGCCTTGAGGTCCACCTTCACGGGCAGGGCCTCGATGCGGTCCTGGCTTCCGGCCCGATAGTAGGACAGGCCGCCCGGCCCGGTGCGCACCGGCCCCAGGAAGCCGTCGTCCGGCACCATGAGCGGCGGGTCGCTCATCTTTTCCGCAGCCATGAGCGCGGTCCGGCTCATGGCGTTGAGCACCCGGGTGTCGGACAGGGCCGTGAGCCCGGGGCCCCGGCCGTAGATCTCCCCGGCCGCCTTGGACCAGCGCGGGGCCATGTAGGGCATCTCGTGGTAGCCCGACTCCTCCAAGAGGCGGCGCGAGGCGGTCTCCAGGTACACGCAGGCGTAGGGGAAGTCCGCGGCGAACATGGAGCGCGGGTCGCGGTCCAGCCGGGGGTAGACCGCGTGCACGATCTCCACCTTGTCCTCGGGCTTGTCCTTGAGCTTCTCCCGCACCGCGTCGGAGCAGGCGTCGCCCCCATTCCAGCCAGGCCTGGCGGACCGTGAGCTCGTAGCGCCGGATGACCGTGTCCACCACGCCCCGGGCCGACTCGGCCACAAAGACCTCGCCCAGGGGCCGGGTGGAGAAGCGCACCACGCAGTCCGGGTCCGCCTCCACGTACATGATCCCGGTGCCCAGCAGGGCCACGTCCAGGTAAAGCTCGTGCACGTGGGCCTGGAACCCGGTGCCCTCGGTGTTGAACAGCCGGACCATGCGCTCCTTGGCCAGGCGCAGGAAGTCGCGCACCTCGGGCCGGTCGGCCAGGTCCTCCGAGTCCCGGACCCCGCGGCCGCGCACCCGGATGTCGAACCAGGGCAGGGCCGGATTGGTCAGCAGCCCGCCCAGGCTCGAGGCCAGCATCTCCAGGCAGTGGGCCGGAGTGGAGTCGAAGATGCGCTCATCCCGGGCCCGTCCGGTCAGGGAGCCGGCCAGGCCGTCAAAGGAATTCTTGCGCGGCAGCACGTACCCGGTCAGTTCGCGCCAGGTCTCCATCCAGGGCTGCCGAACCGCCTCCATGTCGGCCAAGCGGGACAGCACCCATTGCACCTGTTCGTCGGCAGCTGCGTTCATCATTGTCCCAGCTTCTCCTTGAGTTGGCCGGTCTGTACCTGGGCCCGGGTCAGCAGCCCGGCCCCGCCCGTGGCCAGCGTGGATTCCCGGCCGGACAGGGCGCCCAGCCGCTTGTCGGCCAGATCCCTGGCATCGGTCAGCCGTTCCTGCCGCTTGCGCCGCTCCTCGGCCTCCTGCTGCCTGGCCCGCTCCCGCTCCTCGCGTTGCTGTTGGAGCAGGGCGGACTCCGAGCCTTTTGAGGACGAGCCCGACAGCGCCGAACCGGCCAGCGTGGACACGATGGACACCACCGTTCCCAACGCGCTTCCTCCGCCCATGACGACCTCCTTATGTTGCGGCCGCCGCGCGGCCTGTTTTCCGTCACGGCTGGAATCATACCCCGGGTTCCGGACCCGGGAAGAAACCGCCCCCTGTTTGCCCCCCAAAAGACCCGGATTCCCCCATTGACAGCCCTTTTGGCTGGACTGTCCGACTTGACTTTCCGGTTTCCCGGTGGTTCACTGGATGTGCGGAAAATCCCGTGGGGCTTGGTGCGCCCTGTCGCCCAAAGACCTCAAAAGATTTCCGCATGGGCACAGACCGGAGAAAAACCAGCGAGTGCGACCATGTACGAAGTGACAGACTTCATCGTCGCCGGACCGGCCGGCGCCACCCAGGCCGGACCCGCGGGCTCGTTCCAGGCCGGACCGGCCGGAGTGAGCCACGTTGGCGAGGCCGGTCACGTGCCCATCGACACCACTCCTGCCCGTATTCCCTACACCGGCGCTGGCTACGTACCCATCGACACCTCCCCGGCCCGCATCCCTTACGCCGCGCCCCAGGGCGGCATGGTCTACTCCCAGGGCGACACCTCCAGCCCCATTCCCCAGCCCGGCGGCGGCGGGGGCTTTGTCAGCGGCGGCGGCGGCGGTTCCATCAGCGGTGGTGGTGGCGGCTCAGTCAGCTCCGTCGGTGGGGGCGGAGGCGGCTCCATCAGCGGCGGTGGCGGCGGCGGTTCCATCAGCGGCGGCGGTGCCTCCATCAGTTCGGCTTCGGGCGGCGGAAGTTCAGGCGGCTCGGGCGGCGGTGGTGGCGGCGGCTCCGTCAGCGCGGCCTCGGGCGGAGGCGGCGGCTCCATCAGTTCGGCCTCGGGCGGCGGAAGTTCAGGCGGCTCGGGCGGCGGCTCCATCAGCACGGCCTCGGGCGGCGGCTCCGTAGGCGGCGGGGGCGGCGGGGGCGGCTCCATCAGTTCGGCTTCGGGCGGCGGAAGTTCAGGCGGCTCGGGCGGCGGCTCCGTCAGCGCGGCCTCGGGCGGCGGGAGTTCAGGCGGCTCGGTCGGGGGCGGCGGGGGCGGTGGCGGGTCCAACGTGCCTTCGAGCCTGTACGTCATCTCCCCGAGCACCGGCGGTTCGAGCCACTACACCCCGGGCGGCGAGGTGCCCGTCACGGCCGCCACCGGAGGCCAGGCCTCCCAAAACACGGGGCACATCACGCCCAGCCAGGGCTCGGGCCACTTCACCCCGGGCGGCAGCGTGCCCATCGACACCTCGGCCGGAGGGCGCTCCATCTCGGCCACCAGCAACGTGCCCCCGACCCCCAAGCTGGGCATCGCGCCCAACACGCCCCCGGGCCAGGTCAACCCGCCCCGGCCGGGCAAGGTCTACCCGCACGAGATGTCCCACTTCCAGGGGCCGCGCAGCGTGCACGTGCAGAACTGGCCACGGGACGAGCGGTCCCACACCGTGGAACACACGGCCTGGAAGCCCAGAGACACACGCTCCACCTGGGAACCGCCCAAGGTCAAGGACTTCTCCGCGTCCACCAAGCAGCTGAACGTGGGCCCCATGGACACCTCGGTGGCCAAGGGCGGCCAGGACCTGACCCGTCCGGCGGGCGGGCAGGTCACCTACGACTTCAGCAAGACCGTGAACTCCGAGGAAAAGACCTGGATCACCAACGTGACCCAGACCAGCCTGTCCTTGGATGGCGGCACGACCGGCGACGCCCTCGGGGCCCCGCGGGCCGTGGTCCAGGACTTCTCGGCCGACCGCGTGGTGAACTCGGAATACAGCGTCGTCTACGAAAACAACGCCGACGTGGTCAGCGTGCACAACACGGCCATCGACTACAACGTGGCCAGCAATCCCATCTACGAGCTGGACCTCAGCCGCGACGTGACCCTGTACTTCCTCATGGCCCCGGAGCGGCCCGGCGGCTCGCTGGTGGCTGCCAACGGCTGAACCCGGCCATGCCTTCCCTGCTCCGCGGAACCTGCCTTGCCCTGGCCTGTCTGGTCATGGCCTGTCTGGTCATGATCGCGGGCTGCGCGGCCGCCAAGCCCCATCCCCTGCTCAAGGAAAACCCCCAGGCCATGTCCGACGCGGGCATCCTGCGCTACTACTACGACCTGGACGCGGCCATCGCGGATTGCGAGGGCCAAGGCTCGTCCTCGCCCCGGGTGGGCGTGGGCGGGACAACGGGGTCCTATGGTTCGGGAGTGGGCGTGGCCGTGGGCCTGCCCCTGGGATCCAGCTGCGATTCATCGGCCCTGCGCCAACGCCAGGCCGAGGTCGGGCTGGAGCTCTACAAACGCGGCCTGCAGCCGTAGGCGAGCGATTCCGACACGTCAGGGCCCGTCAGGGCGCTATGCCGCGCTCCTGCATGAGCACGCGCACCTCGGTCTGCCGCTGATGCAGCTCCGAGGAATCGCAGACCTTGGTGCCGGGCCGGGTGCCGAAGGAAATGCCGATGTCCGAGCCGTAGCTCTGGCCGGTCCTGGTGCCCTGGCCCACCATCTGCGTGCCGGTGTAGTCCTCGCAGTCCTTGATGGCCTCGGTGAGCTCGCCGTCGTACTCGGCCAGCTCCTGGTCGGTCATGGACTGCCAGTCCTTGTCCAGAAGCTCCTGATACTCCTCGTCCGCCCGGCAATCCGCAGCGGCCAGGGCGAAAAGGATCACGAAAACGGCAAGAATCGGGATACGGTTCATGCAAGCCCCCTGTGTTCCGGTTCGCGACGGGCCATGCTACCACGCCCGGCCCGGGGAATCTACTTGGGCAGCTTCAGGGGCACCCGGTCCGCGCGCACGTCCTCGGCCTGGCGGCAGAAGGCGTCCAGGCTGCCCTCCCAGTCGTCGATCTTGGCGAATTCCGCGGCCGCGTTGCAGTAGAGCCAGTACGGGTTGGCGCCCATGAGCCAATCCATGCGCATGAGGAACAGGCCCACGGCCCCGTCCGTATCGGTCAGTTCAAAGGTGGTGGTCTCGGTGGGGTTGATCAGGGACACGTCCAGGCGGCTCAACCGGCCCGAGGACAGGTCCGTGGGGCCTTGGGGGTCGGGCTCCGGAGCCATGCGGACCCGGACCACGACGCGGCCGTCCTCGGCCGTGCCCACGCCCACGTACCACCAGGCCTCGCCCGGGTCTTCGCCCGGCAGGGTCAGCCAGGTGCGGTGGGCCACCACGCCGTTGACCGCCGTGGCCACCTCGTATTCGTCGTCCGCCAGCTCGAAGATGGTCCTGGCCGCAGCCAGGGCGCGGGCGTAGCTGCCCGTCTCGTAATACCGGGTACGGTGCTTGTCGTATTCGGTTCTGTACGCCTGCCAGTCCACATCCTCGTCCTGGGCCGTGGCCGGGATGGCGAACAGCCCCAGGACGAGCCCGCAGGCCAGAAGGATAGCCGCTTTGCGCATGATCAAGTCTCCCTGATGAAGTGTTCCCGATGTACGGGGCGGCCGGGGAAAAGTAAAGCCCGAAACCGGGGGCTCACACGTCCAGCCAGGCGGTCTGGAGCACCCGCTGGCCCGTGAACCCGTAAATCCTGGTGAAACGGGCCCAGCGCGGGTCGGGCTCGGCGCCGGGTTCCTCGCGCACGCCGATGATGCGCGACTTGCCGCGACGGCGGGCCTCGCGCCGCAGCCATTCCAGGTCCCGGGCCAGGGCCTGCCGGGCCCTGGGGACCCCAGCGCACCACCTCCAGATGCAGTTCCAGGCAGTCCTCGTGCTCGCAGATGGCCGCGTACCCGTAAACCCCGTCCCGGTCGGACAACTCCAGGAACCCGTAGGTGTCGGCCGCGTAATGGGCGTGGACCTCCGGCGGGGAGTCCAGGAAACGAACGCTCATGGCCGCTCCCCCTGTCGATCAATGAGGGTGAAGGGGTCGTAGTCGTTGACCGTGCGCTCGGGGCGCTTGGCCGCGGACAGGCCGGACTCGGGCCGGATGACCCGGGCCCCCTCCCCGGCTCCGAGCATGAGGTATTGCCCGGCCTCGCACACGTGGGAAAAACGGTTCTTGTCCGGCGCGTCGTGATAGCGCTCCTCGCCGGCCACCTCCACCCTGCGGTAGCGGTAGCCCCCGGCCATGCCCTGGATCAGGATTCGGCAGGAGGGCGAGACGACCAGGCCGGGCTTGCCGTCCACCAGCCGGGTCAGGGGCAGGGCCACGGCCTCGCGCCGCAGCAGGAAATCGTTGGACGGCGCGGGCCGGGCGTCCAACCCCCGGGCCCGGAGCACGTCGAAGGGCGTGCGCTCGTCCACCTGGGACCGCTGCATCCCGGCCGGGTCGCCGGTGACGCGCCAGGGCAAGGTCGGGTAGCGCTCATTCAGCCGGGCCAGGAGCACCTCGGCGAACCGGGTCATGCCCATGTCGCTGGCCACCAGCTCGTCCAGCCAGATCCAGCGGCCGTTGACCAGGCGCTGGCCCATGACCGCGGCCGGGGTCAGGCCGAAATCCAGGCCCACGTGCAGGGTGCGGCCCTCCACCGGCTCCAGGGGCTCAGGGGCCACGTGGACCCGGTCCGCGAACTCCGGGTAGACCGGACGGCCGTCCTGGACCAGGCCGTAGCGGCCGCAATAGTAGACCCGCACGTGGGAATCGCTCTTCCCGGCCATGCGGCGGACATAATAATCCAGGGGCAGGTTGGCCAGGTTCTCGGCCTCCGTATTGGGCTCGAACCGGCCCGAACCGGTCTCGACCAGCCCCCCGGGCTGGCGGAAGAACGCCCAGCCCTCGGGCCGCTCCTCCTCGGCCAGCCGGTGCCACCAGTGGTCCGCATCCGGCGGGTTGGTGTCCATGACCACCCCGGACCAGGCGCAGCCCCCGTCCCGGGCGGACGGGTAGCGCTCCACCCGGTCGCCCACCGCGTCCACCACGGCCTTGGGCATCTCCCGGGCCTCGTTGATCCAGGCCCCGGTCAGCTCCAGGGACAACAGCTTCTTCACGTCCCCGGGCCGGTCCAGGGAGCGGAACAGCACCTCGCTCTCCACCGGGCCCAGGGGACCGTCCAAACGCACCATGTGGCGCATGGCGGTCTTCTCGAACGCACCGAAAAGGTGCTCTGGAAACCAATCCAGCCAGGTCTTTAGCGTGGTGTCGGAAAGTTCCCGATAGCTGTTCCGCAGGACCGCAAACCGGGTCCGGCAGACCTTGTCCGGCCCGGGCGGCTGGCCCAGGGCCCGACGCATGAGCTCCATGCACATGGCCGTGGACTTGCCCGAGCCCACCGGGCCCATGACCCCGCGGTAAAACGCGGGCGACCCGTGGAACCGGACCAGGGTGGGCACGGCCCGATAGGCGATGCGTTGGGGCTCACTCATGGCCGTCCTCTCCGTTTTCTTCCTCTTGGGGAGCGAAGTGCATCTCGAACACCACCGGGCTCTGATCCGCGCCCTCTTCGCCATCTCCGTAGCGCTCGGGCAGGCGGTGCTGGAGCAGAAACTTCATGAGCGGGTCCGAATACTTGCGTACCCGTCCGCACTCCCTGCCCTGGTAGAAGTAGGGCTCCTCCACCCCGTCCACGGCCCGGCGGATGGCCTCGGCCTCCAGGCGGTCCGTGGTGGCGCCCACGGCCTCGGCCCAGGCCTGGCAAAAGGCCGGGTCCTTTTGGCGCTGCTCGTAGAAGCGCGACCGGGTGATCTTGAGCCGGGCCGCGGCCTCGCTGACGTTGGCGGTTTCCAGCAAATGCCGGAGGAACTCTTGCTTGATTTCGGCGGTCATTTTTCTGGCCCGGGCCATGTCAATGCGCCTCCCGCTGGGCCCGCAGCTCGTCGCGGATCTCGGTCAGGGTCCGCTGCACACCCAGGACCCGCTCCTCGATGCGCTCCACCTTGATGGCCGTTTGGCGCAGGGTGTCCATGCGCTTCTCCACCCGGGTCTCCAGCCCGTGGAGCTTGTCCTCCACCGCGCCCAGCCGGGCATCCAGGCCCGTGACCAGACCGGCCACCACGCACAGGGAGCAGGCCAGGGACAGCAGGGTGCCCAGGTTGAACCGGGTGTCCAGCCGCCACGGCCCTTCGGCGCAGGCGTCAGGCATCCTCGCCCTCCCCGTTCTTGGCGGCCGCGGACGACTCGTCCCTGAGCGCGCTGCGCACCCCGCGCACCAGCCCGGGCAGGTTGTCCCCGATCTTCTTCACCCCCAGCACCGCGGCCACCAGCCAGAAGGTGATCTGCAGGAACCAGTCGGGCAGAATCTCCCAGGCCTTGATGACCCGGGACGCGTCCTCGGGAAAGAATCCGGACCAGACGAAGAAGGCCAGCCAGGCGTAGAACAGGATGTCGTCCTTGAACCCGACCTGCTCCAGTTGCTTCATCTCCCAGGCCTGGTTGTACTCCAGGCTGGACTGGGCCAGGCGGACCTTGTTCTCCACCACGGCCTTCTTGATCTCCTGCTTGCCCTTGAAATGGTCCCTGACCCCCTCGACAACGAGGGAGGCCAGGCTGGCCAGGGCGCTGACAATGGCGACGGCCACGGGACACCTCCTGCCGGTTCCGGCGGTTTGCTCCGATCCCGGGACGCTCCCGGGTCCGCACGGATCATAGCCCGGGTTTTTCGGCCCGGAAGAAATCGCCCCCTGATTGGACCCCAAAGACGCCGAATCCTCCCATTGACAGGCCCGGACAAAGGCCCGGCCTCGGCGGTTTGACAACCCCCGGGGAACAGGGCACGAACAATCGCAAAAGCCCCTTCAAACAGCCAAGGAGCGGTCATGCGCGCCACCCTGTCCCTGCTCGCCCTCGCCTGCCTGCTGGCCCTGGCCCTGCCCGCCACGGCCCAGCAGAGCCAGTCCGACCGGATCATGCGGTCCTGCATGCTGGCCTTTGACGACCAGGCCTATTGCCAGTGCACGTCAAAGCTCCTGCTGGATGGGTTGAGCCCCGAAGAAATGAGCATGTTCCTGGCCTATATGGAGGCCGAGAGCGACCAGGACTCGGACTTTCTCTACTCCATGCTGCCCAACGACAAGATCTCGGCCATCTTCGACCAGGCCGAAATCCAATGCCGCACCACCGCGCCCACCCCGGCCGTGCAGGGCGACGAGAAGCAGCGCATGGTCAACAAGTGCCTGAGCTTCGGCGATGAGCCGGCCTATTGCGAATGCGTGGTCACGTCCATGCAGCAGCAGCTGACCCCGGACGAGTTCCTGAACCTGCTCCTGTCCATGGAAGCGGACACGGAAGAACAGGAGATGGCCTACCTGGACAAGGTGGACGGCCAGCGGCTGGAAGCGGTCATGGACGAGGCCGAGGCGGTCTGCGCCGCTCCGGCCGAGCACCTGGCCCCGGACAAGCAACAGAACCTGCTGGGCGACGCCAAGATCCGCATGGTCCGCTACTGCGAGTCCGAGGGGGACAACCCGGGCGACTGCCAGTGCCTGGCCGACGAGCTGGCCAAGCGGCTTTCTGCCGAGGACATCCACCTGCTCCTGGACACCCTGGCCGCCGAGGAAGAAGACGACTTCGAGCGGGCCGACTGGCTGCGCACCTTCATGGACCAGGACAAGCTGAACCAGTCCTTCGACCAGGTGGAGAAGGCCTGCGGCATCGACTTCTAATTGTTGGAGGAGTACGGGGACAGGGGCATGTTCGCCTGGTCCTGGTCTCCGCACATGAGCCACTGGCCGTTGACGAGCTGCACCAGGACCACGTCCGGGTCGTCGTCCACCTCCCGGCCACCCGGGTAGGTGATCACGTAGCTGCCCTGCACCCGCACCCGGGCCCGGTCGTCCACCTGCTCCAGCAGTTCGTAGGTCAGTCGTGAAAAATCAATGTGCACTTGGCTCCACTGCACGCCCACGGCCCGGGCGGCAATGTTCTGCTGCTTCTCGAACTCCGCCTTGAGATCGGCCAGGGTGGCCGTGTCCACGCAGGACCACTGCCCGAATCCGTCGGCGTCCAGGCTGTGGGCCGCCTCGTAGGACATCTTGGCCGCATACACCGGGCCGTAGGGGTCCAGGCTCACGGACTGGTCCATCAGGGGCTGCTGGGCCAGGTCCTGGTCCCCGCACATGAGCCACTGGCCGTCCACCATCTGGACGATGATCACGTCCGGGTCCTCGTCCACTTCCTTCTCGCCCAGGTAGTTGATGACGTAGGGCCCGGAAATCCGCACCCGGGCCTGGTCCGGGGTCTGCTCCAGGACCTCGTAGCGGACCTGGGAGAAGTCGATGGTCACCTGGTTCCAGTCCAGGCCGTAGACCTGCTCCAGCTTGTGCACCTGGTCGGCGAAGAACTGGCGTATGTTCATGCGCTCCTCGCCCTCGATGCAGGCGTACTGGAGCAGGGTGTCGGCGTCGAAGCTGTGGGCCGCCTCATAGGCCATCTTGGCCGCGTAGGCGGGGGTGTTGGGCTGGGCCCAGGCCGGAACCCCGGCCGAAAACACGGCCCAGGCGACCAGACAAAAGGCAAAGAAGGGTTTCATGTGTATTCCTTGGGTATGCGCCAGCATAAAGGTCCGGGTCCGGGCCGGTCAATGCGGCCGGGCCAAAAAAAACGCCCCCACGGGGGCGTTCCGTATTCCTGAACGGGCCGGTCAGTTGATGGGGCTGCAGACCTTCCAGCTGCCGCCCTCCTTGACCAGGTTGATCTTCTCGTCCTGGTCCTGGGTTTCCTCGCCCAGGCCCTGCGCGTACATGGTCATGGTGCCGTACATGTGCACCGTGGCCTTGTCTTCGGATTCCTCCACCAGGTCCCACTTCATGTGCGACATGTCGTATTCGATGTCCTTGAAGTTGATGCCCAACCCTTCCATCATCTCGGTCATGAGCTTGATTTCCTCGCGTGAGGCCTCGATCTCCTCGCGCATCTGTTGGCAGGAGACCTCCAACAGGCCGTCCATGTCCAGGGTGACGGCCTTTTCAAAGGCCTGCTGGGTGACGGACACGGGATCGTCCCCGCCGTCGGAGCCGCCGCATCCGGCCAGGGACAGCAGGGACAGGGACAGGGCGGCCAGCATGGCGAAGGCCAAATATTTGCGGATCATGAATCTTTCCTCCGTGGGATGGTGGTTCGCCGGTCCCGCGGCCGTCTCCAGGACAGGACCGGCCGCGCTGGTCCCTGACTACCCTGGAAACCGGGACGGGTCAATGAGGGGAACGGATTTGGGCCGGTTCCTTACCGCTGGCAGAACTTCCAGGCCCCCTGCTCGCGGACCAGGAGCACGTCGCGGTCCATGTCCTCCACCTCCACGGCCTGGCCGTTCGGCCCGTAGACAGTGGCCGTTCCCAGCAGGTGGACCACGGCCTCGCTGCCGTCGTCCGAGACCAGGGAATAGTCCACCTCGAACACCATGCGGCCTTCCTCGGCCGTGATCCGTTCGCACTCCTCGGCCAAAGCCTCGGCGTAGCGCTGGCAGGCCAGCTCCCGGACCCCGGGGCCGTCCCCGGCCGCATACGCGGCCACCAGCCGCTCGGTCACGGCCAGGGGCGAGTCCTGGTCCCCGCAACCCGCGACCAGGCAGGACAGGACGGCCAGCGCCGCCATCAACAACCGGACCGTGCTCGGCATGTTCCACCTCCGACTTGCGATGTGAAAAAGGCCCCTTGCGGGGCCTTTTGGTAACGGGTCGATCGGTTCCGGCCTAGAGGAAGCCCTCGCAGACCTTCCACTTGCCGTCTTCCTTGATGACCTGCATCTGCTCGTCCACGGGCTCGGACTGATCCTCGTCGCCCAGGCCGGTGACGGTCACATTGCCGGTGACGTGGACCGTGGCCTTGTCGTCGCTCTCCTCGGTCACTTCGTACTTCATGTCCGAGAGCTTCATCTCGAACTTCTGGTCCTCGGGCATCATGGCCTTGGCCATGTCCAGGGCCTGCTTGGCCTCGACCAGGGACTTGGCGCACAGGTAGTCGCCCAGGGCGTCGGTGTCCATGTCCACCATGGCGGACATGGCCTTCTCCACCACGACCTCGGGGGAATCCCCGCCGCCGCCGCAGGCGAACAGGGTCAGTCCGAGCAGGGCCGCGGCCATCATCAAAACCAGTTGTTTCTTCATCGTCCCCTCCTCGCGGGTCGTAAGAAAGACCCCGTGGCGGGGCCTTTGGTTGCAAAGTTCGTCAAGTCTAGAGGAAGCCGTCGCAGACCTTCCACTGACCGTCTTCCTTGATCACGTCCATTTCCTCGGACATGGTTTCTTCCATCGCGCCGTACTCGGGATGCGTAGCCTTGAAGGAGCCCGTGACCCGAACAACGGCCTTGTCCTCCTCCTGGCTGACCACCTCGTACTTCATGTCGGAAAATTCCATGCTGGCGCCCTGGTCGATGGCCGTCTTGAACTCGGTCATGGCCTCCTTGGCGTCGGCCACCAGGTCCTTGCACAGGTATTTCTCCAGGCCGCCCTCGTCCATGTTGATCATGGCCTCCATGCCGCCCTGAACGGCGTCGGCCGGATCGCCGGCTCCGCCGCAGGCGAACAGAAACAAGCCCACCAGAGCCACGGCAGCCAGCAAACCAAATCGCTTGATCATCAGTACCTCCAATACGGTCCAGGCATGTAACCTTGAGTTTTTCATTCTGTATCGGGAAGCGGACCCCTGGTCAATGCGGATGTACGGCCCCACTGCGCCGCCGATTCCCTGCCGTCCTGGACAGGGAACCAGCCCAAGGCTAGAAGGGGCCATGCGCGCCGTGCTCTTCCATACCGGAATGCTGGCCGGGATCACGGGAACCGTGTTCTTCGGCTTCGGGCTGGTCTCCCTGCTCACCGGGGACCAAGTCCTGGCCGCCCTTGTCCAGGCCCACGGCTCCGGAGCCCGGTTCCTGGCCCTGGCCGTGCTCGTCCTGGACACGCTCCTGTCCCTGACCGTGCTGGTGGGCAGCCTGCGCATCCGAACCCGGAAGGGCCGCCTGGCCGCGGGCACGGGCTATTTGCTCCTGGCCCCCACCTTCGCCTGGGCCGCCTGGGACCGGATGGACGCGGGCGAACCCCTCATGGGTGTGCTGGACGTGGCCCTGCCCTGCGCCTGCTGCCTGCTCCTGGCCGGATTATGTTACCTTGTCGTGGTTGACCGGAACCAGTCCAACCCCTAGAAGATGCCCATGCGTCCGTTGCCCGTTTTCGCCCTTGTGCTCGCGCTCCTGGCCCCGGCCTGCCCGGCCCGGGCACAGGACGAGGCCGCGTCCGAAGACGCCCCCTCCCGGCTGAGCACCAGCCAGACCTTCTCCGTCACCGTGGAGAACGACTTCTTCGGCGGAGGCACGGACGAGCACTACACCAACGGCCTGCGCCTGACCTGGGTGTCCGAGGACCTGAACAAGTTCGCGGACGAGGTGCCGGAGTGGATGCTGCCCTATGTGGACCTGCTGCCCTTCCTGGGCGGCCGGGAGCGCCAGCACAACATCTCCATCGCCCTGAGCCAGGAACTCTACACGCCCGAGGACACCCAGCTCGAGGAGCTGATCGAGGACGACCGGCCCTACGCCGCCCTGACCGCCTTCACCCTGGGCTTCATCAGCAAGGACGAGGACATGCTGGACGCGGTGGAGACCACCCTGGGCATGGTCGGCCCGGCCGCCCTGGGCGAGGAGACCCAGAACAACTTCCACAAGCTCATCAACGACGACTCCGCCAAGGGCTGGGACAACCAGCTCGAAAACGAGCCCGCGCTCATGGTCTCCTGGCAGCGCATCTGGCGGGCCCTGGACCTGGACTTCGGCGAGGGCTTCGGCATGGACCTGCTGCCCCACCTGGGAGCCTCCCTGGGCAACGTGTACACCGGCGTGCAGGCGGGCGGCGAAGTGCGCCTGGGCTTCCACCTGCCCCTGGACTTCGGCACCGCGCTCATGAACAAGGGCGGCGGGGTCAGCGCGCCCGTGGGCGAGGACGATCCGCGCCTGGACAGCGGCGTGGGCTTCCACCTGTTCGCGGGCACGGACGGCCGCTGGGTGGTCCACAACATCCTCCTGGACGGCAATACCTTCGAGCACAGCCACAACGTGGACAAGCTGCCCCTGGTGGCCGACGTGTACGCCGGGGCCTGCCTGGTCCTGGGCCCCATCAAGCTGACCTACACCCTGGTCCATCGCGGCGACGAGTTCGAGGGCCAGTCCGGGGGCCAGACCTACGGCTCCCTGAACCTCTCCCTGACCTTCTAGCCGGGCGGGCTAATTGGACGTGTGGATCTCCATCTCGGAGATGCAGGTGTCGTCGTACCGGGTGCCCCGGTAGACCTGGTCGATGACCAGCTTGACGTAGGAGGTCTGGACGGGCTCGATCTCGAAGAACTGCATGGCCTGCTTGTCCTCCAGCTCGATCTTGCGGCTGGTCCCGTCCGAAAAATGCAGGGTGGCCGACTTGACCCGGTTGTACTCGGTGAACAGGTCGTCCTTGGCCCAGCCGGGCAGCACGCCCACCCGGTAGACCTCGTACCCGCCGGGCTCCTGGAAGTCGGCCATGATCCACTGGCCCAGCCCGGGCCCGGTCTCACCCTCGGCCCAGGCCGTGGCCTGGTCGCCGTCCATGACCAGCAGGGGGTAGTGGTCCTGGTCCAGCACCGAGGAGGCGATCATCTCCGTGCTGTAGGGGCGGCCCGCGTGCAGGTAGAGCAGCTTGAGGTCCTGGTCCGGCGTGGGCTCCAGGTTCTCGAAGTGCCAGGACAGCTGCCCGGCCCCGCTGTCCAGCGAATAGCCCGGGGGCGCGAAGTCCAGGCCCGCCTTCTTCAGGCCGGGTCCGGGAAAGACCAGCTCCGGGTCCAGGCTGACCAGCACGTCCACGCTCTCGATGGGGCCCTTCCAGGTGGCTCCGGTGTGCAGGTAGTAGTCCAGGGAGTAAAGGCCCCGGTATTCCGTGGACCAGGCCCAGTAGGCGTTGGTCACCCGCTTGGCCTCGCCCGGGGCGAAGGTCAGCTCGAACACGTAGTAGTCCATGGGCGGCAGCCGCTGGCCGTTGATGACCCGGCCCTCGGACTCGCCGGGCTCCAGTTGGACGGGCACCGGCTGGTCGCCGTCCATGACCGTGAAGTCCTGGAGCTTTTCCTCCTCCATGAACGCGGCCCGCTCCGGAAAGCCCATGCGCACGGTCTGCTCGCGGCCGGTGGTGTTCACGAAGTCGTAGACCACCAGGAACTCGGCCCGGCTCCGGTGCACCTGGATGCGGATGTGCTCGCTGCGCAGTTGGATGTCCAAATTGTCCATGGGCCGCACGGTCCCGCCCCCGCCGCCCACGATGCTGGCCGCGTCGGCCAGGGCCGGGTCCGGGGGACGGACCAGGGCCAGGGACGAAAGCAAGGCCCAGCAAAGGGCGAGGACAAGCAAGGCGCGTTTCATGGTCTTCAAACGGTCCCGGTTCCTGCGGTGCGGAAGAGAGGTATCCAAGCCTAGGAGCAGGGTTGTTTTTCGTCAAGGTTTGCCCGGCGCGAGGGATGGATTTTCTCCAGGTTTTGCGCTACCTGATTCAATGCAAAAAGGAGAAGGAGGTCCCCATGAAAAACATCCGACTGTTCCTGCAGTTCGCTCTGTTCGTGGTCATCGTGGCCGGCGCGATCTGTCTGGCCCCGCAGCTCGGGCAGCAGCTGGAGGACCGGCCCTTCGAGTCCGGGCTCCTGTCCGCCCCGGCCATCGATCACGGGCACGGCGACGCGCACGGTGAAACCCATGGCGAAGAGCAAGGCGACACCCACGGCGAACCTCAAGACGAAAGCCACGGCGAGGTGCATGGCCAGGCTCCGGCCGGCCATGCACCGGCCGCGGCCGAAGCCGAAGCCGTGACGGAAGTCGCGGCTGAGGCCGAGGTCGAAGCCGGGGCCGAGGCTGTGGAAGAGACCGTGGTGGAAGCCGAGGAGACCGCCGGGGCCGAAGCCGAAGCGACCGCCGAGGAAGTCACCGAGGAAGTCACCGAGGAAGCTGCCGAGGAAGTCGCCACGGAAGTCGCCACGGAAGTCGTGGAAGAGACTCCGGAACCGGTGGCCGAAGTGGCCGAGGCCGCCCAGCCCTCTCCCGCCCACCCCGGAGACCTGGTCATCCAGTCCATCGACCCCGCCACCGCCACCCAGGCTCCGGTGGCCTTCTCCCACACCGTGCACGAGGGCTATGAGTGCGCGTTCTGCCACCACAAGGGCGGCAACGTGTCCTGTACCTCGGCCGGATGCCACACCGACACCAGCACCAAGAAACTGACCGGCGCCACGGAAAACGTGTCCTTTGAGGCCGCCTTCCACATCAAGGGCGACAAGAGCTGCGTCGGCTGCCACCGGACCCTCAAGGCCGGCCCCACCAGCTGCAAGGACTGCCATCCCAAGTGATCCGCCGCGCGCGCGGCAAGGACTCCCGCTCCCCCTGCATCCCTGAAGGACTTGCTTCCTCAGGATCATTGCGTGACCGACCGCTTGCCGTAAACCGGCCCCCGGTCCGCCCGGCCCGGCTTTGCGGCCCGCGACGCGGCTGCGTTTTGGCCCGAAACCTGCTATGGTTCCCCTGCCCGGCCCGGCAGGGGCCGACCCCGTGTTCAGGGAGCGATCCGTGAAGAAAATATTCATTGCTTTCGTATTGTTGGCGCTCATAGCCATTGGGGCGGTCGTCACCGTCAAATCCATGACCTCCGGCCTGTCGGCCACGGCGGAGATTTTTTTCACGGCCGTTGCCAAGGGCGACTCCGAAGCCGCCTGGACCGAGCTGTCCACGGCCTTCCGCCAGGAGCACCCCCTGGCCGAGCTGAAACACTACCTGGCCGAATCCGGCCTGGACCGCTACGAATCCGCCGTCTGGTCGGCCACCAACTACCTGGGCTCCAGCGGCGAACTCACGGGCCGCGTGTTCACGGACACCGGGGCCGTGGTGCCGGTGCGGCTGGAGTTCGTGCGCCAGGAGGAAGGCTGGCGCATCCACGGCCTGGAGGCCATCCTGCCCAGCCTGGTCGTGAAGACGGACGAAAACGCCGTGCCCGACCTGGCCAGCCTGGAGGCCATGGCCGAGGAGGCCATCCACAACCTGGCCCTGGCCCTGCGCATGGACGACTTCGGCCATTTCCACGCCGGGGTCTCGGCCCTGTGGCAGGCCGCGTCCACGGCCGACGAGATCCGGGCCTCCTTCGCCCCCTTTGCCGGACGGGGCGCGGAGCTGGACGACTATTCGGCCCGCAAGCCGGTCTTCAACGCCGCCCCGCGCATCGACGAGCAGGGCGTGCTTCGGCTGGAGGGCAGCATCCCAAGCGAATCCGGGGTTCTGCGCTTCGACATGGGCTTCGTGTTCGAATACCCGAACTGGAAACTCAGGGGCCTGCGCCTCTCCCTGTAGGACCGTGCCATGCGCGCCCTGCCCATACTCTTCCTGCTCATCACCCTGGCCCTGAACCCAACCCAGGCCCTGGCCGCGGCCTCGGACCTGGAGAACCGCGACCCGGAACAGCTGGTGGAGATGCTGTCGGCCTCGGACGACAACGTGCGGGCCGACGCCTACCAGGCCTTGGTGGACAAGGGCGAGGCGGCCATTCCCGCCCTGATTCAGGCCCTGGACTCGGCCGACTCCAACGTGCGCGGCGGGGCCACCCGGGTTCTGGGCCAAATGGGCGAACCGGCCGTGGAGGCCCTGGCCCGCGCCCTGGACCACACCAAGAGCACGGTGCGCACCCAGGCCGCCTTCGCCCTGGGACTCATGGGCGGCCGGGCCGTGGACGGGGTGCCCGCCCTGTCCCGGGCCCTGTCCGACCCGGTGGAGAACGTACGCGGCAACGCGGCCGCCGCCCTGGCCGAGATCGGTTCCCAGGCGAGCATGGCCGTGGGCGACCTGGCCCGTCTGCTCAAGGACCCCAGCCCGTGGGTGCGGGGCAACGCGGCCCTGGCCCTGGGCAACATCGGCAAGGGAGCCTCCCTGGCCGCCCCGGATTTATTGCGCGCCCTGGACGACGACAACGCCCGGGTTCGCGCCCAGGCGGCCACGGCCTTGGGCCGCGTGGAGCCCAAGGACAAGGCCGTGGTCCGCACCGCGCTCAAGAACGTGCTGGGCGACAGCGACCCGGAAGTGCAGCTGGCCGCGCACAACGCATTGAACCAGCTGGGCGGCAAGGACGACGAACCCGGCGAGTCCGAGCCGGGCTCGTACAAGGCCGGATCGTACGGCGCGGACGCGGACGAGGCCGTGGGCCTGATCCAGGCCCTGGGCAACCTGGACGCGGACATGCGCCAGAGCGCGGCCACGCAGCTGAAGAATTTGGGCAAGGCGGCCGTGCCCGCCCTGGCCTGGGCCCTGGACCACAAATCCGAACTGGTGCGGCTGGAGGCGGCCCGCATCCTGGCCGAGACCGGACCGGACGCGGCCCTGGCCGAGGTGGCCCTGGCCCGCGCCCTGGAAGACCCGTCCGCCGATGTCCGCGTGGCCGCGGCCAAGGCCCTGGGCGGACTGGGGCGGGACGGGCTGGGACAGGTGCCCGCCCTGATCAAGGCCACGGAAGATCCCGAGCCCCGGGTGCGGGCCGAGGCGGCCACGGCCCTGGGCGCGCTGGATTCGCCCCAGCCGCGCGTGCTGCAGACCCTGGTGCGCCAGATCAACGACCCGGCCCTGGAGGCGGCGGTGGCCGCCATCAAGGCCCTGGGCGCGCTGGGATCCGAGGCCGGGGAAACCGCGCCGGACCTGGCCCGCCTGCTCACGGCCGACCTGAACAAGCTTCGCCTGGAAGCGGCCCGGGCCCTGGGTTTCATGAACCATGCCGCTGAACCGGCCCTGGAGGCCCTGGAACAGGCCGCGCAGGACCCGGACCCGGACGTGGCCCTGGCTGCGGCCGAGGCCCTGGAGCGTGTCCGGCCCAGGCCCGCGCAGGTGGCCGAAGCGCCCGCCGCGGCCCAAGATTCAACCCCGGACCAGGGCCAGGACCAGAAAGACGTGTTTCCGTCCGCCAAAAAGGACGGCGACTGGCCCGGAGTGGACGAGCTCATCCAGCAGGACGCGGCCGCCCTGGGCGTGGCCCCGGCCACACAGCAAAACGGCCAGGAAACCACTGAACCGGAACCCGCTCCGGAGACGGCCGCCGCTCCCGAACCCAAGCCCGAGCCCAAGCCGGAACCCAAGGCCGAACCCCAACCCAAGCCGGAACCGAAGCCCAAGGCCCAGCCCAAGCCCGAGCCTGCCAGTGGAAGCGCCGCCGACCAGTACCGCCAGGCCCAGGACCTGATCCGGTCCGGCCAGCCCGACCAGGCCGCCTCCCTGCTGACCCGGGCCGCCCAGGCCGGATACGCACCGGCGCAGGTCTCCCTGGGCGAGCTCTATTCCCGGGGCCAGGGCGTGCGCCAGGACCAGGACGCGGCCATGGCCCTGTTCCGTCAGGCCGCGGCCCAGGGCGACGCGGCCGGGTACTACCACATGGGGATGATGTTCGAGCAAGGCCTGGGCGTGGCCCAGAATCTGGAGGCGGCCAAACGCTGGTACGAGCGGGCCGCGTCCAAGGGCGACGGCCGGGCGGCCGAGCGCCTGAAGGCCATGTGAGGCCATGCGAGGGACGACGCCATGACCAGAACAACGACCATGCTCCTGGCTGTCCTGCTGCTTTTTATTGCCCTAATATTTTTGGTCCGGGCCGCGCCCTGCCCGGCCCAGGGCAAGACCGCCGCCGACTGGAAGGCCGAGGAGCAGCGCTGCCTGGACCAGTGTCCGGAATTTCCCCGCTTCTCGGGTACCGAGACCGACGAGCAGTACCGCAAGCGGCTGGAGCAGGAGGACGCGTACAACGACTGCCAGCGCCAATGCGTGCGCGACTACATGAACCGGCTGGGCGCCAACATCCTGATCAAGCGCAACGACGACGGCAGCGCGGGCTACTACAAGCGCAACGAGGGCATGGCCCCGGAATACCCGGCCGAGCCCTGACCCAATAAAGACGGCCGGCCCGGGTCTCCCCGAACCGACCGCTGGAATGGCGTGTCTTTTGGCGAACCGGTGGCCTACCGGTCAGCGTCCTTCATGTGATTGATAAGCTTTTCCACCGCGTCCGTGACCACAAATTGCAGGGCCTCGGCCAGCACGTCCCCGGGCGCGTCCGAGCCCAGGGCGAAGCTGCGGTCCAGCTCGCCGTTGTAGGTCTCGGCATAGACGCGCTCGCCGTTCCGGGTCAGCTCCACGAACATGCGCACCTTGGAGTTGAAGTCCGTGAACCCGATCTTGTCCAGGCTCACGGCCAACACCTCGCCGGAAATGACGAACTGCGTGTCCGCATCGGCCGCGCCGGCCCGGTATTCGCAGCCGCAGCCGCGGTTCTTGAACTCGTCCACAAAGGCCCGGGTCACCCAGTCCGAAACGTCGGACCCGGCCACGTAGTACTCGCCCTCGTCCAGGTCCTTGGCCCCCAGGGTCTGCTTGTCCGCGCGCTGGTCGGTGAAGCCGACCACGGTCACGGACCACCGGCACCAGGGGTAGGCACCCAATTCGGACGGATAGGACAGCGCCACCGTGTTTCCGCCGGTCACGCATCCGGAAAACGCCAGGGAAAAGACCAGGGTCAGCAGGGTCAACAGCGTCGACAGTTTCTTTTTCATGTCGGGGTGCTCCTTGGAAACGGGGTTCCGGGACAAGACCCCGGCGAGACGTCGCCGGAGGGCGCGCACAGGAGGTGGCCCCCGTATACCCCCGGCCGGGGCAAAGCACAACCCGGACCGCCTTGTGGAATCATGTTAGATATCTTCTAGACTTTGTCTAACAGTAAACAGCGCCGAACAGCGGCCCGGACCAACGCTTTCCGGGCATTGGCTTGAACGCGGTTTTCAGGTATGCAACGGCCATGTCGGATACGCTCCGCCCCCGGTACATCCCGGTCCTGCTCGCGGCCCTGGCCCTGCTTCTGGCCGCCCACCTGACCCTGGCCGAACCCGTGCTGGCCCAGAATGCCGCCCTGTCCGGGGTGGTGGTGGCCTCGGACGGCTCCGGGCCCCTGGCCGGGGTGAACATCCGGGTCATCGAGACCGGCGCCACCGCCACCAGCAACAACCAGGGCCGGTTCCAGGTCCAGGTGCCGGCGGGCAAGTCCGTGACCCTGGAATTCTCCAAGCCGGGCTTCTCCACCAAGCGCGAAGGCCTGACCCGCAACGCGGCCGGGATCATCGTTTCCTTGCAACGTTCCTGAGACTATTCCTCTCCGTCCTCTTCCGGGCCGCACACCCCGCGCAGGGTGAGCCGTCCGTGTCGGCCCAGGTTGCGGTCCCGCTGCATGGCCAGCCAGTTCCTGAGGTCGTCGGGCAGGGCCCGCCAGGCGCCCTTGCCGTCCCGCCGCCAGGCGGGCAGATCGTGTTCCTCCACCAGACGCAGCATCTCCTTGGGATTTTCGCCAATGGCGGCGCAGATGTCCTTGGCGCCGCGAATGCAGATGGGCGTATGCATGGGACCGCTCCTCAAGCCGCCTGGGCGCGCCAAGCCGAGCGGATGTTCAGGACGCAGGCGTCCTGTCCGGACAGCCGGTCCATGAGGTCGGTGAACGCGGCCCGGGACCGCAGCACCCCGCGCCCCCGGGGCAGCTCGCCGAAGCTCTGGCCCACCAGGATGCAGCCCTGGGTGTCATGCACGGTGTTGCCGGAATGGATCAGGATGTGCTCCCGGCCGGGCACGGCCACCAGGCCGAAGGTCTCCCCGAACCGGGGCGACACGAGCCTGCGGGCCGCGTACTCCCCTTCGGGCACACAAGAGATCCGGGGTTGGTTGTCCAGGTCCGGCGGCTCCAGGGTCAGGCACACGGCCTGCCCGGCCAGGCTCAAGACCCCGAGCACGCCCTGGGGCGATGATTCTATCCTCAACAATTCCATATGGCTGGACATTATTCCTCCCAACCGGTTCGTACACGGCGGCCCAAAATCAATATTAGTTAATCGTCTAAATATCTGTCAACAACTTTTAGTGATATATCATTAGACATTCTTCTAAAGGTTGGTATAGTATCCCCATCCAACCGGATTCACGCTTGGAACACCCCGCAACAGCGAGGCCAGCCATGGGATTTTCAGACGACGTTCGCAGCGCCCTCTCATCCCTCATCGGGCCCGGAAAGCCCTTTGCCAACCGCAAACGCATGGCCGATTCCCTGGAGGTGGACCCCTCCCAGCTCAATCGCTTCCTCAAGGGCGACCGCGGCCTGACCGTGGACTCCCTGGGCCACATCCTGGACAAACTCCGGGTTGAGCTGTGCTTTCCCCACCAGGACAGGACCACCCGCGAGGTCTGCTTCGTGGACCCCAAGCCCGTGGCCACCGACGCCCGCGTCTCCCCGGCCGTGGCCGAGGACTACGTGGCCGTGCCCCTGGCCGCCGGTCCCGTGGCCGCCGGACCCGGGCTCATCCCCGAGGACGCCATGGACGGCTGGATTCTGGTCTGGCGGGAGCATGAGGCCGTGCGCCACCGCGACAACCTCATCGCCGTGCGCGTGGGCCCGCGCGAGATGAGCATGGTCCCGGCCCTGCACCCCGGCGACATCGTGCTGGTGGACCGCAGCGACACCAGCCCGGAACCGGCCGGGCGCATCATGCTGGTCACCGATCCCGAGGGCGCGGCCATGATCAAGCGCGTGGCCGTCTCCCGCGTGGACTCGGACACCGAATTCGTGTTCTATTCCGACAACAGCAGAGAGTATCCGCCCCAGACCCACCGCCTCAAACGCGACTACGGCGGCGACCCCACCCGGGCCATTGTCGGCCGGGTGGTCTGGGCCTGGAGCGACATGACGCGCAAATAAATACCCGGCCCGGGCCGGATTCAAGGGGGACATCACATGCTCATCGGAAAATCCATCCGTCTGGAGCGCATCTTCAACCGCAACACCAGGCGCACGGTCATCGTGCCCATGGATCACGGCGTGACCGTGGGCCCCCTCCCGGGCCTGGAAAATATCCGCGACACCGTGACCAAGCTGGTGGAAGGCGGGGCCAATGCGGGGCTGGTGCACAAGGGCTCGGTCGCCTGCGGCCATAGGGCCGAGGGCCGCGACTTCGGCTGCATCGTGCACCTGTCGGCCGGGACCGCCCTGTCGCCCTTCCCCAACGTCAAGCGGCTGGTGACCACGGTGGAGGAGGCCATCCGCATCGGCGCGGACGGAGTCAGCGTGCACGTCAACCTGGGCGACGAGACCGAGGGCCAGATGCTGGCCGACCTGGGCCAGACCGCTGCCGCGGCCGGGTATTGGGGCATGCCGCTCTTGGCCATGGTCTATGCCCGGGGGCCCAAGGTTGAGGACGAGTACGACCCCAAGGTGGTGGCCCATTGCGCCCGGGTGGGCATGGAGCTGGGCGCGGACGTGGTCAAGGTCAACTACACCGGCGACCCGGAGTCCTTCGCCAAAGTGGTGGAGTGCGCCTGCATCCCGGTGGTCATCGCGGGCGGGCCCAAGATGTCCTCCACCCGGGAACTCCTGCAGATGGTCCACGACTCCCTGTCCGCCGGCGGCCGGGGCCTGTCCATCGGCCGCAACGTGTTCCAGCACCGCGACCCCACGGCCATCTGCAAGGCCCTGTGCGCCCTGGTGCATGAAAACCTGACCGTGGACCAGGCCCTGAAGATCGCGGGCGAGGACTAGGGAGGCAGCCATGCACGCCGTACGCGCCTTCATCCTGCTGGCGGCCCTGGCCCTGCCCTTGGGAACAACGGCCCAGGCCCAGGACTGGGACCTGACCGGGGAGTGGACCTTCCACTTCACCGTGGGAGGACGGCCCCCACCTACTCCGACTCCTGCTACGTGAAACAAGAAGGGAACACCTTCAAGGGCATGGTCATTTACGAGGAGGGCGGCAACCAGTACAAGGAGCCCTTCGAGGGCGCCCATCGGCCCCGAAGGGACCGTGACCTTCGTGCTCTACGACGCCGGGGAGGCGGTGGAGCACTGGGGGCCGCATCCTGGACGACGGGAACACGGTGTCCGGGCCAGTGGTCTCTTCCAGCGGCGGCCAGGGCGCCTTCACCATGACCCGCAACTGACCGCGGCCAACCGTAAAACAAAGGTAAAGAAGCTCTCGGTCCGGGGCGCGAAAACTGGACAGGGAATCCATTCGATGCCATAGGATCAAAAACCATGAGGAGCAGCCACATGCGCACCCTGGTGCACCCTTTTCGCGGGGCTGGTCCTGGCCCTGACCCTGGCGGGGCAGGCCCAGGCCGCCCAG
Source organism: Desulfovibrionaceae bacterium (assembly GCA_963666895.2). Taxonomy (GTDB): domain Bacteria; phylum Desulfobacterota; class Desulfovibrionia; order Desulfovibrionales; family Desulfovibrionaceae. The sequence continues at coordinate 606,832 of CAXXNS010000010.1, read as the reverse complement.
GATTTGACCGGTGATTGGACCTTCTCCTTCACCACCGCCGACGGCACGGCCTACTCGGACCCGGCCGCCATCCAGCAGAACGGCAACCGGTTCTCCGGCACCGTCACCTACTCGGACAGCGGCCAGGAGGTCCAGGAGCCCTTCGAAGGCGTGATCAACGCGGACGACTCCGTGGTCTTCACCCTGTACGACCAGGGCGAGCCCGTGTACCACCAAGGGCAGATCAGCCCGGACGGCAAGACCATCTCCGGCACCTGGTCCTACGCCAACGGCCAGGGATCGTTCACCATCACGCGGGGGAGCGCCGGTTCCTCCGGCCAGACCGTGAGCCAGAACACCGGCCAAATCCCGGACATCTCGGGCGACTGGACCTTTGGTTTCACCACCGAGGACGGCTCCTCCCTATACCGACCCGGCCTTCATCCAGCAAAACGGCAACCGCTTCTCCGGCACGGTGACCTATGAAAACGAAGGCCGGCAGATGACCGAGCCCTTCGAAGGCACCATCGACCAGGCCGGCAACGTGGAGTTCAGCCTCAACGACCAGGGCAAGATCGTGTACCACCAGGGCCGCCTGAACCCGGACGGCACCGTCACCGGCACCTGGTCCATGGAAGGCAACGGCCAGGGCGGCTTCACCCTGACCCCGGGCTTGAGCACCCCCCGCGCCCGCGGCCGTGGACCTGACCGGCGACTGGACCTTCTCCTTCACCACCGAGGACGGCACGGCCTACTCGGACCCGGCCACCATCAAGCAGGACGGCAACGCCCTCCAGGGCGCGGTCATCTACTACGACAACGGCCATGGAGGTTCAGGAGCCCTTCGAGGGCACGGTCAACCCCGACGGCACGGTGGCCTTCACCCTGTACGACCAGGGGCGACCCCGTGTACCACCAGGGCCGGGTCAGCCCGGACGGCAACACCATCACCGGCACCTGGTCCTTCCCCAACGGCCAGGGCGAATTCACCATCACCCGGGGCGCGCCCCCGGCCACGGACATGAACCAGCCCGCGCCCATGGCGGACCTGACCGGCAACTGGACCTTCGCCTTCGTCACCGAGGACGGAACCTCCTACTCGGACCCGGCCACCATCCAGCAGGACGGGGACAAGTTCACCGGCGCGGTCATCTACTACGACAACGGCCAGCAGGTGCAGGAACCCTTTGACGGCGTGGTCCGGGCCGACGGCTCGGTGGAATTCGTACTCTACGACGCGGGCGAACCCGTGCAGCACTGGGGCCGCATCAGCCAGGACGGCAACTCCGTCCAGGGCGACTGGTCCTTTTCCAACGGCTCGGGAACCTTCACCATGACCCGCAACTGATCCGCACGCGACAGGATCCACTCATGAAGCTTCTCCACGCTCTGGTGTGCAAGGACATCCTGGTGGACCGGGATTCCGGCTCCACCTCCTACATCAAGACCTTTGAGCACGGCGCGGTGCGCCAGTTCCCGGCCCAGGTGCCGCCCTTCTACGTGGGCACCCTGTGGGAGCTGGCCCCCACGGACACGGACCCGTTCACCATCAGCCTGCGGCTCAAGTCCCCTTCCGGGGAGACCACGCCCCCTGGCCGAGAACAAGGTCACGCCCACCGGCTCCCTCATGCACCGCGTCAACTTCGCCTTGCCCGGCCTGGGCGTGAAGGAGGAGGGACGCCATTCCGTCCAGGTCCTGCTGCGCACCAAGGAGAAAAACAGCCTGGTCAAGGACCTGCCGCTGCACGTGTTCCTACAACCCGCCCGGCAGGCCGGAAAATAAAAAAGGGCGGCCTCAGGCCGCCCCTTCTCGTTTCGTGGGTGCGGGGGTGCGGACCCGGGATCAGAATCCGGGCTCCGATTCCGTATCGTCGATCGGTTCGGCAGTGTCTTCAAGCTCTTTGTTGAACTTCTCCAGGGCATCCGGATTCACGGGGGCGCCCGAAACCGTATCCGGGGCCGGGGCCGGACTGGCGGCCTCCGAAGCGTTGCCCGCGGGTTGGGCGGGCTTGTCCAAATCCGCCTCGTCCAGCTCCAGGCCGGTGGTCACCAGCCCCTCGCCTTCCATGACCAGGACGTTGTTCTCCCAGAGTCCGGAGAGGAACGTCCCGTCCTTGAAGTAATAGGTGCCCTGGCCGTTGCGCTTGTTGTTCTTGAACGTGCCCTTGTACACGGTCCCGTCCTGGTACGCGTACTCGCCCTCGCCCTCCATGGCCCCGTTGACGAAGTGGCCGCGGTAGACCGAGCCGTCCGGGAAGGTGTAGACCCCGAAGCCCTGGCGGTGGTTGTTCACGAACTCGCCTTCGTACACATGGCCCCGGGTGACCTTGACGCCCTTGCCGTTGACGCAGTTGCCCTGGACGCACTGGGCCTCGGCCGCAAGAGCGGTTGCCAGGACGAGCAGGGCGGCCGCCAGCAGGCTCGCGGACAGGATTCTGCAGGATCGGGTCATGGTACGGATCATGGATGGGCACGGTACACGGCTTGGCCGCGGGAATCAATCAAAGCGGATTGTCCAGCACGCCGAACACTGCGTCGGCCCACACGTAGGCGTGCCGGTAGGCATCGGCCACGCTGCCCGGGGGAAGCTTGAGGGTCAGGGCGGCCTTGCCCATCTCCTCCCAGCGGGCCTCCTCGATGTGCTTGGCCAGATCGAGCCAGGGATAGAGCGGCCCCTCGCCGGCGGACAAGGCGGCGTGGATGTCGTCGTCCAGGGGCAGATGCACCAGAACCTGCTCCATGGGCAGGTCGAACATGGCGTTGAGCAGGGAAAACAGGCCCATGGTGAAGAGCTGGTCGGCCAGGCCCTCGTGCCCGCCCTGGCGGGCCACGGTCTCCAGGAACTTGGCCCGGTGGGCCGAGAGGTAGGACAGCTCCCGGGTCTTGCGGTTGGGCTGGAGGTCCGTGAGCAGGATGACGCGCAGCCAGTTGCGCACCGGCTTCCACCCGGCCAGGACCACGGCCTGGCGTACGGTGGACACCTTCTGGCGGAAGGAAAAATGGGCGGAGTTGAGGAAGTTCAGGAGCCGGTAGCAGACCCCGACGTCGGGCTGGAGCACCTCGGTCAGGGTGTCGAAGTCCGGCTCGCTGTGCCCGATGACCTCGAAGATCCTGAGCCGGTCGATGGCGGCCGTGGGGATCTTCCGGCCCGCGGCCAGCACCGGGCGTTTGAAGAAGTAGCCGTGGAACAGGGAGAACTGGAGGCGCTGCGTGGCCTCCAGCACCTCCAGGGCCTCGATGCGCTTGGCCATGAGCTTGGGGCAGACTTGCTGCGCCTTCTCGGCCAGGGCCTCCAGGTCCTTGAGGGGCAGGTTCAGGACGTCAATGATCAGGATGTCGGCCAACTCGGCCAGGGGTTCGCCGTCCGGAGTGCCCTGGTAGTTGTCCAGGGCCAGGGTGTAGCCCTCTTCCTTGAGCTCGGCCAGGGCCTCCAGATAACCCGGGGGAGTGGACTCCTCCTCGGACACCACCACCACGGTGGAGGCGGCGGGCATGGCCCGGGGAATGCCCTCGAGCACGGCCCGCACCGGGAAATGGATCACGCCCCGGGCCACGGCATCGGAGGACAGCCCGGCCAAAGGCAGGTTGGCCACCACCTCGGCCGTGGCGTCGTATTCATCCACGAATTCGGCCCGCTCGGCGCTGCCGCTGTGCCGATAGAGGAGCAGGTGGCCCCAGGTGTCCATCTCCCGGTCAAAAATCGGCTGCCGGGCCAGAAAAACTTCGGTCCAGCCGCTCTCGATTTCCGGAGTCTGGGGTTCTTGCGTCTTTTTGGTCATAACTGGCCGGAGGTTGCGTCAAGTCCACCGATTTACGGTTCCCAAGGCAGGAACCGGCTCACGTCACCGTGAAGTATCATGGAATCCCGCCAGGATTGCAAGGTTCGATTTTGGCACCAAACCGTCCCGGCAAGGTTTTCTTCCTTTTGTTTCGTAAAGTCGCTCCGGGTACGACAACTCCGGACGGCCTGTCAAACCCGGCCCCACCTTGATTTCCCGGCCTGCATTTCCTATAGCTTGAACAGTGTCCGTCCTTGTCCAAAAGCCTTGGTACGCAACGCCCGCGCACGGGAGATAGCCATGACCCCTCGACCGCGTAACCCCCTGCTGTCAGTCCTCATCCTGACTCTGGCCCTGCTGCTCGGCACGGCCGGAACCGGTCTGGCCGCCCAGGCCCGCACCGCCCTGATCATCGGCAACAACGCCTACCCGGAGGCCCCGCTGGCCAACGCGGTCAACGACGCCCGGGACATGCGCTACGCCCTGACCCGGCTGGGGTTCGACGTCAGCTACCTGGAGAACGCCGGCAAGCAGCAGATCGAGATGGCCATCCGCTCCTTCGGCACCCAGTTGGCCAACCGGGGCGGGGTGGGCCTGTTCTACTACGCCGGGCACGGCCTGCAGATGGACGGCATCAACTACATGGTGCCCGTGGACGTGACCATCACCTCGGCCACGGACGTGCGCTACGGCTGCGTGGGCGCGGAGCTGATCCTGGGCAAGATGCAGGACGCGGGCAACGACGTGAACCTGGTCATCCTGGACGCCTGCCGCGACAACCCCTTCCTGCCCGAGCGCAGCAGCGCCGGGCAGGGCGGGCTGGCCGAGATGACCGGGCCCACGGGCTCGCTCATCGCCTACGCCACCTCGCCCGGGTCCACGGCCGCGGACGGCGACGAGGACAACGGCCTGTACACCAAGCACCTGCTCCGCAACATCTACACCCCGGGCCTCAAGGTGGAGGAGATGTTCAAGATGGTGCGCATCGGCGTGGTCAACGAATCGGGCCGGTCCCAGGTGCCCTGGGAGCATTCCTCCCTCATGGGCGACTTCTATTTCGTGGGCCCCGGAGCCGCCCCTGTCCCGGCCGTGGACACCGGGGAGCAGCAGACGCCCGAGATCCAGACCGTGGTCAACAAGCCCCAGTTCACGGCCAAGAAGAAGGAGACCATCACCTTCCCGGACGGCTCGGTGCTTCAGGGCGACTTCACCAACAACGGCCAGGACGGCTTCGGCGTGCTGACCTGGTCCGACGGGGGCAACTACGTGGGCGACTTCAAGGCCGGGCTCATGAACGGCAACGGCGTTCTGACCTGGCCCGACGGCGCGGTCTACCAGGGCCAGTTCGAGAACCACCGCATGCACGGCAAGGGCCGCATCAACTGGCCCGACGGCTCCTCGTACGACGGCAAGTGGTACGACGGCATGGCCGCAGGCGGCTGGTTCACCCGACCGGACGGCCAGGTGGAGTGGGCCCTGCAGGACAAGGCGGGCAACTACGTGTTCCCGACCTCGGGCGACTAGGCGCCCCTCAGCCGGGCCGATGCCCTTTGGCCAGGGACGCGGCGCGGTGACGGCGCGCCCGGGCTCCTTCCTCCTCTCCTTCCTCCCGGGCCTGGCGGCTCAGGGAGAAATCCGGGCAGAACCGGGCTTCGGAGGCCTGGTCCGGCCGTATGGTCATGGCCGGATACCCCATCCGGCGCAGGGCTTCTGCGGCGGGCTCGCAGCAGCCGTCCACGTGGTGGCGGCAGACCGCGCATCGCGGATCCGGATGGAACAACATCCGTCCTCCCCATCAATACCGCCCCGGGGCTGGAAACAGGGGCCGGGCAGGGGGCCGCATCCCGCCCGGCCGAACCAGGGCCCTTCCCCGGCGCACAGAGCCTGGGGTCGAGCTCTCGACCAATGGAACCTTTCGCACTCAAGCGGGCCGTTCCTTCGCCCAGTGTGTCGGGGTGAATATTAGACGATTGTCTAAATATGGTCAACCAGGCTTGCGTGATATGTCTATTTTTTGCCTTGAACCCGTGACGGGATCAAGATGAGGCTCGTGATCCGTTTCCGCAGGATCCGCCTCGAGCACGGCCGTGGAGATGCGAAACCCGGCCCGCCGCAACCGGGCCGCGCTGCAAAGCCGCCCCTGGGCGTCCCGGGGCAGGACAACCCCAGGCAAGAAATGTACGAACTGCATGGCGATGATATCACCTCCTCGATATCCTTGTTGTTGAAAACTCCCTCAAGCGCAAAGAAAAGGTATCCCGGCAGCCTGTTGCAGTCAATGGCTATTCTATATTTTTGTACGTAAATTCGATTGGTTGCGTTCCAAAGGGGGCCCTCATATTCTAAAATATTTTTCCACAGGCAGTGTTGATTTCGGGTCCCGGACTGGCCTTCCACGGTGTTTTCGTCTATATCCGGCTGACCACGTTCAACCCGCCTGACAACCGTTTCCGGTCCTTCCGGCCGCAACGGAGGTTTTCCCTTTGACCACCCTTCGCTCCCTGCTCCCGGTCCTGCTCTGTTTCGCCCTGTCCGCCTGCTCCCTGCTGGACCGGACCGAAATCCAGTCCACGCCAGCTCCGCCCCAGACTCAGGCCGTGCAGGGGTTCGGCCGGGCGCTGGTCCCGGCCACGCTGCCGGCCGCCGACGCCCTGGGCCGCGAGAAGGCCAAGCAGCGCGCCTTCGCCGCCGCCCTGGTGGACGGCCTGGGCAAGGCCGTGCCCGCGGAGACCCGCACCCTGCCCGGAGACCGGAACGGCGGAGAGCTGACGATCCTGTCCGGCAGCGGCACGGTGGAGGGATTCCAGGTCCTGCGCCAGCAGGTCCTGCTGGCCGGGCGGCCCGTGGACGACGTCACCGTGGCCGTGCGCCAGGGCAGAGTCCTGGTGGCCCGCAACGGCCTGCTGGTCCGGCTGGACCCCGGACTGGAGCCCCTCTTCCCGGCCCACACCCAGGACTCGCCCCGCTTCGGCGGGCTGGCCGTGCGGGACGTGCGCTTCAGCCCCTTTGGCGATCCGGCCGGGTCCGAGGTGATCTGCCGGGTGCGCCTGATCGACCCGAACCTGGCCGTTGGCCTGGCGGACTCGCCGCTTCCCGCGCCCACGCCCCAGGACCCGACGCCTCAGGACCCCGCGGCCCCGACCCCTGTGGAATACCAGGGTCAGCCCCTGCCGCCCGGCCCCGCGCTGGAGGAGGCGGACATTCCCTTTGACGCCCTGGTGGTGGACGCCCGCCAATGCGAGCTGTCCCCCAGCCGCCAGATCCGGCTCCTGTCCCCGGACGACAAGGAGCTGTACGACCCGGGCATGGTGGATCCGGGCATCCTGGTGGAGCGCGGCCCGGCCGGGTTCACCACCACCTACGAGAAGGCCCTGGTCATCCTGTCGGCCTGGGAGGCCGGCAACCCCCTGACCGTGCGCTGCGAACGCACGGCCGGACCCGGCGAGATCGTGCTCAGCGCGGTGGGGGCCGAGGCCCTGGTCCAGGCCGACGCCCAGGGCGGCTTCCTGCGCCTGGGGCGGGTGGTGGTCCTGCTGCCGGGCGACCAGGCCATGCCCTGACACTCCCTCTTTGACCCCGGACATCTTGACCCGGGACGGCGTGGCGGATAGCTTACCGCACGTACAACGAGTCGCCCGCGTTCACTTATCCCGGACCTGATTCCGGATCCCCGGAGGGAATCATGAAACATCTTCTGTTCGCCTGCCTGCTGGCGGCCCTGTTGCTCCCGGCCACTGCCCGCGCCGACCAGTGCGACGTGCTGCTGGAATGGGAGATCGTCTTCTCCTTGGCCCACGACGAGATCGTGGACTACCAGACCGACGACACCCTGGAACTCGACATGCGCATCCGGGCCTGCGAGGTCTACTTGACCCGCATCCAGGCCTTCCTGGACGAGTACCCGCCCTATTGCGACACCCAGGACAACATCAAGGATTTGTCGCAGATGCGCGACAACGTGGAGTACATCAAGGGCAAGCTTGAAGAGCAGACCGGCACGCCATCCGGGCGCTACTAGCCCCTGCCCATGCGGCGCAAAAGGCCCGTTCCCCTTGGGGAACGGGCCTTTTTCATTACAGGAATTTGGGCGGCCTGTTAGTGGAAGGTGCGGGCCTGGGGAAACGCCGTGGGCAACAAGCCGTGGTACGCGCCGTCGTTGTATGCGGAGAACCCCTCGGTGGTGTCCCCGGCGGAGCACCCGGCCTGGGACCAGCTCTGCCGGGCCTGGGCCTCGCACTCCTCACGGGTGGCGCAGCCCAGGGCCACGCCGTAGCAGAACCGGCTGGACCCGCCCTGGCCGTAGGTGCCGTACTGGGCCACCCAGTGGTTGGGGCCCTGATAGGTCTTCACCTCGCGGCCCGTGTAGCCCTCGGGCAGGGGCTGCCCGGCCAGGGTCTGGCGCGCCGCGGCCAGGCTGGAGCCCATGTACAGGTTCACGAAGCGCACCACGCCTGAAAGCGACACCTCCACCACCACCACGGCCACGTCCCCGGTGGCCGGAGGCGTGCTGGCCGCGGGCCCGGGAGCCGGAGTTGGAGCCGGGCTCGGGCTTGGCGTCGGCGTGACGGTGGGTGTCGGAGTGGGAGCCGGGGTGGGGGCCGAAGCTTGTGCCTTGGCCTCGGCTTCCGCCTTTGCCTTGGCTTCCGCCTTGGCCTTGGCCTCGGCTTCCGCCTTCTCGCGGGCGGCCTGGGGATCGGTGACCCGCGCCACCTCCACCACCTGGCCGTCCTTGAACTGGCCGTCGATGCGCTTGCCCGAAGAGTAGATCAGGGTTCCCTGGCCGGTACGCTGGCCCCGGACCCACTCTCCGATGTACCGCGCGCCCGTGGCCCAGGTCATGGTGCCGTGGCCGTGCTGGAGCCCGGCCTGCCATTCCCCGGCGTAGCGGTCCCCGCCGGGCCAGGACATGGAGCCCCGTCCCTGGCGCTTCCCGGCCGCGAAGCTTCCCTCGTACCTGGCCCCGTCGCCCCACAGGGCCACGCCCATGCCGTTCTGGCAGTCGCCCGACTGGCAGGTAAAGGGCCGGTTCTCGTATCCGTCTGCCCGGGCCGGGCCCGCGCCGGCGGGCATCAGGACCAGGGCGGCCAGGACGATTGCTAACAAGGTATGGACTATACAGCGCATAGTGCCCTCCTTGGGATACGATATATCAAGGAGAACCCTGGCGCAAACCTGAAAAAGCGCGTTCGTGCCGCCTTTTTCCGGTCACGCCTTGACTTCCCCGGCCGGGTGGTTTGAAGATGGGGGGGCTGAACCGTTCCCCAACCCCGCGAGGCACGCCCATGCGACAGCTCGGTTTCCTGGCCCTGGCCGCGGCAGTGATCCTGACCCTGATCCTCCTGTCCCAGACCATGCGCGACGACCGCGACATCTGCCGGGTGGACAGCGCCCTCCTGGGCCACTGGCAGGCGGAAAACGGGGACGAGCTCTACTTCGGCGCCGACCTGGCCACGGCCGTGGGCCGCGACGGGACCCTGAGCTACCACCCCTACCGGGTGCTCATGGCCAACGACGCGGACGGCTGGATCAAGATTCTCATCGCCAACAACGACGGCCAGGACGTGGTCCGCGTCATCCGCTTCAACCCGGACCGGGAAAGCTACCAGACCAGCATCCGCCTGGAGGACAGCCAGGGCCACGCCGTGGAAAAGGTGGTCACCATCCACTACGTGGACGAGCAGACCGCGCCCGAATAACGGAAGCTTACCGGTCAGTTCAATCGTCAAGAAAAAAGCCCCGAACCGGGGCCGGAATCACACGCCTACAGCTCGCGCATGGTGATGCGCACCCGTCCGGCGTCGCACTCGAAACGCACGGCCCGGGCCTTCCAGGCGTCGGCCACCTTGTCGGCCTGGAAGCTCTGCTCCGCGCTCATGCGCTTGTCCTGCACCAGGGTGTGGGTGCTGGTGTAGACCACCTCGTTCTGCTCATCCAAAAAGTTGGCAGCCACGGTGACGAACATGTCCCCGTCCAGGTACTCGATGACGTAGTGGTACTCGCGCGGGTCCAGGGCCAGTTGCCAGCTTTCGCCCCGGTCCAGGACCATGCTGGCCCCTTCCTGCTGCAGGGCGGCCAAAGCGGAGCCCGCGACCAGGGCCGCGACTGCAAGTGTGGGTATGACCAACCAATGGATGATACGCATGGCAAACAACGTATTTGAAAACGGAAAACAACCCCCGAAAGACTTCGCCCTGTGTATAGGCGATCCCGTTGGTTCTGTCCAGGGGTGGAGGCGGCAAAGCCCGAGTCCGGGTGGGCGCGGGCCGGGCGGATCAGCGATTGATCACGGTCTTGGTCCGGGCCACGGGCCCGGCCTCGGATACCTTCCGGCCGAACAGGGAGAACCCGGTCACCTGGTCATCGCAGAAGACCGGATTGAGGGACATCTGGTACACGCGAGTCTCTCCATTGGGGAACACGATCTCATGCTCAAAGCGCACGACCTCGCCCTCCAGGGCCCTCTGCTCGCAGCCTTCCCAGAACGCCTTTTCCTCGACCTCCATCACCTGCGTGGGTCGGACGCCGGGACGCATCTCCAGGCCCAACCCCTGAAGGATCAGGTCGGCAAAGGGCTTGTTGTAGACCAGGGGCCGGGCGTTGCGGTCGGTGATGGCGATGAGGTCCTCGGTGCTGTCCAGCAGGGAGGTCATGCGGGCCAGGGCCTGCTTGAGCTCGGTCTCGGACTCCTTGGCCGTGGTGATGTCCCGGGCGATGCCCATGTAGCCCATGGGCTCCCCCTGGGCGTCCCGGATCAGGGAACTGGTCATCCAGCAGATGAAGGGCGACCCGTCCCGATGCACGTGGCCAATTTCGCCCTGGTTGGACCCCTGGACCACCACCTCCCGGTTGAAGGGGATGACCTGTTCCATCATCTGCTCCGGGGAATGGAACAGGGACATGTTCTCGCCCACCAGTTCCTCGCGGTCGGCGAAGCCGTGCATGTCCGCCCAGGCCTGGTTGGAGTAGAGGATGGTGCCGTCCAGCTCCACCATGCACACCCCTTCCAGGGTCTGCTCCACGGCCATGAAGGCCATGGCCAGCTTCTGGCTCCGGTCCCGGTCCCCGGTGATCTCCGAGCCCAGGCAGAGCAGGTCCCGCCCGGCCACGCCCGGCTCCAAGGCCAGGGGCTCCACGCGGCGGACCGTCCAGCGCATCCAGGTCCGACGCCGACCCTCCACCATGCACTCGCACTCCAGGGTCTGGACCTCGTCCTGGCCGCGGACCAGGGAATGCCACAACGCGGCCAGATCCCGGCCGCTGCTCTCCCGAGTCGGGACCAGGGAGCCGGCCAGGTTCCGGCCCAGGGCCTTCTTGCCCCGGTTGCCGAAAAAGCGGACCGCTCCCGGGCTCATGCGCTTCACCGCGCCGTCCGGGCCCAGCCGCACCACCACGGCGTCCGGGTGCTCGCAGCAGTCCGGCGAAGCCTGCCCGGGGGCGTGCAGATCCTCCTCGCCCCGGTGCTGGCGCAAGCGGTAATACAGGTAGATGATGGTCAGGGTCTGGAAGCACAGCCCGGCCAGCAGGACGATGATCAGCATCAGATCCAGGGGAATATCCATGATGCTGGCCGCGATGGTTTCTTTCGGCGTGCCTTCCTGGGCCGAAGCGTATGCGAGGACTGCGAGTAGCTGGCGCATGGGAAATCCTGCTTTAGGGGATGATGGCGAACACGCCCAGTTGGTGCCATTATTATATCATTTCCAGCCCTGGTCCAAGGGGAAATGATTCTGAACCCGCGCCTCGGCGACGTCGCCCCCCACAAACGAAAAAGGCCCGGCAAAAACCGGGCCTTGGTGCAACTGCATGGGGCAGCTCATCAACCGGTCTGGATGTCGATGCGCCGGGGCAGGACCTTCTCGGCCTTGGGCATGTACAACTCCAGTACGCCGTTCTTGAGCACGGCCTTGATCTTCTCCCTGTCCACCATGTCGGACAGGGCGATGGTCCGGCGGTACTCACCGGGCCCGAACTGGACCTCCACGTACTTCTCGCCCGTGCCGCCGCCCATCTCGGCGGTCTTGGCGCTGACCATCAGCTCGTTCTCGGTCAGGTCCAGCACCAGGTTCTCCTTGGGCACGCCGGGCAGGTCCATGTACACGTAAAACCCGTCGGCGCGCTCCAGGATGTCCGTGGAGGGCCGGACGCGGGGCAGGCTCTTGTCATTGCTTTTGCGGATTTCCTTCTCGCTCATGGCTCTCACCTCCTAGGACACGCCGATGCTGATCGTGCGCGGCTTGCTCTCCTCGGACTTGGGCAGGGTCACGGTCAGCACGCCGTCGCGCATGACGGCCGAAACCTTGTCCCGGTCCACGGGCACGTTCAGGGACACGATGCGCTGGAACATACCGCTGGGCCGTTCCTGGCGGAAGAACTTGCCTTCCTCGGGCTTGCGTTCGCCCTTGAGCACCAGGTTCTTGTCCGTCAGGGTCAGCTCGATGTCAGCCATTTCCACGCCCGGAATCTCGCTGCGGACGTAGATGTTCTCTCCGTCCTCGGATAGGTTCACGGGCGGGTAGCCGAGCCGTTTGGAATCGTCGAACTCGGGGCGGAAAAACTCCTCGATGAACCGATCCATCCGGCCGGGAAAAGTATACAACGTATTGAAATCAAGGACCATAGTTCCACCTCCTCTTGTTGGTGAGAAAAAAATAGGACCGTGGAACCGGTTGTCAAGATGCGGGCCGCAGCCAGGACCGGAAGCAGCGGAATGAAAGGGGAAAAAAAGGGGGGGGTCAGGGCCGGCTGCCGTGCCAATCGGCCAGTTGGACGGCCTCCTCGGGCAGCATGACCGGAATGTCCTCCTTGACCGGATAGACCGTCTGGCAGGGCTCGCAGAGCAGGCCGTCCTCCTGGGGCAGCAGGACCAGGGATTCCTTGCAGACCGGGCAGGCCAGGATTTCCACCAATTCCTTGTTCAGGCTCATGGGATCATTCTCCGTAACGGGTCAGTTCCTTGCCCATGGTTTCGTAAAACTCCAGCACGTGGTCCGAGAAATAACAGATGCCCCCGCCCGACGGGCCGTCGGGATCCTTTTCCAGCAACAGGAGCTGCTCTCCGGACTCGAAGTAGTGGTACTCCAGGTCCGCGGCGCCGGAAGGCGGAAAGACCTGCTCGGACTGGGCCAGAAGGCCGTGGTACTTGTCCAGCTCCGGGGTGATGTCGTCGGTGAAGTAGTAGATGTACAGGGGCTTGCCCGTCAAAGCCGAGAAGCCCACGCCCACCTCGCCGCCCGATTCGCCCTGGGGCAGAAAGATGTAGGAATTGATGAACCGGGGCTCGAAATATTCGTACCCGTCCTCGTTTTCGGTCAGGGACAGGAAGGCCTTTTTCAGCCCGGCCAGCAGCCGGGTCTGGTCCGCAAAGGTGTAATATTCGTCAAAGTCGCCGCGGATAAACAGAAACGGCTCCCCTTCCCTGCCCTCGAAGCGGTATCCCTTCTCCTCCAGCAGGGCCTTGGCCTGGACAAAGGACGTGTCGGACCCGATGCCGAAGAAGTCCAGGCCAGGCTCCCGGCCGCAGCCGGACAGGCAGCACAGCAGCAGGAGCGCCAGGATGGGCAGGCTCCGGAAAAACACGCTCATTCCTCCTCCCCGCTCTTGGCCTGGGCCGCCTCCAGCAGGCAGGTGGCCGCCTCGGCGTCCATGGGCCTGGAGAACATGAAACCCTGCGCGGTCTCGCACTTGGCCTGTTGCAGGCGCACGAACTGCTCTTCCTTTTCCACGCCCTCGGCCACCACGCCCAGACCCAGGTTGCGGGCCAGGGAGATGATGGTCTTGACGATCTCCATCTTTTCAACCTCGTCCCCGCCACCGGAGATGAAGGAGCGGTCGATCTTCAGGTAATCCACCGGGAACTGCTGCAAATAGGACAGGGAGGAGTAGCCCGTGCCGAAGTCGTCGATCATGATCTTGACGCCGTGCTCCTTGAGCCGGCCGAGTTTGGCCGAGGTGGCGGCGGCGTCCTGCATGATCACGGACTCGGTCACCTCCAGCTTGAGGCAGGAGGCGGACAGCCCGGTCGCGTCCAGGGTGGCCTGTACGAACTCCACCAGGTCGGTCTGCAGGAACTGCCTTGCCGACAAGTTGACGGACATGGACATGTCCTGACCGGCCACGCCGTTGGTGATCCATTCCTTCATCTGGCGGCAGGCCTCGTGCAGGATCCATTGGCCCATGGGCACGATGAGCCCGGTCTCCTCGGCCAGGGGGATGAAATCCAGGGGCATGACCAGGCCCCGCCGGGGGTGGTTCCAGCGGACCAGGGCCTCGAACCCCTGCACCGCCCGGTCGGCCAGGGACACGATGGGCTGGTAGTGGAGCACGAACTGCTTCTTGTCCAGGGCCACGCGGAGCTCGGCCTCCATGCGACCCACCTCGGCGGCCTGCTGGTGCATGCGCTTGTTGAACACCAGCCGGGACTTGCCCTGCTCCTTGGCCTGGTACATGGCGATGTCCGCGTCGCGCAGGATGTCCTCGGCCGTGGCGTAGCCGCGGGTGTCGAGCACGATGCCCATGCTGGCCCCGGTGTGCACCTGGTGCCCCTCGATGGTGAAGGGCTCGCCCAGCACGTCTCGGATGCGGTTGGAGACCCGGATGACCTCGCGGGGAATCTCGAACTCCTCCAGGAGCAGGGCGAACTCGTCCCCGCCCAGGCGGGCCACGGTGTCCACGGTGCGGATGCAGGACAGGATGCGCAGGGCGAACCCGATGAGCAGCTGGTCGCCCACGTGGTGGCCCAGGGTGTCGTTGATGCGCTTGAAGCGGTCCAGGTCCACCATGAGCACGGCGAAATTGTAGTCCTCGCGGCGGCGGCTGCGCTCCAGGGCGTGGCGGAGCCGCTCCATGTACAGGGTCCGGTTGGGCAGCGCGGTCAGGGCGTCGTGGAAGGCCTGGTGGGAGAGCTGGCGCTCGAACTCCTTGCGCTCGGTGATGTCCCGGTAGATGTAGTAGGCGCCGACCACCCGCTCGCCCAGGCGGATGGGCGAGCCCACCAGCTCCACGGGCAGCAGCTTGCCGTCCGCGGTCTGGCGCTCGGTCTCCTTGGTCATGCTGTGGCCCTTGAGAATGGTCCGGCGGAAGGCCTCGGCCTCGCCGAAGTACTTCTCCGGGACCACCACCTCGCGATTCATCCGGCCCGCGATCTCCTCGGCATCGTGGCCGAACATCTTCTCGAAGCTGGGGTTCACGTCCAGGATCAGGCCGTCGGCGTCGAGCATGCTGATGGCCAGGGGCGAACTCTCGAACAGTTCCTGGAAAAAAGCCTTCTGCTCGGCCATGTCGTGGGCGTGGCGCTTGCGCTCGGTGATGTCCTCCACCATGCCCTCGAAATAGAGCAGGTCCCCCTTGTCGTTGCGCACGGCCCGCGCGCTCTCGGAGATCCAGATGACCTCCCCGTCCCGGCGCACGGCCTGGGACTGGAAGTTGGAAACCTCACCCTGGATATCCAGCAGGTTCACCAATTCGTCGCGGCGCGTGGGGTCCAGGTAGAGCTGGCTGCGGATGTCCACCAGCTCGGTCCGGAGTTGCTCGGGCGTCTCGTAGCCGTACAGCTTGGCCAGGGCCGGGTTGGCGTCCATGTACTTGCCGTCCGGGGTGGACTGGAAGATGCCCTCGATGGAGTTCTCAAAAAGCTTGCGGTAGCGCTCCCGCTCCTCCTCCAGGGCGGCGTTGAGCTCTGCCCGCACGGTCTCTGCCCGCACGGCTTCGCGGACCATGTAGCCGGTCAGCAGCAGGACCAGGCAGAGGATGGCCGCGGCGATGAGGAGCAGGGTGTGCCGGTACGAGGCGATCTCCTCGTGCACGTCCTTGACGTACAGGCCCGTGCCGATGACCCAGCCCCAGGGCTCGAACAGGGAGACGTAGGACAGCTTGGGCGCCAGCAGGTCCGGGTCGTCCTGCCACTGCCAGAGATACTCCACCAGGCCGCCGCCCTGCTCCCCGGCCAACTCGGTCATCCTGGAGAACAGGGCCACCCCGTTGGGATCGCGGAAGTTCCTCAGGTCCTGGCCTTCCAGTTCCGGCCGGTAGGGGTGCATGACCATGCAGCTGTCCACGTCATGGACCCAGAAATAGTCCTTGCCCTCCTTGCCGTAGCGCATGTCCCGCAGGACCTGGCAGGCCAGCTGCTTGGCCTCGTCCAGGTCCATGACGCCGGACCGGACCATCTGGTCGTATCCCGCCAGCATGGACTGCACGGTATGCACCAGGTGCCGGGCGGTCTCCTTCTTGCGCTCCAGGTAGCCGCTCTCCATGGCCGGGAAAAGGACCACGAACAAGGCGGCCACGAACAACGCCACCGTGATCAGGGAAGGCAGGGTGATGCGGAGGTGGATGTTCCGCTTGGCAGAAAAAATCCGCTCATCGGGCATGCAGGGCATTCTCCAGGAGGACGGTCTTGTCCACACGGACGCGGCCACGGTATTTTAAGGTATTACACTTGGTAAGCGCCGGGAGTCAACAAGACCGGGCGCATGTTTCCCGGTCTCGGCTCGGCCGGCCCGCTCTCCGGGCCGAAAATGCCGGAAGACGCCCGCTTCCCGCGGGTCCAGGAGACCATAATCCCACATCTTTTTAAAACCCGGTTGACCGGTTCCGCGCCATTCCCTATACTCCCCGCAATGCCTGAAAAAACCCCGTGGCGGCGGGTGTTCGGGCAACAGCCGGACCCGGCGGAGGGCTTCCTGCAACACGAAGGGGAGGGATTCGTGGACGCGTACAAAAAATTCATACTCATCGGCGCGGTGGCCCTGGGAGCCGGTTACTTCCTGCCCTGGCTGGCCGACGCCGGGCAAGGGGTCAACGGCTGGGACCTGCTCAAGGTGGGCTACGAATACCTGACCTACCTCATGGACATGGAGCCGTTCGACTGGGGCCAGGTGGACATCAGCCAGGTGCTGTTCTACGCGGCCATCACCCTGCCCCTGCTGGGCGGGCTTCTGAGCCTGCTGTACTGCCTGCTCCGCCCGGCCGGGGGCAACGGGTTCCTGGGCACCTTCTTCTTCCTGCTGCCCGTGCTGGTCATCGCCGCGGTCTACGGCTTCGTGTTCGTGTACCGCAACAAGCCCAGCATGGCCGGCATGATCGCCAAGTCCATCTCCGACTCGGTCACAACGTCTGCCTTTGACCTGACCAAGACCGGGGGCCTGTGGCTGGTGCATCTGGGGGCAGTGCTCATGCTCCTGGCCCGCCTGGCCAGGGGCGGCGACCAACGTCGCATGTAACCCGGCGCATCGAATTAATTTTTCGCCTCTATTGGCCAGTCGAAACCCGTTTTGCGGCCGGTTTCGACTTCAACTTGCCTTGAAGCCACGCCGGGGCTATCGTCTGGCACGGATTCCGCCATGCGCATACCTTTTCCAGTCAGGATAAGAATCACATTTGTGGTCCTGGCCCTCGCGGCCTTGGCCGTACCGACCCTTGCCCAGGCCGGGCCCCTCCGCGTCCTGGCGGTCATGAGCTACGGTCCGGATTTCCCCTGGACCGCTGAAATCATGGAAGGAATCCAGCAGGAACTGGGCGACGCGGCCGAAGTCACCTGGTTCCACATGCACACCAAGCGCGACCTGGCCGGGGGCCCGGCCCAGGCGGAAAAGGCCTTCGAGCTCTACAAGACCATGCGCCCGGACGGGGTCATCGCCTGCGACGACAACGCCCAGGCCATGTTCGTGGTCCCCTTTCTCAAGGACAAGGTGGATACCCCGGTGGCCTTCTGCGGGGTCAACGGCGACCCGGCCGAGTACGGCTACCCGGCCTCCAACGTGACCGGGGTCAAGGAGCGGCTTCACCTGGCCGAGTCCGTGGCCTTTGCCCAGCAGTTGGACCCGGACATCCGGTCCGTGTGCTACCTGACCAAGAAGAGCCCCACGGGCACGGCCCTGCAGGGCGAGGTGGTCCGGCTGGAAGACACCCTGCCCGCCCGGTCCCTGGACTACCGCTACGCGGAAACCCTGGACCAGGCCCTGGAATACGCCCTGGAGATGTCCTCCTACTGCGACCTGCTGTTCGTGGCCGCCCTGGAAGGCGTCCCGGACAAGAATGGAAACCCGGTGCCGGATTCCGTGGCCATGCCCGCGGTGGCCCGCGCCTTTGACGGCCCGACCATCGGTACCTCCAGCTACGCCATCGAGCTGGGCCTGCTCTGCTCCGTGGTCAAGACCGGCCAGGAGCAGGGACGCCTTGCCGCCCACCAGCTGCTGCGGGCCATGACCGGCACCCCGATCAAGGACATCCCCATCCAGACCAACATTCTCGGTAAGCGGATCATCAACGTCACGGAAATGCGCAACCTGGGGATTTCGCCCGATCCGATGGCCCTCAAGGGCGCCGAGCTGACCCGCATCCCCTAGGCCTGGACGTTCCCGCCGTGCCCCTCGTCGACTCCCTGCGCAACCTCAAGATCAGGACCAAGCTCCTGGTCATCAACCTGCTGGTCGTCGCGGTCTTCGCCATCGTGCTCCTGACCGTGATCTTCTCTTTCCGCCACATCAACCAGCTGCTCACGGAAACGATTACCGGCCACGTGGAACAGGCCGCGGCCAACACCCAGACCGGTGTGGCCCTGTCCATGACCCTGACCGAGGCCAGCAACTTCCTGCACACCTATTACACGGACCAGTCCGAATTCGAGGACAAGGCGGCCACCCTGCGCATCCAGGCGTCCAACCTGAAAAGGGAAAACCCGACCAGGGAACTGGCCGCGCCGCTGGAAAAATTCCACGACCAGATGGAGGCCCTGGTCCAACAATGCCGCCAGGTCAACGTGCTGCTGACGTCCATTTCCATCATCGAGGGCAACCTGTTCTTCCACGTCGACGAACTGGACCGCGTCATCGCCGAGGAAATGGTCAACCGGGTGGTATCCGGCCATCAGGACGTGCAGGTGCTGGAGCAGTTCTCGGCCCTGGCCTCGGGCTACCGGGAAACCCTGCTGCGCGCCGCGCGCATCCACGCCAACAACTGGCCGGACCACTACTACGCGCCGCGGCAGTCCATGGACCAGTTGGCCGACCTGCTGAACGACTTCCTGCTGCGGGTGCGCACCCTGTCCGCGGGCACCGAAGACATGGCCGCCGAGGGCAAGGCCATGGCCGCCAACATCCGGGACTACCTGGCGGCCCACGACGAACTGCACGAGCTGTCCTCGAATCTGGCCGATCAGGCGTACCGGCTCAGGCAGACCATGGAGCAGGTCCAGGAGGCCCTGGCCCAGCGCGACGCACAGTTCATGGCCCGCGCCTCCCACGTGGAGGACCAGATCGCCCGGGCCACCAGCCGCACCAGCCTGGTGGTGGTGCTCCTGGCCTCGTTCATGGTCCTGCTCCTGGCCACGGCCACCCTGCTCTTCCTCCAGGACAACCTGCGCCGCCCCATGACCCAGATATCCAAGGGCCTCAAGGCCCTGTCCGGCGGGGACTTCAACTCCACCCTGAAGCTGGGCCGCCGTGACGAATGGGCCGACATCGAGCGGGACATCAACGCCATGGCCGGGTCCCTGGCCACCTATTACGCGGAGATCCAGGAGAACCGGGCCGAGATCGAGCAGGCGTACAACGAGCTCTTGCGGGCCGAGCAGAAGTACCGCACCGTGGCCGACTTCACCTACGACCTGGAAGCCTGGGTCGGGTCCGACGGCCGCATGCTCTACATCTCTCCCTCCTGCGAGCGCATCACGGGCTACCGCCGCGAGCGGTTCCTGGACGACCCGGACCTGCTCAAGACCATCATCCACCGCGACGACGTCAGCCTGTGGCAGGCCCACATGCAGGAGGCCTCCTCCCGGGGCGGCGAGGGCGCGGACTTCCGCATCTTCCGCCGCGACGGCCGCATGCGCTGGATCTCCCAGGTGACCACCCTGCTCCCGGACAACCAGGGGCTGCGGTTCTCCCTGCGCGACATCACGGACCGCAAGTTCATGGAACGCCAGCTGGAATACGAGTCCCTGCACGACCCCCTGACCGGGCTGTCCAACAGGGTCCTGTGCCTGGACCGCATCAGCCTGGCCCTGGAGCGCAGCAAGCGCCACGACGACTCCTACTTCGCCGTGGTCTTCATGGACCTGGACCGCTTCAAGGTCATCAACGACTCCCTGGGCCACTCCTTCGGCGACAAGCTCCTGATCGAGACCTCCACGCGGCTTTTGAAGTGCGTGCGCGAGGTGGACACGGTGTCCCGGTTCGGCGGGGACGAGTTCATCCTGCTCCTGGAGGACCTGGAGCTTCCCCGCGAGGGCATCCGCACGGTGAAGCGGGTGCGCGACGTGTTCCGCGAGCCCTTCCACATCGACGACCACAACATCCCCATGTCGGCCAGCTTCGGCGTGGTCCTGTCGCCCACGGGCACCAGCAATCCCGAGGAAATCCTCCAAAACGCCAACATCGCCATGCACCGGGCCAAGGAGTCCGGCCGCGACCGGATCAAGGTCTTCAACACCCGCATGCTGGACCAGGCCATGGGTCAGATGACCCTGGAAAGCGACATCCGCCAAGCCCTGACAGACGGCCAGTTCCACCTCCTGTTCCAGCCCATCTACTCCCTGAAGCAAAGCGGCTTGACCGGGTTCGAGTGCCTGTCCCGCTGGGAGCACCCGCAGCGCGGCAACGTGGCCCCGGGCGAGTTCATCCCCGTGGCCGAGAGCTCCGGGCTCATCGTGGACCTGGGCCACTGGATCCTGGGCGAGGCCTGCCGCATCTACATGAGCTGGCGAAAGCGCTACCCGGACCTGGTCAAGGACCTGACCATGTCGGTCAACGTGTCCTCGCGCCAGTTCGCGCGCCACGACCTGGTGGACCAGGTGGCCGGGGTGCTGGAGTCCACGGGCATGCCTCCCCAGGCCCTGAAGCTGGAGATCACCGAGACCAGCATCATGGAGTACGCGGGCAACGTGGTGGGCAAGCTCTACCGGCTCAAGGAGCTGGGCATCCTGGTCAGCATCGACGACTTCGGCACGGGCTACTCCTCCATGGCCTATCTGCAACGATTCCCCCTGGACAACCTGAAGATCGACCTGTCCTTCGTGAAGATGCTGGACGTATCCAACGAGAACGTGGAGATCGTCCGGGCCATCATCACCCTGGCCCACACCCTGGGGCTGGAGGTGGTGGCCGAAGGCGTGGAGAAGAAGGAGCACCTGGACACCCTGTGCGACCTGGACTGCGAATACGGACAAGGGTACTATTTCTCGCCCCCGATCTCCGAGGAACAGGTGATGGACCTGCTGCAACATCCCCGGTCGGAGGCCCCCTCCTGCGACAACAGGCCTGACGACGAACCCCAACCCGAGCAGGAACCATGATCGATCTGCATACCCACACCACGGCCTCGGACGGCTCACTGAGCCCGACCCAGCTGCTGGCCCATGCCAAAGAAGTGGGGCTTTCCGCCCTGGCCGTCACGGACCACGACACCGTGGGCGGCGTGGCCGAAGCCAAGGCGGCCGGAAAGGAACAGGGCATCGAGGTCATCGCGGGCTGCGAACTGTCCACGGGCGTGGGCAAGCAGTCCATGCACATCGTGGGACTCTTTCTTCCGGACAACCCGACCACGCTCCAGGAATCCCTGGACTTCGTGCTCGACGCCCGCATGAACCGCAACCAGCGGATCGTGGACAAGCTCAACGAGTTCGGCGTGGACATCACCCTGGACGAGATCAAGGCCGAGGCCCAGGGCACGGTGGGCCGCCCCCACTTCGCCAAGGTCCTGCTGGCCAAGGGCGTGGTCAACTCCATCCAGCAGGCGTTCGACATCTGGATCGGCAACGAGGGCAAGGCGTACATCCCCCGCACCCGGCTCACCCCGGCCCAGGCCATCGACATCCTGAAGGCCGAGGGCGCCACCCCCGTCCTGGCCCATCCCTACATCCTGGGGCTCAAGCCCCACGAGATGGACGCCCTGGTGGCCGAGCTGGCCGGACTGGGCCTGGAAGGCATCGAGGCCTACTACACCGAGCACTCGGACGCCCAGACCGAGCAGTACAAGGGACTGGCCAAGAAGTACGGGCTGGTCATCTCGGGCGGCTCGGACTTTCACGGCACGCCCAAGCCCCACGTGCTCCTGGGCAAGGGCCGGGGCGGCCTGCGCGTGCCGGACCAGGTGCTGGTGAATCTGAAGGAACACCGTAAATCCAAAGGTCTACCCGTCTAGATCGTACCGCCGCCATGACCAATCAAGACCGGCTCCCGGAGCTCCTGGCCCCGGCCGGGAACATGGAGAAGCTGGCCACAGCCGTCCGCTACGGGGCCGACGCCGTGTATCTGGGCGGGCCCGGGCTCAACCTGCGGGCCGGAGCGGGCGGGTTCACGGACCAGGAACTCCCGCACGCCCTGGACCTGGCCCATGCGGCCGGGGTCAAGGCCTACTACCTCCTGAACATTCTCCCCCGTGAAAGCCATCTGGACCAGGTGCGCGCGCACCTGGACCGGCTGGGCGAGCTGGCCGGTTCGGGCCGCGGCCCGGACGCGGTCATCGCGGCCGACGCGGGCGTGATCCGGCTGCTGCGCCGCCATTTGCCGGACATGGATTTGCACGTGTCCACCCAGGCCAACACGGCCAACAGCCAGGCGGCCGCGTTCTGGCGGGACCTGGGCGCCACGCGGGTCAACGTGGCCCGGGAGGTGCGGCGTGAGGAATTGGCGGACATGCTGGCCGCTTGCACGGACGGCCAGGCAGCGGGCCTGGAGCTGGAGGTGTTCGTGCATGGGGCCCAGTGCATGGCCGTGTCCGGCCAGTGCCTGCTCTCGGCCTGGCTTACCGACCGGCCGGGCAACCTGGGCCAGTGCGCCCATCCCTGCCGCTACGAGTACCGCGCGGTCCTGGAAGAGGCCCGTCGGCCGGGCCGGGCCACCTGGGAAGTACGAATTGATCGCGAATCGGATGGTGATTCGTCAGACGAAACGTCGCGCGAAAAGAATTCGCCAATCGGGGCTGACGGTAACAAGCCATTGGCAGGCAAGGCTTCCCCAAAATACTACTCTGCGGCCGACTACGCCAGCCTGCTGGCGCCGGGCGATTTGTGCCTGATCCACGAGCTGGAATGGATGTCCCGGGCGGGCGTGGCCGCGTTCAAGATCGAGGGCCGGACCAAGAGCTCGGCCTACCTGGCCCAGGTCGCGGACGCCTACGCCACGGCCCTGGCCCGGTTGCGGTCAGGAAAAGCCTTGGAAACCAAAGAATTGATGGCCGAACTGGTCAACACGGCCTCCCGGCCCCTGACCAGCGGGTTCTTTTGCGTGCAGGGCGGCGCCCCGGCCGAGCAGCCCGTGCTGGCCGAGCCTTTGGCCGAGCCCCGGCGTGTGCTCTGCCGCATCCTGGAGCCCCTGGCACCCGGCCGATGGGCCGTGGAGGCCAAGCACACCTGGGACGTGGACCACACCCCGGTGGAGCTCATGCTCCCGGGGCTTGCGCGGCCGAGGCTGGCCGCGTCGGAGTTCAGGCTGGAGGACGAGTTCGGCCACACCCTGGCCCAGGCCCATCCGGGCATGCGGGCCGTGCTGGCCTGCGACCGGCCCGAACTGACCCCGGACGCGGCCCCGGGCCTGTTCCTGCGCGCGGCCCCAAAATAAAAAAGTCCGGTAAGCCACCGGACGCTGATAATCGGAATAAAGCCAAAAGGGTTGTGCGCCTTGCCGGGTATCCCGGCCGTCCCTGGTGTCCGGGCCGCTCGGCCCGCCCTGTCAGGGCTCGTGGCGCACTTTTTCTTGCTTGTGGGTCGACTCGATTCGCCAGATTTGTTGGCTCGGTTTTATTTCTTTCACCCCTCCGTTGCGGTTGCTCCTCAATATCTCCTGAAGGGCCGGTCCTTCTTGCCTCTTGCCCCATCCGTCCACAGGGTAAATATAAGTCCGAATCCCGCCAAGTCCAGGTCCGGGAAACGAAAAAACGCGCCCAAAAGGCGCGTCGACGCAAAAGACCAAGCCGGTTCGGCTGATTTTGGACAAAAAAAGGTGCGCTTACCGGATTGTCCGGTCGGTCCCCGGCCAATTGGGATTGGATCCATCCCGAGAGGCCTGCGAGAGCACCCTGCGCACACTATGCATTTTCAATTTGAGGGCGACTCAATTCGCCATGTTTGAAATCCCAATCCGGTTCTATACCTCCACCTCCTGTTTCAGGGCGAAGCCCGTGTATAACGAAGGGTACCCTTTTGCCACGATTCAAATATACGCCCCCCAAAACCCGGTGTCCAGCGTGAAAACCACAAAACACAAGGGTTCCCGCGCAACCATCGGCTTCTCCTGGAGATAAAAAATAGCGCCCCTCCCGGCCCAGATCGGGACCGGTTTCGGGGCGCTCGGCCGCGCTTTAAAAAATTCAGTTTGTTAGCCCTTGGAAACCTGTTCGAGAGGATCGGCCAGCAGGGCGGCCACCCGCGCCTCATCCAGGGTATGGGCCTCTTCCAGGCCCGTGAGATCGGTCAGGCCGACCATTTCCGCTGCTTCCGGCTTGGCCTGGCGGGCCTGGCGCAGGGCCTCGGCCAGATTCTCATTGATCGGCAGGGTTCCCACCTGCCGCTCTATGCTGACGATGTGCATGGCGTTCCTCCTGCCCGCGTACAGCAATTCCTGTGCAGGAAAATAAAGATATATGTATTCCGGCTTGTTGTGAAAAACACAGCCTCCCGAACCGGCAGGTTTTTCCGGCCTAGGGACCGGACCGGCGGAAGCGGATGGGCACCAGGAAGGCGGTCAGGACCATGAGCCCGAAAAAGCCCGCGTACAGCCAGGTGAACACGGCCGGGCTCCAGTCAAAATAGAAGAGCCGCTCGGCCCAGTACTGCAGGAACCCCTGGTCGTAGCGGCCCGGTTCCCCGGATGCGGCCCGCAACCCGTACTCCCACTCGGTCAGGGGGCAGACCATGCCGACCAGCGCCTCCAGGACCACCGCGCCCATGGCCGCCAAATGGCTGAGCCGGAACCAGGGGTTGTGCACGAAGCGTCTGCCCAGGGCCCGGCCGATCCAGATCACGGCCAGGCCGAGCACGTTGTACGCGGCAAAGGCCACGTGGACGCACAGGATCACGTCGGCCAGGAATCGTTCCACGGCTCAGTCTCCGGAAGGCAGGACGCGGCTGAAGAACCGGTCCAGCCCCTGAACGTAGCGGATTTCGCTGGCCAGCCAGCCCGAGTTGTGGTCCCCGGACAGATCCAGGAAGTCCGCGTCCTTGCCCGCCTGTTGGAAGGCCTGGAACAGGGCCTGACCGTGGGCAAAGGGCACGATGTCGTCGTCCGGGCTGTGGATGGCCAGCACCGGGCAGGCCACGCGCTCCACGCGGGACAGGGTGTCGAAGGAATAGCGGCAGAGCAGGCGCACGGGCAAATAAGGGAAGCGGGCCGCGCCCATGTCCGCCACCGAGGTGAAGGTGGACTCCAGCACCAGCCCGGCCGGCTTCACGTCCAGACTGTCCACCAGACCGGCGGCCACGCCCCCGCCCAAAGACCGGCCCATGACCACCACCCGGCCCGGCTCGACCCCCCGGGCCATGAGCCAGTCCCAGGCCGCGCGCGCGTCCGCGTAGGCCGCGTTCTCGCCCGGGCTGCCCTGGGATCTCCCGTAGCCCTGGTAGTCGAAGATGAGCACGTCCATGCCCAGGCCGTGCAGGATGCGCAAGGTATCCAGCCGGTGGGTGATGTTGCCCGCGTTGCCGTGGCAGAACAGGACCGCGCCCCTGGAAGCCTTGGCCGGCACGAACCAAGCCTGGACCCGGTTGCCCTGGCTGTCCAGCCAGACCTCCTCGAAACCCAGGCCCTTGTCGGCCGGGGTTCCGGCCCGGTCGTCCGAGGGAAAGAAGACCAGCCGCGACTGGAACAGGAAGACCAGCAGGCAGAGGCCCACGTACCCCGCCCCGATGAGCAGCAGGATCTTCAGGGCCTGGGCCATGGTTCCTCCGTTGGTGGCTGTTTATTGCGCGGGCTCGGTTTCCGGCCCGGTTTCCGGCCTGGCCTGCCCGCCCAGGCAGTGCCCCCGGGCCTGGAGCTGGCCGAGCACGGCGCAGTCGCCCAGGTCGCAGGAGGCCCGGAAGTCCTTGCAGGCCAGATCCATGTCGTTGAGCTCCACCAGGGCCAGCCCGCGCAGGTTCCGCACGTTGATGGAGTCGGGCACCATGGCCAGGGCCATGGAGAAGTCGCCCACCGCGTCCGCGTAGTTGCCCAGCTTGGCCTGCACGTCGCCGTGAAGTACGTAATACATGGGAATCTTCGGGTTCAGGGCGATGAGGGCCGTATAGTCGTCCTTGGCCTCCTCCAGCCGTCCGGCCGCCACCAGCAGGTCGCCCCGGCTGTGGTAGGCCTCCTCGAACCGGGGCTCCAGCACGATGGCGTCGGAAAAAGCCTTGTAGGCCCGGTTGAATTCCTTGGCCCCCACCAGTGCCATGCCCAGGGCATAGTGAAACGCGGGCCGGGAGGGTTCCAGCCGCGCGGCCTTCTCGAACAGGACCAGGGCTTCGTCCGTGCGGCCCCGGGCGGCCAGCAGATTGCCCCGCACATAGGGTACGTCCCCGTTGACAGGGTCCAGTTCCTTGGCCCGATCCAGGTCAGCCAGGGCGTCCTCCAAGCGGCCGTTCTCGGCCAGGTACATGGCCCGATTCAAAAGCGGGTCAACGCTTTCCGGGTTATCGGAAACCATCCGGTCAAGCTCTGCGGCCCGGTCCTCTCCCGAGTCCTGGGCCAGGCAATGGCCGGGCGAAAGAGGGAACAAAAGGCACAAGGCCAGCAGGATTGCCAGCGGATGCAAAAGGGTTCGGGTTCGGGTCAACGGCAGGCCCCCTCCGTGCGGGCATGATGCAGATTCTTGCAGAATCCGAGGCGGCAGGCGGCCGCGTAGTCAACGCACATCTGTCGGTCGTACCCCTGGCTGGCGAAGATTCTGCCCCGCATGAGCAGGGCGTCCACGTCGTCGGGCACCAAGTCCAGATACGTGGAGAAGTCGGAAACGGCAACGTCCAGGTTGCCCAGCCGCAGGGACAGCATGCCGTGGTTGAACCAAGCCTGGGGCAGGCGGTCGTTGAGGGACAGGCTGCGGGTGTAGTCGGCCAGGGCCTTCCTGGTCTGGCCCAGCCGGTCCAGGACAAAACCCCGGTTGAACCAGGCCTGGGCATAGTCCGGCCGGATGCGGATGGCCGAGTCGAAGTCCTTGAGCGCGGCCTCCACCTGCCCCAGCTCCCACAGGGCCAGCCCGCGGTTGCACAGGGTCATGGGGTTGTCCGGGCTGGTGCGCAGGGCCTGGGTGCAGTCGGCCACGGCCTGCTCGTGGTCGCCCAGCCGCAGGTGGGCGTAGCCCAGGTTGGCCAGGTAGACCCCGCTGCGGCCCGGGTCCAGGCGCAGGGCCGCGGTGAAGTCGGCCACCGCGTTGCGGAACCGGCCCAGCTGGCCGTGGGCGATGCCCCGGTTGTTGAAGGCCTCGGCGTACTCCGGGTCCAGGAACAGAGCCCGGTCAAGGGCCTCCAGGGCCTGGCGCGGGTCGCTGAAGCTGCCGTCCCGCCACAGCCGCAGGGCGGCCTGGAAATGGTCCACCGCGGTCAGCTGCATGGAGGCGGTGCGGAAGCCGTGCTGCACGGTCTCCTTGCCCGCCTGGGTGCGAACGGACCCCACCTTGTCGGCCAGGGACTCGTTCTCCTGCTCCAAGGCCTCCACCCGGGCCAGGAGTTCCTTTTCCCGGACCTGGGCGGCCTGAAGTTCCTCCAGGTGGGCCCGGTCCTCCAGCAGCTTGGCCACCCGCTCCTCGAGCACCGTGGTGTCCACGGTCACCCGGGCCGTGATCTCCAGGCCGAACTGGTCGCCCTCCAGGTACTTGCGCTCCTCGAGCACCTCCACCTTGGACACCCCGGCCGTGACGGCCAGGATTTCCTCCTGGTCCAGGGCCGCGTCCCGGACCACGGACAGGCTCTCCATATAGGTCCCGGCCTGCTCCAGGGCCATGCGCTTGGCCCGGGTGATGGCCGCTGTGCGGGCGTCGTCCGGGGACTGGCTGCCGCCGAAGGGCTGGCGCAGGGTGGAGGTAAACGTCTTGACCGCGCCCTGGCCGCACCACCCCGGCGGTGCCGGACCGGCCACCAGCAGCGCGGCCAACAACGTGCCTAAACAAAAACACAAAGGAATACTGAGGGGATAATGGAAACGGGCCGGACCCGGGGGAGAGGTACGCATCAGGCTCCTCCTGGTTACGGCCTCACCTCGCCACCCAGGCTTCCGGGTCCGGGCGGCCGCCTGACAAGATGGCGGTCGGCCAGGCCCCGGCAAACGGAGCATTCGTTACAATCGCTAGCACAATCCGAGGTCAGGGAAAAGTAGTTTTCCGGCAGGTTCTGGTTGGGCACGAGGAAGCGGTCCTCGAACTCGCCCAGGGTGTCCAGGATCTCCAGCAGGTTGCCCTGGTATCGCCCGTCCAGCCAGGCCCGGACCGCGCGCGACAGGAACCCGGCCCCGCCCCGGTTGCGGCCGCAGACCTTGAGCCCGTCCACCAGCCCCTCGTAACGGCGGGCGTCCTCGGGCCGGATGAACGGCGAGGCGAAGATGCGCCACGGCTCGGCCGCGAACAGGCCCAAACAGCCCAGGTCGCGGTTCAGGGCGAAGGTGTCCTGGGCCGCGCCCGCGTGCCAGGCCGCCACCACGGACTCGTGGGCCGGGCGGAACGGACAGGCGCGCAAGCAGCCCTCGTTGGCCAAGAGCTCCAGCTCCACGCCCGGGACCAGCCTGCGGATACCCTCGGCCACCTCTGCCAATCGTCCGGGCTCCCGGTTCAGGCCGCGGTCCAGGACCAGATGGCTCGGGGGCGCGAACCCGGCCCGCTCCACCAGGTCCAGGTGGGCCCGGGCCTTGGCCAAGGAGTCGATTTCGCAGTTGACGCTGGGCACGGCCTGCAAGCGGTTCAGGGAGGCGGGCAGCACCCGGGACAGCCCGTTGAGAAAGTAGGCGTCCGCGTACACCAGGCCGGCGAAGTTCGGCTGGTCGGCCAGGGCTTCCAGCACCCCGGCCAGCCGGGACAGGGACTCGGGAGCCAGCCGGTCCGGCCCGTGGAACCGGGCGTTGAGCAGGACGTAGGCGGCCTGCCCCGTAGACAGCGCGGCCAGGGCTCGGGTCCAGTCCTCCAGGTGGCGGTCCTTGAGCCGCACCCGGGCGTCGGCCGCCTCGGCCCGGTCCAGGCCGAAATGCAGCACCCGCACCCGGTCGGCGTTGTCCGCCAGCAGGGCCAGGTAGTCCGGATCAGGGTGCAGGGGCGCGTTCAGGTGCATGGCCGCTCCTCGAGCCCCGAGCCTACCGAAATTCCCTGCGAAAAGCCACGGGCAGCCGGGAAAGGTTAAGTTCTCTGCTCAACGGCCGATGAGGAGGAAGGATGGAAAATCCGGCCGTCTTGAGGAGACCATGTCCAACGTCATCGCCCTGGACGATTTCCGGCGCAAGCGCCACCAACTGACCCGCCCGCCCGCGGAGCCGCCCAAACGCCCCCATTTCCGTTCCGGAGACGTGTGGGGCCGCAACTACACCGAGCTGGAGTCCGTGGTCTTCGGACTGCTCAAGGTGCGCGAAACCCTGCGCTATTACACGGAATACCGGAGCGACCTGGAAGAGATGCTCCTGGACGTGCTGGACACGGTCTACAACATCGAAGAGGCCGGAATCCAACGCCTCAAAGCCACCATCCTGCCCCTCAAGGAATTCATCCTGGACAACCTGGGCGAGGAGGCCTTGCAGCCCATGAAGACCTCGCTCATCATCCTGGACCTGATCGAGAAATCCCCGCTCTACCGCTGATCCGGCTACAGAATCTCCATGCTCCGGCAAATCTTCTCAAAGGTGTCGGCGTAGCGCTCGTACTGGTCGGCCAGGGCGCCCGCGGTGATGACGTAGGCCTTGTTGTTGGTCAGCAGGGCGTAGCCCACCAGGTTCATGCGGTGTTCCTGAATCTCGATGGTGTAGGTGTAGCGCACCGCGTCCACGCCGCCCACCTTCACGGACTCCTGGTCCCCGAACGCATACTTGGGCAGCAGCTGGGCCAGCAGGGGCTTGGCCCGCTCCAGGTAGGCCTCGGGCGTCATGTCCCCGGGCACGGGCTCCATGGTCACGGTGGCGTTGGGCCGCCCCGGCGAGCCGGGTTCGGCCGGAGCCATGAAGGTCACCAACGCGCCCGTGCCGTGGAGCTGCTCCCAGTCCTCGGGGTATTGCAGGGCAAACCCGTTCTTGTCGTCCTCGTAGCGCTGGTATCCGGACATGGTGTCCGAACCGCAGGCCGAAAGCAGAACAAGCAGGACGGGCGCGATGAGCGCCAACATGGGGATGCGTCGGGTCATGGGTCTCTCCGTGGCGGTCAGGATGTGCGGGCCGGGTTCTGAGCCGGGTCCGGGCCCACGCCCGCGAGGTAGCACGCTTCGTGACAAGGAACAAGGAAAACCCGAATTCCCGACTGCATAGCCGGTTGACGATTTTTTATATAGCGTACGATTCAAATCGACCGCCGTCGCGCCCCTCGCCTTGGGCCGTGTTTTCAGGTACGTTGCCACAAACCCGGGAGTCCGCCATGCGCACCCAATCCCGCCTCCTGGCCTTCCTTGTTGTCCTGGCCATGACCCTGATCCTGTCCGGCTGTTGCGGCTCGGGCCGCTACGTGCCCGCTCCGGGCGAGGATGTACCGGCCGGGCTGGAGTTCTACGACTCCCTGACCTTCGACCGCAAGCTGTCCCGGGCCATGGGCGTGTCCCACCCCCAGGTCACGGTCACCTTCCCGGCCGCCATCATCCTGAACAACATCCCGGAACGCATGGACAAATGGTTCGCGGCCGTGGAGGAGTACGGGGGCAAGGTCCAGGCGGCGCCCGAGGTCTATGACGAGCGCGGCATCCTGGAGGAAATGTTCACCTTTTTCGTGCGCCTGTACGAGCACGTGGCCGGAGTCTGCGTCTACACCCCGTCCCAGCGCTACGACGCCCTGATCCTGTACGACAAGCCCACCGGCATCATCACCCGCGTCCTGTTCCTGTATCGAGAAGACCCTGGAGACCCTGCATGACGATCCCCTACCTCGAGGCCGTGCAGCAGCCCGGCCAGACCGTGAACGCCCTGTTCGCCAGCCTGGGCGTGCTCATCGACCACATCGACCAGGACAAGGCCGTGCTGCGCCTGCCCCCCAACCCGGCCACCATCCAGGGCGCGGGCATCGTGGCCGGGGGCGTCCTGGCCACCATGCTGGACGAGGCCATGGCCCACGCGGCCATCGCCAGGGCCGGGGTGGACCAGGGCCGCAAGGTGGCCACCACCAACCTGGAGGTGCGCTTCTTCCGCCCGGCCAGGCCCGGAGACGAGATCACGGCCACGGGCCGGGTGGTCAAGGCGGGCAGCCGGGTCCAATTCCTGGAGGCCGAGGCCGTGAACCAATCCGGCCAGGCCCTGGCCCTGGCCACGGCCACCTTCCTGGTCATGGACTAGACGTGGGCGAGGTCATGAGCTGAACGGGCTTGCCGCCCCAGCCTCCGTGCTTATCTTTTTCCGCACGGAGGTTTTCATGAACACGAACACCGTCTGCCCCGCCTGCGGGGCCGTGAACAACGTGGACCTTTCCCGGGCCGACGCGGCCCGTTGCGGCAAATGCGGCCGGGAGGTGCTCCCGCCCGCGCCCCGGCTTCTCGACGCCCAGGGCCTGGACCGGCTCCTGGCCAAGGGGGGCCTGCCCGTGCTGGTGGACTTCTGGGCCCCCTGGTGCGGCCCCTGCCGCCAGATGGCGCCCCAGTTCGAACAGGCCGCGGCCCGGCTGCACCCGAACGTGGTCCTGGCCAAGGTGGATACCCAGGCCAACCCGGACCTGGCCCAGCGCTTCCAAGTCCAGTCCATCCCCACCCTGGTCCTGTTCCGGGACGGCCGGGAAACGGCCCGCCAGCCCGGAGCCATGGGCGCATCGGACATCGAGAGATGGACCCGTGCCCACCTGTGACGGTCTCATTGACCAAGAACTCGGCTCCACGCTACCCTGAACCATGATCCCTGCTGCCCGCTTCCTGCGCACGCTGGCCCTGGCCGCCTGCATCCTGGTCCTCACGGGTCAGAGCGTGCCGGCTGGTGAGCCCGTGGTGGTTGCCTGGCCCGACAGCCCGCCCGCCTACCAGTGGGATGGGACGAGTCCCATCGGCCAGGACGCGGACCTGCTCCGGCAATTGGCCGGACAGCTGGACCTGGACCTGCGCTTTCAGCGCTGCCGTCCGGGCCTGTATCAGGCCCTTCGCCCGGGCAAGCCCTGCCCGGATTGCCGGCCCAATCCCAATGAAGACCGTTGCGAGGACCTGCTGTACCAGGGCAAGGCCGACCTCATGGCCGGGCTGGCCATAACGCCCGAGCGCCAGGATTTCCTGGTATTCGTGACGCCGCCCCTGAGACAGGCCGGGCCGACCATCCTGTTCACCCGACCGGGCAAGCGGCCCGTGGCCGAGACCAGGGACCTCTACGGCAAGACAATCGTCGTGGACCGAAACGATCCGTCCGGACGGCTGGTCACGGCCCGCACTTCTTCCCTGCGGCTGGTGGACACGCCCCTGGACGCGCTCAGGCTGGTGCTGGCGGGCAAGGCCGATCTGGCCGGACTGGATGAAGGAGCCGGGCGCTGGTGGCGGCCCCAGGCCGGGCCGGAGCGGGCCCTGGAAGAATGCCCTTTGGTCCTGGATGCGCCCGTGGACCTGCACCTGGCCGTGTCCCGGAAGTCAGGACTCATGGACCGGCTGGACGAACTGGAGCAGGCCCTGGCCCGCATCCTGAAGCCCTCCCCCGACCCAGGAGCCGACCAATGATCTCCAGCCACAATCTGCAGATGGCCGCTGACGTCCTGTCCGCGTCCAAACACACCGTGGCCTTCACCGGCGCGGGCATCTCCGTGGAATCGGGCATCTCCCCGTTCCGGGGCCCGGGCGGAATATGGGAACGGGAGGACCCGGCCAAGTTCGAGAAGCGCTGGTTCGTGGCCCATCCCGAAGAATCGTGGATCCTGCTCAAGAAGCTGTTCTACGAGGAGGGGCCGGACAAGCCCGCGCCCAACCCGGCCCACGAGGCCCTGGCCCGGCTGGAGCAGGCCGGGCTGCTGTCCTCGGTCATCACCCAGAACATCGACAACCTGCACTACGCGGCCGGGTCCAGGACCGTGCATGAATTCCACGGCACCATCCGGCTGCTGGACTGCCTGCAATGCCGCCAGAAGACCCCGGCCGAGCAGGTGTCCCTCAATTTGCTGCCCCCGCCCTGCCCGGTTTGCGGCGGCCTGCTCAAGCCGGACATCGTGTTCTTTGGCGAGCCCATCCCCGAGAAGGCGCACCGCGACTCCCTGGCCGAGGCCCAGGCCTGCGAGGCCATGCTGGTCATCGGCACCACGGGCGAGGTCATGCCCGCCTCGCGCCTGCCCCTGGTGGCCAAGAACAAGGGAGCCACCATCATCGAGGTCAATGTCCAGCCCTCGGCCTACACCGGGAACACTACGGACATCTTCCTGCAGGGCAGGGCCGGGGAGACCCTGTCAAGACTGGCTGATATGGTGATCGGTAAGTGACGGGTCAGCCCCGTCCAGATCCACGGCCCTGAAGGTCAGGCGCAGGTCGCGGTAGCCCAGGAACAGGGCCAGCCTGTCCCCGGCGTCCCCCTGGGCGTAGGCGTCCAGGACCCGCCGGGCCTTATCCTGCTCGTTCAAGCCGTTCTTGCGGCGGTCGTCGGCGTCGCTCATGGCGCACACTCCTTTTCCACTCCTCCAAGTCGATATAGCCTGGTGGAAAGGGTGCGCGCATCCCCCATTTGGGGGATCAGACCATGTTTCAGACCATGTTGCGGCGCACGGCCTGGACCGCGGCCATGGTCCGGTCGTTGACGCCCAGCTTGTTGAAAATGCCGATGACGTAGCTCTTCACGGTGTGGGCGCTGATGTCCAGCTCCTCGGAGATTCGGGT
Source organism: Desulfovibrionaceae bacterium (assembly GCA_963666895.2). GTDB lineage: Bacteria > Desulfobacterota > Desulfovibrionia > Desulfovibrionales > Desulfovibrionaceae. The sequence continues at coordinate 573,178 of CAXXNS010000010.1, read as the reverse complement.
GTTGGTCAGGCCCTGGGTGATGAGCCGCAGGACCTCGGTCTCGCGTGGGGTGAGCGCGGCCGGGTTGTCGTGCGCGGCTCCGGCCTCGCGGCCCTCCCGCTCCAGCACGTGCTTGGTGGTGTCGAAGGCGATGGCCAGTATGGAGGCCACCTGGCCCCCGGCGTCCTTGATGGGATAGAGGTGCAGGTCGCCCCAGCGGCGGCCCAGCTCGGGCAGGTCCACCCAGGACTCGATGACCTCGGTCTCGCCGCTCTCCCAGACCGGCACCAGGCGGCAGTGGTCGCAGTCCGTGGGGCAGCAGGTCAGGTGCTCCCGGCAGGGGCTGCCCACGGCCTTTTCCAGGTCGCAGCCGTGGATAAAGGCCATGCTCTCGTTCATCCAGACCACGATCCCGTCCCGGTCGAAAATGGCGGCCGGGGCGTCGATGCTGCCCAGGGCCACGGCCCCCAGACCCGGAGGCAGGTGCTCCAGGCCCGGGACAGATGTGGGCGCGGGATCGGTCTTGTCCTTGGTCATAGCGGTCCTTGCCGGTCGTTGCGGTTTCGGGCCGGGAGGGCGCACGACCCGAATAGCCTTGTCCCGGACGCAAGGCAACCCAATGAGCTATGCTGGTCGGCCGTCGGAAGCGTTCTTGAGGGCCTCGATGCGTACGCCCGATTCCCGGTCCGGGGCCAGGGCGTAGATGGTGTCGGCCGCGTTGGAGAACAGGTCCAGGGGGTGGTGGCTGATGACCAGGACCTGCAGATGAAGCCGGTCCGCGATCTTACGCACCAACCCCATGAACACCGGCACCAGCTCGGGCTTGAGCCAGCAGTCCTGCTCGTCCAGGACCAGGAAGGGCCGGTGGCGCTCCGCGTCCAGCTGGGACAGGGCGATGAGCCTGAGCCCCACGGACAAAATGTTGGCCACGGACCCGCCCTGGCCCGTGAGGATGTCCTCCAGGTTCTCCAGGCCCCCATCTTCAGCGTCCCCGCGATTGCGGATGAAAAAGGACACGTTCAACCGGCCGCCCTTGACCTCGCGCTGGGTGACCACCTCGCGGTTCTGGCCCAGGACCTCCTGGATGGCGTAGGTCAGGTTCTCCTCGATCTCGTCCAGGATCTCGCCGAACAGGGCCGTGGACAATTCCTCCAGGGTGTTCAGGGTGGCCGGGGCCAGATTCAGGAAGGAGCAAAGCTCGCCCTGCCGACCGCGCAGCCGCTTCCACTCCCCGGCGCGGGCCTCGGCCAGAGCGGCCAGCCGGTCCAGGCGGCGCTCCAGGCTCCGGGCCGAAAACATGGAAGAATCCCGGTCCACTAGCCTTCTCCGTTGCCCGTCTGGGCCTCGATCTTCTTCAGGTCGGCCTCCACCGCGGCCAGGTGCTTGCGGTACTCGTCCACCAGCCGCTGGTTCTCGGCCCTGCGATCCTCCAGGATGCGGGCCAGCTCGGCCGGGTCGTCCGTGCCGTACTCGGCCTTGGCCCGGGCCTTGAGCCCCTCCAACTGGCCCGTGAGGTTCTTCAGGTCCTGCTCGGTGCGCACCTGGTCCTCGCGCAGGGCTTCATACCGGGATTTCAGTCCCTTGAGCTCCTGCTCAAGTTGGGCGTCGTGATCATGTTCCGCCGCGCTCACGGATAACCTCCTCGTACAGCTCCCATATCAGCGGAGTCTGGGGTAGTTCGGGATTGAGATTGGCCTGGAGAAACTCCTTGAGCCCCAGGCCCTCCTGGGTGCGCCGCCAGGCCAGACGCTCCAAACCGCTCAGGAACAGGGATTCGCCCGCCTGCTCCTGCTCCTCGGGCGGGAACTCCTGGTCCGGGAAGACCTGGGCGAAGTCCAGGTGCGGGACCACCCAGGGCTCGGGCTCGGACATGCCGGGCCGCCAGGCGTGGGCCGCGGGCTGGCGCTCCTTGGACCTGCGGGTGAAGGTCAGCCTGACCATGTTGCCCGGGTTGGCCCAGGTGGTGCTCCCGCAGACCACGGTGGGCTGGGGCCGGTGGATGTGGCCGTTGACCACCAGGTCGATGCCCGGAAGCTCCCGGAGCTTATGGGCCCGGTCCAGGAACTCGGGAAATTGCAGATTGTGGTGGGTCAACCAGACCACGGTGTCCGGGGTGTTCTCGTCGCGGTCGAAGCCCTTGGGAATGGGCGCGCCGTCCGGGCTGGCCCCGATCAGAGCGTCGCCTGTAGGCGTGGACAGGACGAACTGCGGCCCGGGCTCGTCCAAAAGCCGGACCACCCCGGCCGCGTCCAGCACGGCCAGGGACACGTCCCGGGTCAGCCGGGCCTGGTACTTGTCGTGGTTGCCCACCAGCACGAAGGGCCGCCAGGGCCTCAGCAGGTCCATGAGCGCCACCAGCAGGGAGTTGGAATTGTCCCGGGGCCAGTGGAACAAATCGCCCAGGACGACCGGGGTCAACCCCTGCTCTTGGGCCTGGTCCAGGCAGGCGGCCAGCTTGTCCAGCACCTGGTCACGGTACCCGGGCATGCGCTGGCCCGGCGGGGTGTCGGCCAGGTGCGGGTCTCCCACCAGAAAGAGCCCATTGGATGTCACCGGATCAAAGCGCATCAGTCCTTCCCCCGGCCCAGAAAGGCGTCCTTGTCCATATGCGAGCCGCAGAGCGGGCATTGGTCCAGCCCGGCCAAGCGGTCCTCGATCTCCTGTTCCAGGGCGGCCCGCTGGTCTTGAATCTGTTGCAGACGGCTGCTCTTGCTGGCGCACGACTGTTCAACAGCGCTTAATTCACCAATAATTTCAGATAGAGGACCGGTTGACAAGCATGCTGGAGATTCCTGCATATCATTGAGACGTCCGGCTCGTTGCTCCAACCGTCCGGCTTGGGCGGACAGGCGCGACAAATCAGCCGCCACGCGGGCCAAATCCTTGACCTCCGCAATTTTTGGCGGCCCGGTCAGCGTGGACAGGCCGTGCTGCCGCGCGGACAGGCCCTGCAGGTCGCTCTCCAGCTGGGCCATGTTCTCCATCGTCTGGACCAGGCCGCGCACCAGTGCGGGCTCCGCTGGCGGAACCAGCGCGGCCAGGGCCTTGCCGCGTTCCGTGGCCCGGCCGGCAGCCGAGGACAAATTCTCCAGGCCCTGGAGCAGGTCGGCCAGCGGGGGCAGAACCCGCTCCTTCTCCTGAATCTCCCGCTCCTGCTCCACGGCCCGCTCCACGGCCAGGGTCAGGTCCGGCAGTCCGGACAGTGCGTCCAGGTCCGTTTCCAGCCCGGCCATGCGCCCGGACAGGTCCCGCTCCTCGCGCTTGGCTTCCCGGACGCGGTTCTTGAGCACGTCCTGCATGGCCAGCAAATGGGCGGATTCCGTGGACGCGGCAAAGAACGCGGCCGCGTTGGAGGGCGGCAGGTTGAGCAGAAAGATGGGCTCGCGCTGGTTGCCGATGTGCACGTCCACGTCCTGGCCCGTCTCCAGGGCCACGGGGTCCAGCCGCAGCGCGGCCCGCACCTCGTCCGGGACACCGCTCTTGCCCAGCTTGGCGAACACCTCGGGCTCCTCCGCCCCTGGCTGGAGGATCTCATATTTGGCCCAGTTCTTATGGCGCACCCAGGCCACCACGGTGACCTGGCCGTCTTCGTCCTCCACGTGGGCCTCCACCCGGGCCTCCTTGGCGCCGTGGCGGATCTGGGCCTTGGGCGCGGGGTTGGTGGCCAGGCAGCGGATGGCCTCCACCAGGGCGGACTTGCCGATGTTGTTGGGGCCGGTGAGCACGGTCATGCCCGGGCCCAGCGCCACCTCGGTGCGGGCGTGGGCCATGAAATTTTCAAGGACGAGCTTGCGGATCATTGGGGTGGCGAAAAAACCGTTTGGCTGGAGTGCTGTTGGAACAACTCCATGGCCGACTATGGATATCGGGGCTTGTTTTTGATGCTGTAGTAGAACTTACGCACGCCCTCGGTCTTCATGATCTCGTTGTTCTTCTTCCAGATCGCGGCCAGCCGATCCGGCAGACCGTGGCGGTCGCACGGGAACTCGGCGCACTGGAAACAGAACTCCACCTCGTTCTCCTTGGCGCAGGCGGGCACGGCGCAGGTCTCGAACAAACAGCCCTCGCCCCGGCAGCCCGTGCACCGGCCCTGGGCCAGGTATTCCAGGAACCGGGCGAATGTCGAATAATCCGCGAAGATGGGGTCCATTCCCTGGAAACGGTGGGCATACGCCTGGAAGTTGGGGCCCAGGGCTTGCAGCATCTCCTCGGCCCGGGACTGGATCGGGCCTCCCCTGTAGGCCAGGCACGCGCCGCAGTTCAATCCGCAGGGAGCGATTCGGGAAACGAGATCATCAGGCATGGTGCGCTCCTTTACTCCCTATATTGCACTCTAAAAAGGGACAAAAGGCAAGGGCTTCCGGGGTCAGGTCCCGGCCCTGCCCGGTCCCGTAGAGCACCAGGGGCGGCTCGGCCACCAGGCCGGGCCCGCTCCCGGGCCGGGCTTCCACCAGGACCAGCCGGGCCGGCTTGTCCGCCCGGCCATGCACCATGCGCAGCCGCTTGGGCCGCAGGCCGTGCCCGGCCAGGCAGGCCAGCACCAGGTCCAGCCGCTCGGCCAGATGGACCAGACAGAACGGGGCCTTGGTCTTGAGGCTGCGGGCCGCCGCCCCGGCAAACCCTTCCAAGCCCAAGCCTGACTCGAAACGGGCCTGGGTGCGGGCCTGGCCCTTGCTCAGGCGGCCCGTGCCCTCCTGGCGATAGGGCGGGTTGGCCAGCACGAAATCCACCCGCCTAGAATGCTCGTATGACGAAACGTCAGCCTGTACGACTTCGTATTGTGATGCAAGCCCCAGGGACCGGGCGTTGTCCATGGCGCAGGCCGCCATGTCCGGGTCCAACTCCACACCGGTCATGCGTACCCGGCCCGGAGCCGTCTTCTCCCGGGCCAGCTCATGAGCCAGCAGCAGGGCCAGGCCGATCACGCCGCAGCCCGCGCCCAGGTCCAGCCCGGCCAGGGGCCTGGACCCGCCGGGCAGCCGCGCGAACGAGGCCAGAAGCAGGGAATCCAGGGAGAACCGAAAAAAGTCCGGCTGGGCCAGGCCGCGCGGGAAGAGTTCCCTGGCCGCCCGGACCGTTGCCCCGCTCCCCTGTGGCCGCTTGCTCATGTCCCTGTCGCCTCCCGGGCCGGTTCCAAAGTCAGGACCCCTGTGGTAGCCTGGGCCCCAGCAATCCCGAGACCGCCAACCACCTGGAGTACGCATGTTCCGTCATATCAAAACCTTGTCCATGTCCCTTTGCCTGTGCCTGACGGCCGCGCTCTTCACCGCACCCGGGGCCCCGGCCGCGGAAACCTGGGAGCTGGACCGGGCCCACTGCTCGGTGAACTTCACGGTCCGGCACATTCTGTCCCTGGTTGCGGGCCATTTTGACCGATTCCAGGGCCAGGTGCAATTCGATCCCAAGGACCTGGCCGGATCCTCCTTCCGCCTGGAGGTGGACGCGGCCAGCCTGAACACCGGCATCGCCAAGCGCGACGAGCACCTGCGATCGGCCGACTTCTTCGACGTGGAGAACTATCCCTCCATCGTGTTCGAATCCAAGGAGATCCGGCAAATCAGCGGCCAGGAGTACGAGGCCGTGGGCAACCTGACCATGCACGGGGTGACCCGGACCGTGACCCTCCCCTTCACCTACCTGGGATTCGTCGACCACCCGGCCGAGGAGTGCCTGTTCGTGCTGGGCATCGAGTCCGTGTCCACCATCAGCCGGTTGTCCTTCGGCGTGGGCGACGGCACCTACCTGGCCAAGGGCATCATGGGCGAGTTCGTGCAGCTCCAGGTCTATCTGGAACTGCTGCGCACCAAGGCCCAGTGCCGCCCCATCGAGGGCGCCCAGTAGGTTTCCGGTAACCCGGCAACCGCCTAACCGGCGGCTTTTTTCCGGCGACGCAGGCGCGATCCCAGCAGAGAAAGCAGGATCCGGGCCTCCTCCATGCCCATGAGCCGGGCTCCGGCCAGATAGGCTGCGGCCCACACGGCTATGAGCGGCGCCCACCACCAACTCCAGCCCCGGCTGCCCCAGGCCGCGCCGAAGACCAGGGCCGAAAGCAGGCAGATCTTGACCGCCGTGGCCCCGGACAGGGGCCATCGGCCCGTGAGCCTGACGAAAAAGAACAGCAGCAACAGGAAGTTGGCCGTGGAGGCCGCGGTCACGGCCAAGGCCAGGCCCACGTGGGCCAGGGGACCCATGAGCAGCGCGCCCAGGCCGATGTTCACCACCAGGCAGACGCAGGCCACCAGCACCGGAACCTTCGTATTCTCGCGGGCGTAGAACGCGGCCACCAAGGGCCGGGACAGGGCGATGCCCGGCAGCCCGGCCGAGTAGGCGCACAGGGCCGTGGCCGTGGCCGACACGTCGGCCGGAGTGAACGCGCCCCGGCCGAAAAGCAGGTCCACGATGGGAGAGCTCAGGGCCAGGAGCCCGGCCATGGCCGGCAGGGCGATGAACAGGGTCAGGCCCAGGGCCGAGCGCAGGGCCTCCAGGTAGCCCTCCTCGTCGCCCACGGCCAGCAGCCGGGACAGGCTGGGCAGGGCCGCGGTGGACACGGCCACCCCGAACACGCCCAGGGGGAACTGAACCAGCCGGTCCGCGTAGTAGAGCCAGGACACGCTGCCCTGGGGCAAAAACGAGGCCAGCAGGGTGCCCAGAAGCACGTTGAGCTGGTACACGGCCGCGCCGAACACCGTGGGCAGCATGAGCACGGCCATGCGCCGCACCCCGGGATCGCGCAGGCTCATGGGCCCGCGCCAGCGCATGGACACGGTCTTGAGGAAGGGCTGCTGCAACAGCCACTGCAGCACGCCCCCGGCCAGCACGCCCCAGGCCAGGCACTCGGCCACGCTCCAGCCCAGGAAATACCCGGACAGGGCCGCGGTGATCAGGGCCACATTGAGCATGACCGGGGCCAGGGCCGGGGCCAGGAACCGGTTCTCGCTGTTGAGCACACCCATGCACAGGGCCACTGACGAGATCAGGATGATGTAGGGGAAGCAGATGCGCACCAGGCGCACGGTCAGGGCCATCTGAGCCGGGTCGTCCGCGAACCCCGGGGCCACGGCCAGGGTCACGGGATGGGCCAGCAGCTCCACCACCAGGGTCAGCCCGCCCAGGACCATAAGCAGCCAGACCAGGGCCGAGCGGGCCATGGCCCGGGCCGCCTCCTCGCCCTGTTCCGAGCGCACCCGGGAGTAGACCGGGATGAAGGCCATGGTCAGGGAGCCCTCCCCGAACAGCCTTCGCAGAGTGTTGGGGATGCGGAAGGCCACAAAGAACGCGTCCGCGGTGGCGCCCGCGCCCAGGGCGAAAGCCACGATAACGTCCCGTATATATCCGAGAATACGAGAAATCAGGGTCGCTCCGGCCACCACCAGGGTGGATTTGGCGATCTGTCGGCCGTGCTCTGACACCCCGCTCCCCCTTGGCCGGACGGTCAGCTCTGGACCAGACCGGGCATGGACAATTGTTTGGGATTGTTCATTAATGCTATCTTATAATGATTATTGAGAAAAAATGTAAATAATATCTAGCAATACACTTTTCCCTGACTTTTCAGAAGACTGCGTCCAATACGCCCCGCCTTCATTTCTGGCAAACCGGGCAGAAGGTGGAGGTCCGGCCGGCCACCTTCACGGCCTCCAACTGTTTTCCGCAGCGCGGACAGGGCGTTCCAGCCAGGCCGTAGACCTGGAAGCTGTTCTGAAACGCGCCCGCGTTGCCCCCGGCGTCCCGATAGTCGCGGATGGACGCGCCGTTTTCCGCGATACCCTGCTCCAGCACGGACTGCAACTCCCGGCACAAACATACCAGGGACTTGCCCGGGATGTCCGAGGCCGGGCGGTCCGGCCGGAGCCCGGCCCGGTGCAGGGCCTCGTCCGCATAGATGTTGCCCACCCCGGCCAGCACGGACTGGTCCAGGAGCAGGGCCTTGATGCGCGCCCTGCGTCCGGCCAGGCATTGGGCCAGGGCCTTTGCGTCCGTATCCAGGGGCTCGGGCCCGATCTTGGCCGTGAGTTCGGCCAGCCCCTGCGCATTCAGGATCCACACCCAGCCGAAGCGGCGCATGTCTGAAAAAATCAGGATTCCGCCGTCATCCAAAGAAAACCGCACCCGCAGGTACGGGTCGTCCGGTACGGGTTTGCCCGGCTCGTAGACCATGAGCCGCCCGGTCATCTTCAGATGCACGGCCAAAACCGTGTCCTGGTCCGTGTCCTGGTCCAGGTGCAGCAGGGCCAGTTTGGCCCGACGTCCCGTGCCCAGGAATCGCTTGCCCACCAGGGCCTTGAGCGCGTCCAGCCCTGCCTTGCCGCCGCGCACCGAGCTGGGCCAGGGCACGTCCACCGTGGTCACGGTTCGTCCGATCAGGCCGCGCGCCAGGCCGCGCACAATGGTCTCCACCTCGGGAAGCTCGGGCACGGCTCATTCCTCGGCAGCGGCCAGCATGGCCTCCAACAGCAGCCCGGCCGGGCTGTCCTGGTCCTGGGCCTGCCCGGGCGCGGAGATCCACCACACCCGGTCCCGGTGCTGGAACACCAGGTGGGTCAGGCCCATGCCCTGAAAGGCGTACACGTCCACGCCCGCGTACCGGAACTGCTCGGGATCGTGGAACGGGGTCGGGGCTCCGGCCAGGGGATGCAACATTTTCTCAATCATCACGGCTGCCTGCTCGCGGGCCTGGGCCGCGTTGTCGTGGCGCGACACCCAGACCATGGCCGCCTGGTCCGCGCCCGGCACGGAATACGTGGCCACGGCCGCCTCCTCCACGTCCAGGGGCTTGCCGTGCAGTTCATGCACGGCCCGCATGGCCTCCTCGCCCGTGACCAAATGGGTGAGCCGCATGGAGCCCACCTGCTCGGCAAAGAGGTCGGCCAAAGGCTTGTCCGCACCGCCGCAACCAACCAGGAACACGAAAACAAGGACCACAATCCTGTAAACTTTCATTCCATCTCCCTGTTCAATAACTTTCCGACATGAAATCTATCGGTCCTGGCCCAGTTTGCCGAAGTCGATGTCCAGCTTGCGCCCGTCGCGTTCCACCGAGAACACCAGGGGCTTGTCCTGCTCAAAGGCCTCCTTGCCCGCCCGGTGCAGGTCCATGAAGGATTCCAGTTCCCTGCCCTGCACGGCCAGCACCGCGTCGCCCGGCCGCAGCCCGGCCTTGTCGGCCCGGGAGCCGCGCTTGACCCGCACCACCAGGACCTGGTCCAGCCGCACCTCCAGGACCATGCCCAGCTTGCTGTCAAAGCTCGGCGGGCAGTGGAAGAACGCGTCGGCCGCCTCAGGGTCGAACTCCCCGGCCCGATAGCCGTCCAGGAGCAAAATCTTCGCTTCGGGGTCCAGGCTGCGCAGGCGGTGGGCGATGCCCCAGCCGTGCTCCACGTGCCCGGACCCGGCGATGACCACCACGGGCCGCCCGGTCTCGGCACGCAAGGCTACGGCCTGTTCGGCCATCATGGTGTCCCAGACCGACTGGGTGCGGAAGAAGCCGGCCAGGTGGTCGGGCGAGCCCTGGTGCAGGCCGAACACGGCCTTGAGAACCTCCTCCTGCTCCGGGGGTCCGGGCAGGACCTGGCTGGGATACCAGGCCCGCTCCTGTACGGTCAGGCCGGCCTCGCCCTGGTCCTTGGCCTTGTTCAAGACCTCCTTGGGCACGTTGAGCCCGGCCAGGGGCAATCCCCGGGCCTGGGCCATGGCAAACAGAGGTTCAAACAAACCAAATGGATAGCCCCAACGCTGGTCCCACTCCAGGGCCGCTTCCAGCCCGTCCAGGGGGATGTCCCGGACCAGGAACTGCACGAGCACGGGGTTCTTGTCCACGGCCACCATCTCCAGGCCGATGGCCGGAGGTCGGTCGGACAGGGCCAGCCCGGCCACCACTTGTTGTTGTATGTTGTGGTCGCAGACGCTTTTATGGTGCTCGCCGATGAGCACGTAATCCGCGTCCTCGGCCTGGACAAGCAACCCGGACAGGGTCAAGGGCTCGCCGTCCTTGGAGATATAGTCGCCCGTGCAGGGCAGGAAGGTCAGGGCGAGCGGCGGCGCGGCCTGCCTCGGGGCGCAGGCCGAGGTCAGGACAAGGACGAGGAGAAAAACAAGGCGGATGTTCATAGGCATGAAAAACCCCGGAGGACGGCTTGTCCTCCGGGGCATGGTACGCGGGTTGCCGTTGCTTCGCTAGTCCCAGCTCCGCTTATCGACGATCGGTCGAGTTTGGGGAGGCAGGGTGCCCGGAGCCAGGACCTTGAGGATGGGGCGCAGCTTGATCTTCTCGCGGAAGGTGTGCAGCAGCTCGTCCTCGCGGTCGAACGTGCCGGCCTCGATGTTGAGCACCATCTCGTCCACGCCGCCGGGATTGGTGACCTCGATCTGCCAGCGCTTGACATCCTCGAACTGGGCCATGACCTGCTCCACCTGGTGCGGGTACACGAACATGCCCTTGATGCGGGCTGTGGTGTCCACGCGGCCGACGATACTTCCCAGGCGCGGGCTGGTGCGGCCGCAGGCGCAGGGCGAGGAGTCCAGGTAGCCCAGATCGCCGGTGGCCAGGCGGATCAGCGGGTAGGTCTTGTTAAAGGCCGTGACCACGATCTCGCCCACTTCGCCTTCCTTGAGCGGGATGCCGGTGTCCGGGTGGCAGATCTCGACAAAGGCGCGGTTGGACAGGTGCAGCCCGGTCTTGTGGAAACACTCGTACCCGATGCAGCCCACGTCGGCCGTGCCGTAGCCCTGGCGCATGATGGCGTCGAACTTCTTCTCCAGGGTGGAGCGGAGCTTTTCCGAGAACTTCTCGCCCGTGACGAAGGCCACTTCCAGGTACAAATCCTTGCGCAGGGACAGCCCCATCTCCTCGGCCTTCTGGGCCAGATGCATGAGGTAGGAGGGCGTGCCCACGTAGCCCGTGGCCCTGAGCTTCTGCATGATCTCGATCTGGGTGGAGGTATTGCCCGGACCGGCCGGAACCACGGCGCAGGACAGGTTCTTGAGCGGCTCCTCGAACATGAGCCCGGTGGGGGCCATATGGTAGTTGAAGGTCACCTGGGTCACGTCGCCGGAGCGGAAGCCCGCGGCGTAGAAGCCCTCGGTCCAGCCCCAGTAGTCGTCCGAGCGGTCCTCGGGGTCGAAGATGGGTCCGGGGGACAGGAAGACGCGCCGCAGCTCGCCCAGGTCCTTGGTCAGCAGCCCGCCCAGGCGGGGCCCCATGGACTGCAGGAAGATGAGCTCCTTCTTCTTGAGAATGGGGATGTGCTTGAGGTCGGACAGGGTCTTGAACTTGTCCACGTTGAACTGGGCGCGGTCGAAACGCTTCTTCACGTCCTCGGAATAGCGGTATGCATAGGACAGAAGCTCCTTGAGCTGGAGCTGGTAGTATTGCCTGCGTTCGGACTCGTCCAGAACCTCGCGGCGGGAATAAATGCCCTCTGTGCGGTCTTTACGGGTCATGAAATGCTCTCCTTTATGTCATTTGCGCAATTGCTCGCGGAAGGAGGGGGTATATATCCGATCCAAAACAATTTTGCAAGTTTTTTAAATTTTTTCTTTAAAAATCAAACAATTGTAACACAACCGCCACCACCGGCGAAAGCGTGTATACGGCTTGACAGCCGGGAAGGCAGGATGTATTTCACTTCTTCCCTTTTCGGGGGCCGTTAACTCAGTTGGTAGAGTATCTGCCTTTTAAGCAGAGAGTCGTTGGTTCGAGCCCAACACGGCCCACCAGAAGGCAAGTCCGAGTGTCCCCATCGTCTAGTGGCCTAGGACGTCGGCCTCTCACGCCGATAACAGGGGTTCAAATCCCCTTGGGGACGCCAAAGCAGATAACAGGGACCAACGGTTGGCAGCCGCTGGTCCCTTTTTTCATGCCCGTCCGGGCCCCTGCCCGCGTCAAAAAGCGGGTACCCACTGTATCGTAAAACAAGACAGCCCACGGGGCTTCCAGCAAATCCGATAACCTTCCGGCAAGTTACTCCAACGGTATGTTTTTTGCATTTCCCGCCGGGTCCTACCAGTAGCAGAGGGGCACACAAACCCCGGAGGTTAGAATGAGAAAGGGACTTCTGGTACTGGTGGCGCTGTTTACCCTCGTGGGTACAGCAAATGCGAGCTTCTTCAGCGACCCCTCGAACGTTTGGGGCACCTGGAAAGGCAATGTGGTCATTCCCTTCATGTACAGCGGGGACGCCACTTTCATCCTGGGCAGCGAGGAAAAACTTTCCCTGTCCGAACCCTATTACCTGTATGTACCCGGGTCCTTCGCCGGAATGGGTGATGATCCCAACTGGCCCCTCAGCGAGCCCGGGTTCTCCTACATCACCGGCAGCGCCTCGTCCTCCGAGGAAAACGTGCTGCGCTACGCGGCCATGTACACGGCCCTGAGCAGCTTCCTCGGCAACATCCTTGTGGAAACAGTCTCCACGTTCACCTACGGAGCCAACAACAAACCGCTGTTGATGGATCTGACCGGATCGACGGTCACCCTGTTCGCAGGCACCGCGTCCGCCCAGACATACAACATCACCGGCCAGCTCAGCCCGACCCCCATCCCCGGCGCCCTCTGGCTCCTGGGGACCGGGATCTTCGGCCTCTTCGGACTGCGACGGAAACTGGCTGCATAGGCCTTCTTCCCAGTACCGACCCTTGGGAGCCGCCCGCGAGGGCGGCTCCCGTCTTATTTTTTAAGACAAAGTCTATATTTCCAAGACAGGCTGCCCGAGGCCGCCGTTAGCGGTCCCGAAAAGAACGCACCACGGCCAACTGATTCTATCGGGTTTCTTTCCGTTCTTTGTTGACCCGATACTGAAATTCCTATAGGAAGAGGCGGGGCCATTCGAACATACTTATTTCATGACGTTTGCCGAGCTTGCGCGCGCTCGACGCAAGGGTACATGAAGAACGTCGGCCAAGCCGGCGTTCGCAACGAGACATCCTGGGGATGGGACATGGATTTCGACTGGGACACCATTCTATTCATGCTGCCCCTGTTGCTGGGTGCCTACTTTCTCCTGACCATCAGCGGATGGTCCAGGCACCTCAGGCACCCGGGACTGCGCAAAGGCACATTCATCACCAGTCTGTCTCTTGGTTGCCTCTGCCTGGCCACCATCGCGCTATACATCGCCGGCAGCATGCTCGGCTGGGACATGCCTCCCTGGCTGCCCGGCCATTCGGGTTGAGCCCCGAATTTCCCTCGCAGCCGGTCACGGACCCAGGCGGCCACCCCCCTGTGAGCGCCTGGAATCCGTCCCGGCCCAACCCCCAAGGCCCGGACTTTGTCCGGGCCTTGGTCCTCTTTCCCGCCTTCATATCATCTTTATAGGGTTAGGCAATGATTTTTTGCTATTTATTCACCCTGTTAGCCAAAGAAAACTCAGAGTTTTACAAAATAACCATTTTTAATTGTTTGTTATTTTTCCACCACAAAATCGCAAAAAATGCCCGGACCCACCCGGACCGGGCCGTTCCTCGACACAGGAAACAAAGGAACGTAGATTTTCCGCTGAACAAGAATCCCTTCTCACCACAGAGGATTCGATGACCATCCTGAACCGGGTGAACTTCTGGCTCCGACGCGTTCCGGTCCCTTGCGGGCTTTGCGTCGAGCACGGGGTTCACCCCCATGTGCGCTGACGAACCGGTCTTTACCCCGATTCCCTCCAAGCCCTGCGTGGGCTGCGGTTGGTGCTGCCTGGACAACCCTTGCGCCGTGTCGCACCGCCGCCACGGCCACACCCGCCGCTGTCCGGACCTGCACTGGGACCAGGACCAAGGCCGCTACGTGTGCCTGGTCATGCTGGACCCGGCCCAGGAGCCCGAGCACCGCGAAGGCCTGCACCGGGGCGAAGGCTGTTGCGCGCCGCTCAATCCCTGGCGGGACGACGTGCGCAACCGGGACATCACTCCTCCTTGAGCTTCTGCTTGAGTTCTTCCATCCGCTCCTGCAGGGCGGCCAAGGCCTCGGACAAATCCTCCTTGGTGGCGTCCCACGTCTCCTTGCCCGCTTCCTTGGCCTTTTTCATCTCGGCCTGGAGGCTCTCCATCTGCTCCCGCAGCTTGACCACGGCCTCGGCTCCGCTCTCCTTGGCCGCCGCGTTCAGGGCGTCGAGATAGGCCTCGGCCTTGTCCATCTGCTCGCCCACCTTGTCCATGAGGTGGTCCTTCTCGGCCTGGAAGGCCTCCACGGCCGCGTCGTAGACCTCGCCCATCTTTTCGCTGAACTTCTTGGACTCCTCGGTGTCGCCGCACCCGGCCGAGGCTAAGCCCACGGCGAACAGGGCCACGGCCAGCAGCAGGGCGGTCAGGCAATGCAGGCTGGTGCGGAAAATCGTTCCGTCAGGCGTCATGAATGCTTCTCCTTCTAGGATGCGGCCACGGCCGCGATGACCGCGGGCATGAATACGGGCAAGTCGTCCGGCTTGCGGCTGGAGATCAGGTTGCCGTCCACCACCAGGGGCTCGTCCACCCACTGGGCTCCCGCGTTCACCAGGTCGTCCTTGATGCCCCTGAAACTGGTGACCTTGCGGCCCTTCACGATTCCGGCCGAAGCCGGAACCCATCCGGCATGGCAGATGAAGGCCACGGCCTTGCCCGCCTGGTCCAGGGCTCGGACCAGATCCAGGGCGGCTTGGTGCTGGCGGATGCGGTCCGGGGCGTACCCGCCCGGCACCACCACGCCATGCACCGAGGCCGGGTCGATGTCCGCGAACGCATACGCGGCCTTGGCCTCCAGGCCGTTCTTGCCGTGGTACGTGCCGCCCTTGGCCGGCCCGGCCACCAGAACCTCGGCTCCGGCCTCCAGCAGCCGGTAATAGGGAATCCAGAACTCGAACTCGTTGTACAGGTCGTCCACCAGGACGACCACGCGCTTGCCTTGAAGAGTCATGGGGTCCTCCATGTGTTTGCATGCCGCTTGCAAATACCACAGCCAGGGGGCCTTTTCCAGGCCGCGCCTGGAACAGCCGCGTTCTCTGAACCGTGGATACAGAATGTTGCTTTGGATTTTCGTCGGTGTTTTATACTTGATATTCAATCAAATAAAACAATATCGACACTACAAGCCCGGACGGGCTCCAGCCGGGACGCCAATGGGAAATTTTGTGTCGGTTTGTTGTCAAGCACTTGCGTTCCCAGACCGCTGTGATACAAAAAAACTCCTTTTGCACGGAATCCACCGCCATGAGCATCAACAACGAAAAAAAAATCACCGACATCAACGATCTGATCGTTGAAATCACCATCAACGCCTGCCGCAAGCAGATCCTGACCTTTTCCAAGAAACTCAAGGAGAAGATGCTCGAGACCGGCATCACCCGCCAGGTCACCGAGGGCATCATCAAGGAGGCCTTCAAGGGCTACAAGGCCATGGCCACTTTCAACGAGCACTGCTCCGACACCCTGCTGGCCATACTCGAGGCCTACCTGCGGCCCAGCAACCGGTGCAAGGACGTCCTGGGGCGGCTGGTGGTGGAATACGCCCTGTACCGGGCCGTGAAAAAGCCCCTGCTCAAACCCGACGGCTCGGAACAGGACGGGGCCGCGCGCAAGGCATTCATGCGCAACGCCCTGCCCCGGCCCCTGGTTTCCTACTTCCTGGTCAGCGTCCGGGGCTCGGTGGACGGCATCGACGAGTTCGATGCCCGGCCCGTGCTCTTCGGCCTGGAAAACGAAACCATGGCCCAACGCCAGGAGCTGGCCCAGGCCATCGCCGCCGACCACACCACCCAGTACAACTACGGCCAGCGGGCCGTGGACTGGGAGCGAATCTACGAGGACGAGCGCAGCAAGCGCCTGGGCTTCGACCTCATCAACGACATCCTGGACGGCATGGAGGGCCTGGGCGACAAGCGCATGCTCAAGATCATCCAGAACATCCAGAACAACGACAAGCCCGTGAGCCCGGACAACGCCATGGAGCGCGAGTTCGTGGTGGACGACATCCGGCTGCTCAAGGCCGCGCTGGCGCGTTCCCGCGAGCTGCTGGCCAAGGCCCTGGGCATCGATCCGGACCAGACCGAGCAGCTCGACCAGCCGGACCAGACCGGCACTGCGGCCTGACTTCATTAAATTTCCTAAAGTTTTTCCCTTGTTCTGCCGATAAGACCGCCAGAGGCCCCTTTCGGCCGTTTTGGCATTGGTTTCAGAACAAGGACCGCGCCGTGAAGCTCGTTGAAGGCCAGCTGGAATATCTCCTGTTCATTCGCGATTTCAGCGAACAGAACACCGTGGCCACGCAGATCCTGCGCGACTTCATCAACTCGGTGGAGCTGATCCAGAAAATCCAACCGGACGTCATGCCCCGCTGGATCATGATCGAGCCCATGATCGAGGCGGACGGCACCATCTCCGGGGACTGGGCCCACCCCGGGGACCGGACCGGCCGCATCGTCCGGGGCATCGGCTGACCCCGGATCAATCCAGCCGGTCCATGATCATCTCAAAAGGCTTCTCGGTCTTTTCCGAGAGCCGCATGTAGCAGGTGGCGGTCATGCCGTTGACCACGATGCGCTGTCCGCCGACCCACTTCTGGCTGGTCACCTTGCCGTTGCAGCGGATGATCATCAGAATCTTGCCCGTGTAGGTCCGGGCCGCGGTCATGGTCAGCTCGGCCACCAGACCGTCCTCCGAGGAATAGCCCTTGTAGTGGACCCCGTCGCTGGTCTCGAAGGTCAGGGTCTCGGTGTCGCCCTCCCGCCCCCAGGTGCCGGACAATTCGCCCGGGTCGCCCGTATAGGGCCCGCCCTCGCTCATGCTGGCGATACGCTTGCCGGCCTCCGCCCACACGGTCCCGGTCATCCAGGCCTGGTCGCCCAGATCGGACACGGACAGGGCCTTGCGCAACGGCTCCATCAGGTCGGTCAGGGGCGCGCAGGCCCCGCTGGCCAGCTTGAGGTCCTTGAACCCGGACAGGGTGTTGATGGCCGACTGGATCTTCTGCTTGCCGTCGCCGCGCACCTTGTTCACCAGGCTCCGGTCCATGCCCTCCCTGTCCATGGCCTCGGCGATGAGGAGCACCTGGTGGGCGTAGGCCAGGAAATAACCCAACCGGTGGTACTTGGACTCGCAGTTCTCCATGGCCTCCACCCGGTTGGCCACCACCTGGATGGCCACGGCGTTGGCCAGGGCCAGCATCTTGCTGTGCAGGGCGCTGGCCAGCTGCTCGCGCACCCGGCTGCCCGGCTGCTGGCCCTTGGTCAGCAGGTTCTCGCCCTTGCGCGCAAGGTCGGCCCGGATGGACGGGTGGTTGGGCCAGGCCAGCAGCGGGGCGCGGCTGTTCTGGTAGGCCGCGAACACGTGGTCCCCGGCTGCGTTCAAATGCTCGACGATTGTCTGGTCGGCCGGGCCCACGGAGTATTGGCTCAACCCGGCCGCCCAGCCCAGGCGCGACCCGGCCGCGAACACGTGGTAGCCCGTGGAAGTGATGGTGCCGTCCGTGGACTGGGAGTTGTTGAAGGTCCAGCCCTGGTCCGACTGGCCGCCCGCACCTCCACCGGCAGTTCCGCCATGACCGCCACTGCCCGAGCCGCCGCCCGAACCACCGCTCGGGCCGCCCCCCAGATCGCCGGTTCCGTCCGGACCGTTGTCCGGACCACCGTCCGGGCCTGGCTGGTCCGGTCCCGGCTGGTCCGGCCCGGTCGAATCAGCTCCCGAGTCCAGCGATTGCGGATCGTCATTCGTATCGTATGCCGATTGGTATGTCGTTCCGTTGTTATCGTTGGTCGGCGGGGGTCCGTGCCCGGACGCCTGCTTGGCCGTGTTGGTCAGGCAGTCCCGCCCGGCTGCCAGGTCCGCCCGGGCCTGGCCGTACCTGACGGCCAGGAAGTCCGCGTCCGCGCGCCAGGCCTGCATCGCGGCCCGGGCCGCGTTGATGCGGTCCAGTACGCCCCGGATGTTGAAGGCCATGGTCTCCTGCAGCTCCTGGGACAGGGGCTTGCCCCCGGGCAGGGTCAGGCTGGTGGACGCCTTGCCCGCCACGGCGTCGGTGCCGCTGGTGACCTGGCGCAGCTTGTTGCCCATGTCGTCGCGCCAACTTTGGTCCCGCGGCATGCCCTGCTGCCGGTACTCGGGCCAGAGCTCCGCCAGCACGTCGCCAACCCGGGAGTGCCATACCAGGGCACTGGTGATGTTGGCCGAGGCCGTGTTCACCTCCTTCATGTCCGGCCCCGAGGACTCGGAGGCCTTCAAAAAGGCGATGGCCTGCTCCACCTCGTTCTCCCGCACCAGACGGGTGAGCATGTCCGTGTCCCGGAGCAGTTGTTCCCCGTCTCGGGCCAGGGCGTCGATGCGCGCATCCAGTTCGGCATTGTCCTGCTGCGAGGAGAAGCGCTGCCAGCCGTCCAGGGCCGTGCCCAGATCGTCCAGCCCGGACACCAGGCCGGTCATGCGCTGGAACCCGGCCCGGGCCTCGGCCAGGTCGGTCGCCCGGCAGATGTCCCCTTTGAGCCGGGCCGCGTCGGAGGCCACCGTGGCGGCCTGGTCCTTGCGCCCGAGCCAACCGGCCAGGTCCAGGCCCCGCAAGGCCGTTTCCATGCTCTCCACCTGGTTCAGCAGGGGCATGGCCCGGCCGGCCCAGGCCTCCTGGGCCGCGGCCAGAGGCCGCACCTCGTCCCGGATGGCCTGGACCTTGCGCAAGGCCTTGTACAGGGCGTCGCGGTCCTGCTTGCCCGTTTCCTTGATGATGGCGTCCAGCGTGGATTGGCAGTACTGCTCCCGGGAACGCTGGAAGCGGATCAGTTCCTCCTTGGCGGCCCGGTCCCAATCGTCCATATCCCCGAACCGGGCCTGGCGCACCAGGACCCTCACGGCGTCGATATAATCCTGATAATAGCCCCTGGACTGAATTTCCCGAGCCAGCTCCAGCACCTGGTCCGGCCGCAGTTCGTGGAAAACCCGTTCCTTGTCCAGCGTGCCGTTGGACGTAAGATAGTGGTCCGGGTCCACAGCCGCCCCGGCCGGAACCGCCGCCAACAACCACAAAAAAGCAACACACAGAGCAACGCGCACGACAACCCCCCGCCTGGACCATGCGGTCCGGATAATTCACTACTATTTTGATCTTATTATCGGCTGGCAGGACAAATGACAAGGCGATCAGGCGATTCTTCCCCGACTCACGGCCAGAAGCATACGATCCGGCTCCATGAACACGGACAGGTCGCCCAGCGGGTCGCCGCGCACGGCCACCAGGTCGGCCTCCCTGCCCACGGCCAGCCGCCCCAGGTTGGGGAACCCGCAGGCCAGGGCCGCGTTCTCCGTGGCCGCGGCCAGAACCTTTTCCGGATTCAGGCCGCACCCGGCCAGAAGCCTCATTTCCCGGTGCGGCATATCCGGCTCGATGCCCAAAAACCCGGCGTCCGTGCCCAGGACCACCCGGCCGCCCAGCCCTGCGAACAGGGCCACGGCCGCCTGCATGCCCCGGACCAGCCAGCTCCGCTCGGCCCCGGCCGTCAGGGTCGGCGTCCAAGCCACGCCCTGCCCGGCCATACGCCGGATCAGCTCCACAAAGGGGCCGCTCGGCTCCAGAGCGTCCAGGCTCCCTGCGTACACGGGCCGAATTTCGCCATTCTCCAGCGTCCAGCGGTCCGGCACGTGCTCCACCACGTCCACGCCCACATCCAGCGCCCGCTCCAGCCCGGCCGCGTCCTGGCAGTGGCAACGAGTCACCAGGCCCAATTGCCGGGCCTGGGCCGCTGCCTCGCGGGCCGATTCCAGGCCGAGCATGGGGGTTTGCCCGTGGGGGCCGGGCTCGAACCCGAGCTTGACCATGCGCGCGCCCAGACCGGCCAGGCGTTCCACGGCCCGGGCCGCCGCCCGGGGCGAATCCACCTCCAGAGCCCATTGCGCGCCGTAGGCGTCCACGGGGTAGCCGCCGGGCGCGGTGAGCATGGGGCCGCTCCAGGAAGCCCGGGCCGCGGGGCGGTTCCGGGAATCCCGATCCTGGGCCAGCAGGGACAGGCGATTCAGGGGCGCGGCCAGATCGCCCATGGCCGTCACCCCGCGCAGGAGCAGGCTGCGCCGCGCATCCGGGTCCCAGGCCTTGTGGACATGGCCGTCCAGGATACCGGGCATCAGGGTGACGACGCCCGATTCACTTGTGAAATCGTAACATTGGATGTGTTCCGGAACTCGGAATTCCGGCTCGGCCCGAACCACGTCCCGAACCAGGCCGTTCCGGACGAACACCAGCCCGTCCTCAAGCACGGCCTGGCCCGCGCCGGGCCAGACCCGGCCGCGAAAACAGGACTCCGGCATGGACCCGGCCCATGCCCGGCCCCCAGCAGCCAAAGCCACGGGGACCAGGGCCAGAGCGCGCAGGAATCCCCGCCGGGTCAGGCTCCCGCGGTCAGGAAAGAACTCGGAAAAAGGACGGGTTGCGGGCATGGTTCAGATGCGGGCGCACGGCAAGACCGGCGGGTCCGGCCCGCCGGCGCGGCGCGTTCCATCCACCCCGGCGGCAGGCCCGCCACGGAACGCGCCTAGACCTTGCTGATCTCCAGAGCGTCCTCGAACGTGGCCGTACACTTGTATTTGTTGCCGCCCGCTTCCACAAAATAGTCGTTGGCCGGGAACAGGGTGATGGCCGGGGTCCAGGAGTCGCCGAGCATGATGTCCTTGGCTTCACCGTTGCTCTCGAAGCGAACGGTGGTGCCGTCGGGCAGGGTCAGGATTTCTCCGTGGTGCAAAGTCAGGGGAAGGTCTGCCTCAGTGTAGTTCATGATGCACTCCCTGGCGTGTTCACGCCGCGTTGGTTGCCGGAACCAGCCTTTTACCCTTCGGACAGGACATTTTTGGGCAAACGTACCGGAAATGTTCCGGTTTGGGAATACCAAAACAAGAGGAAAGTGCCTTGCGCTTTGCGCCGCAGGCCGTGTATGCCAAGGCAGGAGTCCGCCATGTCCCGACTACGCCCCCTGCTTCCCGCCGTGCTTTTGCTGGCTGCGGCCTTCCTCCTGACCGCCTGCCCCCGGCCGGGCCGGTTCGATCCGGTGTCCGACCTGGTGGAGTACCCGCAGTCAGCGAAGCGCTTGGCGGCCACGGTCTCACCCGAAGGACCGGGCCAGCCCCTGATCCCGGCCCAGGACCAGGCCCTGCTGGCCGAGCGCTTCCTGGTCCTGCACTACGGCCCCTGGCACCGCGACAAACCGGCCCACGCCCCGGAGGATCTGTTCTGGGGCCTGTCCATGCTGGCGCGCCAGTCCCTGTTCGGCGAAAACCTCCTGCCCCTGGACCAGACCTGGCGCGACCAGATGCGCGAGCTGGCCGGGCCGCACAAGGCCCTGGAGGCGGACTGGCCGGCCGTGGCCACGGCCAACAGCTCCCTTCGACTGCTGCCCACCATGCATCCGGCCTTCTACGACCCGCGCGACCCGGGCGAGGGCTTCCCCTTCGACTACCTGCAGAATTCCACGGTCTGGGCCGGAACCCCACTGTATGTCGCCTACCTCTCGTCGGACCGGGCCTGGGCCCTGGTGGAGAGCCGCTTCGCCGCGGGCTGGATGCCCGTGACCGACCTGGCCCGGGTGGACCAGGAGACCGTAACGGCCATGGAGCAGACCGCCCTGGTGGCGGTCACCCGGGACCTGATCCCCCTGGTGGACAACACCGGCCAGTTCCGGTTCATGGGCCGGGTGGGCATGCTCCTGCCCGCGTTCCACGACCAGGACGACCCGGACAGCCCGAAAATGCTCCTGCCCGTGCGCGGGGTGGACGGCGATGCCGTGCTGGTGCCCGCGCCCCTGCCGGAGGACCTCGCGGTCTACGCTTTTCCCGTGCCCCTGACCCCGGCCGCCGTGTCCTCCGTGGCCGACTCCATGATGGGCCAGCCCTACGGCTGGGGCGGGCTGTACCTGAACCGCGACTGCTCGGCCACGCTCATGGACCTGTTCGCGGACTTCGGCATCTTCCTGCCCCGCAACTCCAAGGCCCAGGCCGCGGCCGGACGGACCGTCGCCCTGGCCGGGCTGGACGACGAGGCCAAGATCCGGACAATCCTGGCCCAGGGCAAGCCCCTGCGCACTCTGCTCTACAAGCCGGGCCACATCCTGCTCTACCTGGGCCCGTACCGCGGCCGCCCGGCCGTGCTGCACACGGTCTGGGGCCTGAGGACCGACCGCAAGGACTATCCGCCCGGCCGCAAGATCATCGGGGCCACGGCCATCACCGGCCTGGAGCCGGGCCAGGACAACCCGGACGTGGTCTGGCCCCAGGGCTCCCTGCTGCGCGGCCTGACCACCATGACCGTGCTCGGGGAGGCCCCGTGAGGCCCCGCGCCCTGCTCTGCCTGGTCCTGGCGGCCGGACTGCTCACCTCCTGCCTTGCCCATTCCCTGGGCCTGGACCCGGAGCCCTACCGCGACAAGCCCGGGTTCCCGGGCTCCTCCGAAACCGGAAAATTCGAGGTGACCCTGCTCAAGGCGGCCAACAAGGCCCGGGCCGAGCAGGGGTTCAAACCCCTGGAGTGGGACCAGGCCCTGGCCGACCTGGCCCTGGCCCACGCCACGGACATGGCCAAGCGCGAGGCCGTGGACCACGCCGGGTTCGAGACCCGGTACAAGCTCTCGGGCTACCGGCTGTGCGTGGAAAACGTGGCCATGACGCGGGGAGACGCGGCCCGGGTGGTGGCCCTGTGGATGGATTCGCCCGGGCACAGGGCCAACCTGCTCCACCCCGAGACCAACCGGGTGGGCATGGCCCGGGTGGGCTGGTACGTGGCCTACCTCTCCTGCCGCTGATCAATAAATGATCGACACCGTGTAGGTGACCACGGTCTTGTTGCCCTCGCTGCCGCCCGCGCCCAAGCGCAGGGGGATGCGCAAGAGCGAACCCTGGCGCGAGTGCTCGGCGTCGGCCGAGACGATCTTCCACTCGCCCGGCAAAACGTCCTCCAGAAACAGGTCCACGGCTTCGTCTCCACCATTGAGGCAGGTGATTTGCCAAGTCTGGAGGGCGCCGTTCTCGCCCTGACGCTGAAAGTCCTTGAGCATCCGCTCAACGGACACGTCAAAGGCGTTGCCGGGCGCCAGAACCAGATCCTTGCCCCTGGGCGTGTGCTCCAGGCGGTCCTCGCCGACCAGTATGAAATCTCCCTGCTTGCGCTTCTGGAAAACCTTGACCGCTCCCGCAGGCAAGGGCAGTCCCAGGTTGTTGCCCGAATCGTTGGCCACGGTCAGGCGCACGGCCACAGCCTGAGACACGGGCGCCGAAGTGGAATTCATGTAAAAACCATCAAAGGTGCTGACCAACTCACGCTTCACCCGCACGTCCGCGGCCTCCAACAAGGGCAGCAGCCGGGTTTCCCCCGGGCCCATATCCAGGCTACGTCCCGGCTCGTAGACATGGTAGGCGAAAACCGACGTCGGGGTCATGCCGCCGGACGCGTCCGCGGACGCAAAGACCTCCTTGCTTGCTGGCGCCAAAGCGCTCTCGTAGCGCTCATTTCGGTTGACCTGACCACTGACCAGGGTCAGACGGGCATCGGTAAAGCCCGTATCCAGATCATTCTTCAGGGTGGCCCAAGCCGAGAGCAGGCCGCGTCCCCCGCCAGGGTTCAAATCCAGGCGATAATCGCTACGCCAGGACAGGCCGTGGACCAAATAGGCGATCTCCAATTTCTGTTCGGCCGGACCGCTGTTCTCCACAGTCAAAAAAAGCTGCGGGCAGGCCCCCGTATCCGGGGCCTCGGGCAGCAGCCAGGCTTCCACCGAGCCTATGTAGACCCCCTCGGCCATCCTAAGCACGGGAGGATCGCCGACCACTAGAAGCGTGGCCTCCCGCCAGGGAGACGGTTCCGCCTCCCCGTCTCCGGGCAGACGAACGCGCAGGGTCCGACCCACCATGCGGTCCAGCAGATCGCGGCCCGAACCAAGCCCGGACCGAACGCCGGCTTCCAGTATCTTGAAGCCGTCCGGACTGGTCAGGGAACGGACATGGAGACTGCCCGCCTCCAGGCCGGTCGGCACCCCGGGTACGGCCATTGTCCCGCCCTTGACAGGCACCGTCAGGAAACGCACGTCGCGCACCAGGACTCGGCCCTCCTCGTACACGGTCAGGTGCAGGCCGTCCGTTCCCGCGGTCAGGGTTTCCGGCGACAGACCGAACAATTCGGCCTGGGACGTTCCCGGAAACAAAAACAATACGGCGAAGAGCAGCATCAATGAAGTCATGACCACCTCCGGAAATGCTTGTTCATTGTAACGCCAGGAATGAACCGGTCTACAGCCTGGGAGCCCGGCTCCTTAATGTCCTTCGTAAAAGAACCTGCCCAACCCCAGGGTGAAGCTCAAGCAGCCGTAGATGCCGTGCTCCAGGCTGACCAGAAGCAGGGACCCGGTGACCGCGTAGGTGCGGGCCATGAGCCAGCCCGCGGGAAGGGTCAGGATCACGGCCCAGGGGTTGTCGTAGATGACGTGCAGAAAGGAGAAGGCCGCGGCGTTGCACAGGATCAGCGCGGTCTGGGACCGGAACAAAGGCGCATAGCGGGCGAAGAAGAAGGCCCGGTAGGCGATCTCCTGGGGGTAGGCCGAGAGCACGGGGTACAGGACCATGACCATCAGCCAGAACCAGGGCCGGTGGAGCGGAAAGCCCAGCAGGTTGTCGGGAATCAGGACCAGGACGAACCCCAGGATGGCCACGGCCACGGCCACGCCCCGCAACAGGATCACCCGCAGGTAGTGCCGCGAGTTCATGGACCGGTAGAAGCGGCGGTTGTCGTACTCCTTGTCCTGGAGCAGCCACAGGGCGCAGCCCAGGGAGAACAGGGCCAGCCAGGGAATCTTGGGCCCGGGCAGTATCTCGAAATAGATGAGCAGGGGAGCCCCCATGAACAGGAGCACCATCTCCGCGATCCGCCACGCCCGTTGCCCGTTCGTCATGGCACGGGTGTAGTCGATTAGGCCAATGACAGCAACGGGCTTTTGGTATAGCATTCTCCCTCACAACCAAAGACCTGCCTATGGCTTACCAGCTTGACGACATCCTCGACCCCGCGCGCATCCGGGAACTGCTGATCCAATTCCACGGCCTGACCGGGCTGCACTCCGGCCTGGTGGACGCCCACGGCAAGCTGCGGGCCGCGTCCTGCGAACCGGGAGAGTGCCGGGAACGGTCGGAAACCTGCCCGTCCGGCCCGGTCTGCCCAGGCCTGGACAACGACATCTTGAAGAACCTGCCCGAGACCGGCTACCGCGTCCTGGACGCCGGGTGCGGCCTGTCCTACGCCCTGTATCCGGTGCGGGTGGGCGGGGAACTGACCGGAGTGCTCTACGTCTGCCTGTTCCGGCTGCGCGAGAACCCGGAATCCGAGATCGACACCTCGGACGTCCCGGTACTGACCACCAAGGAAATGGACCGGGTCATGGGCTTTTTCAGCCACTTGGTCGGCCTGCTGGCGAACATGGGCTTCTCCCGCACCGAGCTGGCCGACAGGCAGGCCGAGCTGGTGCAGGAACAGCGGCGGTTCCGGGCCCTGTTCCGCGCTTCGGGCGATCCCATCCTCATCCTGGATATTTCCCGGACCCTGGTGGACATCAACCGGGCCGCGGAAATCCAGTTCGGCTATGCCCGGAACGAAGTAGTGGGCAAGCACGCGGAAATAATGCATCTTTCCCTGGAAAAGGCGGCCGAGTTCGGCCGCACGGCCTACGCATCCATGGAGGAGGCCGGACTGTGGCGCGGAGAGTGGCCCCTGCGAAGGAAGGACGGACAGACCTTCACCGGCGAGGTGACCATCTCCGCCCTGTCCGGATTCAAAGACCAGCCCCTGGGCTTCGTGGCCATTGTCCGGGACGTGACCCGACGCAAGCAGCTGGAGGCGGAGCGCGAAAAGACCCTGACCGAGATGGAGGCCATGTTCCAGAACACGCTCATGGGCGTGGCCATGCTCAAGCACCGGGTCTTCCAGCGCATCAACGCGCGCGGGGCGGAAATCTTCGGCTACCGGCCCGAGGAGATGGAGAATCTCAAGACCCTGAACATCCATTTTTCCCGCAAGCGGTACGAAACCCTGGGCCATGCCTGCTATTCCACTCTGCGCCTGCAGGGCTGGCACACCACCGAGGAACGGCTGCGCAAAAGGGACGGCTCCGGAGTCTGGATCCGCTCCTATTTCAAGGCCCTGGACCCCAACGAGCTGGGCCGGGGCGTGATCTGGGCCTTTGACGACGTCACGGACCGCCACGCCCTGGAGAACGACCTGGCCCGGGCCAAGGAGGCCGCCGAAGAGGCCAGCCAGTCCAAGAGCCTGTTCCTGGCCAGCATGAGCCACGAAATCCGGACTCCGCTCTCCGGAGTGCTGAGCATGCTCCAGCTGGTGCGCGAGGAAACCACGGCCCCGGAACCGGCCAAGCACCTGGACGCGGCCCTGTCGGCCGGAAAGAGCCTGCTGACCGTGGTCGGCGACGTGCTCGACCTGGCCCGCGTGGAGTCCGGGCACATGGAGCTGGCCCTGGAGCCCCTGGACCCGGGCGCCCTGGTCCAGGACGTCATGGACATGTTCCGGCCCCTGGCCGGGCAAAAGGGCGTGGCCCTGAAATCCAAACGCACCCCGGATCCCCTGCCCCCGGTGCTGGGGGACGGCGGCCGCATCCGCCAGGTGCTCTCCAACCTGGTCAGCAACGCGCTCAAACACACGGATTCCGGCCACATCCAACTGTGTGCCCGGCTGCACACCCTGCCCGGCGACCACCGGAGACTCCAGTTCTGCGTGGAGGACACGGGCGAAGGCATCGCCAAGGACCAACTGGACGAGGTGTTCAAGGTCTTTGTGCGGGCCAAGAACGGCAGCCGCAAGGGCGAAGGCGCGGGCCTGGGCCTGGCCATCGTCAAGAACCTGGTCAACCTCATGGACGGCGAGATCCACATCGAGAGCGAGCCGTCCAAGGGAACCACGGTCTGCCTGAGCCTGCCCGTGATGATCTCGGCCAGGGCCCCGAGCCCGGAGCCGGTCCGCAAGCCGGAACCGGCCCCGCTCCCGGAAAGCCAGGTCTCCCGGCGCATCCTGGTGGCCGAGGACAACCGGGTCAACCAGATCGCGGTGCGCCACTTCCTCAAGCGTCGGGGATACGAGGTGGTCTGCGTGGCCGACGGGTCCGAAGCCGTGGAGGCCGTGGCCAAAGAGGACTTCGACCTGGTGCTCATGGACATCCAGATGCCGGGCATGGACGGCGAGGAGGCCACCCGCCTCATCCGGCAGACGGACAAGGGCAAGAGGCTGCCCATCGTGGCCCTGACCGCCTACGCCATGAAAGGCGACCGGGAACGCTTCCTCAAGCAGGGCATGGACGACTACCTGTCCAAGCCCGTGGACCTGGCCCTGATGGCCGAGACCGTGGTCCGCTGGCTGTCCCGCGGGGAGAACTCATGACCGGCCCGGACAAGGACGCGGCCGCCCTGTCCCTGCGCATCGAGGAACTGGAAGCGCAGCTGGAGCGCGCCTTCGAGGTGGGCGAGGCCGCGGCCCGCCGCTCGGCCCTGCAGTACCGCAACCTGTTCGACCACTCCCCGGTCTCGGTCTGGGAGGAGGATTTCTCGGCCCTGGGCGTCTGGTTCCGCCAGCTCCGCGACCAGGGCGTCACGGACCTGCGCCAACACCTGGCCGAGCACCCCGAGGCCCTGGACGAGGCGGCCGGGCTGGTGCGCGTGGTGCGGGTCAACAAGGCGGCCCTGCGGCTCCTGGGCGTCACCGACCCGGACGCCCTGGTGGGCTGCCTGCTGAACATCCTCAAGGACGAGACCCGGGCCGTGTTCGCCGAGGAGCTGGCCGGGCTGTGGGAGGGGCGGCAGCGCATCAGCCTGGAGGGCTCGGGCCGCGACGCCCAGGGCAATCCCTTCCACTACGTGCTCAACATGCTGGTCCCCAAGGCCGAGGGGCGGCTCAGGCTGGAGGCCGTGGTGGCCGTGATCACGGACATCACCGAGCTGGTGGAGGCCCGTGAGGCCCTGCGCCGCTCCCAGTCGGAAAAGGCCGCCCTGCTCAACTCCATCCCGGACATCGTGCTCTCGGTGGACCCCGGGCTCAGGCTGCTGGAATGCAACCGCGACCCCGGCGCCGTCTGCCCCGAAGCGGCCGGGCTGTCCCCCGGGGACCGGGTGGACGAGGGCCTTCGCAAGGACTGCCCCTGGGTGGACGTACTCCGCCAGACCCTGGAGAGCCAGACCCCGGTGGGCGGAATCAAGGCCTCCTGCGACCATTGCGGCCGGACCACGCGGGTGCTGGAGATGAGCGGCGCCCCGCTCAAGGGCGCCTCGGGCGGATTCTCGGGCGCGGTGCTGGTGGTCCGGGACGTGACCCGCCTGGAGCGGCTGGAACAGGAGCTCTCGGCCATGCGCGGCCGGACCGGCATGGGTAGATTGAAAGGCAAAAGCCATGTCATGCAGAAGGTTTATTCGCTGATCGAACAGTTGGCGCAAGTGGACTCCCTGGTGCTCATCACCGGCCCGTCCGGCACGGGCAAGGAGCTGGTGGCCGAGTGCCTGCACTACACCGGCCCTCGGTCCAAGGGGCCCCTGGTCAAGGTCAACTGCTCGGCCCTGTCCGAGAACCTGCTGGAATCCGAGCTCTTCGGCCACGTGCGCGGGGCCTTTTCCGGGGCCATCCGCGACAAGCAGGGGCGGTTCGAAGCGGCCGAGGGCGGCACCCTGTTCCTGGACGAGATCGGCGACATCTCCAGCCTCATTCAGCTCAAGCTCCTGCGGGCCATGGAGAGCCGGGAGTTTGAGCGTGTGGGCGACAACCGCACACGGCGGGCGGACGTACGCCTGGTGGCGGCCACCAACGCCGACCTGGCCGACAAGGTGCGGTCCGGGGCCTTTCGCGAGGATCTGTACTACCGGCTCAACGTGGTCAACATCCAGCTGCCGCCCCTGCGCGAACGCGCCGAGGACGTCCCCCTGCTGGTGCAGCACTTCGTGGACGAGTTCGCCGAGTCCATGGGCAAAGACATCCGGGACATCGACCCCGGGTTCATGGAGCGCGTGCTGCGCCACCACTGGCCCGGCAACGTCCGGGAGCTGCGCCACGCCGTGGAGCACGCCTGCATCCTGTGCCGGGGATCCCGGCTCATGCCCGGGCACCTGCCCGATCCGGACCAGGGGCTGGCCTCGACCCGCAAGGTGGACGCCCCGGCCGAACCCCAGGGCTCGGGTCCGACCGAGCTGACCCCGGAGCAGGTGGCCCAGGCCCTGGAGCGGGCCGGAGGGAAAAAGGCCCGGGCCGCCCGGATGCTGGGCGTGAGCCGGTCCACCCTGTACCGCCGCCTGGAAGCCTTTGCCCAGGCGCCCAGGTCCTGACCTGTTCCTTCTGACACACTTTCCCCAGCCTGCCCGTCTTGTCCGGGCCGAATGCTCATTTTTTTCTATTTTTTTTGATCATTATGAAATCTATCATTTTATTTCTCAACATTCTTCCATTCTTCAGACAGATCCCACCCGGCTCTCCGTACTGACAGGCGTTCTCTGAGACAAATTGTGTGTCCCTGAAACAATTTATGATACAGAAAGTGTGTCTGAAACACTTTTCTCTGCGGCTTGAGACAGGCGCTTTGGTGCTCCTTTCTTTTTATCTCCATGAAATCATATAGATTTTTGTGCCGTGCTCCACTTTGGCACCGCGCTTGCCTATACAGGGGTGTATTGACTGCGGCGCATTGTCGCCGCCCGGGAAAGACTAAGGAGGAATGGACATGAACGCCGATATTTTTCAAATCAACCTGTTCGATTGGTTCGCCATTTGGGGCGCCATCCTGATCGCACTGCTGCTTTTGCTGTGGTTCGCACGCGACCCCAAGGCGGAACGTACCTCCCGCGACAGGGGATTCGACCAGGGAAAAGTAAGCCGGCGCGGCCTTCACAAGGAGAACTACACACACGGCTGCCTGTAGGCGACCGCCTTGAAGACGCGCCCATCAACAACGCCCCACCAAAGTGACCGGGCGGGGACGGGAAAACAATCCCTCGTGCCCCTCTCAACCCCTGAACCGCCCGGACACACCTCGCCGCTTGCGGCGGGGCGGGCCCGGAGGATTCTCCTCCGGGCCCTTCTCTTTCCGGCCGAAAAAGCCCGCAAAAACCTTGTTCCCATCCCGATAATCTTGCTATACAAGAAGCAGCGCCAACAATCAGACAAAGGGGCCGCTCGGTGGAGTCTCGAAAAAACATCGGCCAGGTTTGCGAACTGCTGGAAAGCTTCGGCGTGCATGACGATCCCGAATGGCTGGCCATTCTCCTGTTCGTACGCAACCTTGTCAGTCATTTGTCCGTATTCGACAAGGAACGCGCCAGCGAGGTGCAGCAGCTCGTGCTCAAGGAGATGGCGGACAAGGAGCTTACGGACAAACGCTTCAAGACCATCATCAAGCACCTGGAAGACTTCATCGTCCACAACGGCACCACGGAAACCCTCCGGGATTCCCTGCGCAAGGAGCAGGTGGCCACCCAGGCCCTGTACGAGGAGATGAACGCCATCTTCGACGGCCTGCACGGCTCCCGCAAGCGCCAGGAAAGCCGGCTGGAGACCTTCAAGGAGCAAACCGTGGAGGCCGTGTCCGGCGACGAATCCAAGTCGGACATCGTCAAGCGCATCCGCTCCCTGGTCAACGAGGTGGTCAACGAGGTCAAGGAGGAGGCCCGGGAGTGGGAAGAACGGGCCAAGGCCCTGGAGCGGACCGCAAACTACGACCCCCTGCTGGTCAGCCTGCACAACCGGCGGTCCCTGAACACCTACCTGTCCGAGGCCGTGATCACGGCCCAATCGCGCAAGAAGTCCCTGAGCTTGCTGATGATCGACGTGGATCACTTCAAGCTGGTCAACGACAGCCACGGCCACATGGTGGGCGACGACATGCTCCGCGCCCTGGCCAAAATCGTGGACGAGCACACCCTTCGCTACGACGCCTACGCGGCCCGCTACGGCGGCGAGGAGCTGGTCATGGTCTTTCCCGGCACCGGCCTGACCGAGGCGGCCCAGCGGGCCGAGACCCTGCGCAAGGACGTGGAGGACTACGAATTCCAAACCCGCAAGGACGGCAAGCTGCTGAACAAGCCCCTGCACTTCACCGTGTCCATCGGCGTGGCCGAACTGCTGCCCGGGTTCAGCATGGACGGCCTGGTGGACGCCGCGGACAAGGCCCTGTATCGGGCCAAAAACTCGGGCCGCAACCTGGTGGCCCGCTACTCGGACACCCTGTAACCGCCCGCTTTTTCCGGCTTACTCCTTGCCCGCGGTCAATCGGTCGATGACCGCGTACAAGGCTTCCATGTCCACGGGCTTGGACAGGTATTCGGTCATGCCCGCCTTGAGGATGCGCTCCTTGTCCCCCTTCATGGCGTAGGCCGTCAGGGCCACCACCGGAACGGCCGGATCGAACAGCCCGGCCGAGTGGCTCCGGATGCGGCGGGTGGCCTCCAGCCCGTCCATGACCGGCATCTGCACGTCCATAAGCACCAGGTCGAAGGTTTCCTTTTCCAGGGCCTCCAGCGCCTTGCGGCCGTTCTCGGCCACCAGCACGCTGTGCCCCGCCTCCTCCAGGAAATGGGCCAAGAACTCCTGGTTGATGAGGTTGTCCTCGGCCAGAAGGACGCGGCGGCCCTGCCTGGCCGGACGGATCTCCGCCACCTTGGGCGCCACCTCGGCCCGGTGTTCCCCGGTCTGCCCGGCCCAGGCCAGGCGCACCCGGAAGGCGAAGGTCGCGCCCGGGCCCTCGGCCTCCTCCAGCCAGATGGACCCGTTCATGAGCTCCACCAGGCGGCGGGAAATGGCCAGGCCGAGCCCGGCCCCGCCGTAGGAGCGGCGTGAACCTTTTTCCAGCTGGGAAAAGGTCTTGAACAAAAGCTTTTTCTTGTGATCCGGGATGCCCGAGCCCGTGTCCGAGACCACGAACTTGAGCCCCACCCCCTCCTCGTCCTCGTCCTCGATCTCCACCCGCAGGTCCACCCTCCCCTGCTCCGTGAACTTGATGGCGTTGGACAACAAATTGGACAGCACCTGGTCCAGGCGGCCCGCGTCGCCGTACACGAGCAGGTCGCGGCTCGGCGCGACCACGGCCAGGACCAGCCCCTTGTCCTCGGCCCGGGGCCTGTGGACCTCGGTCAATCGATCCAGCCGGTCCTGGAGGTTGAACGGGGCCTCGTGCAGCTCCAGCTTGCGGGCCTCGATCTTGGAGAAGTCCAGGATGTCGTTGACGATTTCCAGGAGGCTGTTGGTGGCCTTGCGGATATTGTTCAGCAGGTCGGCCATATTCGGGCCCGGCTGCATGCTCAGGCCCATGTCCGTGACGCCCAGGATGCCGGAAATGGGGGTGCGGATCTCATGGCTCATGTTGGCCAGGAACTCGCTTTTGGCCTGGTTGGCGTCCTCGGCCGCGATCTTGGCCTGGAGCAGTTCCTCGCGGATGCGCCGCCGGTTGGTCACGTCCCGGAGCATGACCAGGATGCGCCCCTCCTCCAGGCGGGTGGCGCTGGCCTCGGCATAGACCCCGGACCCGGCGATGCTGCACGAGCAGGAGATGCGCAGTTCGCGGCGCTCCACCGAGCCGCCCACCCCGCACTCCAGCAGCGGGGACAGGGCCTCGTGGGAATCGCCGCACACCAACTCGTCCAGCTTGGCGCCCACGATCTGGGACAACTTGGCCTCGAACAGGGCCAGGGAGGCCGGGTTGGCCTCCTGCACCCGTCCCTCGGCGTCCACCAGCAGAATGCCCTCGCCGGCCTGCTCGTACAGGGTGCGGTACTTCTGCTCGCTGTCCGCCAGGCGGGAATAGGCGTCGGTCAGTTCGATGGTCCGCTCGCGCACCCGGTGCTCCAGGTCCAGGCGGGCCCGGTTCAGGACCTGCTCGGCCTGCTTGCGCTCGGTGATGTCCAGGAGCACGCCCACCAGCCCGGCCACCTTGCCCGTGGTGTCGCGGAACGCGGCCTTGGAGATGAGCGCGTCGTACTTCTCGCCGTTGGCCGACTGGCCCTGGAATTCGTAGGCCTGGGTGCCGCCCCGTTCCAGAAGTTGGGTGTCCTTTTCGCTGTAGAGCTGGGCCAGCTCGCGGTTGGTGATCTCGAACATGGTCCGCCCGAGAATCTCCTTCTTGGACACCCCAATCAGTTCGGCGAACGCGGCGTTGCAGCCCAGAAAAACCCCGGTCGGGTTCTTGTAGAAGATCGGCGCCGGCGCCGCGTCCATGAGCGCCTGCGCGAAGAACATCTGGTTCTGCAGGGCCTCGGAGGTCTCCTTGCGCAGGGTGATGTCCCTGCCCGTGGCCAGGATCGTCCGCCCGTCCCCGGAATCAATGACCCGGGCGTTGACCTCAACGGGGATACGATCCCCCTTGCGGTCCAGGCATCGGGCCTCAAAGGATAATTCGTTCTTGTCGCCCAAAATATCGAGGCGTTTCCGGGCGACGTCCCGTTCTTCCTCCGGGATCAGGTCGAACAGGGTCTTGGAGCGGATCAGCTCCCGACGCGAATACCCGAGACGACGACAGGCCGCCCGGTTGGCGTCCAGAATGAGCCCGTCCTGGTCCATGACCACCACCATGTCGGCCAGGGCATCGAACAAAATCCGGTAGCGTTGCTCCGAGGCCTTGCGCTCCTGTTCCGAACCTTCCACTTTGCGGGCCAGACGGGTGCTTCGCTGCTTCTGCTCCTTGCGGGCCGACTCAAGGGTCTTCCGTTCCCGGTCGTATTCGTTGACGATTCCTTCCAGTTCGGCCAGCAGGGCCAGAGACACCATGCCGTCCCCGGGATCGGCAGTCCCCGCATTGAACCGTTCCAGTTTCTCCCGAAGGCGCTTGAAACGATCCCTGAAATCCTTGCCTGCAGCCACGTGTTCCCCGTCCGGTTGAGGGATTTTCCGGTACCCCGTACTTAGGCGATGCCCGTCTCGCTGTCGATGATTACGGGAGTTGTTACCAAAACTTGCCGTGCATCGTCACCCCGAATCGTAACCATCCCCCGCTACCATCCGCCGCCTCCGCCTCCGCCGCCTCCGCCGCCCGAGGACCCGCCGCCCCCGGAAAACCCGGAGGACGATCCCGGTGCTCGGGACGAGGCGGCCACCGCCCCGGCCAGGCTGGCTCCCAGGCCCGCGCCCAGATGCCCGGCCAGCCGGTCGCCCCGGAAGTCCTGACCGTGGTACCAGGAGGCGCGCCAGCCCCGGTCCGGATCGGCCTGGGCCCGGGCCAGCACCTCGGCGAACCGCTCGCTCCAGCGCTGCTCCACGCCCAGGGCCAGGGCATAGGGCAGGAACCGTTCGAACAGCTCCGGGGTCTCCTCCGGGGGATTGAGCAGGTCCAGCCGATCCTTTTCGGCCACGGACAAAAAGAGCTTGAACCCCTCGATGCGGTCCAGGATCTGGCGGCCCTTGACCGTGTAGGCCCGGAGCAGGCGGAAAAAGACCAGGTTGGTCAGGCACATCCCGGCCACCAGGACCAGGGAGGCCAGGGGCAGGAAGGCCATGAGGGCGACGAACGCGCCCACCAGGGGGCCGGTGAAGGCCAGGCCCAGGAGCAGGCCCACGATGCCCGCCAACAGGGGCATGGCCTTGCGCATGCGCGACCAGGAGGTCCAGATGGACCCGACCACCGCGCTCCAGGCCAGGACCACCACGGTCATCACGCCCGCGAACACGCCGTCCTCGCCGCCCAGGGAATACACGGTCTGGGAGTACAATCCGGCCAGGGTGATGACCAGGCCGGGCAGCAGCCAGACCGCGTTGCGCTTGAAATAGGCCGCGCCGTAGCGCTGCTTGAGCACCTTCTGCAGGGAGCTGCGCACCGTGCTCACCCGGGCGTGGTTCGTCTGCTTGAAGACCAGCTCGTCCCCGTCCCGGAAAAGCTTGTTTTCCAGCACGGCCTCGTCCGGGGCCAGGGGCTGGGACGGGCTTGATCCGCTGCTGCGTACGCTGTAGCTCCGCTTCTTGGGCTCTTCCACCACCAGGGCGCCCTTGACCGCGCAGGAGAGCACCGCGGCCGCGAAACAGGTGTTGTCAAAGCCCATGCGCATGATGTGGCGGCACCCGGCCGCGGAAATGCCCTCGGGCGGCTCAAACAGGGGCACCACGGCCCCGCCCCGGGGATCGCGGCCCACACGGTTCCAGGCGAACAGATAGTAGGCCAGGAGCAGGCCCAGCGCGCCCACGCCCCAGACCGTGTCCTGGTGCGTCTCAAGCATGGTGGGGGGGGCCACCAGCCCCTTGTCGAAGCCCATGGCGATGGTCAGCCCCTCGCCCGGCGCCAGGATCCGGGTGGAGGTGAAGACCGTGGCCCCGCGCACCTGCTTGGTCGTGAAGGCCTTGACGTCCGGGACTCCGTCGCCCGCGCCCTGGTATCCGACCCAGCCGTCCAGCATGTGGGGCTTGGCCGATCCGGGCAGGGAGACGATGGCCTTGGCCTCATAAATGGCGAAATCCCAGTCGTTGCCCGTGACGTTCCAGTACAGCTCGTCGTGGTCCTCGAAGAAACCGATCTGGCGGTCGGTCTCGTAGACGATGGTGTACACGTAGGTGCCGGGCTTCAGGAACACGTCCTTGTCCCCGATGTACAGCCGCACGCCGTTGGACAGTCCCTCGGTGAAGTGGGGCTCGGGCTTGCCGTCGCGCAGGACTTCCTGCACGTCAAAGGGCACGCGCACGGAGCGGCCCTGGGGATCCTTGTAGGTGGTGGGAAAGTCGCGGAAGATGCCGCGCTTGATCTCCCGGCCCAGGGCCTGGACCTGGATGGTCTCGGTGACCAGCATGCTGCCGTCGGCCCGCACCTCCACGGCCGAGGTGAACTGCTCGATGGCCTCGATCCCTTCCGGCACGGCCCCGAAAGCCGGTGAACCAACCAGGCAGGCCAGGGCCAGGAAAAGAAAAATCCTGTTCAGCGACATCCCTTCCCTCGCTTTACGGATACTTGTCATTAATCTTGAATAATTATTTTTATCGCCGTCGATATCCTAAGCCCATCTACCTTCGGGGCGGCTTTCTTCCACGCCGGTTGCGCAGGAACATCAGGCCCAGGGTGAACACGGCCCGGGCCAGGGGCCCGTCGATCCGGGTCCGGCGCAGGGCCAGCCGCAGGTCCGCGCCCAGACGGTCCATGCGCGCCTGGCCGCCCCCCTGGTACCAGGCCGGGCGCCAGCTCCCGTCCGCAAGCACCTCGGCGTGCAGGCCGCTCCACTCGCTCTCCACGTCCAGGGCCGCGGCATAGGGCAGGTAGTGCTCGAAAAGCACCGGGGTCTGGTACTGCGCTGACGAGGACAGAAACGCCTGGAACCCCTCGATCTGGTCCATGGCCGCGCTGCCCCTGGCCGTGTAGGTGGGCATGATCCGGTTGAAGACCACGAAGGGCACGGTCAGCCCGGCCACCAGGGCCACGCTCCACAGGGGCAGGACCGCGCACAGGCCCAGGACCAGGCCAAAGGCCAGCAGGACGGCCACCAGGAACACCACGCTCAGGAAGGCCATGGCGCCCACGGCCCGGGTGCGTTGCCAGGAATCGCGCATGGCCAGCAGGAAGGGCGCCAGGGCCACGGTCAGGAACACCGCGGCCAGGGCCATCACGGCCACCACCAGGCCCAAGCGCCAGCCCATGGGGATGATGGTCAGGGCCAGCAGCCCGCCCAGGGAGACGAGCAGGCCAGGAACCATGAGCAGGCCGTTGCGCCTGTAGTATTCCCCGTAGAGGTTCCTGAGCTCCTTTTTCAGGGCCCGGTACGCGTTGCGGGTCTTGTGGTCCCCGCGCTCGATCCTGAACTCTCCTCCCGCCTCAAAGAGCCGGACCAGGAAGAACTCCTCGTCCGAGGTCAGCCCGGCCGTGGCCCCGGTATCGGCTTCGGTCCGCCTGAGCACGTAGCCGTAGGGCTCGGGCTCCTCGATCACCAGAGCCCCCTTGACCGCGCAGGACAGCACCGCGGCCGAGAAGCAGGCGTCGTCGCAGCCCATGCGCAGCAAATGGCGGCACCCGGCCGGGGAAAGGTCGTCGGGCGGCTCCAGCCGTGTGGTCACGTTGGCCGGGATGTCCCGGCCAAGGCGGCTCCAGGCGCAGAGGTAATAGCCCAGGGACAGGATCAGGGCGGCCGTGGCCCAGAGCAGGTGGGCGTTTTTGACGTGGAACGGGGGCTCGATGACCACCCCCTTTTCCAGGCCCACCACCACGTTGAACTCCTCATTCGGAGCCAGGGCCCGCTTGGTGCGGAACACGATCTGGCCGGGCCCTTGCCTGACCGTGACGGCCTGGTCCCCGTAATCCTGGTCAGCGATCCAAGCCTCCCAGTTCAGGGACCGGGCCCCACCGGGCAGACGGATCACGGCTTCGGCCGCCTCGATGGGCCAGGGCCAGAAGCCGGTGACGCGCCAATGGAATTCGTCATGGTCCTCCAGGAACCGGATCCAGCGCTCGTATTCATACACGATGGTGTATTCGTACACTCCCGGCGGGATGGTCACGTCCTCGTCCCAGATGTTGAGCCGGTACCCGTTGCCCAGGCCGGTGAGGAAGTAGGGCGTGGGTTTGTTGTCGCGCAGGACCGTGGTCACCTTCCAGGGCAGGTACCCGAGATGGTGGTCCTCGGTGGCGTAGCACAGGACGAAATCCCGGTAGATGCCCTTGTCCATGCGCTGGCCCAGGCGCACCCGGATGACCTCGGTGGCCCGCACGCTGCCGTCGGTCCGAATCTCCACGGTGGAGGAGAAGCGCTTGATGACTTCCTGGTCAGCTCCGGCCAAGACCGGGACCGCCAGAACGGCCAGGACCAGAATCAGGACCGGAACCAGGACCGGGGCCACGCCTTTCCAAAGGATGCGGAAGCCCGGAAACACGGCCCTACTCCTTGTTTTCAGGCGCTTCCGAAGGCGGGGCCGTGGGGTCGAAGGACACCTGGGGCACGGCCCGCACGGCGTCGTCCTCCAACTCGAAGTACTGGGCCGGGGTGAAACGAAACTTCTTGGCTATGATGGAGGAAGGAAAGGATTCGACCTTGATATTGTAGTTCCTTGCGGTTCCATTGTAGTACCGCCGGGACATCTCTATCTGATTCTCTGTGGTTTCAAGCTGTTTCTGCAATTCCTGATAGTTTTGGTTTGCCTTGAGGTCGGGGTAGTTCTCGGCCACGGCGAACAACTTGCCCAGGGCCCGGCCCAGCAGCCCCTCGGCCTGGGACTGTTCGGCCACGCTGCCCGCGCCCAGACTCCTGGCGCGCATCTCCGTGACCTCGTCCAGCACGCCGCGCTCATGGCTCGCGTAGCCCTTGACCGTCTCCACCAGGTTGGGAATGAGGTTGGCCCGCCGCTTGAGCTGCACGTCGATGCCGCTCCAGCCCTCGCGGACCATGTTCCGGCCCCGCACCAGGGCGTTGTACATAAGGATGGCCCAGGCCAGGATCAGGACGATGACCCCGCCGACGATCAGGATTGCGGGCATGGCGCTCCTCCTGCCCCCAAGGGGGCGGTTGCTTACACCCCTTTGGATAGGGGAAAGCCCGCAAAAAGAAAAGTCCCGGACTACAGGGCGGACACCAGGGAGTTGAGCTCCTTCTCGTCCATGTTGCGCTTGACGTGGCTCACGAAGCGTTTGTCCACGGTCAGGAAGTGCCACAGGGCCCAGTCGATGAGGAAGGCCAGGGCCTCGATGGGCAGGGTGTCCATGCTGGCGTCGCCCAGGAACTCGTATTTTTCCATGGCCTCGATGAACCGGGCGTGGGCCTGTTTGTGCTTGGACAGCTCCGGGTACTTGGACTTGGCCATGAGGCGCTCTTCCAGCTCGAAGTGGTAGCGCACGAAATTCTTCATGGAGTCCACAAGGTCCACCACGGCCGCCCTGTTCCGGCCCTTGACGATCTTGTGGTACAGGTTGTTGATGACCTCGAAGAGGTATTCGTGCTGCTTGTCCAGGGCCTCGATGCCGATTTCCAGATTGCCGTCCCAGGTCACGATGGGCATACGCGCTCCTTGCCTCGGGGTCTTCCCAGTATCCCGAAATTATGCCGAACAGGGGCCTTTTGTCCAGGCCGGATCCTAGAAATCCAGCTTGGAAATTCGCCAGGCCCCGTCTTCGTATCGCAACTGGATGCTGTTGCCCTTGATCTCCACGCCCCCGGCGAAGCGCAGGGTGACGTTGACGTCCACCACGGCCGTCTGCGTGGTCTGGAGCACGTCCACCTGGTCCACGCCCTGGAGCTGCTGCTCGCCCGGCTCGGTCATGGTCTTTTCCAGGTCCGCCAGCATGGCGACCAGATCAGCGCGCTGATCCTTGGTCACCAGAGGTTCCAGGGCGGCCAGGTCGCGGTCCGGGGCCAGGGTGAAGAAACGGCTGACCACCTCTTCCGGGCTCAGGCTTTCAGCGTCCGCCACCGCCTCGGGCGCGGTTTCCTGCTCCACGCCGAACAGGGCGTCCGGGGCCGGTTCTACAGCCGCTTCGGGAGCCTGATCCGGTGCAATCACGGCATCCTGGGGCGCGGCCGATTCTTCCGAATCCTGGGCGGACTCCTGTCCGGACTCTTGGCCGGGAACCAGGGACATCAAGGGCGAAGCCTCGTCAGCCGGGGCGGTTTCCTTGTTTTCCATAGCAGGCTCTGTTGCCGGTTCCGGAGCGGACTCGGCGGCTGTTTCAGCCACCTGTTCCGCGCCCTGTTCCGAGGCCGAATCCGGAGCCTGCTCCTCGGCGGCCAGGCGGGCCTGGCGCTCCTCACGGGTCTCCACGCTGCAGGCCGTGGCGGCAAGGAGCAGCGCGGCCGCGAGCAGGATGGTCAGGAAAAAGGATTGGCGGCTATGCATATGGTCATCCTCCGGGCAGGCTGTTCAGGACAAAAACGGGAACCCGCGGCGGGCCGCAACAAGTCCGCGTCCGGAAAAAGATTCCGTCATGTCCGGACATATGTCAATGGGCCGCGAGCGGCTACAGCCGTATCCACTCCTGGAGGGTCGGCGGGGAAGGACAGCCCGTGATGGCCATCCACTGGCAGGCCGCGGTCAGCTCGATGCCGCCCCGGATGATGGACACGGGCCGGTCCGAAGAGACCACGATGACCACCACGTCCTCGTGCAGGGCCGAGAAGCGCACGGCCGAGTTGAAGCGCGCGCCCCGGGAGCGGTTCTCCCCGGGCACGGCCACGCCGTCCAGCAGGCATCCGAAGGCGCACAGCTTGCCGTCCCGGGTGATGTGCAGGGCTCCGTCCACCTTGGACAGGTCCTTGGCCATCTCCAGGAAGCGGTCCACGCGCAGGGGCAGAGGATGGACCAGGTTCTGCCCGGCCATGTCCAGGGACTCGGGCCCCAGGTCCAGGACGATGCCCGAGCCGTGGCCGTGCTCCCGGGCCGAATTGACCAAAGCCTTGACGATGCGAAACAGGTAGTGGCTGGTGATGTTGTCCAGGTCGGTCTCCAGCAGGAGCTCCTCCAACTGGACCAGGTTGGCCTGGCGGTTGGACGAGTGGAACCCGCCCTCGGAAAAGCTGGCCACCTGCAACCCATTGAGGGACAGGAAGCCGTGCGGCCCCCGGAACTCCGCCACCACGGACGTATCCGGGATGGCGCCCACGGCCACGCCCACCAGGTACTGGCCGTCACTGACCAGGGAGAAACCCGAGTCCTCCACGCATTGCAGCAGTTTGCGCACGTGCTTGTGGTTGCTGGCCTGAGGCCGTTCCTGGTCCGGGAACAGGGCCATGAAGTTGATGTCGTCCATGTCCCGGGGCTCGCAGAAGACCATGGTTCCCCGGGGCATCCGCCCCTCCTCGGGCGTACGCGAGACCCCGAGCACCGTGTCCAGCACCGGATAGATCCTGAGCTTGGTGTCCAGGCGGCCCATGGCGCTGCGCTCGTCCACCAGATAGTCGCGCACGGCGTGGGTGGCGCACTGCTGAAGCACGTACCCGGCCGTGTCGATGTTCATCACGTCCTGCAGGGCGTAGTTCTGGGAGAACAGGCGGGTGGCGTACTCCAGCCAGCGCTTGGTCGGGCCGGTGCAGCACATGTCCGGGTGTTCCTCGGTGAACCACATCTGATAGGCCATGGCGCTGGACCGGCCGCCGTAGTTGATGATCCCGGCCAGTCCCAAAGAGTCGCAATGTTCGTCATCAAAGAACTCGATCTCCGTGCCCTCGGGCACGGTCCCGCGCCAGGCGCTGGCATAGAGGTACACGTCCTGGAGCTTGGGCTCGTGACCCCTGAGCAGGTGCTGCGGGTCCCAGATGTGCGGCGGGGTGGTGGGGGTCGGGGCGTAGATCAGGGCCACCCGCGAGGTTCCGGAAAAATGGGACAGGCCGTCGCGCAGGCCGTCGAGAATGTGAAAGATGCAGACGTTTTCAAAAGAGCTGGGCATACGGGACGCCTCCTGTCAGGAGTATTCCCCAAAACCCGGCCCTGGTAAAGCCCCAGCAGAAAAGGAAAGGGGAACCCCAAGATGGGATTCCCCTTGTTCGTTCGTCTTGCTCCGGTCTACAGGATGCCGAAGAACATGCCCATGCCGCCGAAGATCTGGCTGTAGATGTATTTGATGATCTGCACGACCACGATGATGGCCGGGGCCAGGAGCACGGCCTTCTGGGTGTTGGCCTTGAGCACGTCCTGGAGATAGCCGCCCACCAGCAGGATCACGATGGCGAAGCAGTAGGTGATGATCAGGCCGTTGATCCAGCCGGTGAAGATGCCGATGCCCGTGAGCACGGTGGCCACGACCATGGGGAAGACGGTCACGCCGGTGGAGAAGATGGCCTCGAAGATGGTCACCTTCTGCTTGAGCAGGAAGCCCAGGCCGAAGAAGCAGCCGCAAATCGTTGCCGGGGTGAGCAGCCAGTAGCCGATCAGCCTGAGGTGGTTGCCGAAGCCACCGCCCATGCTGAACAGGTATCCCAGGACCACGTACAGGGCCACGAAGAAGATGCCCGCGGCCAGGGAGCCCTTGTCTCCCAGGGCCTTCAGGGCCTTGCCCTGGCCGCCCATGGGGTCGGTGACCACCACGGTGGCCGCCTTGAAGGCGCTCATGGCCGCATCGCGGGTGGCCTCGTAGGCGACCTTGGCGGCGTCGGAGGCCTTCTGCGCGGTTTCGGCGGCCTTCTCGGTCTTGGGGGCCTCGGTGGCCGAAGCTTCGGGAGCCGCCTTCTTGGGCGCGCTCTTCTTGGGCGCGGATTTGGTTTTCTTTTCTTCTGCCATGCTCTTACCCCTTGTCTGTTCGTTTCAATACGAATCGGTGCGCGAAAA
Organism: Desulfovibrionaceae bacterium; assembly: GCA_963666895.2. GTDB lineage: Bacteria > Desulfobacterota > Desulfovibrionia > Desulfovibrionales > Desulfovibrionaceae. Next base: position 531,055 of record CAXXNS010000010.1, on the reverse strand, counting down.
CCGGGTATATTCGACTAGAACCCCCTACCACCCCGGCCTGATTCCTGCAACCGGTTTCGGAGTCACGACCCCCTGGAAACGTGGTTTCCGGCTCATTCGCTCTTGAGCACGTCCAGAATCTCCACCTGGCTGGCCTGCCAGGCGGGATAGGCTCCGGAGGCCACTCCCAGGACCGCGGCCCCGGCCAGGGTGCCGCCCAGGAGCACGGGGTCCAGAATCAGGGGATACTCGGTCACCGAGGCGAAGATGAGCAGCCCGGCGATGCACAGGAGCACGCCGAACAGCGCGCCGGTGACCGACAGCATGGCCGCCTCGTACACGAACTGGCGCACGATGTGGCCCCGCTTGCCGCCCACGGCCCGCCGGATGCCGATCTCGAGACGCCGCATGCGGACCATGAGCACCATGATGGACAGGATGCCCATGCCGCCCACGGCGAACGAGATGGTGGAGGTGATGGCGCCCAGGGTCTGCATCAGGTCCAGGGCCTGGCGTTGCAGCTCAATGGCGTCCTTGGGCTCCAGCAGGGAGAAGTCGTCCTCCTCGCCCGGGTCCAGGTGGTGGCGCTGCCTGAGGATCGCGGTTACCGACGACCTGACGACATCCATGTCCGCGCCGTCGGCCAGCCTGAAATACGCGCCCAGGACCCAGTTCTGGTTGCTGGCCCGGTGCATGTAGGTGGACAAAGGCATGAACACCTGCTCGTCCTGGTTCACCCCGGCCAGATCCCGTCCCTTGGCCTGCATGACGCCCACCACCTCGAAAGAGGCCCGGTACAGGAACAGGGTCTGGCCCAGGGCCTGCTTGGGTCCGCCCCAGAGCCGGTCCGCGATGTCCTTGCCCACCACGCAGACCCGAGCCATGGTCTGCTCCTCGGCCATGGTGAAGAACCGGCCGTGGTCGGGGTAAAAGGCCCGGATATCCTGGTAGCTGGGCCAGCAGCCCACGATGTTGGCCTGCACGGACCGGTTGCCCGAGCGCACGTAGTCCTCGATGCTGGTGATGGGCGTGTAGTCCAGCACCGAGGGCGCTCCCCGGGCCACGGCCGTGGCGTCGGAAACGGACATGGAGTGGTTGACCCCCCGGAACCGGATGCCCCCGCCCCGGGAGAAGCGCACCTGGCCGGAGACGACCGCGAACAGGTTGGGCCCCATCTTCTGGATCTCCAGCTCCGTGCTCTTGACCATGATCCGGGACACGTGCTGCACCCCGGTAAAGGCCAGGGCGCCCAGGAAGATGCCCAGCATGGCCAGGATGGTCCTGAGCTTGTGCCGGGACAGGGACTTGATGGTCAGCTTGAGGTTCAGCCACATGGGGGTAGCCGGTCAGGCCCTTTCCAGGAGCTCTTCCACTGCCCGGCCCATGGTCAGGGCCAGCTCGGCCTGGCGGTTCATGGCCGCCCGGCGCGCGGGCTCCAGGTCCGCCGGACGGTGGCGGCTGGTGAGCTTGAAGTGGTTGCCGAAGGCGCTGCCCGAGGCCAGCCCGCCCTTGCGCGCGGCCTCGCCCGTGTTCTTGAGGTGGCGCACGGTCAGGTGGCCCTGGTAGGCCGCGAACCCGCCGCCCCGGGCTCTCCGCAGGTCGTGGTCCAGGTCGTCGAACTGGGACGGGGAGAAACAGATGTCGAAATCACCGGCCGCCAGCAGGTCCGGGGTGCGGAACATGTGGCAGCACCCGGTCACGGACACGCAGGGCCGCAGATAGTCGAACTGCCCGTAGTCCAGGGTCTGGTGGTGCAGGTCGGACACGGGCGAGGCCAGCCCCTGCAGGCCGGTGGCGTCGCTCCCGCCGTAGTCGGGCCGCAGATGCAGGTCCGCGTTCTGGATCACGTGGGGCCGGGCCGCGTCCACCACCTTGCAGCCGAACACCCCGGCCTCGGGGAACCGGGCCGCTGCCCGGCCGAAGCGCTCCAGCCAGCCCGGGGGCACCAGGGCGTCGTCGTCCAGAAACACGGTCCACCGGGAGCCGGTCACGGTCCGGGAGCGCAGCAGCCAGTTGCGGGCCGCGGGCGCGCCCATGTTCACGGGCGCGGTCAAAATCTCCACCCGGTCCGCGCCCAGGCGGTCGGCCAGGGAGCGCAACAGGTTCGGGGTCTCGTCCGTGCTGGCGTTGTCAACCACGGCCAGGCGCAGCGAGTCGTCCAGCCCGGCCGTTTCCAAGGCCTCCAGGCAGGCGGCCAGGTCCGCGGCCTTGTCGTGGGTGTACAGGCACAGGGCCACGGGTCCGTCCAGGCTCTGGGCGGCCTGGGGCTCCCCCTGGAGCAGGTCGTACAGCTTGCAGAGCAGGCTCAGGTTCCAGGGCCGCTGGCGGTGCAGGGCGGCCAGGGCGGCCAGGGCCCGGTCGGTGCGGCCCATGCGTATCCGGCTCTCGGCCAGGCGGGCGTGCAGGCCCGGCACCGGGCAGGGCTCCAGCCCGGCCGTGTACAGGTCTTCGGCCCGGTCCGGCTCCCCGGCCAGCAGGCACAGGTCGCCCAGGACCACGTCGCGCAGGCACCCGGCCGGACCGGCGTCCAGCCGCTCCACGTGCGCCTTGATCCAGTCCAGGTCGCCGTCCACCAGGGCCAGCTCCAGGCCGATGTGCAGGGCGTAGAGGTTGGTCGGGTCGTCGGCCAGGAGCCCTCCGGCCACGTCCAGGGCCTTTGGGTGGCGGGCCGACTCGTAGAGCCGCTGCAGCCGCCTGTCCGGACTCCAATGGGCCTCCACCCAGTCCAGGGCATCGAAAAAGGCCGAGGGCAGCCAGGCCCAGCCCCGGGTCATGGTCTTGAGCGGGGCGGCCAGCACCCCGGACAGGGGCTCCTCCTCCCAAGCGGCCAGAAGCATGTCCCGGCCCATGTCCGCGAACAGGGCGGCCGCTTCCCTGCCTCCCTTCTCGTCCGCGGCCCCGGCCAGGGACAGCACGTCCCGGGCCATACCGGCCAGGTGGAGTTTGCCCACCCCGCCCACCAGGGCCTTTTCCCTGAGGGAGTGCGGCAGGAGGTCCCACTTGAATTCCATGCTCTGTATCCTTGCTCCGGGTTTCCTTGCCGTTGACAGGACTCCACAGCCACGACACACTCCTAGCAAACAAGCACCACTTCTGACCAGCACGGGGAGCGCAGAGCCGTGGACACCAGCAACCCATCCAGCCAACGCATCAAGGCGGTCATCCTGCACTACGGGGACCCGGCCCTGACCGAGCGGGTGCACCAGCAGCTGGCCGCCTCGGACCCGGACTGGGCCGGGAACATCCTGGTCCTGGACAACAACGCCCCGGTTCCCTATCCCGGGGCCTGGGAACGCACGGACGAGAACCTCTACTGGGCGGGCGCCCTGGACTGGACCTTCCGCCGCCTGGACGGGGAGTGCGACCGCTTCTTCTTCCTGAACAACGACATCTACTTCCTGACCCCGCGGCCCATCCTGGGACGGGCCGCGCAGCGGCTGGCCCGCATCGAGGCCGGGCACGGACCCGTGGGCATCTACAGCCCGGCCGCGGAAAAAAACCCCTACCACCCGCAGATGAAGGCCGACCCCACCCGCCAGTTCCGGCTGGCCGAGTTGGCCGACGGCATCGCGCCCTGCTTCTCCATGGACTGCCTGCGCGCCCTGAACGGCGTTGATTTTGATGGAAATCCCTATGGATACGGCGTGGACCTGTGGCTGTCCCGCCAGGCCCGCCAGGCCGGGTATCTGGTGGCCGTGGACCATCAGGTGACCGTGCGCCACATCTACCACTCCACGGCCCGCAGGGTGGACGGCTTCCTGGCCAAGGCGGCCCGGGCCGAGGCGGCCTACCTGTCCCAACGCATGGGCCGGGACTGGCGCGCCAAGGTGGACGAACTCAAGAGCCAGTGGCGGGACTACGAGACCATCTAACGGTCCGCAATCGGACCGCCCCCTGATCGCGATCGTGATCAATCATCGGCCGATACCTGGTGAAACCCGGGACACAGCCCGGTTGACCGTTCATCTTCAGCTCGTCATCCCACCCCTTGGCCGGCCTCGCCCTCGTCTTCCTCAATAACCCGCATGGTCCGCCAGCTCCCCCGCCTGAAGCGCCACGCGCTGAGCCCGGCCAGGGCGGCCACGTACCCGGTCACGCACCACCACATGGCCTCAAGGCCCAGGTGGAAGACCTCCAGCACCAGGAACAGCGGCACGATCATGGTGCCCAGGGCGCAACCCAGCAGGATTATCATCACGAACCGGGTGTCCCCGGCCCCCTTGAGCGCGCCCATGACCACCACGGCCACGGCGTCCATCAGGGAGTACAGAGCCACGAAGCGCAGCAGGATAATGCCCTGTTCCTTGATGGCCTCGAATTCCGGTCCGGCAGCGTCCTGGGCGCGGAACAGCTCGTACAGCCACTGGGGCAAAACCAGGAACAGCACGACCGCACCGGCCATCCACAAAAGGCCCAGGCGCAGGCCGCTGCCCAGGGCCCGCGCGGCGCGGTCCGGGTTCCCGGCGCCCATGCACTGGCCCACCAGCACGCTGACCGCGATGGAGATGCCCACCAGGGGCAGGAAGGCCAGCAGGTCGATGGAGATGGCGATGTTGGTGGCGGCCAGCTCCACCGCGCCCAGCCGCCCGACCATGAACAAGAAGAAGGTGATGGCGAACATGTCGATGAAGAACTGCACCCCGCCGGGCACGCCGAACCGGACCAACCGCTTGAGCAGGTCCCAGTCCGGCCGCCAGGCCGTGCGGACGTGGAACAGCTTGTCCGCCTCGGGCCGGAAGACCATCAGGGCCATGACCGCGAAGGTCACTCCCCCGGCCACCACCGTGGCCAGGGCCGCGCCCGCGATGCCCATCTCGGGCATGCCCCAGACCCCGTTGATGAGCGCGTAATCAAGCGGGATGTTCACGGCCGCCCCGATCATGTTGGCCACCATCACCGGCACGGTCATGCCCCGGCCTGAGAAGAAGGTGGACAGGGTCACGCCCATCAGGCCCAGGCCCGAGCCCAGGCTCAGGATGCGGAAGTAGACCACCTCCAGCTCCATCACGGCATCGGGATGGCCGCCCAGGCCGAGCAGGGGCCGGGCCAGCAGGGCCACGGCGGCCAGCACCAGCCAGGCGGCCAGGGTGAACCAGATCCCCTGCCACAGGGCCGAACCCACGCGGTGGGGCCGGCCCGCGCCCGTGTACTGGGCCACGAACACGCTCACGTACTCGGCCGTGCCCATGAAGAAGCTCATGAACAAAAAGGCCAGGATACCGGCCGGAACCACGGCCGCGATGGCCTCCAGGGAATAGCGGGACAGGAAGATGCGGTCCGTGAACTGCATGATGGTGGCCGAGGCCATGGACAGCACCAGGGGCATGCCCACGCGGAGCACTTCCTTGTATCCGCATGGACCGCTCCAGCGCGCGGACAACGCCTTGTTCGTCTGTTCGTGCGGCGTTTTCACGTCGATTTCCCGCCCGCTCTGCATATCTTCACCCATTTTTCACCTGCCCGGCCCTTGCATCATCACACCGGGCATTGACAATGCGCCATCGAGTTGTACTATCTTCAGCCTGAACTTCCTACCAAACAAGGGGGCAATCATGTACGACGCAAACGCTCCTTCCAAACGTTGGAACCCGTATCTGGCCGGGGCCCTGACCGGTGTGCTCATGGTGCTCTCGGTCTGGATCGCCGGGAAGTACTTCGGCGCGTCCACCAGCTTCGCCCGCACCGCCGGGATCATCGAGCAGACCGTAGCCGTGGACCACGTCCAGGCCACCGAGTACTTCCAGAAGTACGCGGACAAGGAAACCGGGCTGCTGGCCGTGGACTGGCAATTCTTCTTCGTCATCGGCATCCTGCTCGGCTCCCTGGCCGCCTCGGCCGCCACCCGCACCTTCCGCTGGCAGGGCGTTCCCGACATGTGGCGCGCCCGGTTCGGCACCAGCGGGCCCAAGCGGCAGGTGGCCGCCTTCATCGGAGGGTTCATCGCCCTGTTCGGAGTGCGCATGGCCGGAGGCTGCCCCAGCGGGCACGGCCTGTCCGGCCTGATGCAGATGTCCCTGTCCGGGTACGTGGCCATGGCCGCGTTCCTTGTCGGCGGTGTTGTCATGGCCCGGATCCTGTACGGCTCCGGCAGCCAACGATAAGGAGGTAAGCCATGGACATTCTGTACGGAATAATCACCGGTTTTCTTTTCGGCATCCTGCTGCAGCGGGCCGAGGTCATCCGCTATGACCGTCAGGTGGGCGCGCTGCGTCTCCAGGACATGACCATCTTCAAATACATGCTCTCGGCCATCCTGGTGGGCATGGTCCTGCTGGCCCTCCTGGTGGACGCCGGAGAGGTCTCCCTGCACGTCAAGGGCCTGTCCTTCGGGGCCCAGGGCATCGGCGGCCTGCTCTTCGGCATCGGCTGGGCCATCCTGGGCTACTGCCCGGGCACCAGCATGGGCGCCCTGGGCGAGGGCCGCATCGACGCCTTCTGGGGCATCGTGGGCGGCCTGGCCGGAGCGGCCGTGTACGCAGAGGCCTATCCCTCCCTGCACGGCCTGCTCAAGTGGGGCGCCGCCGGGAAGATCACCCTGGACCAGTGGCTGGGCATCAACCACTGGGTCGCCATCGCGGCCGTGGCAGCCATCTTCCTGGCCCTGTTCTCCTTCTTTGAAAAGAAGAAGCTGTAGTTCAAACCATCCCTGGTGGCTAGGACTATCTTGCCCTGAAAACCAAAAAGGCCCCGCATCCGCTGCGGGGCCTTTTTTCATTTCCCGTTGCAACGGTATGTCAGGCCCCGCCATCCTTGTCTCCCCCGTCTTCCATGCGCACGATCTCGCGGATCACATAGGGCTTGGCCTTGATCACGGCGTCCAGGGTGTCGCCCAGGGCCTCGAGCATGAAGCCCGTGGACATGGCGCCCACGCTGGCCATGTAGAACAGGATGGCCCCGAAGAACGGCGGCCGGTTGGCCATGTGCTCGCCGTAAAAAATCTTGTCCCAAAACATCCAGCCCATGAGCAGGCTGGCCAGCACGAACAGCACCAGGGCCATGCGGCCGAACAGGTACAGGGGCCGCTGCTTGAACGAGTACTGGAAGGCCAGCATGACTATGTCGAACAGCACGTCCACGCTGCGGCCCAGGCCGTAGTGCGACTTGCCCGCGTACCGGGGCGGGGCCGTGGTCGGCACCTCGGACACCGAGCCGCCCAGCCGGTAGATCAGGGCCGGGATGAAGCGGTGCTGGCCCTCGCGGAGCTTGAGCGAGCGCAGCAGGTCGCCCCGGGTGACGGACAGCCCGCCCATGTCGTGCACCGGGCACTTGGACACCTTGCGCATGAGCCAGTTGGCCACCAACGAGGGGAAGCGGCGCAGCACGTAGGATTCGTTGCGCTTTTCCCTGCGGCCCGAGACCAGGTCGAAGCCCTTGCGGGTCTCCTCCACCAGACTGGGCACCTCCTCGGGCGGGTGCTGCAGGTCGCCGTCCATGATGACCACGTACTTGCCGCGCGACTCCTGGATGCCGGCATACGTGGCCGTGCACTGGCCCCGGTTGCGGGCCAGGAACACGCCCGCCACCCGGGAATCGGCCCGGGCCAGCTCGCGCAGGATGTCGCCCATGGAGTCCGTGGACCCGTCGTTGACGATGAGCAATTCCCAGGTGGCGCCCAGTCCGTCCATGGCCGCGGTGATGCGGGACACGAACTCGCGGATGCACAGCTCCTCGTTGTGCATGGGCGTGACGATGCTGACTTCGGGCCTGGTCTTTCGGGTCGTCATGGTTCGGTCATGCTCCGTTATTGGACTTGGCCAACTGTCCGTAGTGAATCGGCGTGGCCTCCAGGCGGGCGAAAATCTCAACCCAGGCCGGGTCCTGCAGGGCCTGGAACTCCGCGGTCCACTGCGCGCTCACGCGCATGGGGCCGAATTCCTCGGGCAGCCCGGGATCGTTCGGCCGGGGATCGCCGGGGTGGACCACCAGTTCCACCACCGCGTCCTTGCCCAGGTTGCGCCGGAACCCAGCCATAGCCTTTTCAAACCGGCCAGGCAACAGGTCCGCGCCCTGGTCGGCCACGCCCCAGACCCGGTCCGGCCAGGACACCCCGGACATGGGCTTGTGTCCCCGGGCAAAGGTATTGAGCACCCGGGCCCGGAGCGCTCCCTTGTCCATGCGCGCCATGGGCTGGGGCTCCTTGGGCCGCCGCACCCAGGACAGGCCGTAGCGCCTGGCCAGGGAGCAGGCCACGCCCATGAGCCTGGGCCAGGCGTGCACGTGCTTCTCGCTGTCCAGGTGGGTCAGGGCCACGCCCAGGCCCAGCAATTTCTCGATCTGGGCGGCCCATTCGCGCTCCACCTGGGCCGGGTCCAGCCTGCCGGAAAGATGGGACTTGAACAGGCTGGTGTAGCGGCCCGGGAACAGCCCGTCCGGACCAACCAGGCAGGGCACGTCCTTGGGGTCGGACACAGGGCGGCCGCGCAGGATGTTCAAATGCGCGCCCAGGCCCAGGTTTGGCAAGGCGTGCCGAATCTCCACGGCCGCTTCCACGTCCGGACCGTTGGCCAGCAGGGTGGCCGAGGTGACGTGCCCGGACCCGGCCAGGCTTTCCACGGCCCGCCGCACGGCCGGATGCAGGCCCAGATCGTCCACGTTGATGACCACGAACATGGCGGCACAGTAAGGTTTCCCCGGCAAAATGGGAAGCCCGGACCACTCCTTGGACCCGTTTCACGCCCCTTTTTTCGCGCTTCGCGCACAACCGCCCGCCATCCTTGCGCTTGACAACCTATTGCATCCAATCTACCCGTTATATTCATGGCTATCCTTTAAGAGGGAGAATCGGCATGGCCAGCGACTTCACCTCCACACCGGCCCATCTGGTCGCCCAGGCGGCCCGGCTGTTTTCCCAGGCTTTTCAGGCCCGCTTCGCTCCGCACAACGTCACGCCCGCCCAGTATCCGGTGCTTTTGCACCTGTGGCGCGAGGACGGCCTGACCCAGCACCAGCTCTGCGACCTGGTGGGCATCGAGCAGCCGACCATGGCCAACACCCTGAAACGCATGGAGCGCGACGGGCTGGTGCGCAAGGTCCAGGACGACAACGACCGCCGCAAGGTGCGCATCCGCCTGACACGCCGGGCCAAAGGGCTCCAGGAGGCCCTGGACCTGTCGGCCGAGGAGGTTCTGAGCGCGGCCGTGGCCGGGTTCTCGGCCATGGAGCGCGACGGCCTGGACGCCCTGCTCAAGCGCGTCATCGCCAATCTGGAGCAGGACATGGACCAGGATCTCCTGGTGCTGGAACCGGAGCAGGAGGCCGGCCAGTCCCAACCCGAGCCGGAACCAATCCCTGAGCCTATTCCCGAACCTGTTCCCGAGCCCGTACGCACGGAAACGGTGATCGCGCCGCCGCCTTCCTCCCCTGCCCGCCAGGCCAGCCTGCTTGTGCCCGAGCCACAACTTGAGGAAGCCGAAGAGCCGCCCCTGGACCTGGACCCCGGCTCCCTGTGGGCCGAGGAGGAGTACCCCCCGCGCGAGGACGAACCCGTGCCTGACCAGGCTTGCGCCGAACCGCAGTGCGGCCCCTCACCTGAATTTCCCTATGATCCCGACTCCGTGGACAAGACCGAGCGCCCCTTCCGAAAGCCCTCGGACGACGAATCCGAGCTGCTCATCCTGGAAGAGGTCTACCTGGCTCCCTCGGCCGACATCGAACAGCAGGCCTGCCTGCCCGAAGACTGCATCAAGCAGGCCATGGACGGCACTATCGACAAGTCATCGGAAATCCAAAATGTAATAGATTCCAAAGATTTGACAGACGACATCATGGAACTGACAGACCTGTACGAGGATGAGGACGACAAGCTGGACGGCTGACGGCCATGCCAACCGCCGGGCCAAGGTTGCCATCCGCTTTGCCCGGGTGTAGGAAGGCCCGGTCCTTTTCATCCGAATCCGGAGTCCTTTGATGCCTTCCCCGATCACAGCCAAAATCGAACAGCGTCCGGGCCTGTGGGCCTCCCTGATCATCTGCGCGGTCACGGTCCTGCGGCTGTGGTTCGTGGGCACGGGCCAGCTGACCCTGGTCCAGGACGAAACCCAGTACTGGGACTGGACCCGCCACCTTCAGTGGACCTACTACTCCAAGGGCCCGCTCATCGCCTGGATCATCGCCCTGTGGACCAATATCTTCGGCAACACCGAGTTGGGCGTGCGCTTCGGCTCCATCTTCGGGTCGGCCGTGACCCAGATCCTGCTCTACGTCTGGCTGGCCAAGGGCTGGAACCGCCCGCGACTGGGCGTGGTGGCCCTGCTCGTGTTCAACACCGTGATCCTGTTCGCCGCCCTGGGCATCCTCATGACCACGGACAACCCGTTCGTCCTGTTCTGGCTGGCCTGCCTGGTCTGCCTGGACATGGGCTCGCGTGCGGACGGAAACGGACGGGCCCCTGTCTGGCCCTTCGCGGTCCTGGCCCTGCTGTTCGGCCTGGGCGTCCTGGCCAAGTACACCATGCTCGGATTCCCGGCCCTGGCCGCCCTGTACTGGCTGGGCCTGCGCATCAAGGGGCTGTCGCCCAAGCGCTTTTTCACCTATCTGTTCCTGTCCTGCACCACGGGCGTGGTCCTGGGCTTTTTGCCCACCCTGATCTGGAACCTGCAGCACGACTTCGTGGGCTACAAGCACGTCATGTACCTCATCGGCGCGGCCGGCAAGCAGGCCAAGACCCTGATCCGGTTCGACCGCTTTCCCGACTACTTCGGCTCCCAGGTGGGGCTGGCCACGCCCTGGTGGCTGGCCTTCATGCTCATCGGCGGCTGGCGGGCCGTGAAGCGGTATTTCAAGCCCTCGCCCGTTGCCGAGCGGCCAAGCGACGACCCCGGCACCGCGCGCAACCTGCTCCTGGCCGTATTCTTCTGGCCCGTGTGGGGCTTTTTCCTGCTCTGGAGCTTCCACGCCAAGGTGCTGCCCAACTGGGCCACGGTGAGCTACGTCTCCGGCGTGGTCCTGGCCGCCCTGGCCTTTGACCGCTTCCTGGACCGGTCCAGCCGCGCCTGGGCCCGGCGGACCATCGTCGGCCTGGCCGTGGGCCTGTTCCTGGTGGCCCACTTCTTCCAGTACGCCCCGGTGCCGGACAACCTGAACATCACCCATCGGGTCAAGGGCTGGCGCCACCTGGGCCAGACCGTGGAGGCCATGCGGTTGGACCCGGCCGTGTTCCAGGACCCGGACAAGGTGTTCATCTTCTCCAACCTCTATGACATGACCGCGGCCCTGGCCTTCTACGTACCCGGGCAGCCGCGCACCTATTGCGGCTGGGTGGATTCGAGGCGCATGAACCAGTACGACCTGTGGCCCGGCCCCACGGACAAGCTGGGCTGGGACGCCCTGTACGTGCTCAAGGATCACGAGGACGCCTTTCCCCCGGACAAGGACGTGCGCATGATGTTTAAGCGCATCGGCGACCCGGTGTACCTGACCACCGAGTACAACGGCCGTCCGGCCCGCAAATTCACCATCATTCCCTGCTACGGTTACAACGGCTACTGGCCCGACCAGGCCGAACTGGACAAGTACTGACGCGGCTCCCCGGGTTTTTTCCGTTTCCTGCCCGATAGCTGCGGCGATTTTCCCGGGCTCTCCTGCGACCAGCGGTCATTTTCAAATCCCTTCTTGTGTTTTCCACAACATGATTTTTCAGCATGGCGAGTGAATGTCCGCAGCCATTGCCCGCTCCCATTATTCATCCGTTGATTCTTTTCACGCATTCTTCCATAGCCTCGGCTTGACCGAGCCAAAAATAGCTGCTTTTTTTCCCCACAATGTGCACAAATGCGTAACATGATCGTCATATTCTAAACGCTCACCGCCAATTAAAACATTTCTAGATTTTCTTGCGACAGCTTATGAATTCTTTGACAAGCTTTGTCAGTTTATGACATGACCATAACACTTCAAATCAACCAGGACGTGTGCATGGTGAAGCCTTCGAGTACACCGACCCTGTACACCGTGCGTGAGGTGGCGGAGGCATTGAGAGTGCATCAGCGGACAGCGTACCGGCTGATTACCGAGGGAGCGCTCGGAGCTATCAAGATCGGCAGTCAATGGCGTGTGCCGGAATCGGCGCTCATGGAATTCATCGAGACCGGGTGGCGAACTTCGATGGAGAGCAGAAAGCGGGACAGCAAGGGCCCGGAGCAGCTCAAGCTTCCTCTGGACAAGGAGTAGGGGATGGCGCAAAAGCGGATCGATCAGGTGGATGGCGGCGAATGGATCCATCGCGTCTCACTGCCCAACGACCACGGCAAAGAAATCCGTGTGGAGGGTACGTTGAAGGCCGAGGACATGCACTTCAACAACCAGAACGGCATGCTGACCGTTGAAAAAATTTACGATCTTGGTGAGGGCCGCCGCGCCTACAGCGTCATATCCGCCATCGGCCACACACGCCACCGCAGCGCCTACCTTGTCGAGGAGAAGGACGCCGAAGTCCTGATCTCCAACGGCTCCGTGTCCATGCAGGTGCCCACCGACGATCTGCTCTACCTCCTGGCCCTGTCCCTTGAGGAGGACGCCGCCCGCCAGGCCGACCAGTCCGAGCTTGGCCACATGCGCCGCCGCCTGGCCGTCAACGACTAGCTCCTGCGCCAGACAAACAAAAAGGGCCCGTATGGGCCCTTTTTTATTGCCTCGCACAAGCCAGCCTCATTCCATGGACGAAATGCCGTTGTACACGCCTGAGGCGCAATTGAGGATGCGCTGGCCCGTGGACTCGACCACGGCTCGCCAATATTCGGAATTGGTGTTCAATTTCTTGCGCTTGCGCGTCACCAGGTGCAGGGGCAGGTGGATGTACCGCGACTGCAGGCTGGAGACCACGGCTCCGGTCTTGCCGGCCATGGCCGCGTGGACCGCGTTCTGGCCCAGGAACCCGCAATAGACCCGGTCGTTGGCGTTGGCCGGCACCGAGCGGATGATGTAGCTGGGGTCGATGTACTTCAGGGTGATGGTCCTGTCCTTTTCCCGGAAGTGCTCCTTGATGCGGTGGATGAGCAGGTCGCAGATGTCGCAGAGCACAGGGTTGCCCGAGGCGTCCTTCTGACCCGAGGACTGGCACAGGTGCTGCCCTGCTCCCTCGGCGCACAGGATCACGCAGTGCCCGCGTTCAGTCAGCCGCTGTTCCAGGGAGGCGAACAGGCCGTGCTCGCCTTCCAGGTCGAAGGGGCATTCGGGCACCAGGACGATGTTGACCTCCTTGAGGGCCAGGGCGGCCTGGGCGGCGATGAACCCGGACTCGCGGCCCATGACCTTGACCAGGCCGATGCCGTTGTCCGCGCCCGTGGCCTCCACATGGGCGCACTGGATGGCCTCGGTGGCCTTTTCCACGGCCGTGTCGAACCCGAAAGACTTGGTCACGAAGTTGATGTCGTTGTCTATGGTCTTGGGCACGCCGATGACCGAAATCTTGAGGTTGCGGTCCGTGATCTCCTTGACCACCTGCTGGGCGGCGCGCATGGTGCCGTCCCCGCCGATCATGAACAAGATCGAGATATTGAGCCGCTCCAGGGTGTCCACGATCTCTTCCGGCGGCTGGGGTCCACGCGAGCTGCCCAGGATGGTGCCGCCGAACTGGTGGATGTCGGACACCGCGCCCGGGGTCAGCTCCATGATCTTGTGCCCATAGCGCGGGATGAATCCTTGGAGCCCGAAGCGGATGCCCAGCACCTGGCGCACGTTGTAGTTGTGAATCGCCTCCATGACGATGGCCCGGATCACGTCGTTGATGCCCGGGCAGAGCCCGCCGCAGGTGACCACGGCGCACTTGGCCTTGGAGGAGTCGAAATACAGGAATTCCCTGGGTCCGGCCTTCTCGAACCGGGAGCTCACAGGGCCCTGCTCGTCGTATTCGAAATCCTGGTCCAGGTCCTCGGCGGCCAAGTTGATGAGAACGGTCTGGTCCTGGCCGATGTACCGGCCATAGGGCAGCGGGGTCGGGATCTTGGCCTTGCCAAGGGACAGGATCGCGGTGTCGATGTCCGCCATAGCCTTGGACTTGGGCATGTCCACTCCACAGGTTGGGGGGTTGGGGGTTGAATCCGTCAGCGCAACGGCATGTTACGGGGATAGCGGCGTTCAGTCCAGGCGCGTCACCTGCGGTCTGGGCAGGCTGGTCATGGCCAGGGACACCTCTTCGCGTCCGGCCACGGCCGCGCCCACCTGGCCCACGGTGATCCCGGCCGCGTAGTTGGCCAGGGCGGCCGCGGTGAGCAGGTCGGCGCCCGCGGCCAGGGCCAGGCCCAGGGTGGCGATCACGGTGTCACCAGCCCCGGTGACGTCGAAAACCTTCTTGGCCACGGTGGGAATGTGATACGTTTTGTCAGCGGATTCAAATACGGCCATGCCCTGACTGCCCAGTGTCACCAGAAGATTGCGGCAGTTCAGGCGCTCGAACAGCATTTTTCCGGCCCTGATCACATCGCTGGAATCCTTGATGGGATATCCTGCTCCTTCAGCGGCTTCCTTGGTATTTGGAGTGAGCATGTCCACCCCGGAATAGGCGTCCCAATTGCGGGTTTTCGGGTCCACCAGGATCAGGGGCTGTTCATCGAACTCGCTCAACAGGGCTTGAAGTTTCATCATGAACTCTTTTGAAATCAAGCCTTTGCCATAATCAGAAATGATTATCACCGGCGTGGCGGCTGCACGATCGCCAACGTCCTTGAGAATGTCGGAGATCAGACCGTTGCTCACGGTTTCGGTGGACTCCCGGTCAATGCGGACCAGCTGCTGCGACCCGGCCACCACCCGCGTCTTGCGGGTTGTTGGACGGTTGTGGTCTGCCACCGCATGGACCTCGAAACCAGCCTCGGCGCACAGGGTCCGGATCTGCTCTGACTCGCCGTCCTGGCCGATTATTCCGTAAAGCATGGGCACGCCGTCCAGGGCGGCCACGTTGCGGGCCACGTTGCCGGCCCCACCTAAAAGACGGCGTTCCTCCTCCACCCGGACCACCGGAACCGGGGCCTCGGGAGAGATGCGCTCCACCTGGCCGAAGACATAATGATCAAGCATTATGTCCCCGATGATCATGATCTTCTTCCCGGCCATGCCGTCCAGGGCGTCACGGCACATATTCACATTCAGTACTTTGTTATTATTCATGATTTACACTCTGACCCTGTTGTTGGGATACATCGCCTTCGCAAAATGCTCCTTATCACCCTCGCTCGCGGCAATCTCCGCCAGATCAGCAAGGTTCAGTCCGACGATCATTCCTCGATCGAAACCCCGAATTTTGAGGTGATCGTGATCAGGTCATCCTCGGAGTCATAGTGCAGCACCACCTTGCCCTTGCCCACGTGGCCGCTGACACTGACCTTGAGGCCCAGGGTCGCAGAGAGGCTTTCCTGCAAATCGGCCAGCCGCTGGTCCAGGGACTTGGCGCGCGGAGCACGGGCCCCGGAACCGCCCGAGGCGGCCGGAGCGGACACGGTCGTGGCATCGGGCAACTCGCCGTGTTTCTTGTAATATGCGGCCTCGGACTCGGCCTGGCGCACGGTCATGGGAGAGGCCAGCATGCGCTCGTGCAGGGCCGTCTGCCCTTGGCCGTCCTCCACGGACAGCAGGGCTCGGGCGTGCCCGGCCGTGATCCGGCCCTGGGCCAGATCCTCCTGCACCGTATCGGGCAGCTTGAGCAGGCGCAGGGAGTTGGCCAGGGAGGAGCGGCTCTTGCCCACGCTGGAAGCCAGATCCTCCTGGGACAGACCGAACTCGTCCAGCAGGCGCCGGTAGCCCTGGGCTTCTTCCAAGGGATTCAGGTCCTCGCGCTGCAGGTTCTCGATAAGCGCGATGGCCAGGCTCTGCTGGTCGGTCATCTCCCGAACCAGGGCCGGAATCTCTGTCAGCCCGGCCATGCCCGCGGCGCGAAAACGCCGCTCCCCGGCCACCAGCTCATAGCCGTCGTCCACAGGCCGCAGCAGCACGGGCTGCAACACGCCCTGGGACTTGATGCTTTCCGCCAGCTCGGCCAGGGCCTGCTCGTCAAACCTCCGCCGCGGCTGGTTGGGATTGGGAACAATGGCCTCCAGGCTGATAGCCTGAATCTCCGCCGGGTTGATCTCCTGGTCCTGCGGCATGGAGCCGCCAAGCAGGGCGTCCAATCCGCGCCCCAGTCCTCGAATGGCCATGAATCACTCCTCTCGTTGCTCCCGGGCCGGGCCCGGGGTAATCCGCCGCTTGCGTGATGCGCCCTAGGTGACTATAGAAACCTCATGTCCGAACACATCACCAAACTCTACGATGTCGGCGGCGGCCTCATTGGCGTACTGCTCTCCCCGCAGGCCTGGAAGGCGGCTGAACCGCACCTTTCCGACCTGGCTTCCGACGCTGAACCACCCTCCGAGCCGGTTGAAAACCTGGCCGACTGGGAATCTCTGGTGTCCTGCTGGGACTTCCCCTACCCCGTGGACACCGACGTGACCTGCCAGGCCTGCGGCGCAGAGACCGCCGACTTCCAGGCCGACGACCCGAGAAAATTCCTGCTCACCGCGGCCAGCCTGTCCGGCCTGGTGGCCTTCTATTGCCGAAACTGCAAGGCAAAAATCATCAAGCGCCATTTCAAGGACGAAATCGTCAGCGAAACCAAGCCGTTCCAGGAAAACAAGAATCCTCGCAACGAAGCGCGCTATAAATGAAGCCCGAACCCGTTTGAGATTCAAAAAAGCCCTTACAGCGCATTTTCCCCGGAACCCACCGGCCTGGCTGGTATTTCCAAGCCGAGTCTTTCGCTTCGATCTGATGGACCTCTTTCGGCTCATCACCCACCACTGATCGCTCGAGCGATCGACACTTGCCTGAGCATGTCGTGACGGACTCTTGAGCGCGACCCCAGGTGACGTGACCACACCCTGATCCTGGTTTGGCAGTCCAGGACCGTGTTTCACCGGGTATGACCAAACAGCCTTCATTGCCCTTTGCCCCTCTTGTCCAGTCCGGTCATCTCTGATCACCATTTTCCATCAGAGATGAACCAAGGATCAATTCTCGCCCGTTTTCATCCCATAGCACGCTCTGGTCCGACCCATAGCCTGAAATACGGTCCCAAAGTAAATTTTCGCCTGTGGTCATCACAAGATTGCGACTCCATCACGTCCCGTGTCAGGCCGTCCGGCTCTTGGCCACCTCTTGGGCCAAATGGAGGTAGGCTTCCGCGCCCTTGGACTTGATATCGTAGGTGATGACGGGTTTGCCGAAACTCGGCGCCTCGGACAACCGCACGTTCCTGGGCACGATGACCTCGAACAAATGCTGCGGAAAGGCTCTGCGCACCTCGTTCTTGACCTGCCAGGAAAGCCGGTTGCGGGAATCGTACATGGTCAGGACCACGCCCAGGACCTTGAGGTCCGGGTTGAGCCGTTTGCGGACCAGTTCGTAGGTCATGAGCAGCTGGGCGATTCCTTCCAGGGCGTAGTACTCGCACTGCAGCGGCACCAGCAATTCCTTGGCCGCGCACAGGGCGTTCACCGTCAGGATGCCAAGGGACGGCGGACAATCCAGGATGATGTAGTCGAATTCGTTCTGCACCGGCTCGATAAGGTCGCGCACGTAGTACTCGCGACCGATCTTGTCCACCAACTCCACCTCGGCCCCGACCAGATCCGTGGTCCCGGGCAGGAGCGACAGGAACGGAATGTCCGTTTCCACGATGGCCTGGCGCACCCTTTCCGGCTTGAACAGGGCCGAATAAATTGTTTCGCGGCGTTCGCTCTGGTAGAAGCCCAGCCCGCTGGACGCGTTGGCCTGGGGATCGCAGTCCACGATAAGGACCTTGTTCTCCATCACCGCCAACGAGGCGCCCAGGTTCACCGCCGTGGTGGTCTTACCGACCCCACCCTTTTGGTTGGCAACAACAATGGTTCTGGCCACAGGAGCACTCCCCCTTGGTGGTTTACCGGGTCATGAACGGACGTGAGAGCAACGGGTCGGTGAGCCGTTTTGTTTCACGTGAAACATGAACTTGTATGACGTTTGGAAAACATTTTGTTTCACGTGAAACAAGAGGACAGCCAAGAGCATGGGCATTGTCTAAATGGAACGGGCTGGCTTGGCAAGGGGCGTCCGGGGTTTTGGAGGCCCCTCAAAAGAGAAAAACCGTCGAAAAGAGCCCGTAGCGCAAGGGGGGCGGGCGGTAAGAAAAAAAATAAAAAAAAGCCCCGGTCCCATCATTATATTATATATGGGCCGGGGCCGTGTGCCGTGCTGGGGCGGGAGGTGTCGGGGTCAGACCTTAAAATACTCCCGATACCACCAAACGAACTTGGCGATGCCCTCGTCCACCGAAGTGGCCGGGCAAAAATCCACGTCCTGGACCAGATCGTCCACGTCGGCCCAGGTGGCAGGCACGTCGCCGGGCTGGAGGTCCATGTAGATCTTCTCGGCGGTCTTGCCGAGCTGTTCCTCCAGCACCTCGATATAACGCGAGAGCTGGACCTTGTTGTTGTTGCCGATGTTGTAGATACGGTACGGCACCTTGCTGGTGGACGGGTCGGGCTTCTGGCCGTCCCAGTTGGGATTGGCCTTGGCTGTGTTCATGGTCACGCGGACCACCCCTTCCACGATGTCCTCGACATAGGTAAAGTCCCGCTCCATCTTGCCGTGGTTGAAGACCTTGATGGGCTTGTCCTCAAGGATGGCCTTGGTAAACAAAAACAGGGCCATGTCCGGCCGCCCCCAGGGCCCATAGACCGTGAAGAAACGCAAGCCCGTGGTAGGAAGGTCGTAAAGGTTGGAATAGGAATGGGCCATCATCTCGTTGGCCTTCTTGGTGGCCGCATAGAGGCTCATCGGATGCTCGGCGGACTCGTGCGGGGTCAGGGGCATGTGGGTGTTCATGCCGTATACCGAGCTGGACGAGGCGTAAACCAGGTGCTCCACACCGTTGTGACGGCAGCCCTCCAGGATGTTGCCGAACCCGACCAGGTTGGCGTCCACGTAGGCCTCCGGGTTCTCCACGGAATAGCGCACCCCGGCCTGGGCAGCCAGGTTGACCACGTGGGTGAAGCCCGAGGTGGCGAACAATTGCTTCATGGATGGACGATCGGCCAGGTCCACGTGCGCGAAGGTGAATTCCGGATGGTCCTGTATCTGGGCCAGGCGGTCCTTCTTGAGTTCAACACTGTAATAGTCATTGAGACTGTCCAGGCCGGTGACCTTGTGCCCCATCTCCAGCAGGCGCTTGGAAAGATGAAAGCCGATGAATCCGGCTGCGCCGGTGACAAGAACATGCATGCTTGGATCCTTGAATTCCCGTTGGGCTTGATTTTGCGATTGGCGTTGTCGTGGGGAGAGATACGCCAGCCAGGGCCGAAGCGCAACCGCTTCAGTGTGAGGAAAGAACCACTTCTCGAAGATGATCCACGCTGGCCAGCCTGCGTTCAAGAGGCATAGTCAGCAATAAATTCGGGTCGGGAAGCACGTGTACCGTGAGTCCGCTGTCCGTGATGTGGAATCGGCCGCGGGTCGCCCGGGGGCAGAGAGTCCTGAACCCGGGTTCACCGAAACAGGCGACGACTTGTGCGCCCAGGCGGCGAACAACTTCCCAAAACAGGTCGGTCCGGGGAACCATGACCTCGCCGGCCGGTTCGGTCATGGCGCTGAAGGCGATGCTCCCCTGCGGCAATCGCAAGTGATCGATAAGGCTCAGAAACAGCTTTGATTTATCGGAATCCGGCTTGAGCCACTTGTTGAGCCCCAGCTCGAAATAGGTCCAGACCATGCGCGCGCCGCTGGGATAGCTCTTGATGAAGTCAAGCCACTGTTCCGGCAGCTCGATGGGTGCATGGTGCTTTGGCTGCGACTGAACAGGCTGTTGGCGCTGATCAGCTTGTCGCGTGGGAAGAGCAGGCGGCCTTTGCGGTGAGGCCGGTCGGCTTTGCCGTTGTTCTTGTCCCGGAGAAACGGACGCACGACCTTGAAAGCGAATGCCGCTGCCGGGAGCGAGCACGTCGGTCAGGCCCAGGCCGACCCAGGGCCGAAGCCGCTCGGCCAGGTTCAGAGCGCGATCAGCTGGTCCCATAGCCGCCAGGCCACCTCGGGCTTGGGAAGGTTGGGCCACTGTTCCTGGCGGCCGTGGCAATCCAGGACAAATACCGTGTTGCCCTGGGTTCCGAATCCGCTGTCCGGATCGCCGATGCGGTTGGCCGCGATGAGATCCAGGTTCTTGGCCTCAAGCTTGTCCCGGGCCTGGCCCGCCATCTCCTCGGCCGTCTCGGCGGCGAAGCCCAGCAGGAGCTGGTTCTCCTGCTTGCGCTTGCCCAGGTCGCGGAGGATGTCCGGATTGGTGGTCATGTGCTGCACCAGTCCGTCCTTGCCCGCGGCGGTTTTTTTGAGCTTCTCGGGATGGGGCTTGGCCGGGCGGAAGTCGGCCACGGCCGCCACTAGGCAACCGATGTCCATGTCGTCCCAAAGTTCCAGGGCGGTTTCATGCATGTCCCGGGCCGTGGTCACGTCCACGCGCGTAATGCCCGTCGGAAGGGCCAGGCTGGTTGGACCGCAAACGGCAGTGACCTCGGCACCCCGGAGCCAGGCGGCCACGGCCAGGCTGGCGCCCATGCGGCCGGTGGAGGGGTTGGTCCAGCAACGCACGGGGTCCGCGAACTCGCGGGTTGGCCCCAAAGTGACCAGCACCTTGCGTCCGGCCAGGTCCTGGGGCGACACGGCCCGAAGGGCATGGGCCAGCACGTCCTCCACAGGGGCCATACGTCCAGGCCCCTCGTCACCGCAGGCCACCGGACCGCTCACCGGACCGGCGAAACGCACTCCCCGTTCCGTGAGCAGAGCCACGTTGGCCCGGGTGGCGGGTGCGTCCCACATGGCCGGGTTCATGGCCGGAGCGACCACCACGGGTCCGGGGAAGGCCAACGCCTGGCAGGACAGCAGATCTCCGGCCAAGCCGTGGGCCATGCGGGCCAGTATGTCCGCGGTGGCCGGGGCGATGACCAGGGCCTGGGCCTGCTTCTGCGGATAGAGATGGGCAAAGGTGGCCTGCTCGTCGTCAAACATGGACGTGAACACCGGGTCCGCGCCCAGGGCGGCGAAGGACAGGGGCGTGATGAACCGGCAGGCCGAATCCGTCAGGGTGACGGAAACGGACACGCCCAGCGAAGTCAGCGCCCTTGTCAGATCCAGGGCGCGCACCGCGGCTACCGAGCCGGTCACGCCCAGGTGGATGCGCTGGCTGGAAAAGGCCGCAAAGTACATGCTGGTGTCCACTGCCATGTCGCGTTCCGCCTGCTAGTTGGGCAGGTCCTGCACCTGAATGGACGGACCGGTGTTGTCGCGAAGCTGGACCGCGAAGACGGTGACCTGGGATTCGGGCCAGCTGTCCTCGATCTTGATGGTGCAGCTCTTCTGCGGCTTGGAGAACACCAGGGTGCTCACGTCGCTCTTGATGGACACGATCTTGGTCCAGCCGTCGCGCTGCATGTTGTTCAGGAAGAACAGGAACAGGTCGTCGGCCACAACGCGGCCCTTGAAGATGCGGAAACCGGCCAGGAACCGGCCATCGTCAAACACATACTTTTCGTCGTCCACCGGGTCGATTTCGCGCGGGATGAGAATGTCCTCGAACTCATAATAGAAATTTGTCTGTTCGTAGGTCTGCTCAATGGCGGCGGGATCACCGCCTCCGGGATCCGTGGATTGCGATTGACGGGTGGTGCAGGCCATGGCCAGCGTGGTCGCCAGCACAAGCACGAGCAGCTTCCCCCAGCTGTGCCGTCTGCGAATCATGGCGCCTCCTCTGTGCCCCAAGGTTGTTGGTTTTCGTACCCAAGGTCAAGCGTTCTGAGGCGGTTCTACCCCAGGGCTGTAGAAACTGCAATTTTTCCAGAGAAAGTTGAGACTCGGGCTAAGCTTTGATCCGTTCGATCTTGTCCTGGAGATACTTCTCCATTTCGCGGCGGTCGCGGCGCAAACGGACCAGTTCGGACTCCAGAATCTGGAGCTTCACCTTCATGTCCGAGTTCTCGTAGGACAGGTTGAGGGCCATCTCCTCGAGTTCCTTGTTCTTGGCCTCCAGGGAGCGGCAGCGCTCGTCCACCTCGGCCGGAATCTCCAAGGTCACTTCCGGGGTGGAGAGCTTGATCCGCTTCTGGCTGCGGGAAAGCAGGACCACAGCCGACTTGAGCTTCTGGATGTCGTCGCGCTGTCCTTCCAGCAAAGCCTTCTGGTCGGCGATGATGGACAGGCAAGAGGAGAACTTGTCCATGAGCCGCGTGAAGGACTCGGTCATCTCGCGGTTCAGGTCGGCCTGGGAGACCTGGGTGGCCAGGGCGGACGGAGACCCGGCGTCCACGTCGATGGTCCGGGCGTAGTCGCGCTTGAGGATTTCCTCGATCTCGCTGGTCACATGGCCGTCGTTGTAGAGCTGGGCGATCTGCTCGAAAATCTGCACGGCGTCTTCGCCATACTTGGTCATCCGGCCCATCTTCTTGCTCGGCAAATACTCCCGGAACAGGGATGCGTATCGCCTGGCGGTGGGTGCGGGAATGCGCGTGATCTTGGCTATCTCGGCCACGGAAAGCCAGTTCATGTGCTGGTCTTTACCAGGATTTGCAAAGGAATCAAGTCGGAAAGCCATGTGCTGATTTGAGGCAAACTGTTAACCTACTTATATTTATGCTTTTCTAAAAATGCTGCCTCCGGGCGTCCTGCTCGCCTTGGGGCACGGGCTATGCTAGATGGCAATCGCCATGAGCGACATGTTCAAAAACGGGCCGGACCAAGGCGTGCCGAGGGATTTTCAACTGGAGAGCTACCAATATCCCCTGCCCGAGTCCCGTATTGCCCAGCATCCGGCAGACAAGCGGGACGGGTCCAAGCTTCTGGTGCTGGACCGGTCCTCAGGACAAAGCCGCGTTTCCACATTCCAGAACCTGGCCGAGCACCTGCCCGAGAACGCCCTGCTGGTGGCCAACAACTCCAAGGTCCTGCCCGCGCGCATCTTCGGAAAAAGGCCCACAGGAGGCCGCGTTGAGTTCCTTTTGCTCACTCCCATAGGGCTCATTTCCAGGCATGGATCGGGTGATTGCCTTCGCGGAGAAGCAAATGGCCTTCTGAGGGCTTCCAAGGGGCTGAAACCGGGTGACCGGGTTTTGTTCACGGATTCGCTCTCCCTGACCGTCCTGGACAGAGGCGATTTCGGACACTGCCGGGTGGAACTGGCCTGGCAGGGCGACCTGGAATCCCTTTTCGCGGAACTCGGCCACATGCCCCTGCCCCCGTACATCCGCAGGCCCGACTCGAATGAGGACGCCGAGCGCTACCAGACCACCTATGCCCGGGCCGACAAGACCGGATCCGTGGCCGCTCCCACGGCCGGGCTGCACTTTACCGACGCCATCCGGGCCGGATTGGCCGAGCGCGGCTTCGGTTGGGCCGAGGTCACCCTGTACGTGGGCTACGGCACGTTCTCACCCGTGCGCGCCCCGGACATCCGCGACCACCAGATGCACGAGGAATACGTGGAGGTTCCCACGGAAACGGCCAAAGCCGTGGCCCGGGCCAAGGCCGAGGGGCGGCCCGTGGTGGCCGTGGGCACCACCTCCTGCCGGGCCCTGGAAGGCATGCACAAGGCCAAGGGAAACATCAGCGAGTTTGCGGGGTTGACCGACCTGTACCTGTACCCTGGTGCCAAATTTCACGTGGTCGATCACATGCTTACCAATTTCCATTTGCCAGAATCATCGCTTCTCATTATGATTTCCGCCTTGGCGGGCCGAGAATCCGTGCTTGCCGCGTATGGGGTGGCCCTGGAAAACGATTTCCGCTTTTTTTCCTATGGCGACGCCATGTTGATCGTGTAAAGGGTGCGTGCTGGTCCGCCCCCCGGACTCATGCGCCATCCAGTCAAGGAGATTTCCATGTCGAGAATCGAGGTCAACGAGGAACGGTGCAAAGGGTGTCTCCTCTGCACCACGGTCTGCCCGGTGCGGATCATCGTCCAGGCCGACCGGTTCAACACCAAGGGCTACAAGGTGGCCGAGGTGCCTGAAGCGGACAAGGACAAGTGTACGGGCTGCGCGTCCTGCGCGCTCATCTGCCCGGATTACGCCATCAAGGTGTACAAGACCCCGAAAAAGAAGGGGGACAAGTGATGGCCGACTCCAAGAAAATCTTCGTCAAGGGCAACGAGGCCGTGGGCCACGGCGCACTGACCGCCGGGTGCCGCTGCTTCTTCGGCTATCCCATCACCCCGCAGAACGACATCCCGGAGATGATGAGCAAGGCCATTGTCGATGCCGGAGGCGAGTTCGTCCAGGCCGAGAGCGAGGTGGCCGCGGCCAACATGCTCCTGGGCGCGGGTGCGGCCGGAGTGCGGGCCATGACCAGCTCCTCCTCGCCGGGCGTGTCCCTCAAGCAGGAAGCCATCTCCTACATGGCCGGCAGCGAGATCCCGGCCGTCATCGTCAACATGAACCGCGGCGGCCCGGGACTGGGCGACATCGGCCCGGCCCAGGGCGACTACTACCAATCCACCCGGGGCGGCGGACACGGCGACTACCGCTGCATCGTGCTGGCTCCGGCCACGGTCCAGGAGGCCTACGACCTGGTCATCGAGGCCTTTGACCTGGCCTTCACCTACCGCAATCCGGTGCTCATCCTGGGCGACGCCATCCTCGGGCAGATGAAGGAGCCCGTGGAACTGCGCGATCCGGTCAAGGTGGACCCCAAGGAGGGCGGCGACTGGCGTCTGGACGGAGCCAAGGGGAGGGATAAGCGGCTCATCAAGTCCCTGTTCCTGGAAGAGGGCGCCCTGGCCGGGCAGAACAAGCATTTGCAGGCCAAGTACGAGTCGTGGAAGCCGCTGGCCCGGGCCGACGAGTTCGAGACCGGCGATGCCGATTTGGTGGTGGTGGCCTACGGCTCCATCGGCCGCATCGCCAAGTCCGCGGTGCGCAAGCTGCGCGCGGCCGGACACAAGGTAGGCCTGTACCGCCCGGTGACCCTCTACCCCTTCCCTTCCGACGGGCTCCTGGCCCTGGCCAAGAAGGGCAAGCGGTTCCTGACCATCGAACACAACCTGGGCCAGATGGTGGACGATGTCCGCCTGGCCATCCGCACCGTGGGCGACTCGGACTTCTACGCCGTGTACCCGGGCAACCTGCCCACTCCGGACGAGTTCGAGGAACCGATTCTGAAAAGCCTTCAATCCAAGGAGGGCAAGTAAATGACCACGGCAACCGCTGAAAAACTCGTGTTCGACCGGCCCCAGGTGGTCATCGACCGAGACACCCACTATTGCCCGGGCTGCCACCACGGCGTGGCCCACCGCCTGGCCGGAGAGATCCTGGAGGAGCTCAGCCTGGTGGACGACACCATCCTCATCGGCTCCATCGGCTGCTCCGTGTTCCTGTACAACTACCTGGACGTGGACGCGGTGGAGGCCCCGCATGGCCGGGCTCCAGCCGTGGCCACCGGGGTCAAGCGCGGCCGTCCGGACAAGTTCGTGTTCACCTACCAGGGCGACGGCGACCTGGCCTCCATCGGGCTGGCCGAGATCATGCACTGCGCCAACCGCGGCGAGCGCGTGTCCGTGGTGTTCGTCAACAACACGGTCTACGGCATGACCGGCGGCCAGATGGCCCCGACCACCCTCATCGGCCAGCGCACCACCACCTGCCCGGGCGGGCGCTGCCGGGACCGGGAGGGCATGCCCATCAAGATGGCCGAGATCATCGCCGGGCTGGGCGGCGTGGCCTATGCCGCGCGCGGCTCCCTGGACACGGTCAAGCACATCCGCCAGGCCAAGAAGATGATCCGGAGGGCCTTCGAGGTCCAGATCAAGGAGCAGGGCTTCGGGTTCGTGGAGCTGCTCTCGGCCTGTCCCACCAACTGGAAAATGACCCCGGTGGCGGCCAACGAGCGCATCGGGACGGAGATGATCCCCTACTTCCCGCTGGGCGTTTACAAGGACGTGGACCAGGAAGGAGGGGCGTGCTGATGCGTTACATGGATTGCATCCTGGCCGGTTTCGGCGGCCAAGGCGTCATGCTCATCGGCAATCTGCTGGCCTACTCGGGCATGAACGACGGCCTCAACGTCACATACATCCCGGTCTACGGCCCGGAGATGCGCGGCGGCACGGCCAACTGCACCGTGGTCCTGTCCGAGGAGGACATCGGGTCGCCCATCATCCACCGGCCCAAGTCCCTGATCATCCTCAATCGGCCCTCCCTGGACAAGTTCCAGCCCCGGCTCGAGGACGGGGGCGTACAGATCGTCAACTCCTCGCTCATCGACAAGAAGCTGGCCGAGCCCAAGCGCGTCAAGACCGTGTTCGTGGACTGCAACGCCATCGCGGACAAGCTCGGCAACCCGCGGCTGCTGAACATGGTGGCCATCGGCGCGTACGTGCAAAGCACGGGCATCGTGCCCCTGCAGACGGTCATCGACTCCCTGCAGAACGTGATCTCCCCGCACTACGCCAAGCTCATCCCGCTCAACGCCAAGGCCATCGAGGCCGGAGCCGAAGTGGCGGGCAAATAACCATTCCAAAGCAATTCACTTCAGAACGGCCGTTCGCATTGCGGGCGGCCGTTCTCCTATGTAAAAGGGGTCAATCAAGACAAAGGAAATGAAGTGACCAAGGTCTACGGCATCATCGGCTATCCCCTGAGCCACACCCTGAGCCCGGTGCTCCACAACTGGGGATTCGAGCAGCACGGCCTGGACGCCCGGTACGACGCCTGGCCCACCTTGCCTGACGAGCTGGATTCCTTCGTGTCCCGGGTGCGGCTGACGCCCATCTACGGGGTCAGCGTGACCATCCCGCACAAGGAGACCGTCATGGCCCGGGTGGACCGCGTCACGGACCGGGCCCGGGCCGTGGGCGCGGTGAACACCCTGTACTGGGACGCGGGAGAGCTGGTGGGCGAGAACACGGACGTCATCGGCTGTCTGGAACCCCTCAAGGAGCTGCCGCGCAAGCCCTGCTCCGGCCTGGTGCTGGGCGCGGGCGGGGCCGCCCGGGCGGCCGTTGCCGCGCTCAAGGAGCTGGGCGTCAAGGAGGTGGCGGTCACGGGCCGGACCTTCAGCAAGGCCAACGTCCTGGCCGTGGACCTGGGCGTGTCGGTCATCGACTGGGACGATAGGCTGCACCACAAGGCCGACCTGATCATCAACGCCACGCCGCTCGGCATGTCCGGCAAGCTGGAGGAGTACTCGCCCTGGCCTTTGGGCGTGTTCCCGCCGCGCACCGTGGTCTTCGACCTAGTCTACAACCCGGCCCACACCCGGCTGGTCCGCGACGCCTACGCCTGCGGCTGCACCGTGATCCCGGGCCTGTCCATGTTCCTGCACCAGGGGCTGAAACAGTTCGAGCTCTGGACGGAAAAGCGCCTCAACCCGGTGGGGGCCGAGGCGCTTCTCAAAAAAGCCTTGGGTCAGGCGTAGTCTACGGAGTATACACCTTCAGCTCCTGGCCCGGATAAATGCGGCTGGAGCTTCCCATGTTGTTCCATTTGCGCAGGTCGTTGAGCGTGACCCCGAAGCGTCCGGCGATGCTCCACATGGTGTCGCCCGAGCGGACCTGGTAGCTGACCGCGCGCAGGTCGCCGCCGCCGCTGTTGGCCGCCACCACCGGGCCCACGGAGCCGCCGGGGATGACGAGCTTCTGGCCGATGCTGAGCTTCTTGGACTTGCCCATGCCATTGGCCCGCTGGATCTCGGCCACGGTGACCCCGTAGGACTGGGAAATGGCCCACAGGGTGTCGCCCGAGTGCACGGTATAGGTCTGCCCGGCCGAAGAGGCATTGACGGAAGTCTTGGCGGAGGCCTTGGGAGCCGGCGCGGCCGCGGGCTTGGCCTGGGCCGTGTTCACGGGCGCGGACGCTTTCTCGGGCAGGGCCAGTTTCTGGCCGATCTGCAGGCCCCGGGAGTTGTGCAGGCCGTTGACAGCCTTGAGGTCGTTCACGCTCACGCCGTAGGCCTGGGCAATGGCCCACAGGGTGTCGCCGGACTGCACCTTGTAGGTCTTGGAACCGGCCACCACCTTGATCTTGGGCTTGGACTTGGGCGCGTCCGCGGCGGATGCGGACTGCACCGGCTTGGTGCCGTCGTGGCCCGGGACCATGACGGTCTGGCCCGGATGCAGGGTGTTGGACTTGCGGTTGTTGACCTTCTTGAGCACGGCGATGGGCACGCCGAACTTGCGGGAAATGTTCCACCAGGAGTCCCCGCTCTTGACCACGTAGCGGATGTAGCCCTCATAGGGCCGCGACTTGGGGTCGGACAGATAGGCCTGGATGCACTCCACCTTGTGGCCGGGCAGATAGCAGACGGTTTCGTCGCCCGGGGGCGAGACCTGGCGGTTGTAGAAGGGGTTCAGGTCGTGGAACTCGCTCCAGCGCATGTCCCCGGCCTTGGCCAGGGCCAGCAGGTCCGTGCCGCCGGGCACCTTGACGTGCTCCACGTCCTGGGCGTTCTCCCAGCACACGGGCTGAAAGCCCAGCTCCTCCAGGTTCTGGAAGATCTTGGAGATGGCAATGAACTTGGGAACGTAGTTGATCGTTTCCTTTTTCAGGCGGTACTTGCGCGGCAGCGTGTGGTTGAGCTCCACCAGTTCGAAGAAGGTGGTGGCCCCGGTCATCTTGAGGGCCCGGGCGATCTTGCCCTCGCCCGCGTTGTACGCGGCCAGGGCCAGATACCAGTCGCCGAACAGCTCGTACAGGTCGGACAGGTAGCCGATGGCCGCCTCGGTGGCCTGGTAAGGGTCGCGGCGCTCGTCCACCCACCAGTCAACGGTCAGGCCGTACTTGCGGCCCGTGTAGGGCATGAACTGCCACAGGCCCGCGGCTCCTGCCCGGGAATAGGCGCGCACGTTGTAGCCGGACTCGGCAAAGGGCAGCAGGACCAGGTCCTGGGGCAGGCCGTTCTCAATGAACATCTGCCGGATGTGCGGGATGTAGGGCTCGGAACGGACCAGCCATTTCTCAAAGGTGGGCCGGGCCTTGTGCGTGAAGTAGGCGAAGTAGTGCTCAACGTTCTCGTTGTTGTGCAGGTCCAGGTCGAAGGCCAAGCCATTCTTGGACTGGAGGATCTTGAGCTCCTCCGCGGTGAGCTGGTCCCGGCCGTCATTCGTGGGATCGGCCGTGACCTCGGGGTCCAGGGGGACGCTGTCACCGGAAAGCACGTCCACAGGGACCTTCCCGTCGGGAGAGTCCGTGTTCTTGAGGGCGCAGGCCCCGACCAGGATCGAGAGAGCCATGACCAAGACGAACCGGGCGGTAAAGCGAAGCGGATGCAGCACGCAGCGTACCTTCTGGTTACGGAGTCGGAATTGCGAAAAAGCAAAGCATAGTTTCATCCATACCTCAAGAAAAATCTAGAGAATGTCTAGCCAGTGCCGGGTTGATTGTGCGTTTTGGATTGTGTGCTATGGTCCGGACAGACTGACAGGATGGATACCGGGAATCGGCCTTCCTGACAAGCATCTTACAAATCAATAACAATTCCGGTGAATTAATGAATCAAAAATCCAAACGGCCCAACCAGGCGCCAGGTCGAACCGAGGGCAGGGGCAAGGGCCGGGGCTTCCAGGACCGCCCGGCCGGACCGGACGACCATCCGGGCAAGGAGTACGTGATCGGGCGCAAGCCCGTGGCCGAACTCCTGGCCCAGGACCCGTCCCGCGTGGACCTGGTGCTGCTCAAGAAGGGGCTCCAGGGCCGGGACGTGCAGGCCGTGCTGGAATCCTGCAAGGCCAACAAGGTGCGCTACCGGTTCGTGGACGCCGAGACCCTGGCCCGCGTCCATCCCGGGCACCAGGGCATGGCCGCCCAGGTGGCGGACGTGTCCTTCGCCGACCTGGACGCCCTGCTGGAAGCGACCCGCAAGGCTCCCCTGCCCGTGCTCTGCGCCCTGGACAAGGTCCAGGACACGGGCAACGTGGGCTCCCTGGCCCGGACCCTGTGGGGCCTGGGCGGGGGCGGGCTGCTGGTGGTCCAGCACGGCGCGGCCCACCTGGGCGCCGGGGCGGTCAAGGCCAGCGCCGGGTGCATCATCAAGCTGCCCGTGGCCCGGGTGACCAACCTGACCCAGGGGTTGGAGCAGTGCAAAAAGGCCGGGTTCACGGTCTACGGCCTGGCCAAGGGCGCGGACATCGACCCCCGCCAGGTGCTGGACGGCATCCGGGACCAGGACAAGTTCCTGCTGCCCGCGGTGCTGGTCCTGGGCAACGAGGACAAGGGGGTGCGGCCCGGGGTGCTGGCGGCCTGCGACTTCGTGGTCGAGCTGCCTCTGGGCCGCGAGCTGGACTCCTACAACGTGTCCCAGGCCGCGGCCCTGTGCCTGTCCGGCATGGCCCGCGCCGCATGGGAAAAGGGCCAGGGGCCCGTCATCTCTTCCAGGGGTCCGGCAGAATAGCCGATCAGCGGATGTAGTTTGGCAGATTGATGAAGATGTCGCGCGTGTAGGTGATCATCTTGTCCATGATCCAGGGAAAGGCGATGATCAGGGTGATGAAGATGGCCACGATCTTGGGCACGATGGTCAGGGTCATTTCCTGAATCTGGGTGGCCGCCTGGAGCACGCTGACCGTGATGCCCACGATCATGCCCACGCCCAGCAGGGGCAGGGCGATGCTCAGGGTGGTCTCAATGGCCTCGCGGGCGAATCCGACGACAAATTCCGGCGTCACGGCGCACCTCTCCTAGGGTTTGGGCATGGTCACCCGAAGGTGTTCACCAGCGATCCCACGATCAGGTTCCAGCCGTCCACCAGGATGAACAGCAAAATCTTGAACGGCAACGAGATCATGACCGGCGGCAGCATCATCATGCCCATGGACAAGAGGGTGGAGGCCACCACCATGTCCAGGATCAGGAACGGAATGTAGATGAGAAAGCCGATGGTGAAGCCGGTCTTGAGCTCGGAAATGGTGAACCCGGCCACCAGCATGATGGTCGGCACGTCCTCCCGGGACTCGGGCCGCTCCATGCCGGTGATGGAATAAAAGATGGACAGGTCCTTTTCCCGGGTGTGCTTGAACAGGAACTCCCGGATGGGTTCCTGGGCCCGGTCCAGGGCCTCGTCGAACCCGATCTGCTCGTCCAAATAGGGCTGCAGGGCGTTCTCGTTCACCTGCCCGGCCACCGGGGCCATGATGACCACGGTCATGAAGATGGCCAGGCTGGCCAGAATCTGGTTGGGGGGCATCTGCTGGGTGCCCATGGCCTGGCGCAGGAAGTGGAAGACGATGATGATCCTCGTGAACGAGGTCATGGTCAGGGCGATGGCCGGGGCCAGGGACAGGATCGTCAGCAGGAAGAGGATTTCCAGGAGGACGGACACCTGTTCCGGCTCGGCCTGCTGGGCTGCCAACTCCAGGTTGATGGTCGGCAGCACCGGATCCTGGGCCAAAGGCCAGGGCGGGCAGAAGCAGGGCGGCAAAGAGCGCGCCCAGGATCGGCCAGCCTAGTCCGCGGTTCTGCTCGTCACGACTTTTTCCCAAGCATTTCCGCAAACTTGGTAAAGGCATGCTCGTCCTCTTCCGCATCTGTTGATGGCGCATTCCTCCACGCTCATCTTGTCCAGCAGGGTGATCTGGAGCGCTCGGTGACGCCCAGGACCATGACCCGTCCCAAAACCTTGACCACGGCCACGCTCTGCTTGTTGCCGAGCATGAGCCGTCCCTTGAGCTTGGGCTGCACTCCGCCCCGGGCGCGGGCCACGCCCGCCGGAGCCGAACTTACGTAACAGAAAAAATCCCAGAAGAATAACAGCAAGGCATAAGGAACAAATAGGCACCCATGAGCAGGCTGCTCTCGGAACCGAGCGAGCCGTCCGTGGCCGCCGAAGACCTCCGGGGCCTCGGCCCACCGTGGTCTGGGGGGTCTGTTCCTGGCCTGCGGTCGAAAGGGTGGCGTTGGCCGCGGCGGACAGGGACACCGTAACTTGGATTGCCTGCCCACGGTGGCGGCGGGACAGGAGTCCCCGTTGCGTTGTCAGGCAAGCTGCTTCACCCGCTCGATGGGGCTGATGATGTCGGTCAGCCGGATGCCGAATTTCTCGTTGATGACCACGGCCTCGCCGCGGGCCACCAGCTTGCCGTTGACGTAGATCTCCAGGGGTTCGCCGGCCAGCTTGTTGAGCTCGACCACCGAGCCTTGGCCCAGCTGCAACAGTTCGTTGATCAGAAGCTTGGTGCGGCCCAGTTCGGCCGAGACCTCCAGGGGGATGTCCAGGATGAAGTCCAGGTCCCGCTTGCCGCCCTCGGGCTTGGGGCCCTTGGCTTCGCTCGGTCATGTCCTTCAAGTCAGGGCCACGTCGTGGGCCTGGGTGGCTCAGGAAATCCTGCTCCTTCTCGGCCTTGACCTCGTCCTGCTCGGTCTCGGCCAGGGCGGTGGCCCATTCGTCGGCCAGGGCGTCGTCCTGGGCGCCTTCCGCGCCTTCCGCAGCACCTTCGGCTGCGTCTTCCGCGGCGTCCGGAGCAGGGGCGTCGGCAGCGGCGCTCGGCGACCTCGGCACCGGCGTCGTCGCCGGCTTCGTCGTCGTCACCCAGGGCAGCGGCCCATTCTTCGGCCAGCTTGTCCTGTTCTTCAGCCATGGTGTCCACCTCGGTCCGTTGGGTCGGTTTTTTCTTCCGGCGCAACCGCGCGCCGGGCCGGTGGAATCCGTGCAAAAACCGTGCACATGTCGGACCTCGAAGTCCTTATCCCTTGTCCTGCAAGGGTTATTGCAGGATAAACTCCGAGAAGTAAATGTTCAGCACCCGGCCGGGCCGATGATCTGGTTCAAACGATTGACGATCTCCTGCTTGAGCTCCAGCTGGTTTTGCTGGCCCAGCATGTCCTGGGGCCGCTTGCCGCCCAGCAGGCGAATCAGCATGTCCTTGATCTTGATCTCCGTGGACGAGAACAGGACCACGGCCTTTTCGTCGCGCAACTCCACCTCGATGGCCAGCTTGATGTAGCGCTTGCCCAGGGGATCCTGGAGATTGGCCACGAAGGGGGCGATGGAAGCCATGGGCCCGGATTCGCCCCAGGAGGCAGTTCGGCCGTCTGCTCCTCGACCACCTCTGGTCCTGGGCGGCCTCGTCCGGCCCCATGCCGATGAGTCCCAGGATCTTGTCCTTGAAAAAGAAGGCCGGCCCCGCCGATGCGCCAGAAGGACCACCAGAATGATGATCCATTTGAGCTTGCCGCCTTTTTCTTTTTGGGCTCGTCTACTTGTTGTTCTTCGATTTCGTCAGCCACGGCTGTCACCCTCGGTTGTTGGTCGCGTTCGGGTCTGTTGTTTACTTACATGCAAAGGCACTTGTTTTCCAGGGCGGGGTTTTCCATCAGGATGGATAGCCGCTCAAGGGCCGATGGGACTCGATGAGAATTTCCACCCGCCGGTTCAGGGCCCGGCCCTCGGCCTCGGTCGTGTCGTCGGCCCGGGGCTGCTCGGCCCCGTAGGCCGAAATGGAGAACCACTTGTTCGGGCAGGTCCTGCTCCACCAAAAAGGCCAGCACGGCCAGGGCCCGGTCGCCGGAAAGGGTGTAGGGATCCTCTTCCTCGCCGTCGGCGTATCCGGCGATGTTCACCCCGCTCGTCCATGGCCCAGAGCAGCTCGGCCATGACCGGGCCAGCAGGGTGCGGGCCGCCTCGTCCAGCTCGACCTGGCCGCGCGGGAACAGGAGCTTGTCCGTGAGCACCAGGGCCACGCCGTCGTCCTTGGCGATGATGGACAGGTTCTCCTCCAGGGTGGACCGGGAGATGTCCTGGGGCAGCTCGTCATCGGGGAAGAGCAGGTCCTTGATGCGGCTCTGCTTCTCCATGATCTCCCAGGGCCGCTCGATGTATTCCATGACCAGCATGACGTCGGCCGAGACCTTGCCCGACGCCCTTGGCGTCCAGGGGCCCCAGGTCCTGTGGCGTCACCGTCACCTGGGTCAGGAAGGACTGGATCCATGGAGGACATGGTCAGCAGGAGCACGAAAAAGGTCAGCAGCAGGGTGACCAGGTCCGAGAACGTGACCAGCCACAGGGCCAGGGGAGGGCAATTTTCCCTTTTCTTCTTGGCCATGGCCGGTTCCTAGGGCGCCTGCGCCGGAGTTTGTTCCGGAGCCTGGTTCCGGAATCTGTTCCCCGGTCTGGTTCTGGTCCAGCTCGAAGACGAACCCGTCCACCTCGTAGGTGTCGTCGCCCACCCGGGCCGGACCCAACTCGGCGTCGATGCGCTGGGCAAAGCGCTGGGCGCGCTTGTCCAGCACGATGTCCACCCGGCGGTTGCGCAGCCGCTCCTTGCGCTTGGAGTTGTTGTAGTGCGGGCTGAACTGGCCAAAGGCCTCCAGCCGCAGGTT
This sequence comes from Desulfovibrionaceae bacterium, assembly GCA_963666895.2. Classification (GTDB taxonomy): domain Bacteria; phylum Desulfobacterota; class Desulfovibrionia; order Desulfovibrionales; family Desulfovibrionaceae. Next base: position 496,790 of record CAXXNS010000010.1, on the reverse strand, counting down.
GTCCGGGCTGACCCCGCCCTGGACCAGGTACTGGTACACGGCCAGGGCGCGGTCCAGGGAAATTTTCCAGGTCAGGTCGGGCACCACGTCCAGGTCCCCGGCCCTGTAGTCCTCGCCCAGCTCGTCGCGCAGGGCGGCCGTGTGCCCGGCCACCAGCAAGGGATAGTCCACCTCGGTGAGCACGGGCATCATGCGGTCCAGCAGGTCCCGGCCCCTGGGCCGAGAGCACGGTGGACCCGGGCTCGAACAGCACTTCGGACGGGATAGACAGGGTCTGGACGAACCGGCTGGACTCGAAGCGCAGATCGTTCGCGATGTTCTCCCAGAGCATGGCCTTGAGCGGCATGAGGTCCGAAATGTCCTGGAACACGCCGGGCTCCACGGTGCGCTTGGTGTCGCGGGTGGCCATTGGATCGTAGCTGTAGTCCAGGCCGAAGGCGCCGATGATGGAGCCCAGCACCACCAGCTTGCGGCGCTCGTCGATCTTGGACATGGACACCAGGAGCACGAAAAAGGTCAGCATCAGGGTCATCACGTCCGAGAACGTGATCATCCAGGGAGGCATCTCCTCACATTCGTGCTTGCGCTTCTTCTTGCCCAAGGGCTCCTCCCTTCGGCCGCGGACCTAGTCCTGGACCCTGCGGTCCTTGGGCGGCAGGTAGGAATTGAGCTTTTCCTCGATGATGCGCGGGTTCTCGCCCTTGGAGATGGCCAGGATGCCTTCCATGATCATCTCCCGGATGAGAACCTCCTGCTTGCTCCGGGTCTTGAGCTTGCCGGACATGGGGTTGAACACCAGGTTGGCCAACAGGGCGCCGTACAGGGTGGTCAGCAGGGCCACGGCCATGGCCGGGCCGATGGTGGACGGGTCGTCCATGGTCTGGAGCATCTGCACCAGGCCGATGACCGTGCCGATCATGCCCATGGCCGGAGCCAGGGTGCCCATGACCGCCACCACCTCGGCGCCCGTGGCATGGCGCTCCTCCAGGTAGGAGACCTCGGTCTCCAGAATCTCCTGGATGGTCTGGGGCTCCAGGCCGTCCACGGTCAGCTGCAGCCCCTTGCGCATGTAGTCGTCGTCGATCTCCTTGATCACCGGCTCCAGGGACAGGATGCCCTCGCGGCGGGCGCGGTTGGCGTAGTCCATGAAGCGGACGATGATCTCGCCCGGGGCCTCGGTGCTGGAAAAGATGGTCTTCTTGAGCACCCCGACGACCCCGAGTACGTGGCCCAGGGGAAAGTTCACCAGACTGGCCCCGATGGTGCCGCCGATGACGATGAACACCGAAGGGATGGACACGAACACCATCAGGCTCGACCCGGTAAGAATGGCCGAGATCACCAATCCGAAGGAGAGGACGATGCCGATGATGGTTGCAAGATCCATGTGTGCCCCTATGTGCTCGCGGGCCGCTGCCCGAAAATGCTCGTTCCGACGCGCACCAGCGTGGCCCCCTCGGCCACGGCCGCCGTGTAGTCGTGGCTCATGCCCATGGACAACTCCGGCAACGGAAGGCCGAGCCGTTTTTCCAGTCCTTCCCGCAGGTTGCGCAAGTCCGCGAACAGCGGGCGCAGGGTCTGCGGGTCGTCGGCCCAGGGGGGCATGGTCATCAATCCTTGAAGCTTGAGGCCCCCCAGCCCGGCCACTTCCTCGGCCAGTTCGTCCAGCCCGGCCCGGTCCACGCCGCTCTTTTGGGCTTCGCCTCCCAGGCTGACCTGGATGAGGACGGATTGGACCGTTTGGGCCGCCAGGGCCTTTTTATGCAATACCTGGGCCAGCTTGGACGAATCCAGGCTGTGCAGCAGGCAAAAACGGCCAGGCACGGACTTGGCCTTGTTGGTCTGCAGCCCGCCGATGAGGTGCCAGCGGATATCCAGGTTTGACAAGGCTTCCTGCTTGGCCAGGGCTTCCTGGATGTAGGATTCGCCGAAGTCCGCGTGGCCCATGGCGAAGAGCCTGGCGATGTCCTCGGCCGGGTGCCTCTTGGACACGGCCACCAGCCGGATTTCCGACGGGTCCCGCCCGGACTTTTCCGCGGCCCGCTCCAGCCCGTGGCGCACTTCGTCAAGATTTTGTTTCAGTTCAATGATTCTCTGATCCATGGACATCCCTGTCGTTGCGGCCGCCGCCTGAAAACCCGGACCCGAACCCGACCCAGGCCTCGGGCCGCCTCGTCGGCTTCCTTGCCGATCGGCAAGCATTCTGCGCTGTTCTATGGCGTCTTATCGGCAGCGTACCAAATCTGTTTACCGAAACAAAGGGGCCGCGTCATTTTCCCGACCGACCGGTTCTAACACGGTCCGGATACGCCCGGAACCAGGATTGTCCGAATTTCCGGGCTTGCCAGCAGGTCCGCTCCTGGTTATATGCCACCCGTCATGCCCAAGGACCTCATCATCGTCGAGTCCCCCGCCAAGGTGAAAACCTTGTCCCGGTTCCTTGGCAAGGATTACCTTGTCGAAGCCTCGGTGGGACACGTGCGCGACCTACCCAGGAAAGACCTGGGCGTGGACGAGGAGGGCGGGTTCGCGCCCCGCTACGAGGTCATCCCGGGCAAGGAAGACGTGGTCCGCAAGCTCAAGGCCGCGGCCAAGAAGGCCGGGCACATCTTTCTGGCCCCGGACCCGGACCGCGAGGGAGAGGCCATCGCCTGGCACGTGGCCGAACTCATCAAGGAACAGAACGACAACGTCTCCCGCATCGCCTTCAACGAGATCACCAAGCGGGCCGTGCTCGAGGCCCTGGCCTCGCCCAGGCCCCTGGACGCCTCCCTGTTCGACTCCCAGCAGGCCCGGCGCGTGCTGGACCGGCTGGTGGGCTACAAAATTTCCCCCATCCTGTGGCGGCACGTCAAGCGCGGCATCTCGGCCGGGCGGGTGCAGTCCGTGGCCCTCAAGCTCATCGTGGAACGCGAAAAGGAGCGCCACGCCTTCACGCCCCAGGAATACTGGCTGTTCAAGGCCGAGCTGGAAGGCGCCAACCCGCCTCCCTTCACGGCCGAGCTGCACAAGCTGGGCGGCAAGGCCGTCAAGCCCGGCAAGCACGGCGTGGCCTCGGCCGAGCAGGCCGAGGACCTGCATAAGCACCTGGACCAGGCCCAATTCACCGTGGCCGAGGTGGCGGAAAAGGAGCGCACCCGCAAGCCCTTGCCGCCCTACATCACCTCCACCCTGCAGCAGGACGCCAACAACCGGCTCGGGTTCTCGGCCAAGCGGACCATGGCCGCGGCCCAGCGGCTGTACGAGGGTGTGGAAGTGGGCGACCGGGGCCTGACCGCGCTCATCACCTACATGCGCACCGACTCCGTGCGCGTGGCCGACGAGGCCCGGGACGCGGCCCGCGAGCTCATCGCCCGGCAGTTCGGGGACAAGTTCCTGCCCGCCAAGCCCAACGTGTACAAGACCAAGGGCGGGGCCCAGGACGCCCACGAGGCCATCCGGCCCGTGGACGCCTCCATCACCCCGGAGGAGACCGCGCCGCACCTGCCGCCCGAGCAGCAGAAGCTCTACACCCTGATCTGGCAGCGGTTCGTGGCCTCCCAGATGGCCCCGGCCAAGTTCAAGGACACCACCGTCGACGTCCTGACCATGGCCAAAGACACCGAGACCCTGTGGCGGGCCAAGGGCGAGCGCATGCTCTTCCCGGGCTTTTTGGCCGCGTACGACCGGCAGTCCGAGGCCAAAGAGCTGCCCAAGCTCGGCAAGGGCGAGACCCTGGCGGTCAAATCCCTGACCAAGGAACAGAAGTTCACCCAGCCCCCGCCGCGCTACTCCGAGGCCTCCCTGGTCAAGGAGCTGGAGGAAAAGGGCATCGGCCGCCCCTCCACCTACGCCCAGATCATCTCCACCATCCAGGACCGCGAGTACGTGCGCCTGGAGGACAAGCGCTTCGCCCCTTCCGAGCTGGGCTTCCTGGTCTCGGACCAGCTCTCCCAGCACTTCTCCGCGCTCATGGACGTGGACTTCACAGCCAACATGGAGAGCGAACTGGACCAGGTGGCCGAGGGCAAGCGGCAGTGGACCGACCTGATCCAGCACTTTGCCGAGGACTTCTACAAGACCCTGGACGCGGCCGCCAAAGACATGAAGCGCTCGGTGGTGGAGACCGACATCACCTGCGACGAGTGCGGCAAGCCCATGCAGGTGCGCTTCGGCAAGGCGGGCGAGTTCCTGGGCTGCACCGGGTTCCCGGACTGCAAGGGCATCAAGAACTTCAAGCGCGACGAGAACGGGGCCATCGTCATCGTGGAGAACGAGCCGGACGAGGATCCCGGCATTCCCTGCGAGCTGTGCGGCAAGCCCATGGTGGTGCGCCGCGGCCGCCGCGGGCCCTTCCTGGGCTGCTCCGGCTACCCGGACTGCAAGAACATCAAGAATTTCACTCGCGAAGACGGCAAGATCAAAGTCATGGAGCAGGACGAGCTGCCCAAGGCCGGGACCTGCCCGGACTGCGGCCAGGACCTGGTGGTCCGCACCTCGCGCCAGGGCTCGCGGTTCATCGCCTGCACCGGCTATCCCAAGTGCAAGTACACCAGCCCCTTCCCCACCGGCGTGGCCTGCCCGCGCGAGGGCTGCTCCGGCCAGCTGGTGGAAAAGGCGTCGCGTAGGGGCAAGGTCTTCTACGCCTGCGACCAATACCCGGACTGCGACTACGCCTTGTGGAACGAACCCATGGACGGCCCCTGTCCCAGCTGCGGCCATCCGGTCATCGTCAAGAAGCGCACCAAGGGCGGCGGCGACGTGCTGGCCTGCCCGGAAAAGGGTTGCGGCTGGTCCACGCCCGTGGACGACTACAACGGCCAGCCCGAGCCCGAGCCCGATCCGGACACCCCGGAGAACGGCCTGGGCTCCTGACCCCACGGAACCCAGTGGAGCCCGCATGAGCCAGGAACATCGTTTCGGCTTCATCGCCCTCATCGGACCGCCCAACGCGGGCAAGTCCACCCTGATGAACCATTTCCTGGGTCAGAAGCTGGCCATCGTCACGCCCAAGCCCCAGACCACGCGCAACCGCATCTCTGGCATCCTGACCACGGACAAGGCCCAGGCCGTGTTCCTGGACACCCCGGGCATCCACCAGCGCAAGGGCCGCATGAACCGCATGCTCCTGGACTCGGCCTGGAACGCCCTGTCCCAGGCGGACGTGTGCTGCCTCATGGTGGACGGGGCCAAGCTGGCCAAAAGCGCCAACGTCTGGGACGAGCTCAGGCCGCTGCGCTCCGGCCTGTCCGACCTGGCCGCGCCCCTGGTGGTGGCCTGCAACAAGGCCGACCGGGCCCGGGACAAGGCCGTGCTCCTGCCGGTCATGCAGCGTCTGTCCGAGGAGTTTCCCACAGCCGAGATCGTGCCGGTCAGCGCCCTGACCGGGGACAACGCCGGGGCCCTGCTGGAGCTGCTCCTGGAGCGGCTGCCCCAGGGCGAGGCCATGTTCCCGGAGGACCAGCTGTCCACCGTGCCCCTGCGCTTCCTGGCCTCGGAGATCGTGCGCGAGCAGCTTTTCCTGCAATTGCGGGAGGAGCTGCCCTACAACACGGCCGTGGAGATCGAGATATTCGACGAGCCGCCGCACGAGCACGACCCCAGCGACCCGCGCACCCACGTGGCGGCCGTGATCTACGTGTCCCGGGACAACCACAAGGGCATGGTCATCGGACGCGGCGGCCAGCGGCTCAAGGACATCGGCACCAAGGCCCGGCTGGAGATGGAGGACATGCTCCAGGCCAAGGTCTTCCTGGAGCTGTTCGTCAAGGTCCGCCACGATTGGACCGAGGACCCCGGCTTCCTGCGTATGCTTGGCTTGGGCGAGTAAGACCCCCGGACCCCCGATCGAACCAACCAGCCCCCGTGAGCAATCGCGGGGGCTTTTGCTTTGTATGGCCGTTGTCACACCCTGGCGGGTTGATCGAAAACAGGATATTCAACAAATTGTGAACCCAAAAAGACTGATAGCCCGCGTGGATACCAGCCCCGTGACCGGCCACGCCGCCGCCAGCCTGAACCAGGACGGCTCCACCAAGGTCCGCCTGCTGGACAAGGGCCTGGACCCGGCCGCGCCGGTGAAGGCCAAGGCCCCGACCAACCCCTACCAGCAGGCGCTGACTCTGGAATCCAAGGCCAAAAAGGCCAACGCCCCCAAGCCTCGCAATCCCTACCAGGACGCCCGGAACATGGAAAAGAAAGCGGAGAAGATGCTGGAGCCGTCCGTGGCAGGCAAGATATTCAACGGCCTGGGCGAATTGTGGACCAAGGCCCCGGCCGGGATCGTCGAGGCCTTGTCCGGCGCCAAGGACGCCCTGACCAGCGAGGAAATGAAAAAGGGCGCGGAGTTCGGGTTCCGGTCGGCGTGGGAAGTGATGCAGGAAGCGGGAAAGATGGCCGGAAAGGATGCCGTATTTGCTTTTGCCACAAAAAACCTTCCCGTGGGGACAAGTCTTCTCGCTTCCAAGGCGTATACAGCCAATTCTGCACGCGAAGCGCTTGCAGGAGGGCATCGGGAGATCGCCACCAAACTGTCAAAGAGCATACAGCGAATCAAAAAAGATGTCTGGAAGGATGGAGAACAATGATGCGTTTTTTTCAGTCAGAAACTTGGTTCTTCGTCGTCTTTGGAATCTTTGCCCTGACCGCATTGTTGGATTTGGCAATAACCATCTTCTTGCGATCAAAAGGACAATTTTTTGGCGGACTGTTCTTTGGCAGATCAACAGAACGAAGCACCTTACAAATAATTGCTGTCAAGGTTGTTCTGCACGGATTTGTCATCTACCTTTTCTATGACGATTACACATTTGGAGGACTGAGTCCTGAACCTTTGATTTGGGTCTATTTCATAGCCACCGCATACTATCTAATTACAGCCGTTCGGCATCGAGAGCAGCTGACGAACTCAAACCCGTTGGAATAACTTTCCCCTACCAGCAGGCGCGGACCATGGAGAAGAAGGCCAAGCAGGCGTCGCCCGGAATACGCACCTCCCAGGAGGAACGCGACAAGGCCTATCGCGAGAGCCGGAAATGGCTCGACGAGCACGGGCAGGAATATGCACGTGAAGCATTGGGAATCCCGGCCCCGAAAGTAAAGGGGGGCGGCATGGACCCGGATAGCGACCCCTATCGAAAGGCCCGAGAGTGGTTGGCCGAACACGGCGATGAAAAGGCCAGGCAGGAGATGGAGCCCACCGCCAATGTGATGTGGGATGGAACCAAATGGATTGCCAAACAGGCTGGCTGGGAAGCCGCGAAGACTACAGCAAAGCGATATCTGCCGAGCTTGTTGGCCCAGGGGATCAAGGGGCTGAGTTTTCTCAGTACTGTCTTGGGGGAATGGATCGATCCCCCGCTGGCCCACGCTCCAACCTTGGAGGATGATATTGGACAAGAAAAAAAGTCTAAAAAATAAACTGGTCCGGGTTGGAGCATTCCATCTCAGCTTGGCAATTCTAATTGGTTTCGCGTTGTTCTTGGTGACCGGCAGTCGGGAAGCGGGCATTTTGATCGCTGCCACCTATTGGATTTCCTCGTTCTACCTTGTGTTGAACGCATGGCATTGGTGGCTTCACGACAAGGAACGAGAAACCAATGGGGAACCACCGCCGGGAAGCGTGAAAATTCCGATCCGACCGAAGGAAGCGGTGGGCATGGTCATGTTGGGCTTGGTGCTGGGCCTGTTCACCTTTTTTCTCTTCAAGCAAAGAGTCTGGGCGTTTCTGGTGACCTTTCTCATCATCGCCTCAGCCCTCTGCCTGCACCGGGTACGCCGGGCGGGACGGGTGAATGATCCAGAGAACAGCCCGGACCAACAAAAAAGAGACTAGATGACCAAGTCTACCTATGGCTTGGTTGAAACCGCGCGCCAGGCCCCGGCGCGATCATGCACGCCGGGGCCTGATGGGTTTTCGGATTCGGAGGCCTGCTAGCCGTATTTTTCCTTGTCCCGCTTGCGGATCTCGGCCCGCTTGATCTTGCCCGAGATGGTCTTGGGCAGTTCGTCCACGTACTCGATGACCCGGGGGTACTTGTAGGGCGCGGTCACGGTCTTGACGTGGTTCTGAATCTCCTTGGTCAGCTCGTCCGAGGGCTCGTACTCCGGGGCCAGCACCAGGGTGGCCTTGACCGCCACGGTGCGCACCGGATCGGGCACGCCCGTGACCGCCGCCTCCACCACGGCCGGGTGGGTGATGAGCGCGGACTCCACCTCGAACGGTCCGATGCGGTAGCCCGAGCTCTTGATCAGGTCGTCGTTGCGGCCCAGGAACCAGTAGTACCCGTCCTCGTCCATCCAGGCCTTGTCCCCGGTGTGGTAGTACTCGCCGACCTTGACCGCGGCGGTCTTTTCCGGCTCGTCCATGTACCCGTTGAACAGGCCCAGCACGCCGTTGTTGTCGCCGGACCCGTTCATGCGCACGCAGATCTCGCCTTCCTCGCCCGGCGGGCAGGGGTTGCCCTCGGTGTCCAGCAGGGCCAGGTCCCAGCCCGGGCAGGCCCGCCCGATGGAGCCGGGCTTGGGCTCCATGCAGGTGAAGGTGGCGATCTGCAGGCAGGTCTCGGTCTGGCCGTAGCCTTCGTAAATGGGCAGGCCCGTGGCCTCCTTCCAGGTGGTGAACACGGACTCGTTCAAGAGCTCCCCGGCCGTGGTGCAGTGGCGCAGGGCCGACAGGTCGAACTTGGACAGGTCCTGGCGGATCAGGAAGCGGTAGACCGTGGGCGGGGCGCAGAAGGTGGTCACCCTGTGCCTGGCGATCATCTCCAGCAGCTCGGCGGGCTCGAACTTGCCCCTAAAGTCCCAGACGAACACGGCGGCCTCGGCCATCCACTGGCCGTAGAACTTGCCCCACACGGACTTGGCCCAGCCCGTGTCGGACAGGGTCAGGTGCAGGTCCCCGGGCTCCAGGTCGTGCCAGTAGGCGCCGGTGGCGTAGTGGCCCAGGGGATAGTTGTAGTCGTGCACGACCATCTTGGGCAGCCCCGTGGTGCCGGAGGTGAAGAAGATGACCATGGGGTCGGCGCCGCCCGGGGAGTCCGCAGTGCGCTCGAACGTCTCCGGGCCCGAGGCCAGCAGGCTCTCGTAGCTGAGCCAGCCCTCGGGCAGGGGCGTCGGGCCCACCTGGATCAGGTGCTCGAAGCTGGGGCAGTTGGGGTGCGCGCCGCCCACCCGAGGGGTGAAGGTGTCCTCGCAGATCACGGTCTTGATGTTGGCGTACGCGGCCCGCTGCTCGATGTCGTGGGCCGTGAGCAGGGAAGGGGAGGGGATGGGCAGGGCGCCGAGCCGGTGCAGGGCCAGCATGGCCTCCCAGTATTCCACCCTCCGGTAGAGCACGAGCATGACCTTGTCCCCGGGCCGCACGCCCAGATCCTTGAGCGCCCCGGCCAGCTGGTGGGAGCGCTTGCTGAAGTGGCCGAAGTCGAACTCGCGCCGCTTGCCCTCGTCGTCCACGTGGACCATGGCCAACCGGCCCGGGTCCTGGGCCGCGATGCTGTCCACCACGTCGTAGGCGAAGTTGAAGTTGTCGGGCGCGTTCGCGTCGGGCGGCGCGGCCCGGAACTGCTCGACGAATTCCTCGTAATTGGCCGGGTTGAGCTTGTGGAACATCATCTATCTCCGGATGCGCTAAAGAATGACATCGAGGAAGCGGGCCGGCTTGCCATCCAGCCCGCGCAGGGCGTGGGGGGTCTGGGAGTCGAAGTACAGGCTGTCGCCGGGCTCCATCTGCACCGCGTTCTTGTCCAGGCACACCTCCAGGCGTCCCTCCAGCACGTGGATGAACTCCTGGCCCGAGTGGGCCGTGAAGGTCATGTCCTCGGGCTCCTTGGGCGGCACGGTGATCTCGAACGGCTCCATGCGGCGGCCCTTGAACCGGTAGGCCAGGGACTTGTAGTCGTAGTCCTTGCGCCGGTCCACGGCCAGGCCGCGGCCCGACCGCACCAGGGAGTGCCCGGTGAGATGGGCCTCGCTGCCCGCGATCAGGGTATTGAGCTCCACGCCCGAGGCCTGGGAGACCTCGAGCAGGTAGCCCAGGGGGATCTCCACGGTTCCGGACTCGTAGCGCTCCACCTCGGCCGGGTCCACGCCCAGCCGCTTGGCCATCTCGGCCACGTCCCAGTCCAGCGCGTCCTTCAGGCCCTTGAGCCGGGGCGCGATCTGCTTGTAAGCCTGTTCCATACTGGCACTCCTTAAGCCATTGCCTCGGGGAACAGCTCGGCGGCCTGTTCCCGCAGCTTGTACTTCTGGATCTTGCCCGAGGCGGTCATGGGGTATTGGTCCACAAAGGTGATGTACTTGGGGATTTTGTAGCGGGCGATCTGGCCGCGGCAGTAGTCCTTCACGTCCTCGGGCTCGTACTCGTACCCGGGCTTGAGGATGATGAAGGCCCCCACCTCCTCGCCGTACTTGCGCGAGGGCACCCCGGCCACCTGCACGTCGGACACGCCGTCCATGGTGTACAGGAACTCCTCGATCTCCCGGGGATAGACGTTCTCCCCGCCCCGAATGATCATGTCCTTGAGCCGCCCGTTGATGACCACGAAGCCGTCGTCGTCCCAGCAGCCCAGGTCCCCGGACCGCAGCCAGCCATCGGAGGTGACGGTCTTGGCCGTGGCCTCGGGGTTGTTGTAGTAGCCCTTCATCACGTTGTAGCCCCGGCAGCAGATCTCGCCCTGCACGTGGGGCGCGCAGTGCTCGCCGGTCTCGGGGTCGATGATGGCCACCTCGATCTCGGGCATGGGCCGGCCCACGGTCTCGGTCATCTTCTGGATGGGGTCGCCGATGCGGGTCTGGGTCATGACCGGGCTGCCCTCGGTCAGGCCGTAGCAGATGGTGATGTCCTTCTGGTTCATCCTGTCCATGACCCGCTTCATGACCTCCACCGGACAGGGAGACCCGGCCATGATGCCCGTACGCAGGCTGGAATAGTCGAACCTGTCGAAGAGCTTGTGCTCCAGGATGGCGATAAACATGGTCGGCACGCCGTAGAGCGCGGTACACTTCTCCTGGTCCACCGAGGCCATGACCACCAGGGGGTCGAAGCCCTCCAGAAAGACCATGGTCGCCCCGTGGTTCACGCAGGCCATGACGCCCAGCACGCAGCCAAAACAGTGGAACAGGGGCACGGGCAGGCAGACCCGGTCCTTGGAGGAGAAGTTCTGGTTCCTGCCGATCCAGTAGCCGTTGTTCAGGATGTTGTGGTGGGTCAGCTGCACGCCCTTGGGAAAGCCCGTGGTGCCCGAGGTGTACTGCATGTTGACCACGTCGTGGGGGTCCAGTTCGTCCTGGCGGGCCTGGTAGTCCTCGTCCGACACCATGACCGCCAGGGACATGATCTCGGGGATGGAATACATGCCCCGGTGCTTTTCCTGGCCCAGGAAGAAGATGCGCTTGAGGTGCGGATACTTCTCGCTCTTCAGGTAGCCGCGTTCGCTGGTCTTGAGCTCGGGCACCAGCTCGTACAGGGTGCCGATGTAGTCGATCTCCCGGAACCCGTCGATGATGAACAGGTTCTCGCACTCGGAGTGGCCCAGCAGATAGTCCAGCTCGTGGGTCCGGTAGTAGGTGTTCACGGTCAGGAGCACGGCCCCGATCTTGGCCGTGGCGAACTGCAGGGCCACCCAATAGGGCACGTTGGTGGCCCAGATGCCCACCTTCTCGCCCTTTTTCACGCCCAGGGCCATGAGCCCCTTGGCCAGGGCGTCCACCTGGTCCTTGAACTGGGACCAGGTCAGGCGGAAGTCGCGGTCCACGTAGATGACCGCTTCGTTGTCCGGATATTTGTCAACGGTCTCGTCGAGCAGGTCGCCCAGGGTGATTTCACGCAGGTTTTCCACGTCGCCCTCCTATTCCGGGAAGTAGAGCACGGCGTAGATCTGGGCCGGAGTGTCCGAGGCGCAGGCCACGTGGTGGGGAACCACGGAGTTGTAATAGGCCGAATCGCCGGGCTCGAGTACGCTCTTCTCGTTGCCGTAGCAGAGCAGGACCCGGCCCTTGATGCAGACGATGAACTCCTCGCCCTCGTGGGAGGACAGCTCCGTGGACGCGGCGGATTCCGGGGCCAGCTCCACGAAAAAGGGCTCCATGTGCCGGTCGGTCTTGCCCCGGCCCAGGGAGTAGAAGGTCACGGCCCCGCGCGGGTCATCCCCGGCGTGGGTGGTCAGCTCCTCGCGGCGCTCGCCCAGGCGGACCACCAGGGGATCGTTGCTGATCTGGTCGTCGAGAAAGGTGCCCAGGCGTACGCCAAGGGCTCGGGATATCTTGAGAAGGGGACCAAGGCTCGGGTAGTGGTTGGCCTCCTCCACGTCTGTCAGGAAGTCCTCACTCAGTCCGGTCCGACGGGACATCTCGGCCAAGTCGAACTCCTGGATCTTCCGATAGCGCTTGATGCGCTGGCCGATCTTTTCCTCGGCCTTGTTGGCTGGTTTCCTGTTCTGCATGCGCCCCCTGCCTCCTGAAAGGGTTGTACGTTGCGCCCTCCGGGCCCGGACTGGACTCCAAAGGGGAAATGTGGTCAGGGACGTACCAGAGCAGACCAATTTTGTACATAAATCACATATGGATGTGAGTACTTACTATCGTTCCCTACAAAAACGGTTCCCTCGCCCTTGACAACAACCCAAGCCGGGATTAGCCGAGACACTGGCTTTCAGCGATCAACGTTCAGTCATCCCTCCGGCCGAGCCGAACAACTTATGACCGGCCGGGCTATACAACACACCGAACCCATCTGGACCATTATTCATGCGTATCGAACCTGATGTGAAACGAGCCGTCGCCCTGATCGACGGGCAGAACCTCTTTGCCGCGGTCAAGGACGCCTTTGGCTACACCTACCCCAACTACGAAGTCCGGGCCCTGGCCCGGGCCGTGTGCATGGACCAGGGCTGGAACATCGTCCAGACCCGCTTCTACACGGGCATTCCCAACCAGGAGAAGGATTCCTTCTGGCACGGCTTCTGGTCGCGCAAGCTCACGGCCATGAACAAGGCCCAGGTGCGCACCTACGCCCGCGAGCTGCGCTACCGCACCAAGCTGGTCAACGACGAGGCCGGACGCCAGCACACCGTGGAGCTGCGCCAGGAAAAGGGCGTGGACATGCGCATGGCCCTGGACGCCATCCGCCTGGCTCACAAGAACCGCTACGACGTGCTGCTGCTCTTCAGCCAGGACCAGGACTTCACCGAGGTGGCCAAGGAGATCCGGTCCATCGCCCAGGAACAGGGCCGGTGGATCAAGGTGGCCTCGGCCTATCCGGCCCGGCACGAGCCCCCGTACGCCCGGGGCGTGGACCGCACGGACTGGATCGCCTTTGAAAGGGAATTGTACGACCGCTGCATCGACCGCACGGACTACGGCAATCCCAACGGCGGCAACGGCAACGGCAACCACGGTTCCAATGACGACGAAGTCAACGGCAACCGCGTGGACGGCCCGCCGGCCAACGCCTTTCCGGGCGCAGACGACTGATCGGCTAATCGCGGCGGAACACCGCTCCGTAGAAAAACTCGCCCAGCTGCGACGAGGTGGGCGTCTGGTAGTCGAGCTCCAGGCGCGCGCCCGGAGTGCGCTCGACAAACGCCTCGGCCTGGGCCTGGTTTTCGACCCGGTTCAGGGTGCAGGTCAGGTAGGCCAGGCGGCCCTGCGGGGCAACGCCCTGCCAGGCCGCGTCCAGCATGGACGCCTGCACCCGGGCCAGCTTGGCCGCGTCCTCGGGAACCCGCTTCCACTTGATGTCCGGCCGCCTGGACAGCACGCCCAGGCCGGTGCAGGGCGCGTCCACCAGCACGGTTGAAAAGGTTCGTCCGCCTCTCTGGTCATTGGGCGGCCCGTCCAACAACGACCGCACCTCGGCCGCCACCCCGGGCTGCTCGCGCTGCAAGGCCGTGATCCGGCCCTGGTGCGCGTCCGAGGCGTAAACGTCCAGCCCCAGCTCGGTAAGCACCCGGGTCTTGCCGCCGCGGCCGGCGCAGGCGTCCCAGACCGGGCCCTGCCAGCTTTCCGCGCCCAGGCCCAGCAGGGCCTTGCGCCCGGCGAATCCCAGGCGCACGGCCCGCGCTTCCCAACCCTTGCCCAGAAGCCCGTCCAGATCGGTCCCGGCCGGAAAGGCGAAGCCCAGGCCATGCGTTTCCAGCAGAGCCGGGTGCCCGGCCAGGAGCGCGGCCGCGTCCTTGTCCCTGGCCACCAGGCCCAGGGCCGGAGGCAGCACCTGGGCCCGCAGCAACCGTTCCGCCCCGGTGCGGCCGAACTCGTCCAGCCACATGCGCACGATCCATTCCGGGCAGGACCAGTAGCGCGACAGCACGGTTGGATCGTCCGCGTCCGTCCCGTACCAACGAACCTCGTGCACCTCGTTGCCCAGCCCGGCCACCTTCCTGAGCACCGCGTTGCCCACGCCCGAGAGCTTGCCCAGGCCGGTCTCCTTGAGCCGGTCCACGGCCCAGTTCACCGAGGCGTAGTCCGGAATCTTGAGCATCAGAACCTCGTAGGCCGCGGTCAGGAGCGCGCGCATGGCCGACTCGGGCAGGCCGTCCGGGTCGCGCAGAAACACCGAAAGCACGGCCCGCAGCCGAAACCCCAACCGCAACACGCCGTAGACCAGCTCCGTGGCCAGGGCCGCGTCGCGTGGATCCAAACGGGTCCGGGTCAGGACCTGGTCCAGGGCGGCCTGCACGTCGCGCGCGGGCCGGTCGGATGAAGCGTCGAGGGTCAGGTCCAGGGCCTCCAAGGCCGCCAGCCGGGCCGGGGGAACCCTGGAGCTTTGGGAACTCATGCCTTGTTCGCGGGCTTGGCCGCCATGCGGGTGGTGTCGGGTTCAGCCGCCCGGTCCACTGACCGGCCGGCCCCGGCCGCGGTGGAGATGGTCTCGCCGCGCACGGACGGGTCGCCCTTGCCCGGATAGAATTCCGGGTCCAGGAAGCGCAGCAGGGCCTTTTCCACGTCCTCCAGGGCCACGGTGGTGTCCAGGCAGGGACCGTGGGGCCGCTCGTTGAACACCCCGTACACGGGCAGGGGATAGGTGTCCTTGATGCCGCTGGTCAGGTCGCGCTCGCAGGCCACGGCCACGATGATCCTGGGCCGCTTCTGGACCACGATGCGCCGGGCCACGGTGCCGCCCGTGGCGATGGCCAGGTGCACGCCGTACTTGTCGTGCAGATCGAGCAGCCCGGCGATGGGGCACTCCCCGCAGCGCTTGCAGTTGTTGATGTCGTAGGTCAGCCGCCGGGCGCAGCGCGAGTTCTGCAGGCAGTGGGGCATGAGCAGGAGGATCTCGTCAGGCCGGTACTTGCCCGCCTCGGACAGGACCATCTCGTTGTTCACGCTGACGAAGGAGTTGCGCACCCGGGACTTGGACATGCCCAGGACGCGGCCCACCAGGGTCATGAGCGGCAGGAAGAGCTTGACGGTCAGGCCGCGCAAACGGTGGGTGAAGACCACCGGGCGGCCCAGCCAGATGTTGAGCACCAGGCCCAGCACGCACCAGCCGGTCAGGACCATGAGCACCACCACCACCGCGCCCCAGATCCAGGGGGCCAGGGGACTGATGGTTTGCAGGCCCACGTAGGGCACCAGCCACAACGAGGCCAGAAACCCCATGAGGAGGAAACAGGTCACGGCCAGCAGGCCGATGAAGAGACGTTTTCTGGAAGTGCGGCCCAAGGCGGGCTACTCCTGGCAGACGTTCATGTATCCGCAGCAGAAGGAGGCCGGGTCCAGGGCCTTCTTGCCCCGGGGCTTGACCTCGGGGGTCAGGTAGACCTTGTCCCGGCAGGCGATGGCCAACAGGCCCTCCTCCTGGCCCAGGATGGTTCCAGGCGGGACCGTTTCTGTCAACTCCCTGCCCGCCCGTCCGGGCACCAGGGACAGGGTCACGGGCTTGCGCCCGTCCGTCCAGGTGAAATAGGCCCCGGGCCAGGGGTGCATGGCCCGGACGTGGTCATGCACGGTCTCGGCCGGGCGGTCGAAGTCGATCTCGCCCATGGCCTTGGTCAGCTTGGGCGCGTAGCTGGCCAGTTCCTCGTCCTGGTCAAGCTCGCGCGCCACGCCGGCGGCCAGGCCCTCCAGGAACTCGATCAGCAGCTCCCCGCCCAGCCCGGCCAGCTGGTCGTGCAGGGTCTCGGCCGTGTCCTCGTACCCGATGCGCAGGGCGCGCTGGGCCAGGATGGGGCCGGAGTCCAGCCCGGCCTCCATGCGCATGATGGTGATGCCCGTGGCCAGGTCGCCGTTCAGCAGGGCGGCCTGGATGGGGGCCGCGCCCCGGTACCTGGGCAGCAGGGAGGCGTGCACGTTGACGGGCATAAGCCGGGGAATGTCCAGCACGGCCTGGGGCAGGATCAGGCCGTAGGCGGCCACCACCAGCAGGTCCGGCTTCATGGCGGCCAGCTCGTCGATGGCCGCCTGGTCCTTGAAATTCTCGGGCTGGTGCACGGGCAGGCCGTGCTTGAGGGCCAGTTCCTTGACCGGGGTGGGCTTGCAGGTCTGGCCGCGTCCGCAGGGCCGGTCGGGCTGGGTGTAGACCGCGCTCACGCGGCCGCCCTTCCAGCCCAGCAGGGCTTCGAGCACGGTGGCCGCGAAGTCCGGGGAGCCCATGTAGACGATGTTCAGTCGTCCGCCTGCTTGAGCCACTTGCGAACCTTCTTGTCGTACATGGAGCGCTTGAGCCGCCCAACGTGATCCACGATGAGCACGCCGTCCAGATGGTCGATCTCGTGCTGCAGGATAATGGCCAGCAGGCCGTCGGCCTCGATCTCCACGGGCTTGCCGTCCTTGTCCTGGGCGCGCACCGTGACCCGCTCGTTGCGCTTGGTCTTGACGGTCAGGCTGGGGCAGGACAGGCAGGACTCGTCCCAATCGGTCTGGCCCTCGCGGGCCACGATCTCGGGATTGACCAGCACGCGCAGCTCGGCGCGCTCCCGGGGGCCGGTCTGGTCCAGCACGATGAGCCGGACGTTCCGGCCGATCTGGGGCGCGGCCAGGCCCACGCCGTCCTTGACGTACATGGTCTCCACCATGTCCTCGACCAAAGCGCGGAATTCGTCGTCAAACTCCTCCACCACAACGGACTTCTCGTTCAGGGAGGGCGTGGGATAGGTCAGAATATCCAAAATGGCGGCCATTTCCTCAACCCTTGTCTTCCGTGTTCTCGCGCAGCCGGATGCCCAGCTCGCGCAACTGCTTCTTGTCCACCGGGCCGGGGGCCTCGGTCATCATGCAGGTGGCCTTCTGGGTCTTGGGGAAGGCCATGACGTCGCGGATGGAGCGGGCCCCGGTAAGAATCATGATAAGTCGGTCCAGGCCGAAGGCAATGCCCCCGTGGGGCGGGGCGCCGTATTTCAGGCCCTCCAGCAGGAACCCGAAGCGATCCTCGGCCTCCTCCTTCCTGATGCCCAGGGCGGCGAACATCTTCTCCTGGGCCTGGCGGGTGTGGTTGCGGATGGAGCCGCCGCCCACCTCGTAGCCGTTGAGCACCAGGTCATACGCTCTTGCAAGAGCCCCGGCCGGGTCGGACTCGATCAGGTCCATCTGCCCGGGCTGGGCCGAGGTGAAGGGGTGGTGCCGGGCCACGAAGCGCTTCTCGTCCTCGTCGTACTCCAAGAGCGGGAAGTCCGTGATCCAGACCAGGGCGTACTGGTCCTGGTCGATGAGGCCCATGCGCTCGCCCACCTTGACGCGCAGGTTGCCCAGGGCGGCGTTGGCCACCTCGGCCGGTCCGGCCTGGAAGAACAGGATGTCCCCGGGCTCACACCCGGTGCGCTCGGCCAGCTTGGCCTTTTCCTCGTCCGAGAAGAACTTGACGATGGGCGACTGCCACTCGTCCTCCTTGACCTTGATCCAGGCCAGCCCCTTGGCCCCGTAGATCTCCACGAACTTGGTGTATTCGTCGATCTCCTTGCGGGACAGCTCGGCCCCGCCGGGCACGCGCATGACCTTGACCAGCTCCGAGGCGGCGAAGACCTTGAACCCGGACCCGGCGAAGATGTCCGTGACCTCCACGTGCTTCAATTCAAAGCGCAAATCCGGCTTGTCCACGCCGTAGTCCCGCATGGCGTCCGCATACTTCATGCGCGGAAACGGGGCGGGCAGGTCGATGCCCTTGGTCTCCTTGAACATGGCCTGGACCAGCCCCTCGGCCAAATCCTGGACCATCTGCTCGTCCACGAAGCTCATCTCGATGTCGATCTGGGAGAATTCGGGCTGGCGGTCCGCGCGCAGGTCCTCGTCGCGGAAGCACTTGCAGATCTGGAAATAGCGGTCGAACCCGGAGACCATCAAAAGCTGCTTGAACAGCTGGGGGGACTGGGGCAGGGCGTAGAACTTGCCCGGGTTGAGCCGCGACGGCACCAAATAGTCGCGCGCGCCCTCGGGCGTGGACTTGGTCAGCACCGGGGTCTCGATCTCCAGGAAGCCCTGGCCGTCCAAATAGCGGCGCACGGACTGGCAGGCCTTGTGGCGCAGGATGAAGTTCCCGGCCAGGGAAGGCCGCCGCAGGTCCAGATAGCGGTACTTGAGCCGGTGCTGCTCGCCCGCCTCCACCCGGTCCTCGATCTCAAAGGGCGGGGTGTCGGACAGGCCCAGCAGCTTCCACTCGGACACGGCCACCTCGATCTGGCCGGTGACCAGATTGGCGTTGGCCATGCCCTCGGGCCGCTCGCGCACGACGCCCTTGACGGCCACCACGTACTCGCTGCGGATGGCGTGGGCGCGCTCAAGGGCGTCGGCATTGACCTCGGGCGCGAACACCACCTGGGTCAGGCCTTCGCGGTCGCGCAGGTCGATGAAGATGAGCCCGCCGTGGTCGCGGCGGAACTGGACCCAGCCCATGAGGCAGACCTCGGCCCCCAGGTCGGACGCGGACAACTGGTTGTTGTGGTGCGTCCGGCGCCAGCCGCCCAGGTCGTCCACGGTGCGGTACTTGTCGTATACCGAGTCGTCAAACTGCTGTTGGGACATCATTATTTCCTTATCTGTGCGATATAGTCGTCGATCTTCACGGTCCGCTGTTCCCCGTCCTCGCTCATGTCCTTGACCGTCACGGAGCCGGACTCGTACTCGCTCTCGCCCAGGATCAGGCAGGTGCGGGCGTTCAACCGGTTGGCCGCGCGCAAGCGGCTCTTCATGCTGGACGAGGCGAACGAGGCCTCGCCGGTCAGCCCCTGGGCGCGCAGCTTCTCGGCCAGGTCCATGCCCAGGCCCACGGCCCGCTCGTCGATCACGGCCACGAAGAAGTCCAGGCCCGGGTTGGGCGCGTCCTCAAGGAGCATGGCCAGCCTTTCCATTCCACAGGCGAATCCCGTGCCGGGCACGTCCGGCCCGCCCACGCTCTTGACCAGGCCGTCATACCGGCCGCCGCCGGCCACCGACGCCTGCGCCCCGATGTTCTCGGCCGTGACCTCGAAGGTGGTCCGGATGTAGTAGTCCAGGCCGCGCACCAGGCGCGGGTTGAGCACGTAGGTGACCTTGGCCGCGTCCAACATGGAGCGCACCTGGGCGAAATGTTCGCGGCAGTCCGGGCAGAGATGGTCGGCGATGGACGGGGCCCCGGCCACCATGTCCTTGCAGTCCGGGACCTTGCAGTCCAGCACGCGCAAGGGGTTGGTGTCCTTGCGGCGGCGGCAGTCCTGGCAGAGTTTTTCCTGGTCCAGGCTATTGAAAAAGTCGGTCAGGGCCTGCTTGTAAGCCGGGCGGCAGGCGGCGCAGCCCAGGGAGTTGAGCTCGAAGGTCAGGCCGGTCAGGCCGACCTCGGCCAAAAAGGCCCGGAGCATGAGGATGAGCTCGGCGTCCGCGGCCGGTTCGGAAGCCCCGAAGACCTCGGCGTTGATCTGATGGAACTGGCGCTGGCGGCCCTTTTGCGGCCGCTCGTAGCGGAACATGGGGCCGAAGGTGAAATACTTGCTGACCAGGCCGGGCTGGTACGTGCCGGACTCCACGTAGGCCCGCACCACGCCTGCGGTCGCTTCCGGACGCATGGTCAGGGAGCGGCCCTTGCGGTCCGGGAAGGTGAACATCTCCTTGCCCACCACGTCGGTGTCCTCGCCGATGGACTTCTGGAAGAGTTCGGTCTTCTCCAGCACCGGGGTGCGCAGCTCGCCGAACCCGTAGCGGGTGAACACGCGGCGGGCCGCGTCCTCGAGTCGGGCGTACTTTTCCGCCTCAACGGGAAACAGGTCCGCGAAACCCTTGATCTTCTGTACCTTGGCCATTGCTCCATCCTTTATCCGGCCCGGCCGGGCCGGAAACGCTTTTAGCTAGACCATGAATGTCCGGTTGTCAAAGCCTGGCGGGGCCAGAAGCCCGGCCGGAGAATGAAAAAGGGGACGCCTTGAAAAAACGTCCCCTTGGGTTGTCCTGTTTGGCCGCCTTTTACTCGGACGGCAGCAGCTCCACGGGCTCGGTAAGCAGGAACTCGCCCTTCTGGATCCAGTCCTTGAGCGTGTCGGCCACTTCCAGGGACATGGCGAAGGAGGTCACGGGCACGGTGGGGGTCTTCTTGCCGTTGATCTCGATCTCGCCCGACTTGAGCTCGGCCAGGGTGGCGTGGCGCAGCACGCGGTTGATCCCGTTGGGGTAGTCGTACCCGTAGTCCACCACGGGCATCTGGATGTCCTCGTCCGTCACGCCCGTGTACCAGGCGATCTCCTCGGTCAGGATGGGGATGGGCACGCCCAGGCCCACGGCCAGGGAGTTGCCGTACCCGATGATGGACATGGCCCGCAGGAACCTGGCCCGCATCTGCTTCAGGTCGCCCCTGACCATCATGGTCCCGGCCCCGCCCATGGGCAGGCCGCGCTCGTTGCGCTTGGGCTTGGGGTTGTGCTGGGTGCCGGGGCCCAGCACGTAGCCGATGCCGCCGCCCAGGAAGATGCGCGTGCCCAGGCCGATGGTCCTGAACAGGGGGTCGTTGAGCAGGGGCGACAGCAGCCCGGCCGTGGCGAAGTTGGCGTTGTTGCAGTTGGGCTTCAGGGGCCCCATGTAGGTGTAGATGGTCCGGCTGGTCAGGTTCACGGCGCAGTTGTAGTTCTGGTAGCCGTTGCGCGGGTTCAGGAGCCAGGCCTGGGGCAGGTCGGCCAGGGTGACCTCCTTGGACCGCTCCCGGCGCGGGTAGCAGTCCGTGCCGTAGGCCTCGGCCTTGAGATGCACGGCCTTGCCCCGGACCAGATCCTCGATGACGTGGCCCCCGCCGTACACGAACCGGCCCGGATAGACCTTGTTCAGCGGGTCGTCCTCGGAGCACTCCGTCGCGCCCAGGTAGGCGTCCACCGCGGCCAGGCCGCAATGGCAGGGCACGTTGTTGAGCCACATCCGGGAGACCTTCATGGTCGGGGGCTGCTGGCCGATGTTGAAAAGCATGCCCGAGGAGCACATGGTGGAAAAGGTGCCGGTGGTGACCACGTCCACCTGCTTGGCCGCCTTGGCCGGTCCTTCCTTTTTGACCAGCTCGGCCATTTCCTGGGCATTGAGCACCACGGCCTTGCCCTTTCGGATGCGTTCGTTGATGTCCGCGATGGTACGGATGGTCTTGTCGTTGGGCATGACTCTCTCGACTCGCGCGCGTTGGGGCCGGTTGGGGAATCCGGCCGGTTTCTTGTGGATAGGCGGGCTGATCTTGTCCCAAATCGCGGGCAAAGGCAACGCTTGGCGCGGACGGCCCCGACTGTTAAAAACCCTTCTTCGCCCTTGGCTTCGGGCCCGATTTCAGGTATGCAGTCCGGATGTGGACAACATATCGCACTGTTCTTCCAACGCTTTGTTTTCTCTTACTTTCCAAACAACCACAGTGACAGAAAGCAACACCGGCAACGACATCAAGGCCGCCCTCCGCCTGCACCTGCTCAAGTCCTCATCAGAACAGGACCTTTCCGGCTGGTTCGACCCCCTGCACGTCCAGGCCTCGGAAGACGGCCAGGAGGTCATCGTCTCGTTCCCGCACATGTACTTCGGCCGCTGGTTCTCCCAAAACATCCGGCCCCGGTTCGAGGCCCAGCTGGGCGAGTTCCTGGGCAACGGCTGCCTGGTCCGCTACCGGGACACCCCGGGCCAGATCGAGCCGGGGCGGCTGCGCCTGTCCAACGAGGCGGCCGCGCTCATCGACTTCCCGTTCGACCGCCAGTTCCTGTTCGAGACCTTCCTGATCAACAAAAAAAATTACTTCCCCCTGGCCAGCGCCAAGGAGGTGGCCAAGCAGTCGGGCAACCTGTTCAACCCGTTCGTCATCTGCGGCAAGAACGGGTCGGGAAAGTCCCACCTTTTGAAGGCCGTGGCCAACGAGATCAGCAAACAGGTGGAGGCCGAGCGCATCTTCCTGGCCTCGGTGGACGAACTCAAGAGCCTGTACTCGGCCCGGTTCCAGGGCGACCCGTTCCAAGCCCGCAACCACGTGTGTGAGCACGAGTACCTGTTCCTGGACGATTTGCAGCAGCTCAAGAAGTATCCCGAGCTTCAGCCGGAACTGATCATCCTGTTCAACCACTTCTTCGAGAACAAGAAGCAGATGGTCTTTTCCTGTATGGACAAGGTGTCCAGCTACGACTTCCTGGATCCCAACCTGCTCTCCAGGCTGGAATGGGGCCTCATCGTCACGCTCAAGCAGCCGGACCTGGAGGTGCGGGTGGCCTACATCCAGCAGATGGCCCGGCAGAAAAAGCTGACCCTGACCAAGGAGCAGGTCCTGACCCTGGCCCAGCGGTTCAAGGATTTCCGCTATTTGCAGGGCATCTTGCTCAAGCTCTTCGCTTTCCGGGAACTGGTGCGCAAGGACCTGTCGAAAAAGGATTTTCTGCACATCCTGTCCAACACCGAAGAGCAGACGGCCGAGAGCTTGACACCCGACACCATCATCGGCACGGTGGCCGACTACTTCAACCTCTCCGTACGCGAGATCAAGGGCAACAAACGCCACGCCCACATCGCCCAGGCCCGGCAGGTGTCCATGTACTTGTGCCGCAAGCTCCTTTCGGTATCCTTTCCGGCCCTGGGCCGGGTCTTCGGCAACAAGGACCACTCCACGGTCCTATACTCCGTGAAGAAGATCGAGCAATTGCAAGAAGATGACATGGAACTGAAACAACTGTTGAAAGAGTTGAAGAAGAAATGTCTCTTGTACGAGGAACGATGACCGCGGCCCTGGACACGGTTCCTTCCGGTCCAGGATACAGACCGTGGATGTAGATAACTTGACCAGTGATTGCGGGAGCATGTGAAGGTTCCGCCCCAAGCGACAGGGCTTATAACAATCACAAGGAGTTTCTTTCATGTTATTAAAGGTAAACCGGGACGAGATCATCGAGGGCCTGCAGAAGTCGGCCAACATCATCCCCACCAAGACAGGGGCCGCCTTTTTGCGGACCATCTGGCTCAAGTGCGCGGACGGCCGTCTGAACATCATGTCCACGGACTCCAACCTCGAGTTCGTGGGCTCCTATCCGGCCCTGATCCAGGAGGAGGGGCTGGCCGGGGTGCAGGGCAGACAGTTTTATGACCTGGCCCGCAAGCTCCCGTCCGGCGAGATGACCCTCAAGACGGCCAAGGGCAAGGGCAACCAGACCGAATTGCTGGTGGAGCAGAACTCGCGCAAGTACAACCTGCGCGTGTCTGAGGAGGAGTGGTTCCAGAAGTTCACGGCCTTTCCGGAATCCGGATCCGTGTACTGGTCCGGCGACTTCCTGCACGAGATCATCGACAAGATCTCGTTCTGCATCAGCGACGAGGACTCAATGGAGGCCATCGCCTGCCTGTTCGTCCGTCCGGTGCAGGACCAGGACAGCGGGGACAAGAGCATCGAGGCTTGCGGCTTGAACGGCCACCAGTTCGCCATGTTCAAGTTCATCAATGACGACATCTTCGACATCCTTCCCGAGGAAGGCGTGCTCATCCAGAAGAAGTACCTGGCCGAGCTCAAGAAGTGGCTGACCGCTGACGAGATCGAGCTGAACATCTCGGACAAGCGCCTGTTTTTCCGCACCGCGGACAAGACCGAGACCTTCTCCCTGCCCCTGTCCTATTACCAGTACCCCAACTACAACAATTTCCTGTCCAAGCTGAACGAGGACGGCGTGTCCAGACTGTCGGTCCCGCGCGAGGAGCTGGCCGACTCCCTGGAGCGGATCATCATCTTCAACACGGACACCAACCGCTGCACGCACTTCAACTTCAAGCCGGGCGAGGTGGTGCTCTATTCCCAAGGACAGGAGACCGGCACGGCCACCGAATCCATCCAGGCCGACTTCAACGGGGACCTGGATCGCATCGCGTTTCCCACCCGCAACCTCATCGAGATTCTGAACCACTTCGGCTCGGGCAAGGTGGAGTTCACCCTGACCGGAACCGAGGCTCCCTGCGGAGTGACCGGGGCGGACGATCCCGAATACAAGGTCATCGTCATGCCCATGATGATTCAGGAAGAGACCTACTACACCGAGGAAGACGTTGAATGACCAAAGGCTACACAGCTGATTCCATCACCATCCTGGAAGGGCTTTCCGCTGTAAGGAAACGCCCGGCCATGTACATCGGGTCCACGGACGCCCGTGGGCTGCACCATCTCGTCTACGAGGTGGTGGACAACGCCATTGACGAGGCCATGGCCGGGCATTGCACCCGGGTCAAGGTGGTCCTGCACATGGACAACTCCGTGACCGTCATCGACAACGGCCGCGGCATCCCCGTGGACATGCACCCCAAGGAGAAGCGTCCGGCCCTGGAAGTGGTCATGACCATGCTCCACGCGGGCGGCAAGTTCGACAACGATTCCTACAAGGTGTCCGGCGGCCTGCACGGTGTGGGCGTGTCCGTGGTCAACGCCTTGTCCGAGTTCCTGGAGGCCACGGTCAAGCGCGACGGCAAGGTCTGGCGCCAGAAGTACGAGCGCGGCGTGCCGGCCACCGGCCTGGAAGAGATCGGCGAGACCGAGGGCCGCGGCACCTCGGTGCGCTTCCGGCCGGACGAGGAGATCTTCGAGACCAACCAGTTCGACTTCGCCACCCTGCGCAAGCGGTTCCAGGAATTGGCCTACCTGAACTCGGGCCTGGAGATCGAGTTCCTGGACGAGCGCAGCGGCGAGCATAAGCTGTTCAAGTACGAGGGCGGCATCAAGCGCTTTGTGGTCGACGTCAACACCGGCCAGACCGCCATCGGCGAGGTCATCTACGGCGAGGGCGAGACCGATTCCGTGGTCACCGAGTTCGCCATCCAGTACAACGCCGGGTACAAGGAAAACGTCTACACCTTTGCCAACAACATCCGGACCAAGGAAGGCGGCACCCACCTGGTGGGCTTCAAGATGGCCCTGACCCGGGCGCTGAACAACTACATCAAAAGCGCGGACCTGCCCAAAAAGCTGGTCCGCGTCGTGTCCGGCGACGACGTGCGCGAGGGCCTGACGGCCGTGGTCTCGGTCAAGCTGCCCCGGCCCCAGTTCGAGGGCCAGACCAAGACCAAGCTCGGCAACTCCGAGGTCTCGGGCATCGTGTCCGCCCTGGTCTACGACAAGCTGTCCACCTTCTTCGAGGAGAACCCCAAGGAGGCCAAGGGCATTCTGGAAAAGGTCATTGACGCGGCCCGGGCCCGCGACGCGGCCCGCAAGGCCCGCGACCTGGTGCGGCGCAAGGGCGCGCTCTCGGACCACTCCCTGCCCGGCAAGCTGGCCGACTGCCAGTCCAAGGACCCGGCCGACTCCGAGATATTCATCGTGGAGGGCGACTCGGCCGGCGGCTCGGCCAAGCAGGGCCGAAACCCCAAGACCCAGGCCATTCTGCCCCTGCGCGGCAAGATCCTGAACGTGGAAAAGACCCGCTTCGACAAGATGCTCTCCAACAAGGAGATCCGGGCCATGATCACGGCCCTGGGCGTGGGCATCGGCGAGGAGGAGGACAGGGACATCAACAAGCTGCGCTACCACAAGGTGGTCATCATGACCGACGCCGACGTGGACGGCGCGCACATCCGCACCCTGCTGCTGACCTTCTTCTTCCGCCAGTACCAGGATCTCATCGACGGCGGGTACGTGTTCATCGCCCAGCCGCCCCTGTTCCGGGTGCACAAGGGCAAGTTCGAGCGCTTCATCAAGGACGAAAAGGGCCTGCGGGACTTCCTGCTGTCCAAGGCGGGCGCGGACCTGACCGTGACGGCGGAGAACGGCAAGAGCTTTACGGACAAGGATCTGCGCAAGCTCATGGACCAGATCAGCCACCTGGAGGTCCGGGTGCGCGACGCCGTGAACATGGGCATCGAGGACCATCTGTTCCTGGCCCTGCTGGCCAGCCCGCTCAAGCTCAAGTTCCGATACTTCGAGAAGAACGACCCGGCCGAGTTCGTGGCCGACATGGATTCCCGGGGCTACAAGGCCTGGCTGGAAAAGGAGCTGGACGAGGAGACGGACAAGGAGCGGACCTTCGTGGTCTTTGAGAACGCCAACGGCCTGCGCACGCGCCTGGCCATGGAGTTCTTCAACTCCAAGCTCTACAAGACCGGCTGGGACACCCTGGCCGAGTTGAACAAGGCCTGCGGCGGATCGGCCTTCACCCTGGCCCGGGAGGACAAGGAGCCCGAGCAGGTGGAGGGCATGTTCGGCCTGCTGGCGAGGGTCATGGACGAGGCGCACCGGGGTTTCCAGGTGCAACGCTACAAGGGCCTGGGCGAGATGAACCCGGAGCAGCTCTGGGAGACCACCATGGACCCGGAAAAGCGGACCATGCTCCAGGTGACCATCGAGGACGCGGCCGAGGCCAACGACATCTTCTCCGACCTCATGGGGGACAACGTGGAGCCCCGCCGCGAGTTCATCGAGAAGAACGCCCTGGCCGTGGCCGACCTGGACATCTAAGCAAGGAACGTACGAGTGAACGAATTCATCACCATCGAGGAAGAACTCAAAAAGAGCTACCTTGAATACTCGCTGTCCGTGATCATCGGCCGGGCCATCCCGGACGTGCGCGACGGCCTCAAACCCGTGCATCGGCGCATCCTGTTCGCCATGCAGGACCTTGGCAACACCTACACCCGGCCCTACAAGAAGTCGGCCAGGGTGGTCGGTGACGTCATCGGTAAGTACCACCCCCACGGCGACTCGGCCGTGTACGACGCCCTGGTGCGCATGGCCCAGGAATTCTCCATGCGCGACCCCCTGGTGGACGGCCAGGGCAACTTCGGGTCCATCGACGGCGACGCGGCCGCGGCCATGCGGTACACTGAGGTGCGCATGGCTCGCCTGGCCGGCGAGTTCCTGGCCGACATCGACAAGAACACGGTGGACTTCCGGCCCAACTACGACAACACCATGCAGGAGCCCGAGGTCCTGCCGTGCAAGGTGCCCAGCCTGCTGCTCAACGGCTCCTCGGGAATCGCCGTGGGCATGGCCACCAACATCCCGCCCCACAACCTGGGCGAGCTGGTGGACGGCTGCCAGCACCTGCTCAAGAAGCCGGACTGCACCCCGGCCGAGTTGGCCAAGCTGGTCAAGGGCCCGGACTTCCCCACCGGGGCCATGATCTATTGCGGCAAGGGCCTCAAGGAGGCCTACGAGACCGGGCGCGGCTCCATCAAGATTCGCGGCCGCATGAATGTGGAGCAGAAGAAGGGCAACAAGGAAGCCGTGATCGTCACCGAGATTCCCTACGCCCTGAACAAGTCCACCCTGGTGGAGAAGATCGCCCATCTGGTCACGGACCGCAAGATCGAGGGCGTGTCCGACCTGCGCGACGAGTCCGACCGCAACGGCATCCGCATCGTGCTCGACCTCAAGCGCGGGGCCATTCCGGACCTGGTGATCAACGCGCTGTACAAGTACACCCCGCTGGAGACCAGCTTCGGCATCAACATGATGGCCGTGGCCAAGAACCGGCCCACGCTGTTGAACCTCAAGCAGGTGCTCGAGCACTTCCTGGAGCATAGGCGCGAGGTCATCATCCGCCGCACCCGCTTCGATTTGGACAAGAGCGAGCGCCGGGCCCACATCCTGGAAGGCCTCAAGATCGCGGTGGACAACATAGACGAGGTGGTGAAGCTCATCCGGGCCTCCAAGAGCCCGGACGAGGCCAGGGCCGCGCTCATGGAGCGCTTCGAGCTGTAAGCGAAATCCAGGCCCAGGCCATCCTGGACATGCGGCTGCAGCGTCTCACCGGGCTGGAGCGCGACAAGCTGGAGGCCGAGTACCAGGAGCTTCTCAAGACCATCGCCTATCTGAAATCCATCCTGGAGAGCGAGGAGGTGCTCAAGGGCGTGATCCGCGACGAGCTCAAGGAGGTCAAGAAGACCTACGCCACCCCGCGCCGCACCCAGCTTTTGGACGAGGACCCCGAGAACATCGACATCGAGGACCTGATCCCGGACGAGGACACGGTCATCACCCTGTCCCGGCGCGGCTACGTCAAGCGCACGCCGTTGTCCAACTACCAGGCCCAGCGCCGCGGCGGCAAGGGTATCGCGGGCGTGCAGACCGGCGACGGCGACTTCGTGCATACCTTCCTGCTGACCACCAACCACCAGACCCTGACCCTGTTCACCAACCTGGGCCGCATGTACCAGCTCAAGGTGCACCAGGTGCCCGAGGGCAGCCGCTACGCCAAGGGCGCGCACATCGCCAACCTGCTGCCCCTGTCCAAGGACGAGTACATCGCCACGGCCGTGTCGCTTCGCGAGTTCCTGGACGAGGAGTTCTTCCTGTTCGTGACCAAGCGGGGCATGGTCAAGCGCACCAGCGTGGGCCAGTACCGCAATTGCCGGTCCACGGGCATCAAGGCCGTGGTCCTCAAGGAGGGCGACGAGCTTATCGCCGTGCGCCGGCTGGACAAGGCGGCCAACGTGCTTCTGGTCACCCGGGACGGCCTGTCCATCCGCTTCGACATCCAGGACGCCCGGGCCATGGGTCGGACCACGGCCGGGGTCAAGGGCATCGCGCTCAAGGCCAAGGACGAGGTGGTCTCCTGCGTGGTCTCGGGCGACCCGGAGCGCGACCAGGTGCTCACCCGTGTCCTCGGGCGGCTACGGCAAGCGCACCGAGATCGGCAAGTACCGGCTCCAGACCCGGGGCGGCAAGGGCATCATCAACATGCGGGTGACCGCCAAGACCGGCAAGGTCCTGGGCGCCGTGGTGGTGGAGGACGAGGACGAAATCGTGCTGCTCACTTCGGGCAACAAGATCATCCGGCTGCGGGTTGGCGAGATCAGCCTGGTCGGCCGGGCCACCCAGGGCGTACGCTTGGTCAAGATGGAGGAGGGCGAGCATGCGGCCGGGTTCGACCTGGTGCTGGACCGCTCCATCGACAAGGCGCCCGAACCTTCCGAGGGCAAATAGCCAGGCCATGCGCGCCATCGCTTCGGCACTGCTGATCCTTTTGCTGGCGGCCCAGCTTTTGTCCGGGTGCGGCCAGGCCAACTCGGCCGAGGACGAGGTCCTGAACCCGGTGCGCCAGGCCTATGCCCAGGGCTTCTACATGGAGGCCCGGCAGGGGTACGAGCGCTATCTGCAGCTCTTCCCCAAGGGCGAGCACCGGCTGGAGGCCTGGGAGCGGCTGCTGGAGATCGCGCTCAACGTGGAGGGCGACCTGGACGGCTCCATCGCCCATTTGGAGGCCATGATCCTGGAGTTCGGCGATCGGCCCGACTCCACCTGGCCGCTCATGACCCAGCTGGCCTCGCTGCACGAACAGCGCGGCAACGTGAACAAGGCCCTGGAGATTTGGGAAAAGGGCATGGAGCTGGCGGGCGGGGATCCGGAACGCATGGTCACCACCCAGATGAGCATGGCCCGGCTGTACCGCATCAAGCGGGAGTACGGGGCGGCCCTGGAGCTTTTGTCGCGCTGCGAAAAGGAGGCCCCGGACCAGGACACCCGGCTGCGCTGCCTGTACGAGGAGGCCCAGACCTACTGCTTTATGCAGTCCTGGGGCCAGGCCAAGGAGGTGCTGGAGGTCATCGTGGACCAAGGCGACAAGGTGCCGGAAGACATCCACACCCTGAGCGTGTTCCTGCTGGCCGACGTGTACGAGCAGGAGATGAACCTGGACCGGGCCCGGGAGCTGTTCGAGTCCATTATGGACACCTACCCCAACCCCAAGGTCATCGAGATTCGCCTGAACAACCTGGGCAAGGGGCACAAGGAACAATAGCTCGGCCGCCTAAATGGAAAAAATAAGCCCCCGCGATCGCTCGCGGGGGTTTTTCTTTGGAATCGGGGTTCCAAGGGGTTTGCCCCTTGGCCGCCGGAGGCAGTCCTTGCCCGGCCTATCCCACCAGCACCTTGGTGATCTTTTCCAGGCTCTTTTTGAGCACGGCCTCGTCCACGGCGTAGGAGAAGCGGATACAGCGGTCGTCGCCGAAGGCCGCGCCCGGCACCAGGGCCACGCCCGCCTCCTCCAGGATCTTGGTGCACAGGGCCGTGGAGTCCGGGGCCTCCTTGGTATAGAAGGCCTCCATGACCGGGAAGGCGTAGAAGGCGCCGCTTGGCCGGGGGCAGGTCACGCCCGGCCACTTGTCGAACTCGGCCAGGATGATGTCACGCCGGGCCTGGAAGGCGTCGTTCATTGCGCTCCACGATCTCCCAGGAGCCCTGGAACGCGGCGATGGCCGCCATCTGGGCGATGGAGTTGACGTTGGAGGTGGACTGGGACTGGATTTTGGTCATGGCCTTGACCAGGTCCGGGTGGGCCAGGGTGTAGCCCATGCGGAAGCCGGTCATGCAGAAGGACTTGGACAGGGCGTTGACCACGGCCACGGACTCCGGGTGTTGCTGCCAGAGCCGGGACAGTGTGGATGGGGAGGCCGGGGGGTAGACCAGCCGGTCGTAGACCTCGTCGGAGATGACGAACAGGCCCTTGTCCAGGGCCCATTGGGCCAGGGCGGTGAGCTGGTCCTGGGAGTAGTGGCAGCCCGTGGGGTTGGACGGGGTGTTGATGAGCAGGATTTTGGTCTTGTCCGTGAGCCGGGCCTCCAGGTCCTCGATCTGGACCAGGAAGCCGTTCTCCGGGGAGGTGGGCACGGGCACGAACACGCCCTCGGCCAGCTCGATCATGGCCGGGTAGCTGACCCAGTAGGGCGAGGGCACCAGGACCTCGTCGCCCGGGTCGATCAGGGCCATGAACATGTTGTACAGGGCCTGCTTGCCGCCCATGGAGGCGATGGTGTTCTCCATGCCGGCGTCCACGTCGTAGAACATTTTGAAGTAGCCGGCGATGGCCTCGCGCAGGGCGGGCACGCCCGGCACCGGGGTATAGCGGGTGTAGCCGTCGTCCAGGGCTTTTTTGGCCGCGTCGCGGATGTGGCGGGGGGTCTTGAAATCGGGTTCGCCAACGGCCAGGGAGACCACTTCGCGTCCCTGGGCCCGGAGTTCCTGTGTCTTGGCGTTGATGGCCAGGGTGGCCGACGGCTTGAGCCGGACCAGGCGGCTGGAAATCTTCATGCGTGTCCGTCCTCTGGAATCCTGTGGCAGGCAACAGGCCCGCCGCACGGGCCTGTTCTAGAACAAAAGGCATTGGAGGTAAACGGAATTTTTGGAGAGGGCCTTAAAATTCACAATTTCGTCAACAAGATATGCCGGTACGGCCGAAAAGTTTCGTATTCTGAAAAAACATCCTTGACCCGTCTACAGGTTCACGGTTCAGGGTCGGTCCCGCGTTGGCCATAAGGCCGCGCGCCAACCCCCGGCGCAGGGGGAAGAACGCCAAGGAGCGCGTCATGACCGGAACGCTGGACATCTTCGACGGCAAGCGGTGCGAGCACACCCGGACCATGGTCCTGGACGCGCCGCCGAGCCGGGTCTTTCCCCTGCTCTGCCCGGTGCGGGAATACGACTGGATCGACCATTGGCGATGCACCCTGGCCTACAGCCGGTCCGGAGTGGCCGAGCTGGGCTGCACGTTCGTCACGGATTTCCCGGGCCACGGCCGCGAGGTCTGGACCTGCACGGAGTACCGGCCGGACAAGGCCGTGACTTGGCTGCGCGTGCACCCGGACCGCACCGTGTGCCTGGACCTGAAGCTGGAGCCGGCCGAGGACGGTAATGAACAGGGCGGGACCCGGCTGTATTGGACGGCCCTGGCCACGGGCGTGAGCGAAGCGGGCAACGCCTTTGTTGAGAAGGTGTTCGGCCCGGGGTATGAGAGGGACATGGAACTCATTCAACGCATGCTGGAACATTACCTGACCCACGGAGAAGCCCTGCCCACGGCCGGGCTGCTGCCAGAACAGAGGTCATGATGCTGACCGTGGGCCGCCTGGCCAAACGATTCGGCCTGTCCCGGAGCACCCTGCTCTACTACGACCGCATCGGGCTCTTGCGCCCGACCGGGCACATGAAGGGCGAGTACCGGCACTATTCCCAGGCCGACCAGGAGCGGCTCGAGCGCATCGTGACCTATCGGAGGGCCGGGCTGTCCCTGGACGGAATCGCCCGGGTCCTGGACGCGCCGGACTCCGGCCTGACCCTGGCCCTGGAGGAGCGGCTGGAGGCCCTGTCCGGGGAGATCCGCTCCCTGCAGGAGCAGCAGCGGTTCATCCTCCGGCTGCTGGGCTCGGCCGACCTGCCCCCGGACGGAGTCCTGGACAAGGCCACCTGGACCGGGCTGCTGGAAAAGGCCGGGTTCAGCGAGCAGGACATGCGTGAGTGGCACGCCCGGTTCGAGGCCCGGTCCCCGGAGGACCACCTGCGCTTTCTCCAGTTGCTGTGCATTCCCAAGGACGAGATCGACATGATCCGCTCCTGGGCCTCCAATCCGTTGAAAATGGAAAAAGTAAGACAAGTGAGTACGATGCATATGGAAATGCTGTTCAAGTTTTTTGAAGGATTCAAGCACAAGGGCCCGGGTGGCAAGGCCGAGACCCTGGCCGCCCTGGATATGGCCAAGCAGGCCGCGCCGCGCACCCCCACTCGCATCCTGGACCTGGGCTGCGGGTCCGGGCCGCACACCCTGGTCCTGGCCGAGCACCTGCCAAGCGCGGACATCCTGGCCGTGGACGTGAGCCAGACCTACCTGGACGAGCTGGACGCGGCCGCCTCCGCATTGGGTGAAGGGGCAGGGCTGGCGAGCCGCATCACCACCCACAAGGCGGACATGAACAAGCTGGACCGCGACCCCGTGGTCATGGAAGCGCCCTTTGACCTGATCTGGACCGAGGGCTCGCTGTTCGTCATGGGCCTGGACAAGGCCCTGACCACCCTGGGCGGGCTGCTGGTTCCGGGCGGGGTCCTGGCCTGCACCGACGCCATCTGGACCCAAGACCCCCACGATCCGAAAGGGGGCGCCCCGCGGGAGGTGGCCGACTTCGCGGACCAGTACTTCCCGGGCATGTTCGAGGCCGAGGGCTGGCTGGCCCTGGCCAGGGAGCGCGGCTGGGAGCCCGTGGGCTCCTTCCCCATGGCCAAGGAACGCTGGTTGGAATTCTACGCCCAATACGACGAGCGGTTGCCCGTGTTCCTGCACCAGGTGGAGGAGGAGCATCCGGGCGACCAGGAGCGGCTGGACGCGGCCAAAGGTCTGGCGGCCGAGCTGGTCCGGGAGAGGGACTTGTTCCGCAAGCACCCGGATTGGTACACCTATCTCTTCGCCGTGCTCAGGCGAAAATAAGGCCGTCTGCCGTCTGTTTCGAGAGGCGGGCTTCGGCCCGCCTCTTTCTTGACCCCTTTCCCCCTGAGTGGTAATTTTTGTGATAAGGGAAAGGGTCTCAAAAAAAGCGAGTGAGTACACACTCCGGTAACAAGCAAGGAGGATGTCCATGCAAAAAGGAAGAACCCGGAGCCTCGCCGTGTTCATGGCGGCGGTGCTCCTCATGGTTACCCTGGTCGCGCCGGTCCAGGCCAACATCGCGGCCATCGGCGGGCGCGACGGGGGCGGCACCACGGCCCGCCTGCGGCTGGCGGTGTATTTCATGGGCCTGGGCAAGACCGTTGTCCAGGGCAACAGCGAGTCCGAGGTGGAAGCCGCCAAGGTGGCCTACGTCACCCGGCAGATGCACGCGCTGACCATCGCGGCCCACGCCAGCGTGTTCCTGACCATCATGCTCAACCAGATGACCGGGAAACTCGCCTGGAGCGACACCGCCTACATGGCCGTGTACGGGGCCTTCTACCGGCAGTTCATGTACCAGTTGTACAGCCCGTTTCGGAACGCGCTGTTCGTGATCTGGTGCATGTTGCTCTACCGGCTGGCCCTGTCGGCCAAAACCGGTTCCGGAAACTAGGAGGAAGCCATGCGTTCAACAATGATTCTGCTGGTTCTGCTGCTGGTTTCCTCCTTGTCCTGGGCGGCCGGAGGCGCCACCGGACAGCCGGGCGAGGAGGAGCTGGTCAACCGCATCGGCCAGTACCAGCTCTGTGTCTATCTGGCCCTGCCCGAGGCCATGGTGCAGGCGGGCTCCAACGACCTGAACCCCGGCCTGGCCGAAAGGGCGTCCATCATGTGCCGGGACGAACTGGCCTCTCTGGAGGGCTTCTTGGCCAAGTCCTGGAAAGACCCGGACACGGCCCGGACTGCGGCCTGGGAGGTGCGGCAGACCACCAAGGAACTCCTCCTGGAGGAGTTCAAGCCGGCCGCGGACAAGTATCCCCAGGCCCTGCAGGCCGTGATCGCTCACAAGGGCGAGGCGGAGCCCGCGAGCCCGTGACGTTTCATCCCTGACCCGACAAAAAGGGAGCCTTGGGCTCCCTTTTTCGTGTTCGGTTCATGGGCCTGCTTCGGGACATTGCCCTGGCGGTCGGCAGCGAGTTGGTGTATTCTGAACTGCCGCGCCCGCAAGTGCCGGGGGCGGCGTATTTTTTTGAAAAGTCAAGGAATAAAGGGAAGATGACGAAAAACGTAAAGACCGCGCCCACCCTGCCCAAGAGCCTGCCCGAGCCCGAGCTCAACCCCAACGCCAAGGTGGTGCTGGAGCGCCGCTATTTGCGCAAGGACGGGCAGGGCAAGCCCTACGAGACCCCGCGCGAGTTGTTCTGGCGGGTGGCCTCCCACGTGGCCGCCGAGGAAGCCGGGTACAAGAATTCCCCGTACCACGCCGCGGACAAGACCAAGGCCCTGGCCCGGGAGTTCTACGACCTCATGACCTCCTGGCGGTTTTTGCCCAACTCGCCCACGCTCATGAACGCGGGCACCGAGCTGGGCCAGCTGGCCGCCTGCTTCGTGCTGCCCGTGGAGGACTCCATGGAGGGGATCTTCGACGCGGTCAAGTACGCGGCCCTGATCCACAAGTCCGGCGGGGGCACCGGGTTTTCCTTCTCCAGGCTGCGGCCCAAGGACTCGCGGGTGGGCAGTACCGGGGGCATCGCCTCGGGCCCGCTGTCGTTTCTGCGCATCTTCAACACGGCCACCGAGCAGGTCAAGCAGGGCGGCACCCGGCGCGGGGCCAACATGGGCATCCTGCGCGTGGACCACCCGGACATCCTGCGCTTCATCCGGGCCAAGGAGCGCCAGGGCGAGCTCAACAACTTCAACCTGTCCGTGGCCCTGACCGAGGACTTCATGCGGGCCGTGGAAAAGGAGCGCCAGTACGACCTCCTCGAGCCCCACACGGGCAAGAAGTCGGGCAGCCTCAACGCCCGCGAGGTCTTTTCCCTGCTGGTGCGCAAGGCCTGGGAGTCCGGGGATCCGGGCATCATCTTCCTGGACCGCATCAACCGCGACAATCCCACGCCCAAGCTGGGGGACATCGAATCCACCAACCCCTGCGGGGAGCAGCCGCTTCTGCCGTACGAGGCCTGCAACCTGGGCTCCATCAATTTGGGCGTGTTCGCCCTGGACAAGCCCAAGGCGGGCAAGGCGGCCAAGAAGGGCGCCAAGACGAGGAAGAACGCCAAGGCCGACCGCATCGACTGGGACGACCTGGGCCGCACCGTGCGGCTGTGCGTGCGCTTTCTGGACGACGTCATCGACGCCTCGGCCTACCCTTTGCCCCAGATCACGGACATGGTGCGCAAGAACCGCAAGATCGGGCTCGGGGTCATGGGCTTCGCGGATCTCTTGTACCAGCTGGGCGTGCCCTACGACTCCCAGGAGGCCCTGGACCTGGGCGAGAAGGTCATGAAGTTCGTGCAGGAGGAGTCCCGGGCGGCCTCCAAGGAGATGGCCCTGGAGCGCGGGCCCTTCCCGGCCTACGACCAGTCCGTGTTCGCGGACCGCAACCTGGGCCCGTACCGCAACGCCACCACCACCACCATCGCGCCCACGGGCACCCTGTCCATCCTGGCGGGCTGCTCTTCCGGGGTGGAGCCCTTGTTCGCCCTGTCCTTTGTGCGCAACGTCATGGACAACGACAAGCTGGTGGAGTCCAACCCGTACTTCGCCAAGGCCCTGAAAAAGGCCAAGGCCTATTCGGCCAGCCTCATGGAGGAGGTGGCCAAGAAGGGCACCATCCAGTCCATGGAGCATCTGCCCGCGGACCTGCGCCGCGTGTTCGTCACGGCCATGGACATCGCCCCGCTGTGGCACCTCAAGATGCAGGCCGCGTTCCAGAAGCACACGGACAACGCGGTGTCCAAGACCGTGAACCTGCCGGGCACGGCCACCAAGGACGACATCTGGGACATCTACTGGAAGGCCTACGAGTACGGATGCAAGGGCGTCACGGTCTACCGCGACGGGTGCAAGGACGGCCAGGTGCTGTGCACGGGCGAGTCGGGCCAGGCCAGGGCCGAGGCCGAGGCCGGCAAGGCCGGGGTCCGGGTCCAGGACCGGCCGGACGTGATCTTCGGGTTCACCCAGAAGGTGGAGACCGGCCTGGGCACCCTGTACCTGACCATCAACGAGGTGGACGGCAAGCCGTTCGAGGTCTTCGCCACCATCGGCAAGTCGGGCGCGTCCATCACGGCCAAGGCCGAGGCCATCGGCCGGCTGGTGTCCCTGGCCCTGCGCAGCGGGGTGGAGGCGCCCCAGATCGTGGAGCAGCTCAAGGGCATCGGGGGCGAGCACCCCAAGTTCCAGAAGAAGTTTTTGTGCAAGTCCATCCCGGACGCCGTGGCCTGGGTGCTGGAGCAGCGCTACATGAAGGGCAAGACAACCAACGGGGTCAACTCCCTGACCAACCCGACCTGCCCGGATTGCGGACAGGAGCTGGTGTTCGAGGAAGGCTGCCACATCTGCAAGGCGTGCGGGTACACGAAATGCGGGTAGGGTTTTGTTTTGAAAAGAACAACAAAAGTTTCAGGAGCATCTGAAGAAGAGGTTCAAGCAATTATAACCTGGGCGGCAGCAAATACAAATATACAAAGGTGTTATATTTTCGGTAGTAGGGCAAAAGGGGATCACAGTGCTAATAGTGATCTAGACGTTGCTATTGAGTTCAAAGAAAGTTCATTCAAGAATGATGATTCTGGCGGTCCCGCTACATGGATGTTCGAAGTAGATCAATTTCAACAGGAGCTTGCTGAATTAGTTGATTATAAAATTGATCTTCAGTTGTATCATCCCAAACACGCGCCGGAAATCAATAAACAGATTCGGCAATCTGGATTGTTGATTTACGAAAAGGAAAGAGAAGGTTTTTCTATATGACCCTGACCACCTATCTGGCCTACGTGCTGGCCACGGTATTGATCCTCATGACCCCGGGGCCGACCGTGCTCCTGGTCATTTCCCGGTCTTTGGCCGGGGGCCGGGCCCAGGGCATGAAGATGGTGCCCGGCGTGGCCCTGGGCGACCTGACCAGCATGACCCTGTCCTTCGCCGGGCTGGGCGCGCTCCTGGCCCTGTCCGCCACCCTGTTCACCGTACTCAAGCTCTGCGGCGCGGCCTACCTCATCTGGATGGGCATACGCCTGTGGCGCGAGGGCGTGCACGTGGGCGACGACCTGGACGGCCGCGAGCGCGTCGGCCCCCATGCGGGTCGAAGGTCCGAGCCCTCGGGCCGGACCCTGTTCACCCAGGCCTACGTGGTCACGGCCACCAACCCCAAGGCCATCGCCTTTTTCGTGGCCTTTGTGCCCCAGTTCGTGAACCACCAGGCCCCGGTCATCCCCCAGCTGGTGCTGTGCGGGGCCACCTTCGTGGTCCTGGCCGCGCTCAACGTGGCCGGGTACGCCTGGCTGGCCGGGAGCCTGCGGGCCCGGTTCCGCAAGCCCAGGACCCTCAAGATTCTGGGTCGCTCCGGCGCCTGCGCGCTCATGGCCGCCGGGGTCATGACCGCGGCCCTGAGAAGGGCCAACTAGGGCCCATCGCGTATCAGTGCGCAAATAATTGCGCACAGTTGGGCCGGTTCCAGGCCCGCCTCCAATACCGAAATTAAATGATTCCGGCTTGTTGCCGTTATGGCACAAAGCCTGCTTTGTCCTAAAGACTTTTAAAGGCTGTCTTTAGTTTGCTTGGTGTTTCTGATACTGGATTGCCAGCGTTGTACAATCTAAGGAGGAAGAATGAAGTCGGCTCTCACGTCTCTTATGCTTGTCGCGGCCCTGTTGATGCTCACTGTTCCCGCTTATGCCCAGGATGCGCCGGACATGCCTCCGGTTTTAAAGGAGCAGCTCGGCCTGTGCCCGGACTGCACGGTTCTCGAGTCCACCCAGGTCAATGATGCGGAGACCTGCCTGCTCAATTGCGGCAAGAACCATCCCAACAAGATGGCCGGGTTCTACAAGCGGCAGATGGACAACAACGGATTCACCAACACCAGCCTGAGCGGTGCCGGCGGCGGCGCCCTGGCCATGGGCGAGAAGCAGGGCTCCACGGCCAACGCCCTGGCCACCAAGGAGGACGGAGTCACCCAGGTGCTGCTGACCATCGACAACATCACGGCCCTGGGCGGCGCGCCCGTGATGGAGCCCCAGGTCGCCGAGGCCGCGCCCGAACCGGCCGCAGAAACCCCGGCTCCGGCCGAGGAACCGGCTGCCGAGCCCGCCGCTGAACCTGCCGCCACCCAGGCCGAGTCCTCCGGCGTCATCGGCCAGGGCTTGGCCAACGAGATCTGGGAGCTTGTCGAGCCCCGCAGCCAGGACACCCTGATCGAGGAGATGGTGCTGCACAGCCATCCCGTGGCCATCTTCGCCACGGACGGCCCCATCGACGCGGTGCTCGACTATTACCGGCAGGCCATGGAGGCCAAGGAATGGATGAAGGTGAGCCACATGGTGGAGCCTGACGGCGGGCTTTTGGTCATGGTTACCCAGGGCATGCAGATGACCATTATTTGCGAGGCGGGCCTGCACCCGGACAATCCGGGCCTGGGCTACTCCATCATGCTGGCCAAGGCGCCCCAGCAATAGCGGGTTTTTTCGGCACGTGATTCAGGCCCGCCGCGTTCGCCATGACGCGGCGGGCCTTGTTTTACAAATCGCCCGGCCGCGTATAGAAGGAGGCTCTTTCGGCAGGGGACCGACCATCGAAATCCGGCGAGGAGCGCGCGTTGATCTTTTTGAAAGCGTTGGGCTGCGTAGTTCTTCTGTTTCTGCTCTACGTCCTGTTCGTTTTTCTGGTGAACCGTTTCCACACGCCCCGGGAGCTTTCCCGCGAGCCGTACAGCGGCGAGGCCGAGGGTCAGGCCGGGGACGTCGTCACCGTGGTCACCTGGAACGTCGGCTACGCTGGCATGGGTGAGGAGTCCGACTTTTTCATGGACTTGGGCCACCAGAAACGCCCGCTGTCCGGGGAGATGGTGGACAAGAACCTGGCCGGCATCGAGGGCCTGCTTGGCGAAGTGGGCGCCGACGTCATTTTTCTGCAGGAGGTGGCCCGGCCGTCCCTGAACACCTACAACCGCGACGTGTACCAGGGCATCCGAGAGACGCTGAACACCTATGTTTCGGCCTACTCCCCGGACATCCACCCCCTGTTCATGCCCCCGCCGCTCAACGTGCGCATCGGCAACGCCACCTTCTCCCGGCTCGAGTCCGGCCCGCTGGAGCTGCGCCTCCTGGAGCTGGAGCCCACCTACGTGGCCCACATCTTTCGCAAGGCCTACCGCATGCACGTCACGCGGCTGGACGGGCCGCAGCGCTGGGTCCTGATCAACGTCCACCTGAGCGCGTTCGACACGCCCGAGAACAGTGTGCGCGAAAAGCAATTGAAGCAGGTCGTCGAGTTCGCTCGGCAGGAATACAGCGCCGGGGCGCACGTGGTGGCCGGCGGCGACTGGAACCTGCGGCTGGCGCCCACGCGCTTCCCGCACACCACGGAAGAGAAGTACCAGTTCTGGGTCCGCGACTTGCCCAAAGGCGTGACCCCGGAAGGCTGGCGTTGGGCCGTGGACCCGTCCGAGCCCACGGTGCGCACGGCCAACAAGCCCTACGTGGCGGGTGAGAACATGACCCTGATCGTGGACGGGTTCCTGGTCTCGCCCAACGTGGAGATCCTGGACGTCCGCACCTTGAACCTGAATTTCCAATACTCGGACCATAACCCGGTCACGGCCTGTTTTAAGGCCGTTGGCCAGGAATAGAGCCCCATGGAAGGATTTTATCACGACCTGCCGCTCATCGTGTGCCTGTGCGCCTTCGGCGTCCTGGCCGTCCTGGCCGCCTACGCCCTGGGCCGGTCCACCTGGAAGACCCGGTTCATGATCCGCATCGAACAGCCGGGCAAAAAGGGGCGCGCCGTTCCCGGCCAGCTGGGCGAGGTGGCCAGCCTGGGCATGGTCTGCATCCTGCTCATCCTGGTGGACTACTTCACGCCCAACGCCTTTGTCCTGGACCTGCTGCAAGAGCATTCCATATACGCCTGGATCGTCGGGTCGGCCCTGGCCGTGGGCATCGTGGCCTATTCCCTGTCGGTCTGCGCCAAGGTGAGGAGCAAGGAGGAGCGCGAGCCGGAATACTGCGGGGAATTGCTGCGCGGCTACCTGGTCTACAACGGATACAGCCTGGTCATGTACAGCTTCATCACCCTGATGGTGGCGCTCATCAGCTGGCAATTCTTCATGCAAGCCCAGCAAATCCAGGCCTCGAACAACGGGATCCAGGCTATCTTCGCCGCCTTCCAGGACCTGGCCGACCCGTCCTGGCAGATCGCCTCGTCCTACTCCGAGGTCATCTACGGACGGACCCTGGTCGGCTCCAGCATCATCATGAGCCAGATCGGCACCCTGCTCCTGATCATCTTTTCCGTGTTCCTGGCCTATTTCGCCATCACCTTCACCCCGCTCTCTCAGGTCTATGAAAAGGGCGCGGTCCGGTCCGTGCACGTGGCCTTTCTCGGCTCCCTGGTGTTCGTGGGCGTGCTGGCCTGGATCATCTACTTCACCACCTACGCTTCGTTCTTCGACCGCTCCCTGGCCCAGCTGGAAACCTTCCGGCCGCTCGTGGAGACCGGGGACGCGGAGAGCATCTCGCTCTACAACACCCTGATGCTCGACCTGCACAAGCATCGCGGCCCTACCGGGTTCATCCTGACCCTGACCAACGAAAGCGGTTGGCTGGTCATCCTCATCGCCGCGGTCCGTTGGCTCCTGGGGCGCAAGGCGGCCATGGACAACAAGGCTTCCACCGAAAAAATCGCTGACGAAACGGCCTGACGCCGCGGCCTGCCTGTTTTACAAATCGCCCGGCCGCGTATAGAAGGAGGTCCATGGTCGAGCTCCATCGCGTCTCCTATTCGTTCGGTTCCTACTGGGCCCTCAAGGACGTTTCCTTCAAGCTGGGCAAGGGCGAATTCCTGTTCCTGACCGGCCATTCCGGCGCGGGCAAGACTACCCTGCTCAGGCTGCTCTACGGCGCCCTGCCGCTCAAGCGCGGCCGTGGCCGCGTGGCCGAGTACGAGCTGCACCGGCTGCGCAAGTCCCAGGTGCCCGAGCTGCGGCGCAAGGTGTCCGTGGTCTTCCAGGACTTCAAGATCCTGCCCGACCGCAGCGTGTTCCAGAACGTGGCCATGGCCCTGGAGGTCCGCGGCCTGGCCCGCAACCACCTGGAGCGGCGGGTGCGGGCCATCATCCGGGCCATGGGCCTGGAGTCCAAGAGCTATCAGCGTTGCGAGCGGCTCTCCGGCGGGGAGCAGCAGCGCGTGGCCATCGCCCGGTCCATGGTGGCCAACCCCAAGCTCATCCTGGCCGACGAGCCCACCGGCAACCTGGACGCCGAGCTGACCAACCACCTTATGGACCTGTTCAAGCAGTTCCACACCTACGGCACCACGGTCATCATGGCCACGCACAACCAGGCCATCCTGGACACCGTGCCCGAAGCCAAGCGCCTGCACCTGGAGCAGGGCAGCGTGGTGGACATGAGCCCCTCGCTCTCCGGACGGGACGAGGAGGTCCTGGCCGTGCTGGACCGGGCCGGAAAGGATGAGGACGACGACCTTGACCTGGGCGCGGGCTTTGGCGGGTTCGGCGAGGAATCGGACGACGGACGGGGAGTGCTCTGATGTTCTTCCGCCTGCTGGTCAAGGGGGTCAAGGACCTGGGGCTGCACCCCTTCGCCAATCTGTTCGCCTTCATCACCGTGGCCATGGTCGCGCTGCTGGCCGGGCTGTTCCTCATGCTCCTGGCCAACATCAACCAGGAACTCATGCGCCACCAGGGCCAGGTGGAGTTCCAGATATTTTGGAAGGCCGACGCCACCGAGGCCGACGTGCTCGAACAGTGGGACGCCCTGGGCTCCATGAAGGGCTTGCGCAGCCTGGAGACCTTCACCCCGGACAAGGCCCTGAGCGAGCTGTCCACCAGCCTGGCCGGGGCCGGGGATTTCTCCTGGCTGGGCGAACACAACCCCCTGCCCTACACGGCCTACGTGTCCTTCAACCTGCCCGAGGACGACAACTCCAAGATCTGGGCCATGGGCCTCTTGGGTGAGCTGCGGGCCCTGCCGGGCGTGGACAAGGTGCATTACAACCCGCTGCAGATGGACCTGGCCCAGAGCTGGATGGCCATCTCCCGGGCCGTGCTCTGGCCCATCATCGGCTTTTTGGGCCTGGTGGTGGCCCTGGTGGTGGGCAACACGGTCAAGCTGTCCCTCATGACCCGGCGCGACGAGGTGGAAATCCTGTCCCTGGTCGGGGCCAAGCCCTGGTACGTGCGTACCCCGCTCCTGATGGGCGGGGCCGTGCTGGGCCTGTTGGGCTCGGGCGCGGCCCTGGGGGCACTCAAGCTCATCCACATGCAGATCGAGCACGCTCTGGATTTCCCGCCCCTGCTGGTGGTCATCAGCTTCCTGCCCTGGCTGCACTGCGGGCTGCTGGCCGCCACCGTGATCCTGGTGGCCATGCTCAGCTCCTGGGTGGCGGTGAGGAAGTAATTATTTCAGATGAATAAATGAAAAGAAGAGGGATATGACATGCGCAGCAAAAAGATGACCCAGGGGCTGGAAAAAGCCCCGCACCGCGCCCTGATGATGGCCACCGGCCTGACCCGCGAGGAGCTCTCGCGGCCGCTGGTCGGCGTGTGCAACGCCTTCAACGAGATCATCCCCGGCCACGTTCACCTGAACGACATCACCCGCCGGGCCAAGGACGGCGTGCGCGCCGGGGGAGGCACGCCCATCGAGTTCCCGGCCATCGGCGTATGCGACGGCATCGCCATGAACCACGAGGGCATGCACTTCTCCCTGGTCTCCCGCGAGATCATCGCCGACTCCGTGGAGATCATGGCCACGGCCCATCCCTTCGACGCCCTGGTCTGCGTGACCAACTGCGACAAGATCGTGCCCGGCATGCTCATGGCCATGCTCCGGCTCAACATCCCGGCCATCATCGTCTCGGGCGGGCCCATGATGGCCGGCATGCCCGGCAAGATCGACCTCATCAGCGGCACCTTCGAGGGCGTGGGCCGGGTCAAGGCCAAGACCATGACCGAGGAGGAGCTCTGCGTGGTGGAGGAGAACGCCTGCCCGGGCTGCGGCTCCTGCGCGGGCATGTTCACGGCCAACACCATGAACTGTCTGTCCGAGGCCATGGGCATGGCCCTGCCCGGCAACGGCACCATCCCGGCCGCCCTGGCCGCGCGCAAGCGCCTGGCCTTTGCCTCGGGCATGCAGGTCATGGCCCTGCTGGAAAAGGACATCAAGCCCCGCGACGTGGTCACGGAAAAGAGCGTGCAGAACGCCGTGGCCATGGACATGGCCCTGGGCGGGTCCACCAACACGGTGCTGCACCTGCCCGCCCTGTTCAGCGAGGCCGGGCTCAAGCTGTCCCTGGACATCTTCGACCAGGTCAGCCGCAAGACCCCCAACCTGTGCCGCCTGTCCCCGGCCGGACCCCACCACATCGAGGACCTGGACCTGGCCGGCGGCATCCAGGCGGTCATGAGCGAGCTGGCCAAGGGCGGGTTCGTGAACCTGGACGCCCTGACCGTCACCGGCAGGACCGTGGGTGAGAACCTCAAGGACCTGAACGCCCACGTGGTCAACCCCGAGGTCATCCGGCCCATCGACGACCCCCACTCCAAGGAGGGGGGCATCGCCATTCTCAAGGGCAACCTGGCGCCCAAGGGCGCGGTGGTCAAGCAGGCGGCCGTGACCCCGG
Source organism: Desulfovibrionaceae bacterium (assembly GCA_963666895.2). Taxonomy (GTDB): domain Bacteria; phylum Desulfobacterota; class Desulfovibrionia; order Desulfovibrionales; family Desulfovibrionaceae. The sequence continues at coordinate 452,454 of CAXXNS010000010.1, read as the reverse complement.
CCATGATGCAGCGCTCCGGCCCGGCCCGGGTCTTCGACGGCGAGGCCGAAGCGGCCGAGGCCATCCTGGGCGGCAAGATCCAGCCCGGCGACGTGGTGGTCATCCGCTACGAAGGCCCCCAGGGCGGCCCGGGCATGCGCGAGATGCTCGCCCCCACCGCGTCCATCGCGGGCATGGGGCTGGGCGAGTCCGTGGCCCTGATCACGGACGGCCGGTTCTCCGGCGGCACCCGGGGCGCGGCCATCGGCCACGTCAGCCCGGAGGCCATGGCCGGCGGCCCCATCGGCCTAGTCAAGGAGGGCGACACCATCGAGATCGACATTCCGGGGCGCACGCTCAACCTGCTCATCGACGACGACGAGATGAAGGCGCGCCAGGCCGCGTTCAAGCCGTTGGAAAAGGAGATCAAGTCCCCGCTGCTCCGGCGCTACAGCAAGCTGGTCACTTCGGCCGACACCGGGGCCGTGTACCGGGAACTGTGATCGTTCGTCAGGTCGAAACAAACGAACCCCGCGCCACGGCGCGGGGTTTTTTAATGTTCCCGCACACACGGGCGTTAGAATCGCAATGGTTGACCGTGCCATGGAGGCGGTCGTAGTTTGAGGATAGAGACAACCCTTGCAAAGGAGGAGCGCTATGCGCAAGTTCGCGTCGGTTTTTGTTTCGATGGTGTTGCTGTTGGCGCTGTTGGCGACCCTGGCCCTGGCCGAGGGGCCCAGGAAGACCTTGCCCGGGGACATCACCCTGGCCCAGGCCCGGGTGGTGCTCGACGCCGCCCTGGCCAAGGCCGAGGCCATCAAGGTGCCCATGAACATCGCCATCGTGGACGCCGGGGGCAACCTTAAGGCCTTCTACCGCCAGGAGGACGCCTTTATCGGCAGCATCGACATCTCCATCAAGAAGGCCGTCACGGCCCGCTACTTCAACATGCCCACCCGGGCCCTGGGCGCGGCCTCGCAAGTGGGGCAGCCCCTGTACGGCATCGAGGTGACCAACAACGGGCTGGTGATCTTCGGGGGCGGCGTGCCCCTGGTGGACAAGAACAACGTCATTGTCGGGGCCATCGGCGTCAGCGGCGGGTCCGTGGATGAGGACGAGAGCGTGGCCATGGCCGGGGCCGCTGCCTTGGCCAAGTAGCCTCGTTTCTTGATCGGTCGTTGCCTGAAACAGGAGCCCCCTCGGAAACAAAGGGGGCTTCTTGTTTCAGGGGGCCTTTTGGCCCGCAAGGAGGTTTCCGGCCCACAAAACCGAACCGGCCCACGTTTCCGCGGGCCGGTTGGAGAAGGTGTTTCGCCTGAATGGCGACTTGTCAGCAGTGGTGTACGTCTTTGTTGATGTACAAACAGAGGTCGAAAAGATTGTTGACCGCGTCGTCCACGCCCTGGTCCGTGTCCTCGCCGGGCTGGAAGGAGCGGTTGATGATCTTGGAGAACAGCAGGGCGATGAGCTGGTCGTCGCTGGCGGTCCAGCAGTTGGAGCTGCTGGGGAACTTATGTTCGAATCCGAGATAGTACACGGCGTTTTTCTCCTTGTGCGCGTCGGGCCTCTGCAGTTGTATCGGCCTTTGTCCGCGATTCTTTAGCAGGCTGTTGAAATACGGCAATCTGCTGCGTTGCTTCAAAAAATTCAAACCCTCGCGTACGCAGAGTACGCGTCGGCCTTGAACTTTTTTTGCGCCTTGCATCTCATCATTTTTGAACAGCCTGGTTGCGTCCGGGCCCGGCCGGGCAGGGGATTGTTTTGTGACGGCTTTTTTGTGAGAGTCATGCAATTGTAACATTCCCGTATTATGAGGAAGGCCATTCCGGCCGTGGTGGAGATCGCGGCCAAGGGGCGGACAAGGAGCACGACGTGTCTGAAAAGAAGATACTCGTTGTCGAGGACCATCAGGATACCCGCGAGCTGCTGAAGTACAACCTGGAGAGCGCGGGCTATGAGATCGTGTCCGCGGGAGACGGGCTGACCGGGCTGGAAATGGCCCAGATCCAGCGTCCGAACCTGGTCATCCTGGACCTCATGCTGCCCGGCATGGACGGCCTGGAGGTCTGCCGACGGCTCAAGAAGGACGCCACCCTGTCCGGCATGCCCGTGATCATGCTCACGGCCAAGGGCGAGGAGGTGGACCGCATCGTGGGCCTGGAGCTGGGCGCGGACGACTACGTGGTCAAGCCCTTCAGCCCCCGGGAGCTGGTGCTGCGCATCAAGGCGGTCATGCGCCGGGCGGACGGCGGCGGCGCGGACGGCGGCCAGGTCTGGCAAAAGGACGGCCTGCGCGTGGACTTCGAGGCCCACTCCCTGGAGGTGGACGGGACGGCGTCGGCGCTCACGGCCACGGAGTTCAAGCTCTTGTCCGAGCTCATCCAGGGCCGAGGCAAGGTGCAGACCCGCGACCACCTCCTGGACACGGTCTGGGATACGCATTTCGAGGGCTATTCCCGCACCGTGGACACCCACATCCGCCGGTTGCGGCAGAAGCTCGGCCCCTATGCCGAGCGCATCGAGACCGTGCGCGGGGTGGGCTACCGTTTCCGGGGCTGATCCATGGGCTTCATTCGGCGGCAGTCACTGACCACCAAGCTGCAACTGGCTTTCTGGTCCCTCCCCCTGGCCGCCCTGGCCCTGCTTTCCGCGTACTGGTTTTCCCTGGATCCCCTGTCCCAGACCCCGACCCACTGTTTCCAGGCCACGACGGTCGTGCTCGGCCTGGCCTTTGCCGGGGGCATCGTGGCCATGCTGGTCGTGACCCGGCGGTTCGGCCGCAGCGTACGGACCATGATCGAGACGGCCGAGGCCATCGGCAAGGGAGGCTGGGAACAGCGCATCGACTTCTACCCGGGCCGCGAGCTGGAGTTGCTGGCTTCGGCCATCAACTGGATGGCCGGGCGCATCGGCGAGCACTTCGACACCATCACCGAGCAGAAGGAGAAGCTCGAGGCCGTGCTGGACGGCATGTGGGACGGGGTCATGGTCCTGGACCGGTCCGGCCGCATCCAGAGCGTGAACAGCTCTCTGCGCGAGATCGTGGACCAGCCCGGGGACGTGACCGGCAAGCGGCCCCTGGAGGTGGTGGGCAGCCCGGAACTGCAGGATCTGTGCGACCAACTGGTGGGCAACGGCGGCCGGGGCCTGCACAGCCTGGCCGTGGAGCTGGGCGAACGTACCTGGGAGGTCAACGTGGTCCGGCCCGCGGACAGCGCCCAGGGTCTCGGCCTGATCCTGGTCTTTCACGACATCTCCGAACGCCGCAGGGCCGAGGCCATGCGCCGTGACTTCGCGGCCAACGTGTCCCACGAGCTCCGCACGCCCCTGACCTCGGTCAAGGGCTACGCCGAGACCCTGCTCGGGGACCCGCCGCCACCGCCCCAGACCGCGGAGAAGTTCCTGCGCATCATCCTCAAGAACGCGGACCACATGAGCAAGATGGTCAACGACCTGCTGTCCCTGTCGCGGCTGGAGGCCAGGGAGCAGCGGTTCGAGGTCGGCCCGGTGAACCCGCGCGCGGCCCTGAAGATCGCCCTGGAGGGGGTGGAGCCCATGGCCCGGGCCAAGGGCGTGGAGGTGCGCGACGAGCTGGACGGCGAGCTGGCCGACCGTTCGGCCGGCCCGCCCAAGGTGTTCGCGGACAAGGACCAGCTTTCCCAGGTGTTCCGCAACCTGGTGGAGAACGCCGTCAAGTTCGGCCCGGACAAGGGCGTGGTGCACGTCACCGTGGAGGTCAAGGGCTCCCTGGCCGAGTTCCGGGTCCGGGACCTGGGCCCGGGCATTCCCAAGCGCGACCAGGAGCGCATTTTCGAGCGCTTCTACTCCGTGGAAAAGTACCGCTCCAACAAGTACGGGTCCACGGGCCTGGGCCTGGCCATCTGCCGCCACATCGTACGCAGCATGGGCGGGGAGATTTTCGTGCAGAGCCCGCCGCCCGGTTTTGACACCGGTACAGCCGTGGTTTTTACCGTGCCCGTTTCACACAGCGCTCCGGCTGCCTGATTTTACAGAAAAAAGATCAACTTTATCGGTCAGTCGAGTTTCCTTGCCCCAAAGCGCGGGTCACGGTAGTGTGCGCATTCACGAGGGTGATTCGTATCCATATGGGAGGTGGGCATGACCCTGACGGACTTGTTGACCCTGGACCAGTGGAAGGACTTTGAGAGGGAGATTCACGAGCGGTTTCAGTTCAACGCCGCGGTGACCGACGACAAGGGTGTCCGCATCACGGACTACGCCAACTGGGGCAACCCCCTGTGCCAGCGCATCAAGACCGACCCCAAGGGGTTGGCCGCCATCTGTGCGCCCACGGGGCAGCACTGCATCAAGCGCATGGTCGAGAGCAAGGTCTCGTTCATCGAGACCTGCGAGGCGGGGATGCTCAAGATCGTGGTTCCGGTGAAGGTCAGCGGCAGCCTGCTGGGCACGGTGGGCGGCTGTGGCGCGCTGGAGGACGACGGCGAGGTGGAAACCTTTCTGGCGGCCAAGTCCATGGAGGTTGACGAGGAAAGCCTTTTGGAACTGGCCGACAAGGTGCCGTTCATGTCGCGCAACCGGGCCGAGGAGGCCGTGGCCTGGATCGAGGGCCGGTTGGACGAGTTGCTGCGGAACTGATCCCAACTCCGGTCCAAAAAATGAAACCGCCCCCGGGATCGACCCCGGAGGCGGTTTTTTTTGTTGTCGGCAGGGAGGGTTAGCCGCCCATGACCCCCTCGCCGCCGCCCATGTTGAAGTCGCGTCGGGCAGCGGTGATGGTGATGGTGAACCCGGCTATCACGTCCAGCAGGGTGGTCAGCATGATCAGGAAGAAGACCGGCCCGCCGAGGCCCTTGACCAGCAGGAATTCCACCAGGCAGGCCACGAACAGGAGCATGGACAGGACGTGGTCGATGATGGAGGAGCTGCCCGTGCGCGTGGCCTTGAGGATCTCGATGAACAGCAGGATGGTGGTCACGGCCAGGAGCAGGGCCCCGGTGGTGAAGGGCATGAGGTCGCCCGAGGGCAAAGACAGGGAGAACAGGATGGCGGTCAGGCCCTCGGGGTAGACAAAGGCCAGAATGTTGTACGCGATAACCACAAAGGCCAGGGTGGGGATGTTCCGCAGCATGGCGCCCTCCGGCAAAGGTTGGACCGATAGTAGGTTGGACAGGTTCAGGTCTTCTAGCGCTGCTGGGCGGGGATGGCAAGGCGGGGGCATGGCAGGACGCCAAAAACGAGAAAGCTCCCCGGAGGGAGCTGTTATCTCGTAACGCTGTTGCTGCAAGGTAGGTACTCTCAATAGAGCAATAGGCGTGCCAAAGTCGGCCGAAAGAGAAATTAAATTTTATTTCCTGCTATTTCAAAAAGATACAAGGCATATTCATCAAAGAACAAGGTTTGGTTCAGGCCGTTCCGGTACAAGATTTTCAACCGCGCCCCTCGGACCCCTGCCTTTGGTTCAAATCTTTGCACCGCCCGAGCCCTTGCCACGATCCTTGTCGCAGTCCTCTTCGGAGCCCTGGCCCGCATCCTCAGGGCAGCCCTCCTCGGCCAGCCGGGCCAGGGGCGAGGACGGCGCGGGACGGTTGACCAGCCAGACCCCGGTCAGGACCAGCCCGGCCCCGGCCAGCAGGGACCAGCCCACGGACTCGCCCAGGATCAGCCAGCCCATGACCACGGCGTTCACCGGCACCAGGTTGATGAACACGCCCGCCCGGGCGGGCCCCAGGCTGCGGATGCCCTGGTAGTACCAGGTGAAGCCCAGGCCCGTGCCGAACACGCCCAGATAGACGACCGCGCCCCATTCGGCAGGCCCGGCCTGGGCCAGGTCGCTCGCCAGGCCCGTGGCCAGGGCCGCGGGCAGCAGCAGCAGGCAGCCCAGCAGGGACGACCAGGTCACCGCGCCCAGGGGCGTCATGTGCTCCATGACCTTCTTGCCCAGCAGGGAGTAGGCGGTCCAGGAACCGATGCAGCCCAGAATCCACAGGTCTCCGGCCGAGACGCGGTCCACGATGGCCAGGGGGTCGCCCCGTGAGATGACCACCAGGGCCCCGCACACGCAGGTGGCCACGCCCAGGGCCTTGCGCGGCCCGAACGATTCCTTGAACAGCAGGGCCGAGAGCACGGCGATGACCGCGGGCATGGCTGCGATGATCAGGGAGGCGTGGCCCGCGTCCACGGTCTGCAGGCCGGACAGGAAGAACCAGTTGTACAGGAAGACCCCGGTCAGGCCCAGGGCCAGCACGCCCAGGAACGGGCGGAATCCGAGCCGGGGCAGGCAGCCCTCGGCCCGGACGCAGGCGGTCAGGAGAAAGAGCGTGGCCACCACGAAGCGCAGGAACGCGCCCGGGAGCGCGCCCATGTCGGCCAGCATGCGCCCGGCGATGAAGGTTCCTCCCCAGAAGGTGGCCGTGAGGGCCAGCTTGAGATAGGTCAGGGTCATCCGCGCATCAGTGACGTGATCAGGGTCAGTACCAGCAGGGCCACGATGAGCCCCAGGAGCAGGTTGGTGGTCCGGCGGGCCTGGCCCGGGCGGGATTTGCGGCCCAGGCCGAAGAGCAGGACGAGGCAGAAAAGAACAATGGCCACCTTGGTCAGCATGCCCAGGGCATACAGCAGACCCGGGAACTTGCCAACCCCGTTCCCGTCTTGACAGCCGGGCCGTGCGGCCCCACTCTTGTCCGGCCATGACCGCTCTGCCCAACCTGCTCGACCTCACCCACGCCCAGCTGGAGGACTTCGTCACCAGCGGGCTCGGCCTGCCGCGCTTCCGCGCGGACCAGGTCTGGCAATGGCTGTGGCAAAAGGACGCTCAGGACTTCGAGGCCATGACCAATCTGTCCAAGGAGTTGCGCGCCGAGCTGGCCGCAAAGGCGGCCGTGGTCTGGCCCACGGTGGAGGTGGTGCGGACGTCCCGGGACGGCACGGTCAAGTTCCTGCTCGGCCTGGCCGACGGCGAGCGTATAGAAACAGTGCTCATCCCGGGGGCGCGCGGCCGCTACACCCAGTGCTTGTCCACCCAGGTGGGCTGCGCCATGGGCTGCACCTTCTGCTCCACGGCCACCCTGGGCTTCACCCGCAACCTGACCCATGGCGAGATCCTGGGCCAGGTGCTGGTGGGCCGGGCCCACTTGGCGGCCAACGAGCTGGAGCCGCTCAGGAACCTGGTGTTCATGGGCATGGGCGAGCCCCTGCTCAATCTGGACACCGTGCTGGCCGCCCTGGAGTCGCTGCAGTCCGACACCGGGCTGAACATGAGCTGGCGGCGGTCCACCGTGTCCACGGTGGGCTTTCCGGACAAGCTCAAGGTGCTGGGCGAGTCCGGCCTGGCCCTGCCCGCCATCAGCCTGCACGCCCCCACCCAGGAGCTTCGGGCCCGGATCATGCCCAAGGCGGCCAAGGTCCATCTGGACGAGCTCATGGCCGCACTGGACGCCTTTCCCATGCGCCCCAGGGAGCGCATCACCTACGAGTACCTGCTGCTCAAGGGGGTCAACGACTCCCTGGATCACGCCAAGCAGCTGGCCGACCTGCTGGCCAATCGCCGCTGCAAGGTCAACCTCATCGCCTACAACCCCAGCCGCAACATGCCGTACGACGCGCCGGACCCGGACCAGGTGGAGCGGTTCGAGAAGTACCTGTGGGACCGGGGCATGACCGCCACCATCCGCCGCTCCATGGGCCAGGACATCGAGGCCGCCTGCGGCCAGCTGGCCGGATCCCAGGGGCCAAGGAAAACGGCCGGATAGAATTTCTCCCATCCGGCCGCGTGTGGGACGCCTTGTGGATCAGGTCGGGCAATTGGCCAGCAGGGCCTGGAGGCCCACCTGGACGCGCTTGACCTCCTCGGCGAAGTCGTCGTCCAGGCTTTCCCTGATCTCTTCCAGGGCCAGGACCGCGGCCTCGATCTTGGAGCGGTAGGCGGCCAGTTTTTTCCCCTCCGGGGTTCCGCCAACGGCGAAGGAGGTCGTGCTTCCGTCCATGGTGCGCTGCACCACGGTCGGACACGCGGCATGTCTGCCGATGTCGTTGAGGATGGCGTGCGTGTCGTCCGCCATCCAGGTCGGCATGTCCCGCTCTCCGCCGGAGTCAAAGGCGAAGTCTCCGTTGTCCTTGTTGTAGCGCAGTACGAGTTCGCAGGCGCCGGATTCATCCCATTCGCATTCTTTCGCCTGCTTTCGCCACAACTGGAAGAGATCGTCGGCCGCGTCCTGCGCGTCCTGGCGTTTGTCGGGTTTAACGGTGAGGGTCACGTGAAAGGACATCATGGGCATGGTGTCGCCTCCGAAAGAGTTTGCCTATTGGTTTGCCTATGCACGGAAACACGAGAATACCTATCATAAATATATCATCGAACGGATTTGTCGAGCAAGGAATTTCGGTATTCATGGACAGGCTTGGCGGGTTCGGAGGGGGGAGCAGGCGGCCGGAGCGCAGGGGGCGGATGATTTCAGGCCTGAGTCGTGGTAGGCTGGAAATGCGTATCCCAAAGACCTGTGATTCTGGAGGAGGACATGGTGAAACGCATCCCGCAGCCCAGATTCGGTCGGGAAGACCCCGTCGATCGCCTGATCGGTCCATTTCAGCGGTTCTTCGACTACGAAGCGTCTTCCGGGGTGGTTCTCATCGTCTGCGTGGTCTTCGCGCTGGGCGTGGTTAATTTCGGGCTGGCCAAGGCCTACCACGCCGTCCAGGATGCGATCCTGGTCGTCGGCCTGGAGGGGGTGTTCGCCATTGAGAAGCCCCTTCACCTGTGGGTCAACGACGGGCTCATGGCGTTCTTCTTTTTGCTGGTGGGGTTGGAGATCAAACGCGAGTTTCGGGTCGGGGAGCTGGCCGAGTTCCGCGCCGCGGTCCTGCCGCTCGCCGGAGCCTTGGGCGGCATGCTGGTACCGGTCGGGCTCTATCTGGCCGTGACCGCCGGAAAGCCCGCGGCCGTCGGCTGGGGGATTCCCATGGCCACGGACATCGCCTTCGCCCTGGGCCTGCTGGCCATGATGGGCAAGCGCATTCCCTTGTCCCTCAAGGTTTTTCTGGCCGCGCTGGCCATTGTGGACGATATCGGCGCGGTGCTGGTCATAGCCCTGTTCTACACCTCCAAGCTGGCCGTTGTGCCGCTGTATTGGGCGATTGGTTCGCTGGCCGTCCTGCTGGTCTTCAACCTGATCCACGTGCGGTCGCCCCTGCCCTATCTCCTGGTTGGGGTTCTGCTGTGGTATTTTCTGCTCAAGTCCGGGATCCACGCCACCCTGGCCGGCGTGCTGCTGGCCACGACCATACCGGCGCAGGTGAAGAGCTCGCCCGGGGAATTTCTTGAACTGGCCGGCAAGTATTTGAACCGCTTTCGCGATTGCCATGAAAAATCCGGGCAAAGTTCGCTTCGTGAGCCCTGCGTGCTGAAGAATCCGGACCAGCATGCCGCGCTCATGCAGCTGGAGATGGTCAGCCGTTCGGCCGAGACCCCGTTGCAGCGCATCGAACACAACTTGATCGGCTGGGTGACCTTTGTCGTTGTTCCGTTGTTCGCCTTGAGCAACGCGGGCATCGAGTTCCAGGCCGGGTTCATGGAGAGCCTGTCCCACCCCGTGTGCGTCGGCGTCATGCTGGGCCTGGCCCTGGGCAAACCCCTGGGGGTGGCCGGAGCGGCCTGGCTGGTGGTCCGCACGGGCCTGGCCCGGCTGCCCGAGAACGTGACCATGCGGCATATCCTGGGGGCGGGCTTTCTGGCCGGTATCGGGTTCACCATGTCGCTCTTCATCGGCAACCTGGCCTTCACGGACTCGTCCCTGCTGGGCAAGGTCAAGCTGGGCATTCTGCTCGCCTCGGTGATTTCCTGGTTCTTTGGCTGGTTCACCCTGGTCGGTTGCCCCAAGTGCCGGGACGAGGGCGGCGGAGGCGGGGCGGCAAGCCCGTAATCGTCACAATATTGTCGTGGGCGCGGCGGGGCGACACCCTGGCGAGGCCTTGCAGGCCGGGGGGAACTGTATTATGCACACAGTCCCTTGGAGGATCGACCCATGGATAAAGAGCTTCGACCCGATTTCAAGAAGATGAACGGCCTGGTTCCGGCCATTGCCCAGGACGCGGATTCCGGCGAGGTGCTCATGCTCGCCTACATGAATGAAGAGGCCTGGGAAAAGACCCTGGAGACCAAAGAGGCCCACTATTACAGCCGCTCCCGCCAGACCCTGTGGCGCAAGGGCGGCACCTCGGGCCACGTGCAGAAGATCGTGGACGTCCGCGTGGACTGCGACGAGGACACCGTGCTCCTGCGCGTCCACCAGATGGGGGGCGCGGCCTGCCACAAGGGTTACCGGAGCTGCTTCTACAGAATGATCACCGACCAGGGCCCGGCCGAATGCTCGCCCCTGGTCTTCGACCCGCAGGAGGTCTACAAGAAATGAGCGACCAGTTGTTGAAACTCGGCATTCCCAAGGGCTCGCTTCAGGAAGCGACCATCAAGCTGTTCGAGAAGTCCGGCTGGAAGATTCGCACCCATCACCGCAACTATTTTCCGGAGATCGACGACGCCGAGATCAAGTGCTCCATGTGCCGGGCCCAGGAGATGAGCATCTACGTGGAACAGGGCACCCTGGACTGCGGCCTGACCGGCAAGGACTGGATCATGGAGAATTCCTCGGACGTGGTGGTGGTCTCGGACCTGGTCTATTCCAAGGTCTCCAACCGCCCGGCCAGCTGGGTGCTCTGCGTGCGCGACGGCTCGCCCTTCAAGCGGCCCGAGGACCTGGCCGGCAAGAAGATTTCCACCGAGCTGGTGAACTTCACCAAGAACTACTTCCAGTCCATTGACGTGGACGTGGAGGTGTCCTTTTCCTGGGGAGCCACCGAGGCCAAGGTGGTGGAGGGGCTGTGCGACGCCATCGTGGAGGTGACCGAGACCGGCACCACCATCCGGGCCAACGGCCTGCGCATCATCGCCGAGCTCATGCAGACCAACACCCGGTTCATCGCCAACAAGAAGTCCTGGGAAGACCCCTGGAAGCGCAAGAAGATCGAGCGCATGAACCTGCTCTTGCAGGGCGCGCTGCGGGCCGAGAAGATGGTCGGCCTGAAGATGAACCTGCCCAAGGACAAGCTGGCGCACGCCAACGGCCTGCTGCCCAGCCTGAACTCGCCGACCGTGGCCGAGTTGCAGGACCCGGCCTGGCTGTCCGTGGAGATCATCGTGGACGAGGCGGTTGTCCGCGAACTCATCCCCCAGCTCAAGGAACTCGGCGCCGAGGGCATCATCGAATACCCCCTGAACAAGGTCATCTGATTCTTCCCACTCCATCTCGCCGAAACAAAAAGCCCCCTCGAAGACGAGGGGGCTTTTTTAATGCGGGTTCCAAGGGGCCGCGCCCCTTGGCTTGCGGAGCAATGCCTACTGCAACTGCTCCTTCTCGGCGTAGTGCTTGACGAAGTCGATGGCGTCCTCTTCGGACTGCACGTCGCCCGCGATCTGGGCGGTGAGCAGGGCCTCGCGGATGATGCCCACGGCCGGGCCGGGCTTGAGTCCGGTGGCCTGCATGATGGCGTTGCCGTTGAGCAGGGGTTCGGTCTCGTCCTCGGGCAGGTCGGCCCGCTCGAGCATCTTGAGGTTGTGGTTGAACTCGCGGTAGGCCCCGCCCCGGGCCTTGATGTCGGCGCGGACCATCTCCATGATGCGCGGGAACTCGTCCAGGGCCTTGAGCTTGCGCGCGCCCCGGTCGGTGAGCATGAAGTGGGGCCGCATGTGGTTCTGGACCAGGGTGCAGACCAGGTCGATGTCTTCCTGGGTGAAGCGCAGCCGGGTCAGGATCTTGCGCGTCACCTTGGCGCCCACGCGGTGGTGCTGGAGGAAGTTCCACTGCCCGTCGTAGTATTCCGCGGTGTAGAGCTTGCCCACGTCGTGGAAGAAGCAGGCCAGGGTGCCGTACCAGTCGTAGGGCAGCTCCTCGGGGTAGCGGCGCATGACCTCGATGGTGTGGTCGAGCACGGTCTCCTCGCCCTCTTCCGGGTTCTTGATCTGGACCACGCGGGACAGGGCGGCCAGTTCCGGGATCAGGCCGTGCAGGATCTGGGAGTCGAACAGGAGCTTGGCGAACTTGTACATGGTCTCGGCTTCGACCTTGCGCCACTCGTCCATGATGTCGGTGACGGACACGTAGTCCAGGACGCGGCGCGCGCCGCGCACGATGGCCATCCAGGTGTTGGCCTCGATGGGCAGGTTGAAGTTGGCCGCGAAGCGCAGGGCGCGCACGGCCAGGAGGTAGTCGCGCCGCAGGGTCTGGTCCGGGATGCCCTGGAAGCGCACCTCGCCCGAGGAGAAGTCCTCGAATCCCTCGTAGGTGTCGGCCACCTTGGGGATCCAGGGGCAGGCCGATGAGAGCGGAATCTCGCCCTTGGCCTCCAGTTCCTTCAAGAGGCGCGGGGTGAGCCGGGTCACGGTCTCCTCGGGGTGGGAGGCGTCGTCCGCGTCGGCCGGGTAGATGAGGAAGGTGGTGGAGCCTTCCTTGAGCACGGCCATGGCCGTGGGGTCCGGGCTTTCCTGGACCGTGGGGAAGTGCTTCTTGAGCTCGTCCAGGTCCATCTCGGTGCAGATGTCGATGGTGCAGTGGGCCTTTTTGTCGTCCAGGGTCATCTGCTGCAGCCGGGCGTTGATGACGTAGGCGTCGTAGCCGTTGCGCATCATGGCCTTGCAGATGGATATGGCGTCTTTGAAGGGCTGACTCATGGATCGCTGTCCTCCGGTCTGGGCGTGGCTTGGCCTGCGGTCATACAATCTTTTTGCCGGAAAGGAAATGGCGCTCCACGCGGCCGGAGAGCGTGGAGCCGATCCAGGGCGAGTTCTTGCCCTTGGAGACCAGGGTTTCCGGGCTCACGGTCCAGGATTTGTCCGGATCGAAGATCAGGAAGTCGGCCGGGTCGCCGGGCCGGAAGCGGTTGACCGGCAGAAGGAAGCGCTCGGCCGGGGCCTTGGTCCAGGCGCGCAGGAACGCGGCCTCGGACAGCTCGCCCCTGGCCACCAGTCCCCAGGTCAGGGACAGGGCCGTGTCCAGGCCGGTGATGCCGCAGGGGGCCAGGTCGAACTCGACCTCCTTTTCATGGGCCGCGTGGGGGGCGTGGTCCGTGGCCAGCATGTCGATGACCCCGGACTCCAGGGCGGCCAGCACGGCCTGGCGGTCGGCCTCGGTGCGCAGGGGGGGGTTGACCTTGGCCGCGGTGTCGTAGCCCGTTACCCGGTCCTCGGTCAGGCACAGGTAGTGGGGGCAGGTCTCGGCCGTGACGTCCACCTCGCGGTCCTTGGCCCGGGCGATGATGTCCACGGACTTTTCGCAGGAGATGTGGGCCAGATGGATGGGCAGGTCCAGGTATTCGGCCAGGAGCACGTCGCGGGCCACCTGGGCGGCTTCGGCCACGTCGGGCTGCCCGGCCAGGCCCAGGCGCGAGGAGATCGCGCCCTCGTTGATCCCGGCCGCCACGGCCAGGTGGGGATCCTCGCAGTGGTCGATGACCACGCGGCCCGTGTCCGAGGCGTATTCCATGGCCCTCCGCATTATCTCGCTGGAGGCGATGGGCACGCCGTCGTTGGAAAAGGCCACGCACCCGGCCTCGGCCAGTTCGGCCATGGGGGCCAGAAGCTTGCCTTCCAGTTTTTGGGTCAGGGCGCCGATGGGGAAGAGGCGGGGGCCGCCCGGCCATGCTTCCCCGGCCTTTTCCAGCATCAGCTCGGTGACCGTGGCGTTGTCGTTGACCGGCAGGGTGTTGGCCATGCACAGGATGTTGCCGAACCCGCCGTGGGCGGCCGCGGCCAGGCCCGAGGCGATGTCCTCCTTGTACTCGAACCCGGGCTCGCGCAAATGGGTATGCACGTCGCTCAGGCTGGGCAGGAGCAGGAGCCCGGCCGCGTCCACCACCTTGGCCCCTTCGGGCGGGCGGTGCTTGCCGGCCGGATGCACGGCTTCGATCAGGCCCTTGGCCACGAATATGTCCACGGCCTTGCCCTTGAGCTTGCCGTTTGTGATCACGAGTTTGACCGGAGCCATTACATCTCCTCCTCGTTCTTGCGGGTCAGGATGAGAAAGAGCAGGGCCATGCGCACGGCCACGCCCGAGGCCACCTGGTCCAGGATCAGGCTGTCCGCGCAGTCGGCCAGGTCCGAGGCGATCTCCACGCCCCGGTTGATGGGCCCGGGATGCAGGACGCAGACGTTCCTGGCGGCCAGTTTGAGGTGCTCGAAGCCCAGGCCGTAGAACCGGGCGTACTCGCGCAGGTCCGGCAGGAGCCCGGCCTGCATGCGTTCCAGCTGGAGCCGCAGGCACATGACCGCGTCCACCTTGCGCACGGCCTCCTTGAGGTCGGAGTAGACCTCCACCGGCCAGGTGGCCAGGGCCGGGGGCAGCAGGGTGCGCGGACCGCAGATTCGCACCTTGGCCCCGAGCATGGTCAGCAGCTGGACGTTGGAGCGGGCCACCCGGGAGTGGGCGATGTCGCCCAGGATGAGCACGGTCTTGCCCTTGAGTCCGCCCCAGTGCTTGGTCAGGGTGAAGGAGTCCAGCAGGGCCTGGGTGGGGTGGGCGTGGCGGCCGTCGCCCGCGTTGATCACGCTGCAGGAAAGCCGCTTGGACAGGAACTCGGCCGCGCCGCTCATGGAGTGGCGGATGACGATGGCGTCCGGGCTCATGGCCTGCAGGGTCAGGGCCGTGTCCTTGAGGGTCTCGCCCTTGGTCAGGGAGCTGGAGCTCTTGGCCAGGGAGAAGGTGTCGGCCGAGAGCCGCTTGCCGGCCACGTCGAAGCTGGTCTTGGTGCGCGTGCTGGGCTCGGCGAAGAACAGGACCACGCTGCGGCCGCGCAGGGTGGGCACCTTTTTCACCGGCCGGGTGTTGATCTCCTGGAAGTGGCTGGCCGTCTCGAACAGGGAGGCCACCTCGTCCGGGGTCAACTGGCCCACGTCCAACAAATCCTTATGTCGCCATTGCATGTCCGTCTCCTCTCCAACCCGTCATGCGAACAATTCCTCGATGCGTTGCGGCACCACGGACCAGCGGGCCGCCTTGCCGGGCTCCAGGCTGCCCAGAGACTGGTCCACGCCCAGGGCCCGGGCCGGGTTCATGGTCATCCAGGCCAGGGCCTGGTCCAGGCTCCAGGGTCGGTCCAGCCGCTGTTTGACGAATGCGGCCTCGTTCCACAGGTCCAGGTCCGTGTTGGAGCACAGGCCGTCCGTGCCCAGGCACAGGTTGACCCCGGCCTCCATGAGCGCCTCCCAGGGCGCGTGGCCCACGCCGATGTATTCGTTGGAGCGCGGGCACAGGCAGACGTGGGTTTTGGTCCGGGCCAGGACGCCCACGTCGTTCTCGTCCACCTGCACGCAGTGCACGGCCAGGGTGTGCGGGCCCAGCAGGCCGATGCCCAGGGCGTAGGGCACGGGCCGCTTGCCCGGCGGGGTGAACCGCTCCAACCCGATGCCGGCCAGGGCCAGCATGTCCGGCAGGGGGCCGGAGCCGTCCCGGAGCATGTTCACCTCTTCCTGGTGCTCGGCCAGGTGCATGGAAAAGGGCAGCCCCCGGGACTCGGAGGCCATCTTGGCCCGGAGCATGGTCTCGGGGCTGGTGGTGTACAGGGCGTGTCCGGCCGCGGCCAGCCGCCCGTTTTCGAACTCGCCCTGGGGAACGAACTCGTGGTCGTCGGCCTGGGGCTCGAAAAAGATGGCCTCGCAAAAGGCGGTGAAAAAAAGGCCGGACGCTTGGAGCAGCCCGGCCACGGTGGCGGCGTTCCTGGTGGAGATGTCTCCCACGTGCGCGATGCCGCCCTCCCGCATGTCGTGGCAGGCGGAAAGCACCAGGTCGCGGTCCAGGTCGTACAGGGGCTGCGCCACCAGGGACTTGATCCAGGCGCTGAAGCCCTGGCCCCTGGTGATCTTGCCCAGCAAATGGGTCATCTCCAGATGCACGTGGGGGTTGATCAGGCCCGGGGCCATGGTAACGTGGCCCAGGTCCGTGACCAATGCGTCCGGGGCCAGGTCGCGCATTTCGTCCCACGTGCCCACGCCACGTATGTCGGGGCCGTCGATGAGTACGGCGGCGT
Organism: Desulfovibrionaceae bacterium; assembly: GCA_963666895.2. GTDB lineage: Bacteria > Desulfobacterota > Desulfovibrionia > Desulfovibrionales > Desulfovibrionaceae. The sequence goes on along the minus strand of CAXXNS010000010.1, from coordinate 436,428 downwards.
TTTGGATGGGGGGCCTTCCCGGGGCCATGGTGTGCGCCCGGGCGGCGCGGATTAATTCAGGCTTGGTGTCCTTCATGGGCGTGCCTGAAAGAGGACGATAGCGGGTTTGGCGAGCGTTGAAAAGGCGAAAATGAAGGCTCTTTTTCCCAACTTGGATTTCAGGGGGAAAGGTGGTAGATGGGCGGTCCCTGCGGGCCACCATTGGGGATCGAGGAGAGACAAGCCATGCGAGCGGAAACATATTTATTGGATGCGCTGCACCGGGTCGTGGACGGGCTGGGCTGGGCCTGGCCGGACAAGGCGGGCGTGGAGCCCCCCCGGGACAAGCGCTTCGGGGACCTGGCCTCCAACGTGGCCATGATGCTGGCTTCCCAGGCCGGGAAGCCCCCGCGCGAGGTGGCCGAGGCCATCCGCGCCAAGGTGCTGGAGACCGCCCCGGACATAGCCTCCATCGAGGTGGCCGGGCCCGGGTTCCTGAACTTCGTGTTCACTCCGGAGTTCTGGCGCAGCGGCCTGCTGGACCTGCTCACGGCCTTGGACAAGGGCGATGATCTGGGGAGCGCGGACGTGGGCCAGGGCCGCAAGGTGCAGGTGGAGTACGTGTCCGCCAACCCCACCGGGCCCCTGCACATCGGCCACGGCCGGGGCGCGGCCCTGGGCGACTCCCTGGCCCGCATCCTGGAGCGCACCGGGCATGTGGTGGAGTGCGAGTACTACGTCAACGACGCGGGCCGCCAGATGCGCATCCTGGGCCTGTCCCTGCTCTACCGGGTCCAGGAAATCAAGGGCCTGAACCCGGCCGAGCCCGAGGATTTCTACAAGGGCGACTATGTGCGCGACCTGGCCCTGGAGCTGCTCAAGGAGCGGCCCGACCTGATGGATCTGCCCGAGGACCAGGCCGTGGACCTGTGCCGCGAATACGGCATGAACAGCATCCTGGAAGGGATCAAGACCGACCTGGCCGCGTTCGGCGTGCGCCACGACGTGTGGTTCTCGGAAAGGAGCCTGGTGTCCACGGGCAAGGTGGACGCGGCATTCGACGACCTCAAGGCCCGGGGCCTGGCCTACGAGTCCGACGGCGCCCTGTGGTTCAAGAGCACGGAGTTCGGGGACGAGAAGGACCGCGTGCTGGTCAAGTCCTCGGGCGACCTGACCTATTTCGCCTCGGACATCGCCTACCACCACGACAAGTATAAGCGCGGCTTCGACCTGGTGGTGGACATCTGGGGCGCGGACCACCACGGCTACGTGCCGCGCATGCAGGGCGCGGTGGCGGCCATGGGCAGGGCCGGGCAGCTGGAGGTCATCCTGGTCCAGCTGGTCAACCTGCTCCGGGGCGGCGAGCCCGTGGCCATGAGCACGCGGGCCGGGCAGTTCGAGACCCTGGCCGACGTCATCGCCGAGGTGGGTCCGGACGCGGCCCGGTTCATGTTCCTGTCGCGCAAGTCCGACTCCAAGCTGGACTTCGACCTGGACCTGGTCAAGGCCAAGACCATGGACAACCCGGTCTACTACGTGCAGTACGCCCACGCCCGCATTCACTCGGTGTTCAAGAAGGCCGAGGCCGAGGGCGTGGCCCCGGCCGTGGCGGACGCGGTCCTGCTGGCTCATCTGGTGGAGGACGAGGAGCTGGAGTTGCTGCGCCTGCTGGACGGGTTCGAGAACGCCGTGGCCGGGGCGGCCCAGACCCTGAGCCCGCATCTGGTCAGCTATTATCTCCAGGAGCTTGCCTCGTCACTGCACAAATATTATACAGCTTACCATGTGCTCTCCGCCGAGCCTCAGGTCCGGGACGCCCGTTTGCGGCTCCTGGCCGGGGTGGCCGGGGTCCTGGAGCAGGGCCTGGGCCTGCTCGGGGTGAGCGCGCCGGAATCCATGTAGCGAAAGGGGCAGGGAGAAGCGTTGATGACCAATCCCAAGGTGGTGGTCAACACGCCCCGCAAGGGGCCCAAGGTCTTCACCGTGGTGCTCACGGCCACGGACCTCATCTGGATGGGCGTGGGCGCGGCCCTGGCCCTGACCATCTTCTTCGTGTTCGGACTCTTGGTCGGGCGCGGCTACTTCCCGGTGCAGGAGGAGTACCAGACCCCGCAGGAGCTGCGCGAGCAGGCCGAACAGGCCGAGCCCGAGGTGCTGCGGCCCGAGGAGCTGACCTACCCCGAGCGCATCGGCGAGCAGAAGCCCAAGCCCAAGCCGAAACCGGCCGCGGCCAGCGAGGCCAACGCCACTGAAGCCACGGCCGAGCCCGCCCCCGAGACGGCCGCTGAAACGGCGCCCGAGACAGTTCCCGAGGCCGCCGAGCAGCCCGCCGAACAGGCCGAGCCCGCACAGATCGAGCAGGCCCCGGCCGACCCGGACGAGCCCGTGTTCGACTACGTGTACCAGGTGGCCGCGTTCAAGGAGCAGGCCATGGCCCAGGACCTGGCCGCCAAGCTTGGGGCCAAGGGGTTGACCACGGACATCGCCGAGGGCAGCAACCAGGGCGTGACCTGGTACCGGGTCCGGGTGCTGCACACCGGCACCCCGCCTTCCACCCGCGAGCTCAGGGATGCGGTGTTCGAGATCACCCAGGTCAAGCCCATGCTGGTGAGCAAGAATCCAACGCAGCCCGCGCAATAGACGCGGACCAGCGCAAGAGAAGACAAGCCGCCCCGGGTGAACGCCTGGGGCGGTTTTTTATGCGGATTCGGCCGGCCTGATCCGTTTGGCCAGGTACAGGAAGGGCGTGTCCAGCACGGCCACCACCAGCTTGAACAGGTAGGTGGTCAGCACGATGTCCCAGAACGCGGGCCCCTCGAACACCCCGGCAAAGGCGATGGTGCAGAAGATGAGCGAGTCCAGGAGCTGGGAGACGAGGGTGGAGGCGTTGTTGCGCAGCCAGAGATGGCGGCCGCTGGTCCGGGCCTTGATCCAGTGGAAGGCCCAGATGTCGTGGAACTGGCTGACCAGGTAGGCGGCCAGGCTGGCGGCCGCGATGCGCGGCAACAGGCCGAAGATGGCTTCCAGGTGGGGCTGGGCGAAGTCCGAGGGGTCCGGGGTGAAGATGAGGGCCACCTGCATGTACAGCGCGGCCATGACCAGGGCCACGAAGCCCATGAGCACGGCCCGCCGGGCTTCGGCCTTGCCGTGGATCTCGCTCAGGATGTCCGTGGTCAGGAAGACCGAGCCGTAGAGCACATTGCCCAGGGTGGCGGTGAACCCGAACAATTCCACGGTCTTGAGGACCTGGATGTTGCACAGGATGAGGTTGAAGACCACCAGGCCGTACAGGCCGGTGCGGCCGAACAGGCGATAGACGAGAAGGACCAGGCACAGGTCCAGCAGGGCGAAGCCCAGCCAGAGCAACTCATTCATGGGCCGGGTGTGCCCGCTATCGGGCCCGAGGTCAAGCCGCGGCTACTGGGCCACGGAATTCGCCCGGTCGGGCGCGTCGGCCATGACCGCGTTGCGGCCGTTGCCCTTGGCCGCGTACAGGGCCTTGTCCGCGCGCAGGAGCAGGTCGTCGCTGGGGGACAGGGCGCGGCCGTCCAGGGACGAGACCCCGATGGACGCGGTGATGGAAAAGCTGCGCTCGCCCACGGCCAGCTGCCTGGTCTCGATGGCCTGGCGAAGGCGTTCGGCCAGGTGCAGGGCGTCGTCCCGGCCCGTATGGGGCAGGAGCACGGCGAATTCCTCGCCGCCGTAGCGGGCCGCGAAGTCCGAGGCGCGCATGGACTCGGCCAGGAGCCCGGCCACCTGGGTCAGGGCCGCGTCGCCGGCCGCGTGGCCGTACTGGTCGTTGACTTCCTTGAAGTGGTCCAGGTCGATCATCATCAGGGACAGGTCGTTGCCGTAACGGCGGGACCGGACCAGCTCCTGGCGCAGGCGCTCGTCAAAACTCCGGCGGTTGTGGAGCCGGGTCAGGCCGTCGTGGTCCGCCTGGGTCTTGACCGCCGAGTGGACCATGGCGTTGTGCAGGGCCAGGGCCAAATGGTTGACCGCGGCCCGCAGGGTCTGGACCTGGTCCTTGGCCAGCCGGGTGCTGGTGTCGCAGAGCAGGGACAGGCAGCCGAAGGTTTGGGTGCCGGACTTGAGCGGCAGGACCACGGTCCGGCCGTCGGACGGGGTGCGCTCCTGGGGCGCCGGGCCCATGGCGATGGACTCGATGTGGAAGCCGTCCACGGGCCCGAAGCCCTGGCTCAGGGTCTGGTCGATGAGGAAATCGGTCCAGGCCTCCTCGGCCTCCGGGGTCATCAGCGGCATGAAGAAGCGGACGTGGTTGTCCTTGTCCAGTTCCGCGGGGAAGAAGGCGGCGGTGATCAGGTGCACGGGCAGGAGCAGGCACAGGTCGCGCCGGGCCCCGGACAGGATCTCGGCCGGGTCCAGGCTGCTGCTGGCCGTGGACAGCAGGGTGTTCAGGAAGGAGAGCTGGTCGGTCTTGCGGGACAGCAGTTCCCGCTCCAGAAAGATTTCCCGGGTCATGCGGTAGATGTCCGCGTACAGGGTGGAGACTTCCTTGGCCCGGAACAGGGCATCGCGCACCTTGGACCGGGTCAGGGGCTTGCGGACCACGGTCAGGAAGCCCTGGGCCAGGACCTCCTCGATCTCCACGTCCTCGTCGTGCTCGTCCTGGACCAGGATGCGCTGGGTGGTCTCCAGGCGGAAATAGGCCTCGCGGGCGTTGTCGGACATGGTCTTCCACACGCGCCAGGGAATCCAGGCGGTTTCCGGGGTGGCGTCCTTGCCCGGCTCGGAATCCGTGATCGCGGGTGGCTCCTCGGGCGGCAGGTTCTTGAGCACGAAGCCGGGGCCCATGGCCTCGGCCAGCGCCACCTGCTCGTCCCTGGCCAGGCCCACGCCCCAGAGCCGTTCCTTGGGGAACGCGCCCACGGTGGTGGTTTTGGCATATCCGCTGTCGGTCTTGTCGATCTGGTGCAGCATCCTTGTCCGCCTCCTGAATCCAATAGGGTCCGGTTTGCTTCAGCAAGAGGATGTGCAAAATAGGGACCACGGATGAAAACCGTGCGTATCCAGTCGGTTGCGGTATAATATAAGAAAATGTTTCCTACCCGGCCCGGGCGGCGTCAAAAAGCCGTTGCCCGGGCCCTGGTGCGGCATGGTGGATTTGCGCTTTGACAAACCCCCCTGACCCGGTATCTAAAAGGCCATGTCTCCCACGCTGTTCGGTACGCTGGACCCGTTCCTGGAATCCGGCCCGGTGCTCGGCCGCAAGGTGGCCAACCAGGGGTTCCTGACCGCCCTGCTCCAGGCCGACCCCTTTGACGAATACCACTTCTTCCCGGCCGACCGGCGGTTCGCCGAATCCTACCAGGCCGAGCTCGAGCGCTCCTTTCCCGGGATCAAGGCCGTGGTCCGCCACCGCATGGAGCTGCCCCGGGCCCTGGCCGAGAACGACTTTCACTGCTTCCATTTGTCGGACTGCATCCTGAACTTCGCCCATCTGGGCAGGCTCAGGAACCGGGTAAGCAAGCGGACCTTCCCCATCACTGCGCCGGTGCACTCCCTGTCCTACGCATCCTACGGCCAGGCCATGAGCCTGCATCTGTGGCCGGGCGCCACTCCCCGCGACTGCGTGGTGGCCACCAGCCGGGCCGGGGAGGCGTCCGTGCGGGCCTTTTACGACACCCTGCGCCAACGCCTGGGCCTGGACCCGGCGGGATTCCCCGGGCCGAGCGTCCGGCGCATCCCCCTGGGCGTGGACCCGGGCCTGTTCCCCGAGCCCACCGAGGCCAACAAGGCCCAGGCCCGGGAGCGGGCCGGGCTGTCTCCGGACAAGGCCACCATCCTGGTCTTCGGCCGCATTCACCACGCCTCCAAGATGGACGTGCTGCCCCTGGTGCGGGCCGCGTGGCGGGCCTCGGCCCAGGGCCGCCTCGATCTGGGCGCGGTGCGCCTGGTCCTGGCCGGGTGGATGGACGACAAGGACGAGCTGCCGGCCAGCCTGGCCGCCCTGGCCAAGGGGCGCGGCCTGGAGACCATCATCAAGGCCCGGCCCGACGACCAGGAAAAGGCCGATCTGTTCCTGGGGGCGGACTGTTTCGTGTCCCTGGCGGACAACCCCCAGGAGACCTTCGGCCTGAGCATCCTGGAGGCCATGCTGGCCGGGCTGCCGGTCATCGCCTCGGATTACGACGGGTATCGGGACACCGTGGTCCACCAGGAGACCGGGCTGCTCATCCCCAGCCTGGGCCCGGCCGAAACGCCGGACGTGGACGTCCTGGCCCCGCTGCTCTTCGACAACCAGTACCATTTGCTCCTGGCCCAGCAGACCGCGGTCAGCGTGGGCCGCACGGCCGACGCTTTGGCCCGGCTCCTGGGCGGCTCGGAGGAAAGTGAAAATCTGCGCCGGGCCATGGGCCAGGCCGGTCGCAAGCGGGTTCTGGAGCGATTCACCTGGGGCTCGGTGGTGGAGCAGCACGTGGCCCTGTGGGAGGAACTCAACAAGCTGGACGCGGGGGACCGGGAACGCCTGGCCGACATTCCGCATCCCCAGCACGTGGACTACGGCCGCACCTTCGCGGCCCACCCCACCGGGCTGCTGGACCCGGATATGCGCGTGCGCATGGGCAGCGCGGGACAGGACGTGCACCAGGGCAGGGAGGACCCGGCCCGCTATTTGGGCGTGGCCTGGCTCCTGGACAAGGAGGCCCTGCGCCACGCCTGCTTCCTGGCCCGCAAGTCCGTGACCGTGGCCGAGCTGGCCAGGCGGCTGGGCGAGCGGTTCCCGGCCTACGCAAACCCGGATTGGGCCCGGTTCCTGATCCTGTGGTGTTTGAAGCACGACCTGTTGGAGCTTGAGGAGTGGGGAGCCGGGGATGAATGACAGGCCGGACCTTTGTCTGGGCCTGCTCCTGGCTCCGGCCGACGTGGGCCTGCTGGACCAATGGCTGGCGGACAACGCCGGGCCGTTCGACTTTCTGGCCGTGCTTTACGACGGTCCCGAGGTGCCGGACGCGGTGCTGGACAAGGTCCGGACCCTGGCCCCGCAGCCCGGGGAAGCGGTGCTGGTGCAGGCCCGGTCCCTGGACAGGGACTTCGCGGCCCAGCGCTCCCATCTGGCCGGTATGAGCCCTTGCGAGTGGGTGTTCATGCTGGACGCGGACGAGCACGTGGAGCCCAGGCTCCTGGCCCTGCTGGCCCCGGCCCTGGGTAAACTGCTTGAGGAGCGGCCGGGATTGCGGGTGGTGGGCTTCCCGCGCACCAACCTGGTGGACGGGGAGCCCTCGGAGGAAACGGATTTCCAGTTCCGCCTGGTGCAACGGGGCGAGCCCTGGGTCAACACCCATCCCCGACCCGGGGCCAGGCCGGGCTGCCATGAGCTGCCCCTGGCCTGCGTGGAGGATGCGGAAGACAAGAACAAGGCCCTGGCCGTGCTTGAGGCCGTGCGCATCACGCACCCCAAGAGCAAAGAGCGGCAGGCCGAACAAGACGCTTTTTACGGGACCTTTTGACCATGCGCGTGCACTACCGGTTGGGAGAATTCATCAGCCATCAGCGGGCCGGGCGGGACAATATCTACGCCCTCAAGGCCGCGGGCGCGGACCTGGTTGACGACCCGGCCCGGGCCGAGGCCGTGATCGTGCACGACGAGCCCCGGTTCATGGCCCGACACCTGGACGGGCTGGGCGGAGCCGAGGCCCTGGCGGGCAAGGTCCTGGTGGCCTATTCCGTGTTCGAGATGGACCGGGCTCCCGGAGCCTGGAAGGACATGCTGGCCCCGTTCGACCAGGTCTGGACCTGCACCGAGTTCAGCCGTCGCGCCCTGTCCGGGGTGCATCCCCAGGTGCGGGTGGTGCCCCACGTGGTGCGCCGTCCCCGGATCACGCCCCAGGACGCGGAGTCCGTGCGCGAGCTGCTGGGCATGGAGCCCGGACCCAAGCAGAAACTGCCCGACTACTGGTTTTACGCGGTGAGCGACGGCATCAACCCGCGCAAGAACCTGCCCGCCCTGCTGCGGGCCTACGGCGCGCTCCGGGCCGAGGGGCTCAGGGTCCGGCTGGCCCTCAAGCTTTACCGGGCGCCCCTGGCCGAGATGGTGTCCGGCCTGGGCGAGCTGCCCGGGGTGCGGGTGCTGGAGCAGGAGCTTACCGACGGCCAGGTGGCCGCGCTGCACGCCCTTTGCCACTGCTACGTCAGCCCGCACCGGGCCGAAGCCTGGGGACTGTCCCTGGCCGAGGCCATGGCCTTTGGCAACCCGGTGGTGGCCACGGCCCACTCCGGCAACACCGAGTACATGGACGAGACCAACAGCCTGCCCGTGGGCTTCACCCTTCGGGAGGTCACCCAGGACGAGGCTGAAAAGACCCCGGGCCTGTCCCTGGAGCCGGGCATGGTCTGGGCCGAGCCCGACCAGGAGGACCTGGCCGCGCAGATGCGGCGGGCCGCCAAGGGCGAGTACGACCCCAGCCTGGCCGAGCGGGCCCGGGAGGTGGCCGTGGACTACGGCCTGGATCCGGTGGGCCGGATCATGGACGCCCTGCTCCAGGTGCTGGCGGAGGACAAGGCAAAGGACTAGGCATGAGCACGCCCCTGTCATTTGTCCTCTGCAACTACAAGGCACTGGATTATTTCCGTTTCGCCTACCACAGCCTGCGGGCCAACCTGGGCCCGGACCACGAGATCGTGCTCCTGGACGACGGGTCGCAAGACGGAGCCGTGGAGTGGATGCACTCCCTGAGCGATCCCAATCTGGTGCGCCACGTTGAGCCGAAGAACATCGGCATCGGCCACGCCTACAACAAGGCCGTGTCCCTGACCACGCGGGAGTACGTGTGCGTGCTGCACTCGGACATGTATGCGCCGCCGGGATTCGACCACGACCTGCTGGAAGTCCTGGACCAGGGCTACGACTTTCTGGCCGCGTACCGGGCCGAGCCCCCGGTGTACGATCCCTCCCCGGACAAGGCGGACCTGGACTGCGGGGACCGGCTGGGCGCGTTCGACCCGGCCCGGTTCCACGCCTGGGCCAAAGAGAACCGGGAGCGCAACCAGGGCGTGGTGGAGCCCGTGCTCTTTTTCCCCTGGGTGACGCGGCGGAAGTTCTTCATGGACATCGGCGGGGTGGACCTGCTCTTTTTGAAATACATGGTGGACGACGACGACCTGTATCTGCGGGTCAAGCTCTCTGGAGCGCGCTACGGCCAGGCCCGGCAGGCCGCGGTCTACCACTTCGGGTCGCGCTCCACCCGGTTCCTGGGCGACCGGCTGGACGAGAAGCCCTCGGACGAGTGGGCGGCCCAGTACTACATGTCCATCCGCAACTTCGCCCGCAAGTGGGGCTGCTTCCCGGGCCAGGTCTGGAACGAGCGCATGGAGCTGGTCACCCCGGCCTTCCTGGACCTTGGCCTGGTCCTGACCGGGGCCACGGTCCCGCTGATCCGGGCCCTGGAGCCCTTTGCCGCCACGCTCTACGTGGACTCGGAACCGGCCCGGGCCGAGTACCTGGCCACGGAGCAGCCCCTGACCCGGCTGGACCTGGGAACCCGGGTGCGCCTGCTGGACCGGGATCCCGTGGCGGACCACGACGTGCTGGTGCGGGCGCACGGCCAGGCCATGACCGAGGCCGCGCTCCAGACCGCGCCCCGGCTGCACGAGGTGGCGGCCGGGGTGGGCGAGGCGGATCCGTACACTGTCCAGGACGTGTTTCGGGTGGAATGCCGCAGGCTTCGGCGGCTGGAGCGGGACAACGTGGTCAACTCCCGCATCTTCGACCACCAGGGAACCGGGCAAGAGCCCGGATTTTCCGGGGTCTGACAACCCTGACGGCCTGTTAATTGGCCAGGCCCGGTGCCCACAGATAATAGAAGCCCGAGCGGGGCGGCAGGTTGAGCCCGGTCTCCAGGGTCAGGGCGCCGGTGCCTCCGCTGCCCGAGGGCGCAACGGACTGGGCGTTGTAGGGATTGTCGTTGGCCCATTCCTCGCGGCGGTAGACCACCACGGGCGCGTCCTCATCCAGCCCGGCCAGTTCCCGGGCCTTGGCGAAGGCGTCCTCCAGGTAGCCGACTTCATCCACCAGCCCCAGTTCCAGGGCCTGGTCCGCGGTCAGGATGCGGGCCGTGGCCACGTCGGCCAGGGCTTCCGGAGCGAGGTGGCGGTGCTGTCGCACCAGGGTCAGGAAGCGGTCGGCCAGTTGGTCCACGATGGCCGCCATCAGGGCGTTCTCCTCCTCGGTGGGCTGGCGGAAGGGCGAGCCCATGTCCTTGTGCTTGCCGGACTTGGCCACGTCCACCGTCACCCCCAGCTCGTGGAACAGCCCGTAGACCCGGGGCAGGATGAAGATCACGCCCACGGACCCGGTGATGGTGGTCGGGTGGGCCAGGATGTGGTCCGCGGGCAGGGCCAGGTAGTAGCCCCCGGACGCGGCCACGTCCATCATGGCCACCACCACGGGCTTGCCGGTCTTCTCCTTGAACGCGGCGATCTCGTGGTAGAGCACGTCGCTGGCCGTGGTGGTGCCGCCCGGGGTGTTGACCTTGAGGACCACGGCCCCCACGTCCTCGTCCGCCTCGGCCAGGTCCAAGCGGCTGACCACCTCCTGCACCGGGCTGGGCCGGGAGCCGAGCATGCCGCGGTCCGCCTGGTCGGTCAGGAAGCCCTGCACGTCGATGAGCAGCACGGTCTTGCCCTTGGCCTCGCCCTCCAGGGTGAACTGGCGCAGGGGCTCGCTCCCGTCCGGGAACAGGCTGATCTTGGGGGAGCAGGCCGGGGCGGCCAGAATCGCCAGAACCACGATAACCGCAACAGGGCCCAACCAACGGATCGTCATGGGATCATCACCTCGGTTTCCCGTGTCTTATCCCATCCCGGGCAAGAGCGGAAGGCTTCCCCCGACCGCCCGGGTCTGGTATAAGCCAGGGACAACCAGGAGGAAACACATGGCTTCCGATATTATGGACTGGACCAATGCGGACGCGGACAAGCTGGGCGTGGCCGGGTACGAGGCCCGGGCTTCGGAGATGGCCGACCGGCTCAAGGGCGAGATCGGGGACAACAAGCTGCCCTTTTTCTCCATGCCCTTTGCCGACGAACTCCTGAAGCAACTGGACGAGCTGGACCCCTGGCTGCGCGGGTTCGAGCACATGCTGGTGCTGGGCATCGGCGGCTCGGCCCTGGGAGCCCGCGCCCTGCAAAAGGCGTTCGCTCCGGGACAGGACCAGCCCGGCCACATGGGCCCCTGGCTCTGGATCCTGGACAACGTGGACGTGGAGACCCTGGAGACCATGATGAACCGGCTGCCGCCGGAGCGCACCGTGGTGGTGGTCATCTCCAAGTCCGGCACCACCATCGAGACCATCGGCCAGTACTTCCTGGTCAAGCTCTGGCTGCAAAAGGCCCTGGGCAAGGCCTGGAACGACCACTTCCTGTTCATTACCGACCCGGCCAAGGGCTATCTGCGCGAGCAGGCCGACAGCCTGGGCGTGCGCACCATGCCCGTGCCCGACAACCTGGGCGGCCGCTACTCCGTGCTCTCGGCCGTGGGCATGGTCCCGGCCCGGTTCATGAACATGGACGCGGCCGGGCTGATCCGGGGCGCGCGCGACGTACTGGCCCCCCTGGCCGACCCCGGCCTGGACGAAGCGGCCATGGCCGCGCACCCGGCCTTCCAACTGGCCTGCTGGAACGCGGCCCTCATGGACGCCGGGTATTCCGAGCTCATCTATTTCAGCTACATCCCGTCCTGGTCCCTGTTCGGGAACTGGTTCGCCCAGCTGTGGGCCGAGAGCCTGGGCAAGGAGGGCAAGGGCTCCCAGCCCATCCCGGCCGTGGGCGTCACGGACCAGCACTCGGTGAACCAGATGTTCCTGGACGGGCCGCGCAACAAGGCCTGCCTGTTCCTGACCTGCCGCTGCCACCCCGAGACCCTGTATTTCCCCCGGGACCTGCCGGACAAGTGGGACTACCTCAAGGGCAAGGATTTCGGCGAACTGCTGCGGGCCGAGGCCCTGGGCACGCGCATGGCCCTGAACAAGTGCAAGGTGCCCCTGGTGGAGCTGCGCTTTGACGCGCACACGCCCCAGGCCGTGGGCAAGATGATCGGGCTGTTGGGCGCGGCTACCGTGCTTTGCGGCTGGCTCATGGGCATCAATCCCGTGGACCAGCCGGCCGTGGAGCTGGGCAAGCGGCTGGCCAATGCCAAGCTGGGCGCGGACGGCCTGGCCGAGGAAAAGGCCGATTTGGGCATGTTCATGGACATGGCTCGTGACGAAAGGGGGTTTTAGCTCGCGCCGCCCATAATGGCGGCTAGTGTCCCGGCCGCAAACAGGCTATAGGAATCCGGAGGATACACGTGGCGCGTCTTGTTTTGCGCCGCGACACACGATCGAACACCTATGGAACACCTGAACTCCGAATCGGTCCGCCCGCTCCAGTTCGTCAAGGTCCTGTCCTGGAGTTTTTTGTTTCTGATCCTGAGCTTCAACCTGGGCCTGTCCGTGTTCATCTCCAACTACGCGGACAAGACCCTGCTGGAGAAGCAGCGGGAGTTCAGCCTGCTCCTGGCCGAGAACCTGTCCCATCAGGTCTACACCCGTTTCGCCCTGCCCACCATGCTGGCCTACGGCCGGCTCCAGCTCTCCCAGGACAAGCAGGCCGAGCTTCTGGACCAGGTGGTGCGCTCCACCATCCACAGCTTCCACGTGGACAAGGTGCGTATCCACAGCCTTCAGGAGCAGGTGGTCTATTCCACGGACCTGGAGGAACTGGGCCGCGAGGACCTGTCCAGCGACCACGTGGTCCAGGCCATGACCGAGAAGACCTTCAGCTTCCAGTTCACGTCCAGCGTCAGCAAGGTCGGCGCCCTGTTCCGTTTCAACATGCCCCCGGGCTCCATCCTGCTGACCACCTACTATCCTCTCTATTCCGAAATCAGCCTGGACCCCACGGCCAAGGAAGAGCTCATGGGCGTGCTGGAGTTCACCCAGGACATCACGGACGACTACATGGCCGTGGTCAATTTCGAGCGCCTGGTCGTGCTCATGAGCCTGATCACCTCCATCATCCTGTTCACGGTCATCCTCATGGTGTTGCAGCGGGCCGACCGCTTGAACCAGGAGCGGCTGGCCGAGCGGGAGAAGCTGGAGCGCGAGCTCATGCAGCAGGAGAAGCTGGCCGGCATGGGCCGCATGGTGGCCGGGGTGGCCCACGAGATCAGGAACCCCCTGGGCATCATCCGCTCCTCGGCCGAGCTGGTGCTCAAGAAGGCCAAGCAGGAGGGGCACCCGCAGGAGAGGCTTCTGCAGGCCATGTTCGACGAGTCCACCCGGCTGTCCCGCGTGGTCACGGACTTCCTGGACTACGCCCGGCCCAAGCAGCCGGCCATGCAGCCCGTGGACCTGGGCCGCGTCGTGGAGCAGGTGGCCGTGTTCCTGGAGAACGAGGCGGCCAAGAAGGAGATCGTCATCCGCCGGGACGTCAAGGACGAGCAGATGGTCATGGGCGACAAGGACCTGTTGTACCGCGCCCTGTACAACATCGTGTCCAACGCCATCCAGGCCATGGACAGGCCCGGGGAGATCACCATCAAGGCCGCCCACGAGGTGGACGTGGTGCACCTCATCGTGCTGGACCAGGGCCCGGGCATCCCGGACGACCTGGTGGAAAAGGTGCGCGACCCCTTCTTCACCACCAAGGAGACCGGCACCGGCCTGGGCCTGGCCATCACCGCATCCATCCTGGAAGGCCACGGCGCCCAGTGGTCCATCTCCAACGGCCCGGACGGCGGGGCCAGAGTGGACATCATCTTCCGGACCCCGTATGAAAGCGTGCATTAAACCATGGCCAACATCCTGATCCTCGACGACGAAAAGAACTACCTGCTCGTGCTCCAGTCCGTGCTGGAGGACGACGGCTATGAGGTCACGGCCCTGTCCAACCCGGAGATGGGGCTGGCCTACCTGGACGAGTCCGAGGTGGACGTGGTCATCACGGACATGAAGATGCCCGGGCTCACCGGCCAGGACGTGCTGGAGCACGTCAAGAAGAATTTCCCCCACATCCCGGTGCTGATCATGACCGCGTTCGGCTCCATCGAGTCGGCCGTGGAGGCCATGCGCGTCGGGGCCTTCGACTACATCACCAAGCCCTTCAACAACGAGGAACTGCTGCTCTCACTCAGCAAGGCCGTGCGCTACGCCGAGACGGCCCGGGAGAACATCCTGCTGCGCCAGCAGATCCAGGAGAAGTTCGGGCCGGACAACATCGTGGGCCGGGGCAAGGCCATGCTCCAGGTGCTGGAGATGGTCAACAAGGCCGGTCCCAGCCGGTCCACCGTGCTCATCACCGGCGAGTCCGGCACAGGCAAGGAGCTCATCGCCCGGGCCATCCACAACGTGTCCCCGCGCAAGGACGGCCCGTTCATCTCGGTCAACTGCATGGCCTTCAACCCGGGCGTGCTGGAGAGCGAGCTGTTCGGCCACGAGAAGGGCTCGTTCACCGGGGCCCAGTCCATGCGCAAGGGACGGTTCGAGGCGGCCCACGGCGGCACCCTGTTCCTGGACGAGATCGGCGAGCTGACCCACGACCTCCAGGTCAAGCTCCTGCGCGTGCTCCAGGAACGGACCTTCGAGCGCGTCGGCGGCACCAAGCCCATAGAGGTGGACATCCGCGTGGTGTCCGCCACCAACAAGGACCTCATGCAAGCCGTGCAGGACGGCAGCTTCCGCGAGGACCTGTACTACCGGCTCAACGTGGTCTCCGTGGAGATGCCGCCCCTGCGCGAGCGGCGCGAGGACATCCCGCACCTGGCCACCTTCTTCCTGGACAAGTACTCCAAGGAGAACGAGAAGCAGTTCAAGGGCTTTTCCACCGCGGCCATGGACTACCTCACGGCCTACGAGTGGCCGGGCAACGTGCGCCAACTCCAGAACGTGGTGGAGCGTTGCGTGGTCCTGGCCTCGGGCGAACAGGTGGAGGCCGAGGATTTGCCCCCGGAGATCAAGGACGAGGAGTCCCAGTTCAAGAGCGCGGTGGACCTGCTGCCCGTGAAGTTGGACCTGGCCCAGACCCTGGAGGGCATCGAGGCCGCCCTGCTGCGCAGGGCCCTGGTCAGGAGCGAGTTCGTGCAGGTCAAGGCGGCCGAACTGCTGGGCGTGTCCAAGAGCCTGTTGCAGTACAAGATGAAGAAGTACAACCTTTCCGCCAAGTAAGGCCGGAGAGCCCCTTCGCCGTTGTTTACCGGGCTTGCCCCCCTCCTGGTTCAGGGCTAGCCTGGACCTCCAACATGCCCCGCAATCCCGTCACAGATTACGTCCAGGCCCTGCTCGACTCCGAGCGGCTGGGCCCGCAGGTGCGCCACCATCGCCTGGTGGCGGGCGCGGACGCGTCTTATGGCCAGCCCAAGCGGCCCTGGCCCAAGTCCATTCAGGACATGCTGGCCAAGCTGGGCATCGACCGCCTTTATTCCCACCAGTGCCGGGCCGTGGACCTGGTGCGCTCGGGCCGCAACGTGGTCATCGCCACGCCCACGGCCTCGGGCAAGACCCTGTGCTTCAATCTTCCGGTGATGGAAAGGCTCATCAGCGACCCCGAGGCCAAGGCCCTGTACGTGTACCCGCTCAAGGCCCTGGCCCAGGACCAGCTCAAGGCCTTCAACGGGATGGCCGAGCTGCTCCCGGAGCCAAACCGGCCCACGGCCGCCATCTACGACGGGGACACCAGCCAGTACTTCCGCCGCAAGATCCGCAACGACCCGCCCGGGGTCATCCTGACCAACCCGGAGATGCTGCATCTGTCCGTGCTGCCCCACCACCACGCCTGGGCCAGGGTGCTCTCCAACCTGTCCTTCGTGGTCCTGGACGAGGTGCATACCTACCGGGGCGTGCTGGGCTCGCACATGGCCATGGTCCTGCGCAGGCTGCTCAGGCTGGCCCGGTCCTGGGGCGCGGAGCCGACGTTCATCTGCTGCTCGGCCACGGTGGGTAATCCCGGGGAGCTGTGCTCCAACCTGACCGGCCTGGACGTGGAGCCGGTGGTGGAAACCGGCGCTGCCCGGGCCGGACGGCACATGGTCTTTCTCAACCCGCACGACAGCCCGTCCCAGGCGGCCATCCTGCTGTTGCAGGCCGCGTTGGCCCGGGGGCTTCGGACCATCGTCTACGCCCGGTCCAGGCGTATGACCGAGCTTATCGCGCTGTGGGCCTCGGAGCGGTCCGGCGAGTACAAGGGCCGCATCAGCGCGTACCGGGCCGGGTTCCTGCCCGAGGAGCGGCGCGAGATCGAGGCCCGCATGTCCTCGGGCGAGCTTCTGGCCGTGATCTCCACCTCGGCCCTGGAGTTGGGCATCGACATCGGCGGCCTGGACCTGTGCATCCTGGTCGGCTACCCGGGCTCCATCATGGCCACCTGGCAGCGGTCCGGCCGGGTGGGCAGGGCCGGGCGCGAGTCGGCCGTGGTCCTGGTGGCCGGGGAGGACGCCCTGGACCAGCACTTCATGCGCAACCCCGAGGACTTTTTCGCCCGGCCGCCCGAGAACGCGGTGCTCAACCCGCACAACCCGGTGGTGGCCGATCGGCATCTGGTCTGCGCCGCTGCCGAGATGAGCCTGAAGCCGTCCGAGCGGTTCCTGGCCGAGCCTGCGCTCATGGACCGGGTGCAGGGCCTGCTGGCCAGCGGCGGGCTGTACGAGCTGGACGAGGGCGACGGCCAAGAACGGGAGATCGTCACCAACCGCAAACGGCCCCAGCGCGAGGTGGACCTGCGCGGCACGGGCCGGGGCCTGCACATCCTGGACGAGGCGGACGGCTCGGAGATCGGATTCATCGACGCCTACCGGGCCTGCCGCGAGACCCACCCCGGCGCGGTCTATCTGCACCGGGGCGTGACCTACGTGGTGGACAAGCTGGACTTCGAGACGGCCACGGTGACGGCCAGGCGGGCGCGGGTCAACTACTACACCCGGGTGCGCGGTGACAAGTCCACGGAAATTTTGGAGATATACGACCGCAAGCAGGTCGGGTCCACGCGCGCCTTTCTGGCCCGGCTCAAGGTCACCGAGACCGTGACCGGGTACGAGAAGCGGGCCGTGCGCGGCGGCACCCTGCTGGGCGTCATCGAGCTGGACCTGCCGCCCACGGTGTTCGAGACCGAGGGGCTGTGGATCGAGGTGCCGAATGCCACGCGGCGGGCCTGCGAGGATGAATGCCTGCACTTCATGGGCGGGATCCACGCCCTGGAGCACGCGGCCATCGCGGTCATGCCGTTGATCGTCCTGGCCGACCGCAACGACCTGGGCGGCATCTCCACGCCTTATCATCCCCAGGCGGGCTGCGCCGCGGTGTTCATCTACGACGGCATGCCGGGCGGGGCCGGGCTGTCCCGCCAGGGCTTTGCCTGCATGGAGGACCTGCTGGCCACCACGCTCAAGACCGTCAACACCTGCCAGTGCGAGCTGGGCTGCCCGTCCTGCGTGCACTCGCCCAAGTGCGGCTCGGGCAACCGGCCCATAGACAAGGCCGGGGCCGTGTTCCTTTTGGAGCGGCTCCTGGACCCGGACGGGGCGCCCCGCACGGCCGAGCCCGAGGTGTCTCCTCTTCCCCCCGACCAGATCAACCAACAAATTCAAGGAGCAACCATGGCCCATGAACTCGGCGGACCGGTGTTGCCCGGCGCCTTTCCCGAGCCGCGCTACGCGGTGCTGGACGTGGAAACCCGCCGCTCGGCCCAGGAGGTGGGCGGCTGGAACCGGGCCGACCTCATGGGCGTGTCCGTGGCCGTGCTCTACGAGTCGGAAACGGACGCCTTCACCGTGTTCGAGCAGGACGAGCTGGACAAAATGGCCGAGCGGGCGAGCAAGGCCGACCTGGTCATCGGCTTCAACATCGTGCGCTTCGACTACGCCGTGCTGGGGGGGCTGGTGGATTTCCCCTGGCACAAGCTGCCCACCCTGGACCTGCTGCAGAGCGTGTACGAGCGCCTCGGCTACCGGCTCAAGCTGGACAACCTGGCCCAGGCCACGCTCAGCGCGGCCAAGAGCGCGGACGGGCTCCAGGCCCTGGAGTGGTGGAAGCAGGGCAGGGTCAAGGAAATCGCGGACTACTGCACCCAGGACGTGGCCGTGACCCGCGACCTGTACCTGCACGGCCGGGACAAGGGCCACGTGCTGTTCTTCAACAAGGCCAAGCAGCGGGCCCGGCTGCCCGTGGACTGGGCCGGATTCGTCGCCAAGGCCCGACGGGGCTGATCCGGGCTGATCCGGGCGGACCCGCGCCTTTGCGGTTGACCAGCCGGGCCCGGTCTGTAAGAAAGTGCCAGGGGCGAAAAGCCGAGGGCAAACAGGAAAGGAGCGGGCAGTCATGGGCGTATTGCAGGGATTCGGACCGAGCGTGCCGTTCTGGAAGATGCAGGGCAGCGGCAATGATTTCGTGGCCATGGACAACCGAGAGCTCAAGCTCGCGCCCGCGGCCATGCCCTTGTGGGCATCCAGGGTCTGCGCCCGGGCGTTCGGCGTGTCCGCGGACGGCATCTTCTTCCTGGACCACGCCCCGGCCGGGTCCGACCTGGACTACATGTGGCACTTCTTCAACTCCGACGGCTCCCGGGCCGAGATGTGCGGCAACGCCTCGCGCTGCGCGGCCAAGCTGGCCCACGCTTTGGGCCTGGCCCCGGCCGAGCACGTGTTCGGCACGGACGCCGGACCCATCCGGGCCAAGGTCCTGACCGAGGGCGCGGACGCCGGGCAGGTTCAGGTGCAGCTGACCCCGCCCCAGGGCATGGAGACCAACAAGACCATCAGCCTGGACGACGAGGCCTTCGAGGTCCACTTCGTCAACTCCGGCGTGCCCCACGTGGTGGTGCCGGTGAACGACGTGACCACCGTGGACGTGCACACCGTGGGCCTGGCCATCCGGTACAACGACGCCTTCGCCCCGGCCGGAACCAACGTCAACTTCGTCCAGGTCAAGGACACAGAAACCCTGCTGGTGCGGACCTACGAGCGCGGCGTGGAGGCCGAGACCTACGCCTGCGGCACGGGCGTGGTGGCCTGCCAACTGGTGTGCAACGAGCTGGGCCTGACCGGGCCCTCGGCTCGGGCCACCACCACGGGCGGCGAGACCCTGGCCGTGTTCCTGCGCAAGGAAGGGGTCTTTCTCCAGGGCGCGGCCACCCTGGTCTTTTCCGGGGACCTGTACCTGGATTCCCTGGCCCTGACGTTGTAGTCCGGCACCATTCCGGCGCTGCGGTCCCCCCACCGACAAGGAGCCGAGAACATGGCCAGTACCGTGTATTACTGGAACCTGCGGGCCAACATGAAGTCGCCCTATGCCACGCGCATGGAACGGCTGCTCAGGTCCACCGGGTTCGCGGACCAGGTGCGCCAGGGCGACCTGGCGGCCATCAAGATCCACTTTGGCGAGGCCGGAGTGACCGGGTATGTCCGGCCCATCTGGCTGCGGGCCATCGTGGACCACCTGGCCAAGGCCGGGGCCAAGCCTTTCCTGACCGACGCCAGCACCCTGTACGTGGGCCAGCGCGGCGAGGCCGTGTCCCACGCCCTGGTGGCCGCGGCGCATGGGTTCGAGCCGTTCGTCACGGGTTGCCCGGTGCTCATCGCGGACGGGCTCAAGGGCGGCTACCAGAAGGGCGTGGAGGTGAACGGCCGCCACGTGGACACGGCCTGGATCGCGGGCGACATCGCCGAGGCCGACGTGCTGGTGTCCGTGAACCACGTCAAGGGCCACGAGCTGGCCGGGTTCGGCGGCGCGCTCAAGAACATCGGCATGGGCAGCGCCAGCAAGCAGGGCAAGATGCACCAGCACTTGACCACGGGTCCGGCCGCGGACCGGGACAAGTGCGTTGGCTGCGGCGCCTGCGTGTCCATCTGCGCGGCCGGGGCTCTGCGCCTGACCCCCAATGCGGACGGGGAGGAGCGCATCGAGGTGGACCAGGAGAAGTGCGTTGGCTGCGGCGGCTGTTTCCTGGCCTGCAAGACCGGCGGGCTGTACATCGACTGGAAGACAGACGTGCAGGCGTTCCTGGAGCGCATGATGGAGTACTGCGCGGGCGCGCTGGCCACCAAGCGCGGCCCCGGCCTGCACGTCAACTTCGTCACCGACGTGGTGCCGGACTGTGACTGTGTGGGTTTCACGGACGCGCCGCTCTGTCCGGACGTGGGCGTGCTGGCCTCCCTGGACCCGGTGGCCGTGGACCAGGCCAGCGTGGACCTGGTGGCTGCGGCTCCGGCCCTGGCCGGGAGCAAGCTGCCCAAGGACTACGTGCCCGGGACCTGTAAGTTCGCGGCCCTGCACACGCACGTGCCCGCGGACCTGGGCCTGGCCTATGCCGAGGCCATCGGCCTGGGGTCCAGGAAATACGATTTGGTCAAGATTTAGGGGTCAGATGGCCGGGTGGGGCAGCCAGCCCTCGGAGACCAGGAGCCGGACCAGCTCCTCGGCGTCCTTGGCCAGGAAGTCCGGGCTCTCCTCGGCCAGATCGTCCAGGGCCAGGCGTCCCGTGGCCACGGCCGCCGTCCGGCTTCCGGCCCGCTGTCCGGTCTCGATGTCCAGGGGGTGGTCCCCGACCATCAGGGCCTGTTCGGGCTCCACGCCCAGCCGCGACAGGGCGGCCAGCAGGTGGGCCGGGTCGGGCTTGAGCGCGGGCGCGTCCTCCCGGGGCAGGAACACGTCGCAGCAATCCCGAATCTCCGGAAAGACCTTGAGCACCGCTGCCGTGGAATTGCGGGTGATGATGCCCGAGGCCACGCGGCGGCGGGCCAGCCCGGCCAGCACCCGCCGGGAGTAGGGAAACACCTTGCCTTGCCGGGCCGCGTCCAGCTCCACGGCCTGGACGATGAGCCGTCCCCGGCAGTGGAGCTCCAGGGCCGTGTCCCGGCCGTGGCTTTGCTCGGCTTGCTCGGCCAGAACGTCCAGCCATTCCAGCACGGGCAGGTCCGAGGGCTTGGGCCGGGCGTCGAGCATGGCCTCGGCCAGGGCCTCGATCTTGTGGCGCAGCGCGGTGAAGTCGATGTGCAGTTCGGCCAGGGTGCCGTCGAAGTCGAAGATCACGGCTCGCAGGGGGTGGGGGGGCATATCACGGCGTCCTTGGTTGAGTGAGAATCTTGCCTCGCGTCTTGAATCCCGGTAGTTTTCCCCTCATTGCTGGGGGGAAGAGCATGAGCGACACCTTTGACGCAGTGGTGGCCGGGGCCGGACCGGCCGGGAGCGCCGCGGCCACGATTCTGGCCGGGCACGGCCTGTCCGTGGCCCTGCTGGACAAGGCCCGCTTTCCACGGGCCAAGCTCTGTGGCGGGCTGTTGACCTGGAAAACCATGCAGGCCCTGGCCAAGGTCTTCGGCCTGGCGCTGGAGGACCTGGAGCAGGACAACATCGTGCACCACCGCACCCACCGCTACGCCGTCCAGTACAAGGGGGGGGCCGTGGCTCGGGGACGGTCCGCACAGCCCTTCGTACTCGTGGATCGCGCCGCCCTGGATCACCTCCTGGTCCGGCGGGCCGTGGAGGCCGGGGTCCGGCTGATGGAGCAGACCCAGGTGCGACACTCTAGCCCCGAGACCGGCGAGGTGGCAACAGTCGACGGCCGGGTATTCAGCGGCCGTGTACTGCTGGGCTGCGACGGCGTGGCCAGCCGCGTGCGCCGCTCCCTGCCCCTGACCAGAGAGGACCGCCGGGCCTGGAACAAGGGCATGGCCCGGGCCGTGGAATGCCGGATTCTCCGGGACGCGGCCCCGGCCACGCTGCGCGACCTGGACCATCCCCGGCTGTATCTGGGCTTCGTGCGGGCCGGATACGGCTGGGTCTTTCCCAACCGCGACCACCTGGTCACGGGACAGTGCGCCCTGGCCGACCCGGACCTGCCGTTCGCCCGGGCCACGGAAACATTTTTCTCCTTCCTGGGCCTGGACCCCGGCGGCCTGAACCTGGAAGGCCACCCCCTGCCCTACGGCAACTACCTGGCCCGGCCCGGGCACGGCCGGACCCTGCTCTGCGGGGACGCGGCCGGACTGGTGGAACCCACCCTGGGCGAGGGCATCTTCTACGCCCTGCAGAGCGGACGCCACGCGGCCCGGTCCGCCCTGGAGGCCCTGGAAACCAACCCGGACCATCCCGACCCGGTGGAGGCCTATCTGGCCCGGCTGCGAGGCGACGTGCTGCCCGAGCTGGCCGCTTCCAACCGGCTGCGCTGGACCATGCTCGGCCTGCTGAACGTGCTGGGGCCCTGGCCCCTGAAGCTGTTCTTCACCTTTCCCAACGCGCGGCTGGCCGAGATGGTGCACGGCCTGCGCTCCTATTCCTGGCTGCGGCGCAAGCGCTGGGACTTCTGAGCCCGCGGAAAAAGTACAAAAAAAGGGGGCCCCGAAGGGCCCCCGTACCGTTTGTGCGTCAGATGCGGAAGGCTTACAGCACGGGCAGGTACTTGTCGATTTCGTACTCGGTGACCTGGGTGCGGTACTCGTCCCACTCGGCGATCTTGTTCTCCACGATGCTGGCGTGGAGCGTCTCGCCCAGGACGTCCTTGACGAACTTGGATTTGTTCAGGTTCATGGCCGCCTCGTACAGGGAACCGGGCAGGGCCTTGATCTTGTGGCGCTTGAGCTGCTTGGCGTTCATCTCGAAGATGTCGTCCTCGACCGGCGCGGGCAGGGAGTAACCTTCCTCGATGCCCTTGAGGCCGGCGGCCAGCATGACGGCGAAGGCCAGGTACGGGTTGGCGGCCGGGTCGGGGCACCTGAGCTCCATGCGGGTGGCCAACTCCTTGCCGGGCTTGTACATGGGCACGCGGACCAGGGCGGAGCGGTTGCGGCGCGCCCAGGCGATGTACACCGGGGCCTCGTAGCCGGGCACCAGGCGCTTGTAGGAGTTGACCCACTGGTTGGTCAGGCACACGAACTCGGGGGCGTGCTTCAGGATGCCGGCGATGTACGCTTTGCCCTCGGCGGACAGATGGTACTTGTCGGAAGCGTCGTAGAAGGCGTTCTTGCCGTTCTTGAACAGGGACTGGTGGCAGTGCATGCCGGAGCCGTTCTCACCGAAGATCGGTTTGGGCATGAAGGTGGCGTAGCAGCCGTGCTTGCGGGCCGTTTCCTTGACCACCACGCGGTAGGTCATGGCGATGTCGGCCATCTTCAGGGCCTCGGCGTAGCGCAGGTCGATCTCGTGCTGGGAGGGGGCGACTTCGTGGTGGGAGTACTCCACCTGCATGCCCATGCCTTCCAGGGCGAAGATGATGTCGCGGCGGATGTTGTTGCCCAGGTCCAGCGGGGGAGCGTCGAAGTAGCCGCCGCGGTCCAGGATCTCGGTGTCCATGTCGTCGGCAAAGGTGAAGAACTCGAGCTCGGGTCCGAGGTAGGCGGTGTAGCCCTTCTCGGCGGCCTTGGCCAGGACCTTCTTGAGCACGTAGCGGGAGTCGGCATGGAAGGGGGTCAGGTCGGGGTTGACCACGTCGCAGAACATGCGGGCGACCGGCTTGTCCGTGGGGCGCCAGGAGCAGATCTGGAAGGTGGTCGGGTCGGGCAGGGCCACCATGTCGGACTCGTCGATGCGGCAGAAGCCCAGGATGGACGAACCGTCGAAGCCCATGCCTTCCTCAAAGGAGGCCTCGACCTCGTTCGGGGTGATCTGGAAAGATTTCAGGGTGCCCAGGATGTCGACGAACCAATACTGGATAAAACTGACGTTGTAGTCCTTGATCGCTTTCAGCACGTCGTCGGCGTTTTTGCAGTTGAAAACCGGGATTTCCATGTAGTCACTCCTCCAATTAATGGGTTTTCGCCACGTGGCGGTATGTTCCGGACCCCGAAATTAACAAAATGGGTGCCAATTTGTATTAGAGTAACCATATCGACAGGTTGGGAGAGGGGGAGTGAGCGAGCGGGCCGAAATCACGGGATTTTTCTCACAAAAGTGTAAAATACTCCGGAAAAAACGCCAAACCGTGCGACAATTTTGTAAACGCCAAAAAAAGCCTTGGCAGACAGGGGCTGGAGACGGTTACATTAATGTAAGAGGTGTTTGAAGAGCAGGGAAATACGCTCTTCCGAGCGGTCGAGCCGGGTCAGGCCCGCGTCCCTGGCCCGGCTGCGGGCTTGGCGCATCTCGGAACCCGTGATCGGGCGGGCCAAGTCTTCGTGTTCCAGGGCCTTGTGGCAGGGCCGGTACTGGTCCATGAGGTTGAGATAGGTGTTTTTGGACAACTCGGCCAGGAAGTCCATCCATTCTCCTGTCCCGGCCAGGCCGTTCGGCATGACCAGGTGGCGGACCAGGAGCCCGCTTGCGGCCAGGCCGTTTTGGTCCAGGTCCAGGTCTCCCGCCTGCCTATGCATCTCGGCGATGGCGGCCCGGGCCTTGTCCGGGTAGTCGCGGGCCTGGAGCAGCCGTGCGGCCGTGTCCGGGTCCCAGATTTTGGCGTCGGGCATGTAGATGTCCACCACCCCGTCCAGCAGCCGCAAGGTGTCCGGCTCGTCGTAGGCGCTGGTGTTCCAGACCAGGGGCAGGTTCAGGCCGTTGTCCAGGGCCATGGGCAGGGCCTCCAGGATCTGGGCGGCCACGTGGCTGGGCGTGACCAGGTTGATGTTGGCCGCGCCCTGGCGTTCAAGCTCCAGCATGACCCCGGCCAGTTCCTCGGGGCTCGCTTCCAGGCCGACGCGGTCCATGTCGCCCGGCTGGGAGATGTCCGCGTTCTGGCAGAACACGCAGCCCAGGTTGCACCCGGCGAAAAAGATGGTGCCCGAGCCGACCTCGCCCACCAGGGGCGTTTCCTCGCCAAGGTGCAGATGATAGGAGGCGATGCGGGCCTTGCGGCCAATGCCGCAGAACCCGGTCTGTCCGGCGGCGCGGTCCACCCCGCAGTTTCGGGGGCAGAGGTCGCACGCCGCCAGCCGGGCCACGGCCGCCTCGGCCCTGGGGACCAGCTCCCCCCTGGCGTGGAGTTCGGCCGCCCTCATGAGTCCTCCGGATTGAAATCCAGACGATGAAAAACCTTCTGAACAGGCCGTTCAAAAACCGTCAGGGCAAGGCGCGAGAAAAGTTCAAGACCGACGCGTACCCTGTCCGTACGCGAGGGTTTGAACTTTTCGAGGCAACGAAGCCATGGCGGGAATTTCAACGGCCTGCTAGAGCCGGTCCTTGATGCGCCGGAAGTAGTCCACCAGGGTGGGCCAGCTGGTGCGCTCGCCGTCCACGTCCAGCCGGGCCAGGTTGGCCACCTCGTTGCCCCGGGGCGTGACCGTGGCCGAGAAGTGGTGCTCCAGGCGCACGCCGTCCCCCCGGGTGAGGTCGAAGATCCAGTCGTCCCCGGCCTGGACCCACTTGGTGAGCACGGCCCCCTGTTCGCGGCCCATGTCCTCGAGCACGCGCACGAACGGGGTCACTTCCAGCTTGCCCGGCACGCCCAGGAACTCGCCCTGTTCCGTGCGGATGACCACGGGCAGGGACAGGAACTCCGGCGGTGGCGCGGCCAGCCCGTTCTCGTCCGAGCCCTCCTCGTCCTCCAGGGCGTAGGAGTCCACGTGGCCCTCGGGGGAGCGCACGTTGACGATCTTCTTGGCTCGTACGCGGGTATCGGCCCGGGTGTCCGCGCCCGGTTCGGCCGGTTTGCCCTCGGCCATGCGCGCGCCCAGGCCCTCCAGGGCCCGCTCCATGGCGTCCAGCCGGTGGTTCTGGGCCTGGACCAACTCGTCCAGCTTGGCGGCCAGACGGTCCACCACGCGCTCCATGGCCTGCTCCATGGCCTGCTCCAGGGCCGCATCGGAAACCCCGCCGCTACGGCGCAGGTCCCGGGCCGGACGGGGCTGCGGGTATTGTTTGAATTTTTCCTTGAGCCGGCGTTCGGTCTCGCCCACGGACAGGCCCTCGTTGAAGGCCTCCCGGATGGCTTGGCACACGTCCAGGGCCTCGGGCTTGAACCGGATGGGTTTGCCGTACCCGGCCACGGGCACGAAGCCCGGGAATTTGCGGCGGTAACTCTTGATGGTGGTTTCGGACACGCCCACGTCCCGTGCCAGGTCCTTGTGGGTCAGGGTGGGTTCGTTCATGGTTCCCTCCTTTCGGAACCGGCCTCCCCAAAGGCCGGGGTTCCCAATCCTACCATGCGAACAGTAATCATTCCGGCCCTCTGAGGCAAAAATTGTCATCAAGGGACCTTACATACTGTCGAGAGTTTCTCTAGACAGTAACTTATCGATACCCTCACAACAAGATCAGGTCAAGACCGTGTTGGAAATCAACCGGCTCCTTCGGGCTTGGTCCTCAGGGCGGGCAGGGGAGTCAGGGGTTTGCGGTCCGTGAAGTCCACCCGGGCGGCCGTGAACGCGCCAAAGGCGGACAGGGGAGGGCGCAGGATGGGGGTGTTGGCCAGCCGGAGCAGGGAGTTGTTCCAGGTCCAGGTGGGGCCGTGCAGCACCGAGCGCACCAGGGTGGGCTTGCGGTCCGTGGCCGACTTGAGCAGGCGGCGGACCTCAGGCCAGGAGAACCAGTGCGCCCGGGACAGGGTGTGGTCGCCCTCGCCGCTTCGGCGCGGGCCGTGGGAGCGGTAGTACAGGGAGTGGCGGTTCAGAAAGCCCACCAGCAGCCCCTCTTCGGCCACGCGCGCGGCCTCGGAGAGCAGGGCCAGGGGATCGGCCGCGAACTCGAGTACGCTCCAGACCACGGCGTAGTCGAACTCGTCGTCCTCAAAGGGCAGGTGCTCGCCCTTGCCTTGGTGCAGGGCGGCCTTGTTGCCGAAGCGTTCCCGGGCCGCCTTGAGCATGACCGGGGAGGAGTCCACCCCGGTGACGTCGAAGCCCATCTCCCAGAGCAGGTGCAGAAACACGCCCGTGCCGCAGCCGATCTCCACCACCTTGCGGCAGCGCCGCGGCCAACCGGCCAGCATGGCCTCAAGCAGGCGTTTTTCCTGCTCAAGGGCGAAGGCGCCTGTCTTGGTGGAGAACCACTGTTCGTATTTTTGGGCGTCCCAGGTCATGGCCGCGCAGGGGGTTTCGGCGTATATAAGCGCCCGTGTTTGATGAATAAAAATAAATTATATATTGTTCAAGAAGTAAGACACCAAACCTCTGGCGTCAAGTGGCGGTTTACGATAGGGTTCCTTTTCGTGAAAAAAAAGACAAGCGAGGAAGTCATGCGCCTCGACAATGGTTTCAAGCTGCTCAAGAAGCAGGATATTCCCGAGATAACATCCACCGCCCTGGTATACGAGCACGCGGCCACGGGCGGTCGCCTCCTGTCCCTGGTCAACCAGGACGAGAACAAGGTCTTCGGGATCAGCTTCCGGACTCCGCCCACGGACTCCACGGGCCTGCCCCACATCCTGGAGCATTCCGTGCTCTGCGGCTCGCGGCGCTATCCGGTCAAGGAGCCGTTTGTGGAGCTCCTCAAGGGCTCGCTACAGACCTTTCTCAACGCCCTGACCTTCCCGGACAAGACCTGCTACCCCGTGGCCAGCGCCAACGAGCAGGACTTCCGCAACCTGGTGGACGTGTACCTGGACGCGGTGTTCTACCCCCGGCTGACCGAGAACGTGCTCCGCCAGGAGGGCTGGCACTACGAACTGACCTCGCTCAAGTCCGACCTGACCCGCAAGGGCGTGGTCCTGGGCGAGATGAAGGGCGCCTATTCCTCGCCCGACAATTTGCTCATGGAGCTGTCCCAGCAATCGCTCTTCCCGGACACCACCTACGGCCTGGACTCCGGCGGCGACCCGGAGCGCATCCCGGATCTGACCTTCGCCCAGTTCACCGCCTTCCACCAGCGGCACTACCACCCGTCCAACGCCTACGCTTTTTTCTACGGGGACGACGACCCGGCCTATCGGCTGGCCGTGCTGGACCAGTACTTTTCCGAGTTCTCGCGCCGCAAGCCCGACACCTCGGTGTCCCTGCAGCCGCCGTTCGCCAAGCCCAAGCGCGTCACCCGCTCGTTCGCCGTGTCCGGCGGGGAGAGCGAGGACAAGGGCTTCTTCACCATGAACTTCTGCCTGGGCCAGACCGTGGACCCGGACCTCAACCTGGCCCTGCACGCCCTGGAGCACATCCTCATCGGCCTGCCTTCTTCGCGGCTCCGCAAGGCGCTGACCGACTCCGGCCTGGGCGAGGACCTGGCCGGGGTGGGCCTGGAGGCGGACCTGCGCCAGCTCTACTTTTCCGTGGGCCTCAAGGGCATGGACCCGGCCGACGAGAAAAAGGCCTGCAAGGTCGTCCTGGACACCCTGGCCAAAATGGCCAAGGGGATCACGCCCGAGGAGACCGAGGCCGCCCTGAACACCCTGGAGTTCGACCTGCGGGAGAACAACACGGGCTCGTATCCCCGCGGCCTGTCCCTGCTGTTCACGACCCTGTCCACCTGGCTGTACGACGGCGACCCCCTGGCCCTGCTGCCCTTCGAGAAGCCCCTGGCCAAGCTGCGCCGCCGCCTGAACAAGGGGGAAAAGGTCTTTGAGGATCTGCTCAAGCGCCTGTTCCTGGACAACACCCACCGCACCGTGGTCCTGCTGACCCCGGACCAGGACCTGGCCGACAAGACCCGCCGGGCCGAGCGCGAGGAGCTGGCCGCCATTCGTGAGCGCCTGGACAAGGACGCGCTCAAGTCCATCCAGACCGCGTACAAGGAACTCAAGCAGTTCCAGGAGACCCCGGACGATCCCGAGGCCCTGGCCGCCATCCCCCGCCTGCGCGCCTCGGACATGCCCGGCCACAACCAGCGCATCCCCCTGGAGATTTACGAACGGGGCGAGTCCAAGACCCTGTACCACGAGCTGCCCACCAACGGCCTGGTCTACGTGGACCTGGGCTTCGACCTCAGGCTCCTGCCCGACCGGCTCCTGCCCTACGCTCCGGTCTTCGGCCGGGCCCTCAAGGAGATGGGCACCAAAAAAGAGGACTACGGCCAGCTGCTGAACCGCATCGCGCGCAAGACCGGCGGCATCCGGCCCCAGACCCTGGCCCTGGCCGTGCGCGGCTCGGACACCTGCGCCTCCAAGCTCTTTTTGCGCGGCAAGGCCACCCAGGAGAACGCGCCCGAGCTCATGGGCATCCTGACCGAGATTGTCTTTGAGACGGTCTTCGACAACAAGGAGCGGTTCCAGCGCATCGTGCTCGAGGCCAAGGCCCGGGCCGAGCAGCACATCGTTCCGGCCGGGCACGCCGTGGTCCTGTCCCGGCTCAAGGCCATGGACCCCGAGGGCAAGGCCAACCGCGCCCACCTGGTGGGCGAGCAGCTCAAGGGGGTCAGCCAGCTGTTCTTCCTGCGTCGGTTGGCCGACCGGGTGGACAAGGACTTCGACGGCGTGCTTCAGGACCTGATCGAGATTCGCGACTCCCTGCTCTGCTCGGACTCCGTGCTCATCAACATTACGGGCGAGGAGGCCGGGTTCGCCTCCATCCTGCCCGAGCTGTCCGGGTTCCATCACTCCGTGACCATGCCCTGCCGCCCGCCCCAGGAAAGGGCCCAGCTGGACTACCGCAAGGCCGAGGGCCTGACCATTCCGGCCCAGGTCAACTACGTGGGCAAGGGTGTCAACCTGGCCCGCCTGGGCGTGGACCCGGGCCTGGCCGCCAACGCCGTGGCCAAGCATCTGCGCACCGGCTATCTCTGGGACCGCGTCCGGGTCCAGGGCGGGGCCTACGGCGCGTTCTGCTACTACGACCGGCTGGCCAACCAGCTTTGCCTGGTCTCCTACCGCGACCCCAATTTGGACAAGACCCTGGAGTCGTTCGACAGGACCGCCTCGTACCTGGAGAAGCTCAAGATCACGCCGGACGAGCTGGACAAGTCCATTGTCGGGGCCATCGGGGCCATGGACACTTACCTGCTGCCCGACGCCAAGGGTTTCACTTCCATGCTCAGGCACATCACGGGCGAGGACGACGACTACCGGCAGGAGATCCGCGAGGCCGTGCTCTCCTGCACGCAAAAGGACTTCCGCCGGTTCGCCGAGGCGGCCCGGGCCCTGGCCAGGCACGGCCATGTCGTGGTGCTCGGCCTGGCCGAACACTTGGACGAGTCCGAAGTGGAATTTGAACGACTGAAAGTCTTGTAGGCGGGATCAGCGCCGGCCGCTGACCAGTTTCTGGTATTGTTCCTTGCCCAGGACGCGGTAGGTGCCCGAGACCGTGGTGCAGACCTTGCCCTCCGGATTGAGGATGCGGCCGCGCAGGGCCATGTTGGGATCCTCGAAGGACTTCATCGTGCAGGCGATGCGGATGGTGTCGCCGATGTAGACCGGCCGCAGCAGCCGGAACTTCGCCTCCACGGTCACCATGCGCACCAGGCCGGTGGCCGCGAACCCGGCCCACCACATGGCCTCGTCCAGCAGCCCCATGAGCATGCCGCCGTGCAGCAGGTCCTTTTGCCCGCAATACGCGGCCTCGGCCGTGTAGTGGGCGAAGATTTCGCCCGCCTCCAGGTCATGGAAGAATTTGAGCTTGAGCCCGGAGGGGTTTTGCGGGCCGCAGAAAAAGCAGGTGCCCTCTTCAAAGGGGTTGGGCAGTTCCCGGATGGTGTCGTTCATGTGTTTCTCCGTTTATAGGAGCAGCGTCCCGGCCAGCAGGCAGGCGGTCTCGGTCAGCAGGATGGCCGCGCCCAGGAAGTCGCCGTTGATTCCGCCCACCACGCGGCCGGTGCGATAGAGCGCGGCCAGGGGGATCAGGGACAGGAGCGCGGCCAGGGCCGTGGCCTCCAGTCCGGCCATGGCCAGGCCCAGGCCCAGGCTGGCCAGCACGGACAGGGTGGTGGGCAGGGGGAGCGCCCCGGCCAGGAAGGTGGAGCCCAGGCCCGAGTCCCGGGCCAGTGTGCGGCCCCAGCAGGCCAGGAGCGTGGCCCCCGCGCGTCCGGCCATGAAGGCCCAGGCCACGGTCCAGATGCGCCCGGCCGCCAGCAGGGAGGTGAGCAGGGCCAGTTGCCCTGCGCAGACCAGGACCAGGGCCAGCACCCCGAACACTCCGACCCGCGAATCCTTGATAATGGTCCAGAAGCGGTCCGGGTCCAGGTGGGCGGCATGGGCGTCGGCCAGGTCGGCCAGGCCGTCGAAGTGCAGGCCCCGGGTGAGCCAGGCCGACGCGGCCAGGACCAGCCAGGCCTGGACCAGGGGGTGCGTGGCCAGCAGGGAGCCCAAGGCCTCGGGGTGCAGGGGCAGGACCAGGACCAGCCCAAGGACCAGCCCGGCCGCGGGCAGCCAGGGCAGGGCGCGGGACAAATCGTCCGGGTTTGTGGGCCGGGCCGGGGCCAGGCGGGTCAAAAAGCCCAGGGCCGTGAGCAAGGGCCAAAAAAAGGCCATGCCTAGCCGCTCCGGATCAGGGTCAGAATCTCTCCCGGGGCCAGGCCCAACCGTTTGGCCGCGCTGTCCAGGTTCATGGCCAGTTCCAGGAAGCCTTGGCTGCCGGGCAGGATGCCGACTTCGCCCGGTTTCAGGTCGGCGTAGATCGAGACCCTGCGCACGGGCACCGGGTCCTGCCCGGCCTGGTGCAGGGAGAAGCCCGGCACCGGGGCCTCCTGCTCGGGCAGCAGGGAGAGCACCGCGTTGCCGAAGCGGTCCGTGTGCAGGATGGTGGCCGTGGCGTGCGAGCTCAGGTCGGCCGGGACCAGGGAGGGCAGGTCCGCGGGGAACAGGTCCTCCGTGCCTACTTCGGGGCCGAGGCTTTCCGGGGTGTCGCCCTTGGCCAGGCGCACGGCCAGAGGCGCGAACAGGTCGCGGCCGTGGAAGGTGGCGGCCACGGGCCCGGACGCGGCCAGGTCGGCCACGGTGGGGGTGCAGTCGAATATCTGGCCGGTGTGCTCGGGCGGGCCGTGCAGAAGCAGGGGCAGGGCCAGCAGGCCGTTGTCCGGAGCCAGGACCAGGTTCTGGCCCAGGCGGGCGCACAGGATGCGCCGGGCCGTGCCCACGCCCGGGTCCACCACGGCCACGAACAGGGAGCCCGGCGGGAAGTGGGGCAGGGTGACGGCCAGGAGAAAGCCCGCCTGGAGCACGTTCTGGGGGTCCACCTCGTGGCTCAGGTCCACCAGGGGCGCGTCCGGGGCGCGGCACAGGATGGCGCCCTTCATCTGGGCCGCGTAGGGGTCGGCCAGGCCGAAGTCGGTGAGCAGAACGATGGGCGCGGACATGGGCCGCAGTGTAGCCGGGAACACGGGGCTTGAAAAGGTCGGAGGGAAAGACGGCTACCGGTTGGCGCCCAGGTTGATCTGGAAGGCCACCGCGTACATGTGGTGGAAGAAGTCCACGTACTCGAGCGGGATGTGCTCGGGCACCTCGATGCGGGCCGGAGCGTAGTTGATGAGGCCCTTGATGCCCGCCTCCACCAGGTAGTTGGCGGCCCGCTGGGCACGCTCGGGCGGGGTGGTGATGATGCCCAACTCGATGTTGTATTCCTTGAGCAGGTCCGAGGTGCGCCGTGTGCAGATGATCTCCAACCCCTCGACCACCTCGCCGATCTTGTACGGGTCGCAGTCGAATGCCACCTTGATGGAGAAGCCTTTGCGCTGGAAGTCCTGGTGGCGCAGCAAGGCCCGGCCCAGGTTGCCCACGCCCACGATGCAGCAGTTCCAGGTGCGGTTGATCCCTAAGGATTCCTTGATCGAGGTGATGAGCTCGCCCACGTGGTAGCCCACGCCGCGGACGCCGAATTCACCGAAGTAGGCGAGGTCCTTGCGGATCTGGGAGGAGTTCACCGAGCAGGCCTGGGCCAGGGTCTCGGAGGATATGACATCCACGCCGTCGTGCTTCAGGTCTTCCAGAACCTGGATATAGACGGCCAGGCGGCCGATGGTGGCCTTGGGGATGTGATCGCTCTTGACCATGGCCGGAAATCTCAGGGGTTGGCGGTTTTTTTGAAGGACCGGCGGAAGCCTACATTATTGTGAATTTTTTAACAAGTCCCTTCGGAAAAAAAGGGGAGGCCCGGAAGCCTCCCCTTTAATGCGCTTCTTCGATTAGCCGACCAGCGGGTTGGCGAAGAGCAGGATCAGGTTGACGACCAGGGCGTAAATGGCCAGGGACTCGACGAAGGCCAGGCCCAGGATCAGGGTAACCGTGATCTTACCACCGGCTTCGGGGTTGCGGGCGGTGCCTTCGCAGGCAGCCTTGAGGCCCATTCCCTGGCCGATGCCGCACAGGCCGGCGGCGAAAGCCATGCCCCAAGCGGTGGCCATGGCGGTGGTGGAGGCCACGGGATCGCTGGCGGCGAAGGCCGCGGTAGCGGAAAGAACCAGGGCGCCGGTGGTCACGAGGATCTTGAACAGTTTCGACATTGGACTCACTCCTTACATCTATTTGTTGTGGTCTAAGACCATTTCCCCAAAGTTATTCGATCAATCCTAATGCGCGTGTTCCAGGGAACCCTTCAGATAGATCATGGTCAGCATGAAGAAGATGAAGGCCTGGATCGTCTTGGCCAGAATGAACAGGAAGTACATGGGCAGCGTGCCCACCACGGGAGCCAGGGTGAAGAGCAGGATGAGCACGATTTCTTCGCCGCGGATGTTTCCGAAGAGACGAAGAGTCAGCGACAGCGGCCTGGCGATGTGGCTGATGGGTTCCAGGATGAGCATCAGCGGGGCCAAAAAGCCCACCGGGCCCATGAAGTGCTTGATGTACTTCACGCCCCAGGTCTTGATGCCGATCCAGTTGTAGTAGAGGAACACGAAGATGGCCATGGCCGCGTTGGTGTTGACGTTGGCCGTGGGCGCGTCGCAGCCCGGGATCAGTCCGGTGTAGTTCATGCACAGGATGAACACGAAGATGGTCAGCAGCACGGGCATGACCGTGCGGCCCTTTTCGCCCACGTTGGTGACCACGAAGTCCTCAAGGCCACCGATAATGATTTCCCAGACGTTCTGAAGTCCCCCGGGTACAAGGGTCAGTTTTCGTCTCACCAGCAGGCCCATGATGATCAGGAACAGCATGACCATCCACGTAAACCAGACGTGGGTGGGCACGGGATACATCATGGGGTCGAGGGGGCTGCCCGCGTGCGCTGCCGGGTCGGCGCCCAGCAGGATGTTCAGCTCCCTGAAGATGACTAAGGGGTGCGGCAATCCACCAGCCATGTCCTCAAGCCTCCTTGGGTTTATGCATGACTGCCTGAGCGCCCCAGACGATAGCGTTGACCACCGCCGTGGAGAGCCCGAGCAACAGACCGGGGATGGACACCTCCGCCCAGGCGATGAGGGCGAAGAGGGCCAGACCGGCCAAAATCAGCTTTGCGTAAAATATGACCAGCAGGGAGAAGATCGCTCCCTTTTGGTAAAAGACCAGGGATTGGGCCACGCGGGCCAGGGCCATGAAGTTGAGCGTGATCAGGAGGGCTCCGGCGGCGAAGGACCAGGCGAACGTGGACAGCAGGGTGCCGGTCAGGAGCACCAGGGAGGCGCCGCCGGCCAGGAGAATCTGGTTGCGCACCATCTGGCGCACCTGGATCTGGGTGAACCCCAGGCCGTAGAGCCTGGTTTCAATGGTTCTTATGATCCTCTGCACTGTCGTCCTTGTCGTCCTGCGCCCCGGAGGAGCCTTTTTCCGCTTCCTCGTTGGCGCGTTGTATTCTCATGGTGTCCTGGATGACCATCCTAAAGCCTGCGATGATGCCCATGACCAGCATGAACAAAAACAGCCACGGATTGGTCCCCAGCCACTTGTCCAGGAAGTAGCCCATGGCCGCGCCTACGAAGGTGGCGGTGACCATGTGGAGGCCGATGGTGCCGGCTCCCAGGATGGCGTCCCAGACAGGGCTCTGTTTTCCGTTTTTAAAGAACATGCGCGTTCCGGCGTCCTTGTTCCGGGCCTGGCCGGAGCGTACCTAGGCCGCCTCCGGCAGCGGAAGCAACCTATAGCGCAAAACGCGCACTCGTGCAATCCTTCACAAGTTTTGTCGCTCTAGCATATGGGGCCGGGAAAGGTCAATGAGCAAGGGCCTAAAAATACCTGCTTTCCCGCCCTTTCCACGGGGCCTCGCGGGCCGCTGCCGGGCCCGGGAAACGCACGGTTTTTTCGGGGTCGGACCGGGTTTTTTTTCCTTCCGGCCGTGCCCTCTTCCCTACGGGCCGCACATCCTGTATCCCGGGACTGCCCGAGGTCGACAGGCCGGGGCCATCTATCGTACTGAATCGTTGAACGGATATGGGAATGACCATCAAGAAAAAGAAATCAAGAGCCTCCGGGGCGACCAGGGGACCGGCCAAAGGATTGGCCGCGGAACGGCTGCGCGCCCGTCTGGACCCGGCCCGCCTGGCCTGGAAGGACTCCACGGCCCTGCCCGAGAAGAGCGCCTACCACCGCTTCCAGCCAAGAGCCCTCCAGGCGTTGGAAACCGCCCTGGCCGTGTCGGGCAACGAGTTCAACGTGTTCCTGGCCGGGGACGCCAACCTGGGCCGGACCTATTTCGTGCGCCGTTTCCTGGAGCCGGCCGCGGCCAAGGCTCCGGCACCGCCGGATTGGGTCTACCTGCACAACTTCGACGACCCGGACAAGCCCCGGGCCGTGCCCCTGTCGGCCGGCGAGGGCCGCCGTTTCCGGGCCGCGCTCAAGAAGGCCGTGGAGGACGTCAAGGCCGGGGTGTCCGCCCGGTTCGACCAGGAGGGCTTTCACCACCAGCAGGAGAGCCTGCACAAGAGCTTCAATCGCCGCCGCGAGTCCCTGTTCACCAGCATGGAGAAGGCGGCCCGGGAGCGCGGCTTCCAGCTGGACTTCGACGAGAGCGGGGCCATCACCCTGGCTCCCCTGGAGAACGGCAAGGCCATGGACGAGGAGAACTTCTCCCGCCTGGGCACCGGGGAGAAGCGCCGCCTCAAGCGCAAGGGCGACGACCTGCTGACCGAGATCAGCGTGTTCATGCGCCGCATCACCCAGTCCGAGCAGCAGCTGCGGGAAAAGGAGCTGGACCTGCAAAAGGCCGCGGCCCGCGAGGTGGTGCAGGAGCACCTGGCCTGGGTGCGCGAGGCGTTCGGCCGGGACGACCCGCTCAAGTCCTACCTGGACGAGCTGGAAGAGGACATGGTGGACCACGTGGAGCAGTTCACCGCGCCCGCGGCACAGTCCTCCGGATCGGGCCGCGACGGCCAGGGCGAGCACCCGTCCGCGCCCGAGGACCACGGCCGCTACGACGCGAACTGCTTTGTGGACAACTCCGGGCTGGAGGGAGCCCCGGTCATCGTGGAGAGCCACCCCACGCCCTTCAACCTGCTGGGCGCCATCGAGCGCGAGGCCGAGCTGGGCGCGTTCTACACCGACTACACCCTGATCAAGGCGGGCAGCCTGCACAAGGCCAACGGCGGGTTCCTGATCCTGAACATCGAGGACCTGCTGAGCCACCCCAACTCCTGGGAGGGGCTCCTGCGTGCGCTCAGGCTCGGGGCCCTGCGCATCGAGGATCCGGTGGACCCGGACCAGGTGCGGTCCAAGACCATCGAGCCCCAGCCCATCCCGGTCAACCTGCGCATCGTGCTCATCGGCACGGACGAGACCTACGAGGCCCTGCTCCTGGGCGACGACCGTTTTCGCAAGTATTTCAAGCTCAAGGCCCACCTTCAGGCCACGGCCAGGCGGACCATGCCCAACATCCGCAACTTCCTGACCGTGGTCGGCCGCATGGCGCTGGAGAGCGGGCTGTTGCCGTTCGACCGTCAGGCCTTGGCCCTGCTGGTGGACCACGCCTCGCGCCTGGCCGAGGACCGGACTCGGCTTTCCCTGGCCTTCCCCCTGCTCCGCGAGCCCATGGCCGAGGCCTCGGCCCTGGCCCAGAAGGCCCGCAAGCGCCTGGTGGACCGGGATCTGCTGAGCCAGGCCATCGAGCGCGGCGAGTACCGGGCCAACCTGTACGAGGACGAGTTCCTGGCCGACTACGACCGGGAGGTCATCAAGGTGGCCACCCGGGGCGAGGCCGTGGGCAAGGCCAACGGCCTGTCCGTGACCATGTTCGGGGACTACGAATTCGGCCTGCCGCACCAGATCTCCTGCAACGTGGGCGTGGGCCGCACCGGCATCCTGGACCTGGAGCGCGAGGCCCAGCTGGGCGGGCCCATCCACACCAAGGGCATGATGATCATCAAGAGCTACCTGGTGGGCCACTTCGCCCAGGACAAGCCCATCGTGCTCTCGGGGTCGCTGTGCTTTGAGCAGAGCTACGCGGGCATCGAGGGCGACTCCGCCTCCGGGGCCGAGCTGGCCGCCCTGCTCTCGGCCCTGGCCGGGGCGCCCATCGACCTGTCCTGGGCATTCACCGGCGCGGTCAGCCAGTCCGGCGCGGTCATGGCCGTGGGCGGGGTGAACCGCAAGATCGAGGGCTTCTTCCAGGTCTGCAACCGCCGCGGACTCACGGGCCGCCAGGGCGTGATCCTGCCCAGGGACAACATGGACAACCTCATGCTCAAGGACGAGGTGGTCCGGGCCGTGGACCAGGGCGAATTCTTCATCCATCCGGTGGCCACCATCGAGGAGGCCATGCAGCTGTTGACCGGGCTCCCCGCGGGCAAGCGCCGCAGGAACGGCGTCTTCCCCACGGGCACCCTGTACCACCTGGTGGACCGCCGCCTGGCCGAGTTGGCCCGGCTGGCCGAAAAGTGGGAGAAGCGCTGATGTCCAGAACGTGGATACGGGCCAAGCTGCCGGAGTTCGTGCGCGACATGTTCCGCAACTTCTGCCAGGCCAGCGAGGCGCTGGGCGTGGAGTTCGCGGCATTCGAGGCCGAGCGAAGGGTCAGCTTCGAGCATCTGCGCTACCTGGTCGGGTTCGAGCAGAACAAGGGCCTGTTGTGGCGGCTCAAGGATACGGCCCACCACGTGTTCCGCAACGACCCGGAAAACCCCCTGGTGGGGCGCTACCTGGACTGGGGCCTGGGCTACATCTTCCACGAGACCATCAAGCTCATGGAGGACGCCTACCAGCGCATGAACTACGCGCCCTGGCTGGACGAGCTTCGGGACGGCAAGCTGGAGCAGGCCGAGCAGGAAATCGCCAACCACCTTAAGGCCATCCCGGGACAGACCGAAGAGAGTATGGACCGCGAGATTGCGCGTATCCGGGTCATCCTGTCCACCTGCCGCCGGCTCATGCCCAGCTATCTGTCGCGGCATCGGGGCAACGTGCTCCTGGCCCGGTTCCTGTTCTCCCAGAACGAGCTGGTGCGACAGGTGTTCAACGCGGACTACGAGGCCATGCTGGACGGAATCTATGCGGGAAAGCCGGAATTGATGTATGTTTACGCGGCCCAGAGTCTGCGCCTGGGCGGCTGGATGGACGAGGCCGAGCGGGCCGTGTCCGAGGCCTTCAAATTGAACCCCCGGGACCCGCTGGTTCTCCAGGAGAAAAATATAATTGATAACTGGTCGTTAAGGATGGAATCTTGACAAGCTCCCCCGGGTCGGGGTAATGAAGAGGGCCCTAAGTCTTCAACGGAGGATGACTACAATGAAGAAGCTCATGTTGTTGGCGATTGTCGCCAGTTTGATGTTCGTCTGGGGTTGCGCCAAAAAGGTCTCCACCGAGCCCACCCAGGAAGTGGTGGTCAAGGAGCAGGAAGTCGACAAGGTGCTCACGCCGCTGGAACGCTACGAGCAGGACTACTACGCCAAGCTGCCCGCCTCCCACACCGTGGTCAAGGGCGAGTGCCTGTGGTGGATCGCCGAGTACAAGCAGGTCTACAACGATCCGTTCATGTGGCCCTTCATCTACAAGGCCAACCGTGACCAGATCAACAACCCCGATCTGATCTACCCCGCCCAGACCTTCTCCATCCCCCGGAGCTTCGGCCTTGACGAGGCCAAGGAGAACCGCAAGATGGCGGGCGCTCCCTGGAAGGCTCTCGAGCCCTCCGCCGACGCGGTCATTCCCGGCCAGATGCGTCAGGCTCTGGGTTACAGCCTCAACTACTAGTCATCCCGCCGCATAGTATACAAGGGCCCCGCTTCGGCGGGGCCTTTTTCATGATCCGGTCGTATCGTCCGGACCGAATTGACTCCCTGGCGTACTCTGGTATCCTCGGCCAACTGCGCGATCTACGCGGAATCCGGTATGAACATTCGGCGCACCTGGCTCAAATCCCCTTTCGCCACCCTGGTGCTGGCCATCAGCGTGTTGCTTTTCCTGTCCACCCTGGGCTTCTACTGGTTCGAGCTCAGGCCCCAGGACGGGAAGGCCGACCTGTTCGGCGCCCTGTGGTGGACCGTGGTCACCATGACCACCGTGGGCTACGGGGACATGGTCCCGGCCACCGTGGGCGGCAGGCTCATGGGCTTCGTGGTCATGTTCTGCGGCATCGGCCTGGTGTCCACGCTGACCGGCTCCCTGGCCTCCCTGCTGGTGGACCGCAGGGAGAGAAAACGCAAAGGGCTCCTGGAGGTCAGATTGAACGACCATGTGATCATCA
This sequence comes from Desulfovibrionaceae bacterium, assembly GCA_963666895.2. Classification (GTDB taxonomy): domain Bacteria; phylum Desulfobacterota; class Desulfovibrionia; order Desulfovibrionales; family Desulfovibrionaceae. The sequence continues at coordinate 397,139 of CAXXNS010000010.1, read as the reverse complement.
TCGGCTGGAACGACTTCTCGTCCGGCCTGGTGCGGACCCTGGTGGAGGCGGGCTCGCTCAAGGACCGCCACCTGGTGCTGGTGAACACCCTGTCCCAGGACGTTCGCGACGAGCTTTCCTACACCCTGGAGTTGGGCGACAGGCTGCGCTTCGTGGCCGGCCAGGGCTCCCAGAAATCCGTGGTGGCCAAGGCCCGGCCCGAGACCGCCCGGGTGGTCTACATCATGAGCCGCTCGTTGACGGACAGGGACGGCGAGGCCAAGGACGCGGACCAGGACGCCATCTACGCCGCCCTGACCGTGCGCAGCCTGGCTCCCAAGGTGCCGGTCTACGCCGAGGTGGTGGCGCCCGGGAACCGCGAACATCTGCTGCGGGCCGGGGTGAACGAGATCCTGGTGCGCGGCGAGGTGGCCACCCGCATCCTGGGGCTCATGAGCCAGAGCCCCACGGTCTGGGGATTCGTCCAGGGCATGCTCGGCCTGCGCGGCTCGGGGCAGCTGGGGTTCAGGCCCCTGGAGCCCGGGGAGCGCAGGCTGGACTGGGGCCAATTCGCGGCCCAGCTTCGCGGCCGGGACGGCTCTTTGGCTCTGGCGTTATGCCGGGCCAGCCGGTCTCTGAGCCTCCAGGACATCCTGGACGAGGGCCAGGCCCTGGACAACTTTATCCTGGAGCTCTTCCAGACCGCGGGCCAGGAGACCCGGCTCGGCGACGCCGGGCCCAAGGTCCTGGCCAATCCGGCCGACGACCAGCCCCTGGAAGGGTTCGACGCCGTGCTCTTCCTGAGGAGGACCTGACCATGAACGCCGCGCCCGACGTTGACTGGAAGCGGATCGCCCTGTTCGAGGGGTTCTCCGACCAATGGATCGACGAGGTGGCCGCCATCTTCGAGCCCCTGGACAAGAAGGCCGGGGACATCCTCATCGAGGAGGGCGAGACCGGGGACGAGCTCTACATCCTGATTTCGGGCAAGGTCCGGGTGTCCAAGGCCATGCTGGCCAAGGACATGCACCTGCCCCTCATGGACATGGCCGACCCGCGCAAGGTCCTGGCCACCCTGGACCAGGCCGGATACCCCATCTTCGGGGAGATGGCCCTCATCGACCAGGACCTGCGCTCGGCCACCATCGCGGTGGTGGAGGACTCCCGGTTCCTGGTCACGGACCGGGAGCGGTTTTTCGGCCTGGCCGGGAAGAACCCCGAACTGGGCAATAGGCTGCTTACGGTCATCGGCAAGCGGCTGGCCGCCACCATCCGGCGCAACAACGCCGAGCTGATCAAGCTTTCCACGGCGTTGGCCCTGTCCCTGTCCTTGTCAAGGACCAATCAAGGCTAGCGGCTCTCCGGGCCTTGCCAGGCGCGGCCGGTTGTTCTATCTGGATTTAGTCTAGACTCTCAAGCTTGAGCCGGTTCTTCAACCGGCGGGAGGACGCATGCGAATATTGCCACGCATCGGCCGCGGCCGGATTCTGTTGCTCGCCCTGGCGTTGTGCCTGGGGCTGACCATGGGACAGGGCTGCACCAAGAAGCACATCTACACCGAGCCCGTGCGTGCCGACCGCCCTGAACAGCAGGCCACCCAGGCTCCGGCCCAGGGCGCGGCCGAAACCGTGGAGGTCCTGACCATGGGCGAGGACCTGGCCGAGGAGCCGCTGCCGTCCGAGCCCGTGGCCCCGGAACCCGTGGCCCAGGAGCCGGTCATGCAGGAGCCCGACTCGCCCCCGGCCCAGCCCGGCCTGGTGGAGACCACCTATTCCAACGAGCCCGTTGCTGTCGCCGAGGCCCCGGCTCCGCAGCCGCAACCGCAGGCCCAGCCCCCGGCCGCGGTGAACCCCGAGGATCCCATGTCCCCGGAGGCCATGGCCGAGGAGCCCATGCCCTTCACGCCCCCGGACCAGACCATTGCCGACCCGGCCCACGAGTCGGCGGCCCCGGCCCCGGTCGTGGCTTCGGCCGAGGCTCCGGTCCAGGCTCCGGCCCCGGCGGTGCAGGGAACCTTTGACCAGACCGGCCTGGCCTCCTGGGTGGCGGACGAGAACAAGGGGCTGCCCACGGCCAGCGGCGAACTCTACGACCCGGCCGACCTGACCGCGGCCCACCGCACCTATCCCCTGAACACCCGGCTCAAGGTCACCAACCTGGACAACGGGCGGTCCGTGGTGGTGCGCATCAACGACCGCGGCCCGTTCAAGAAGGAGCGCATCGTGGATCTGTCCAAGGCCGCGGCCCAGGAATTGGGCATGGTCGAGCAGGGCACGGCCGAGGTGGGGGTCAGCGTGGTGGACGAGGCTCCGGCCGTTGCCCCGGCCGTACCGGCTGCGGGCGGCACCTACGTCCAGGTGGGCGCGTTCGGCAGCCGGCAGGCCGCGGACGAGCTCCTGGACACGCTGGTGCGGTCCGGGTACGCCCAGTCCCGGGTGGTCAAGGCCTCCAACGAGACCGTGTACCGGGTGCAGGCGGGCGCCTTCCAGACCGAGGACGAGGCCCGCAAGGCCCTGGAGTATTTTCGCCAGGAGTTTCCGGGCAGCTTCATCGTAACCGAGTAGATTCCCGCTGATCGCGGAAGAACGCACGTGCCGGAGGCTTTCCACGGAGCCTCCGGCACGCGGTGCTTTCTGGGCGAACGGACAGGGCCCGGAAGGGGCCCGGCCGCCGGTCGGACGGGGTCGTCCGGCCTAGGGATTGAGTTCGGCCCGGAACTTCCTGGACAGGCGGAAGACCACCACCTTCCTGGGCGGCAGGGTGATGGTTTCGCTGGTCTGGGGGTTCCGTCCCTTGCGGGCCTTCTTGTCGTAGGCCTCGAACTTGCCGAAGCCGGAGATGAGCAGGGCGTGGTCGCTGCGGATGGACTTCTTCATGATGTCCAGGATCGCTTCCACGAGCTCCTTGATTTCGGCCCGGTTCTTGTCGGTCTTCTCGTAGATGTAATCCACGATGCCGGCCTTGGTCAGGGTTTGCGAGTTCATTTCCGCCTCCAATGTGCCCCTTCGCGTTAAGATAAGATGGTACGGATACGTTCCGCCAGCTCGAGCATGACGGAGTTGTCCTCATAGGGTGCCTGGTCCCAGAGGGAGAGCCCGTCGCCCTCCTTCCGGGGGATGAGATGCGCGTGGGCATGGGGGACCAGTTGCCCGGCCGCCGCATGGTTGTTCATTCCCACGTTCATTCCGTCGGCGCCTGTGGCCTCCATGACGCCTCGCCCCACCAGCTTGAGCGCGGCCAACAGGTCGCATCCCAGTTCGTCGGGCAGCTGCCAGAGGGTGGGATAGTGTCCCTTGGGCAGCACCAGCGCGTGTCCGTGACGGACCGGAGCGATGTCCAGAAAGGCGATGATGTTCTTGCTTTCATAGACCTTGGCGCAGGGAATTTCCCCGGCCACGATCCTGCAGAAGATGCAATCGCTGTCTCTGGGCGTGTCGCTCACAAGCCGGCTTCCTTTGTCCCGATTCCCGGCCAAAGCCGGGAACCTGCCGTTTTCACTTCAACCTTCCGAAGGGCGCGTTGCAGGATGCGTTTAGCCTGAGTCGGCTTTGAAAACGCGGGGTCGGCGCCCGCTCGAAGCCGTTGACGGCAACGGAAGGTATCTGGAATATAATCAAGAGGAAAAGATTGATCAAGGGATTCCTTGAACTTTTTTTACCCGTTCATGAAAAAGCGGGTCGGAAAGGACGGGATCAGGCGTCTTGTTCGGCTGGACGATATTCAGGAACCAGTTGCCCGAGCAGGTTCCGTATGGTGTGGCCGTCCCGCTGCTCGGCCGCCTCCTTGAGGCGCTCCACCGTGGAGAGCAGGTCGTCGCCGTTTGTTCCGCAGGCGTCCGTCTGGGCCAGGACCTTGATGTGCTCGTGCTCGGTGCGGACCACGTCCTCGCCGTCCGTGATCAGCTCCTCGTACAATTTTTCTCCTGGCCGCAGGCCGGTGTACACGATTCGGATGTCCTGGTCCGGCTCCTTGCCGGACAGCCGGATCAGGTCCTTGGCCATGTCCGCGATGCGCACGGGCACGCCCATGTCCAGGACGAAGATGTCGCGGCCCTGGGCCATGGCCCCGGCCTGGAGGATGAGCTGGGCCGCCTCGGTGATGGACATGAAGTAGCGTGTCACCTCGGGGTCCGTGACCGTGACCGGGCCGCCGCGCTCGATCTGCCGCCTAAACAGGGGCACCACCGAGCCCGAGGAGCCGATGACGTTGCCGAAGCGCACGGCCATGAACCGGGTGGCCCCGTCCGGGAAGCAGGTCATGAGCCGCTCCGTGACCCGCTTGGACGCGCCCATGACGTTGGTGGGCCGCACGGCCTTGTCCGTGGAAACCAGCACGAAGCGGCCGGTCTCGTGGGCGTGGGCCGCGCGCATGAGGGTCAGGGTGCCCAGGATGTTGTTGGTCACGGCCTGCCAGGGGCTGCGCTCCAGCATGGGCACGTGCTTGTAGGCCGCGGCGTGGAACACGCAGTCCGGGGCGTGGGCCGCGAAGGTCTGGTCCATGAGCTTGGCGTCGCCTATGTTGCCCAGCACGGCCGCGTAGTCCGTGAACCCCAGCTCCCAGGTCAGCTCCATCTCCAGCTGGTGCAGGTTGAACTCGCTCATGTCCACCAGGACCAGTTTGGCCGGTTTGTAGTGCACGATCTGGCGCACCAGCTCCGAGCCGATGGACCCGCCGCACCCGGTGATGAGCACGGTCCTGCCGCCCAGGTAGGCCCCGATGGCCGGGGTGTCCAGCTCGATGGGCGTGCGGCCCAGCAGGTCCAGGTAGTCCACGTCGCGCAGGGTCTTGATGCCCACCTCGCCGCCCATGATCTCGCCCATGGAGGGCAGAATCTTGTAGGGCTTGCCCGCGGCCTCGCAGGCGTCCACGATGCGCCGCATCTGCTCGCCGCTGGCCCGGGACACGGCGATGAACACCTCGTCCACCTCCCGGGCGGACACCAGGCCGGGCAGGGCCTCCACCGTGCCCAGCACGGGCCGGTTGTGGAGCAGACGGCCCTGTTTGCCCGGGGCGTCGTCCACAAACCCGACCAGCTCGTAGTTGAGCCTCGGGTTGCCGGTCAGCTCGCGGTGCACCAGCTCGCCGGTGCGTCCGGCCCCGACGATGACCACCCGCGACGGCGGCTCCTGGGCCATGGTCCGGCCGGTGCGCCAGAGGTAGAAGGCCCGGATGGCCGTGCGCAGGCCCAGGGTCAGGCCCATGGTCAGCATCCAGTCCAGCATGAACACGCTGCGCGGGTATCCGGCCAGCCGCGTGTGGTAGGCCACGGCGGCCACGATGATCAGGCTCTGGACCAGGGTCACCTGGGCCAGGCGCACGGAGTCGCCCAGGGAGGTGAAGCGCCACATGCCCCGGTACATGCCGAACAGGAAGAAGAGCGCGGCCTTGAAGGGCGTGGTCAGGACCACCAGCCGCAGGAACTGGTCCGCGTAGTTCTGGGGCAGGTCCATGTCGAAGCGCAGCAGGTAGGCCCCGGCCAGGGCCGCGGCGAACAGGGCCATGTCCAGCAGGACCATGACGTAGAATTTCGTGTTCCGGAAGTTGCCCAGGTTGCAGACCATCATAGCGCTCCCCGAATGACGGAGCAGACTCGGTCCATGTCCGCGTCGGTCATGGCCGTGCCCGAGGGCAGGCAGAGCCCGCGCTCGAAGAACTCCCGGCTCACCTCCCCGCCGAAGCAGGGGCGGCCCGCGAACACGGGCTGCATGTGCATGGGCTTCCACACCGGCCGGGACTCGATGTTCTCTTTCTCCAGGGCCAGGCGCACGTCTTCGGGAGCGGCCTTGGCCTCGGCCGGGTCCAGGAGCATGACCGTGAGCCAGCGGTTGGATTTCCCGTAGGCGGCCTCGGGCATGAAGGACACCCCGGGCAGGGAGCCCAGGGCCTCGCGGTAATGGTCGCAGATGGCCCTGCGCCGGGCCACGTACTCGGACAGGACCTCCATCTGGCCCAGGCCGATGGCGCCCAGCACGTTGCTCATGCGGTAATTGTGGCCGACCACGGAGTGCTCGTAGTGCGGGGCCGGGTCGCGGGCCTGCTGGGAGAGCCAGCGGGCGCGGTCCACCAGGGCCTGGTCGGCCGAGGCCAGCATGCCCCCGCCGCCCGTGGTGATGATCTTGTTGCCGTTGAAGGAGAACACGGCCGCGTGGCCCGCGCTTCCGGCGTGGCGGCCCTTGTAGGTCGCGCCCACGGCCTCGGCCGCGTCCACCACCAGGAGCGCGCCGTGCTCTTGGCACAGGGGCTCGATGCGGTCGTAGTCCGCGCATTGGCCGTAGAGGTCCGTGGGGATGACCGCCTTGGCCGTCCGCCCCTCTTTGGCCAAGGTCTCCAGGGCCTGGGCCAGCAGGTCGGGGTCCATGTTCCAGGTGTCCCGATCGCAGTCCACGAACACCAGGTCCGCGCCCATGTGGTGGGCCGGGCCCACCGAGGCGATGAAGGTCAGGCTGGAGGCCACCACCACGTCCCCGGCCCGCACGCCCAGGACCTCCAGGGCCAGGTGCAGGGCCGCAGTGCCGCTGGACAGGGCCGCGCAATACGGCAGGCCGGTGTAGTCCCGGAACGCCTGCTCGAACGCGTCCAGCTGCGGGCCCAGGGGGGAGATGTAGTTGCAATCGAAGGCCTGGCGCACGCGCTCCTGCTCCGCGCCGGACATGTGCGGCGGGGAAAGGAAGATGCGGGCGGGTCGGGCAGCGGTCATGTTGTTTTCCGGTTTTTGTTTGGCGAGGCCCAGGTATAGCCCATTTGGCCCCGGCATTCCAGGACAAGAATGGGCGGCGCTCTTTTATTGGCGTGGAGGCCTAGAGCTTTTTGGCCGGAATCCCGCCCCAGGTCTCCCTGTCCGGGACGCTGCCCGTGAGCACGCCACCGGCCCCGAGCACGGCCCAGTCGCCGATGGAGGAGCCGGGCGTGGCGCAGGAGCCGATGCCGACCAGCGCGCCTTCTCCCACGCTCACGTGGCCGGCCAGGTTGACCCCGGGCGCGATGTGGGCGTGGTCCCCGACGCAGCAGTGGTGGTCCACGGTGCAGCCCGTGTTCAGGATGGCGTTGGCCCCGATGCGGGCCCCGGGATTGACGATCACCCCGGCGCAGAGCATGGCCCCGGGACCAACGCACACGTCCGGTGCCAGCACGGCCGTGGGGTGGATGGCGGTGATGAAGCGTTCGCCCTTGGCGGCCAGGCTCTCGTACATGGCCTTGCGCTTGGCGTTGTCGCCGATGGCCACGATCACCGCGTCGTGGGACAGGTCGGCCAGTTCCTCCTGGCGGCCCAGCACCTTGAGGCCCATGTGCACCTGGTCGGCCAGGGCGGGGTCGTTGTCCACGAACCCGGCCAGTTCCATGTCCTGTCCGCGCGTCCACATCTTGAACAGGATGTCGGCCACCACGTGGCCGTGCCCTCCGGCGCCGATGATGATCACTCGCATGGCCCGCTCCTTGTTGAAAGCGGTTATCGGGTCAGGCTCAGGCGCAGGGCCAGAGCCACGTCGTCCACGTCCTTGTCCGTGAGCCGGGCGGACAGGGGCAGGCTCAGGATGCGGCGGCCGATGTCCGTGGCCACCGGCGTCTGCTCGGGACGCCAGCCCAATCGTTTCTGGTAATGGGGATGCTCGGTCAGGGCCAGATAGTGCACGCCCACGCCGATGTTCTCCCGCGTCATGCGGGTCAGCAGCTCGTCCCGGTCGATGGGCGCGTCCGGGTCCACCAGCACGGTGTACAAATGCCGGGCGTGGCGGGTGCCGGGCTCCTCGGGCGCGGGCAGGGTCAGGGGCAGGTCGGCCAGCTTTTCGTCGTACGCGGCCCAGATCGCCTGCCGCCGGACCAGGTTCTTTTCCACCCGGGCCAACTGGTGGATGCCCAGGGCGGCCTGGAGATCCATCATGTTGTACTTGTAGCCCGCCTCCACCACCAGGTAGTGCTTGTAGCCCTCGTCCGAGAACCGCTTCCAGGCGTCGGCCGACATGCCGTGCAGGCACAGGATCTTGATGCGGTCCAGGTCCTGCTTGCGCCTGGCCAGGACCATGCCGCCTTCGCCCGTGACCACGTTCTTGGTCACGTAGAAGGAGAAGCAGCCGAAGTCGCCGAAGGTCCCGGCGTGGCGGCCGTGGATGGTGGTCTCGATGGCGTGGGCGCAGTCCTCCACCACCCTGAGGCCGTGGCGGTCGGCGATGGCCATGATGGCGGCCATGTCGCAGGCCCGGCCCGCGAAGTGCACGGGCAGCACGGCCTTGGTGCGCGGGGTGACGGCCGCCTCGATGGCCAGGGGGTCGATGTTCAGGGTGGCCGGGTCCACGTCGGCCAGCACGGGCACGGCTCCGGCGTGGAGGATGGCGTTGACCGTGGCGCAGAAGGTCAGGGGGGTGGTGATGACCTCGTCGCCCGGTTCCAGGTCCAGGCCCAGCAGGGCCAGGTGCAGCCCGGCCGTGCAGGAGTTGCAGGCCGCGGCGTGGTCCGCGCCCGTGTAGGCTGCGAAGTCGCGCTCGAACCGGGCTACCTTGGGACCCGTGCCCAGCCAGCCCGAGTCCAGGCTGTCCAGGATCTCGTCCTTTTCCGCCTGCTCGATGAGCGGCGAGCCGAATACCAGGAAATCGTCCTTGTTTCGAACCGGTTTGCGTTCGGCCATGCGTGCTCCTTGGCCCGGCCGGGGCCGGGAATGGGCCTAGCAGAAAACAGGACCCTGCACAACGGTCCGGGATGGCAGTTACCGTACCACGGTCACCGGGCAGGGCGCGATCTGCAGCACCTGGCTGGTGACCGAGCCCAGAAGCAGCCCCTCCAGGTCGGTGCGGCCCCTCGATCCCATGACGATGAGGTCGGCCTTTTCGCCCAGGGCCGTGTCCCGGATGACCTGGGCCCTGCGGCCCGGGATGGTCAGGGCGCGGTGGGCCACCTCCTCGCGCTCCAGGAAGCGGGCGTAGGGCTCGAGTATTTCCTCGGCGTAGGCGGTCAGCCGCTGGGCCATGTTGTCGAAGTTGGGCGTACCCAGGATGCGGGGCACGGGCCGGTAGCAGTGCAGCAGCACCACTTCGGCCTTGGTCTGACTGGCCAGTCCGGCGGCGAACTCGGCCGCGGCCCAGGACTCGTCGGATTCGTCCACGGCCAGAACGATGGTCTTCACTCCCATGTCACGTCTCCCTGTTTTCTTGGCTGTCGTGGGCATCGTCTTGGGTATCGCCGCTGCCCATGAATTCCCGCATGGTCGCCTCGCCCTCCTGGCTCACGCCCCGGCCGGTGAACAGCCCGGACAGCACGCTGCCCAGGGTCCGCGCCAGGATATTCAGGTCCAGGCCGAGGGACCAATGGTCCACATACCAGACGTCCAGATCAAAGCGCTCCTCCCAGGTCAGGGCGTTGCGGCCCTCCACCTGGGCCAGGCCCGTGAGGCCGGGTTTGACCTCCATGCGCCTGGCCTGGTGCGGGGAGTAGCGCGAAACATATTGCATCAGCAGCGGCCGCGGGCCGACCAGGCTCATGTGGCCGCGCAGCACGTTGACCAGCTCGGGCAGCTCGTCCAAAGAGCTGCGGCGCAGGAACCGGCCCAGCCGGGTCATGCGCTCCCCGTCGTGGGCCGGGGCCTCGCGTCCTGGTTCGGCATGGCGCATGGTCCGGAACTTGAGCAGCCGGAAGGGACGGGCTTGCAGGCCGGGCCTCTCCTGCCGGAAGAACACGCCCGGGCCCATGTTGACGCGCACGGCCAGGGCCACGCCGGCCATGAGGGGCGACAGCAGGACCAGGAGGGTCAGCGAGACGAGCACGTCCATAAGCCGCTTCATGCCTTGTCCCCCAGGCCCATGGCCCCAAGCAGCATTTGGTTGACCAGACGCACGTCGAACCGTTCCTCGGCTTCCAGCCGGGCCGCCAACCCCATGCTCCGGGCCAGGTCCGGCTGGCTGACGAGCCGGGTCAGGGCCTCGGCCAGGTGATCCGGGTCCCTGGGCCGCACCAGCAGGCCGGTGCGCTCGTGGTCCACGGCCAGACGGCAACCCGGATGGTCCGTGGTCACCACGGCCCGGCCCGTGGCCAGGGCCTCCAGGCTGGACCGGGGCAGCCCCTCTCCATAATAGGAGGGCAGCACAAAGGCCATGCATTGGGCCAGGAGCGGCCGCACGTCGTCCACCTGGCCCAGATACTCCACGCCCTCCTCCCGCTCCCATTGTTCGATCTCGGACTTGGGCACCGCGCCCGGCCCGGTCTCTTGGGGTCCGGCCAGGAGGAAGCGCACTTGGGGAAAGACCTGGCGCAGGCGGCGGGCCGCCTCGGCGTATTCCAGCACGCCCTTGTCCTTGAGCAGCCGGGCCAGGCACAGGAATACGGGCGGCGGGTCGGCCGGGGCAACGGCCGGAAATTCGTCCAGATCCACGCCCGAGCCCGGCACCACCAGGGTGGGCGTGTCGGGCCGCAGGAGTCCGCGCTCCCGGAATAGGGCCTCGTCGTCCGGGTTCTGGAAAAAGACCATCTTGTTGCGGGCCAGGGCCCTGCGGTACAGCCCGGCCACCAGTCCCTGCAGGGCGCTGCCCCATATGCCCCGGGGGGCAAAGGCCCGGCCCAGGCCCGAGACCAGGGAATAGGTCTCGGCCACCCCGGCCTTTTGCGCGGCCAGCCCGCCCCAGATCACGGGCTTGATGGTGTAGTTGAAGACCAGGTCCGGCTTTAGGGCCCGGAATAGGGCGGTCAGGGCGGACAGTGTGCGCAGGTCGGCCAGGGGGTTCAGTCCCTGGCGGGCCAGGGGAACGGCCCGGAAGTCCACGCCCATGCCCTGGAGCACGGCGGCCGTGTCCGTTTCTGTTTCAGCTGGCGGGGCCAGGGCCGTGACCGTGTGCCCGAGCGCCACCATGTCCTCAAGCAGCCGTCCTCGGAAGCGGACCAGGGAGGGCGCGTGGCCGGCCGTGACCGCGATGCGCTTCTTTGGCGGGTTGGGTATGTTACGGCGTGCGGCGGGCATGGCGATCCGGTGCGGACACGGGTGGCGGGTTCCAGCGCTCGACCCAGGCCTGGAACTGGACCAGGGCCCAGACCCGGTATTGTTCCTCGTCGCGTCCGGCCAGCAGCCCCTTCCAGGACCGCAGGACCGGATCGGGGTCCAGGAAGCCCTGGTCCGTCAGCAAATCCTTGTCCAGCAGGGCTTCGGCCCGGGAGCGCAGCGGGCCGCGCAGCCAATGGGCCACGGGTGCGCCAAACCCCATCTTGGGCCGCTTGAACAGCGGTTCGGGCAGATGGCGGGCCAGCAGCCTCTTCAACAGCACCTTGCCCTGGCCCGGGGCCACGCGCAAGTGCGCGGGCAGGGACAGGCCGAACAGGGCCACGCGGTGGTCCAGGAACGGGGCCCGGGTCTCCAGGCCGACGTGCATGGCCGCCCGGTCCACCTTGGCCAGAATGTCGTCCGGCAAATAGGTCAGGCAGTCGCGGAGCTGGAGCTCCAGGGCCGGGTCCAGGCCCGGGGGCACGTCCGGGTCCAGCCTCGGGGTCTGGTCGATCCAGGCCAGCAGCTCGGCCGGGTCGGGCCACAGGGTGAGCAGGATGCGGTGCAGGTCGCCGGGGTTGCGGGCCTGCATGGCCCGGGCCAGCTTGTGCATCTTGTCCCCGGGCAATCGTTGGCGGCGGTCCGGCCTGAGCAGCGGGGCCAGGATTCCGGCCAGCCCGTCCCAAGGCCCTGGGCGGCAGGGGCGCGGATGGAGGCCCCGGCCAGTGAGCGCAGGGGGCGCGGGCCAGGCGTTGGCGCGGCGCAGCACGGCCGGGCCCCAGAAATGGCGGTTGTATCCGCCGAACATCTCGTCCCCGCCGTCTCCGGTCAGGCAGACCGTGACCTGCTGCCGGGTCAGCCGGGACACCAGGCAGGTGGGCACCTGGGAGGGGTCGGCCAGGGGCTCGTCGTAGATCTGGGGCAGCTCGTCCACCAGGGCCAGGGCGTCGTCCGGGGACGCGGTCAGCTCGGTGTGGTCGCAGCCCAGGTGCTCGGCCACGGCCCGGGCCTGGGCCGCCTCGTCATAGGCCGGGTCGCTGAATCCGATGGTGAAGGTGCGCACCGGTTCCTGTCCCTGGTCTTGGCGCACGGCCTGCATCATGGCCGTGACCAGGCAGGAGTCGATCCCGCCGGACAGGAGCGAGCCCAGGGGCACGTCGGCCACCATCTCGTCGGCCACCACCTGCTTGAGCAGGGCTTCCAGATGGTCGGCCGCCTTTTCAGGGTCGGTTCCGGGCGAAGAAGTCAGGTCCAGCTCGGCGGGCAAGTCGAAATAGGGCTCGGGAACGGCCGCGGCCATATTGTCGGCCGTCAGGTGGAGCAGGCAGCCCGGGGGCAGCTTGGACACGTTCTGGAAGATGGTGCGCGGGGCCGGGATGAAGCCGTGGCGGCAGGTACAGGCCCAGCCCGGTCATGTCCAGGCCCGGATTGAAGTCCGGGCAGGCATTGAGAGCCTTGATCTCCGAGCCGAACAGGATCATTCCCTGGTGCGCGGCCCAGTACAGGGGCTTTTCCCCGAACCGGTCCCGGGCCAGGGTCAGCCGCGCCTTGTCCGGATTCCACAGGGCCAGGGCGAACATGCCCCGGCAGCGGACCAGGGTGCGGCGCACGCCCCAGGCCTCCAGGCAGGCCAGCAGGATTTCGGTGTCCGAATGGCCGCGCCAGTCCGGGGCGTTGCCCTCGCGCTCAAGCAGGGCGCGCAGCTCGGAGTGGTTGTATATCTCGCCGTTGAAGACCAGGACGGCCCCGCCGAGGCTCATGGGCTGGCTTCCGGCCTCGGAGCGGTCGATGATGGCCAGCCTGCGGTGGCCCAGGCCCACGCGGTCGTCCGCGAACACGCCCTGTCCGTCCGGGCCGCGATGGGCCAGGACCCGGGCCATGGCCCCGGCGCGGTCCGCCAGGGCTTGCCTGCCCAGGCGGGCTTGCGGATCAAAGATACCGGCTATTCCGCACATTGTATGGATGCTTATCAGGCCGTTGAAAAACCCGCGATGGCTTCGTTCCTGCGAAAAATTCAAATCCTCGCGTACGGAAGAGTACGCGTCGGTCTTGAATTTTTCTTGCGCCTTGCCCTCACGTTTTTTGAACGGTCTGAGTCTACTCCTTTTACAAGGGTCAGTTATCGTACCTGAAACAAGGGGGCAAGCAATGGAGGGAAGTTGACACCGGTGGAGGGTATACGTAAGGAAGGTTCCCCTGGACATCCCCGCACCGCGCTTCGTGTTTTCGGAGCCCGCGCGGGCAAGGAGAACCGCACGTGAAAACAGCCATCCTCTTCCCCGGACAGGGCTCCCAGGAATCCGGCATGGGCCGGGACCTGGCCGAGGCCAAGCCCTCCTGCATGGACCTCTGGGAGCTGGCCGAAAAGGAATCCGGCCTGCCCCTGCGCGACATCTACTGGACCGGGGACGACAAGGACATGGCCGACACCAGGGCACTGCAACCGGCCCTGACCGTGGTCAACCTCTGCCTGTGGTTCCAGGCCAAGGACAAGTTCTCCCCCTTCGCCACGGCCGGACACAGCCTGGGCGAGTTCTCGGCCCTGTGCGCGGCCGGGGTCCTGTCCGTTGAGGACACGGTGCGGGCCGTGACCCTGCGCGGCCGACTCATGTCCGTGGGCAGCGAGGGCCAGGGCATGGCCGCCGTGGTCAAGCTTCCCCTGGACGTGGTGGAGGAGGTGGTGGTCGAGGCCAAACGCCAGACCAAGGGCGACAAGGACAACGAGCTGTCCATCGCCAACTACAATTCCCCGGCCCAGTTCGTGCTCACGGGACACACCGGACCCCTGGCCAAGGCGGGCGAGCTGGTCAAGGGCCGCCGCGGCCGGGCCATCCCCCTGGCCGTGAGCCGGGCCTTTCACTCCCCGCTCAACAACGAGGCCGCGGGCGAGTTCGAGGCCTTCCTGGCCGACCTGGACTGGAAACGGCCCGACTTCCCCATCTATTTCGACGCCACGGGCATGCCCGAGACCAACCCGGCCATGGTCCGCGCGGTCATGATCCGCCAGATGACCTCTTCGGTCTACTGGCTCCAGATCATGGACAACATGTGGTCCGAAGGCGTGCGTCGCTTCGTGGAGGTGGGGCCCAAGAACGTGCTCACCCGCCTGGCCGAGGCCAATCTCAAGGACAAGGGCGGAGAGTACCAGGCCGTGAGCCTTTCCTCTCAGGACGCCATCGACGCGCTCTAGGCCAGCTTCTTCAACACCTGGGCCATGCGCTCCTGGTCGGCCCGCTCCAGATACGGATGCATGGGCAGGCTGAAGATGCGCCCGGCCAAATCCTCGCACACGGGCAGGTCCCCGGGCTTGTAGCCCAGGTGGCTGAACACCTTCTGCAAGTGCAGGGGGATGGGATAGTACACGGCCGTGGGGATCTCGGCCTCGCGCAGGGCCTGCTGGCAGGCGTCGCGGTGCTCTCCGTCCCGGGCCAGCACCGAGTACTGGGCCCAGACCGAGTTGCAGCCGTCCGGAATCTTCTGCAGGGTCAGCCCGGTCCCGTCCAGGACCTCGGCGTACACGTCGGCCACTCCCTGGCGCGCGGCCATCTCGTCCTCGTAGATGTCCAGCTTGGCCAGGAGCACGGCCGCCTGCACGGTGTCCAGCCGTCCGTTGATACCCACGCGCACGTTCTCGTACTTGTCGGTTCCCTGGCCGTGCACCCGGATGGACTCCATGGTCCCGGCCAGTTCCTCGGAATCGGTGAACACGGCCCCGCCGTCCCCGTAGCAGCCCAGGGGCTTGGCCGGGAAGAAGGAGGTGCAGCCGATGGCGCCCAGGGAGCAGGAGACCTTGCCGTGGATGGTGGCCCCGAAGGACTGGGCCGCGTCCACGACCACCGCCAACCCCTCGGCTTCGGCCCAGGGCAGGATGCGGTCGTAGTCCGCGGCCAGGCCGAACAGGTCCACCGGGATCACGGCCTTGGCGTTGTCCACGGTGCGCAGGGTTTCGTCCAATGCGGCCGGATCGATGTTGAAGGTCTCGGGGTCCACGTCGCAGAACACGGGCGTGGCCCCGAGCAGGGCGAGGACCTCGGCCGTGGCCACGAAGGTGAAGGGCGTGGTCAGCACGGCGTCGCCCGGGCCGACGTTCAGGGCCATGAGGGCCATGAGCAGGGCGTCGGTGCCCGAGGCGCAGCCCAGGGCGCGGCCGCTGCCCGCGAACGCGGCCAGCCGGTTTTCCAGTTCCTTGTTTTCCGGTCCCATGATGAAGGAGCAGCGATCCAGCACGGCGCGGAGGTTGGCGTCCACGGCTTCGCGGATGCGTTCGTATTGGGTCTTGATGTCGATGAAGGGCAGCATGGCGTGCCTTTGGGTCCGTGCCCGGTTGGTGTTGGGGTACGGGTCAGGCAATAGCGGAATTTCCAGCGGTTCGCTAGGGGAAGTCGGGCGGCGGAATCACGGGCCGCCACACGGCCGGGCGGTCGGCCAGGATGCAGGTGCGCTGGGGCAGATGGTCGGGCAGGGGGCTGTACTGGTCCGGGCGGCTGGTCTTGCGCCACCAGAGGTAGAACCCGCGGCCCTCGATCCAGCGGCACAGCAGTTGGTCGTGGTCCCAGTGGAAGGCCACGTCGGACAGGATGTAGCAGGTCTCGCCCAGGCAGAAGTTCCCCTTCTCGTTGGTGGGCACCGCGCGCCAGTCCGAGGCGGACACGCAGCCGCGCTCCAGCCCGTCCCGGGCCGAGTAGTGGCGCAGGGTTCCGTCCACGTCCCAGACCCGGATCGCGTCCTGGCTTGGGGAGTATTCCACGCGCAGCCCGGTCCAGCCCCGGAAGGGCGTGACGTGGAGCACGTCGGTCCAGGTCCGGTAGCGCAATTGGCCGTCCTCCAGGAAGAACTGGTCCAGCTGCCGGGAATAGGGCACGGGCTGGCGGGCGATGAGGTCGAAGGCCAGCCGGGAGCCAAACCGGGTCTCCAGGGCCAGGCAGGTGTCCACGAAGCGCACCCCGGCGAACGGCCCGCCCGGGATGGTGAAGCCGTCCATGACTTGCCTGTCCTTGGCGTTGACCAGGGTGGTCCGGCCCGAGGAGTCCACCACGGCCAGCACGCCCTCGCCCGGGGCAAAGCCCATACCCGCTATCTCCGCGTCCAGGTCGGCCACGGACTCGAGCTTGTCCTTGGGCGGGCCCATGTACAGACGCCCGGCCGAGTCCAGCACGGCCAGGCTGGCCCCCACGTCGGACACGGCCAGGGCCTTGGCCGTAAGGCCCGTGTCCATGGTCCGGATCACGGAGCAGGTCTCCAGGTCGATGATGTGGACCGGCCGTCCCGAATCGTCCGTGGCCGCCAGATACCGGGAGAAGGGTCCCCAGGCCAGCAGGTCCACGGCCCCGGGCAGGGGCTCCTTGAGCCCGGAACAGGACCGCTGCCCGTACACGCGCACCTGGCCGTCGGCAAAGCCCACGGCCAGCCCCTTGCGCCAGGCCGCAAAGGCCGTGGCGTTGTGGTCCAGGTCCAGGACCACCGGGCTGTCGGCCAGGAGGAAGAGCAGGCCGTAGTCCTCGTCCGAGGGCGGCTGGTACAGGGTCTCGATGGGGAAGTCCTGGGCGTCGCGTACCGTGGCCAGGTATTGGGACAGGGCCTGGGTGGGCGGCTCCGGAACCGGTTCGGCCGTGGCGCAGGACAGCAGCTCCGCGGCCATGAACACGGCGCATGCGATGCGCGGCAGACCCCCAAGAATCCTGATCATGCCCTGGTGGTAAACGAATCCGGGCATGCGGGCAAGGTCAGGCCGTTACTCCCAGGGTCTCCATGAGTTCCAGGGCGCGCGGATCGGCGTTGAACCGGTCCATGAAGTCCTGGCGCACCTGCTCGCTCCCGGCCGGGTTCAGGACCACGTTCTCGTAGTAGGCGGCCGCGCCCTGAATGTTGTTCTCGGCCAGGGCCTCGCGCAGATACCCGTTCAGCAGGCCGAAGTATTCGGAAAGCTCTTCCTGGTGCTCCCAGCGCCAGGCCTCGTTGTCCAGTTCGGTCTGCCGCGCCGTGTCGTTCTCCCGCATGGACGCGAGCACGGCCTGCTCCTCGCGGGAGATGGTCCCGTCCGCGCCGAAGGCCTCGACCTGGTTCCAGTAGGCGCGGTTGATGCATGGAGTCAGAACGCACTGCTCGGGAATCAGGTCCGCGTACCAGTCGGGCAGGGAATAGGCTTCCACGGGAAGGACTTCTTCCTCCTGGGCGGCCGCGTCCAGGGCCTCCTGGAAGCCCTCGGCGGCTTGGGTGGCTTGGGTCTGCGCGGCGGCCTGGGCATCGGACCGGGAGATCACGTCGATGGCGTTCATGGCGTCCTCCGGAAAAGTTTGCCTATCCGAAATGGCGTGCAGTTTCCGTGCCTTGACCCTTTCCCTTGTTTGCCAAAAAAACAGGCCCCGCAAAAACTGCGGAGCCTGTTGTTTCGGCGAATTGGCTTTTAGATCGTTTCCAGGATGGCCCGGGCGGCGCGGCGGCCCTGGCCCATGGCCGAGATGACCGTGGCCGCGCCGGTGACGATGTCGCCGCCGGCATAGACCTTGGCCATGCTGGTGGCCCCGGTCTCCGGGTCGGCCGCGATGTAGCCGCGCTTGTTGAGCTTCAGGTCCGGGGTGGCCTCCAGCAGGATGGGGTTGGGCCGGGTGCCCACCGCGGTGATGGCCAGGTCCGCGGCCAGCTCCTCGACCTGGCCTTCCAGGCAGACCGGGCTGCGGCGGCCCGACCCGTCGGGCTCGCCCAGGCACATGAGCTGGAGCGTGACCGAGGCCAGGCGGCCGTTGTCGTCGCCGTTGAAGGACACGGGACCGCACAAACACTTGATGTCCACGCCCTCTTCCAGGGCATGGTGCACTTCCTCGGCCCGGGCGGGCATCTCGTCACGGGTGCGGCGGTACAGGATGGACACCTTGTCCGCGCCCATGCGCAGGGCGGTGCGGGCCGCGTCCATGGCCACGTTGCCGCCGCCGATGACCACCACGTTTTTGGCCTCCGGGGCCGGGGTGTCGAATTCGGGGAACAGGTAGGCCCGGCCCAGGTTGACCCGGGTCAGGTATTCGTTGGCCGAGAACACGCCGACCAGGTTCTCGCCGGGCACGCCCAGGAACCGGGGCAGGCCCGCGCCCACGCCCAGGAACACGGCGTCGTACCCGTCGGCCAGGAGCTCGCCCACGGTGATGGTCTTGCCGCCCACCCAGTTGCAGCGGAAATCCACGCCCAGTTCCTTGAGCGCCTCGATCTCGGCCCGGACCACGCCCTTGGGCAGCCGGAATTCCGGGATGCCGTAGACCAGCACTCCGCCGGGCTCGTGCAGGGCCTCGAACACGGTGACCTTGACCCCGGACGCGGCCAGGACCCCGGCGCAGGTCAGGGAAGAGGGGCCGCCGCCGATGCAGGCCGCCCGCTTGGCCGTGGGCGCGGCGCAGGCCTTGTCGCCCGTGATTTGCTCGCACTTGTCCGAGGCCATGAAGGTGTCGGCCACGTAGCGTTCCAGCCGGCCGATGGCCACGGGTTCGTGCTTCTTGCCCAGCACGCAGGAACCCTCGCACTGGTTCTCCTGGGGGCAGACCCGGCCGCAGACCGCGGGCAGGGCGTTGGTGGCCCGGATGACGGAATAGGCTCCGGCCAGGTCCTTGTCCCGCAGCCGGGCGATAAAGGACTTGATGTCGATATTCACCGGGCAGCCTTCCTGGCACAGGGGCTTCTTGCACTGCAAACAGCGCTCGGCCTCGGCCCGGGCGTCGGCCTCAGTGTAGCCCAGGGCCACCTCGCTGAAATTCTTGGCCCGGACCTTGGGGTCCTGCTCGGGCATGGCGGTGCGGGGGGCAACGGGCTTCTTGGTTTTCTTCTCGGCCATTACTTACCCCCCCCGCACTTGCACTTGAATTTTTCCAGGGCCACGGCCTCCTGGGGCCGGAACTGGCCCAGGCGCTGGCGCAGCTCGCCGAAGTCCACCTGGTGGCCGTCGAACTCCGGGCCGTCCACGCAGGCGAACTTGGTCTCGCCGCCCACGGAGCAGCGGCAGGCCCCGCACATGCCGATGCCGTCCACCATGATGGAGTTGAGGCTGACCGTGGTCTTGACCCCATAGGGCTTGGTGACCTTGGTCACGGCCTCCATCATGGGCACCGGGCCGATGGCCACCACTTCGGCGACATCACCCTCGCGTTTGAGGGCCTCGTCCAGCACCTCGGTGACGAATCCCTTGTGGCCCTTGGAGCCGTCGTCCGTGGCCACCAGGACCTCGGGACAGAATTCGGCCAGCTCGTCGCAGAATAAAAGAAGGGCCTCGGACCGGGCGCCGACCACGGCGATGACGCGGTTGCCCGCGGCCGCGTGGCCCTTGGCGATGTGGTGCATGGCCGCGATGCCCGTGCCGCCGCCCACGCAGATGACCGGGCCGTCGTACTTCTCGATGTGCGTGGGCCGCCCCAGGGGGCCGCACACGTCCTGGAGGCTGTCGCCCACGTTGAGGCTCTCCAACTGGGCCGTGGTCTTGCCCACCACCAGGAAGACGATGGTGATGGTTCCGGCCTTGGCATCGGCGTCCGCAATGGTCAGTGGAATGCGCTCGCCGTGTTCGTCGATGCGCAGAATAATGAAGTTCCCGGGTTGCGCTTTGGCGGCGACATGGGGCGCCTCCAATACGAGCAACGTGGTCTGCCCGGGGATGAGAATCTTTTTCTCCAATATTTTTGTAGACATAGACGGCAGCCCTCCTGGCGTGGCATCGTATACTATTGGCGTGGGAAATGCAAAAGTTCGGGGGTTTTCCAATTTACTTGCCAAAAACCCTCCTGAAGCTGTATAAATGCCATGCCACGCCGCCCCCAGGGATCGGGTGCGGCGCCGGCGACGTCCTTTCAGGAGCGAGCGCGGCGCAGGGCCGCAGGGACGGCCGGGAGTCCATTCGGACGCCGGCCGAATTTTGTTCGGCGTCCGGCAACGCGTACCCGGTGACGGACCCGGAGCCCGCCATGGCGGTGGCCGCGCTCTCCAGCGACTTTCCGGAACAGACGCCCCTGGAGCAAAGGCGCTCGGGAGGCTCGGATTCCTCGCGTTCAGGCGCGGGCAATTCCGGCCGCGTCCGCTCCAGCCGGGTGGGCTTCCGCATCGGCCCCCTGGGCCTGACCTACACCCACCGCCGCCTGGACCTGGACAGCGAGGAGCTGGAGCGTTTCGCCCGGGCCTTCGAGCGCCAGGCCGCCACCGGCGCCGCCCGCACCGCCTCCTTCCTGACCCCCGACGACCTGGACCACTTGAGCGGGTCCCTGGATCAGGACCGGACGGCCGGCTTCACCGGGTCCGGCAATCCCGCCCTGCGCCGGGGCGCCGAGGCCTACGCGGCCATGGCCTCCGGACGCAACGAGGGAGCGCCCCGGGCCCTGCTGTCCGTGGTCTGACCGCCTCCGCCGCCCGACCCCCCCTTGCGCATTGCGCTGGAATGCGTATTCTAGTTGAAATTGATTTTCAATTGGAGACGGACATGACCAACGGCAAGGACACAGGTCAACAACCGGAACGACAAGCAGAGCAGCAATCTGGACTGGCCCGGGCAAGGGCCAGCGTCAGCGGCATGCACTGCGCGGCCTGCTCCTCGCGCATCGAGCGCGTGCTGGGCAACCGGGACGGCGTGGCCGAGATCACGGTCAGCCTGCCGGGCGAGTCCATGAGCGTGGCCTGGGATCCCGGCAAGGTCAGCCGCGAGGACCTGGCCCAGGCGGTCAAGGAGCTGGGCTTCTCGGCCGAATTCGAGACCGAGACAGAGGAGGAGCACAAGCGCCGCACCGAAGCCGAGTTGGCGGCCACGCGCGGCCGGGTCGTGTTCGCCTGGGTCTTCGCCCTGCCCCTGCTGGTCATCAGCATGGGCCACATGGTCGGTCTGCCTTTGCCCGCGTTCCTGTCCCCCATGCTCCATCCCCTGAACTTCGCCCTGGCCCAGCTGGCCCTGACCCTGCCCGTGGTCTGGTTCGGCCGCCACTTCTATTTGCGCGGCCTGCCCATGCTGGTCCGCCTGGCCCCGAACATGGACTCCCTGGTGGCCGTGGGCACGGGCGCGGCCCTGATCTATTCCGCCATCAACACCGTGCTCATCGCCGCGGGCAATCCCGGCCTGGTCCACGAGCTCTATTACGAAGGCGCGGCCGTGCTCATCGCCATGATCTCCCTGGGCAAGTACTTCGAACTGCGCTCCCGGGCGCGCACGGCCGACGCGGTTCGCTCCCTCATGGAACTGGCCCCGGACACGGCCCTGCGCATGAAGGACGGGGTGGAGCGGGAGGTGGCCCTGTCCGAGGTGGTGCCGGGCGACGAGCTGGCCGTGCGCCCAGGCGCGCGCATCCCGGTGGACGGGGTGGTGGTCTCGGGCCGCTCCAGCGTGGACGAGTCCATGCTCACGGGCGAGCCCATGCCCGTGACCAAGCAGGCCGGGGACCAGGTGGCCGGGGGCACCCTGAACACCACGGGCGCGCTGGTCATGCGCGCGGTCAAGGTCGGGCAGGACACGCTCCTGGCGCGCATCGCCGAGATGGTGCGCCGGGCCCAGGGCTCCAAGGCGCCCATCGCCTCCCTGGCCGACCGGGTGAGCTATTATTTCGTGCCCGCGGTCATGGCCATCGCCCTGGCCGCGGGCCTGGCCTGGCTGGCTTCCGGGGCCGGGATCGCCTTTTCCCTGCGCATCTTCGTGTCCGTGATGGTCATCGCCTGCCCCTGCGCCATGGGGCTGGCCACGCCCATGTCCATCATGGTGGCGGCCGGGCGCGGCGCGTCCCTGGGCGTGCTGTTCAAGGGCGGGGCCGCGCTCCAGGCGGCCGCGGGCGTGCGGACCGTGGTTCTGGACAAGACCGGCACCCTGACCCAAGGCCGTCCGGCCCTGGCCCGGCTGGCCGTGTTGGATTTGTCCCTGGACGAGAAGAGCGCGCTGGTCCTGCTGGCCGCGGCCGAGCGGCCCAGCGAGCATCCCCTGGCCAGCGCCGTGGTCAACGCGGCCAGGGAACAAGGCCTGGATCTGCCCGAGGCCGAGGAGTTCGAGGCCGTGCCCGGACGGGGCGTGCGGGCCAAGGTCCAGGGCCGGACCGTGCTGGCGGGAAACCGGGAATTTCTGGACGAGTCCGGCATTACCGGTCTGGACAAGGCCGATTCCGAGGCCGGACCCATGGCCGGGCACGGCATGACCCCCTTGTACGTGGCCGTGGACGGCTCATTGGCCATGGTGGCCGGGGTGGCCGACCAGCTCAGGCCCGAGTCGGCCGGGGCCGTGGCCGACCTGCACGGGATGGGCCTGGAGGTGGTCATGCTCACCGGGGACAACGAGGCCGCGGCCCAAGCCGTGGCTGAACAGGTGGGCATCGACCGGGTGCGCGCCCGGGTGCTGCCCGAGCACAAGGCCCGGGAAGTGGCCGCCATTCAGGCGGAAGGCAGGACCGTGGCCATGGTGGGCGACGGCATCAACGACGCCCCGGCCCTGGCCCAGGCCGACCTGGGGCTGGCCATGGGCTCGGGCATGGACGTGGCCATGGAGTCGGGCGACGGCGTGCTGGTGCGGCCGGATTTGCGGCTGGCCGGGACCGCCCTGCGCCTGGGCCGGGCCACCCTGCGCAACATCAAGCAGAATTTGTTCTGGGCCTTTGCCTTCAACACCCTGGGCATTCCGGTGGCGGCCGGTCTGCTCCATGTGTTCGGCGGCCCGACCCTGAACCCCATGATCGCGGGCACGGCCATGGCCGCCTCCTCGGTGACCGTGGTCGGCAACGCCCTGCGGCTCAAGGCGTTTCGGGACGATCAAACCAAGGAGTGAATCATGAGCAGCATAAAGGTCGGCGGCATGAGCTGCCAGCATTGCGTCAAGTCGGTGACCGAGGCCCTGGAAGGCGTGGACGGCGTGATCAACGTCAAGGTCAGCCTGGACAAGGGCCAGGCCGAGTACGACGAGGACCATCCCGTGAACCGGGACGACCTGGTCAAGGCCATTGAGAAGATCGGGTTTACGGTCGAGGACTAGGACAGGCTGAGAACGGCCCCGGGCTCAAGCGTGGGCGGCAGGAACACGTCGCCGGGACCGCGCCAGCGCGGAGACTCGGGCTGGCGGCCGCCCAGGAGCGGGTCCGGGCCGGGATGGCGGACCCGGGCCAGGGCCTGGCAGGCGCGGCAGACGGGGCCGTTGTCCATGACCAGAGTCAGGTCGGCTTCCTCGAGAGGCCGCCCGCAGCAGGCGCAGTACAGACGCGGCATACGGTCCTCACTGTTTTCGGGCGGTCAGCAGCTCCAGACCGCCTGGCGCAAATCCTCTTCGTTCATCTCGCGCTCCCGGCCGGACCCGTTGTCCGGGGGCGGGAACATGTTGGCCAGCGTGTCCCGGGGCACCCGGCTGACCACCAGGCATGAGGAGCAGACGCGCCCCTGGTCCGTCTCAAAGTAGAAATCCAACTCGTCGATCCGGGCGCGGCACAGACTGCATCTCGGCATGGCACTCCCCCAAAGGGTTGTTCATGCCCCCCACGAACAGGATTCAAGATATGTGCCGGGCAGGATTTGCCGGGCGGCCAGAGAGCGCGGTCCGGGAAGCGCGGCCCGACTCACCGGCTAGGCAGAAGGGCCCGGCTTTGATAGGCTGGCCCGGACACAACAGCGGAGGATTTCGTGTACCAGACCCCATCCACGACCCAAGGAGGATCGACCATGGCCGAGTACAAGCTCGCCCAGATGGTCAAGGCGGCCGGTTGAGCCGCTAAGATCGCTCCAGGGGACCTGGAGCTGGCACTGCAAGGACTGGCGAGGTCCGACCCCCGCGTCCTGGCCGGAAGCCCCGGCGACAACGAGGACAGCGTGGTGGTGCGCTTCCCGAACGGCATGGCCCTGGTCCAGACCGTGGACTTCTTCACCCCCATGCTCAACGACCCCTACCGCTTCGGCCGCATCGCCGCGGTCAACGCCCTGTCCGACGTATACGCCATGGGCGCCACGCCCCTGTCGGCCATGAACATCGTCTGCTTCCCCATCAAGAAACTGCCCGGCACCGTGCTCAACGATATCCTGCGCGGCGGCCTGGACGCGGTCATCGAGGCCGGGGCCGTACCGGCCGGAGGCCACTCGGTGGAGGACGACGAGATCAAGTACGGCCTGGCCGTGTCCGGCGTGGTGGACCCCCAGCGCATGTCCACCAACCAGGGCGCGCGGCCCGGAGACGTCCTGATCCTGACCAAGCCCCTGGGCACGGGCGTGCTGTCCACCGCGGTCAAGGCCGAGTGGGAGGGCTGGCAGGCCATCGAGGACACCCTGTTCACCTGGTGCGGCCGGTTGAACAAGGGCCCGGGTGAAGTCATCGCCGAGCTGGGCCTGACCGGGGCCACGGACGTGACCGGGTTCGGCCTGGCCGGGCACTCCCTGGAACTGGCCGAGGCCAGCGGCGTGACCATCGAGATTTCCCTGTCCGCGGCCCCGCTGCACGACCGCGCCCTGGAGCTGACCGGCATGGGACTTCTGCCCGCGGGCAGCATCTGCAACCGCAACCACTACATGCCCCGGTGCGGCGTGGCCGAGGGGCTCGACCCCCTGAACCTGGACCTGATCTTCGACGCCCAGACCTCGGGCGGCCTGCTGCTCTGCGTGCCCCCGGACAAGGTGGACCGGGCCAAGGAATTGCTGGCCGCGTCCGGGGACCGGGCCTACGTCATCGGCCGGGTGCTGGAGCACGAGCCCGGCGCCCCCCATCTGCTGATCAAGGAATAGGGGAGCAGGGACGTGCGCATCCTGATCTGCGGCGCGGGACGGATCACGCGCGAGCTGCTGCGGCGGCTGGGCGAGGGCTGGGAGGTCTCGCTCATCGACACGCGCCGGGAGCAGTTGGACAGGACCGCGCCCCTGTTTCCCAACATCGCGGCCACCTACGAGGCGGACGCCTCCAGCAAGGTTGTCCTGAACAAGGCCTCGGTGAGGGACATGGACTACGTCCTGGCCCTGACCAGCGACGACGAGGTCAACCTGGCCGTGGCCGAACTGGCCCAGGCGGCCGGGGTGGAGCATGTCTCGGCCCTGGTCTACGACGACAGCACCCACACCCGGTTCCAGGAGATGGGCGTACACGTGATCCAGGGTCCGGGCCTCATCGCCCAGAATTTGTCCCACTACCTCCAGGACCCCAGGCTGCACGTCCAGCCCCTGATCTCCGGGGCCGGGTCCGTGTACGAGGTGGACGCCAGCCAGCATTTTCGGGCCGTGGGCAAGCGGGCCGCCTACTTCAACACCCAGACCGGGCGGCTGGTGGCCCTGTTCCGCAAGGGCAGGCTGGTCTTTCCCAAGCCCAAGACCCCGGTCAAGTCCGGGGACAAGCTGGTCCTGGTGGGCGACCCGGACATGTTCGAGCCGGTCTGCCGCATGCTGGAGTGCGGGGATCCGCATTTCCCCCTGGCCTACGGGCAGGGCATGCTTCTGGCCATGGGCGACCGGCCGCCCGAGGACCGTTCCGCCTACAATCCGCTGCTGGAGGAGGGGCTGTACCTGGCCCGCAACACCAAGGTGCAGCGCGTGGTCATCCTGTGCCCCGAGGAGGAGTGCGGCATCGAGCCCGCGCTCAAGGACTGGCCCCAGGAGGTGCAGGTGGAGACCCGCCCGGCCGGGCGCGAGGTGGAGACGCGCATGCGCGAACTCTGCGCCGAAGGCAACTACGGCCTGGTGGTCATGCCTCCGCCGCAGCCCTCCGTGTTTAAGACCCTGTTCCGGGCGCCCCTGGTGGACCTGGCCCGGATCCTGGACACGCCCCTGCTCATCACCCGGACCACGTTCGCCTACGATTCCATCCTGGTGCCCTTCAACGGCACGGCCATGTCCGAACTGGCCCTGGAGGTGGGGGTGGACCTGTCCCGCCAGCTGGGCGGGGCGGTGCGCGTGGCCGTGGTGGAGGAGCCGGAGT
This sequence comes from Desulfovibrionaceae bacterium, assembly GCA_963666895.2. Classification (GTDB taxonomy): domain Bacteria; phylum Desulfobacterota; class Desulfovibrionia; order Desulfovibrionales; family Desulfovibrionaceae. The sequence continues at coordinate 371,337 of CAXXNS010000010.1, read as the reverse complement.
TTTTGTCCGGGGAGGACGAGGCCCAGACCGTGGACACCCTGCTGGCCCGCATCCGGGAGCTGTCCCACGTGCACAAGACCGAGTTCGAGGTCATCCGCCGTGAGGGCAACCCGGTGCGCGAGATCACGGCCCTGTCCAGGGACCACGGGCTCATGGTCATCGGCTCCACCACCCGGGACACGGGCTTCTTCACCCCCAACGTGGGCGACCATCTGGCGCGCAAGGCCGAGTGTTCGGTATTGTTGCTCGCGTCCTAGGGGCCAGCCATGCTTGACCAGGCCGTTTCCCTATTGATCATCTCCCTGGCCGTGGCCGTGCTGCCCGGCCTGGCCCGCCTGCTCCGGTTGCCCGGGCCGGTCATGGAGATCGCCTTTGGCGTGGTCCTGGGCAAGAGCGTGCTGGCCCTGCACCTGGGCGGGGAGTGGCTGCCGTTTCTGGCCGAACTGGGCTTTCTCCTGCTCATGTTCCAGGCGGGCATGGAGATCGACTTCACCATGCTGCGCGGCCAGGGGAAAAGCCGGTTCACGTTCCAGCTGGTCTTGTTCGCCTTCACCCTGGTCCTGGCCGGGGGCGCGGCCTGGCTCCTGGGCGGGGGCGTGTTCCTGGCCCTGGTGTTGTCCACCACCTCCCTGGGCCTGGTCATGCCCACCCTGCGCGAGTCCGGGCTGACGCGCACCGTTCTGGGCCAGAACATCCTCATGGCCGCCACCCTGGCCGACTTCCTGACCCTGTTGGGCATCACCTTCTACGTGCTTTTCCACCGCTACGGCCTGACCTGGCGCTTCATCACCCCCCTGCCCCTGTTCGCGGGCTTCGGCCTGCTCCTGTGGGCCGGGCGGCTCTGGGCCTGGTGGAATCCGGACCGGGCCAAACGCATCCTGGGCGGGGACGCGCAGGAGATGGGGGTCCGTCTGTCCCTGGCCCTGCTCTTCTTTTTCGTGGCCGTGTCCGAGCTGGTGCACGTGGAGCCCGTGCTTGGGGCCTTTCTGGGCGGGTGCATCGTGTCCTTCGTGTTCCGGGAAAAGGTGGAGCTGGAGAGCAAGATTTCCGCCTTGGGCTTCGGGTTTCTGATCCCGCTCTTTTTCATCGACGTGGGCATGAATTTCGACCTGGGCAACGTGGCCGGGCTGGGGCAATTGGGCTGGGTGGCCCTGCTCTTCATCCTGGCCGTGGGGGTCAAGCTGCTGCCCGGGTTGCTTTTTCCGCTGTGGGGCATGAAGCTGGCCGACGGCATGCGCACGGGCGTGCTCCTGGGCTCGCGGCTGTCGCTCATCGTGGCCGCCGCGGCCATCGGGTTGAACGAGGGATTTTTGAGCCTGGAGATGAAGGACGCCATCGTACTCCTGGCGCTGCTCACCTGCCTGGCCGGACCGACCGGGTTCAAGCTCCTGGTGCGCAAGCAGGCGGCCAAGGCTGCCCTGGCCAGGGAACAAGAGGAAAACAATGTCTGATTCACAAGAAACGGTAAGGGAAGTCTTGGACGGCATGCGCCGGACCATGGTCCACTACGGGCTGTGGTTTTCCGGGGCCGTGCAGGAGCTGGGCCTGGACGGGGCGCTGCGTGCCGAGCAGGAGGCCGGGGACCGCTGGCTGGAGATCGCTCTCAAGCGGTTGTCCAAGGCCCTGGATACGGACTTGGCCGCGCGGCTCGAGGCCCTGGGCCCGGAGGGTCTGGCCGGGGTGCTCAAGACCGTGTCCGTGAACTGGCTGGCCGCGGACGGGGTGTGGTTCCAGGCGTTGGAGCACGCGGTGGGCGGGTCCAAGGGCGAGGCTGCGGGCATGGCCGCGGCCAAGCGGGTCAACGACGGCTGCTGGCAGGTGTTCTCGCCGTACGAGGCGAGCCGCATCAAGGCATTGCATCCCCTGCCGGACGCGCCCCTGGAGGCGCTGAAACAGGCCCTGGAGCACCGGCTGTACGCGCGCATCAACGAGCAGGAGGTGGTGGAACAGGACGAGCGCGGGTTCACCTTCCGCATGGTGCGCTGTAGGGTGCAGGACGCCAGGAAACGTAAAGGATTGCCCGACTATCCCTGCAAGTCCGGGGGCGTGGTGGAATACACCGAGTTCGCCCGGGCCATCAGCCCGGCCATCAAGACCACGTGCATAGCGTGCCCCCCGGACGACCATCCGGAAGAATGGTACTGCGCGTGGCGGTTCGAGCTGGACTGATTATTTGATCCAGATGATGCCCGCCTGCCTGCCGGTGACGTTGTCGCGGCGGTAGGAGAAAAAGGTATCGTGCATGGTGGCCGTGCACAGGTCCATGCCGTGGATGTTGTCGGGGCGTAGCCCGGCCTGCATGAGCTGGTCCCGGGTCAGGCGCCACAGGTCCACGCATCCCGAGCCCGGGTCCATGTACTCCACGAACCCCAGGCCGAATTCCTGGTCAAAGTTGGTGAACTCGGCCTTTTTCGGGCCCAGGCTCGGGCCGCGCACCGCATGCACCTCGGCCGGGTCCAGGCCGTACTCCTTGCAGAATTGCTCCACGCCGATCACCGGGAACCCGGCCACGTTGCCCCGCCAGCCTACGTGCAGGGCGGCCACGTATTTGCCGGACTGGTGGGCCAGCAACACGGGCTGGCAGTCCGCGGTCTTGACCACCAGGGCGTGCCCGGGCCTGGCCGTGGCCAGGCCGTCGCCCTCCAGGTCGGACGGCAGATTCCTGTCCATGGGCTGGGGGTCGAAATGCATGGTTGTAGCGTGGACCTGCTTGCACTCCAGCCAGGCTTCCGTGCCCAGCCGGTCGGCCAGGAGGGAACGGTTGGAGCGCACGGCCGAATCCCGGTCGCCCACGTCGAACGACAGGTTGGCCGCGCTGAACGGGCCGGTGCTCACGCCGCCGCGCCGGGAGGTGAACACGCAGGCCACCTTTTGGGCCAGCGCGTCCGGGCCGGGAAAGGAGAACGGGAAAAAGGCCACTCCGCTCACGATTTCTCCCCAATCACGGCTTCGGGCGTGACCACCAGGTTCACGGGTCGGTCCCAGTCGTCGTGGGGCAGTTCATCCAGCAGTTGGAATTCGTGGGCCAGGCCGATCTTGAGGCAGGAGTCCCATTCCGGGTCGGCCAGGAGCCGGTCGTAGTACCCGCCGCCGTAGCCGATGCGAAAGCCCCGGCGGTCGAAGCCCACGCCCGGGATCAGGGCCACGTCGGCCACCCGTTCCTTGACCAGGCGGCACTCGGGCCCGGGCTCGGGAATGGCGAAGACCCCGGGCACCAGCTGGTCCTCGTTGGACAACCGGGCCAGGTCCATGGCCCCGGGCTGGCCGTGCCGGCAGCGGGGCAGCCAGACCTCGGCCTCCCGGCTCCAGAGGTCGGCCATCAGGGTGCGGGTGTCGATTTCGCCCCGCACGGGCCAGTAGAGTAGGGCGTAGGAGGCGCTGCGCCAGCGCAGCAACTGCCGCACCAGGGCCGCGGCCAAGCGGCTGGCTCTGGCCACTTCGTCCGAACTCAAGGCCGTGCGCTTTTCCAGCAGCCCGGCCCTGAGGGTTTTCTTGTCTTGGAGTCCCTGTGCGGACATGGATTCTCCCTCCGTTGCGCCCTCTGTGCTTCATGTTTATGCTACCTCCCGGATAAAGTGAAGAACAGCGGAGGAATCCCATGTACTGGATAGCGTTCGGCGATGTGCATGAACAGACCGGAATGCTGGGGAGCATCCCGGACCTGGCCGGGGCGGCCGGGGTCATCGTCACCGGGGACCTGACCACCCGGGGCGGCCCGGACGCGGCCAGGCGGGTGCTCGAGGCCATCCGGACGATCAACCCCAACATCTGGGCCCAGATCGGGAACATGGACACGGACGCCGTGTCCCAAGAGATCAGCGCCCAGGGCCGCAACTTGCACCGTAGGATATTGAATCTGACAGAGGGTACGGACCAGGCCAAAATATGCATGTTCGGCCTGGGAATGTCCTCGTTCACCCCTTTCGGAACCCCGAGCGAGGTGTCGGACGATCAGCTTGGCCTTTGGTTGGCCGAACTGGAGCCCGAGATACAGGCTCAACGCAAGGACAGCGCCGCGTTGGTGGCGGTGATCCACAATCCGCCCGTGGACACGGTTCTGGACCTGGTGGGCGGCAACACCCACGTGGGCAGCCCGTCGGTGCGCGCCTTTTTGGAGCGGGTCCAGCCCGACATCTGCCTGACCGGACACATCCACGAGTCCGTGGGCCGGGAAATGGTCGGCTCCACCCTGGCCATCAACCCGGGCATGCTGGCCCACGGCGGGTACGTGCGCCTGGACCTGGAGAACGGCAGGCTGTCCGCCCGGCTGGAGCGGGTCGGGGGCGCGGCGTGACCTGGAAGGCCCGGCTGGTCTGCGTGGGCAGGCTCAAGGAGGGGTTCGCCCAGGACGGGTTCGCCCATTACGCCAAGCGCATGGCCCCGCACGTGCGGCTGGACGAGGCCCAGGTCAAGGACGGCCGGGGCGAGGGAGCGGATCGGGTCCGGGCCGAGGGCGAGGCGTTGCTGGCCGCAGTGGCCCCCAAGGATTTCGTGGTTCTGCTGGACGAGCGGGGCAAGGCCAGGACCTCGCGGCAATTGGCCAAGGATTTGCGGACCTGGTTCGAGGACCCGGGCCGCACGCCCTGCTTCGTCATCGGCGGGCCCTACGGCGTGTCGGACGCGGTGCGGCAGCGGGCCGACGCCACGCTTGGATTCGGGCCCATGACCTGGCCCCACGAGCTGGTCCGGGTCATGCTCATGGAACAGATCTACCGGGCGGCTTCAATTTTAAAAGGACTTCCCTATCACCACGACTGACAGGCCGTTGAAATTTCCGCCATGGCTGCGTTGCTTCAAAAACTTCAAACACTCGCGTACGGAAGAGTACGCGTCGTTCTTGAATTTTTTTCGCGTCTTGCCCTGACGGTTTTTGAACGGCCTGCTGAATAATGATTTGAATGATCACATGAGGAGGCGACGTGCTCGATTTCGACTATCTCGACCGGTTTGAGCATTTCATGGATTCCGGGGACATGGAGTTCGAGTTCCGCAACGGGGAGGAGAGCCGCCGGGGCGAGATTCTCGACTTTTTGGAAAAGCTCATGGACCTGGCCGAAAAGGCGGACCAGTGGGCCACCAAGCTCATCTTCCCCAACGCGGTCACCACGCCAGGAGAAGGCAATGGTGACGGTGGGAGCGAGACCACGCAGTAGTCATTCCGGCTGCGGGGCGAAGGACCAGAAATAGCGGGTCTTCCTGCCCACGGGGTAGGAGGCCGCCTCCACCAGCCGCCAGGGCCGGGGCAGCACGGTTTCGTCCGGGGGCGGGTCGGCGGCCAGGATCAGGCAGCGTCCCGCGCCCGGCCTGAGCAGGGGCAGGCTGAAGTCCAGCAGTTTTTTCCAGGGCATGAAGGCGCGGGCCACGGTCAGGTCCGCGGTGCGGGCCGCTCCGGCCTGGTCCAGCCGCTCCAGGGCTTCCTCGGCCGGGCCGTGGAACACGCGCACCCCGGGCAGGTCCAGGTCGTTGAGGGCGGTGCGCAAAAAGGTGACGCGCTTGCCCCGCTTCTCGGTCAGCCAGTATTCCCCCGGGCTCCACAGGATGCGCAGGGGGATGCCGGGCAGCCCGGCCCCGGAGCCCAGGTCCAGGCAGAGCGGGTTGTCCCCCAACCCCATGCCCTTCACGAACTCGGCCAAAAACAGGGAATCCACCACCAGGTCCCGGAAGATGTCCTGCCAGTCGTGCGGGCCGACCAGGTTCACGGTCCTGTTCCACTTGACCAGTAGGCCCAGGTAGCGGGCCAGCTTGTCCGCCTGCTCCTCGGTCACCTCCCGCTTCACGCGGGAGCACTCGTCAAGGATGTCCTGTTTGCCGGGCTGCGCTTCCAATCTGGTCTTCCATTATTTGCCGAACAGCGTACGCACCATGTCCTGGAGCGTGGGGCAGGTCTCGGGCTCGAAGCACGGGGCGTAGCCCAGCCGGGCGGCCTGCTTCTTGCGGATTTCCTGCCCGGGCGCCGGGCGGATGCGGCCGTTCAGGTCCACCTCGCCCCAAAAGGCCGCGTCCGCGGGCAGGGGCTTGTCGTACAGCGAGGACAGCACGGCCGCGGCCACGCCCAGGTCCAGGCCCGGATCCTTGAGGCTCAACCCTCCCGACACCTTGACGTGCACGTCCCAGGAGGACAGGCCGACTCCCAGCCGCTTCTCGAGCACGGCCAAGAGCAGGTGCAGCCGCGAGGAGTCCAACCCCAGGGCTGTGCGCCGGGGCACGGGCAGAAACGACTTGGCGGCCAGGGCCTGGACCTCCACGGCGAACGGCCGCTGCCCGTCCAGGGCCATGGCCAGGGCCGCGCCGGACAGGGAGGCGTCGCGCTCGCCCAGGAAGAATGTGGCCGGGTCCGTGACCACCTCCAGCCCCGCCCCGGTCATGGTCAGGACCAGCAATTCGTCCGTGGGGCCGTAGCGGTTCTTGAGCACGCGCAAAATGCGCGAGAACCGGCGGCGGTCGCCCTCCAGATAGAGCACGGTGTCCACCATGTGCTCCAGGAGTTTGGGCCCGGCGATCTGGCCGTCCTTGGTCACGTGGCCCACCAGGACCAGGGCGGCCCGGGTGCGCTTGACCGTCTCCACCAGCTCCGCGGCCACGGCCCGTACCTGGGAGACCTGGCCGGGCAACCCCTCCACGGCCGAGGAGGCCATGGTCTGCACCGAGTCCACGATGAGCAGGTCCGGGGGCTCGGGCTCCAGGAGCAGGGCCACGGCGTGGTCCGCGTTGGTGGTGGCCAGGGCGTTGAGTCCGTGGCCCAGGATGCCCAACCGCTCGGCCCGGGACCTGAGCTGCCCGGCCGACTCCTCGGCCGATACGTAGACCGTGTTGCGCCCGGCCTCGGCCTGCTTTCCGGCCATCTGCAGGAGCAGGGTGGACTTGCCGATGCCCGGCTCCCCGCCCAGGAGCACGGCCGATCCCGGCACCAGGCCGCCGCCCAGCAAATCGTCCAGGCCCGGGATGTGGGTGGGCGAGCCCTGGGACTCTTCCGGGGCCATGTCTTCCAGGCGCATGGGCCTGACCGTGCCGGGTTCGGGAGCGGTGCGGGTGCGCCCGGCCGTGCGCTGCACCTCGGCGGCCTGAAGCGTGTTCCAGGCGCCGCATTCCGGGCACTGGCCCTGCCAGCGCGGGGCCGTGGCTCCGCAGGCCGAGCAGGTATGGATTTGGCGGGTCTTCATGACCAGGACATAGCTGAAACGCGGCCCAAAGCCCAGGTGAACCGGATGGCCCGGTCGAAAAAAAAGGCCCGCGCCGAAGCGCGGACCTTTGTATGGGAATTTCAACGACCTGATTATTGGGCCGGGTCGCGGGCGTCCACGATCTTGATCTGATACTCCTCCACGGCCTCGGGCGGATTGAAGAACACGAGCATGAAGGGCGTGGTCTCGCCGGGCTTGATGTAGGAGTTGTTGGCGTAAATCCCGGCCTGGGAGTTGAGCGCGTCCACGATCTCCGGCTCGGACTGCACCTGGAGCTGGAAGAGCGACAGGGTGTTGCCGCAGAGCTGCTCCTGGCTGGTCAGCACCTGGCCCTGGCCGTCGAACAGGGTCACCCGGACCTTGATGCGCTCCTTGGGCGTGGTGAACTTGTTGAGCGCCTTGCCCTCGACCACGAACACCGGCCCGGCCTTCTCGTTGGTGATGATGTACTGCCGGAAGTCCACGGGCTGAATGTACTTGATGTTCTCGGTGGGGGACTCGCCCGGCTCGCCCGGAGCGGCCTCCTGCGGCCCGCGCAGGAAGGGCACCTTGATGGGCAGGGCAAAGGGCAGCTCGACCAGCGGCGGGTCGTTCATGAAATCCTTCTCGTTCCAGAAGCCCATGTTGAAGGTCGCCACGGCCGCGGCCAGGGCCACCAGCAGGAACAGGAACAGGGTCAGCAGGACGCGCTTGCCCTTCTTTTTCTTCTTGCCCTTTTTCTTCTTGCCGCCGTCCAGGGACAGGCCGTCGTCCTCGTCCATGGGGAAGAGGCTTTCCTCCTCCTCGCCCGAAGGCTCGAAGTCCAGGTCTTCCCCGGCCTCTTCGCCGGAGTCCTCTTCGTCCAGGGGCGCGGTCTCCTGGTCCACCTCGTCGAACACCGCGGCCAGGTTCTCGTCCTCGTCCCCGGCCAGGTCGGCCCCGCCGGCATCGATGTCCTCGATGTCCTCGGGCTCCTCTTCCTCCTCGATCACGGACTCCTCGAACCCTTCCTCATCCTGGTCGGCGTCCTGGTCGGCCATGGCCTCGTCAAAAGCGGCGTCTACGTCGGAGGTTTCCTCGACGGTCTCCTCGACAGGTTCCTCGGCCAGGACTTCGAGCTCCTCTTCCGGGACCACGGGTGGCGGAGGCGTGGCTTCGAACACATGCCCGCACTTGGAGCACTTCACCTTGCGCCCTTCGGGCGGAATCTTGTCGTCGGGCAGGTTGTACTTGGTGTCGCAATTGGGGCAGCCGATGATCATGGCCTTCCTCTTTTTGTCAGGATGTCTTTGTGGAACGGATCAACTCGTAAATCCCGTCGAGCTCCCGGTAGCGCTCACCGCAGTCCATGCCGTATCCGACGAGAAAGCCTTCCCCGGTGAGGTTGAATCCGTAGTAGTCCACGGCAAGGTCCACTTGCCTGCGCTCCTGTTTATCAACCAGCGCGCAAATTTTCAAACTTTTCGGACCACGTCCATGGAAAACGTTTTTCAAATAGGCCATGGAGCGTCCCGTGTCCACAATGTCCTCCACGATGAGAGCGTGGCGGCCGCGGATGGATTCCTCCATGTCCTTGGAAAAGACCAGTTCCTCGCCCGGGGAGGTGCGGTCCCCGTAGCTGGCCAGGCGCACGAAGTCCACGGTCACGGGCGGGTCCATGCGCCGCACCAGGTCGGCGAAAAACAAAAACGCGCCCTTGAGCACGCAGATGCAGACCACCTCTTCGCCGGCATAGAGATCGGAAAGCTCCTTGGCCATCTCGGCGGTCTTGCGCCGGATATCCTCGCCCGACACCAGCAGGTTGAGCTTGTGGCCGGGATGCAAGGACTTCATGCGTCCTCCATGTTCAGGATCATGGGCACCTCGTCGCAGTCCGGGAACTTGGGACAGTTGATGCAGTCGGCCCAGACCTTCTGGGGCAGGTCGTCCTTGGGCGTCAGGGAAAAGCCCAGATGGCCGAAGAATTTTGGCGTGTTGGTCAGGACGAACACCCGGTAGATGCCCAGGGTCACGGCCTCGGACAAACAGGCCTCCACCAGCACCCGGCCCAGGCCCAGGCCGCGCTTGTCCTTGCGCACCTTGAGGGAGCGCAGCTCGGCCAGGTTGTCCCAGAAGATGTTCAGGGCGCAGCAGCCCACCACCTCCCGGGTGTCCGGGTCCGAGACCACGTAGAAGTCCCGCAGCTGGGAAAAGATCTGGTTCAGGGACCGGGGCAGGACCAGCCCTTCGTCCGAAGGGTTGTCCAGGAGCAGGGCGTGCACGGCCCTGACGTCCTGGATGCGGGCCTTGCGGAGAAGGGCGGACGGGGCCACGGCTACTCCAGCCCGGCCCGCTTGAGCAGGGCTTCGAGCATGGCCGCCGGGTAGAACCCGGAGTCGATGAACGAGACTTCGCCCGCGGTGGAATAGACGATGAGCCGGGGGATGTATTCCGAGCCGGTGTACGCGGCCACGTCGTTGCCCACGCGGATCACCTCGGCCAGGGGCTGGTAGTCGCCGAAGAAGTCGCTGATGGTCTGGGAGGCCGGGTCCAGGGAGGCGTAGACCACGCGCAGCTTGTCCGGGTCGTGGCTGTCGGCCAGCTGCTCCAGCACGGGCAGCTCCTGCTGGCAGGCCGGGCAGTTCACGGACCAGATGCAGACCAGCAGGACTTTGCCCGCGCTGTCCTGGATCAGGCCCTTGTATCCGTCGAGGTCGAGCAGGGGGTAGTCCTTGGCGGCCGTTTCCTGGGGCGCGGCGGCCGATTCCTGGCCCTGGTTGGAGCAGGCCGAGGCGGCGAAGAGGACGGTCAGGGCCAGGGTGCAGGCCAGTATCGTGGTCAGGGTGCGAAGCATGTCACCTCCGGGGACGTTGGGGTTCAAGCGGTCGTCCGCTTCCCCCATCTATATCCGTGCTCCCGATTGGCAAGTCAATGGGTACGCTCGGGCCGCGCGGTGAGCTCCTTGGCCAGGCGCACAGCCTCCACCGCGTCCAGGGCGAAGCCGTCCGCGCCGATGGACCGGGCAAACGCCTCGGTGACCACGGCCCCGCCAAGCATGACCCGGCAGTCCAGGCCGCGCTCGCGCACCAGGCGCACGGTGTCCTCCATGCGGACCATGGTGGTGGTCATGAGCGCGGACAGGCCGATGAGCGAGGCTCCGGCCTCCTGGGCCCGGTCCACCACGGTCTCGGCGGACACGTCCTTGCCCAGGTCGATGACCTCGTAGCCGTGGTTCTTGAGCATCAGGCAGACGATGTTCTTGCCGATGTCGTGGATGTCGCCCTGCACCGTGGCCATGACCACGCGCTGCCGGGCCTCGCCTTTGCGGGATTCCGCCAGCAGGGGCTCCAGCAGGGTCAGGGCGTTCTGCAGGGTCTCGGCCGAGGCGATGAGCTGGGGCAGGAAGTAGTCCTTGCGCTCATAGCGCTCGCCCACCTCCATGATGGCCGGGATGAGGTGCTCGTTGACCAGGGCGAAGGGCTCGCGGTCCTGCTTCAGGGCCTGGCGCACCAGGTCCTGGATGTCGTCGCGCGCGCCCTGGAGCACGGCCCGGTACAGGGGGTCGGCCGAGGCTCCGCCGTCGGAATCGTTGTCCGGCCCGGAGGCCGAACCAGCGCCCGAAGCCGGTCCGGGCTTGGCGGCCGGCGCGGCCGATCCGTGGCCGACCGTCCCCGGGCTCCAGCCGGCAAAGCCCCGGATAAAGGTCTCGGCCTTGGCGTCGCGGCCCAGCAGGGCCTCGCCCGCGGCCAGGGCTTCCATGAGCCGGAAGGAGTCCGGGTTGGCGATGCAGGCGGACAGGCCCGCGCCCATGCACATGGCCAGGAAGGTGGCGTTGACCAGCTCCCGGGCGGGCAGGCCAAAGGAAATGTTGGACAGGCCCAGGGTGGTGGCCAGGCCCAGCCCGGTGCAGTGGCGGATGGTGTCCAGGCAGGCCGTGGCCGCCTCGGGCTTGGAGGACACGGTCAGGGCCAGCACGTCCACCATGATCAGCCGCCTGGGGATGGACAGATCGTCTGCCTTGGCCAGCAGGTCGTCGATGATCTTGATGCGCTCGGCCGCGGTGACCGGCAGGTTCCTGCCGAGCAGGGGCAGGAGGATGAAGGGCGAACCGGTGCGGGCGCAGAGCGGGCCCAGCTCCTCCAGGCGGCCGGGCTCGCCGGAAATGGAGTTGACCAGGGGCGAGCCGGGCATGCGGGCCAGGGCCAAGGCCATGGCCTCGGTGTTGGAGGTGTCCAGGCACAGGGGCAGGTCCACGCGCTGGGTCAGGGACTCGGCCAGCCGGGGCAGCACGTCGGCCTCGTCCACCATGGGCGCGCCCACGTTGACGTCCAGGATGGTGGCGCCGCGCTCGGCCTGTTCCTGGGCGAAGCGCAGGGCCTCGGTGAAGGTCCCGGCCTGGAGTTCCGCGGCCAGGACTTCCTTGCCCGTGGGGTTGATGCGTTCGCCGATCACGGCCACGGGGTGGGACAGGCCCAGGTCCACGCGCCTGGTGCGCGAGGTCAGGGTGATGAGCGACGGCCGCTCGGGCTGGGGCCGCTTCCAGGCCGCGCCCCGCACGGCCCCGGCAGGGCCCGGATGTGGTCCGGCCCGGTGCCGCAGCAGCCGCCCAGGAATTTGGCGCCCAGGTCGATGAACTTGGCGGTCTTTTCGGCGAACGGCCCGGGCTCCAAACGGAAGACCGTGTTGCCGTCCTTGTCCAGCTCGGGCAGGCCCGCGTTGGGGGCCACGTAGAGCGGGATGCACAGGGTCTGGCCCATGGTCCGGGCCACGTCCAGGATTTGGTCCGGCCCGGCCGAGCAGTTGGTGGCCACCATGTCCACGCCCAGGTTCTGGGCCGTGGCCACGAATCCGGCCGGGTCCGTGCCGGTCAGGCAGCGGCCCTGCTCAAAGGTCATGGACAGGGCCACGGGCAGGTCGCAGACCTGTCGGGCGGCCACGGCCACGGCCTTGGCCTCGGCCAGGTCGAACAGGGTCTCGCCCAGGATCAGGTCGGCCCCGCCCTGGACGCAGCCCTTGATCTGCTCGGCGAACAGGGCCACCAGTTCCTCGAAGGTGATCTCGCCCAGGGGGCGGACAAAGAGCCCGGTGGGTCCGACGGACGCGGCCACGCAGGCCTTGTCCCCGGCCGCCTGGCGGGCCACCCGGCACATGGCCCGGTTGAGCTCCACCACGTCGGTGCCGGGCGGCAGCTTGGGCGCGGTGCCGCCGAATGTGTTGGTGGTCAGGACCTCGGCCCCGGCCGCCAGATAGTCGCGGTGCACCCCGGCCACCACCTCGGGGTTGGCCATGCCCCAGACCTCGGGGGAAACTCCGGCGGGCAGGCCCCGGGCCATGAGCTGGGTTCCGTAGGCGCCGTCGAACAGGTGAACGCGGCCGTCGGTGAGAAAATCCTTGAATGCGGGCACGATCCTTACTCCTTACGTCAGTGGGCCGGGCACGGTCAACGAATCCCTCCGTCCCCGGTGGAGATATGGTGGTACCGCAATTGGATGCATATATCAAGATAAATCAATATAGGTGGAAGACCCGGGGAAATACCCGTTGAAAAGCGGGCCCAAAACAGATACGGTCCCGGTCTGAACCCGATTCGGCCACGATCCAGGGTCCGGCATGGCGCCGGGCTGCAATCCATGACATCGAATCCGCAACGACCATGACGTCGGAAAACACCCAGGCGTCCTCGAGCAAGACCGACAAGAGCGGCCAACTTGCCGTGGACAAGACACCTTACCGCCTCCCCGCTCCGGTCAAGAAGGCGCGCGGCGAGGTGGCCACCCGCGACCCCCTCCAGCTCTACCTGAGGGAGATCGCCTCCTTTCCCCTGCTCCAGCCCGAGGAGGAGTACGCCCTGGCCGTGCGCGTGCGCGACGAGAACGACGAGGACGCCGCCTTCCGCCTCATCTCCTCCCACCTCAGGCTGGTGGTCAAGATCGCCATGGACTTCCAGCGCCGCTGGATGCAGAACGTGCTCGACCTGATCCAGGAGGGCAACGTGGGGCTCATGAAGGCGGTCAAGAAGTTCGACCCGGAAAAGGGCATCAAGTTCTCCTATTACGCCGCCTTCTGGATCAAGGCCTACATCCTGAAGTACATCATGGACAACTGGCGCATGGTCAAGATCGGCACCACCCAGACCCAGCGCAAGCTCTTCTACAACCTGAACAAGGAGCGCCAGCGCCTCCAGGTGCTGGGGTTCGACCCCACCACCGAGGCCCTGAGCGAGTCCCTGGACGTATCCGAGCAGGACATCATCGAGATGGACCAGCGCCTGTCCGGGGGCGACCAGTCCCTGGACACCCCCCTGGGCGAGGACACCGACACCACCCGGCTGGACTTCCTGCCCGACCTGGGCCCGGGCGTGGAGGAGTCCCTGGCCAACGACCAGATCACCGGCATCCTGCTGGATAATTTGCGGGCCATCGAGCCCGACCTGAACGAGAAGGAGCTGGTCATCCTCAACGAACGCCTGCTCACGGACTCGCCCCTGACCCTGCGGGAGATCGGGGAGCGGTTCGGCGTCACCCGGGAGCGCGTGCGCCAGGTGGAGTCCCGCCTTTTGGAGAAGATCAAGGAGCGGTTGGAGAACGGGGTCAGCGATTTTTCCAAGGAGTGGATACCAGACAATGAATAGGAGCCTGTTGGAAGCCTTGAAGCACCGCGGCAAGGACTGCGTCCGGGGTCTGCCCAAGCCCGCCCTGTACCGGGAGAACGCGGGCGACGCCGCCTTTACCTGGGAGGCCTTTTTCAACGACCCCCTCCTGGCCCTGTTGCAGGATGAGGCCCTGCAATACCTCTACGACGACTACATGTTCGGCATCGAGCACGCCAAGCGCACGGCCCAGGACGCCGGGCTGGTGCTTCTGCTGGAGACAGGGGACATGCCCCAGGAGGAGAGCCGGAGGCTCAGCGTCCAGGCCCAGGCCGCGGGCATGCTCTCCGGCCTGGAGCGCGGCGATGCCGAGCCCGAGCGGCTGGCCGAGACCGCGGCCATGGTCCTGGCCTCGGCCGACCTGCGCCGGAGCGAGCGCGAACGCATCCTCTGGGCCATCGAGAACTACAGGGACGAGTCGGCCGAGCCGCCGGAACGCGGAGCCGGGCTTGTGGCCGCCACGCTGTACGATGCGGCCAAGTTCCGATATGGAACGGATATCCTGCCAACGGCCCTGTGGATGCATTGCGACTACACCACCGCCTCGGCGGATGAGCTGCGGGACTGTATCCGGGAGCACGTTCCCGGACCCCTGGAACTGGGCGGCTTCCGCACCGGGACCGGCCGGAAGTACGGCCCGGAGATCCTGGAGCAGGGCCGCCTGGTGGTCGAGGACATGGAGCGCTTTCTGGAGGACCTGTGAACCCGTCGGCATTGAATAGCCCCAAGGGCCTGATTTCCGCGCTGCTGCTCTGCCTGGTCCTGGCCCTGTCCGGTTTCGGCTGCGGGGTCAAAAAGAAGGCCCCCCTGCCCGAGCCCGAGCCCCTGAGCCAGAGCGCCTCCCTCACCTACGACTACCTGCTTTACCAGGACTATTTGCGCCGCATCGAGGAGCTGGGCCTGTCCGGGCTCACCGACGAGCAGCGCTCCCAGGAGTTCCTGCGCTGGCAGGCCGAGGCGGCCGCGGCCCTGGACCGCATCATCGCCGTGGAGCCCACGGCCATGCTGTACGCGGAAAAGGGTTCGCTCTACTTCAACCTCAAGCAGGCGGGCCAGGCCCGGACCATCCTCAAGCAGGGGCTGGAGGCCTTCCCGGGCGACCGGGTCCTGACCACGGTGCTGGCCAGCGCTTACCTGCTGGAGAACGACGTTGAGAACGCCGTGATCACGGTGGAGAGCTACCTGCTGGACGCGCCCGACGACCACGAGGTGCGCCAGCGCCTGGCCGAGATGCTCATCGAGGCCATGGAGTACCAGCAGGCCGTGGACCATCTGGAGCGCATCCCCGAGGACCACCGCTCGGCCGAGACAGATTTCCTCCTGGGCCGGGCCTATTCGCGCATGGGCCAGGCCAAGCCCGCCCGGCAGGCCCTGCTGCGGGCCCTGGAGCAGGCCCCGGGCTTTATCGAGGCCTGGGCCGAGCTGGCCTTTTTGGACGAGATGGCCAAGGACTACCAGTCCGCAGCCAAGGTCTACAGCCGCATTCTGGAGTTGGGCGGGCCCGAGGAAGAGGTCCGGCTGCGGCTCATCACCCTGAATTTGAAGATGGCCAAGCCCGAGCAGGCCCTGTCCCACGCCCTGGCCGGGCCGGGCCAGAAGAGCTTTCTGCTGTCCGCGGCCCTGCTGTTCATCGACGAGGACTACCCGGCCCAGGCCTCGGCCGTGCTGGACGTGCTGGCCACCTCCGAGCCCATCCCGGGCGAGTACTACTATTACAAGGCCTTCATCGCCTATCAGGCCGAGGACGACCCGGGCAAGGCCCTGGAGTACCTGTCCCAGGTGGACGCCGCGGACCCCACCTATTCGCGCGCCCTGCAGTTCCGCATTCAGGTGCTCAACGGAGAGGACCGCACGGACGAGGCCCTGGCCCTGGCCCGGCAGGCCCAGCAGGAGCACCCGGACGAGTCCGTGTTCGCGGTGCTGGAGAGCGAGATTCTGTCCCAATCGGGCGACCGGGCGGGAGCGCTCCGGGTGCTGGAGGCCGCCCTGGCCACGTACCCGGGCGACACCGACCTCCTGTACCGCTACGGCGCGCTGCTGGAGAAGAACGGCGACCGTGACAAGGCCATGGAGGTCATGGAGTCCATCCTCAAGATCGATCCTCTGCACGGCGACGCGCTCAACTACGTGGGCTACACCCTGGCCGACGAGAACCGCGACCTGGACCGGGCCCTGACCCTGGTGCGCCAGTCCCTGTCGCGTGACCCGGACAACGGCTACATCGTGGACTCCCTGGCCTGGGTCTACTTCCGCATGGACGAGCTGGACCGGGCCTGGGCCGAGATCCAGCGGGCCGCCGAGTTGGTGGACGACGACCCGGTCATCTGGGAGCACTACGGCGACATCGCCCAGGCCATGGGCAAGAAGATCACCGCGCTCAAGGCCTTTCAGAAGGCCCTGCAGTACGGGGCCGAGGACCCGGCCCGGGTCAAGCAGAAGATCGAGGGCTTATGAGATCACGGCCCGGACAACGCATCCCCCGGGGGGACGGCCGGATTCGGGCCGTCCGCATCGTCCTGTGGCTGCTGATCCTGGCCGTGGCCCTGACCGGTTGCGCCAAGCCCTTCAAGACCTACGACTCCGCCTATCAGGTGTTCGAGGCCTTTCGCGCCCGCTACCTGGGCCGCACCGTGGCCGGGAAGAGCCTGGTCACCCAGTCCAGCCTGGTCTACCGGGCCGGCACCAGGCAGGTGCGCATCATCATCGATTTCTGGGGCGAGTACTCCCGGCCGTTGCGCATGGACGCCTGGTCCAGCGTGGGCGGCAGCCTGGCCCACATCCTGGAGGACGACCAGGGGTTGGCCGCCTACTACCCGGACCAGTCCAAGGTTTACACCCACCGCGACCCCGTGGCCGGAGCCCGGCTGCTGGGGCTGCCCTTCCCCTTCTCCCTGGCCGACCTGGCCGACGTGCTCACCGGCCGGTTCGACGGCCTGGTGCCCCCGCGCTACGCCGAGGCCCAGGCCGGACCCGGGTCCCTGTACACCTACCGCTTCTCCGAGGGCGACGTGGAGGAGCTGCTCCTGGACGCGGGCGGCCATCCCGTCCGGCTGACCGGCCGTCTGCCCGAACTGGCCGACAGCCCCTGGCCGCCCGAGGAGAACGTGTTCGTCATCGAGTTCACGGACTACCAGTCCGACCAGGAAGTCCTGGAGGACGGGCAGGGCCTGCCGCCCCTGTCCAAGATCGTCACGGTCACCCTGCCCGGGGACCGGCACGGCGTCTTGCGCATCAAGCACAGACAAATTAAGGTCGGCCCCTGGCCGGAGGGGGCCCTGACCCTGAACATGCCCGGCACCGTGATTCGCCAGCTTCTGGACAGGGAGCCCAGGGACTGGACCACGGGCGCGGTCATCACCTTGGAATCGCCCGATGGAGAGTCGGGCGGTGGAGCCCAATAACCACGGAGGGGACATGGCTGACAAGGCGGTCATCGGATCGGATCACGGCGGGGTGGAGCTCAAGGCCTTTCTCATCCAGCTGCTCAACGACCGCGGCGTGGCCGTGGAGGACGTGGGCTGCTACAGCTCGGACTCCTGCGACTATCCGGATTTCGCCCGGAAGGTGGCGCAAAAAGTGCTGGACGAAGCCCCGTCCGGGACGATAGGCATCCTCGTCTGCGGGACGGGGATCGGCATGTCCATGACGGCCAACCGCATTCCCGGCATCCGGGCCGCCCTGTGCACCAACGGGTACATGGCCCAAATGGCCCGCGCACACAACGACGCCAACGTGCTCTGCCTCGGAGAGCGGGTATTGGGCAAGGGATTGGCCGAGGGCATCCTCGACGCCTTCCTGTCCGCCAAGTTCGAGGGCGGGCGCCATTTGAGGAGGATTCAGGCCATTGAACCGGATGCATGACCAGGACGAGCAAGCCGCGAACAAGGGGAGCAGGGGAGTGGACAAGGACCGTTTCTACATCAACGTCATGAAGGGCTGGATCATGGACGCCACCCGGAAGGCCAATTCGGGCCATCCGGGCGGGGCCATGTCCTCGTCCGAATTCGCCTACGTCCTGTACAAGGAATTTCTGAACTTCGACCCGGACGACTCGGAATGGTTCAACCGCGACCGTTTCGTGCTCTCGGCCGGGCACGAGTCCATGCTCCTCTACAGCCTGCTGTACCTCATCGACTACATCGGCATGGAGGACATCGAGGACTTCCGCCAGCTGAACTCCATGACCCCGGGCCACCCGGAGCGCCACCGCACCCCGGGCGTGGCCGTGTCCACCGGCCCCCTGGGCCAGGGCTTCGGCATGGCCGTCGGCCTGGCCGTGGCCGAGGCCTTCCTGCGCGCCCAGCTGGGCAAGGACGTGGTGGACCACTTCACCTACGTCCTGGCCTCGGACGGCGACATCCAGGAGCCCATCAGCCTGGGCTGCGCCTCTCTGGCCGGTCTCTGGGGCCTGGGCAACCTCATCGTGTATTACGACTCCAACAAGATCCAGATCGCCGGGCCCACCTGCCGCTGCGACGAGACCGACTACCGCAAGGCCTTCGAGTCCTTCTGCTGGCAGGTCATCGACGTGGAGGACGGCAACGACATCGACCAGGTGCGCAAGGCCATCGTGGAGGCCCGGGCCGACACCGCCCGGCCCACCCTGATCATCGGCAACACCACCATGGCCAAGGGCTCGGCCGGCCTGGAGGGCAGCAACAAGACCCACGGCTCGCCCTTTTCCGAGGACGAGATCAAGGCCACCAAGAAGAATCTGGGCCTGCCCGAGGACGAGAAGTTCTGGGTGCCCGAGGGCATGAAGCAGGACTTTCAGTCCCGGTTCCCGGCCATGCGCGACAACGTGCGCGACTGGATGGCCAACCTGGAGCGGAAGATCCACGGTGACGACCAGTCCTTCCGCGACTTTTGGGAGACCATCTGGACCCCGCGCAAGTTCCTGCCCCTGGAGCACCCGGTGTTCGAGAAGGGCGGCAGCGTGTCCACGCGCAAGGCCTGGGGCGCGTTCCTGAACAACAACATGGACCGCGTGCCCCATCTGGTGGGCGGCTCGGCCGACCTGGACGAGTCCAACCAGACCCACGTGTTCCGCGACCACGTCGGCCTGTTCTCCCGCGAGAACCCCACCGGCCGGGCCCTGGCCTTCGGCGTGCGCGAGTTCCCCATGGCCGCCATCCTCAACGGCATGTGCATCCACGGCGGCACCGTGCCCTTCGGCGCCACCTTCCTGGCCTTTTCCGACTACTGCCGCAGCGCCATCCGCATGTCCGCCCTGCAGGCCCTGCCCATGGTCTACGTGTTCACCCACGACTCGTTCTACGTGGGCGAGGACGGGCCCACGCACCAGCCCATCGAGCACATCGGCTCGCTCCGGCTCATTCCCTCCCTGGTGGACCTGCGGCCCTGCGACGCCAACGAGACCTCGGCCTGCGTGGACTTCGCCTTCCGCGAGGGCATCGCGCCCAGCTGCCTGTTCCTGACCCGGCAGAACCTGCCCGTGCTGGACGAGAGCGACTATCCGGCCATCAAGGAAGGTCCGCAGCGCGGCGGCTACGTGCTCAAGGACTTCGGCGAGAACCCGGACCTGCTGCTCATCGCCTCGGGCTCCGAGGTCCATCTGGCCCTGGAGGCGGCCGAGATGCTCAAGGGCGAGTTCACGGCCCGGGTGGTCAGCATGCCGTCCATGTATCTGTTCGACAAGCAGCCCGACGAGTACAAGCGCCAGGTCCTGCCCCCGGAGATCACCCGGCGGGCCGCGGCCGAGGCCGGACGGCCCGAGCCCTGGTGCCGTTTCGTGGGCCTGGACGGCGTCATCCTGGGCATCGACCACTTCGGTCATTCGGCCCCGGCCAAACTCCTGGCCGAGACCTACGGCTTCACGGGCGACAACTTCGCCAGGATGATCCGAAAGAAGTTTGGAAAGTAGCGCCGAGTCGTCCATATTCCCGCGATGGCGTCGTTGCCTCAAAAAGCTCAACCCCTCACGTAGGACAGACTACGCTGCGGGTTTGAGCTTTTTTTGCGCCTTGCCCTCACGGTTTCTGAACGACTCGGTTTCCGATCTGGCAACCGTTTCCCCTTCCCTTTTTGTTGGTCAAAAGGTTTTGGTCACAACATAATAATATTTTTAAATATTATTAATGACCTTAATTGAAGGTGTTATTGTTTTAGCCATTGTTTTCTTGCCCGGCATGATTTGGTAGAGGAGAGGGCAACACCAAGGAGGGACAGCATGGAAGCGCCGCAGCGCAATCTGGCGTTGGATCTGGTTCGGGTGACCGAGGCCGCGGCCCTGGCGTCGGCCCGCTGGCTGGGCAAGGGCGACAAGGAGTCCGGGGACCAGGCGGCCGTGGACGCCATGCGCCTGTCCTTCAACACCATCGACGTGCGCGGCCGGATCATCATCGGCGAGGGCGAGAAGGACGACGCGCCCATGCTGTTCAACGGCGAGGAAGTGGGCACGGGCGAAGGCCCGGCCGTGGACGTGGCCGTGGACCCGGTGGAGGGCACCAACCTGCTGGCCTACGGCCGTCCCAACGCCATCGCCGTGGTGGGCGTGGCCCCGGCCGGGTCCATGTTCGACCCGGGCAAGTCCTATTACATGAAAAAGCTGGTGGTCCCGGCCGAGGCGGCCAAGGCGGCCGACCTGGACGCGCCCGTGGAAACGAACCTGACCAACATCGCCAAGGCCCTGGGCAAGGACGTGGACGACCTGGTGGTCTTCGTGCTGGACAAGCCCCGGCACAAGGACCTGATCCAACGGATCCGCGAGGCCGGTGCGCGCATCCAGCTGCACACGGACGGCGACGTGGCCGGTTCGCTCATGGCCGTGGACCCGCGCAGCGACGTGGACGTGATGATGGGCACGGGCGGCACCCCGGAGGGCGTGCTCTCGGCCTGCGCCATCCGCACCATGGGCGGCCAGATGCTCTGCCGCCTGGACCCGCAGCGCGACGACGAAAAGGCCTGGCTGGCCGAGAACGGCGCGGACCTGACACGCGTGTACACCGTGGCCGATCTGGTCACCAGCGACGACATTTTCTTCTCGGCCACGGGCATCTCGGGCGGCACCTTCCTGTCCGGCGTGCGCTACACCGGAACCAAGGCCACCACCACCTCCCTGGTCATGCGCGGGCGCACGGGCACGGTGCGGCTCATCGAGGCCACGCACACCTTTGACCGCCTGATGCAGGTGTCGGCGGTCGCTTATGACTAGGCTGCCCGCATTCTCCCGCTGACGGCGTTGCCGCACGGATTTCAAATCCTCACGTAGGCCAACTACGCTGCGGATTTGTAATTCGTTTGCGCCTTGTCAGCGTGATTTGCGAACAGCCTAGGCAAGGAATAAAAAAAACCAATTCCTCGCGCGTGGTCACTACGCATGAGGATTGGTTTTTTAGTCGGGTTGGGAAGATAAGAAGCTAGTCTTCCGGGGATTCCAGCTTGGCCGCGATGACGGCCGCGTCCCCGGGCCGGGATTCCGCGTTGAGTTCCTTGGCCTCGCCGTGGCAGGCGAACCCGCTGGAGCGGTGCTGCACGTAGCCCGCGGACAGGACCGTGCGGTAGGGAATCTGTTCGCGCATCTCCACGAAATCCACCCGGTTGGGGAAGATGATGGGCACGGGGTCGCCGGAAAAGTCCTCGAACATGATGTATTTCATGGTCCGCTCCTGTGGTCGTGGATCAGATGGCTTCAGCACTACTGGCATTTGCGTTTCATGACAAGCGTTGCCAGGGGACCGAGCAATGGGTAAGACCTTGGAGACATGGCCGAGTTCATCAAAATCGGGGTCTGGCAGACCGCGTTCCTGGGCGACGCCCTGCTCACCCTGCCCCTGCTCAAGGCCCTAGAGAACCGCTTTCCCGGGGCCGAGATTCACTATTTCGTGCGCGCCGGGCTGGAGGGGCTGTTCTCGGCCCTGCCCGGGCTGGCCTCGGTGCGGCCGTTCGCCAAGCGCGGCGCGGACAAGGGGCTCGGCCGGGCCTGGGCCCTGGGGCGGTCCCTGAGCCGGGAAGGCTTCGACCTCTGGGTCTCGGCCCACGTCAGCCTGCGCTCGGCCGTGGTGGCCAAGGCCTCGTCCATCCCCGTGCGCATCGGCTACGACAAGCCCTGGTTCAACCGCCTGGCCTACACCCGCACCGTGTCCCGCCAGTTCGACGAGCTGGAGGAGGTGGAGCGGCTCATGGAATTGGCCCGGCCCCTGGGCATCGAAGGCCCGGCCCCCGATCCCGAGATGGTCCTGCCCCGGGCGGCCGTGGACGTGGCGGACGCGTATTTCTCCGAGCTGACCAGGCCGGTGCTCGGGGTGCATCCCGGGTCCACCTGGCCCACCAAGCAGTGGCCCGAGGAGCGCTTCGCCGAGGTCGTCGCCCGAGCCGCCCAGGCCGGGGCCACGGTGCTGGTGTTCGGCGGGCCGGGCGAGGAACCCCTGGCCGCCCGCATTGTCGACCAGGCCAAGTCTTTTGCGCACGGCGCGGACATCCGCGACCTGTCCGGCCGGCTGGACCTGCCCGGGCTGGCCGCGCATTTGGCCCGGCTGGACGCCTGCCTGACCAACGATTCAGGGCCCATGCACCTGGCCTGGGTGCAAAGGGTGCCCCTGGTGGCCCTGTTCGGGCCCACGGTGCGCGGGCTGGGGTTTTTCCCGCGCGGAGAGGGTTCCACCGTGCTGGAGCTCCCGGGCCTGGACTGCCGTCCCTGCGGCCTGCACGGTCCCCGGCGCTGCCCCCTGGGCCACCACCGCTGCATGACCGACATCAGCCCGGACCGGGTCTGGGAGGCCCTGGCTCCCAAGCTGGGTCTCTGAAGCCGTCCAGGCTTTCGCCCGGGCCGCGCCTGTGCTATCAGGAGCCGGGGGAGTCATGCCGCGACCTGTCGTAATACTTATATTTGTTTTTGTGTTCACGGCCCTGGCCCCGCATGCCGCCCAGGCCCAGGCCGTCATGGACAACGGACGCCCGTCCGAGGTCGTGGTTGTTTTTCCCACCGGGTTCGAGCCCCTGACCATGAAGAGCCCTGACGGCGAGCCCCAGGGCATGGAGCCGGACCTGTGGCGGCTGTGGAGCGAGAAGACCGGGGTCAGGATCCGCTTCCTGTTCACGGACTGGCAGGACAGCATCCAGGCCCTGCGCGACGGCCGGGCCGACATCCATGCGGGCATGCTCCGGGCACCCGAGCGCCAGACCCTGTTCGCGTTTTCCCAGCCCTTCTACGCCGTCGAGTTCGGGCTCATGATGCGCGCCGACCTGGGCCGCACGTCCCGCGAGGATCTGAGCGGCCTGCGCGTGGGCGTGCGCAAGGGCACCTTTTCCGAGCTTTACCTCAAGCGCTATCCGGACATCCAGGCCGTGACCTACGACGAAGACGTGGACCTGTACCGGGACGCGCAGATCGGGGCCCTGGACGGCATCCTGGGCGAGCTGCCCCTGGTCAAGCCCCACCTGGTCAGGATGGGCATCTACAACCAGTTCGTTCCCGTGCCCTGGTTCCGGTTCCTGGAGCGGGTGCATGCGGCCGTGCTCAAGGAGCGCACCGACCTGCTGAACCTGGTGGACCAGGGCCTCTCGGCCATCAGCATGGAGGAGCTGCGCCAGATCGAGGCCCGCTGGATATCGGACCCGGCCGCCCGCTACTACCACACCTGGGTGCGCATGGTCCGCCTGACCGCGGACCAGGAAGCCTGGGTGGACGAGCACCGCCTGGTGCGCGTGGCCGTGGACCCGGACATGGGCCCGGTGGCCTTCCTGGGCGAGGACCAGCAGCTGGTGGGAGTGGTCCCGGAGCTGCTGGACCTGGTCTCCGGCAGCCTGGGCGTGGATTTCGAGTACGTGCCGGTGCCGGAGGGCGAGAACGCCTTGGACCTGGTGGAGCAGGGCCGGGCGGACGCGGCCTGCGTTCCGGCCGGGGCAGCGGGTCCGCGGGGCATGGCCGAGACCGACTCCCTGGCCAGCTTCCCGTCCGTGCTGGTGACCCGGCTGCAATCGCCCTTCATCACCGGCCTGGCCGACCTGGAGCACCGCAGCCTGGCCTTGCCCTTTGCGGATTCCGGGTTGGATCGGCTGACGCGGGAGCACCCCGGCATCGCGGTCCATCCGGTGGACAGCCTGGAGCAGGCCCTGGAGCGGGTCAATCGGGGAGAGGTCTTCGCCGCCATGGGAGACCTGGGCCGGGTGTCCCACATCATCCGGCAGCAGGGGCTGAACGATCTCAAGGTGGCGGCTGGCGCCGAGCTGGGCAGCGAGCACTACGTGCTGGCCATGTTGTCCGGGGAGCAGGTGTTGCTCCCGGTGCTGAACAAGGGGTTGGCCAGCGTCCCCCTGTCCGACCGGGAGCGGATCCAGGAAGGCTGGCTCCGGCTCAGGGTGGAACAGCGCCCGGACACCGGGTTCATCCTCCGGGTGGTGGTCCAGGCCGTGGCCGTGGTGCTGGTGGTCAGCCTGGCCTTCCTGTTCTGGAACCGGCGGCTCAAGCGCGAGGTGCGGGAGCGCAAGGAGATCGAGACGGCCCTGCGCGAGGCCGAGCACCGCTACCGGACCATCTTCGAGAACGCGCCCCTGGGCATCTTCCAGACCACGGTCACCGGCAAGGTGCTGGGCCTCAACCCGGAGATGATGCGCATCAGCGGGTACGACGACATGGACGAGGCCCTGGCCGCGGTCAAGGATCTGGCCCGGGACTGGTACGTGGACTCGGCCGACCGCAAGGCCATCGTGGAACACATACGAAAGTACGGCCAGATCATGGACGCGGAGTACCGGGCCAAGCGCAAGGACGGCTCGGTGATCTGGGTCTCCCTGTCGGCCAAGGCCATCCTGGACAAGCGTGGCAGGCCCACGAGCCTGGACGGGTACCTGGTGGACATCACGGCCAGGAAGCAGGCCGAGGAGGCCCTGCTCAAGCGCTACGGCGTGGAGAAGCTGGTCAGCTCCCTGTCCACCCGGTTCCTGAACATGGCCCCGGAGAGCCTGGACGTGGGGCTGGAGAAAGCCCTGGCCCTGCTGGGCCGGACCCTGGACGTGGACCGCTGCTACGTGTTCCTGTTCTCGGCCGACAACACCCGCATGAGCCTGACCCATCTGTGGAAGACCGGCGGCATCGAGGGCTTCATCCATCCGGTGAGCGATTTGCCCGTGGACATGGCCCCGTGGCTGACCCGGACCCTGTTCCAGGGCGGACACATCGTGCTGTCCAGCCTGAACGAGGTTCCCGAGGAGGGAAGCAGGGAGAAACATGCCTGGGAGGAGGAGAACATCCGCTCCCTGGCCGTGATCCCCCTGCGCTACCAGAAAAGGCTCAAGGGCTTTCTGGGCTGCGACACCCTGCGCCGCTCCCGGAGCTGGGACGCCCTGGACACGGCTTTCCTGGAGACCATGGCCGGGATCATCGTGGCCGCTGACGAGCGGGTGCGCCACGAGCGGGCCATCCTCCTGGCCCGGGACGAGGCCGAGGCCGCCAACCGGGCCAAGAGCGCCTTCCTGGCCAGCATGAGCCACGAGATCCGCACGCCCATGAACGCCATTCTGGGCATGGCCGAGGTGCTGGCCGACACGGACCTGGACGAGGACCAGAAGCACTATGTGCGCGTATTCCGCAACGCGGCCGTGAACCTGCTGGGCATCATCGACGACATCCTGAACCTGTCCAAGGTGGAGTCCGGCCGCGTGGAGCTGGAGAGCCTCGACTTCGACCTGCTGGAGGCCGTGGCCGAGGCCGTGGCCCCGCAGAAGATGAAGGCCGAGAACAAGGAGCTGCATTTTTCCCTGCGCATGGAGCCCGGGGTTCCCGAGCTGGTGCGCGGCGACCCCATGCGGCTCAAGCAAGTGCTGGCCAACCTGGCCGACAACGCGGTCAAGTTCACCCGCAAGGGGGGCGTGGAGATCGTGATCCGCACGGGCCCGGACCCGGACATGGTCCACCAGGTGGAGTTCACGGTGGAGGACACGGGCATCGGCATTCCCGTGGACAAGCGCGAGATCATCTTCGAGTCCTTTATCCAGGCCGACTCCACCACCACCCGGCGCTACGGCGGCACGGGCCTGGGCTTGGCCATCAGCCGCCGCCTGGTCCTGCTCATGGGTGGGAACATCTGGGTGGAAGGCGAGCCAGGCAAGGGGAGCGTGTTCCATGTGGTCGTCCCCTTCGCGCCCCCGGAGTCCGAGAATCCGTCCCCCGGGGACGGGGACGGACCAGCCCTGGACATGGACCTGGGCGGGGCCTCCATCCTGCTGGCCGACGACTCGGAGTTCACCCGGGAGGTGGTGCGGGCCTTTCTCAAGGACAAGGGCTGCACCCTGACCGTGGTTCAGAACGGCAAGGAGGCCCTGGAGCGGCTGGACGAGGAGCCCTTCGATCTGGTGCTTATGGACATGCAGATGCCGGTCATGTCCGGGCTGGAGGCCGTGCGCCGATTGCGGGAGCGGGAGCGCGGCCGCGACCCCTCCCAGCGCATCGTGGTGGTGGGCGTGACGGCCTATTCCTCGGCCGAGGAGCGCGAGCGCTGCCTGGAAGCGGGCTGCGACGCCTTCCTGTCCAAGCCGGTCAAGCAGGTGGACCTGCTCAACCTGCTTCGGCAGTGGCTCCAGGCTTCAGGCTAATCGATCGGAATATTATACTGCTTCAGCTTGCGGTACAGCGAGCTGCGTTCCAGGCCCACGGCCTTGGCCAGCTGGGCCACGTTGCCCTCGCATTCCTTGAGCTTGGTCTCCAGGAACTTGGCCTCGAAGTCGGCCTTGGCCTGCCGCAGGTCCATGGGCCCCTCGGGCAGGCGCAGGTCCGGCACCTCCTGGCCCGGGTACTGGTCGTGGTCCGGCGGGGGCGCGGACCCTTCCTCGGGTTCGGGTCCGGACCCGAATTCGGGCGGCAGGTCGCGCACGTCCACGGTCCCGCCCGTGTGCATGATCAGCATGCGCTCCACGAAGTTTTTGAGTTCGCGCACGTTGCCCGGCCAGGGGTGCTCCTGGAGCGCGGCCAGGGCGCGGGGGGTGAAGGACAGGTGCTTGAACCCGTGCAGCCGGGTCAGGTCGCGCACGAAGTCCTCGATGAGCAGGGGGATGTCCTCGGCCCGCTTGCGCAGGGGCGGCACCTCCAGGGGAAAGACCTTGAGCCGGTAGTAGAGGTCCTCGCGGAACCGTCCGGCCTCGATCTCCTTGGCCAGGTCCTTGTTGGTGGCGGCCATGACGCGGACGTCAACGGTGATGGTCTTGCGGCCGCCCACGGGCTCGAAGGCCTGCTCCTGCAGGATGCGCAGAATCTTTGCCTGGGTCTTGAGGCTCATGTCCCCGATCTCGTCCAGGAACAGGGTGCCCTTGTCGGCCAGCTCGAATTTGCCGGTGCGGGCCACCTCGGCGCCGGTGAAGGCCCCTTTCTCGTGCCCGAAGAGTTCGGCCTCGATGAGCTCCTCGGGGATGGCCGCGCAGTTCACGGCCACCAGGGGCTTGGACGCCCGGAGCGACAAACGGTGCAGGCTGCGGGCCACGATCTCCTTGCCCGTGCCGTTCTCCCCGGTGATGAGCACCCAGGCGTCCGTGGGCGCCACCTGGGCGATGGTCTCCTTGAGGGCCAGCACGGGCTTGGACTCCCCGGTCAACCGCACGGTCTGCTCCGTGCCGATGTGGGCCTTGAGGGCCTGGTTCTCCAGCCGCAGCCGGGAGACCTCCAGGGCGTTGCGCGTGGCCGTGACCACCTTTTCCAGGCTCAGGGGCTTCTCGATGAAGTCGAAGGCGCCTTTTTTCAGGGCCGATACAGCTGTCTCGATGCTGCCGTGGCCCGAGATCATGACCACCGGCACCTCGACCCGGCGCGCCTTGAGGGTGTCCAGGACCTCCATGCCGTCCATGCCGGGGAGCCAGATGTCCAGAAACAGGATGTCCGGCTCCTGGTCGCGGATCATGTCCAGGGCCTGCTCGCCGGTCTCGGCGGCCTGCACCTGGTGCCCCTCGTCCTCGAGAATGCCCTTGAGCGAGGTGCGGATGCCCGCTTCGTCGTCCACGATGAGAACGTTTCCGGCCATGACGGTCCTTTTGCCCGCGAGCGGGCGGTTTCGGACAATGTAGCGGCAAGCGGAGGGCGATTCAAGCCCCCGGTCGAAAAGG
Organism: Desulfovibrionaceae bacterium; assembly: GCA_963666895.2. Lineage (GTDB taxonomy): Bacteria > Desulfobacterota > Desulfovibrionia > Desulfovibrionales > Desulfovibrionaceae. The sequence goes on along the minus strand of CAXXNS010000010.1, from coordinate 343,500 downwards.
GCTTGGTCAGGCGGGGTTCGCGGGCCGGAGAAGGCTGGCCAAGGCTTCTTCCAGGTCCGGGTGCTGGAACCGGTAGCCCAGAGCTTCCAGGCGCCGCGGCAGCACGTACTGGCCGGACAGAAGCAGCTCCTCGGCCATGCGGCCGAACATGGCCTTGAGGGCGAAGGCGGGCGTCCTGATCCAGCAGGGCCGCCGCAGGACCTTGGCCAGGGTGCGGCTGAACCGGGCGTTGGACACGGGCTCGGGCGCGGCCAGGTTGAACACGCCCTCGCAGTTTGCGTTTTCCAGCAGGAAGCGGATGGCGCCCACCTGGTCGGCCATGTGGATCCAGCTGACGCCCTGGCCGCCCCGGCCCATGGGACCGCCCAGGAAGAATCGGAAGGGCCGGGCCATCTGGGACAGGGCTCCGCCGCCGTCGCCCAGGACCACGCCCGTGCGCACCACCACCCGTCGGATGCCCATGTCCTCGGCCGCGCGGGTGGAGCCTTCCCATTCCCGGCAGACCTCGGACAGGAAACCCTGGCCCGGTCCCTGGTCCTCGTCCATGCGCTCCTGGTCGCGGGGGCCGTAGAAGCCCACGGCCGAGGCCTGGATCAGGGTCTTGGGCTTCACCGGGGCCTGCTCGATGGCCTGCATGACCGAATGCCCGGCCCGGACGCGGCTGTCCTTGATGCGCTGCATCTTGCCCGCGGTCCAGCGACCGAAGATGTTCTCTCCGGCCAGGTTGATGATGGCCGTATCACCGTTGACCGCGTCCAGCCAGTTCTGGGCGTGGGAGTCGGTCCAGGCCAGGCCGATGACGCCCCGGCCGAAGGTCTCGGCCACCCTGGCCGGCCTGCGGGAAAGGATCATGGCCTCGTGCCCCGCGTCCACGAGTTCGCGGACCAGGTGTCGGCCGATGAATCCGGTGCCGCCGGTGATGAAAACACGCATATGGTTCAGGGTCTCCTCGAAAGGTGTCCCGGGGCGTTAGCCTGTTTCGCAGCACAGGTCAAACGCATGGCGTTCCCTTGCCAGGGAGGCATCATACCCTGTGCCGGACCTGTCCACAACAAGAGTATGAATTTTTCGGGGAGCTATTTTTCGGGCAGGTTGATGGTGAACACGGTCCCCTGCTCGCCGGTGGTGTTGGCCGTGACGCTGCCCCGATGGTCGTTGATGATGCTGCGGACGATGGTCAGGCCCAGGCCGGTGCCGGTCTTTTTGCTGGAGAAGTAGGGCTCGAACATGCGCGAGGCCTCGTTCTTGCCGAACCCGGGGCCGTTGTCGCAGATGGCCAGAGTCACCCAGCCCGCCTGGGGCAGGTGCCCGGCCACGATTTCCACCCGTCCGTCCGTGCGCCCCTCCAGGGCCTCGGCCGCGTTGGTCAGCAGGTTGATGAGCACCCGGCGGATGGCCTCGTGGTCGAACGGGATCTCCGGGATGGTGGTCTCGAAGGTCAGGGTCCACTCGATGTCCCGGTAGGTGTTCTCAAACATGGCCGTGACCTCCTCCAGCAGGGGGGCCAGGAAGTCGGGCCGGGGCGTGACCTCGGGCAGTTTGGCGTAGGCCGAGAACTGGGTGACCATCTGCTGGAGCCGCTCCACCTGCTTGACGATGAGCCCGGTGCATTCGCCGAACGCCTCGTCGTCGGTCAGGGAGCCGAACCGCCGCTGGAGCCGCTGGGCCGAGAGCTTGATGGGGGTCAGCGGGTTCTTGATCTCGTGGGCGATGCGCCGGGCCACCTCGCGCCAGGCCGCCATGCGCTGCATCTTCTCGATCTCGGTGATGTCCTCGAACACGGCCACCGTGCCGGCCACCCCGCCGGAGTCGTCGCGCAGGGCGACCACGTTGACCAGGAACTTCTGGTCCCGGCCGCGCACGTTGACGTCCACCTGGCGCTGCCACTGGGAGGAGGGGTTGTCGCTCATCTGGACCAGGGCCTCCTCCATGAGGTCGGCGAACTGTCCGCGCACCAGCTCGGTGGGCCTGCGGCCGACGATGAAGTCGGGCACGGCCCCGAGCATGGTCTGGGCCGCCTTGTTCACGGTGCTGATGCGGGCCTGGTTGTCCAGGGTGATGACCCCGGAGGTGATGTTGTCCAGCACGGCCTCGATGTACCGGCCGTGCTGCTCCAGCTGGATGTTCTGGTCGGACAGCCGCTCGTAGGCCGCGTGCAGCCGCTCCTGGCTCTCGCGCAGGTCCGCGGTCATGCGGTTGAAGGACTGGACCAGGGAGCCCATCTCGTCGTCCGAACGGTCCTCCAGGCGCACGTCCAGATCCCCCCGGGCCACGCGCTCGGTGCCCGCGGCCAGGGCCTGGATGGGCTCGGACAGCTCCTTGGCCAGCCGGAACCCGAACCAGATGGCCCCGAGAATGATGAGCAGGGTCATGACCCCCAGGGTCAGATACAGGGTCATCTTCCAGGGGTTCTTGAGGTTGCGCAGGTTCTTGTACTCGGTCAGGCCGTTGATGACCTGCCTGAGCTTGTAGTGCACCCCCTGGCCGATGGTCTGGCCCAGCAGGAGGTGGCCGGTTTTGCCCTCGTCCACGGGCGTGAGCACGATGATCAGGTCGCTCTTGGCCATGGGCAGAAGGATGGGCGATTCCGGGCTGGACTGGTGGCCGGAGCGCACCCGGTCGGCGATCTCGGGCCAGTCGGATTCCAGGTCCTGGGACATGTGCTGGTTCTGGATGGTGCCGTCCGGGTTGACCACGGCCACCAGGTGCAGGTCCAGTTCGGCGAATTTCTGCTCCAGGTAGGCGTCCATGGCCTTGCCGCCCCAGGCGTACTGCTGCTCCCGGATGAAGCGCTCCATGTGCGAGGCTTGCTGGTTCAGGTGGGTCTGGGCGGCCCGGTAGAAGGACTGGCCCAGGCCCAGGGCCTGCTCCATGGAGTCCTCAACCTGGACCTTGAACCAGTAGTCCACCGAGGTCTGCACGAACTTCACCGAGACCATGAACATGAGCACCGTGGGGATGAGCGACAGGGACACGAAGGCCAGGACGAGCCGTGTTCGCAGCCTGGAGCCCAGCACCTTGCGGCGGCGTTCCAGCAGCAGCTTGACCCCGTTGCGGGCCACGATGAACAGGACCAGGAGCAGGAGGATGAAGTTGACGTTGAACAGGCCCAGGAACAGGTAGGAGTTGATGCCCATGAATCGGAGCTGGATGTAGGTCAGCACGCCGATGAGGGCGAAGCAGGTCAGGGCCAGGATGAGTTCGCGCCGCCTGCGCTGCCGCTCCTTGACGTGGGTCAGGCCGATGACGATGGTCTCGGCGCCGGGCGCGGCGGAGGACTCGGCCGCGGTTTCAGGCGCGGTTTCGGGCGCGGCTTGGGCGGCCCCATCCTCCTCGGGCGGGACCGGAGAGGGAGGCGGGATTTCAGGCGGGCTGTCCTGGGACATGGCCGATTCCTATCAGTCGGCCGGGCTTTGTTCAAGAACGGTTCGCCTTCCGGCCGCGGCAAGGCGTTGCGGCGGCGTATGGAATTTCCTTTCCCGATTGATTCTGCTACCGTCCACGACACAGGATTTTTGCCTGCCTCGCCATACCCGGGAGACGGAAGTGAGCGCCATCAATCTGGAATACCTGTTCAATCCCAAGTCCGTCGCGGTCATCGGCCCCACCAACGACCCGCAGGACCCGGGCAATCTGATCATGCGCAACATCATGGCCGGCGGATTTCTCGGTCCGGTCATGCCCGTGTCCGACGAGGCCGAGGCCGTGGCCGGGGTGCTCACCTATCCGGCCATCGGGCGGCTGCCCAAGGTGCCGGACCTGGCCATCGTGTCCCGGCCGTTGACCGAGGCGGCCATCCTCGTGGACGAGCTGCGCGCCCTGGGCACCAAGGCGGTCATGCTCCTGGGCATGAGCTTCGCGGGCCTGGACGACGAGACCCGCCGCCGGGCCCGGGAGGCCATCCTGGAGGCGGCCGGGCCTCCGGACGTGCGCATCCTGGGGCCCAAGTCCCTGGGCTTCATGGTCCCGGGCCAGAACCTCAACGCCAGCTTGGCCCACACCTCCATCAAGCCCGGCAAGACCGCGTTCCTGTCCCAGTCCGACTCCCTGTTCACCACGGTCCTGGACTGGGCCCGGGGCCAGTCCCTGGGCTTCTCCTACCTGGTCTCCCTGGGCAGCCGCCTGGACGTGACCGTGGCCGACGTGCTCGACTACCTGGGCAGCGACCCCCTGACCCGGTCCATCCTGCTCTACGTGGAATCGGTCTGCGACGCCCGCGAGTTCATGTCCGCGGCCCGGGCCGCCTCGCGCAACAAGCCCGTGCTGGTGCTGCGCCCCGGCCGGGCCATGCAGCTGTCGCTCACGGACTGCAACGAGCTGGGCCTGGACGGGCTGTCCCTCAACGACGAAATCTACGACGTGGCCTTCAGGCGCGCGGGCATGCTCCGGGTGGACTCCATCGACGGGCTGTTCGACGGCGCGCGCACCGTGGCCAACGTCAAGCCCGTGCGCGGCGACCGGCTGGCCATCGTGTCCAACGGCCATTCGGCCGGGATCATGGCCGCGGACGCGGTCCTGTCCGGCGGAGGCCGTCTGGCCGCGCTCAGCCAGGACACCCTGTCCGCGGTGGAGCAGGCCGTGGGCGGCGGCAGGCCCCGGCCCAACCCCGTGGCCCTGCCCTACAACGCGGACGGCGAGCAGTACGCCGAGGTCATCCGGATTCTGCTCAAGGACCCGGAGGTGGACGCCCTGCTGGTCATGCACGTGCCGTTCGCCGGGCTGCCCGAGATCGAGACGGCCCAGGCCGTGGCCCAGGCCATGAAGCGCACCAAGCGCATGGTGCTGACCTCCTGGCTGGGTTCGGGCGCGGCCGACAAGGCCCGCGAGATATTCGCCCGGGAAGGGGTGCCCACCTACGACACCCCGGACAAGGCCACCCGGGCCTTCCTGTACATGGTCCAGTTCCAGCGCAACCAGGACATGCTCATGGAGACCCCGGCCTCCCTGCCCACGGACTTCTTCCCGGACACCCTGTCGGCCCGGGAGATCATCAACGGGGCCCTGGAGCAGGGCCGCGACACCCTGACCGAGCCCGAGGCCAAGGACGTGCTGGCCGCCTACGGCATCCCGGCCGTGGAGACGCGCATCGCGGTCTCGGCCAAGGAGGCGGTCATCGCGGCCGACGACCTGGGCTACCCCGTGGCCCTGAAGCTGCGCTCGCCCCAGATTCCCCAGCCGTTCGCCGTGGGCGGTGTGCTCCTGGACCTGGAGACCCCGGAGCAGGTCTGGGAAGGCGCGGCCCACATGCTTTCCCGCGTGGCCCGCGAGCGGCCCGACGCCTACGTGGAGGGCTTCACGATCCAGCGCATGGGCCGCCGCGCCGGAGCCCACGAGCTGTTCATCGCCGCCAACGTGGACCCGGTGTTCGGGCCCATCATCCATTTCGGCCACGGCGGCATGTCCAGGGAGATGGTCCGGGACTCGGCCGTGACCATGCCGCCCCTGTCCATGAGCCTGGCCCGGGAGCTCATCTCCCGCACCCGCATCTCCCGCCTGCTCTCGGGCAGCCCCACCCAGGCCCCGGCCGACCTGGACGACATCTGCCTGACCATCATCCAGGTTTCCCAGCTGCTCATCGACCTGCCCCAGGTGGCCGAGCTGGACATCAACCCGCTCTACGCCGACGACCTGGGCGTGCTGGCCCTGGGCGCGCACGTGCAGGTGGCCCCCAGCAAGGTCGAGGGCGCGGCGCGGCTGGCCATCCGGCCCTACCCGCGCGAGCTGGAGGAGTGCGTGGTGCTCAAGGACGGGTCCAAGATCACCCTGCGGCCCATCCGGCCCGAGGACGAGCACGCCCACCGCGAGTTCCTGGCCTCGCTCTCCGAGGAGGACCTGCGCCGGCGCTTTTTCGGGGTGGTGCGCCGCGAGTTCGACCATAAGGACCTGGCCCGGTTCACCCAGATCGACTACGACCGGGAGATGGCCTTCATCGCCCAGGTGGACGGCCGCCGGGGCGAGCCCCAGACCCTGGGGGTGTCGCGCACCGTGACCAAGCCGGACAACTCCGAGGCCGAGTTCGCCATCGTCATCCGCTCCGACCTCAAGGGGCAGGGCCTGGGTTCCATGCTCTTCAAGAAGAGCATCGACTACACCCGGGAGCGGGGCACCACCAAGCTGGTGGGCCAGACCATGACCGAGAACCTGGGCATGCAGGCCCTGGCCAGGAAGTTCGGGTTCGTCATCACCAAGAGCCCGGAGGACCCGGAGCTGGTGGACATGGTTTTGCAGTTGCACCCCGAAAACGAGGCGGGCGACTGATCAGGGCTTGTTGGGGTCGCCTTCCTGAGGTTTCCCCGGAGCCTGGACGGCCGTGAGTTCCAGGTCTCCCAAACGGATCACACCGATGCCCTCGGCCAATTCCAGATCAACCACCTGCATCGGCTCGCTTCCATTCCGATCCGCCGCCAGAAAGCAGGCCACCGTGAACACCTTTCGGGATGCCCCAAAGAGAACGCGCTCGCCGCACTCGCTCATCCGGCACTCGGCCTCCCGGACCACCCAGTCGGATTCGGCCGGACCAGCTGCCGCATCATCCGCAGCAGAGGTTGTCATGGCCGGAATGGACCACGCGTCTCCGGAAAGATCGGCCAGGATCGTCCGTTCCCCGGCCTCCTCCAGGACCAGCCGCTCCCCCTCGGCCCGGAGCACGTATTCCCGCACGGACGTCACCCCGGATTCGCCCGGCGCGACCCGGTCCGCCAGTTCGGGCGGCAGGAGTTCGGATGGCAGCAGGGTGGTCTCCCGGACCCGCACGGCCCTTCCCTTCTCCACCCAGGCGATCCCGGCCACCTCCATGCGCACCCCGTCCGCGTTGAGGTACTCGTGGACCGTGCCGGGCAGGGGGCCGAGAAATCGGTCGGCGACCGGGTCTTCATGGGCTGCTTCGCCGCATCCGAACAGCGCCCCCAGCAACAAAATGAAACACAATGTCCAAGTCGCCTTGTTCAATGTCTCCACCTCCGGAGAACCTAAACAATTCCGTTCTTTTCCGGTCTATGTCAATGAATTCTCCTTGCTTTGAGAAATGGACCTTGTTCGCCTGACAAGAACGCGCCATTGGCGAGCCGCTTCTCATCCTCTTGATTTCCATCCTCCCCCTGGACAGAGTCGCCGGACATGCTATGTAGAGGTCTGCGCCCCTGGTTCGGGGCGTTGGAGGAAATGAATGAAACAACTGACCGCGCCGCGCATGGAGCGCTGCATCGGCTGCCACTCCTGTTCCCTGGCCTGCGCCCGCCTGGTGCATAAGCAGGTCTCCTGGGACACGGCCGGCATCCGCATCTCCAGCTCGGGCGGGCTGTCCACGGGCTTCGTGGCCGCGCTTTGCCTGGCCTGCGACCCGGCCCCCTGCGCCCAGGCCTGTCCCACGGGCGCCTATTCCCAGCGCAAGGGCGGGGGCGTGCTGGTCAACGCCAAGCTGTGCATCCGCTGCGGCCTGTGCGCCGAGGCCTGCCCGGTGGGCGCCATCCATCTGGACCACGAGACCCGGCCCTACGTGTGCCTGCACTGCGGCCGGTGCGTGGAGTACTGCCCCCACGACTGCCTGGAGCTCAGGGACCTGGCCGACCTGAAGAGCAACGTGCTCAACGGGGTTGTGCCCGGGGAGGAGGCGTGATGCGCGACCATTTCCGCATCCTCCTGGCCGACCTGGGCACGGGCCGCGTGCGCGTGGAGACCCTGGACGGCCGCGACCAGGTGGCCGGGGGCTCGGGCCTGGCCGCCCTGCTGTTCCTCAAGTACGGCTTGCCGAACGAGCCCTGGTACCACCCGGACCAGCCCTTCATCCTGGCCGTGGGCCCGCTGACCGGGCTCTTCCCGCTCATGAGCAAGACCGTGTGCGCGTTCAAGTCGCCCTACCACGACCAGTACGCCGAGAGCCACGCGGGCGGGCGCAACGCCCTGTCCCTGGCCTTCGCCGGGTACGACGGGCTGGTGGTCACGGGCCGGGCCAAGCTGCTCAGCCTGCTGGCCGTGGGTTCGCGCCGGGCCGAGATCAAGGACGTTCACTTTTTCAAGGGCTACGACGCCCTGGGCGCGGGCAAGGCCATCCGCAAGATGTATCCGGGCTCGGGCCACCGCAGCATCATGCGCATCGGCCCGGCCGGGGAGTGGGGCTCGGCCATGGCCTGTATCAACGTGGACTCCTACCGCCATTTCGGCCGCCTGGGCGGGGGAGCGGTCATGGGCTCCAAGAACCTCAAGGCCGTGGTCATCCTGGGCGACGGGGCCGCGGACGTGCCCGGGGACGACCGGGGCAAGGCCTACGCCCAGCTGTACAAGCGCATCCACGGCCAGGTGACCCACACGGCCATGATGAGCAAGTACCACGACCTGGGCACGGCCGGGAACATCCTGGCTCTGAATGAGCTCAAGTCCCTGCCCTGGCGCAACCTCCAGGCCAGCACCGACCCCGGGGCCGAGCAGATCTCGGGCGAGCGGTTCGGCGACGACATGCTGCTGCGGAACATGGCCTGCGCGGGCTGCCCCGTGGGCTGCGTACACATGGGTTTCGTGCGCGAACGGTTCCGCCAGGAGCACCGCTTCCAGTACCGCCAGGTGCCCTACGACTACGAGCCCATCTTCGCCCTGGGCAGCATGCTCGGCATCACGGACCCGGCCCGGGTGCTGACCCTCATGGACGAGGTGGAGAAGGTGGGCCTGGACTGCATGGGCGCGGGCGTGGCCCTGGCCTGGGCCACCGAGGCCCTGGAAAAGGGCGTGGTCGGGCCCGAGGACGTGGGCCTGGACCTGGCTTTCGGTCAGGGCAGGGTCTACGAGCAGGCCGTGCGCGCCCTGGGCTGGGGCGGCGGCGTGGGCGACAGCGACTTCTGGACCGCCCTGGGCCAGGGCGTGGAAAAGGCCGTGGCCCGGTACGGCGGCGAGGACTTCGCCTGCGTGCTGGGCCAGGAGATGGCCGGGTACGCCACGGGCGAGGTGTTTTATGCGGCCCAGTCCCTGGGCTTCAGGCACTCGCACCTGGACTCGGGCGGGTACGCCTGGGACCAGAAGCACCAGGAGCAGGACGTGGCCGGGGCCATCGACTTTCTGGTCGAGGACGAGCGGGACCGGGCCTTGATCAACTCCATGGTCGCCTGTTTGTTCGCGCGCGGGGTCTACACCCACGAATTGCTGTCCGAGGCTTTGGACTGCGCCGGATACCCGGGCCTGGCCCAGGACCCGGTGGCGTTGGGCGAGCGGGTGCAGCGCATCCGCTGGCAAACCCGGTTCGCCACGGGCTATGCGCCCGAGGCCGTGCGCATCCCCAAGCGCTACCTGGAGGTGGAGACCTGGAAGGGCAAGACCGACCCGGACTACCTGGAGGCCCTGCGCAAGGAGTACGCGGCCCGTATTCGGGATATGGGACGGGACGGAGGCCGGACCGAGGGCCGGGAAGGGGCGTAGGCCGGGCGGCTCTCAAGAAAGGGCTTGCCTAACCCGGATTGATTCGTTACAAGCGACCTCTTGCGGGCCGAGGTAGCTCAGTTGGTAGAGCAGCGGACTGAAAATCCGCGTGTCGGCAGTTCAACTCTGTCCCTCGGCACCACATGTTTCAAGGGCTTCAGCCAACCGGCTGGGGCCCTTTTTCTTTTTCCAGCCTTTTTCCCACCTGATCGGTCAAGTGTCTGTCCGGATTCTTTTTTTTGTCCACTTTTTTTGGAATCACGGCGCAGGTGACTGCTCACGTTTATCCAATGTTCCGTTTTTTTTGGGGGAAATATGTATTGGCGCTTAACTTGCTACATTAAGAGAGAGTAAAGATATATTAATTATCTGATATTGGAGGTTGTTTTGAAAAAAGTTTCTCTACTCGCTCTCCTGTTCACCCTGTGCCTGGCCACCGGCGCGTCCGCCGCGACCTACGACTTCACGCTCGAGATCTGGGGCGCCTCGAACAACACCCCGTACATCAGGCTGATCAACAACAGCACGTCCTATGAGATCACGGGATTCTCCATGACCGCCGGGCACACCGCCTGGGGCTTCGACCACCTGGGTTCGATCGCCTACTCCTCCGGCAACAGCTACTCCGTGGACGCCAGCGTCGGGACCCTTCTCAAGACCAACGACAACCTTCCCAGCCACGTGGTCCCGCTGAACTTCACCGGCTTCGGCTACGACGAGTTCTTCCGCATGATTCCCGACCTGGACAGGATGGCCGGGTCCGGGGGCTATGGATATTACAAGACCACCTTCTTCAACAACGGCAACGAGCCCAACTCGCTGATCACCGTGGTGTTCTCCGACGGCACTACCCTGTCCGGGTACCTGCCCGACTGGGGCGAGTTCAGCTCCTACAGCTTCACTTCCGCGGACCTGCTGGCCGCCTCGCCCACGCCCATCCCGGGCGCGATCTGGCTGCTGGGCACGGGCGTCCTGGGCCTGTTCGGCCTGCGGAAGAAGATTGCTGGGTAACCATTGTAGATACGAGGGGAATCGTTATGAAGAAAATCCTTTTGGCAATGTTCATTCCGGCTCTTCTGTCTTTGTTCGCAGGCAGTGCGTTTGCGGACTACCTCAACATGAACCCTGTTTCCGATGCCGGAGGAGACTACTTTCTTTATTCAGGTTATGACTTGGTATTGGATGGATCCGGTTCCGCCGACCCCAATGAAGGGCAAGGTGATTACATAACATCCTACGCATGGGATATCGACGGGGATGGGCTTTACGACGACTATTTCGGAGAAGTCGTCACCATTCCCTATGCTGAATGGAGTACGTATTGGGCGGAGATTCCAGGAACGACCCATATCGTGTCCTTGGTGGTCACGGATTCCAACGGCGCCAGAAGTCTCAACGCTGACACGACTGCTACCTTCGTGCCCGGCTCACCTCCTTCGACAACCCCCATCCCCGGCGCGATCTGGCTGCTGGGCACGGGCGTCCTGGGGCTGTTCGGCCTGCGCCGCAAGCTGCGCGACTAACCCGGCCGATCCTGCGTATACGGGCCGCTCCTTTTGGGGCGGCCTTTTTCGTGGCCGGGCGGACCGTTGAAAGTACGTCCTGAGATCGGCGCGTCTTGAAATGGTGGACGTGTCTTGAAAAAAGAGAAAGGGCCTCTCCTTCGGGAGAGGCCCTTGTTGCGTGCGGATCAGCGTGCTTGTCTAGCTCTTGATCTTGCGGCGCAGGCCCACAAGGCCGAGCAGGCCGGAGCCCAGCAGCCAGGCGGCGCCCGGAATGGGCGTGGCCGTGACTTCGAGCACCGAGGTCACGAGCTTCATGGCGTGGGAGTTGGCCCCGTCGTAGACCATGATGTAGAAATCCATGTCCGCGGCCAGGTAGGGCGTGACGTCGAAGACCGTGGTGGTCACGTAGTTGTAGGTTCCGGGATAGTAGCTGTCCCAGGTGGGGAGCTGGGTCAGGTCGCCCAGGTAGACGTCGCCCGAGCCGGTCTTCAGGAACACCTGGTCGACTTCGCCGTTGTCCACGTCAAAGGCGGTGATGGTCAGGGTGGCCTTGTACGGCGAGCTCACGGAGCCGTCGTATTCGTGGTCGAAGTCCACCTGCACGAACTCGTAGGAGCCGTCGCCGGTGAAGGTGTCCGAGTAGTAGGTGGCCGCCTGCGACACGCCGCAGAGGACAAGCAGGAGGGCCAGGGTGGCGAAGGATGCGAATATTTTTTTCATGGTCGGTTACTCCCTAGAGTGATGATCTAGGAAAGAATAGCAATTTATGCGCCACGGTAGGAAAAGGCAGCGATGACGAATCGTTACAAAAAACAGAGTATGCTAATCTGAATTTATTCCAAAAAAGCAAGACAGGTGGGGCCGGTTTCCGGGGTCAGGACGTGTGCAGGGGCAGGGACAGGTAGATGGTGGTGCCCTGGCCCTCCACGCTCTCCACGGACAGGTTGCCGTGCATCAGGGCCACCAGCCGCTTGGTGATGGCCAGGCCCAGGCCCGCGCCCTGGTGGCGGCGCGCGTAGCTGGCCTCGGCCTGGGAAAAGGACTCGAACATGGAGTCCAGCTTGTTTTCCGGGATGCCGATGCCCGTGTCCGCCACGGTGAACAGGAGGCGCTCGCTCCTGCCTCGGCCCACCTTGCGCACGTCCAGGTGGATCCGGCCCTCTTCGGTGAACTTGATGGCGTTGCCCAGCAGGTTGTTGACCAGCTGGAGCAGCCGGGCCGGGTCGCCGTAGAGGGTGGCCGGAATCTTGTCGTCCCAGGTGAAGTCCAGGGCCAACCCTTTTTGTTCGGCCGGGGGCCGGAACAGCTGCACCGCGGACTCGATGGTCTCCCGGGGATCAAAGGGCTCGTGGCAGATCTCCAGCCGACCGGCCTCCACCCGGGACAGGTCCAGGATGTCGCTCAACAGCCGGGTCAGGCGGCGGCAGGCGTTGATGCCCACCTGGGCGTATTCCTGCTGCTCCTTGTCCAGGTCCGAGGTGGCCAGCAGCTGGAGCATGCCCATGATGCCGTTGATGGGTGTCCGGATCTCGTGGCTCATGTTGGCCAGGAATTCGGATTTGGCCTGGTTGGCGGACTCGGCCTCATCCTTGGCCAGGCGCAGGTCGTTCTCCATGAGCTTGCGGTCCGTGATCTCCGAAGTCAGGGTGGCCACGCCCAAAAGCTGCGTCCGGTCCTTGTAGTACACCGGGAATTTCTTGGTCAGGAAAGTGCGCTCCAGGCCATCGTCCCCGGACAGGGTCTCCTCCGCGGCCAGGACTTGGCCGGGCTCCAGGGCCAGGGCCTTGAGGTCGTTGCGCACGTACTCCTCGATCTGCTTCGGCGTGGCCGTGTCCTCGAAGAGTTCCTGGTCGGTCTTGCCGGACACGTCCCGGATGTCCGAGAACCCGGTCAGCCGGAAGAAGGCCTGGTTGACCATGAGGTAGCGCAGGGACGGATCCTTGAACACGGCGATGCTGTCCGAGGCCTCGACCAGCTCGGCCAGGCGGCGGTTTTCCTCTTCGGCCCGCTCGCGTTCGGTGATATCCACGCCCAGGCAGGTCACGTCCTCGATCTCGCCCTGGGCGTTGCGGGTCAGCACGTTGGACCAGGCCACGTTGCGGCGTTCCCCGCTGCGGGTGACGATCTCGTTTTCATTGACCGAGTAGTCGACCGTGTTCAATTCGTTCATGGTCCTGTCCAGGACGCCGCGCACCTGGCCGCGGATGTCCTCGGGCAGGAAGTTTTCGTACCAGTCCAGCCCCAGGGCCTCCTCCCGGGACCAGCCCGTGAGCCGGAGGAAATGGTCGTTGGCGAATATCAAGCGGCCCGAGGCGTCCAGGGAGATGCCGATCTGGGGCGTGTTGACCAGAATGTTGCGCCACTTGCGTTCGGACCGGACAAGCTCCTCCTCGGTGCGCTTTCGCACGCTGACGTCCACCATGACGCCGTTGAACAGGGCGCCGCCCGAGGCCAGGGTCCGGCTCCGGGCCATTATCTGGACCCAGCGCACCTGGCCGTCCGGCCCCAGGATCCGGAACTCCTCGTCGAGTCCGGTGTTGTCGGCCCGGGACGCGATGACGCGTTCCCGCAGCCGGTCCCTGTCTTCCAGGGGGATTTTGCCCAGCAGCAAGGCCGCGTCGCCCAGGGCCTGTTCGGCCGGGATGTCGAACAGGTCCCCGCATCCCCGGCTGAGGTAGGTCAGGGTCCACCTGTCGTCCGGATCGATCTGGAGCTGGAACAGCAGGCCCGGGAAGGCGTCGGCCACGTCCTGCATCTGCTCCTGGGCCCGGGCCAGATCCTGGCCCCGTTCCTGGACCTCGAGGCGCAGCTCCTCCCGGTTGCGCTCCAGTTGCTGTTCCTGGTCCAGCCGTTCCAGCAGGATGGCCAGCATGCTGGTGGCGTTGCGCACCAGCGCTTGGTCCTCCCTGGACAGGGCGGACATGTCCCCGTGGATGCAGAGGTGGCCGAAGTCCCGGTCGCCGCCGCCCAACCGGATGCACATGTCCGCGGACTCCCGGGGTTCCGGGCCGAAATCGAACTCCAGGCTCGGCCAGTTGTTGGCCATGGCCTGGCAGAACACGGTCATGGTCAGATCCTTGTCCCGCACCTGGGACAGGTTGAGCATGAGCAGGAAGATGTCGTGGGCGGCCGGGGCGTCAGGCACTGTCTCGTCTCAGGAATTGCGGGGAATTGGCGGCCAGCCAGTCGTCGGGGTCCTGGTAGTAGGGGTTCTCCGTGACCACGCCGCGGCTGATGGTGTAGGGATGGGTCTGCAGCACCTGCATGATGGTTTTGCCGTCGAATTTAGTCAGATTGTACAGGCAAATGCTGATCCAGGGCTTGTTCGGGATGAAATAGTTGAGCCGGGATTCGTAGGCCATGAGGTGCTCCACGCCGGGGATGGCCTCCAGGGCCCAGACCATTTCGGCCGTGGCCCGGATATTCCTGGCTCCCTTGGCCTGGCTCTGCGCGTAGAATCCGTTGAGCCCGTCGTCCATGGCCCACGGCGAGAACACGCCGTCCGGGTAATAGAGATCCTTGGCCGAGGAGAGCTGGAACAGGTCCGGGTCGGAGGTCTGCTCCCGGCAGTGCGGACAGCGGCGGGAGTATTGCTCCACAAAGTCGTCGGCCGTGCGTTCCGTGGGACAGTAGAGCTGGAGGTCGCGGACCCGGGCTCCGGCCTCCAGGAAGCCGAACAGGATGTCGTCGCGTTCCTGCGCTGTTTCGTACAGCCCGCACATGTGGATGCCCCAATTGCAGGTGTACCCGCCAAAGCCCAGGTCGAGTTTTTCCTGGTCGGACGTCGTGATGTGCATCGGCTCCCTCCGGACGGCTGTGGGAATAATTCCAGCATGTATCGTATACTTGTATTTCGTGATTATGGCAACGAAGGTGTGGTGTTCGGGTCTTTCCGGGCAGGAAAAGGGCCCGCCGCAAATGTGCGGCGGGCCCTTGGCGATCACGGGCGCCGCGCTATTGGGTATTGGCCAGCATGATCATGTATTCCGTGCCCTGGCCGTTGTCGGCCGTGTCGGAAAAGACCTGGATGTTGTCGGAGCCCTTGAACATCTGCAGCAGGCCGCCTTCGGCCTCCACGTGGTAGGCCATCAGGTTCCAGCCCTTGGCCGACAGCTGGTTCCGGTAATAGTCCAGGATTTCGCCGGGCGCGAGCGTGGAGGCCATGTCCGCGCCCACGTTGTCGTCCACCGTGAACTCGTTGACCAGCACGTCGCCCTCGGGCGGGGTGACGTGCTCCCATATCCTTTGGGCCAGGCCCTGGCCCTCCTCCAGAATCTTGGCCGCGCCTTCGGCCCCGGCGGGGGCTTCCTCGGCGGCCGAAGCTTCGAGGGCCTGGTCCGTCTGGACCGCGGCCTGGTCCACCGGGCCCTCGGCCGGAGGCGCGGCCGCTCCGGAAGCGGTTCCCAGCTTGTCCGTGCCGTCCAGGGTCAGGCTGACCACGGTGGCTCCGTTGTCCGTGCCGATGTCGATGCTGGCCGCCGCGTCACCCAACTGGGCCACGAGCATGTTGCCGCCGGGGTACTGGTTCTCCATGGAGATGGTGAAACCGTTGGCGACCAGCTTGTCCTTGTAGAAGGCGGCCACGCTTGCCGGGTCCGTGGCTCCGCAGTCCAGAAAGGAGACCTCGGTGGCGCCCAGGTTCATGGCCTGGTTCACGGAGCAGCCCGGGGCCAGGGTGAGCAGGGAATTCGTGCAGGGCGGCAGGTCCTGGGCCCTGCACAGGCCGGGCAGGAGCAGGGCGGCCGCCAGAAGCAGGAATGGAATGGTTCGGATTGGTGTCATTGTCCCCCCTAATGTTGAAGTTTCCGCCGTTGTTACGACAAAACAGCGAAAATCGGAAGGAGGGGGACGGGAAAACCCTGACGGGTTGCGTTCCTCATCCAAGTTTGCCGTACGCGTTTTTCCATTCCCCGGCCGTTTTCAGGAAACGGGCGTACCCATGTTCCCTGATGAACAGCGTGGATTCCCGGTATCTTTTGTATTTGTAGCTTGTCTTTCCGTGGAAGGATTGAATGATTTCACATGTGTCGTATCGCGCACAGTCCGCACACGCGATCAAATTTTTTCCGATGCAACAAACCTTCACCTTGCATTTTGCTTTTTTGATGTCCCTGTCTCCGGTGTTGTACCCGATTTTGCATCCCTTGCACCGGGTGTTTCGGAGTTCTGGGCAGGTCTTGCAGTAGGCTCCACAGCAACCGATTTCAAAAATCGACATTCTGATCCCCGCCTGTCGTGCCGGACCGGTCAGATTCGGACCGCCTCCAAACGGCGTTTGCCCTTGGCCTTGGCCTGGTACAAGGCCTTGTCCGCCGCGGCCAGCAGGGCCTTGGGGTCGATGTCCGTGTCCGGGTCCACCGTGGCCACGCCCAGGGACAGGGTCAAATGCCCGGCCACGGACGAGGCGTCGTGGGGGATGTTGAGCCCGTCGATTCCGGCCAGGATGTTCTCGGCCACGAACCGGGCCTCGTCCGCGTCGGTGTAGGGAAGGACCGCGCCGAATTCCTCGCCGCCGTAGCGGCCCACGAAGTCGCCGGCCCGGCGCAGGCAGTCTTCCAGGGTTTTGGCCACCAGCCGCAGAACCTCGTCGCCCTTGGCGTGGCCGTAGCGGTCGTTGTAGTCCTTGAAGTGGTCCACGTCGGCCAGGATCAGGGACAGGTCCTGGTGTGACCTGAGGGAGCGGTTGCATTCCTTTTCCAGGACTTCGTCGAAGCGCCTGCGGTTGGGAATCTCGGTCAGGGCGTCGATGAAGGCGTACTTTTCCAGCAGGTCCCGCTTGCGCTTGAGGTCCAGGTGCAGCGCAACCCGGGCTTTGACCATGGGCGGGTGGAAGGGCTTGGCGATGTAGTCCACCGCGCCGACCTCGAAGCCCCGGGTGGAGTCCATGACCTCGCTGACCGCGGTGACGAAGATCACCGGGATGTTGCGGGTGCTCTTGTTTTTCTTGAGCCGTTTGCAGACCTCGTAGCCGTCCACGTCGGGCATGAGGATGTCCAGGATGATCAGGTCCGGCTTGGGGTCGGCCGTGGCCAGCTGGAGCGCCTTTTCGCCGTTGAGGGCCGCGGCCACGCGGTAGTCCCCGCCAAAGAGGTCCATGAGGATTTCGATGTTCTGCTTGCTGTCGTCCACCAGCAGAATCTTTTGGCGATTGTCCTCCATCATTACCCCTCGTTGTTCAGGACGCGGCGCACGCTTTCCACCACCCGGCGCGCCTCGTCTGTTTCAAAGTTGTTCACGTGCTCGGACAGCCGGAGGGCCATGTCCGTTCCGTCCGGGGCCAGGGAGGCGATGGGCGTGGCCGCGCGGGAGGCCAGGTCGCGGGCCCGTTTCAGGTCGTCGTCCAGGACCCGGTCCAGCTCGTCCAGCAGGTCCAGCAGCTCCTGCCGGGTCATGGCCGGTCCGGCGGGCGCGGGCGCGGGCTTCTGCGCGTCAGGGGAAAACCCGGCCCGGGACAGGCCGTCGGCCACCTCGGCCAGGGCGTTGGCGAACTCCTCCCAGGAGCTGCCCACGGGCTCCAGGGTCTCCTCGGCGGCCCGCTTTTCCAGCACGGCCGCCACTTCGGCCAGCCGGGAAGCGCCGATGGACCCGGCCACGCCCTTGACCGTGTGGGCCAGCCGCCGGGCGTCGGCCATGGACCCGGCCGCCAGGTGTTCGGCCAGCTCCCGGTCCGCCCCGGCGTAGTCGGCCAGGAAGGTGGTCAGCAGGCGCCGGAACAGCTGCTTGTTGTTGTTGCTGCGCAGCAGGCCTTCGTGGACGTCGATGCCGGGCAGGCTCCCGGGCAGGCCCTCGGCCGGGTTGTGGTCCGCGCTGGGCTTATGATCGGCAACCTTGGCCTGATCCGAAAAAGGAACCGCGTCCGGCCCGGGTCCGGTCACCAGTCCGCCCAGTGTGGCGAACAGGGCCCGGGGGTCGATGGGCTTGGTCACGTACTCGTCCATGCCCGCCTCCAGGCAGCGCTCCCGGTCGCCCTTGAGGGCGTGGGCGGTCATGGCCACGATGGGCAGATCGTTGAACCGGCCGTCCGCGCGCAGCCGCCGGGTGGTCTCCAGCCCGTCCAGCTCGGGCATCTGGATGTCCATGAGCACCACGTCGGGCAGGTTGTCGTCCTGGGCCATGCTGTCCAGGGCCTCGATGGCCTTGAGGCCGTTGGTGGCGGTCTCGGCCGTCATGCCGGCCACGGCCAGCCATTCCAGGGCCACCTCGCGGTTGATGGCGTTGTCCTCCACCAGCAGGACGTGCGCCCCGCGCAGATGGGCCGGGGGTTCGCCGTTGTCCGGCTGGGCTTTGCCGTTCACGGCCTGGGGCGAGATCACGGCGTCGGAGCGGCCGAAGAGCTCCATGATGGTGTCGAACAGGAAGGACTGGTTCACGGGCTTGTGCAGGAAGGCGTCCAGCAGGCTCTTGTCCGCCTGGCCCATGAGGTCCTCGCGGCCGTACGCCGAGACCATGCAGACGATGGGCGTCTTGTCCAGGCTCATGCCCTGCTTGATGCGCCGGGCGGTCTCCATGCCGTTCATGCCCGGCATCTTCCAGTCCACCAGGATGAGGTCGAAGGGGGGCTCGGCGTTCTCCACCGCCTCCACGGCCTCCTCGCCGGAACCGGCCGTGCGGGCCTCCATCTGGAAGGACTCGATGGCCGAGGCCAGGATTTCCCGGGCGGTCTTGTTGTCGTCCACCACCAGGACCTTGAGCCCGCGCAAATCCTTGGGCGTCCTGAGGCGCGGCTGGCGATCCTCGGGCTGGCGGCCGAACCGGGCCGTGAAGGTGAACCGGCTGCCCTGGCCCGGCTCGCTGGACACGGTGATCTCCCCGTCCATGAGCTCGGTCAGGCGTCGGGAGATGGACAGGCCCAGCCCGGTGCCGCCGTACTGCCGGGTGGTGCCCGCGTCGGCCTGGGTGAAGGACTCGAAGATGGTGGCCAGCCGGTCCTTGGGGATGCCCACGCCCGTGTCCACCACGGCGAACTCGAGCAGGACCTGGTCGGCCTGCGCGGGCTGCTCCCGGGCCGGGCGGACCTCGACCACGATCTCGCCCTCCTTGGTGAATTTGAGCGCGTTGCCCACCAGGTTGATGAGCACCTGGCCCAGGCGCACCGGGTCGCCCCGCAGGGCCGAGGGCGTGCCGTCGGCCAGGGAGACCATGAGCTCCAGGTCCTGTTCGTGGGCCTTCTGGGAGAACAGTTCGGTCAGGTTGGCCATGACCTCGTACAGGGAGAAGTCCGTGACCTCCAGGTCCATGCGCCCGGCCTCGATCTTGGAGAAGTCCAGGATGTCGTTGATCACGGCCAGCAGGGTCTGGGACGCGCCCTTGATCTTGTTCAGGGTGGCGCGCTGCTTGTCGGTCAGGTCGGAGCGCAGCATGAGGTCGGTCAGGCCCATGACCGCGTTCATGGGCGTGCGGATTTCGTGGCTCATGTTGGCCAGGAATTCGCTCTTGGCTTCGCTGGCCGCCTCGGCCGCCCGGCGCTCCTTGTCGGCCTGCTCGCGCTGGACCCGCTCGGTGATGTCCAGGACCATGCCCTCCAGGAGCAAGCCCTCCTCGTCCCGGTGCGGATGAAGGGAGAGCTCCACTGTCACGGGGGAGCCGTCCTTGCGCTTGAACTCCACGGGCATGCTGCGTACGCCGCCCCGGGTCTCCATGGTCCGCAGCACGGTTTCGCGGTCCTCGGCCCGGGCGTAGACCTGTCCGGCCAGGCTGTGCACCGAGTCCATCAGGTCCTGGGGCGAGTCGTAGCCGAGCATGGCGGCCATGGAGTTGTTGGCCGTGACCACGCGGCCCTCCGGGGTGGTCTGGAAGATGCCCTCGGCCGCCTCGTCGAAGATGGAGCGGTACTTGTGCATCAGCTTGGACAGGTTCTGGTGGCTCTCCTGGAGCCCGGACGCCATCTCGTCCATGGCCTTGGCCAGGACCCCGATCTCGTCGGTTCCGCCCATGTTCAGGCGGGCGTCCAGGTCGCCCTGGCCCACGCGCTGGGCCCACTGCTTCATGGCCAGCACGGGCGATGCGATGCGCTTGCCCAGGGCCTGGCCGATGAACAGGAGCGCGGGCAGGATGGCCGCGAAGACCAGCAGGGCCCGGAGCAGGAAGCTTTGCCGGTACTTGGTCACCGTGGCCGCGGGGATGTCCACGCCCAGGATTCCGGCCCGGGTTCCGTCCGCTCTGTAGATGGGCGCGTAGCCCGACAGCCAGGTGCCCCATTCGTCGGTGTAGAACTCGGTCTCCACCACCGGGTGGTCCAGGCCGGTGAAGATCTGCCTGAGCAGGTCCGAGGCGTCGTCGTAGACCTCGCCCAGGGGTACGGCGTCCTCCGGGTCCTCCTCGGCGTCCACCACGAAGACGATGCGGCCGTCCGCGCCCTGGCGCAGGGTGTAGATGTAGTAGATGTCCGAGGAGGCGTCGCGCACCCGTTGCAGGGCGTGCTGCACGTTGAGGTAGTCCTCGTTGCCCTGTTGGCTCGGGTCCGTGAGCCGGTCCATGGTCTCGGTGTCGATGACCTGGGGCGCGATGGCCACGATGTCCCCCAGCCGCTGGCGGATGTCGCTTAAGACCTGGACCGAGGCCATGCGGTACAGGGCGTAGGTGAGCACCCCGCAGGCGCAGGCGGCGAACAGGAAGAAGGCCAGGGAAATTTTGTGGGCGATCCGCAGGCGCATGGGGCGAACCTCGGGCATTTATGGTGGATTTTCGTGCCTCGGCGCTCGCAGTATGCACCAAGGGGCTTCGCAATCACAAGTTTTGTTCAGGATATGGGGTCAAAAACATACTTTCGACTGACCTTGGCGGCGAGGGTAACACGATTTATCAGTGCCGTGCTATCCATCTGAAAAAATACTACTTTCAACCTATTCCCAAGCGGGCGGCCGCTTCTTACTATAGGTAAAAATGCACGAGTTGCCATGGGAGAACATCTCATGACCAAAAGCAAGATCATAAACGGCCGGCTCCTGATGCTCGCCCTGGCGTTCCTGGTGTTGATCGGGTTCGCCTCCCGGGCCCAGGCGGCCACCTATACGTTTGCTTCCCTGACCGGCGACAGCCAGGCGGATTCCCTGTCCGTGGACGTGTTTTCCGCGGATGGCGGCAACACCGTCACCTTCACCTTCAGCAACAGCGTGACCCAGGACGACTCGACCATCGTGGCCATCTACTGGGATTGGGGTTCCCTGGCCGGAGCCTTTTCCGATCCGGTCGGCCTGGCGCAGTCCACGGGCGTGTCCTATCTGGACAAGAACGGGAACTGGAGTTCGGCCAATCCCGGTAATTTGCCCGGCGGCACGAACATCGGCTTCACGGCCGACTTCACAGCCTGGACCCGGTGAACAAGGGCGGCAAGATCCACAACGGCATCAGCCAGGGCGAGACCCTGTCCGTGACCTTCACCCTGTCCGGGGTCACCCTGAGCGAGCTCGTCGCGGCCCTGGATGCCGGGGACGCCCGGGTGGGCCTGCACGTCCAGGGCGTGGGCGAGAACGGGAACCTGAGTTTCTCGGCCGTGACCCACACTCCCTTGCCCGGAGCCGCCTGGCTGCTGGGCACGGGCTTGCTGGGCCTGGTGGGAGTGCGGCTGCGCAGGCGCGACTGACCGCCCGGCCTTCCGACGAGAAAAGGGCTCCCCCGGCACTATCGGGTGGAGCCCTTTTTTTGTTCCGCGTCAGGGATCACTTGAGCAGGTGCTGCTGGATTTCGTCGAGCTGCTCCTGGCTGATGTCGATGAACTTGAGCCCCAGCCCGGTGAGAGTGCCGGGAGCGGCATGGTCGCGCCGCCAGCGCACTGCGCAGTGGATGGGGCGCCGGACCGCCATCTCCAGGATCTTGAGGTGCAGGTAGTCGTGCTTGGGCAGGCCGTGGGGCAGGTGGGCGAAACAGCCGCCCAGGGAGATGTCCAGGACCACGGCCTCTTGGGGGTCGGTCATGAAGGGGTCGCGAAAGTCCGCGTACTGGGCGTCCAGGCGCACCTTGGCCCGGTCCAGCTGGCGGCCGGGCCGGTCGCTGCCGATGGCCTCCATGGACACGGGACCGTCCAGCATTTCCACGGCCGAGCCGTTGGTCCGGGTGCGGATGAAGGGCAGCTGCCTGGACAGGGCGAAGAGGCGGTTGCGCTCCTCGGCCGGAGCCCGCATGACCATATGCACGTCCAGGAGCAGGCCGCAGCATTGATCGTCCTTGACCAGGGCCCTGTTCAGGGCGTCCACCGTGCCGAAGAAGCGGGCTGTTTTTCCGTACTTGTCCAAAAGGCCCTGGTATGGCTCGGCCTGGTTCGTGAGGATGTACGCGGTATTGCAGGTCACTTCCGGCTCCAAGGCAAGGGGTCTTGAACGGCTGCTCAGAAAAAGAGTTCTGTTCTTCAATGTACCTTGCAAAAGGGGCGATGACAACAAAAAGGAGCGGAAAAGGGGGTGCTCAGCGCATGGAATTTTCCCGGGTGCCCCGGTAGCGGGACAGGAAGTCCAGGAAGTGGACGATGCGGTCCTCCACCCCCTTGTCCATGCCCGTGAAGGACAGGCCCAGGCCCAGGATGTCCGCTTCCACGCGCAGGTTCCTGACCAGGCCGCGGGCCCGGTTTTCGTGCGTGGCCGAGAGCAGGGAGAAGTTCAGGTCCACCTCCATGTCCTTGTGCACGGGCAGGGACTCCGGGTCCGGGTGGGCAAGGTTCAGGGAGCAGCCGCCCAGGGACAGGTCCTGGACCATGCCGTGCAGCCGCTCCGGGCCCAGGTCCATGGAGGCGGGCAAATGGCAGAGGTAGCGGTCCTGCTGGCGCAGGGTGAAGAACTCGCCCTTGTGGGGGTAGCTCAGGTAGAGGTGGCGGAAGGGCGAGGCCTTGTAGGCGATGACGTGGCACAGGAAGCCGTTGAGCACGCCCTTGTCCGTGAAGAAGAGCTTGACCTCGTTGTCCGGGTACAGGAATGGGAAGACCTCGGCCAACTCGGCGTGCAGCCCGGCCAGCCGGACCACCAGGTAGCTGTTCAGCTCCATGCCCACGAACAGGGCCTCCACGCGCTCCTTGAGTCCGCCGGGCCTGATGTGCACCCGGTGGCCCAGCTCCAGGGGCATGGTGGTCAGGTCGATCTCCTGGACGATGCGGCCCTCGAAGACCTTGCCGTCGGCCATGGTGCTCTGGATCGGGGTGGAGACCTCTTTTTCCGGTTCCTGCTCCTCTTCCTCGTATTCGTCGTCCTCGTCGTCCTCGTCCTCTGGTTGTTCCTCGACCTGCACGGCCTTGCGGGCCGGGGTCTCCAGGGGCTGGAGCATGGCGGGCGAGCCTGGCTCGTCCTTGGACCCGTCCGGGTCCGGCAGGTCCATGTCCGGCAGGTCCAGGCCGTCCAGTTCCTGGTCCATATCCTCCTCGATGGATTCGGGGGGGGACTCGGGCGCGGTCTCGATGTCGTCGAGGTCCGGCGGAGGGATGTCGTGATCCTTGGCAACCATGGTCAGCTCCGGAACCTGATGACGAAGTCGATGAAGGCCTGCAGCTTGCGCTCGGTGTCGCCCAGCATGGCGTCGAAGCGCAGGCCCACCTGGGTGTAGCCGCCCGGGGCCTTGTCCTCCTTGGCCACCGCGCACTTGGCCCGGCAGGGATCGGTCTCGGTGTTTAGCTGGAAGTACAGGACGTGGTCGGCTTCGCGGTCCAGCGCCTCCAGCCGGTCGGCCTCTTCCGAGGAGACCTGCAGGCGGCAGCCGCCCTGGCTGATGTTGTCCACCATGCCCTTGACCGCCCCGGCGCCCGTGCCGACCTGGCCGGGCAGGTGGCAGTCCACGCGGTCGAAGCGGCGCAGGTTGTGGGTCACGTTGTGGTCCGGGAAGGACAGGTAGAGGTGCTGGTAGGGGGTGGTGGCGTAGCCCAGGATCTGGACCATGTAGCCGTGCATGACCCCCTGGTGCACGTTGAACAGGCGCGCCTTGCAGCCTTTGGGCAGGATCTTGGACATGCGCTCGATCTCCCTGGCGAAGGGGCCCAGGGAGGTGACCACGTACTTGCCCCGCTCCATGCCGATGAAATAGGTGGTGAACTTCTCTTCCTTGCCGGCCGGGTTGAGAAGCACCTTGTCCCCGATTTCCGGGGAGAAAAGGGGCGGTGGTTTCGGAGACATGCCAGAAGCCTTGTATCGGATGTTGCCGTGTAATGGGCGGCCGCGGTTCGCGGGCAGGCCCAAGATTAAAAAACCATGCCACAGCGGCCTGATTTTGTCATCGGTTCCGCGCCATAGGATCGTACGCATTGGGGGCCGGGACAAGGAGCAATTGTGACGGCCGGGTGAAGATTGCGCCATTGTTCACGGTCGGGAGTTGCCTTTGCCGCGCCGGGCTGTAGTATGGGGGTATGACGAGTCCCATCCGCATCCTTTTTTTGTGCACGGGCAATTCCTGCCGCAGCCAGATGGCCGAGGGCTGGGCCAAAGCCCTCAAGCCCGACGTAGTGCGGGCCTGGTCGGCCGGGGTGGAGCGCCACGGCCTGAACCCCGACGCGGTCCGGGTCATGGCCGAGGCCGGGGTGGACATCTCGTCCCAAAAGTCCAAGACCGTGGACGAACTGCCGGTGAAGGAGTTCGATTGGGTGGTCACGCTCTGCGGCCACGCCAACGAGAACTGCCCGTATTTCCCGGGACCGGTGAAGCGGGTCCATGTCGGCTTTGACGATCCGCCCGCTCTGGCCCGGACCGCGGACACCCTGGAACAGGCCCTGGACCACTACCGCCGCGTGCGCGACGAGATCAAAGACTTTGTGGCCGGGCTGCCCGATTCCCTGACGTAATTACTTGTTCGGCAGGTCGCAGCGCTCGCCGCAGGCCGGGCAGGTTCCGTCCTCGCCAAGCTTCACGCCGCAACGGCAGATCCATCCGGCCAGCCGGGCCGGGTTGCCCATGACCAGGCCGTGGTCCGGCACGTCCGAGGTGACCACCGCGCCCGCGCCGACCATGGCGTAGCGGCCCACGTTGTTGCCGCAGACGATGGTGCAGTTGGCCCCCAGGGTGGCGCCCTTGCCCACGTGGGTCAGCCGCTTCTCGTCCATGCGCCGGATGTGCGCCCGGGGGTTGTGCACGTTGGTGAAGACCATGGACGGCCCGCAGAACACGTCCTCCTCCAGGGTCACCCCGGAGTAGACCGACACGTTGTTCTGAACCTTGCAGCCGTCGCCGATGGTCACGTCGGCCCCGATGTACACGTTCTGGCCCACGTTGACGTTCCTGCCCAGCACCGCGCCGGACGAGACGTGGGAGAAGTGCCACACGCGGGATCCGGCCCCGATGGTGGCGTCGTGGTCCACCACCGCGGTCTCGTGCACGAACGCGCCTTCCGCGGCGTCCCGTTCCGGAGCGCCGAGCCGGATTTTGGCGCCGTTGCTGTCCAGGGAGCGCTGGCTGGCGTTGAGCACCTTGAGCACGCGCAGGCCTTCGGCCCCGTCCGTGCGGGGCGTTTTGCCCTCACTGACGCACTCCAGGAAATGGGCGCACTCCAGCTTGAGGGGCTCGGCCTCGGGCAACTCCATCCGGTAGGACTCGGCCTTGGACGGTACGGGCGCGTTGTTCTCCCAGCGGATCTCGTGCGGGTAGAGCAAAAGCTTGTCGGCCCAGGGCTTGGTGTCGTCGAACACCACCATCTTCTTCTCGCCCACCACCACCAGCTTCTGTTCCTTGAAGGGATGGAGCCAGGACACGAAGATGTGCGCCTTGAGCCCGGAGGGGAACTCCAGATGGGTGGTGGTCACGTCCGCGATGCGCTGGTGCAGGTAGTTGGCCCCGGCGGCCATGACCGTGTCGGGCTCGCTCCCGGCCAGGGACAGGATCATGGAGATGTCGTGCGGGGCGAAGGACCAGAGGATGTTCTCCTCGCGCCGGACCTTGCCCAGGTTGAGCCGGTGGGAGCAGATGTAGTTGATGCGGCCCAGCTCCCCGGCCGTGACCAGCTTCTTCAGCTCCAGGAAGGCCGGGTGGTACTGGAGCAGATGGCCGACCATGAGCACCAGGTTGCGCTCGGCGGCCAGGGCGATGAGCTCCTCGGCCTGCTTCTCGTCCAGGACCAGCGGCTTTTCCACGTACACGTGCTTGCCCGCCAGCAGGGCCTCGCGGGCCTGGTCGTAGTGCCGTTCCGCGGGCGTGGCCACGACCACGCCGGTGACGCCTTCCGTGCCCAGGGCCTCGGGCAGGGTGAGCACGGTCTTGACCCCGGGGTACTGCTCCCTAAAGGAGGTCAGCACGGCCTCGTCCCGGTCGCACACGCAGGCCAGCGCGCCCAGGGAGTGGAAGTTGCGGACCAGGTTCTTGCCCCAGTATCCCGCGCCGATGACGGCGACCCGGGGGGCGACCTTGTTCGTGCTCATGAGGATACCTCCTCGTTTAGAAATACCCCGTCTTCGATCCACAGGCCATGATAGGCCCGCCAGGAGTCCCGCTCCTCCGGGGTGATGACGTGGTCGATGCGCACGGTGAAGGGACGGGGGTAGCGGGCCCGGGCTTCCTGGCCCAAGCGCCGGATGTCCGGCTTGTCCAGATCGCGCACGGTCTCGGTGAAGTCGAAGTGAACGGTCTGCTGGTCCAGCCTGGGCCGGGAGCGGATGTCCCAGTTGTTGTCCAGCTGCTCCTGGCGCTTGACCTTGAAGTTGCACTGCTCATGGATGCGGTAGAAATAAAGCTTTTCCGGGATGAAGTGAACCTTGGCCGGTCCGGCCAGCTCGGCCATGGGCAGATACAGGGACAGATCCCCGGCCGCGCGGAAGTACTGCCCGGACGCATCCCGGAAGGTGTCGTCCGGCAGGAGTGAGAACAGATAGCCCTTGAACGAGCGCAGCTGGGTGAAGCACCAGGCCTGCCCGCGCACCGGCACGCCCGGCATGAGCTGCGCGCCCACGGAGTGGCCGTCGCCCTCGATCTCGTGGTCCGTGTAGGCCAGGTCGTATCCCTGCTCGTGCGCCTCCCAGAGCCGCTCCAGGCAGGCGGGCCGGATCCAATCGTCCCCGTCCAGGATGGCCACCACGTCGTTCGGGTTTGGGTCGAGCCCGCGCAGTGCGTCCAGGGTGTTGCCCATGAGCCAGCCCCGCTGGGGCAGGGAGCGGAAGGAAATTCTCGGGTCGTCCAGGTAGGGACGGACCACGGCCTCGGTCTCGTCCGTGGACGCGTCGTCCGCCACCAGGGCCTGCCAGTGGGTGAAGGTCTGGGCCAGGAGCGAGTCCAGGCATTGGGGCAAATGCCCGGCCGCGTTGCGGCAGGGAATGACCACCAGGAAGCGCTTGGGCGTGAGCAGGCTGGTCAGGGGTTGGGTCGGGAGCTGGGTCATGGCTGTCTCCGGTCCTGCTTCACGGCCTTGATCAGGGCCTGGTAGCAGTACAGGTCCTCTTCCCGGTAGTCCCGCCAATGGGGGTGCAGCCGCTCGGGGGGCACGGGCCGCACGTCGCGCTTGAGCACCTCCACCGTGAAGCCCAGCTCCTCCCACAGGTCCACGAAGTCGTTGACCCGCCAAAGGTTGGTGCTTTTGTTCAGGGCCGCCCATTCCTCGGGCGAATGGCGCAGGAATTCGAAATGGATGTGCGAAAGGTCGTCGTGGTCCTGGAGCCCGATCTCGTGCAGCATGACCCCGCCGGGCTTCATGGCCCGGGCCAGGAACCGCGAGGTGCCGGGCACGTCGGACACGTGTTCGAAGACCACGCGCGAGAAGCAGAAGTCCAGGCTTTCGGGCTCAAGGGGCAGGGAATGGGCCGGACCCTCGTGGAAGTGGGTTCGTTCCTCCAGGCTGCCGGCGTCGAAGCGGGCCTGCTCTTCGGGAACGGGTCGCATCCCGGCCGCGCACAGGGCCTTGAGCAGACGGCGCGCCGTGGCGAGGCCTTGAGGATTGTGCTTCTGCGGATCCGCGCCGAGTACCCGGCCAAAGGCCAGGGCCAGGGCCAGGGATGTCAGACCGGTGACGCCGTGGCCGATCTCCAGGGCCAGATCCCGCACGGGCGGCAGGTGTTCGCACAGGTCGCGGGCGTAGTTGAGCTGCATGGCCAGGCGCAGGCTGGAGTCGAATTCCGTTGTCTCGGCCAGGGCTTGGTCCAGGCCGTGGGCCGCTTCCGGGTCCAGGCCGTACCGTTCACTGATGAAGGCCTCGAACGCGGTGTTTTCCAGGCAGTTGTCCGCGTGGCGGGCCAGGAACTCCGCGTACACCCCGGGCGGCACGGCGTTGCGCTCTCCGGCAAAGAGCAGCTCCCACAGGAAGCGTTCGCGCGGTTTTTCGAGCCCGGTCAGGGGAAGGAGCCTGCCCGGTCCGCCGTGGTTCAGCTTGTCCGGGAACACGAAGGGCGGCAGGGGGTGGGGGTGGTCCTGGGCCAGGCGGTCCGCGGCTTGTCTGTTGAGGACCATGAAGAACTTGGGCGGAATGACCCCCTCGGGCCAGGCCGCATCGGCCTTGCCTTGGGCCACGGCCCGGGCAGCGTTTCGCACGGCTTTCTCGTCCAGGAGCAGGCTGTAGGCGGTCAGCACCAGGACCCGGTCCAGGTCCTCGCGGGCCATGAATCCGGCCAGCCGCTTCTGCGGGGCTTCGTGTTCGTCCGTTTCGATTTCGGCCTGGATGAAGTCCAGGGCCGAGCGGACCGAAGCGGGTACGCCTTGGGGCAGGGAGAGCACGGCCCGGTCCACCAGCCCGGCCTGCCGCAAGGATCGGAGAACGCCGTCCAGGGCCAAGCCCTCGGGCGTGCGGGTAAGGCAGGGGTCGTCGGTATCCATGGGCCGGACCAGGAGGACGCAGGTCAGGGGCTTGATAGCGGGCTTGGTCATGTCGCCCTCCCCTGCATCCAGTTCCAGGCGTGCTCCAGGATGGTCCGGATGTCCGCGTACCGGGGCTGCCAGCTCAGGATCTCCCGGGCCTTGGTCCAGTCCGCCACCAGGCGGGGCGGGTCGCCCGGTCTTCTCGGTCCGGGGTTCCAGGCCACGGCCCGGCCGGTCACTTCCTGGGCCGCGTCCAGGATGGTCCGGATGGAGTGGCCCGTGCCCGTGCCCAGGTTGAAGGTTCCGGATTGGCCGGCAAGCTCCAGGGCGGCCAGATGGGCCTGGGCCAGGTCGGCCACGTGGATGTAGTCGCGCACGCAGGTGCCGTCTTCGGTGTCCCAGTCCGTGCCGAACACGGTCAGGGGCCGGGCCCCGGGCAGGGTGGCCTTGAGGGCCAGGGGGATGAGGTGGGTCTCGGGGTCGTGCTCCTCGCCCAACTCGCCGTCCGGGTCCGCGCCCGCGGCGTTGAAATAGCGCAGGGACACGTGTTCCAGGCCGTACGCCCGGCCGTAGTCGGCCAGGATTTTCTCCACCATGAGCTTGGTCCGGCCGTAGGGGTTGATGGGCCTGGGCTCCAGCCCCTCGTGCATGGGCATGGCCTCGGGCAGGCCGTACACCGCGCAGGAGCTGGAGAACACGATCCTGGGGCAGCCCGCGTCGCGCATGGCGTCCAGCAGGTTCAGGGTGCAGGCCACGTTGTTTTGGTAATACTTGCCCGGGTCGGCCACGGACTCGCCCACGTAGGCGTAGGCCGCGAAGTGGACCACGGCCTCGGGCCTGTGGTCGCGGAAGCAGCGGGCCACGGCCTCGCGGTCGGCCAGGTCGGCCTTGACCAGCGGACCCCACTGCACGGCCCACTCGTGGCCGTAGACCAGGTTGTCCAGGGCCACGGGTTCGTACCCGGCCAGGGCCAGGGCCTTGCAGGTGTGGCTGCCGATGTATCCGGCGCCGCCCGTGACCAGGATGGTCCTGCTCATGATCCCGCTCCCTGGTCTTTGGTCTGTTCCAGGGCCTGTTCCAGAATTCGGGCCAGTGCGGCCAGGCAGTCCGGGGCGTGGAAGCGCTTCTCCATTCGTTTTCTTCCTTCCAGCCCCATGGTCCGCGCCTTTTCCGGGTCGCGGGCCAGGACCAGCATGTGCTCGGCCATGGCTTCCATGTCCCGCTCCGCGCAGAGCAGGCCGCTGACGCCGTGCTCCACGGATTCCGGGATGCCCGCGTGCCGGGTGGCCACCACGGGCAGGCCCGAGGCCGAGGCCTCGAGCACGGAGTTGGGCATGCCCTCCTTGTCCCCGCTGGCCGGAGTCAGGGAGTGCTGGACAAAGCAGCGGGCCTGGTTCATGGCCCGGGCCACGTCCTGGTGGGGCAGGTTGCCCGGGAAGTCCACGGCGTGGGCTATGCCCAGGCCCTGGGCCAGGCGGATGCAGGAATCGCGCAGCACCCCGTCGCCGATCATGGCCAGCCGGGCTTCCGGAGCCTCCGCCAGCACCCGGGCGAAGGCCAGCAGGGTGGTCTCCGGGGCCTTCTTGTCCACGAAGCGGCCCACGGCCACGAAGACCGGGCCGGCCTGGGCCGGGTCGCCCACGGTGAAGAGCGTGGTGTTCACGCCGTAGGGGGCCAGGAAAATCTTGTCCTTGGGCGCGCCCATGGACTTGAGGTCGCGCTCCATCTCCTTGGACACGGCCACCAGGGCGGCGGCCTGCTCGAACATGCGCTGGTAGCCCTGGCGGTACTTGTCCAGCACCGGGAGCAGGGAGGCGTCATAGCCGTGGAAGTGGACCACCAGGGGGACGTTCGCCAGGCCACAGGGCTCGGCCAGGGCCACGCCGGTGGGGCCGTACTCGGCCAGCACCAGGTCCACGTCGCGCTTGGTGAACTGGTCGGCCAGGCCTTGGGCCGCCCTGTGGTGCAGGTCGGTCTCCGGGACGCCGGTGACGGAAAAAAGCTCGCGCCATTCCTGGGGCAGGTCGGGCAGCAGGGGCTGACCCGCGCTGTCGAACAGGGGCAGATGGCCGCCGTACCAGGCCTGGTCCGGTTCGAGCCCGTCAATGTGCGCCTGGATGAAGGTCTCGCAGGCCGGTTCCGGGCTGGGGTACGCGATGCACAGGCCGCTCATGCCCCGCCCTCCTTGGAATCCGGCTTGAACGCCAGCACGGATAGGCCGGTGACCATGAGCCCTTCCCGGAATTGTTCGGGCCGCTTGTCCAGCCCGGCCAGCAGGGCCGTCAGGGGCAGCCCGGCCAGGGAGAGCAGGGGTCGCATCAGCCTGGTGTAGAACTTGGAGCGCGAGCGGCGGCGCAAATACAGTCCGACCATCTGGGCCATGGCCGCGTCATACCCGCCCAGGGCCTTGATTTCCAGGGTTCCGAACCCCGCGTCCTTGAGCAACCGCTCCAGGGACCAGGGCGTGTAGCGGAACGCGTCGTGGGGCACGTCGTGCAGGGGCCAGAGAAAGGGCACGGTCAAAAAGCAGGCCCCGCCGGGCTCGAGCACGCGGCAGGCCTCGGCCAGGAACCGGACCGGGTCCGGGCAGTGCTCCAGCACCTCGCTGGCCAGGACCGTGCCCACGCTGTTTTCCTTGAGCGGCAATGTTTCGCCGTCCCAGGCCAGGTCGGGCCGGGCGTAGGCCGTGTCCGGCAGGTCCACGGCCACATGGCCCGTGACCTTGGGAGCGCTGAGGGCCAGGCGGCGGTAGGGCGCCCGGCCCGCGCCGATGTCCGCCACCAACCCTTGGAAGCTCGGCAGGGCCTCGCGCAGGGCGCGCAGGATGGAGCGGCGCACCAGCCAGGTGTCCAGGTTGGAGGGGTGCAGGCGCGGGTGCGTGAACTGGGCCAGGTCGCCGTGGCGAAATTTCGTTGTCCTGGACTTGGCCCAGGCCGCCACGCGGCCGAGCCGTCCCACGCGCTGGTCCTCCACGGCCACCTTGGGGTTGACCGGGGGCAGGTCCAGGAACAGGGGGTCGGCGATCCTGCGGCGCGGGCCTTCCGTGCCCTGAAGCCGCGCGAACAGGGCGCACCACTGGTCCGCCACCTTGTCCAGCCCGGCCAGCTCGCTGGCCCGCTTGCGGGCGTTGGCCGAGAGTTCGGCGTACAGGGCCGGGTCGTTCTTGAGCCGGGCCACGGCCTTGGGCAGGTCGCGCAGGGGGTCGTCCAGGTACAGGCCGGTGCGCTCGTGCTCCACCAGCTCCTCCACCCCGCCGCGACCCCGGGTGGCCAGGGGCACCACGCCTGCGGCCATGGCCTCGGTGAAGGCCAGGGGCACGCCCTCGTATTCCGAGAACAGGACCACGCACTGGTGGCGCAGAATTTGTTCGGGCATCTGGGTGGAATCCACGCGGCCGACCAGGGTCACGTCCAGGCCCTGGCCCTCGCGCTCCAGCACGGCCTCCACCTTGTCGCGGTCCGGGCCGTGGCCCAGGATGGAGTAGGCCGTGCCCTCCACCTCCCGGGCGGACTTGCAGAACGCCTCGGCGATCAGGTCGGCGCGCTTGCTCTTGAGCACCAGCCGTCCGGAGTACATGACCCGGAAGGGATTCGCGCCGTGGGCCACGGTCTGTTCGGGCACCAGCACGGGCGAGGGAATCTGCTCGCAGAACTCCATGTACGGGGCCTCGTGGCGGATCATGTCCATGCACAGCCGGGCCACGCCCACAAAGGTGGTTTGCCGGAACCGGAGGTCGCCCGAGGCGAAGGCCTCCAGAAAGCCCTGGTGAAAGTCGTCCACGTTGCGCAGCACGCCCACGGTGGGGATGCCCGCCTCGCGGCACCAGCGGGACGCGAAATAGGCCGCGGGCATGAGGTTGGGCACGAACACGTCCGGCGGATTTTCGCGCATCTGCTCCAGGAGCCAGCGCACCCGAAGCTCGGTGTTGTCGTGGTACCGGGTGTACCGGCAGGGCACCCCGGCCGCCTCCAGGGCGCGCAGTGTGGGCAGCTCATGCCGGTCCCCGAAGACCAGGAGCAGGCACTCCACGTCCAGGCCGCGCCGCTTGAGCTCGGGCAGCAGCCGGATGAGACCCGCGTTGGGCCCGCCCACATAGTTGGGCCGGTCGTAGGCGCAGAAGGTCGCCTTCATGATCCGTTTTCCCCGGCTTCGTCGACCAGGACGCCGAAGACCGCGCCGATGGAGTCGCGGCCGAACACGTACTCGCCGAGCTTGGTTCGTTGGGCCAGGTCGTAGGCGCAGACCCGGGAGGGCAGGACCTTGCTGTACTGCCCGGTCCTCCTGTTCAGGAAGACCTCCACGTTGTCCTTCCAGCGGGTGGTGCGCAGGGTGGTGTAGCCCACGTAGGCCACGTTGTCGCGCACGGCCAGGCCGCGGCACCAGCCCAGGGGCAGGTCGGTCTGCTCCAGGGCCTTGAGGTCCACGCGCTCCACGATTTTCTTGGTTTCGGGGTCCAGCACGATGATGGTCCCGTCCACGCTGGTGAAATACAGCAGGCCCTGGTGGGCCACTCCGTCGTGCACCCGAAGCTCGCTCAGGCGCACGGTTTCGGACGGGTCGTCCAACCGCATGACGTCGTTCTTGAACCCCCGGGTGACCCAGGCTTGGCCGTTCATGGTGAACAGGAAGTTGGGATGGGCCTCGTGGGGTTGGGTGGAGTGGACCAGCCGCCAGTCCTTGCCTTGGTCGAAGCGTTCCCAGGTGGGGGTGTCACCCGCGTTGACCGAATCCATCGGCTCCAGGGTGTCCGGGTCCAGGCGCAGGACCATGTCCAGGCCGGTGGAGGCCACGTAGAGCGCGCTGTTCAGGGGCGCCACGTGGTGGATGTCGTGGAAATGGGGATGGGTGGCGTAGCGCAGGAGTTCCAGCCCGGGATGGGAGTACAGGAATATCTCCGTGCCCGTGCACAGGTAGAGCCTGTCCTTGTCCAGGGTCATGGCCGTGAAGCGGATGCCCGGGGTGGTCTCCGGCCGCGCGCCCTCGGGGGTCTCGTAGTCCAGCAGCGTCTGCTCGCTGCCCGCGGCCAGGTCCACGCGGGAGAGCCGGGCGCGGTGGTAGTGGGTGCCCGAGAGGGAATCCATGGCCTCGGCTTCGGGTCGCTGGATTCCGCCGGACACCAGGAGGCTTGCCGGCCGGTGTTGCGAATCCCGGTTCATGACGTGCTCCATTGAAGATGGTCGTAACCGAAGTATTCGAGGTAGTCCGCGAGCTCCCGGCGGATCGTGTGGAAGTCGGCCTCTTCCATGCGTTGGGCGTAGCGGTACAGCCCCGCGGACGAGATGGCCGAGTGGCCGATTCCGTGGGAGGAATTGCCGCCGTAGGACTGCCCCAGGTGGGTGGGTCGGAGGAGCCCGGGGTCGTCTTCCAGGCCCAGGAACCCGGTCATCCGGGCGACGCAGGCCTCGGGGTTCGACACCAGATCCTCGTACCGCAGGACCAGGACATCCTGGTCTTGGCTTTGGGAGTGCTTCAGGGAAAGCCCGGCCTCCTTGATGAGGAGGTCAAGGGTGTTGCCCGGTTGGCGGTCCTTCCACGAGGCGAAGAGGTCGTAGGGGTTGCGGACCATGTGGACGTTCTTGAGGCGGCCGAAGGATTCACGGAAAAGGGCGTAGCTCTTGAAGTGGGCTGGGGTTTTTTCCGCCCAGAAGCGCAGGCGGCCGGAATCGCGCCCCAGGCGGGCGGACTCCAGGTGGAAGGCGTAGACCAGGGCCAGGAAAAGGGTCTTCTCGTCCGTGCGGTCGGCCAGGAACTCGCGGAAGGCCGTGGCCAGGCGGTCGTACTCAAAGCCGTGGGTCACGCCGCGGTGGACATTGAGTCTGGTCTGCGCCAGACAGCGTTCCTCGGTCAGGTAGGCGGCCGGGTCGGCTTGGTTCAGGGCCGTGGAGAACTTCGTCTCCACCGGGATGCACAGAATCTGGGGATGGGAGTCGAGCAGGCTGATGAGCAGGGTCGTGCCGGAACGGGCGTTGCCGGTGACGAGGATTCCCGAGTCCGCGAAGAGGGCGAAGGGCGTCATGGTCACGGCTCACCCCCGGAACAGATTGTTGTTGAAGAGGTTGATGCGCACCATTTCGTGGGTGTGCGGCGTCCAGCGGAAAGGGTGGGTCAGGAAGAGGGCCGTGTCCCCGGGCGACAGGGTCGGCAGCCCGGCAGCCAGT
Organism: Desulfovibrionaceae bacterium; assembly: GCA_963666895.2. Lineage (GTDB taxonomy): Bacteria > Desulfobacterota > Desulfovibrionia > Desulfovibrionales > Desulfovibrionaceae. The sequence goes on along the minus strand of CAXXNS010000010.1, from coordinate 308,760 downwards.
TCCTCGGGCGTATGGCTGAGCGCTTTGCCGTTTTTATGGTTTCGGGAGTCGGTGAAGCGCAGGGCGTAGGCCAGGCCGATGTCCGTGCCCGGCGACTGGCGGCCCGCTTCCCGGCGGGCGAGCACGGAGTTGTTGAAACGCTTCCGCTCCCTCTGTCCGAGATCGCCCTGGCCGTGCTGGGTGAAGTGGTTCGGGGGCGCGCCGAAGAGTCCGGCGTAGATCTCGAGCTCCCGGCCGAAGCGGATCTCGCCGTCGCCGTAGAGATAGCAGTTGCTGTGCAGGCCGAAGCCGAAGCCCAGGGGCGCATAGCGGTCGACCACGGCCCGGACGTACCGGGGGTCGTACCTGGAACCATCCACGATGACGTAGCTGGAGGAGATTAGGCCGTGGCGCCTCTCCAGGTCGAGCAGGCTCGGCAGGGAAAAGATGCAGCCGAACTGGTCGATGTCGTGGCGCATGAAGACGTTGACCTTGTCCGCGCGCAGAAAGGGGGCCTCGGGCCGGGGCACGACGTTCCAGTCCCCGGACGCGAGTACGGCGCAGTATTCCGCATACAGGGAGCAGGTGTGCGGGGCGGTCTTCATGGCCTTTGCCGTTCCTCAGGCCGCGGGCCGGGCCGCGTGGTCCAGGAGTTCCCGGACGTGTCCGGTGAGCTTCGGGGACAGGGCCAGCCGCTGCCCGGGATGGAGGTTGAGGATGCCGAGCCGGTAGAGGATCGGGAGCGAGGTGTCGGCATCCTTGTCGTAATAATGGTGTTCCTCGGCCATGGCGCGGCCCGGGGCGGCGGGCGCCAGGCCGACCAGGGCGTCGTCCTCGGTGTACATGTCGGGCAAGTATTGGCTGCCTAGGATTTCCTTGTTCGCGTAACGGTCGGCCACCACCTGGCAATACTTCCCGGGATCGGTTTTTTTGCAGGCATCCCAGGATACCTGCGTCGCGGAGCCGAAGCGGCCGTCGTGGGGCAGGGGCCGCAGCCAGAGGGGGTTGGCGTTGGCGTCCACCTTGTAGCGGGAGCGCAGGGCGGCCGGGGCCTCCAGGGAGAGGAGGCGGTCTACGAAACCTTGCAGCCGGTTGCGGGAGAGGCAGCCCGCAAAGGGCGAAACCAGGAGCGTTCGGCCGTCGCCGCAGGCCCGGGAGAGCCCGTCCCAGTTCCCGCTTTCCAGGGCTTCGGCCAGGCTCGCCTGTAGTGGGCCGGGGCCGGAGGCGTCTCCGACCACCTGGACCGTGATGGCGGGCAGGGTCTCGGCCAGCAGGGTCTTGGTCCAGTCGATCCAGACCGAGGCCATGGCCGGGGAGTCCTGGATGGACGCGGTGCGGTCGGTACCGTCGTGGGCGATGATGTAGGCGCGCATGTCAGACTCCAAAGTCGTGCAGCCCGTTGTTCAGGACGTATTCCGCCAGTTCGAAATCCTTGGCCAGGTCGATGTCGATAAGCTCCACCGGATTGTCCACGAACAGGACGTGGTTCTTCACGATGTGCTTCTTGATCATGTGTTCGCCCGAGAACAGGCCGAAGGGTTTGCAGCACAGGGTTTCCGTGCGATTTTCATAAGGCCTGACGAGGAGTTCCCCTTGGTCGTCGGTGTAGGGTCGGGTCAGGGCGTTGACCCGGGCCACGGTCTGGGCCGCGCCGAATTCGATGGTCCGGTCCACGAGATCCTGGATGGTGGCCAGGTTGCGGAAGGGCGAGGTGGGCAGCAGGGTGATGATCGTCTTGACGGGGTAGTTGGCGTCAACGAAATGGCGCGTCATGTAGTAGGAGGCCCAGAGCAGGTTGCTGCTTTTCGTGGCGATTTCTGACGGACGGAGGAAAGGGGCCTCCAGGCCGAAGCGCTCCCCGATCTTGGCGTAGCGGGCCGAGTCGGTGTTGATGATGACCCGGTCCACGTTCTTGAGCCGGGTGGCGATCATGGCGGTGTAGGCCAGCAGCGGCTTGCCGCAGAGGTCGCGGACGTTCTTGTCCACAAGGCGCGTGGACTGCGAGCGGGCCGGAATCTGGACCACGACCTTGGAGAGTTCGAGCCCCTCGTCGCGCGCCCACTTGAGGTGCGAGGGCTCCTGGTTGCGGAAGTATTTGGCCACGAAGTCCGCCTTGGGTTCCCGCCAGACGTTCATGCCCGGGCCTCCCCGGCCTGCGGCATGACGGCGTAGATGTTGCCGCCCATGTGCCGGTTGGCCTCGGCCCGGCCCAGGGTGGTCTCCAGGCCCAGGGAGCGCATCTTCTGGACCACCTCCTTGCGCACGGGCTGGTCGTCCGCGTGGTGGAGGCAGGTGGAGCGGCTGAAGATGCGCAGGCCGGGCTTGAGCAGCGTCTTCATGCCGTCCAGGGCCAGGAACTCGGCCCCGCTGATGGTGAAGTGGATGTGGTCCACGGAGTCGATGCCGATCTCGGCCAGAATGTTGTCCAGGGTGTCGGCCTCGACGGTTTTTTCCTTGTATTCCGACCTGGGCGCCGTGCCGTAGGTGGGCAGGTCCTTGACCTGGTTGGTGGGCGAGTTGTCGGAATACATGAAGGTCACCCGGCCCTTTTTGTCCATCAGGGCTTTGTTGACGATGATGACGTTGTGGAGCCGCCGCCGCTTGCGCTCCACGTCGAGGATCATGCAGTTCAGGTCGTCGGCCTCGACCACGATGACCGTGCCCTTCCCGCCCACGGCCTCCACCCAGCGCATGACCGTCTCGATGCGCCAGCAGCCGCACTGCATGACGGTCTCGGACCGTTTCGCGCACATGGTGATGGGCAGGGTGCTGAATATCCGCATGTTCAGCTTCCTGAGGAAGTGGCGCACCCGCTCGTTCTCGGTGTGGCGGTTGACGAACAGGATCAGCCGGGAGGCGTAGCGTTTGCAGAGCCGTTTGATCATTGCCTTGATCCTCGTCCCTTTCCGGTCAGGCCGCGGTCCGGGCCGGGTTTCTTTTGTGGATTTCATAGTCCTCGTCCGCATACTCCACGGGCCAGTCGGAGAAGTCGTATTCCAGGCCCTGGTCCTTGGCGGCCTTGGCCAGGAATCGCTTGTCCGCGATGATGGTGTCCACGCCGTAGCGTTGGTGGAAGTAGTCCAGGTCCTGGCAGGGCAGGTCCAGGAAGGGCATTTCCGGGTCCCGGTGGTCCATGCCTTCGGTCTCGTGCACAATGAGCTTGAAATAGTAGGCGTTGCCCCCCTCTTCCATGGCCGAGAACAGGTTGGAGAGCTTCATGGGGATGGTCAGGACGCGCAACCCCTTGTGGGCGTCCAGGTAGTCGAGGATGGGCTTGCGTTCGGGTTCCATGAGCATGGCCTTGATGGTCGCGAAGTTGGTGTAGGCCAGATTGGCCATGGTGAAGAGGATCTGGAGCATGAGCAGGAAGAGGGCGGCCTCCAAGCCCATCGCGCCCTCGGCCAGCTGTCCGGCCAGGAGCAGGGAGGCGAAGGGCGTGGCGTACTCGAAGTAGCGTTCGGCCTGGCCGAGAAAGGAAAAGGGCCGCAACGAGGTGAGCAGGAAGACGCAGGCCATGGCCAGGGTGACCAGGGCGGAGAAGCCGGCCAGCCCCTGGGCCGGGATGGGCAGGCCCGTGCGGAAGGCGAACAGGAAGGCCAGCCAGAACAGGGGGAAGGAGTAGAGGGCGATGAAGTAGCTGTTGCGCCGGAACAGGATGGCGAAGAAGTCGTCCTTTTTATTCCGCCACCAGTACGGCAGCGCGAGCAGATCCTTGATCCGGTTGCGGTCCGTGGCCGTGGTGCCGCGCTGGGCGTTGCGCCGGTACCAGCGCTTGTGCTCGATCATGTAGACCACGTTGTCGCGCAGGCCCCGGAACGGCCCCTTGTTGATGCGCACGGCCAGGGCCAGGAACACGGCCATGCCCGCGAGCACAAGCAGGGGCAAAAGGTTGAATCCGAGCAGGGCCAGGAAGGGCGCGCCCAGGACCAGGGCCTGGGTGCCGAATTGGCTCGTGGCCACGAGGGCCACGCCCAGGGCCACTGCCAGGGCGCCGAAGAGCCATGGCTGGTGGCCCATCCCGAGCCACAGGCACAGGAAGCAGGCCGTGACCATGAGGTTGCCCAGGCTGCGGGCCCCCAGGGACTTCATGCGCGCGGTGATGGGCATGAGGACGGGCGAGGTGGTCGTGGCCAGGGCGGCCATGTCGGCCGGGGAGAGCGGGGATTCGGTCCCGCCGGGCAGGAGGATTCGGGCCAGGACCCAGACCGCGGTCACGAGCACGAGGTCGTAACCGATGTTGAGCAGCTTGCCCGCCGCCCGCCAGCGGTTTCTCGGGAAAAGGCTGATGATTTTGTGGGCCAGCATGGGGTAGCCGTAACGGCCCGGGATGACGGAGTTGCCCGGATCGTTGTCCGTGAAGGCGTTTCTGTGCCGCAGGCGGACGAAGTCCAGGTGGACCATGTCGTCCGTGGTCGCCCCGGTCAGGAAGAGGAAGCGCAGGCCCGCGGCCAGGAGAAGGATGCCGAACAGGTGGAGCAGGGGCATCAGTGGGCTCCGAGGAGTTTCTTGATGCGGATGCTCACGCGGGTGATGCGCCTGCGGGCCGACACGATGCGGTCCTTGGTCAGGAGACGGTTCAGGAAGTTGTTCTCGGCGCTGTGGGTGATGTTGCCGCGCACGAGTCGCTTCACCGGCCAGAAGATCCAGTGCAGGGAGCGGGGAATGTGGTAGTGCTCCAGCAGGCTGATGCTGTTGAGGGCCAGGGCGTGGGCCCTGAGCTTCTCGAAGTTCATGTCCGCGAAGCGGGGTCCGTAGAGCTCGGTCTGGAGCCGCTCGTTCATGCGGAAGTTGAAGATTTCGTTGAGATCCTCCAGGGAGAGCCGTTCCGTAGTCGTGGGGAAGTAATCCCGCTGCAGGGCCGTTTCGGGCAGGGGATGGTAGTTGTTGAGATTGATGCGCAGGAACTTGAAGCGGTCCATGTAGGCGAAGGCCTTTTGCACGTCGCCGCGGATGGTCTCCATGGTCTGCCAGGGCAGGCCCAGGAGCAGGCAGCCGGACAGGGTGATCTCGTACTGGTCGGCCAGGGCGAAGAGGTGTTCGAGCTTCTCCACCGGGTAGGGCTTGTTGAAACGGCGCAGGCTGTCGGGGTTGAAGCTTTCCAGGCCGAAGAACATGCTCGTCACGCCAACTTCGCGGCATTTGCGGAAGATTTCCTCGTCCGCGTCGTTGACCGTGACGTCGAGGTTGCTGGCGATCTGGACGTCCATGTCTCGGAGCATGTCCATGATCTCGAAGGCCCGGGAGCGGTTGCAGAAGAAGTTTCGGTCCTTGATCTGGAGCGGCACGTTTCCGTACCGGGAGACGATGTGCTCCACGTCGGCCCGGACCTTGGCGACGTCGCGCTCGGAGTAGCGCGCCCCCTGGTCGCGGAGCATGTTGTTGTAGCAGAAGTGGCAGTTCTTGGGGCAGCCGAAGGTGGTCCGGTAGCCCGAGATGTAGCCCAGGCCCACGTAGCGGTCCGGCGTGGTCAGGGGCGAGAGGTCCAGGTCGTAGGCGTTCCAGTCGCAGGGCCCGGTGGCGTCCACGACCTTGTTGTCCTCGGGCAGGGACCCGGTCAGGGCCTCGGCCGCCTTGGCGAAGTTGAAGCCGGGCACCACCATGTCGAAGGAGCGGAAGCGTTCGGGATAGTGCGGAGCCAGGGAGGAGGCCCAGTAGCCGCCCGCGGCCAGGCGGACGTCGGAGCGGCGGCGGATCTCGTCGGCCAGCCGGAAGTAGTCGAGCAGGGACTGGCAGCTCTTGTACGAAGCGTTTTCCCAGATCACGACCCGGGCGTCGCCCGGCAGGCGGGCCACGTCCTCGGCGCAGGCCTCGATCTCCTCGGACATGACCGAGCGGATTTCGATGTCGCCGGGGTCCAGCGCCCGGAGGGCCTGGGCCAGGAAGGCCTCCTCCATGGGCAGGAAGCCGGGGACGTCCTTTCGTACGTTGAGGATGAGGGTCTGGGGCATGGCGGTATCCTGTTGTTTGCGCGCTCAGGGCAGCCTGATTTCGCGGATTGAGCGCAGGATGGTTGCGGAGTCGTAGGCGAAGCCGGGCTCGACGTCCTCGCCCAGGACGTCCCTGCGGATGAGGGTCTCGGGCTCGTTGTACCCGACCATGGCCCGCAGGGAGGTGGTGCCGGAGAAGCGCGGGTTGATCTCGAAGACCATGACCCGGTCGTTCACGAGGCGGCACTGGACGTTGATGGGGGCGGTGGCTCCGAGGGCGGCGGCGATGTCCTCGCAGGGCTTCGTGACCTCCTCGAAGCGTCCCACCTCCCCTTGGCTCACGCCGCTGGAAATGACCAGTTGGGGGCCGAACTCGGCCCGTCCCGTGTTGTTGGGGATGCGCAGCCGGGTGCTCAGCGCGCTGTGCACGAGGCGGCGCACGGCGATGGAGTTGAGCTGCGTGCCGTCGCGTCCGGAGAGCACGCCCACGGTGAATTCGGCCTCGGGCGTGCCCACGTACTCCTGGGCCAGGATGGTCGGGCACCAGGGCAGGAGGTATTCGGCCAGGAGCTCGAGCTCGCGCCGGGTCCGGGCGATGTGCACGTTGGCCGAGCCGCCCCCGCCCACCGAGGGTTTGAGCACCACGGGCAGGAAGTCCACCCGGGCCGCGTCGTCCATGGAGCGGATGGCCGCGTAGCGCGGTGCGCCAAAGCCCTGTTCAGTGAGCAAGGCGGCGGTTTTTTCCTTGTCTTGGCAGGAGGCGAGAACTTCGGGAGGGTTGACCGGCACGTAGACCCCGAGGGTTTCGATGCGCTCCCTGTTGCGGGAGAATATCTCCATCTCGCGTTCGCAGCCGTGGAACAGGGCGCGGATCTCGCGCCGTTCCAGCTCCCGGATGAGGGCGTCCAGGTATTCGGGATGGCTGGCCGGGGGGAGTTGGAGGAATTCGTCCACCAGGCCGCGGCCCGAGGAGGCGGGGGTGATGTCCGCGCCCACGACGTGGTAGTCGAGCCCGCCCAGGCGCAGGGCCTTGACGATTTGCTCCCCGTGGCTGCCTCCGCCCACCGCGGTCACCAGGACGTTGAACTTCTTCTGCATGGCGCCTCTTCCTTGCCTCAGGCCGTGAGGGTCTCGGCCCGCTTCAGGACCTTGGGGTGGACGAGGCAGCGTTCGGCCGCCCGGCGGACCTCGTCGCCCACCGGGAAGCGGACCAGGGTCGGTTGGCCGTCCTCGGTGTTCCAGAGGCAGGCGGAGCCCAGCCCGGAATCGTCCCGGGGCAGGGCGCAGCTGCCGACATTGACGAAGAGAATCCCTTGGCGCTCCCGGATGAAGGGGCGGTGGGTGTGGCCCATGAGGACCACGGACGCTTCCCCGGGGTCGAGACCGTCCAGAGGGGAGTCGGGATAAACGTATTCGGACACCGGATCGCGCGGCGAGCCGTGAACCAGCAGGGCCTTGGTCCGGCCGGGGGCCAGGCGCAGGGACGCGGGCAGGGAAGCCAGCCAGGCCAGCCGTTGGGGGGTGGCCTGGGCCAGGGTCTCGCCGAAACCGTAGATCTCGTCCCGCTCCCGCTCCCAGGTCTCGTTCAGGAGCATGTGCTCGTGGTTGCCGAGCAAGCAGGGCACGTCCTCGGCGCGCAGGCGGTCGGCCGCGGCCCAGCCCGGGAAGTAGCCCACGCTGTCGCCGAGGTGGAAGACCTGTTCGGCCCCGGCTTCGCGCAGGAGTTCGAGGGCCTTGTCCAGGGCCTCGACGCAGCCGTGGCAGTCCGAGAGAAAGCCGAGGATCATGGCCGGGCCTCCGCGCAGGCCGCCGGGGCGGGTACTGGGAAGTGGTGCAGCATCTCGTCCACATTGAGCAGGGACCAGATGAGCAGCCGCCGGTTCTGCTTGCCTTCCAGGTGCTCCATGACCAGGCGGCGGACCGCGTTCTGGTCGAGGAATTCGTAGATGGGGGAATGGTGCTTCACCAGCCGGTCGGCCACGTACTTGATGCTCTCGCCCTTGAACCAACTGCCGTCGGGCGCGGAAAAGCCCTGCTTGACGCCGCTTGAAATGTTGTCGGGCACGTACTTGCCCAGGACCCGGCGCAGGGCCATCTTTCCGTCTCGGGTCTTTTGGTAGTAGCGCTGGACCTTGGGGCCGGGCTCATTTTCGTTGAGCCGGACCACCTCGTCCAGGTTGCCGAGTTTGAGGGACACGGGCATGCGCATGGCCAGATCCACTAAGTCGTTGTCCAGGAAGGGCACGCGGCTCTCCAGGCCGTGGGCCATGGCCAGCTTGTCCTCCACCATGAGCAGGCCGTGCAGGAAGGTCTTGGCCTCGAAGTTCAGGGAGTTGTTCACGTACTCCTCGGGCGTGCTCGGGCCCTGGCCGCGGCCGTTGAACACGTCGCGGAAGATGTCCCGGGTCCAGACGTGGCTGACCTCGCTCCAGACCGGGGCGAAGACTTCCTTGATGAAGCGGTTGGGGATGAGCCGCTGCCAGAAGCCGTAGTACTTGTCGATGTAGTCCTCGAAGTCGGCGCAGACCGCGGCCCGGTAGTAGCGCCAGGGGTAGCCGCCGAAGAGCTCGTCCCCGCCTGTGCCGCCGAGCACCACCTTGACGAATTTGGAGGCCAGCTGGGCCGCGTAGTAGTTGGGGTAGCTCTGGCCCACCCGGGGCTCCTCGATGTGCCGGGCCAGGCGGGGCAGGCAGCGCTCCATGTCCCCGGCCTTGAGCACCATCTCGTAGTGCTCGGTCTTGAACAGGTAGGACATGTGCTCGGCCTTTTCGCGCTCGTCAAAGCCCATCTCCAGGCCCGAGGCCGAGTGCAGGTCAAAGCCGCAGGTGAAGCTCTTGATGTAGGGCAGCTCGCTTGCGGCCACCGCGGTGATGGAACCGGAGTCGATGCCCCCGGACAGGTACGCGCCGACTTCCACGTCGGACAGGAGCTGTCGCTTCACGGCCCGGCTGAACAAATGGTCGAGTTCCTCGAGGTATTCCTCGTCGCGCAACCGTTTTTCGGGCTCGCGGAAGTCGAAGTCCCAGTACCGGGAGATGCGGAGTCCGCGGCCGGGGTCTGACAGGTCCAGCAGGGCCGTGCACCCGGCCGGGAACGTGCGCACATCTTTGGTCAGGGTCTTGTCCGTGAAGAAATTTTGGAACGTGAAGTATTCGAGCAGGGCCTCGAAGTCCATCTCCCTGCGGCTGGCCGGGTGGGCCATGATGGCCTTCTGCTCCGAGCCGAACAGGAAGGTTCCGTTGAAGGAGGCGTAGTACAGGGGCTTGATGCCGTAGCGGTCGCGGGCCAGGAAGAGGTCGTGTTTGTTTCGGTCGCAGATGGCCAAGGCGAACATGCCGTTGAAGCGCTCCACGCAGGCCGGGCCCCATTCCTGGTAGGCGGCCAGGATCATCTCGGTGTCGGACCCGGACACGAATCCGTGGCCCAGTTTTTCCAGCTCGTCGCGCAGTTCGGGGTAGTTGTAGATCTCGCCGTTGTAGGTGATGACCAGGTCGCCCCGGCGCATGGGCTGGGCTCCGGCCTCGGACAGGTCCAGGATGGCCAGGCGGCGGTGGCCGAGACCGACGTTGCCCCCGATCCACACGCCCTCGCCGTCCGGGCCGCGATGGGTCAGGGTCCGGGTCATGGCCAGGACCACCTCGGAGGTGGGCTGCTTGCCCGTGAAGTCCGCTATGCCGCAGATGCCGCACATATGCTCCCCCCGGCCTCAGTCGGCCAACCCTTGGTTGTGCAGGGTGTTCCACAGAACGTCTTCGGCCCGCGTGCCGAGCCGGGCGCGGATGGAGCGCCAGGCCTTGCCCGGGGCAAAGGGTTCGCCATCGCCGACCTGGCACTGCTCCAGCGCCAGCACCGTGCCCCGACCGCAGGCCACCAGGCTTTCGCCCGTGGCGGGATCGTTGCGCAGGACCTGGCCCGGTTCGGCAAGGTCGTTGCCCAGTCCGGGCTCCACCGGATGGGCGCGCAACACGTGAATTTTCGTCAGCCTGCCGTCCAGGAAGGCGTACGTGTAGGCCCCGGGCAGGGGCGTGGACGAGGCCCGCACCAGGCGGTGAATGTCCAGGGCCGGGCGGGTCCAGTCGATGTAGCCGTCCTCGGGCACGCGGGGATAGCAGCGCAGGGCCTCGGGGTCGTCGGCCCGGGCGGTCTTGAGGGCGAAGTCCGGGTCGCGCTCCAGTCCCTGCACGGCCTCCACGAACATCTCCGGGGCCACGGAAAGAATCCAGGCGTTCACGTCCGCGATGTAGGTCTCGTCGGTCAGGGCCAAGCTGCGCTGGGACAGGACCCGGCCGCAGTCCAGCTCGTCCGGGAGCATGACGTGGACGCTCAGGGTCACCGCGTCCTCTCCCTGCAGGATGGCCCAGTTGGGGCAGGCGTTGCCCCGATAGCGGGGCAGGTCCCCGGCATGGATGTTGAGCACGCCGTGGAGGAAGAGGTCGAGGACCGTGTTGGACAGGATGGAGGGCCAATTGACGCTGACGGCCACCTCGGCGTTCCGGAGCAGGTCCAGGACGTCCTGGTCGTGCAGGTGGGACGCCACCCGGAAGGGGCAACTCATCTCGCTGGCCAGGGCCTCGAAGTCCTGCTCGCGGCGAACGTATTCCGGCGCTGCCGGGGCGGTGACCACGCAGGCGGCCTGGTGCCCGGCCCGGTGCAGGGCCAGGATGGCGTCGTAAAGATATTCGGTGCGTCCGAGGGCCGCGAACCTCATGCCGGGCCTCCTTTGCCGGTCTTGGCGGCCAGGGAGCGCATCTGTCCTCCGGGCCCGTTGGCCCGTTGGCCCAGGACTTGGGCCAGCTCGGCGAACAGGTCGGCCGGGCCGGGCTTGGTCGAGACGTGCTCGGCCGCGAATTCCCGGGTCCACTGGGACAGGGGCCGAAGTTCCTTGAGCCCGTCGTAGGTCTTCATGGTCCGGGTGTTGAGGGCCACGTGAACCGGATGGAAGTCGAAGATTTTCAGTCCGGGACCCTGGAAGTCCGGGGCGTCCAGGCCCCAGGGCGCGTCGGGCCGGAGCATGGCCACGTCGTCCTCCCAGAAATAGGGCAGACGGACCAGGGGCCAGTCCGGGAAGGGCAGTACGTGGGGCTCGAGCCCCTGGACCCAGGGCAGGAACAAGGACACGTCGTTCTCCACGCCCATGGCCGCGGCCCGGGCCAGGAACGGGGTGCACTGGTACAGGCCGTGGGTGCGCATGGTCACGGCCTCGGGCAGCAGGTCGAGCATGTGGCCCAGGACCTCGGCCTCGTCCGCGCCGTGGCTGGACCCGGCCAGGCAGTTGGGGTGGATGCCCAGCTCGAACAGGTCGGGCCGTTTGCGGAGCTCGTCCAAGACGGGGGTCTGGTGGGTCACGAACCAGGTGGCGGGCGCGTTCGCGTCCACCAGGACCCGGAGGCAATCCTCCAGCATCCAGTCCGGCGCCCAGTCCATGTCCAGAGTCAGGTAGAGTCCGTTGGATCCGGCCGTGCTCATGCGCTGCGTCCCCCCACCGCCTTGCCCAAGGCTTCCACCACCCGCTTCTGCTCGGCCCCGGTCATGCCGTGGTACAGGGGCAGGGCCAGGGCCCGCTCGAACGCCCGGCGGCTGCCGTTCATGTCGCCCATGATCCGGCAGGCGTCGTTGCTGTGGAAGGCCGCGTGCATGTGCAGGGCGTAGGTGCCGATCTGGACCTCGATGCCCTGGGCCCGCAGCTCGGCCATGATCCGGTCGCGCTCAGCCACGAACACGCAGAAGGTCTGCCAGGAGTGCTCCCCGTCGGGAATGGTCACGGGCAGGTCCACGCCGCCCACGTCGGCCAGCAATTCCTGGTAGCGCCCGGCCAGCCGCCTGCGCTCGGCCAGCAACTCGTGGACCTGCTCCATCTGGGCCAGGCCTACGGCGGCCAGGATGTTGGAGAGCTTGTAGTTGGTGCCGATGCGGGAGAAGTGCGTGCCCAGCCGCCCGGTGTCGCTCTCCATGCCGAAATGCTTGTAGGACAGCATCCAGTCGGCCCAGTCCTGGTTGTCCGTGCACACCGTGCCGCCCTCGCCCGTGGTGATGAACTTGCGCGGGTGGTGGCTGAAGACCGTGATGTCGGCCAGGGAGCCCGTGGGTTTGCCCTGGTAGGTGGAGCCCAGGGCGCAGGCCGCGTCCTCGACAATGAAAAGATCGTGCTTCTTTTTGATGGTGTCCAGCCGGTCCCAGTCCAGGGGCGAGCCGAACAGGGACACGGGCATGATCGCCCGGGTGCGCTCGGTCACGGCCGCCTCCAGCGCGTCGTAGTCCACCAGCATGGTGGCCGGGTCCACGTCCACCAGCACGGCCGTGGCGCCCACGATGTTCACCACCGAAGCCGAGGCCGGGTAGGTGTAGTCCGGCACGATGACCTCGTGGCCCGGGCCGATGCCCAGGCAGCGCAGGGCCAGCTCCAGGCCCGTGGTGCAGGAGGTCACGGCCAGCACGCGGCGGGCGTTGACCAGCTCGGCCACGGCCTGCTCGAACTCCCGGGTGACCGGGCCCTCGGTCAGGTAGCCCGAGTCGAGTACCGCGCAGACCCGGTCCTTGAGCGCGTCCGTGATGTACGGTTTGATCAGCGGGATGGTTTCCATGCCTACGCCTTCTCGCGCCTGCGCTCCACGGCCTTGATGTGGTCGGCCCGCCACTGGATGAGGTCGGCCAGGCCCTGGCGCAGGTCCTTCTGGGCGGTGAAGCCGATTTCGGCCGAGGCCTTGACCGGGCTGCCCAGGCGGTTCTTGACGAAGGTCAGGCCGCCTTCCTTGTATTCCACCTGAAGGTCCGAGCCGGTCAGCTCCAGGAGCAGCTCGGCCAGCTCCTTGATGCTGGTCTTGATGCCCGCGCCCACGTTGTAGAAGGTGTCCGTTGTGTCCGCGGCCATGGCCAGGACGTTGGCCCTGGCGCAGTCCTCCACGGAGATGAAGTCGTAGGACTGGGAGCCGTCGCCGTAGACCACCGGGGGCAACCCCTGGTCCAACCGGTCGAGCATCTTCATGATCACGGCGATGTATGCGCCCTTGTAGTCCTGGCGCGGGCCGTACACGTTCATGTAGCGCAGGCCCACGTAGTCGAAGTGCTTGTCCGTGCCCTTGTAGCGGTGGTGCAGGGCGCGGCACATGTGCTCGCCCGCGATCTTGGTCGCTCCGTAGAAATTGGTGTTGTTGTAAGGGTGGTCCTCGGTCATGGGCTCCTCCAGGGCGTCGCCGTAGACCGATGCCGAGGAGGAGGAGACCAGCCGTTTGACCCCGTTGTTCAGCATGGCTTCCAGCACGTTGAAGGTGCCGCCGATGTTGACCTCGAAGGCGCTGCGCGGGAAGTCGTGGCAGTGGAGGAGCCACAGGGCGGCCAAATGGAACACCCCGTCCACGCCCTGCATGGCCGCGTCCAGAATGTCGCGGTGCAGGAGCTCGCCGCCCAGCTTGAAGATGTTGACCCTGGGATCCTGCAAGGCCTGGGCGAGGTTTTCTTCGCTGCCGCGGGTGAAGTTGTCAAAAATCCGAATCTCCCGGCACTCGGTGTTCACGAGCTGGTCCACCAGGTGGGAACCGATGAACCCGGCTCCGCCGATCACCAAAAAGGTCTTGTCTTTCAGGTCCATAGCGGAATACTGTTCCTTGTCGTTCGTGCGTTTCCACGGCCCCGGGCAATCGTTTTCCGGGCGAATAATTTTTCTGGTCCCAAGGTTGATTCAAGAATCCTGCCAGTTTTTCATTTCCGTATTTATGGAAGCGCAACAGTCTTGATTAAAAGCATATTTGTCGTGCAAAGCCCGGGGCCGCCTCCCGTGGGGCCGTGGGAATCATTTACTCACTTATCGGTTGGTTCGGATTTTTCTTATGGGGGGCAGATTGTTGACGGTGGGCTATTGAAGTTCAGGGCTTTCTTGACCTGCCGGGGCACTCGTGCCATCCCAGGACAGGAGGCCCGCATGCGCATAGGAGTCCTGCAGATCAACCCCGTTGTCGGCGACCTGGACGGCAACCGCGCCCGCATCCTGGACGCGGTGGCCCAGGCCGTGGACCTGGCCAAGGACATGGGTGGACCCGTCGATCTGTGCGTGGCTCCGGAGCTCTGCCTGCTGGGCTATCCTCCCCGCGACCTGCTCCTGTTCGACACCGTGGCCGACCAGAGCCAGACCGCCCTGCACGACCTGGCCAAGGACCTGGAACAGCGCTTTTCAAACGGCCCGGCCGTGCTGGTGGGCTCGGTGGCCCGCAACCCAGCCCCGGAAGGCCGCGCCCTGTTCAACGCCGCCTGGCTGCTCTATGAGGGCGAGGTGCGCGGGCCCTATTGCAAGACCCTGCTGCCCACCTACGACGTGTTCGACGAGGACCGCTACTTCGAGCCCGGGGACACGGACAACATGGTGGACATCGCCAGGACCCAGGTGGCCGTGACCATCTGCGAGGACCTGTGGAACGACCCCGAGACCTGGGAACGACCGCGCTACCACGCCGACCGGGTGGACCGGCTCCTGGCCGGAGGCGCGGACCTCATCGTCAACCTGTCCGCCTCGCCCTTCACCCTGGGCAAGCAAGGGTTCCGGGAGGAGCTCCTGTCGCGCACGGCCCGCAAGGCCGGCCAGGGCAGGGGCGCGTTCCTGGTCTACGCCAACCAGGTGGGCGGCAACGACGAGCTGGTGTTCGACGGCCGCTCCAGCCTGTTCGGCCCGGACGGCACTTTGCTGGCCCGGCTGCCCGGATTCGAGGAGGGCGTGGCCGTGTGGGACTTGACCGCAGAGGATCAGGGCGTGGCGGAAGACGATTGGTCGGCCGAGTCCGAGGCCTGGCGGGCCCTGGTCCTGGGCACCCGGGACTACGTGGCCAAGTGCGGGTTCTCCAAGGCGTTGCTGGGCCTGTCCGGGGGCATCGACTCGGCCGTGACCGCGGTGGTGGCCGCCCACGCCCTGGGCCCGGACAACGTCACCGGCGTGCTCATGCCCTCGCCCCACTCCAGCCGAGGCAGCGTGGAGGACTCCGAGGAGTTGGCCAAGCGGCTGGGCATCAAGGCCCTGACCCTGCCCATCGCCGACGTCATGGCCGTGTACGACCGCACCCTGACCGTGCCCTTCAAGGGCTACGGCCAGGACGTGACCGAGGAGAACATCCAGTCGCGCATTCGGGGCAATCTGCTCATGGCCCTGTCCAACAAGCACAAGTCCCTGCTGCTGACCACGGGCAACAAGTCCGAGCTGGCCGTGGGCTACTGCACCATCTACGGCGACATGTCCGGCGGCCTGGCCGTGATCTCGGACGTGCCCAAGACCCTGGTCTACTCCCTGGCCCGCTGGATCAACCAGAACGTGAGCGACGTGATCCCCGAGGCCATCCTGACCAAGCCGCCCTCGGCCGAGCTTCGGCCGGACCAGCAGGACTCCGACTCCCTGCCCGACTACGACGTGCTGGACGAGATCCTGGCCCTGCACGTGGAGGGCCGCTGTTCGGGCCAGGAGATCAAGGGCAAGGGCTACGACCCCCAGGTGGTGGACCGGGTTCTGTCCCTGGTGCGTACGGCCGAGTTCAAGCGCAGGCAGGCCGCGCCCGGGCTCAAGATCACCTCCCAGGCCTTCGGCATGGGCTGGCGCATGCCCATCGCCTGCCGCCGCCCCTTGTAATTCCTTGTTTTTTTCGTCGGGGCAACACGTGGAAATCCATTGAAAAGTGTTGTCGCTCCAAAGGTCTGGACTTTTTTTAGATTTTAATGGACAAAGAGAAGACCGGCCCAACATCAGGCGCAGCAGGAACGCAAGGAACATGACCAGCCACACCACCCGTCGCACTTCGCTCACGGCCGTGCTGGCATTTTTGTTCTGCCTGCTCCTGTGCGCGCCCGTCCAGGCGGCCGGCCTGGGCCAGGACTTCAACCAGGCCTACAACGCCTTCCACGCCCTCAAGGACAACCGCGACAAGGCCAAGTACCGGTCCGAATGGATCAAGGTGGAGCGCAAGTTCCAGGGCCTGTACGACCGCGATCCCAAGGGAACCTATGCGCCCAAGGCCCTGTACTACCTGGGCCGGGTCCAGGAGGAGCTGGGCTACCGCAGCGGCCTGACCAGCGACTTCGAGCGGGCCGTGGAATACTACCAGCGCACCGCGTCCGAGTTTCCCTCCCACGACTGGGCCGACGACTGCCTGTACCGCTCGGCCGAGCTGCGCTTCGAGCGCTTGAACCGGCCCGAGGACGCCCACCGCGACCTGCTGGCCATCGTCAAGGACCACAGGGGCGGGGACATGTATCCCCAGGCCCAGGCCTGGCTGGACCAGCTGGACGAGTCCGCCCTGGACAGCGGCTACGCAGAAGCCGGAGGCGTGGTCCCGGCCGAGGGCACCGCGCACCTGGACATGGTCCGCTACAAGTCCAGCGACGAGTACACCCGGGTGGTCCTGGAGCTGGACCGGCCCGTGCAGTACGTGTGGAAGTTCCTGGAGCCCGTGCCGGACAAGGACAAGTCCTACCGGGTCTACGTGGACCTGCGCGGCGCGCAGGTGGGCCAGGGCGTGCTCCAGAACGTCAGGATCTCGGACGGCATCCTGTCCGGGTACCGGGTGGGGCAGAACACCCCGGAGGTGACCCGGGTGGTCCTGGACCTGCTGGAGCACCAGGAGCACAAGATCTTCCACCTGGAGAACCCGTTCCGCATCATCGTGGACGTCTACTCTCCGGACGCGCCCGCGCCCACCAAGACGGCCCAGGCCTCGGGTTCGGCCGAGGACGACGGCGGCGGCAAGGGCCCGGCCATGTCCGCCGATCCCACCGGCGACCTCATCGAGCAGCTGGGCCTGACGGTCAAGACCATCATGCTCGACCCGGGCCACGGCGGCCGCGACAACGGCGCGGTCTACGCCGGGACCAAGGAGAAGAACCTGAACCTCAAGATCGCCCAGTACCTGGGGGCCATCCTGGAGGAGCAGGGCTTCAAGGTGCTCTACACCCGGACCACGGACGAATTCGTGTCCCTGGAGGACCGCACCGCCATGGCCAACCTGAAAAAGGCCGACATGTTCATCTCCCTGCACTGCAACGCGCACAAGAGCTCGCGCATCCAGGGCCTGGAGGTCTACAGCCTGAACATGGCCAAGACCGAGGACGCCAAGCGCGTGGCGGCCAAGGAAAACGCGGTGGACCCCAAGCAGATCAGCGACCTGCAGTACATCCTCTCGGACCTCATGCTTTCAAGCAAGATCGAGGAGAGCTCGGACCTGGCCGAGATGGTGCAGGGCAGCGTGATCAAGCACGTGCGCTCCAAGTACTCCATCAACGACCACGGCCATCGCGAGGCGCCCTTCTACGTGCTCATGGGCGCCAAGATGCCTTCGGTGCTCATCGAGCTGGGCTACATGTCCAACGACACCGAGATGACCATGCTCAAGAAGGACGCCTACCTCAAGGCCCTGGCCCAGGGCATCGCCAAGGGCGTGGCCGCGTACAAGCGGCAGATCGAGCGCTTCGCCCAATTATAGGCCGTTGAAAATTCCGCCCTGAAAGCAAAAGGCCCGCTCTTGGCGGGCCTTTTGCTTGGCGGTGCGTCTGGAATCCCGGCTCAATCCTTCAGCCATTCGGTCAGGGCCTCGATGATCTGCCGGGCCTGGTCCGGGCTGGAGATGACGAATTTGCTCCGGGGCAGGTAGTTGCCGTCCTTTTTCTGGTAGCGGCGGATGACGTACTTGTCCGGGCCGTACTCGTCCTTGGCCCGGTTGAATTCCTGGTAGCGGAAAAGCACGGTGGACCACGCGCCCTTGGTCAGGACGCGCTTGTCCAGTTCCTTGACCACCTGCACGCCGCCTTCTTCGTAATTGACAGTCAGGTCTTCCACGTTCTGGGCCACGTCAGGCTCCTTGGTTTGGGTTCGCCAGGGCTGTTTCCATATTTTCCGCCCAGGGTCAAGAATCCACAAGACCCCAAAACCGGGCATGACCGGTTCCCCCGCAGTAAACAATATTGGGAGGTTGCGAACTCGGGAAAACGGGCTGTAACATTGTATCTTGTTTGAATAGATGGAGAACAAGCTCTTTTCGGTTAAAACTTGACAGGTTATTTTTGGATGAGTAATTGGCCTTCCTCATCGAAAAAGAACGGAGAGATTGTATGCGAACGCCAATCAAGATACTCATCCTCTGCATGCTCTCGGGGCTTTTGCTCCTGGGGCTGGAGGTGCAGGCCCGCGAGGACAAGATTCAGGCCCTGGAACGGGGGCTGGAACTGGCCGATTACCGCCTGCGCACCATGGAGGCCACCCTGCACCTGACCCAGGTGCTGGAGACCAAGGAGTCCCGCGCCCAGTGGGTCAAGGACCTGACCGTCACCGCCTACAACCCCACCGAGGAGCAGTGCGACGAGGACCCCATGGTCGCGGCCAGCATGCGCTCGGTCAAGCCGGGCACCGTGGCCGTGTCCCGCGACCTGTTCGACGCGGGCTGGGTTTTCGGCAAGAAGATCCGCATCGAGGGCCTGGGCATCTTCGAGATCAACGATCTCATGAACGCCCGCTTCACCAACAGCATCGACGTGTTCATGTGGGACCGCGACAAGGCCGTGCGCTTCGGCAAGCGGCAGAAGACCGTGGCCCTGCTCGACATCTAGTCCGACGGGAGTTGGCGGAGATTTTCCGCCTCAATGGAAACGCGGTCCGGGTTCGCCCGGGCCGCGTTTTCGTGTTCCAGGGGTTTTGCGCGGGCCGTCGCCGTGCTATCGTTGGCAATAGGTGCTTTGTGCTTTCAACTCTTTTCAGGAGGAACGAACATGAAACGCATGCTGATGCTTGTGGTCCTGATGTCCTTGTGCGCGGCCGCCCCGGCCTCGGCCGTGAACCCCATCCCGGACCTGGTGGGCGAGTGGATGGGACAGGTCGAGATACACCATGCGGCCAAGGGGTTCATCACCTCCAAGCCCGGGAACGTGACCTTTGAGATCATCGAGCAGGTGGGCCACACCTTCCACGGCGTCAAGACCTGGGGCATGCCGGACGGGACGACCCACAAGGAGTCCTTCAGCGGCGTGGTCAGCGCGGACGGCACGCACGTCTACATCGCCGAGCACGAGGACGGCCTGATCATGGGCGATTTGATCTCGGACACGGACATGGCGCTCTACTACCTTGAGCACGGAGATGCGCCCAAGGCCATGTTCTATGAGCTGAAGCGGGTGAAATAGGGGCTACTCGAACCGCGACAAATACCGGCCGTAGCCTTCCTGGGCCATTCTGTCCCTGGGCACGAAGCGCAGGGCCGCGGAATTGATGCAGTAGCGGAGGCCCGTGGGCTTCGGGCCGTCGTCGAACACGTGGCCCAGGTGGTTGTCCGCCCGCCTGCTGCGCACCTCGGTGCGGGGCATGGCCAGCCGGTCGTCCGTGCGGGTGACGATGTTGCCCGGCTCCAGGGGCCGGGTGAAGCTGGGCCAGCCCGTGCCCGAGTCGAACTTGTCCACCGAGGCGAACAGCGGCTCCCCGGACAGGACGTCCACGTAGATGCCCGGCTCCTTGTTGTCCCAGTGCGCGTTCTTGAACGGGGGCTCGGTGCCCTGCTCCTGGGTGACCTGGAAGGCCATCTGGTCCATGCTTTGCCGAAGCTCTTCCATGCCCGGCTTGGCGTATTCCTGCTCCAGGGCGGGGGTCAGGGCGTCCTTGCGCTCGCCCCAGACCCGGTCCAGGAACATGTCCCGTCCCGAGCCCATGCGGTAGATGGAGTAATGCACCTCGCAGGTCCGGTGGTAGCCCTGGTGATGCTCCTCGGCGGGGTAGAAGGGGCTCGCGGGCCGGATGGAGGTGACGATGGGCTTCTTGAACGGGCCGCTCATGGACAGGGTGGAGCGGGAGGCCTTGGCCATGCGGCGCTGCTCCTCGTCGTGAAAGAAGATGGCCGATTCGTACTGGGAGCCCCGGTCCGCGAACGAGCCGCCCGGGTCCGTGGGGTCCACGTGCCGCCAGAACCAGTCCAGCAGGAAGGCGTAGTCCACCTGTTCCGGGTCGTAGCGCAGCCGCACGGCCTCCAGGTGGCCGGTGGTCCCGGAGCAGACCTGCTCGTAGGTCGGGTCGGGCACGTCCCCGCCCGTGTATCCGGATTCAACCTCCACCACGCCCGGAATCTTTTCGAAGTCCGCTTCCAGGCACCAGAAGCAGCCCCCGGCAAAGGTGGCGGTCTTGAGATTCTTGTCGCTCAATTTGACGCAACTCCTTTCTGCGGACCAGTCCGCAAAATCGGTTGGTTAGTTTTTAAAGGCGGGCTTGTAAAGAGAAACAGGTTCCTTGTTGATAATAGTTGTTGTTATTTTATAGGGTAGTGTGAAACCGGGCGAAGTCAATGCGGCCGGGAGCGGATTTCCAGGTCGTTTGGAAAGAGTTTGTTTTCAGTGAACTGGAACGGTTGTCCAGGCAGGCTATAAACGTATAGATGTATAGAATAATGGAACTTATTCAAACAATAAGAAAAATTAAACCGCAACCAAGAGTTTGTGGCGAGGCCCTCGACCCCGTCAGGCCTGGCGGTCCATGCTCCGGTAGTTGATGGCCTCGGCCAGGTGGGGGATGGCCAGGGGACCGGGAGCGCCGTTTTCACCGGCCTCCAGGTCCGCGATGGTCCGGGCGATGCGTAATATGCGCACGTACGCCCGGGCCGACAGCCCCAGCCTGCGCACGGCCTGGCCCAGGAACTCGTGCCCCTGCGCGTCCAAGGCGCAGTGCGTCTCCAGGGCCTTGCCCGCCAGCTGGGCGTTGGTCAGCACGCCCCCGTTGTTCCTGTATCGCTCGGCCTGCACCTTGCGGGCGGCCAGCACCCGGGCGCGCATGGACGCCGAGTCCACGCTGCCCTGGACCTGCTTGAGGTCCTCGTGGGGCACGGCCGGGACCTCCACGTGCAGGTCGAAGCGGTCCAGGAGCGGGCCCGAGATGCGGTTCCTATAGTTGCGCACGGCCAGGGGCGAGCAGGTGCAGGCGTGTCGCTCGTCGGTCAAAAATCCGCACGGGCAGGGGTTCATGGCCGCCACCAGCATGAGGTCGGCCGGGTAGGTCAGGGTGGTCAGGGACCGGGAGATGGACACCTTGCCGTCTTCCAGGGGCTGGCGCAGCACCTCCAGGGCGGATTTCTTGAACTCGGGCAGCTCGTCCAGAAAGAGCACGCCCCTGTGGGCCAGGGAGACCTCGCCCGGCTTGGGGTACGCGCCCCCGCCCACCAGGCCCACGCTGGAGATGGTGTGGTGCGGGCTGCGGAAGGGCCGGGTGACCATGAGCGCGGCCTTGCGGTCCAGGGCCCCGGCCACGGAGTAGACCTTGGTCACCTCCAGGGCCTCGTCAAAGGTCAAAGGCGGCAGCACCGAGGGGATGCGCTGGGCCAGCATGGTCTTGCCCGAGCCCGGCGGCCCGGTGAACAGCAGGTTGTGCCCGCCCGCGGCCGCGATCTCCACGGCCCGTTTGGCGTGCTCCTGGCCCTTGACCTCGGAGAAGTCCAGGCCCATGTCCTGGCGCGCGGCCCAGAGCGCGTCCACGTCCACGTGCGCCGGTTCCAGCTCGGTCTCGCCCATGAGGAATCCGGTCACCTGGGTCAGGCGCTCGGCCCCGTACACGTTCAGGTCCGGCACCACGGCCGCCTCGGCCGCGTTTCCGGCCGGGACGATGACCCCCTCGGCCCCGGCCTCGCGGGCGCGCATGGCCAGGGGCAGGATGCCGGGCACGGGTCTGAGCTCGCCGGTCAGGGACAGTTCGCCCGCGAACCACCAGCCCTGGAGATTCTCGGGCTCCAGGGCCTCGGACGCGGCCAGCAGGCCCAGGGCCAGGGGCAGGTCGTAGGAGCTGCCTTCCTTGCGGATGTCGGCCGGGGCCAGGTTCACGGTGATGCGGGCCGGGGGCAGGGAGTGGCCCGCGTTTTTGAGGGCCGAGAACACGCGCTCCTTGGACTCGCGCACCGCGCCGTCAGGCAGGCCGACCAAGGTGAAGGCCGGAATGCCGGAGCGGCGCAGGTCCGCCTCCAGCACCACCTCCAGGGCGTCGATGCCGGCCAGGGCGGCTGTGCTCACCCGGGCAAGCAAAGTCGAATCCTTGCAACGGTCAAGGGCATAGGAAAGGTGGTAAGCGCTTTCCGCTTTCAGGGCAAGGGGTTGGTTTTATTCCCCCGCGGGCACGCAGCGGTTCTTGCCCCCGGACTTGGCCTGGTACATGGCCTCGTCCGCCGCCTTGACCAGCGTTTCGTCCGCGTCCGCGTGGTCCGGATACACGGCCGCGCCGATGCTGGCCCCGATGACCACGGTGGTGGACTTGATGATCATGGGCTCGCACAGGGCCGCGATGATCTTGTCGGCCACCATCTTGGCGTTCTGGGTGTCGGCGATCTCGAAGAGCAGCATGGCGAACTCGTCCCCGCCCAGCCGGGCCACGGTGTCGGACTTGCGGGAATGGCCGCGCAGCACCTCGGCCACTTTGACCAGCAGCTCGTCCCCGGCGTCGTGGCCCAGGGTGTCGTTCACGGCCTTGAACCCGTCCAGGTCGATGTACAGCAGGCCGAGCCTGGTCTTGTGCCGGTCGGCGTGCTCGATGGCTACGTGCAGCCGGTCGAAGAACAGGGCCCGGTTGGGCAGGCCGGTCAGGGCGTCGAACTGGGCCATCTTGACCAACTGGGCCTGGTAGAGGCGGCGCTTGGTCATGGAGAAGGCCAGGGCCCAGGCGCCGATGCCCGCCACCAGGAACAGGCCGAACCCGTACAGGGCGAGCTTGTCCTGCAGCTTCTCCTTGTACCGGCCCAGAACCTCTGGCGGGCTGTGGGTGACAAGCATCCAGCGGTAGTTTTTCGTATACATGTACTGCGAGGGCTTCAGCACGCCCTGGGCAGCCCGGTCTTGGGTCAGGATCTGCAGGGGGTAGACCGTGGCGAAGGTGAACAGGCCGTTTTCCGTCTGCATGACGCCCTGGCCCATGGCCTGCATGGCCTTCCATTCCTCGGGAAAGCGGCTGCCGAAGGTCGTGCCCACCTTGTCCTTGAACATAAAGCCCCACTCCAGGTCCTTGTCCGGGGCCTGCAGCCAGTATCCCTCTTCATTGAGCAGGGAGCTGTGCCCGCGTGTGGTCAGGCCCACGGTCTTGAGGTCGTTCAGGAGCGTGGAGGCCAGATAGTTCAGGACCACCACGCCTTGCCGCATCCCGTTCTGGTCAAAGACCGGGGTGGCGAAGCGGATGGTGGGTTTGAGGGGCGTTTCCACCTCGTTGTTTTCCACGTTCAGGTCCAGCGCGGAAATGAAGACCTGGCCCTTGTCGAGGACGATGGCTTCCTGGAAGTAGTAGCGCCCGAACTTGTTCTGCAGGTCCTGTTCCTGGACCACCTCGGGCCTGCCCGCATTGTAGTTGACGCGCACCTTTTCCATGCCCTGGTTGTCCAGGAACCGGATCTGGTCGTAAAGGCCCTTGGTCTTGGACAGGAGAAGGTATTCCCCCGGGAGGGAATGGCCGCCTGTCGGGTCTTCCTGGGCGTCGTGCTCGCACAGCGTGCTCTTATTGGACAGGTACATCAGGTCGCTGACCACGGTGCGGAAGTTGATGCCGATGGAGGTCTGCTGCAGGCGGAGGGCCACCTGCTCCTCGACCTTGATTTCGTCCAGAAAAGCGTTGGATTCCGAACGGTAGAAAGTGGCCAGGAAGCCGATGAGCACGGCCGCCAGAGGCAGGGCCAGGACCAGGAAAAGCTTGAGGGTCCGGGCGAAGGTGTGTTCGTTGTGCGGCTGGGTATTCATGTCCGCTCCATTGTCCGGGCAGGACGGTTCTGTCCGGACATGGACTGTTTTACCGCAAACTTGCGTCCAGGTGAAGAAAAGTTTCGATTTTTCGGACAAAACCAAGGCACGGTTTGGTCTGGGCCGGGCTTGGGTTTCGTTTCCGGGGGTGGTAGACCAGGGCCATGAGCACCATCACCATGCTGGACCAGCGGCGCATCGAGGCCGGGATGCTGGCCCAGGTCTACGCCACCCTGTGTACGAGCCACGGCCCCGAGGCCGCCCTGGACGCGATCACCCGGACCCTGGAGAACGCGGCCCTGGACGCGGGCCGGGCCTTCGCGGCCAAAGCGCCCGGCGAACCGAACCTCGATCACTTCGCCACGGTCCTGGACCTGTGGCGCGGCACCGGCGCCCTGGACATCCAAGACGTGCGTTTGGAGGGAAACGAGCTGACCTTCCGGGTCACGCGCTGCGGGTACGCCGAGGCGTACAAGGACATGGGGTTGCCGGACGTCTTGGTGCGCACCCTGTCCTGCGTGCGGGACGACCCGTTCGCCCGGGGCTACTCGGACCGGCTGACCCTGGAGCGGCCCGAGACAATCGCGGCCGGATTTCCGGCCTGCGGATTCAAGTTTATTTGGAAGTAGGGGAGTCGGGAGCCTCTTCCCGCGCGCCGAACTTTTCCAGCAGCTCGGCCATCTCGTCCGACCCCTTTTCCCGGGCCAGGGAGAGCGGGGTGCGGCCGTCCGGCCAGACCGCGTTGGCCGCCGCGCCCGACACCAGGAACAAATGCGCCATCTCCGGGTTGTTCCCCTCGATGGCGTAGCGCAGGGCGGTCCAGCCCTTGTCGTCGGTCATGTCCGGGTTGACCTTGCAGTGCTTGAGCACGGTGCGCACCCGCTGCACGTCCCCGTCGCGCACCCGCTCCATGAGCGGCTCGGCCAGCATGCGGTTGCCCGCGTTGCCGCAGAAGCGCGTGACCGAGCGCTCGATGCGCCGGGCGAACAGGGGTCGCAGGACCAGGAAATAGAGAATCAGGCCGAGGCCGAGGGCGATGTAGGCGTTGGTCATTGCTGTCCAGGCAGTTGTCACAGGCCGGGGCAAATGGCAAGCCCGGAGCCCCTTGTCCTGGTCCTGTTCAGCGGCTACAACAAGGGCAAACCCCACGGTAAACCCTGGAGTACGCCATGAATCGCCGCCTTTTTCTCAAATGCGCCGGCCTGGCCGCCTCGGGCATGGCCGCCGCGACCCTGGCCCCGGCCCCCTGCCTGGCCCTGCTCAACTGCCAGGACTTCCCGGACCAGAACATGCGCCAGTGCGAGTCCGGCATCCGTTCCGACCTGCTCACGGTCACGGCCGCGGACGTGGGCGGCCAGCACATGGACCAGTGGTGCTGGGCGGCCAGCATCGAGATGGTGTTCCGCTACTACGGCTACGTGGTGCCCCAGGAGCGCATCGTCAAGGAGACCTGGGGCGAGATCTACAACCAGCCCGCGGACGCGCCCACCATCCTGCAGAACTTGAACCGCGTCTGGACGGACGATGCGGGCAAGCGGTTCCAGGCCGTGGGCGACGCCTATTCGGCCAACGTGGTCACCGCGTCCCAGGACCTGGCCAACGACATGCCGCTCATTCTGGGCACCGTGGTGGGCGGGGGCGGCCACGCCATGGTCCTGACCTCGCTGGTTTACTGGTGCGCCGGGTGGACCGGCATGGGCTGGACCCAGTGCGGGATCAATTCGGCCATCGTGCGCGACCCCTGGCCGGGCAACGGCCGCCGCGTCCTGACCCCGGAGGAGTGGGCCAACATCATGTTCCTGTCCCGCATCCGGGTGCAGGCGGTGTAAAAGAAAGCCCCCGGCGCGTCGCACCGGGGGCCTTGTCGTCTTGCCGTTGGTCCGGCCTATTCCACCGCATCCAATATCCGGCCCCAGCGCGGGCTGACCTCGTCGCCGTCCCAGGACCAGTACAGGAACATGGCCTTGCCCACGATGGCGGCCCTGGGCACGTAGCCCCAGAAGCGCGAGTCGCGGGAGTGGTCGCGGTTGTCGCCCATGACGAAGAACTCGCCCTCGGGAATCTGCTTGGGCCCCCAGTTGTCGCGCGGGCCGTAGACCAGGTTGGGGTCCAGGTACTGGACGTAGGACTCGTCCAGGGGCTCGCCATTGACGAACACCTGCTTGTTGCGGATCTCCACGGTCTCCCCGGGCAGGCCGACCACCCGCTTGATGAAGTCCTTGGACGGGTCCTCGGGGTACTCGAACACGATGACGTCCCCGCGCTCCGGGTCCCCCGTGGTGAACAGCACCGGGCCGCCGGCCGTGTCGAAGAACATGGAGAAGAGCCCGCCCGAGGTGTCTCCGGCGAATATCTTGGGCAGCTTGATGTCGTAGGAGCACTTGTTCACCAGGAGGTGGTCCCCGATCTGCAGGGTCTCGAGCATGGACCCGGAGGGAATCTTGAAGGCCTGGACCAGGAAGGTGCGGATGAACAGGGCCAGGACCAGGGCGACCAGGATCGCTTCGGTCCATTCACGGATGGGATTCTTGCGTTTCTTTTCTTTTTTCGCCATGACGATCGCTTTTATTCCTCTCCAGCCTTGAGGACGGCCAAAAAGGCCTCCTGGGGGATTTCCACATTGCCCATGCGGCGCATGCGGCGTTTGCCTTCTTTTTGTTTTTCCAAGAGCTTGCGTTTTCTGGTGATGTCACCGCCATAGCACTTGGCGGTCACGTCCTTGCGGAACGGAGGCACCCGCTCCTTGGCCACCACCTTGCGGCCGATGGCCGCCTGGATGACCACTTCGAAGAGCTGGCGCGGGATGCTGCGCTTGAGCTTGAGCGCCAGGCTGCGGCCGATGCGGGCCGCGTTCTCCCTGTGCACGATTGTGGAGAAGGCGTCAACCGGATCGGTGTTGATCAGGATGTCCAGCTTGACCAGATCGGCCGTGCGATAGTCAATGATTTCGTAGTCCAGGGAGGCGTAGCCACGGGTCTGGGACTTCAGCTTGTCGAAGAAGTCGTACATGATCTCGGCGAACGGCATCTCGTAGGTGATGATGACCCGGTTGGCGGACATGTACTTCATGTCCTTCTGCTCGCCCCGCTTCTCCTGGCACAGTCCCAGCACCGCGCCCACGTACTCGTCCGGCACGTGGATCTCCACCCGGGCGAAGGGCTCGGCGATGGTCTCGATCTCCTGGGGGTCGGGCAGCAGGCTGGGGTTGTCGATGCGCAGTTCCTCGCCCAGGGTGGTGGTCACCCGGTAGACCACGGACGGGGCCGTGGTGATGAGCTTGGCCTCGAACTCCCGCTCCAGCCGCTCCTGGAGAATCTCGATGTGCAAGAGGCCCAGGAACCCGCACCGGAAACCGAAGCCCAGGGCCTTGCTGGTCTCGGGCTCAAAGGTGAAGGCCGCGTCGTTGAGGTTGAGCTTTTCCAGGGCCGTTTTCAAGGGCTCGTATTCGGCCGGCTCCACCGGATAGATCCCGGCGTAGACCATGGGCTTGACCTTCTTGAACCCGGGGTAGGGCTCGGGCGTGGGGTTGTCCCTGGTGGTGATGGTGTCGCCCACGGGCGCGTCGGACAGCTCCTTCATGGACGCGCACAAAAAGCCCACTTCGCCCGGCCCGAATTGGCGCACGTCCTTGGCGTCGGGCTGGAACACGCCCAGCTTGGTGACCTCGAAGGTGCGCTTGGAGCTGAAAATCTGGATGCGGTCGCCCATCTTGAGCGAGCCCTCGAACACCCGGAACAGGATCACCACGCCCTGGTAGGAGTCGTACCAGGAGTCGAAGATCAGGGCCTTGAGCGGCTTGTCCGGGTCGCCTCCCGGCGCGGGCAGGTGCAGGACCAGCTGTTCCAGCAACTCGTCCACGCCCTGGCCGGTCTTGGCCGAGCAGCGCACCGCGTTCGAGGCGTCCAGGCCGATGACCTCCTCGATCTCCTCGGCCACCCGGTCGGGCTCGGCGCTGGGCAGGTCGATCTTGTTGAGCACCGGGATGACTTCCAGGTCGTGGTCCAGGGCCAGGTATACGTTGGCCAGGGTCTGGGCCTCCACGCCCTGGGTGGCGTCCACCACCAGCAGCGCGCCCTCGCACGCGGCCAGGGAGCGCGAGACCTCGTAGGAAAAGTCCACGTGGCCCGGGGTGTCGATGAGGTTGAGCACGTACTCCCGGCCGTCCTTGGCCTTGTACGGGATGCGCACGGTCTGGGCCTTGATGGTGATGCCGCGCTCCCGCTCCAGGTCCATGCGGTCCAGGTACTGCTCTTTCCTGTCCCGCTCGCCCACCAGCCCGGTCAGCTCCAGGATGCGGTCGGCCAGGGTGGATTTGCCGTGGTCGATGTGGGCGATGATGGAAAAGTTTCGGATCTGGGAGGTGTTCATGCGGGCCGGGCGGGGTTTGGGTTACCGTGCGAAGGCCCTTGTACGGTATTCCCCTCGGGCTGTCGATGGTCAAGCCCCGGGGCTTTTGCGGTCAGCGGACGTTGGTGAACGATCCGGGCGGGTTTTTGCCGGGTTCGGTGCGCAGATAGGCCTCCACGTCCTTCTCGATGCGCTGGGCGATGGCGTCCACCACCCGGCCGTGCTTGGCCCGGTTGACCACGGACTTGATGCGCGCCCCGTCGTGGGTGACCAGGGTGATCTGAAAACGCACCTCGGTTCCCGGCTTCAGCTCGTCGTACTTGTTGTCCTTTTCCGCCCAGATCTGGATCTGCTTGAACCGGTCGCCCGTGTAGTCCAGGAGCTGCTCCAGCCGTTTCTGCTGGGTCGGGGTCAGGTCCAGGTCGCGCATCTTGAGCTCGCCCGTGAACACGATCTTCTGGGTCAGGTTGCTGGAGGCGCTGGTCTTGGTGGGGTTGAACTGGAATTCCTTCTGCTTGACCACCACCAGGGCCAGCAGGATGAAGAGCACCACCCCGCCGAAGAGGAGCAGGGCGTTGCGGGTCTGGTTGGACTTTTTCGGGGGTTCGGCCTGCAGGCGGCGGAGCAGGTCTTCTGTGTTTCTGTCGTTCTCGGCCATGAGCGGTTGCTTACCTGAAAGCCGGGAGGAGGGGAAGCCCCTGCACAAGCCAGAGTTTAAGCCGAGCTGGGAAGCCTAATCCTGCTCCATGACTGACAAATCCTCGGGCTCCTCGCCCAATTCCTCGGCCTTGAGCACGCGGCGGAGGATCTTGCCCGAGCGGGTGCGCGGCAGCTTGGCCCGCACCTCGATGGCCCCGAGCACGGCCACCGGCCCCAGCTCCGCGGCCAGATGCTTCTTCAGGTCCTGGGCCAGGTCGTCGGTCTCGGCCACCCCTTCCTTGAGCACCACGTACGCCTTGGCGATCTCGCCCCGGATGCGGTCCGGCAGGCCGATGACCGCGGCCTCGGCCACGGCCGGGTGCGAGCCCAGGGCGCCCTCGAAGTCGGCCGTGCCGATGCGGTGCCCGGCGATGATGAGCACGTCGTCGGCCCGGCCCTTGATCCAGAAGTAGCCGTCCTCGTCGCGGCGGGCCACGTCCCCGGCCACGTAGGCCAGGGGCCCGCTACGGTCGCCGTCCTTGGCCCCGGGGAAGGGCTTCCAGGCCCGGCGGTATTCCTCCGGGTCGTTCCACACCCCGAGCATCATGGACGGCCAGGGCTTGCGGATGACCAGGAAGCCGCCCTTGTCCGGCTCCAGGGACTCGCCCTCCCGGTCCACCACGTCGGCCACCACCCCGGGCAGGGGCTTGGCCACGGACCCGGGCTTCAAGACGCTCACGGGCAGGGGCGCGATCATGAACATGCCGGTCTCGGTCTGCCACCAGGTGTCCAGCACCGGGCACTGGCCGCGGCCCACGTTCTTGTGCAGCCACATCCAGGCCTCGGGGCTGATGGGCTCGCCCACCGTACCCAGCAGCCTGAGCGAGCTCAGGTCGTGGGCCATGGGATACTGGGCGCCGAAGCGCATGAGCATGCGCACCGTGGTCGGCGCGGTGTAGAGCACGTTGACCCCGTAGCGGTCGATGATGGACCACATGCGGTCCGCCTGGGGGTAGTTGGGATGGCCCTCGTAGAGCACAGAGGTGGTGCCGGTGATGAGCGGGCCGTAGACCAGGGAGCTGTGCCCGGTGACCCAGCCCGGGTCGGCCGTGCACCAGAAAATGTCCGTGGGCTTGGAGTCGAACACCAGCCGGTGGGTGCGGTTCACGCCCACCATGTAGCCGCCGTGGGAGTGGACGATGCCCTTGGGCTTGCCCGAGGTGCCCGAGGTGTAGAGGATGAACAGGGGGTCGTCCGCCTCCATGACCTCGGTGCGGGCCGTCATCTTCTCCCCGCGCACCAGGTCGCCGTACCAGAAGTCGCGGCCGTCCAGCATGTCCACGTCTCCGCCGGTGCGGCGGGCCACGATGACCGACTCCACGCAGTCGGCGCAGTCCGAGAACAGGGCCTGGTCCACGTCGTCCTTGATGCGCAGGACCCGGCCGTTGCGGTAGTAGCCGTCGGCCGTGAACAGCACCTTGGCCCGGGCGTCGCGGATGCGCTGCCGGAGCGCCTTGGCCGAGAACCCGGCGAAGACCAGGGTGTGCACGGCCCCGATCTTGGCCGTGGCCAGCATGGCGAACACGGTCTCGGGCAGGGGCGGCATGTAGATGACCACCCGGTCCCCCTTGCCCACGCCCAGGGACCTCAGCGCCCCGGCCAGCCGGTTGACCTCGCGGTAGAGCTCGAAATAGGTGAACTTGCGGACGTCCCCGGGCTCGCCCTCCCAGATCAGGGCCAGCTTGTTCTTGTTGGCGGTGTCGATGTGCCGGTCCAGGGCGTTGTGTACGATGTTGCAGCGCGCGCCCGGGAACCAGCGGAAGAAGGGGGGCTCGTCGTCGTCCAGGACCCGGTCCCACTTGGCGAACCACTCCAGCTCCTCGGCGGCCTCCTCCCAGTAGGCCAGGGGGTCGCGGGCGGCCAACCGGCGCAACGCCTCCACGTCCGCGGGGCGGTAATTGGCCCGCGCGGCCATCTGGGGCATGGGGCGGAACACCCGCTCCTCGATGAGCAGGTTCTCCACCGCGCCGTTCAGTTCGTCGCTCTTGTGGTCCATCTGGGCTCCGGAATCTTCCCGGTCTGGATTGGCCATCCTATGCCTGTCCCTTACCTATGCCTGTTTCTCGCGCCCTGGCGCGCATTCTTCGACGAGCGGCCCCGGCCCGCCGGTAAGTGGTCTTGTTTGCCGCATCAGAACCCCAGCAACTGCTTGAGCTTGGCCATGCGGCGCCTGGAAATGGGCAGCTCGATGCGCGTGCGCCCGGCCGTGCGGAGCATGAAGTTGGATCCGGGCAGGGAGGCGATCTCCGTGACCATGTCCAGGTTGACCAGATATTTGCGGTGCACCCGGAAGAAGCGGTGCGGGGCCAGCCGGTCCTCCAGGTTCTTGAGCCGGTGCGAGGTCAGGAACTTCTGCTGGGCCGTGTGCACGTAGGAGTAGTCCTCGAACGCCTCGATGAAGATGATCTGCTCGAACGGGATGAAGATGGTCTTGCCGTCCTGGGCCACGGCCAGCTTCTCGATCTCGGCCGGACGCGAGGCCGTGCCGTCCCAGGCCTGCTTGAGCGCGGACAGGAAGTCTTCCTGCTCGTCCTCGTCCAGGTCCAGGCTCACGGTGCGCTCGTCCGTCTCCTCGCCCATGGTCGTGTGGGTCCAGTCCTCGGGCTCCGGGGCCAGGCGGAAGCGGGCCTTGAACTCGGCCAGCTTGTCCAGGGTCTTGGCAAAGCGCTCGTCCGCGGGCGGCCAGATGATGTAGTCCACCGCGCCCAGCTCAAAGGCCTGGTAGGCGTGCTGTTCGTCCTGGGCCAGGAAGACCAGGCCGGGCTTGTCCTTGCGCCCGGCCAGGGCCCCGGCCAGCTCCAGCCCGCTCATCTCCCCGCTCAGGTCCAGGCCCAGGAAGAAGACCCCGTAGCGTACGGCCTCCAGCAGCTCCAGGGCCTCGAACGCGCTGACCGCCTCGCCCAAAACCTGGACCGTGCCCGACTTGGCCAGCCGCTTGCGCAGGTCGGCCCGCAGCTGGGGGTCGGGGTGTACCAGGAGGGTCTTGAGCTTGGCCATGCTTTTTTATCCGGGGAAAAGGTCACTAACTTGCCGGTTTGTAGCGTGATACGGCCCGGTAGGCAAGAAACAGACGAAGGGGCGGGTTCGTTGCCGCGTACCCGGCTTTGGTGTAGCTTGGGCGCATGACCCGCGATCCACGGCTGGCGGTCTTGTCCGACGCCCACGGCAACATCGAGGCCCTGAACCGGGTGCTCGAGGACATGGACGGCCTGGGCCTGTTCCGGGCGGTCTTCCTGGGCGACGCCATCGGCTACGGCCCCGAGCCCGAGGCCTCGGCCCGGGCCCTGCTGGACCGGGACATCCCCATGGTCCTGGGCAACCACGAAAAGGGCGTGGCCGACAAGCATTCCCGGATGTGGTTCAATCCCCAGGCGTACAAGTCCCTGGAAAAGACCAGGTCCCTGCTCACTTCGGATACCGAGGCCCGGCTGGCCGCGCTGCCCGCCAGCCTGGTGCTGGACGACATGCGTTTCGTGCACGGAACCCCGCCGGACAGCGTGACCCGCTACCTGTTCGAGCTGGACGACGACCAGTTGCGGGACTGCTTTGCCTCGTACCCGGAGCGGCTCTGCTTTGCCGGGCACACCCACGAGCTCATGCGCTACACCCTGTGCCCGGACGGGAGCCTGGAGCGCATGCCCCTGGCCAGGGGCGTGGTCGGCCTGGACCCCGAGGCCCGGCACATCATCAACGCGGGCAGCGTGGGCCAGCCCCGGGACGGCAACAACAACGCCAAGTACGTGGTCTACGACCGGGACAAGGACAGCATCGAGGTCAGGTACGTGCCCTACGACATCAAGAAGACCGCCGACCGCATCATCGAGCTGGGCATGCCCAGGGCGTATGCGGACAGGTTATGGTGAGGGGCTAAGGAGTCGAGGCGTTTTTGCCCGGACCGCGCGGCAGCATTCCCTGGGAGCGGCAGAAGTCGCGCAGGACCTTGTTCATGGCCGGTTGGTACTTGGGGTACTTTTGCTTAAAGCACTCCACCACGTCCGCGTCCAAACGGATGGTGACCGGCTTTTTCACGGGCCGGTAGAACCGTCCGGTCTCGGCCGCGTCCCAACCGTCCAGTTCGGGCGCGTCCGAGGTGTCGATCCCCTCGTCACCCTTGGTTGCCAATTCGCGAAGCTTGTTTTCGTCCATGCTCATTTCTCGTAGGCTTGGCGTTCTCGCTTGGTGGCCCGCCGGGCCGAGACGATGCGGATCACCTCGTCGCCGCCCTCGTCGCGGTAGGTATGGGCCACCAGCAGCAACAGCAGGCCGCGAACCATGCCCACGGTCTGCCAGCGCTCCTCTCCGCCCGTCACCCGATCCTGGATGCTTCTGTGCAGCGGATCGTCGAATACCTCGGTCGCCAAGGCGAAGTCGATGCCGTCATGCTTGCGCTGGTTGGCCTGGTTCTTGGCTTCGTCCCATTCTATGCGCATTGGCCGGTCCTTTGTCAATATAAAATTGTATGTACGTTTTCTGTCTGCCCGCCGGGCCGGGAACAGGTTTGATTTTTTTTCGCATCGTGTAAAGATTCATACACATGCGAACCATCGGCAAATATGAAATACGCGGGCGGTTGGGCCGGGGCGGGATGGCCGTGGTCTACAAGGCCGTGCAGCCCGTGACCGGCCGGGTGGTGGCGCTCAAGGCCATGCAGCCCGGGGACATGGTGGCCGAGCTCATGGGCCTGGACGCCCTGCGGGCCGCGTTCCAGGACGAAACCCGGGCCATGGCCCGCGTTCGCCACCCCCTGGTGGCCCAGGTCCTGGACGTGGGTGAGGCCGGTCCCGGGGACTGCTGTGCCGAGGGCTCGCCATTCTTCGTCATGGAGTATTTTTGCAACAATCTGGGCGTGCTCCTGGGCGAGGACTTTGACGCGGACCGCCAGTGCCGCCGGTTGTCCACGGACCAGGCCCTGGACCTGTGCGGCCAGCTGCTCTCGGCCCTGGCCCGGCTGCACTATGACGGCCTGTCCCACCGGGACGTCAAGCCCTTCAACCTCATGCTCACGGACCAGCACCAGCTGCGGCTCATCGACTTCGGCCTGTCCCGGCTGCGCGGGGACGAGCCCGCCGCCCAACCCGGGGAGATCAAGCAGCGGCCCAAGGGGCTGGTGCTGGGCTCGCCCTATTACTCGGCCCCGGAACAGGAGGCCGACCCGGAGGGCGGAGACGCGCGCAGCGACCTCTACGCCGCGGGCGTGACCCTGTTCCGCATGCTCACCGGCTGGCTGCCCGTGACCGGCGCGGGCCAGCAACGCTGGGCCTCGGGCCTGAATCTGGAACTGGACGCCTACTTCGACGCCTTTCTGGACCGCGCCTTGGCCCCGGACCCGGACAAGCGGTTCCAGACCGCCCGGGACATGCTGGCCGGGCTGGACGAGGTGCGCGCGCACTGGGACGCGCACAAGGAGGCGGTCTGCGCTTTGCAACCGGAACAGGCCGCCGGCGGGAAAAGTTCAAAACCCGTGCGTTCCGCGCCCGAGCGGGTGGGCCTCCGGCAGGCCCGGGAGCGGTTCGGCCTGGATGACTTGTGGCGGCCCCGCGTGTATGCTGGCGCGGACCTGGCCGCGGAATCCGGCGAAATCGTTCTGGATCGCGGCCGGAGCTTGGCCTGGCAGCGGACCGGGTCCGAGTACCCTCTGACCCGGGACGAGGCCGACGGCTACCTGGAACGGCTCAACGGGGACCGGTTTGGTGGCCGCACGGGCTGGCGTCTGCCCACGGTGGACGAACTGGGCACCCTGCTCAGCGGGCCGCGCGCGCCCGGGGACTTCTGTTTGGAGCCGCTCCTGGCCCGGGACCGGGCCCGGCTCTGGAGCGCGGACGCCAAGGCCTTTACCGCGGCCTGGTACGTGGACGCGGACCTGGGATTCGTGTGGTGGCAGGACCGGACCTGCGCCAACTGGGTCCGCGCGGTATGCGAGAATTCATGACGCAGCACAATCTGCCCGACGTGCCCGGCGAGGGGCGGTACCGCCACGGCGGTGACCTGCGCCGTCTGGCCGAGCGGGCCGGTTGCGCTCCCGAAGACATCCTGGACTTTTCCGTCAATTTGAACCCCCTGGGTCCGCCTTCCTGGCTGGGCGCGGAAATGGGCCGGTCCGTGCCCGAGGTGGCGTCCTACCCGGACCCGTCGAATCAGAATCTGGTTTTGGCGGCGTGCGAGCACTACAAGGTCTGGCCCGGCCAGGTACTGGCGGGCAACGGGGCCAGCGAGCTGCTCCTGGAGGTGGCCCGGCTGCCCGGGGTGGAGCGGGCCGTGATCCCGGTCCCGGCCTACGTGGACTACGAGCGCGTGGCTTCCTTGGCCGGGCTGGAAGTGGCCCGGGTGCCTTTGGACGAGGCCAACGGATTCCGTCTTGACACCCGTCAGCTTTTCCAGGCCCTGGACCGCCCGGCAGTCGTGTTCCTGGGCCATCCGAACAATCCGACAGGTGTCGGGATTCCGGTGTCAGAGGTGTCTGATCTGGCCCTGTCCCGGCCGGACTGCCGGTTCGTGATCGACGAGTCCTTCGCGGACTTCGCGCCTGGGCTGGAGCGGTTCGTGCGCAATCGGCCGGACAATGTGTTCGTGGTCCTGTCCATGACCAAGTTCTGGTCCGTGCCCGGGCTGCGGCTGGGCCTGTTGTTCGCGGCCCAGGAGCAGATCATGCGCGTGGGCAAGGGGCTGCCCGCCTGGAGCGTCAACGGTGTGGCCCAGCGGGTGGGCGAGCGCTGTTTGCGCGACCTTCCCTATGCGGCCCGGACCCGGTCCGAGGTGCGGCGGCTGCGCGAGGAACTGGCCGTGGGACTGGGCTTTTTGCCCGGGCTCAAGGTCTTTCCCTCGGAGGCCAACTTCCTGCTCTGCCGCATCGAACGCCTCGGCGGCTCGGCCGAACCGTTGGTCGAGAGGCTCCTGGGCGAGCGCATCGCCATCCGCTCCTGCGCCAACTTCACGGGCCTGGACGAGCGCTACTTCCGGGTGGCCGTGCGCTCGGCCGAGGAGAACGCCCGGCTGCTCGCGGCCATGGAGCGGGCATTCGGCGTGGCTCCCACGGCCAGGAGGACCCCGGCCAGGCCCCGGCGCAAACCGGCCATCATGCTCCAGGGCACCAGCTCCAACGCGGGCAAGTCCGTGCTGGCCGCCGCGCTCTGCCGCATCTTTCTGCAGGACGGGCTCAAGCCCGTGCCGTTCAAGGCCCAGAACATGTCCAACAACTCGTTCGTCACCCGGGACGGCGGGGAGATGGGCCGCGCCCAGGTCACCCAGGCCCTGGCCTGCCGCCTGGACCCGGACGTGCGCATGAACCCGGTGCTCTTGAAGCCCGGCAGCGACACCGGCTCCCAGGTGGTGGTCATGGGCAGGGCCGTGGGCAACATGGACGTGGCCGAGTACGTGTCCTTCAAGCCCCGGGCCTTCGAGGCCGTGCAGCGAGCCTACGACGAGCTGTCCGCCGAGGCCGACGTCATGGTCCTGGAGGGCGCGGGCTCCCCGGCCGAGATCAACCTCAAGCACCACGACATCGTGAACATGGCCATGGCCGAGTATGCGGACGCCGAGGTGCTCCTGGTGGGCGACATCGACCGGGGCGGCGTGTTCGCGGCCCTGGCCGGGACCATGGAGCTGCTGGAGCAGGCCGAGCGCGACCGGGTGCTGGGCTACGTGCTCAACCGCTTCCGGGGCGACCCCCGGCTGCTGGACGACGGCCTGTCCGCCATCTACGGCCGTACGGGCAAGCCCGTGCTCGGCGTGGTGCCCTACATCCACCACCTGGGCCTGCCCGAGGAGGACTCGGTGTCCTTCAAGGCCGGGGAATATATCCGCGACCTGGACGACCTGGTGGCCATGGAGCCCGAGCGCAGCGACGTGGTGGACATCGCCTGCCTGGACCTGGGCCACGTGTCCAACTTCAACGACCTGGACCCCCTGGCCCAGGAGCCGGACGTGCGGCTCAGGCTGGTGGATTCGCCCTTCGACCTGGGCAAGCCGGACTGCGTGATCCTGCCCGGGTCCAAGGCCACGGTGCGGGACATGCGGGCGCTCAAGGGTGCGGGCATGGCCGCGGCCCTGCGGGGGCTGCCCCGGGAGAGCACGGTGGTGGGCATCTGCGGCGGGTTCCAGATGCTGGGCCGCCAGATCGACGACCCGCACGGCCTGGAGTCGGACCAGGCCCGGGTGGACGGCTTCGGCCTGCTGGCCGTGCGCACCACCATGGCCCTGGACAAGACCCTGACCCGGGTCTCGGCCGAGCACCTGCCCAGCGGGCTCACGGTGCACGGCTACGAGATCCACCACGGCCGGACCATCCCCCTGGACGGGTCCGCGGTCATGGTCCTGCGCGGGCCGCACGGCCCCCTGGGCTATGCGGATCCGGAAGGGAGAATCTGGGGCACGTACATCCACGGCATTTTCGACGACGACCGCTTCCGGCGCTGGTTCCTGGACCGGCTGCGCGAGCGCAAGGAGCTGCCGCCCCTGGGCAAGGTGCAGACCGTGTTCGGCCTGGAGCCCGCCCTGGACCACCTGGCCAGCGTGGTGCGCGAGCACCTGGACATGGACGCGATCTACCGAGCGTTAGGATTTACCGGATCAACTCGGCCCAGTCTCCTCAGGGCATAACGGATCGTCCCAATTCCAATTTGTTTTTATTGCGGACCGTTTCAAAACCGCGAGTGCAAGGCGCGAGAAAAGATCAATCCCGACGCGTACATTCGGTACGCGAGGGGTTGATTTTTTTGATGCAACGCAGCAATCGTGGGAATTGAGACGGTCCGCTAGACCGCGAGGTCGAGCACCTGCGAAGTAACGGGCGAGGACCAGCCGTAGGCGGCCTGGGCCTGCTGGGTGCGTCGGTCCAGGTCCTCTTCCAGGGTCTGGGGGGCGCCATACTCCTCCAGGGCCTCGATCATGGCCTCGGTGGCCGACTGGGTCTCGTCACCGGACGGGGTCGAATCAACCTCGGTGACTTCGGTCAGCTGGCGGGACAGATCGCGCTTGGCCGAAACCAGGAGCTGGCCGTCGAAGACCACGCCGTCCGACGACACGGCCAGGAACTTCTCGGCCGAGCCGTTGTCGAAGAATTCGTTCAGGTTCTCGTTGAGCGAGCCGTTGAACTTGGAGATGGCCTGGTCGCCCGCGGCCGTGCCCCAGTTGTTCTCGATCATCTGCAGGGTGCGGACCAGGCCGTCGGACAGGCCGTCCTCGGTGGAGTCGCCCTGGGAGGCGCCCATGATCATGCCCGCCGCGGCCGTCATGGCGGCCCGCCCGAAGCGCTCGTCGATCCAGGACAGGGTGCTGGTCAGGGAGTTGACCAGAACCGTGGGGTTCTTGGACTCTCCCTGTTCCCCTTCCTGGCTGTCGCCCGGCACCGTGGACAAGCGCGCGGCCATCTCGGCGGCAAAGGCCGAAAGCGCGTCGTCGCGGGAGTCCCCGGTGCGCAGATTAAAGGACCGGTCCTGCTGGACCCGGGTCTGCGTGTCGGTCGAGGACCGGAAGAGGATAGAAGAGCCATCAATATTCATCGAACGTCTTATCGGCGGCCCATGAACATATCTTTAGGTGGGGGATGAAATTTATTTCAGCTTGAAAAACCGCTCCGCCGTGTCCGCGCAGG
The DNA here is from genome assembly GCA_963666895.2 of Desulfovibrionaceae bacterium. Taxonomy (GTDB): domain Bacteria; phylum Desulfobacterota; class Desulfovibrionia; order Desulfovibrionales; family Desulfovibrionaceae. The sequence continues at coordinate 270,525 of CAXXNS010000010.1, read as the reverse complement.
CCTGCCAGAGTTCGGCCGGGGTCAGGTCCTTGGCCTGGGCGATGCGAACGGCCGTGAAGCCCATGAGGGCCGGGTGGTTGGTCTTGCCCCGCCAGGGCTCCGGGGCCAGGAAGGGGCAGTCGGTCTCCAGGCAGAGCCGGTCCAGGGGGATGGAGGCCGCGGCCTCCACCAGGGGCTCGTTCTTGCGGTAGGTCACGGGTCCGGGAATGGAGATGTGCCAGCCCCGGTCCAGGATGCGTCGGGCCATGTCCGTGCCGCCGCCGAAGCAGTGCCAGATCAGGGCGCGGCCCTCGAACCCCTCCTGGTCCAGGATGAGCAGGGTGGCGTCCCAGGCGTCGCGGCAGTGGATGACTACGGGCAGGTCCAGGTCGCGGGCCAGGCCGAGCTGGGCGCGGAACAGGTCCTCCTGCACGTGGTGGGGCGCGTCGTCCCAGTAGTGGTCCAGGCCGATCTCGCCCAGGGCCTTGATGCGCGGGTCGGCCTGGAAGCAGGCGCGCATGTCCTCGATGAGCCCGGCCGGGTCGCCGCCCTTGAGCGCGTCGTTGGGGTGCTGGCCCAGGATGAAGAACACGCCCGGGTGGTCCGCGAACAGCCCCTTGTTGCTGCGGTAGGCGTCCGGCCCCAGGAACACGTTGCCCATGCGGGCCACGCCCGCGGCCCGGGCCTGGTCCAGATAGGATTCCAGGTCCTGCACCAGGGGGTCGATGTCCAGGTGGGCGTGGGAGTCGATGCCGACGAGCGGCAGTTCCAAGGTGTCCGGAGTGGGGCGGGGTTTTTTCTTTTTGGACATGGCTACAAAATTCCCGCCAGGATGCGGGCCAGTTTGTGGTCCGTGATGTCGAGCCTGCGCTGGTCCAGGGTCTGGTCCAGGAGGTCGTTGATCAGCGTCTCCAGCCAGGGCCGGGAGCAGAACATTGGCCCCAGGATGAGCCATTGGCGGCCGTCCTTCTCCACGAAATCGTACTTCTCCAGGACCAGGCGCACGGCCTCGGCCTCGCCCTTGAGCAGAACCAACGCCTCCACGGACTTGGCCTTGGAGTCCAGGCTCAGGTCCACCAACTCCCCATAGGGCGCGACCTTGTCCTTGAGAAAGGCGCTGAACGCCGCGGACAGGGCCTTGTCCTTGAGCTTGCCCGTGGCCCGGCCCAATGAGTCCTTGAGGTTCATGCGCCCAGCCGCTCCCAGAGATCGAGCAGGTTTCGGCGCATGGCGTCCAGGGAATAGGCGGCCGCGGTCTTTTTGCCCTCGGCCAGGGCGGCCAGGGCGCGCGGGTCGTTGCTCGTCAGCCAGTGGGCCGCCTCGTCCAGGCACAGGGCCGCGTCCGCGATGTCCGCGTCCGCGCACCACAGCCCGTTGCCGCCCCACGGCACGTCCCGCAGGGGCAGCCAGGGCTTGAACCGGGAACTGTCCATGCCCGGGACCATGCCCATGTCCACGTCCGCGTCCGTGGCCTGGCGCATGTAGTCCAGGCCGCCGAAGCCCGTGAACCCGGCGCACAGGCAGCCGCAGGCCATGGCCTCCAGGGGCGGCAGGCCGAGCCCCTCGGGGAACCCGGAGCACAGGAACAGATGGCAGGCGCGCAAGGAGTCGGCCACCTGGTCCGGGGCCAGGCCGTCCAGGGGCGCGATCTTGGCCCCCAGGCCCGGGTTGCGATGCGCGAACAGGGCCAGAACCTGCTCGGCCTGGGCCTTGTTCTTGCGCGGCATGTACCCGATGCGCAGGCCCGACGGCTTGGACTCCGGGGCGTGGAACCGCTCCAGGTCGATGCCCGGCCGGAGCACGGGCGGATACTTGCCCGTGAACAGCTCCACGTACCGGGCCACCGGATCGGACACGGCCAGGAAGGTCACTTCCAGCTGGTTCCAGAACACGTCCTTGGGCAGGGCGGAAAACATGAAGGCGTGGTTTTGCACGTAGACCAGACAGTGGGCCTGGGCATTGAGCCCCGGGGCCAGGGCATTGACCCAGCCCTCGGGCACCAGCCAGATGTCGCCCTTTTCCGGGGCGGCCTTGTCCAGGGGGATTGTGGGCGGGGCGGCGCTCTGGTCGTCCAGGTCGGGCAGGGTGGCGCCGGGCTTGGGCCGGTCCGGCGTGACCACCACCACCTCCCGGCCCGACTCCACCAGCATGGCCGCCATCCGGGCCAGCACGGCCGCGCCGCCCGAGGGCCGCTTCAGGGTCGGCAGAAACAAGAAGCTTCGCATGACCCATCGGAAACCACAAAGCGCGAGCTTTGGCAAGGGCGCCCGATTTCGGGCCGCCCGGCATTTAGCTTGACATTCAAGAAATACAAAATTATGAAATCTTGAAGATCAAGCTATCGGAGTTTCCCATGCCGTTGGACGCCATGTTTTTTGTTGCCCTGCAATCCGCCCTGGTCCTGGGCCTGATCCACGGGGTCAATCCCTGCGGACACTCCTGGGTGGTGCTGGCCCCCTTTGTGGTCGGGGACCGCAACCCGGCCCGGGTGGCCGTCCTGACCGCCTCCTTTATCCTGGGCACCAGCCTGGGCTGCCTGGCCGTGGGCCTGATCCTGGGCCTCTTGTCCTCGGGCCTGCCCGATTCCACCCGGGTGGTGGCCGATTTGGCCACGGCCGGTATCCTCATCGTATTGGGCGGGCTGCTCCTGTGGCGGCCCCACCTGCTGCACGGCCATGACCCTCATGACCACGGCCATGACCACGGCCGCCAGTGCGGGGCGTTGAGCGCGCGCACGGTCACGGCCTGGGGCCTGGGCACCCTGGGCTTCGTGAACATGGTCGTGCCCTGCCCCACCGTGGCCATCCTGTATTCCTACGCCCTCAGGTCCGCGGACGCGGCCAAGTCCGTGGCCGTGTTCGGGGTCTACGCCGTGGGCACGGGCCTGGCCCTGGCCGCGGTCATTTTCGCCATCTACAAGATCACCGGGCTCATGCGGAAGCTGCGAAAGCCCTGGGTGGAGCCCCTGGTCATGCGCCTGGCCGGTCTCCTGACCGTGGGCTTCGGGGTCTACTCCCTGGTGCACGGCCTGGAAATCTGACAAAAAGGCGGAAAGGAGCCTGGAACCATGCGGGAGCACCGGAACCTGACCCATCTCATTGTGGAGTTTTACGAAAAGCTCTCCTCCTGGGAGCATTGCGTGGTCCGGGATAAGGGCTTGAGCCTGTCCCAGATGCACATCCTGGAGATCCTGGGCGTGCATCAGGCCATGCGCATGAAGGAGCTGGCCGAGCGCATGGGCGTGACCACCGGCACCCTGACCGTGCTGGTGGACAAGCTGGTGGCCAATGGATTGGTCCGGCGCAGGCCGCACGACACGGACCGCCGCTCCGTGCTGGTGGAGCTTACGGACCAGGGCATGGACCTGTTTCACGAGCACCATGACCTGCACCTGCGCCTGACCGCCGACATCACGGCCGGGCTTGAGCCCAAGGAGAGGCAGGCGCTGGAAACGGCCCTGGATAAGATGATCCGGGAATTCTGAGTCCCGTCCTTCAATAGTATGGAAGGGCGCGGCCAAGGCGCTGGGCTACGCGCTTTCACGCGCCCGGGACATTGACCGGGCAGGCCTTCATTCCCCAACGCTTCCCGCTTGACGCGGTTCGGTTCATCCTTGCCTTTCCCGCCATCCGACCCCGATCAATGGTCAGGGGCGCGTGTCCACGCATCGCCATCGCCCCGGCCGCACGGGACGGTTCAGTCCTTAAAAAGACGGGTGCGGCGGCCATGTGGGGAGCAGGCCGCCGCACCGGGAGCTGGGGAGAGGAGAGGAAGGTGGGAAGTGAATGGAGTTCGTGAGGGCAACCTACCTCCGGCCGACCGAACCCGCATGTCGGATTTGCAACAACTTTGTGTCGATTCCGCGCCGAGGGGTCGATGCATACTGCATCATATTTTTTTAACAGTTTGTAGGCCTCCGAAAACAAACTCCCGTCACCCGTGCCTTTCTGTAAAAGATTTTTCCACCCAATTAGAAATGTCGTGGTTTGTCAGTGAGATGGAACCGGAACGAAATTACTAATTCGTTTGACACCAAAGCGATGGGTGGGATATTAGTTTGTGCAAAATTTCCCAAGGAGGGAGTGCAGGAAAATGAGCAAGTTATTCAAGTCCCCCTTTATTGAAATCCTTGTCATGCTCGGGGTGCTTGTGGTGTCCTACATAGGCATCGCGACCATCACCATGGGCCTGGAAGCCCCGAGCGAGAAAGTCACCGCGCCCATGAAAGTGGACCTGGTGGAACTCCGCGGCGACGTGGACGTGGTGGGCGGCCAGGCGGCCATCGACGCGGCCAAGGCCAACACCCCGGAGGGCGAGGAAGTCTTCGTGGACGTGCGCATCGGCGGCATGGGCGGCTCCCAGATCTTCTGGGTGCTGTTCGGCTCGTTCCTCTTGAGCTTCGCCATCGCGCTGCTGGCCGTCATGGGCGGCATCGGAGGCGGCGTGCTCTTCACGCCGATCCTGCTGGCCTTCACCAACGTCAACAGCCTCATCGTGCGCGCCACCGGCCTCATCGTGGCCATGTTCTCGGGCCTCATATCCACGGGTCCGTTCATGAAGCGCGGTCTGGCCAACCTCAAAATCTGCATCCTGGCCGCGGCCTGCTACGGCATCGGCGCCTTCACCGGGGCCATCATGGCCATCCTGGTGGCCAAGCACCTGGGCCAGGCCGGCGAGGGCATCGTTCGACTGGCCCTGGGCGGCATCATTCTTTGCCTGGCCCTGTACTTCATCATCGGCGGCCAGAAGATCGAATGGCCCGTGGTCAAGAAGGTGGACGCGTTCACCCGCAAGCTGAACCTGACCCAGCCCTACTACGAGTACTCCCGCAACGAGGTCATCGACTACCAGGTCACTCGGGCCTGGCTGCTCATGATCGCCGTGGTCGTGGTCGGCTTCCTGTCCGGCTTCTTCGGGCTGGGCGCGGGCTGGGCCATCGTGCCGGCCCTGAACATGATCATGGCCGTGCCGCTCAAGGTGGCCGCGGCATGTTCCGGCGTGCTCCTGGGCATGGGCGACTGCATCGCCCTGTGGCCCTACCTGCTGACCGGCTCCATCATCCCCCTGTTCGCCGCGCCCTGGCTCGTGGGCCAGGTTCTGGGCGGGCTGGTCGGAGCCTACGTGTTGTTGAAGATCAAGGCCGGTTTCATCCGCTTCCTGTTGATCGGCGTCATGTTCTTCACCAGCTACGGCTTGGTCACCAAGGGGCTGAACAAGCTGGGCGTCATCGCCCCGCCGCCCAACTGGCTGACCTTCGCCATCATGGGCGTCATCACCCTGACGGTCGTTCTCATCCTGGTCGGGGTGCTGCCCGGCTACAAGCAAAAAAAGGCCAAGGCCTAAAAGGAGACAGTCATGGATAATCGACCCCAAATGCCTGTCGCCCAGATCGTATACGGTGAAATCGTCTACTGGCTCTGCGTGGTCTCGGCCCTGCTTTGCTGCCTGGGCCCCTGGCTGGCCATGGCTTTTGTGGACAACAACGTGCTCAATCCGCACTACCTCTTCGGCGCCATCTGGGAAGGCGTCGCCGCGCCGGGCGTCTGGGCCCTGGGCGGAAACGAGATCCACGGCGGCCACTTCTGGATCGACAACATCACCAAGGGTGACGGCCTGACCCAGTTCGGCCTGGTGGTCGGCGGTTCGGTGGCCCTGCCCGCCCTGCTGGGCTCCGCCTTCTGCTTCCTGTTCGGCAAGCCGCGCCAGATGCTCTGGACCCTGCTGTCCCTCTGGGTGGCCTTCATGATCACCATCTCCTGTTCGGGCGTGGTCAATCTGGGCCATTAGATTCTCGTCGGAGAAAACCGACCATCAGCGGCCCGCCGCGCCACGCGGCGGGCCGCTTGCTACTCGATGAAAGATAGAAATTAAGGTGTGTAAGCCTCTTGCCCCCCTGATCTGACTCGGGTATTTATCGTTCGGTGTGTTATGTGGACACCCGTGGCCTTAAGGACGTCGGGGCCTTGTGCCCGGACCCCGAATCCAAGGAGTGATATCGTGCCCAAGACCGTTTCCCAAGCCCTGTACAGAAATTTCCTCGGCAATTCTCCGGATTGGTACAAGCTGACCATCCTCGGCTTTCTCATCGCCAATCCCGTCCTGCTGACCACCTTCGGTGGCGTGGTCACTGGCTGGATCCTCATCGTGGAGTTCATCTTCACCCTGGCCATGGCGCTCAAGTGCTACCCCCTGCCCGCGGGCGGCCTGCTTGCCCTGGAGGCCGTGTTCCTGGGCATGACCAGCCCGGCCATGGTCTACCACGAGGCCAAGGACAACTTCGCGGTCATCCTGCTGCTGATCTTCATGGTGGCGGGCATCTATTTCATGAAGGACCTGCTCCAGTTCACCTTCACCAAGATCCTGACCAAGATCCGCTCCAAGATCATCATCTCCCTGCTGTTCTGTTTCGCGGGCGCCTTTCTGTCCGCTTTCCTGGACGCCCTGACCGTGACCGCGGTCATCATCGCGGTGGCCTACGGGTTCTACAACGTCTACCACCGCTACGCCTCGGGCAAGGGGGCCGGGGGCGACCACGACCTGGGCGACGACGAGACGGTCAAGGAGATGGAGCGGGAGGACCTGCTGACCTTCCGCGCCTACCTGCGCAACCTCATGATGCACGGCGCGGTGGGCACGGCCCTGGGCGGCGTGTGCACCCTGGTGGGCGAGCCCCAGAACCTGCTCATCGGCGAGAAGATGGGCTGGCACTTCATGGAGTTCTTCTGGATGATCACCCCGGTGTCCATCCCGGTGCTGGTCGTGGGCCTCTTGACCTGCGCGGCCGTGGAGCAGTTCAAGCTCTTCGGCTACGGCGCCAGGCTGCCCGGCAACGTGCGCTCGGTCCTTCTTGAAGAGGCCACCCGGCGTGACGAGGCCCGCGGCGCCAAGGGCCGCGCCCAGCTCATCATCCAGGCCTTTGCCGCGGTCTGGCTGATCCTGGCCCTAGCCATGCACCTGGCCGAGGTGGGCGTCATCGGCCTGTCCGTCATCGTGCTCCTGACCAGCCTGTGCGGCACCACGGACGAGCACGCCATCGGCCACGCCTTCCGCGAGGCCCTGCCTTTCACCGCCCTGCTGGTGGTCTTCTTCACCATCGTGGCCGTGATCCACGACCAGCACCTGTTCGCCCCGGTCATCCACTCGGTGCTGTCCCTGTCGGGCAAGATGCAGCTCGTCGCCTACTACGCGGCCAACGGCGTCCTGTCCGCCATCTCGGACAACGTGTTCGTGGCCACGGTCTACATCAACGACACCCTGGCCGCTGCCCGGCTGACCGCGGACCAGCTCCAGGCGTTGCTGAACGTCCTGAACTCCATCCCCGGCGACCTGTATGCCTCGGTGAGCGCGGCCATCGCCCACGCCACCCCGGACACCCTGGTCTCCGCGGTGAACGCCGTGGCCGGCGTCCCGGCCGACCTGGGCCAGCACCTGGCCTCGGCAATGGCCTCGGTGCATCCGACCCAGTTCGACGACCTGGCCCACGTGATGGAACTGACCGGCGGGCAGGATATCGGCGCCTGGCTCAGGACCATGAACCTGGGCATGGAGGCCCATCACCTGAACCAGCTGGCCGTGGCCATCAACACGGGAACCAACATTCCGTCCGTGGCCACGCCCAACGGCCAGGCGGCCTTCCTGTTCCTGCTGACCAGCGCCCTGGCCCCGGTGATCCGGCTGTCCTACGGACGCATGGTTATGCTGGCCCTGCCGTACACCATCACCATGTCCATCACCGGGCTCGTGGCCACCTGGTACATGCCCCAGGTGTACACCTGGATGGTGCATGCCCTGGGCATCATCGAGCACTCGGACGTGGTGCTGCCCGTGGGTATGGCGTTAGGCATGCACTAGAGCGTTCCGTAAACCAAAAGAAAAGCCCCCGGCCTTGGCCGGGGGCTTTGTTGTTTACAACACGGGCTGGATGGCCAGTTCCTGCCCGGTCTGGGCCAGGAAGTCGTCCACCTCGCCCTCCTGCTGCGGGGAATAGCGGAGCAGGAGCACCCCGCGCACCCGGTCCACCACGGTGAACAGGGCCAGGTTGTCGCGGGCCTCCAGCAGGAACCTAAACAGGGCGATATCGGCCGGGTTCAGGCGGATGTATCGCCGGGCCGACCAGGTCGGCGGCGGGGCCAGGGGCTTGGGTCGCTTTTTGGAGCGGGCCACTGCGATACCTCTACAGGACCTCGGCCCCGTCCTCGGTGATGAGCGCCATGTGCTCCCACCGGGCGCCGCCCCATTCGGGGTAGTAGAGCCCGGGCTCCACCGTGACCACCATGCCCGGCTCCAGGCTGCCCGAGGACAGGGAGGACAGGGTCGGGGCCTCGTGGGTCTCCAGGCCCACGCCGTGGCCCAGGGAGTGGGTGAAGTATTCTGCCACCTTGTGGGCTTCGAACACGGCACGCGCGGCGAGGTAGGCGTCGGCCAGGGGCAGGCCCGGGCGCAGGGTCTTGATGGCCGCCAGCTGGGCCTCCTTGACTTGCTCCAGCATCCTGGCGAACCGGGGGCTGGGCTCGTTGCCCACCCAGAAGGTGCGGGTCTGGTCCGAGCAGTAGTTCTGGACCCGGCAGCCCGTGTCCACCAGCACCAGCTCGTCGTGCCGGATTACGGTATCGCCCGGGATGGCGTGGGGCAGGGCCGCGTTCTTCCCGACCGCGACGATGCTCGGGAAGGCCATGGACTGGGCCCCGTTCTCCCGGAAGAAGCGCTCGATGTCCCAGGCCACTTCCTCTTCGGTGCGGCCCGGCTCCAGGAACCGGGGCAAATTGCGGAACAAACGGTGGTTGAGCTGGTTGGAAGCCCGGATGGCCGCCACCTCGTCCGAATCCTTGCACCGCCGTAGCTTCTCCACCAGGCCGTCGGCCTCGGCCAGGCCCAGGTCCTGGGCCAGCTGGGCGTGCTCGTACACGCTCAGCCCCTTGGACTCGAAGCCCAGTCCTCCGGGCTTTTCCAGGCCCTTGAGAAAGGAGCGCACCGCTGCGAAGCGCTGGCCCGTGTAGATGAACACCTTGTCCGGTCCCAGGCAGGTCTCGGCCGCCACCTGGTAGCGCGGGTCCGTGATCAGGGTGTCGCGGCCGTCCGCGCAGACCAGGAGCCAGCCCGCGGTCTCGTTGCACTGGGTGTCGTGGAGCTCGAACCCGGACAGATAGAAGCGGTTGGCGGCCTGGGTCACCAGCAGGCCCCACAGGCCGCGCTCGCGCACGGCCGCGCGCAGGGCTTCGCGCCGGTTTTCAAAGGTCTTGGTCTGGATCATGGATGCCTTCATTTAGTTGGTTGGGATGGAATAGGTTTCCTCGGCCTGCCCCCGGACCATGCGCAGGGCCCATTCCCAGCCCTGCATGAAGCTGTGGTCCATGTTGCCCACCTCGTATTTCCAGCCGCCGAACCGGCCCCGGGCGTAGATGTCCAGGGCCTCCAGCCGGGGCTGGATCACGGCCAGGGCCTGGTCGCGGCCCAGGGTGGGCACGGGGTAGCCGTACTCCTTGGTGCGCTCGAAGGTCGTGACCACGCGGTCGTCCGGGGCCATGAGCGTGGTGCGCCTGAGCCCTTGGCCACAGCGGTCGGCCAGGGTGTCCAGGTCCTCCAGCTTGTGGTCGGACGAGCTGGTTTCGCACATGAGGGCCCGCTGCTCACCGGGTTTGGCCGTGTTCCCGGGCGAGTAGTGGTGGAAGTTGGTCACCCGGTAGAAGGGGCAGTCCGGCTCCGGGAAATACATCCAGCAGCGCTGGTCAGGCCGGGGCCAGTGGGGGCTGTCCGGGCCGTCCAGGCCGATGCCCGTGACATGCACGGAGTTGTGCTCCAGGAAGCGCGACGCCTCGGTCATCTCGTCCATGACCGCGTCGTCCACGTCCACGAGCCAGCGCTGGACCAGCAGGTCCAGGGGGCCGGTGCACAGCAGGTGGTCGTAGGTGATGGTCTCCCCGGACACGGTGCGCACTTCCTTTTTCCGGCCGTGGACCAGGCCCACGTCGGACCGGTAGCGCACGCGGTCGCCCAGGGTGTCGGCCATGCGGCGGAAGATCTCGCCCGTGCCGCCCCTGGCCGGGAAGCGGAAGGTGTTGTTGGGGCCCCAGGCCACGTCGTCTTGCTGGTGCAGCACGTTGGCCAGCACCTGCGACAGCTCCACCACGCTGACCCGCTCGCCGATCCAGGCGTAGGACATGCGCTCGGCCGGGGTGGCCCAGACCTTGAAGTTGTAAGGCCGCATGAACACGTCGCCGATGCCCGGGCCGAACACCGCGTTGATCCATTGCAGGAAGTTCTCGGGCTCGGCCTTGGGCCGGTTCATGAGCCCGCGGATGCACTTCCAGCGCGCCAGGGGCGGCAGGTGACGGATGTTGTTCTGGAAGGGGTAGGGCACCCAGGTGCGGTGGGAGCGAACGAAGGACACGCGCTCGTGTTCCAGGAACTCGTCGCCCATGACCGCGGCCACCTGGTGGTCGAAGGTGGGGTAGTGGGAGAACAGGACGTGGCCGCCGAAGTCCCAGGTGAAGCCCTGGCGGTCCTGGAAGCTGGCGGCCAGGCCGCCGGCGTGGTTGTTGCGCTCCAGGAGAAGGAAGTCGTCCACGCCCTGCTCCTTGAGGCACAGGGCGGCGCCCAGTCCGGTGGGCCCGGCGCCGATGACGAGGTGGGTGACATGCACGCGGTCCGTTCTCCTTGGCGCGGAGGATGCTTGATTTCGCCTGGATGATCAAGCGGCCTTCCCGGGGGAGCCCAGTAGACAAATTCGGGAAACGTATTGTGTCACGTACCTTTTTCCTGACTGTAACAATTCCGTAACACCCCTCTGCTAGTCGTACCGCTCAGGCTGAAGCTTGGTAAAAAAACCTTTTTGGAGGAAAATCATGAAAAAGTTTCTCGCTCTGGTCGCCCTGTTCGCGCTCATGGCCGGCACCGCGTTCGCCGGTTCGGTGGAGATCAAGGGTTCCACCACCGTCCTGCCCCTGATGCAGAAGGTTACGGATTATTTCCAGGCCCATCATCCCGACATCGCCATCTCCCTGTCCGGCGGCGGTTCGTCCAACGGCGCCAAGGCGCTCATCGACGGCACCTGCGACATCGCCATGATGTCCCGCGACATGAAGGACAAGGAAGTCAAGGCCGCCGCGGACAACGGCCGCGAGGCCGTCCAGCACGTGGTCGCCTACGACTGCATCACCCCGGTGGTCCACCCGTCCAACGGCGTGGCCGACATCTCCATTGACCAGCTCCGCGCCATCTACATGGGCGAGATCACCAACTGGAAGGACCTGGGCGGCGCCGACGCCGAGATCGTGGTCGTCTCCCGTGACACCTCCTCCGGCACCTACGATTGCTGGAAGTCCAAGGTCATGGGCAAGAACGCCGAGGGCCATTCCAACAAGGTCTACCCCGGCGCTTCCCTGCTGGCTTCCAACGGCGCCGTGGCCCAGGCCGTGGCCAAGAACCCCCAGGCCATCGGCTACGTCGGCCTGGCCTACGTCAACAGCGAGCTCAAGGGCCTGAGCGTCGAGGGCGTGTCCGCCTCCGTCGATTCCGCCCTGGACGGCTCCTACCCCATCTCCCGCGGCCTGAACTGCTACACCGTCGGCGCTCCGGCCGGTGACGTGAAGACCATCATCGACTTCATCATGAGCCCGGCCGGCCAGACCCTGGCCGCCGACACCGGCTTCATTCCCGTCGCGCCCACCAACTAGGCGGACGATCCAGAGCCTTTCCCCCTCCGGAGCGCAAGCAGCGTTCCGGAGGGGGCTACGCCCCCAGACCCGCAAGGAAAAAGACAGTGGACAAAGGCAAGATCATATTCATCGGCGTCGCGCTGGCCGCGGTGCTGTTCGCCGTTCTGGGCATACGCAAGGCGCAGCCCGGTCCGGTGGAGTCCCTGTATCTGGGGCAGGTCGAGACCCTCATGGCCCGCGGCATCGAGGACGACTCCTACAAGGGCGCCCTGGAGGAGGTGAAGCGTTACGCCACCTTCGCCATGACCCAGGACGTGGAGGCCGAGTATCCGGACGGCGAGCAGGCCGACAAGGCCCTCAAAGCCCTGATGGACGTCTACCACGACGTCAACTCCGACGTGGAGGAAGAGGCGTCCAAGGTGATGCGCCAGGGCCGCGCCAAGGAGCTTGCCCAGGATGGTCTGGCCTTCATCAAGAAACAGGTGGAGGCCCGCGTCCAGGTGCGCGGCTTCCTGTACTACGGCATGGCCGGAGCCCTGGCCTTCGCCGTGTTCCTGACCCTGGCCCTCAAGTCCCTGAAGCTCTCCCGCCGCAGCAAGGACCGGCTCATCCAGGCCTGCTTCATGGTCACGGCCATGACCTCCATCCTGATCCTGTTCCTGATCATGCTCTTCCTGTTCAGGGAGGGGCTGCCCATCTTTGAAAAAATTTCCGTGTCCGACTTCATCTTCGGGCAGTACTGGTATCCCACCGAGGAGGAGGACCCCGAGTTCGGCATCTTCGCCCTGATCATCGGCTCCTTCTCGGTCACGGCCCTGTCCTCCATCATCGCCATCCCCCTGGGGGTCATGACCGCCATCTACCTGGCCGAGATCGCCACCCCGGGCGTGCGCAACGTGGTCAAGCCCATCATCGAGCTGCTGGCCTCGCTGCCCTCGGTGGTCATCGGCTTCTTCGGCATGGTCATCGTGGCCCCGTTCCTGCAGAACACGTTCGGCATATCAACGGGCCTCAACATGTTCAACGCGTCCATCATGCTGGCCTTCATGTCCGTGCCCACCATCACCTCGGTGTCCGAGGACGCCATCTTCGCCGTGCCCGGCGAGCTCAAGGAGGGGGCCCTGGCCCTGGGCGCCACGCACTTCGAGACCATCTGGACCGTGGTCATCCCGGCCTCCATCTCCGGCATCGCCACGGCCGTGATCCTGGGCATGTCCCGGGCCATCGGCGAGACCATGGTCGTCTTGATGGTGGCCGGCGGAGCGGCCATGATGCCCACCTCCATCTTCGACCCGGTGCGGCCCATGCCCGCGTCCATCGCCGCGGAGATGGGCGAGGCCCCGTTCCAGAGCGACCACTACTTCGCCCTGTTCGCCACGGGCATCGTGCTCTTCATCTTTACCCTGATCTTCAACGTGGTGGCCGACCACATCGCCCAGAAGTACCGCCAGGTCGGTGCGGCGACCCTGTAAGGCCGGAGAGGAGCCATGAACGAAATCGCCTCCAACGCCCTGATGTGCCAACGGATGGATTCCGAGGCCCGGACCAGGCGGCGCAAGATCTGGCAGGGGGTGTTCTTCTCCCTGTTCAAGGGCGCGGCCGTGATCAACGGCCTGGCCCTGGCCATCATCCTGGGCTTCCTGCTGGTCAACGGCCTGCCCGCCATCACCTGGGAGTTCCTGACCGAGTTCCCGCGCCAGTCCATGACCGAGGGCGGCATCTGGCCCTGCATCTTCGGCACCTTCGTGCTGGCCCTGTCCAGCATGGTGGTGGCCCTGCCTTTGGGCGTGGCCTCGGCCATCTACCTGAATGAATACGCCCGGCCGGGCAAGATCATGCGGGTCATCCGCATCGGCATCAACAACCTGGCCGGCGTGCCCTCGGTGGTCTTCGGCCTGTTCGGCCTGGGCCTGTTCGTCACCGCCCTGGGCATGGGCGTGTCCATCGCGGCCGGAGCCCTGACCCTGGGCGCCCTGACTCTGCCGGTGATCATCGGCACCACCGAGGAGGCGCTCAAGTCCGTGCCCGACACCTACCGCGAGGCTTCCCTGGGCCTGGGGGCCACCAAGTGGCAGACCATCTGGAGGGTGGTCCTGCCCACGGCCGTGCCCGGCATCCTGACCGGCTCCATCCTGTCCATCTCCCGGGCGGCCGGAGAGACCGCGGCCATCATGTTCACCGCGGCCGTGTTCTTCACCCCGCAGATGCCCGAGGGCATCCTGGACGACGTCATGGCCCTGCCCTACCACATCTACGTGCTGGCCACGGCCGGAACCGAGATCGAGAAGACCAGGCCGTTGCAGTACGGCACGGCCCTGGTGCTCATCGCCCTGGTCCTGGGCATGAACCTGCTGGCCATCTTCCTGCGGGCCAAGCTGCAGAAGCGGCTACATAAATAAGGGTTAGTTGGCGGCGCGGGGCCGGGCCCCTTCCAGGGCCAGGAGGTTCTGCTTGAGCTCCAGGCCCGAGGGGTTGGTGAACCCGGTCAGGGAGCCGTCCGAGCCCAGCACGCGGTGGCAGGGGACCACCAGGGGCCAGGGGTTGCGGGCCAGGGCCCGTCCCACGGCCCGGGCCGCGTTGGGGTTCCCGGCCAGGGCGGCCAGCTCCCCATAGCTCACGGTGCGTCCGAAGCCCACCTGTTCCCGCAGGGTGCGCAGGACCCGGCCCGTGAACGGGGGCAGGGCGTCGAAGTCCAGGTCCAGGTCCGGCCATTGGGGATCAAGGCCATGGACGTAGCGCCCGAGCGCCAGGGCCAGGGCCTGGCCCACGTCCGTGAGGGACGGGTTCTGCACGTGTCCCTGGGCGTAGTCCAGGGTGATGCCCGTCAGGGCGTCTCCGGTCCATTCCAGGCCCAACGCCAGGGGCGGGGCCACGATCCATTCTATTGAGCGCATCCCTAACTCATACCAATTCAAGGCCCTGGTGTGAAGATTTTCGTGAACAATGCGCCAACCGGTCGCGGTTTCACGTCTTTGCGGTGCGAGTCAGGGCCGTTTCCACCGAGGCTTCCAGGGCGGCCAGCACCCTTTGCTTGTCACCGGCCCAGTTCGGAGCGGCCAGCTCGTCCGGGGCCGGGTCGCCGGTGACGCGGTGGACGATGATGTCCCTGCGCAGCCGGACCAGGGCCTGGGCCGCCCAGTCCGCGTACTGCTCCAGCGTGGGCGGCACGTACTCCCCGCTTCGCCAGAGCCGCTCCAGGCCCGTGCCCTTGCACACGTAGGTGTTGTGCAGCTTGATTCCGGCCACGGGCAGGTCGTTGATAAAGTCCATGGTGGCCAGCAGCTCGTCCAACCCTTCGCCGGGCAGCCCGGCCATGACGTGGACCACCACCTCCAGCCCCTTGGCCGCGGCCCGCTTTGCCGCGTCGGCCAGGCAGGCCGCGTCGTGGCCCCGGTTGATGCGGCGCAGGGTGTCGTCGTTGCTTGATTGCAGGCCCAGCTCCAGGAAAACGGGATCAAATCCCCTGTCGCGCAGCCCGGCCAGCAGGTTCAGCTTGTGGTCCTCACAGCAGTCGGGCCGGGTGCCGATGGACAGGCCGGCCGCGCCGTCCAGCCCGGCCGTCTCCTCCAGCACGCGGGCCAGCCGCTCCACCGGGCCGTGGGTGTTGGTGAACGCCTGGAGATAGGCCATGAGCCGAATTCGTTTATCCGTGGAGCCGGACCGGGCCCCATATCGTGCGACAATCCTGGGGGCCAGTTCGGCCCACTGGTCGGCCAGGGATATCCCCTTGGCGGCCGCGCCCGTGCCCGAACCCCGGGGCGAACAGAACAGGCAGCCCGACCGCGACAGGGTGCCGTCGCGATTGGGGCAGCCCGCGCCCGCGTCCAGGGGCACCTTCTGCACCCGGACGCCGAACCGTTCCCGCAGATGGTCGGACAAGGTTGTGTAGGGTCGCATATTGGGGCCTCTTTAGCGGGAAATGCCGCGGAGCCTGTTGCCCGCCGGTGGTTTGTCTGCTACCAGAGGACGTGTCGCCCGCGGCCACGCTACCTGAAGCCGCGGCCTTTTCCTAGCCGACATCGTCACGGGCATTCTGATCCGAAGAGGAACATTCATGATCAAGCTGTTGAACAAGATCATCGGTTCGTTTTCCACGGACCTGGCCATCGACCTGGGCACCGCCAACACCCTGGTCTACGTCAAGGGCAAGGGCGTTCTCCTGTCCGAGCCCTCGGTGGTGGCCGTGAAAAAGGACTCCCGGGGCGGCAAGACCGTGCTGGCCGTGGGAGCCGAGGCCAAGCGCATGCTGGGCCGCACCCCTGGCAACATCGTGGCCATCCGGCCCATGAAGGACGGCGTCATCGCCGACTTCGAGGTCACCGAGGCCATGCTCCGGCACTTCATCTACAAGGTTCACAATTCGCGCCGCCTGGTCCGACCCAGGATCATGATCTGCGTGCCCACGGGCATCACCCAGGTGGAGAAACGCGCGGTCAAGGAATCGGCCCAGTCGGCCGGTGCCCGTGAGGTCTACCTCATCGAGGAGCCCATGGCCGCGGCCATCGGCGCGGACCTGCCCATCAACGAGCCCACCTCCAACATGGTGGTGGACATCGGCGGCGGCACCACGGAGATCGCGGTCATCTCCCTGTCCGGCATCGTGTACGCCAAGTCCATCCGCATCGGCGGCGACAAGATGGACGAGGCCATCATGCAGCACGTGAAACGCAAGTACAACATGCTCATCGGCGAATCCACGGCCGAGGAGATCAAGACCACCATCGGCTCGGCCTACCCCGTGGACGGCCAGCGCGAGATGGAGGTCAAGGGCCGCGACCTGGTCACCGGCATCCCCCAGAACCGGCTCATCACCGACGAGGAGGTCCGCGAGGCCATCTCCGAGCAGGTGGACGGCATCGTGCAGGGCGTGCGCATCGCCCTGGAGCAGACCCCGCCCGAGCTGGCCGCGGACATCGTGGACCGGGGCATCGTGCTCACCGGCGGCGGCGCGCTGCTGCGGGGCATCGACTCCCTGCTCCAGCACGAGACCCAGTTGCCCATCACCGTGGTGGACGACCCCCTGACCGCCGTTGTCATCGGCTCCGGTCGGGCTCTGGACGATATTGATCTCTATAGGGAAATCTGCACAGACTAAGTAACACCAAGTGAAGCTGAAGCGAGTCGCCCTTCTTTTCCTGGCCGGGCTCTTCCTCTACCTGGGCCTGTACACCTGGAACCTGCGCACCGGCCATCTCGACTCGCTGGCCTCCAGCCTCGGTCTGGAATTCGCCACCTGGGTCATCCGGCCCGGCAAGTGGGTGGGCGACAAGGTGGACTCCCTGGTGGACCGGTACGTGTCCCTGGTCAACGTGCAGCAGGAGAACCAGCGCCTGGCCTCCGAAGTGGAACGGCTGGTGCTGGAGAACGTGGAGCTCAAGGAAAAGGCCCGCTCCGCCCTGCGCCTGGAGCATCTGCTCGGGTTCTCCCCGGCCCCGGGCTGGGGGTTCCAGGGCGCCCGGGTGGTGGGCCAGGGCCTGGGCCCGGCCGCGGCCCTGCGGACCATCGTCCTGGACCACGGCTCCTTTTCCGGGGTGGCCCCGGACGCGCCGGTCATCACGCCCGAGGGCGTGGTCGGCCGGGTCATGCGGGTCGGTTCCACCACCTGCACCGTGCTTCTGGCCCACGACCCCAACTCCCGCATCCCGGTCATCGGCGCAATGACCCGCACCCAGGGCATCGCCCGCGGGGACGGCCCGGACAGCGACCTGGTGGTGGACTACGTGAATCTCAACGCCCTGCTGGAGCCCGGCGAGGTTCTGGTCACCTCGGGCATGGGCGGGGTCTTTCCCAAGGGGCTGCCCGTGGCCGTGGTCACCGAGGTGGAGCGCTCGGACATCTCTCTGTTCCTCACGGTCCGGGCCCGGCCCCTGGCCGACCCCGACCGGCTGGAGGAGGTTCTGCTCCTGCGCATGCTCCGGCCCGGCACACCCCCGGACGTGGTGGGACCCGAAGGCAACGGAACCCCGGCCGCGGAGGAGTGAGCCGTGTACCGGGCGTTCTGGTGGCTGTGCTACACCCTGGCCGGGATTTGGCTCCAGGAGTACGTGCCCGGCGTGGACTTTCTGGCGCCCGGCCTGCTGCTGGCCCTGCAGGAGGAGCGGCCCGGGGCCATCGCCTGGCTGGTCGTGGTCTGGCTGGTGCTCCAGGAGGGGCTGGGCGGCCTGGCCTTCGGCTTCGGCCCGGCCTGGTACGGCGGCCTGATCCTGTTCTTTCAGGTGGGGCGCTGGCTGTTCGACCAGAAGAGTTTCCTGTTCGCCTGCCTGACCGGGTTGGTGCTGGGCTGCTGGATGGTGGGCCTGACCCTGGCTTTGGCCGGGCTGGAGGAGATCCACCTGTTCGTGGAGCCCCTCATGGGCCGGGCCCTGCTCCAGACCCTGCTGTTCCCGGCCGTTTGGTGGCTGGCCGACACCTGGTACCCGCAACGGTTGAGAAGCCATGAGCGACCTGCTTGATCCCCGCGACAAGACGCCGCCCCGTTCCGGGCTGGTGCTCCTCCAGGTGCTCATCCTGGTCGTGTTCTGCCTGTTCTCGGTGCGGCTTTGGTTCCTGCAGGTCCACCGGGGCCACGAGTTCGCTGAAAAGGCCCGGGAGAACCAGACCCGCCAGGAGGCCCTGTACGCGCCCCGGGGCCTGGTCAGCGACGCCCGGGGCGACCTGCTGGCCACCAACGAGCCGGCCTACGCCCTGGCCCTGATCCGCGAGGACTGCCGGGACGTCACGGCCACCCTGGACGCGGTCTCCCTGTGGACCGGGGTGGACCGGGCCGAGCTGTCCGCCGCGTACAAGAAGAACGTGTCCCGGGCCAAGCCCTTCGAGGCCCTGATCCTGGTGCCCAACCTGAGCTACGAGCAGCTGGCCGCGGTGGAGTCCCGGGCTTTGCGCTGGCCCGGACTGGAGATCGTGGTCCGCGCCCGGCGCAACTACGCCTACGGCATCCTGTTCAGCCACATCCTGGGCTACGTGGCCGAGGCCAACGAGAAGGAGATCGAGGCCGACCCGGGCCTGTCCCTGGGCGATCTGGTGGGCAAGGCCGGGCTGGAGCGCACCCTGGAGCCGGACCTGCGCGGCGAAAAGGGGCTTAAGAGC
Source organism: Desulfovibrionaceae bacterium (assembly GCA_963666895.2). GTDB lineage: Bacteria > Desulfobacterota > Desulfovibrionia > Desulfovibrionales > Desulfovibrionaceae. The sequence goes on along the minus strand of CAXXNS010000010.1, from coordinate 251,806 downwards.
TACCAGGTGGACGTCACGGGCCGCCGCCTGGAGGGCCACGTGATCCGCCTGCCCGAGGCCGGGGAGAATCTGGCCCTGTCCATCGACCTGGGGCTCCAGCAGCGCGCGGCCGAGCTCATGGAGGGCAAGGCCGGGGTGGTGGTGGTCATGGAGGCTGATACCGGACGGCTCAAGGCCCTGATCAGCGCGCCCGGGTTCGACCCCAACGTGTTCTCCATGGGCGTCAGCTCGGCCCAGTGGAAGGCCCTGAACGACGATCCCATGCACCCGCTCCTGAACCGGGTCACCCAGGCCGCCTATCCGCCGGGCTCGGTGTTCAAGCTGGTCATGGCCGGGTGCGGCCTGTCCAACGACATGCTCAATCCGGCCGAGACCGTGCACTGCCCGGGCTACGTGGCCCTGGGCAAGCACATCTTCCGCTGCTGGCGTTCCGGGGGCCACGGCACCGTGAACCTCAAGCGGGCCCTGGTGGAGTCCTGCGACGTGTATTTCTACCGGCTGGGCATGCGCCTGGGCGTGGACCGCATCAGCAAGTTCGCCATGGCCTGCGGCTTCGGCAAGCCCACGGGCATCGACCTGCCCCATGAAAAGGGAGGGCTCATCCCGACCCGCGAATGGAAGGAAAAGACGTTCGGCGAGCGGTGGCAAAAGGGCGAGGACCTGAACCTGGCCATCGGCCAGGGCTACACCCTGGTCACGCCCCTGCAGATGGCCCGCTTCATCTCCGCGCTCATCAACGGCGGACGACTGCTCAAGCCCCAGCTCCTGTCCGACGCGGCCCCCCTGGTCCAGGGCCTTATCCCCCTGGACCCGCAGGACAGGGACATCATCAAGAGCGCCATGGTGCATACGGTGGCCGACCCGGGCGGCACCTGCTGGCGGGCCCGGACCCCGGGGGTGACCGTGGGCGCCAAGACCGGCACCGCCCAGGTGGCCCGGCTGACCGACGAGCTCAAGGCCCTGCCGGACGACAAGATTCCCTACAAGCTGCGCGACCACGCCTGGATGTGCGGGTTCGCCGAGGCCGGCGGCCGCAGCTACGCCATCGCGGTCATGGTCGAGCACGGCCTGCACGGCTCGTCCGGGGCCGGACCCGTGCTCAAGGGGATCATCGACTATCTGTACACCGAGGCGCCCGAGCGCTTCGAGGTGGTCCAGGCCGACGGGACCGGGACCGGCGAGTCCGGGGAGGTCCAATGAGCCTGGTGCGCGGCTATCTGGCCTCGGTCAACTGGACCCTGTTCGTCCTGACCGTGCTCCTGTTCGTGTTCGGGGTCCTGAACCTCTACTCGGCCAGCGGGTTCCGCCTGGAAGAGGGCATGAGCGTGTACGCCTTCTACCAGAAGCAGCTCATCTGGGGCCTGCTGGGCATCACCATCATGGTCCTGACCATGGTGGTGGACTACCGCCACCTCAAGTCCGCGGCCTGGCCCCTGTTCTGGATCTCCGTGGCCCTGCTGCTGGCCGTGTTCTTCGCGGGCAAGCATATCTCCGGGGCCAAGCGCTGGCTGGACCTGGGCTTCTTCAACTTCCAGCCCAGCGAGCTGGCCAAGATCTCCGTGCTCATCGTGGCCGCGCGCATCCTGGCCCGGGAGAAGCAGCGGCTCGGGTTCGTGCGCCTGGGCTACGTGGTGGGCGTGGGGCTCATCCCCACCGGGCTCATCGTCCTCCAGCCGGACCTGGGCAGCGGGCTCATCGTGCTCATGATCCTGGGCGGCATGGTCCTGTTCAGGGGGCTGACCCCCAAGGTGTTCAAGACCCTGCTGGTGGCCGTGCCCTGCCTGATCCCCCTGGGCTGGTTCGCGCTCCACGACTACCAGAAGCAGCGCATCCTTTCCTTTATGGATCCCAGCATGGACCCGCGCGGCGCGGGCTACCACAAGCTGCAGAGCGAGATCGCCATCGGCTCGGGCCAGATATGGGGCAAGGGCTTCCTGGGCGGAACCCAGAGCCAGCTTCGCTTCCTGCCCGAGAAGCACACGGACTTCGCCTTCGCGGTTTTTGGCGAGGAGTGGGGGTTCGTGGGCTCGGTGGTCCTCCTGTCCCTGCTCTGCGTCTTCCTTTATCAGATGGTGGTCACGGCCCGGCAATCCAAGGACCTTTTCGGCAGCTACCTGGCGGCCGGGGTGTTCTTCTATTTTTTCTGGCAAATCCTCATCAACATGGGTATGGTGCTCGGGCTGATGCCGGTGGTGGGAATACCATTGCCGTTCCTCAGTTACGGGGGTACCGCCACTCTGGTGAACTTCTTCCTCGTGGGCCTCGTGCTCAACGTATCCATGCGCAGGTACCTGTTCAAACACGGCTAGGGGTTCTTCCCGGCCGAAGGCTTCAAAGGAAAAAAAGAACATGGGCAAAGACGAGATCAATGCCTTTCTCGGGGCTGGAACCAACTATAACGGACGGCTGCACTTCCAGGGCTCGGTGCGCATCGACGGCAACTTTTCGGGCGAGGTGGAGTCCGACGGGACCCTGGTCATCGGCCGCGAGGCCCATGTGGAGGGGACCATCGCCGTGGGCCAGTTGGTGCTTTCCGGCCAGCTCACCGGCGAGGTGCTGGCCAACAAGAAGGTGGTCCTGAACAAGAGCGCCGAGCTGCACGGCAACATCCGCACCCCCGTGCTGGTGGTGGAAGAGGGGGCCGTGCTTGAGGGCAAGTTGACCATGGGCCAGGTGGACGCTGCGCCCCTGGAATCCCCGGGCGACAAACCGGGTCTCGCCGGCTAGAAAAAATCCAGGCCGGCAGGGGTGGTTATATGCCGCTTCGGCCGGGCCTCTTTTGTCCAAAAAGCCTTTGACACAAGGCTTGAAATTCGTTAAGTCCCAAAGACTTTGATAAAATATTCACAACCTCACCGGGAGGGAGCGTCTTATGGTAGTTCCTGATAAATCAATTTTGATTCAACTCGTAAACTTCATCATCACCATTCTGGTGCTGAACCTGCTCCTGTTCAAGCCCGTCCGCCAGGTCATCAAGAAGCGTAAGGACCTGATGGCCGAGCAGATGGGGAGCATCGAGAAGTTCAACGAGCAGGCCGAGGTCAAGGTCAAGGACTACGAGGCCGCCTTGGACACCGCCCGCAGGGAGGGTGTCGAGGTGCGCAGCAAGTTCAAGGACGAGGGTGTGTCCGAGGAGACCAAGATTCTCGCCGCTGCTGGCGAAGAGGCTTCCGGTACGCTGCAGGGCGCCCGGGCCGAGATCCAGCAGGAGATGAGCGCGGCCATGGGCAAGCTCAAGGGCGAAGTGGACGCGTATGCCACCAAGGCCGCCGAGAAGATTCTCGGGTAAGCGAAAAGCGTGTTGAGGAGGGATGATCTTGAAACCGAAACGGATTGAGACAGTCATCGCGCTGCTTCTCATGTTGGCCGTGACCACGGTTTTCGCAGCCTCGGTGTATGCGTCCACGCAGGCCGAGAGCGAGACCGAGAAGGTGGCTCATGAAGCCGCCGAGTACGCCCATGAGGAAATAGCCGAGCACCAGGACGGCGCGGAGCATCACGGAGTTCCGTGGATGAACTTCATCCTGCGCGTGGTCAACTTCATTATCTTCGTCGGCATCATCTGGTGGGCCGCCGGCAAGAAGATCGTCGCGTTCTTCGGCGGTCGGCGCAAGCAGATCAAAGAGGACCTGGACGACCTCTCGTCCAGGCAGGCCGAGGCCGAGAAGAAGCTCAAGGGCGTGGAGTCCTCCATCGCCAATCTGGAGCAGGAGAAGAAGGCCATCCTCGAGCAGGCTCAGCAGCAGGGCGAGGCCCTGAAGCAGGCCATCATCGACAAGGCCAAGGCGGACGCCGAGGCGCTCAAGGCCCAGGCCCAGCGTACGGCCGCCAACGAGGCCAAGGCCGCCCTGGACACCATGCGGGCCCAGATGGCCGACTTGGTCGTGGAAGCCGCCCGCAAGATGATCGAGGACAAGCTCACCGAAAAAGACCATGAGAAGCTCGTGGACGAATACTTAACAAAGGTGGTGCTCAATTGATCGGGAACATCATCTCCAGACGCTATGCCAAGGCTCTGTTCGCGGTAGCGGACAAGCAAGGCAAGACGGAGGTCTTCGGCGCCCAGTTGGGCGAGTTGGCTGGCGTGCTGAGCCAGTCGCCGGAGGTCGTGCGGTTTTTCAAGAACCCGGCGTTCAGCCCGGAGGAGAAGAAGGCGGTCCTGGACAAGATCGTCGCCAAGGTCGGGGTGGATTCCACCCTCGGCAACTTCTTTGACCTCCTGGCCGACAAGGGCCGCCTCCCCGAGGTGGGGGCCGTGTCTTCCGACTTCAAGAAGATGCTCGACGACGCCCAGGGCGTCGTGGCCGGTTCCTTGATCACCGCCAAGGACATGGACGCCGGACGTCAGAAGAATATCAAGGACCGGCTGGAAAAGCAGACCGGCCGGAAGCTCGAGCTCGAGTTCGCCACCGACCCGGAGATTCTGGGCGGCGTGGTGCTCAAGGTCGGGGATCGTGTTCTGGACGCAAGCCTGCGGGCGCAGCTGAATATGTTGAAAGACAAGATCAAAAGGGGTGAGTAGGGCCATGCAGATTAAAGCGGAAGAAATCAGCAAGATCATTGAGGAGCAGATTCAAAATTATGAATCTCGGGTAGAGATGAGCGAGACCGGAACCGTCCTCTACGTCGGTGACGGTATCGCCCGCGTCCACGGCGTTGAGAACGCCATGGCCATGGAGCTGCTGGAATTCCCCGGCGGCGTCATGGGCATGGTCCTCAACCTGGAAGAAGACAACGTCGGTGTCGCCCTGCTGGGCGAGGACACGGGCATCAAGGAAGGCGACCCGGTCAAGCGCACCGGCAACATCTTCTCCGTGCCCGTGGGCGACGAGGTCATGGGACGCGTCCTGAACCCCCTGGGCCAGCCCATCGACGGTCTCGGACCGGTCGACAGCTCGGAGATCCGCCCGGTGGAGATGAAGGCTCCCGGCATCATCCCCAGAAAGTCGGTTCACGAGCCCTGCTACACGGGCCTCAAGTCCGTCGACGCCATGACCCCGGTCGGCCGCGGCCAGCGCGAGCTGATCATCGGCGACCGCCAGGTCGGCAAGACGGCCATCGGCCTGGACGCCATCCTGGCCCAGAAAGACACCGACGTGCATTGCTTCTACGTGGCCATCGGCCAGAAGAAGGCCTCGGTCGCCCTGGTCGCCGACAAGCTCAAAGAGTACGGCGCCATGGAGTACACGACCATCATCTCGGCCACCGCGTCCGAGCCCGCGCCGCTCCAGTTCATCTCCGCCTACTCCGGCTGCACCATGGCCGAGCATTACCGCAACAACGGCAAGCACGCGCTCATCATCTACGACGACCTTTCCAAGCAGGCTGTCGCCTATCGCCAGATGTCGCTGCTGCTCCGCCGCCCGCCGGGCCGCGAAGCCTTCCCCGGCGACGTCTTCTACCTGCACTCCCGTCTGCTGGAGCGCGCGGCCAAGATGGACGACAAGTACGGCGCCGGTTCCATGACCGCCCTTCCGGTCATCGAGACCCAGGCCGGTGACGTGTCGGCGTACATCCCGACCAACGTCATCTCCATCACCGACGGCCAGATCTACCTGGAGCCCAGCCTGTTCAACGCCGGCGTCCGTCCGGCCATCAACGTCGGCCTCTCGGTCTCCCGAGTCGGCGGCGCGGCGCAGGTCAAGGCCATGAAGCAGGTGGCCGGTACCCTGCGCCTGGACCTGGCCCAGTACCGCGAACTGGCCGCCTTCGCCCAGTTCGGTTCCGACCTGGACAAGGCCACCCAGTCCAAGCTCAACCGCGGCGCCCGCATGGTCGAGCTCCTCAAGCAGCCCCAGTACCGCCCCCTGAGCATGCAGGAGCAGGTCTCGGTGCTGTACGCCGGCGCCACCGGCAAGCTGGACGACGTCCCGGTGGACGCGGTCCGCAAGTTCGAGGAGGAGTACCTGGAGTTCATGCGCAACTCCAAGGCGGACATCCTGAACGAGATCAAGGAGAAGCAGGCCCTGGCCGACGATCTGAAGGGTAAGCTCGACGCCGCCATCGAAGAGTTCAAGAAGTCCTTCAGCGCTTAACCGGGGAGTTGACCGATGGCATCGCTTAAAGACGTTCAAAACAAGATCGCCAGCGTCAAGAAGACGAAGCAGATCACCAAGGCCATGAACATGGTGGCCTCGGCGAAGCTGCGGCGGGCGCAGGAGCGGATCGAGAGATTCCGCCCGTACGCCAGCAAGTTCTACGAGATGCTGAACGATCTGGCCGGGGGCGCCGATCCCTCCCTGCATCCTCTCCTGGAGGTCAGGGACGAGATCAAGACCTCGGGCATCGTATTGGTCACCTCCGACCGCGGCCTCTGCGGCAGCTTCAACACCAACCTGATCAAGGCCGGGTTGAAGGTTGCCCAGCAGAAGAAAGCCGAGGGCAAGGAGGTCAAGTTCTACTGCGTCGGCAAGAAAGGCAACGACGCGGCCAAGAAAAACGATTACGAGATCCTCAAGGGATACCGTGACGCCATGAGTTCCTTCGACTTCACCCTCGGGGCCGAGGTCGGGAACATGGTCATCGACGCCTACCTGGCCTGTGAACTGGACGAGGTCGTCCTGGTCTACGGCGAGTTCGTGTCCATGGCCAAACAGGTGCCCGTCGTCCTGCCCATCCTTCCGCTCCAGCCCGCCGAGGCCGCGGAAGGGGAAGAGGCCGGCGTCAAGAAGGACTACATCTATGAGCCCTCTGTGGAGGGATTGTTGGCCGAACTGCTTCCTCGGTTCGTCAAGGTCCAGGTCTACCGTGGCCTGTTGGACACCTCCGCCAGCGAGCATGCGGCCCGCATGGCGGCCATGGACAACGCCACCCGGGCTTGCGACGACATGACCGAGGCCCTGACGCTTCTGTTCAACAAGACTCGTCAGACGCAGATCACCACGGAACTGATGGACATCGTAGGCGGCGCAGAGGCGCTCAAAGGATAAAAGGGGTAATTAGTCATGAGTAACGTTGGGAAAATCGTGCAGGTTATCGGCGCGGTTGTCGACGTGGAATTTCCCGAAGGCAACCTGCCCAACATTTTTAACGCACTGGACATCAAAAACCCGAACAACACCGACGCGCCCGAGCTGGTCTGCGAAGTGGCCCAGCACCTGGGTAACAACGTGGTCCGCACCATCGCCATGGACGCCACCGAGGGCCTGGTCCGCGGCATGGACGTCGTGGATACCGGCGAGGCCATCATGGTTCCGGTGGGCAAGGGCGCCCTGGGCCGGATCATGAACGTGGTCGGCCGTCCCGTGGACGAGCTGGGCCCCATCGATTCCGACAAGAAGATGCCCATCCACCGTCCCGCCCCCGAGTTCACCGAGCAGTCCACCAAGGTCGAGCTGCTCGAGACCGGCATCAAGGTAGTCGACCTGCTCATCCCGTTCCCCAAGGGCGGCAAGATGGGCCTGTTCGGCGGCGCCGGCGTGGGCAAGACCGTTATCCTCATGGAGATGATCAACAACATCGCCAAGCAGCACGGCGGCATCTCCGTGTTCGCCGGTGTCGGCGAGCGCACCCGTGAGGGCAACGACCTCTACTACGAAATGAAGGACGCCGGCGTTCTCGAGAAAGCCGGCCTGATCTACGGCCAGATGAACGAGCCTCCGGGAGCCCGCGCCCGCGTGGCCCTGACCGCCCTGACCTGCGCCGAGTACTTCCGCGACGAGGAAGGCCAGGACGTGCTGCTCTTCATCGACAACATCTTCCGTTTCACCCAGGCCGGTTCCGAGGTGTCCGCACTCCTCGGCCGCATGCCTTCCGCGGTGGGTTACCAGCCCACCCTGGGCACCGACCTCGGCGCCCTGCAGGAACGGATCACCTCCACCACCAAGGGCTCCATCACCTCGGTCCAGGCCGTGTACGTGCCCGCGGACGACTTGACCGACCCCGCGCCGGCCACCACGTTCTCGCACTTGGACGGCACCCTGGTCCTCTCCCGTCAGATCGCCGAGCTCGGCATCTACCCCGCGGTGGACCCGCTGGACTCCACTTCCCGCATCCTGGACCCGCTGGTCCTGGGCGAAGAGCACTACTTCACCGCCCGCGAGGTGCAGCAGGTTCTGCAGAAGTACAAGGAGCTCCAGGACATCATCGCCATCCTGGGCATGGACGAGCTGTCCGACGAGGACAAGCTGACCGTTTCCCGCGCCCGTAAGATGCAGCGCTTCCTGTCCCAGCCCTTCCACGTGGCCGAGGCCTTCACCGGCCGTCCCGGCAAGTACGTCAAGCTTGAGGACACCATCAAAGCCTTCCGCGCCATCCTGGACGGCCAGTACGACGACCTGCCCGAGCAGGCCTTCTACATGTGCGGCGGCATTGACGAAGCGGTGGAGAACGCCAAAAACGCGTAAGAGGACGACATGGCCAAAAAGCTGCTTTTGGAAATCGTCACGCCCGACCGCAAAGTGCTGTCGCAGGAAGTGGATTACGTCGGCGCCCCCGGCGCCCTCGGCGAATTCGGCATTCTGCCGAACCACATCCCCTTCCTCTCCTCCCTGGGAGTGGGCAGCCTGTACTACAAGGACAGCGGCAAGACCTTCTACGTCTTCATTGCCGGCGGATTCGCCGAGGTCAATGGAGAGAAGGTGACCGTGCTGGCCGAGGTGGCGGAAAAGGCTGAGGAAATCGACATCGAGCGTGCGCGCAAGGCCCGTGAGCGGGCCGAGGCGAGGCTCGCCAAGCAGCAGGAACAGGTTCAGTTCGCCCGGGCCCAGGCTCAGATTCGCAGAGCCATCGCCCGCATGAACTGCGTCGACTCCGGCAAGCACGCCGGAACCTGCTAGGCTTACGCGCTCGACTGCTGAAGAATGACAACCCGAGCAGGCCGGCTTGTCCGGTCTGCTCGGTTCCTTTTTCTCAAGGGGTTGAACCATGTCCGAGAGACGCGCCGCCCTGGTCCTGGCCGCGGGAAAGGGAACCCGCCTGTATTCCACAAGCCCCAAGGTGTTGCGCACCCTTCTGGGCGAGCCCATGCTCCACTACGTGTACCAGGCCCTTGAGCCCTTTTTCGGTGAGGATATCCACACCGTGGTCGGGTTCGGCGCGGACGAGGTTCGCCAAGCCTTCCCGGACAAGGCCGACAAGTTCGTGCTCCAGGCCGAGCAACTGGGCACGGGCCACGCGGTCCAGGTGGCCTGGCAGGCCGTGGTGGACTCCGGTGCCGAGGCGGTGTGCATCGTCAACGGCGACGTGCCGCTCATGGGCCACGCACCCCTGGAGGGGTTTCTGGAGGCCTTGCAGGAACTGGGCGCGGACATCGGCATCATGACCGTTTCCCCGCGTGATCCCGGAGCCTACGGCCGGGTGATCCGCAACGAGTCCGGCTACGTCCAGGCCGTGATCGAGGCCAAGGATTTTGACCCGGAGCAACACGGCCAGCCCAGCGGCGAGGTCAACGCCGGGGTCTACTACCTCAAGACCGAGACTATGGGCGTACTCCTGAACGACCTGAAGAACGACAACGCCTCCGGGGAATACTATCTCACCGACCTGGTGGCCGAGGCCGTGAAGTACCAGCGCATGGTCATCGGCTACAACTGCGGGGCCGACCCGTACCTCATGGGCGTGAACACTCCCAAGGAGTTGGCCCATTCCGAGTTCATCCTCAGGAAGCTGATCACCAACCAGTGGCTGGACGCGGGCGCGGTGCTGCACAACCCCGAGTCCGTGGTCATCGGCCCCCGGGTGGAGTTGGCGCCGGGCGCCGAGTTGTTCGGACCCTGCGAGCTCTACGGAACCACCTCCGTGGCCGCCGGGGCGCAGGTCCGCTCCCACACCGTGCTGTACGACTCGGCCGTGGCCGAGAACGCCCTGGTGCGCGAGTTTTCGCACCTGGACCAGGCTCAGGTGGGGCCGGACTGCGTGGTTGGCCCCTTTGCTCGGCTCCGGCCGGGCGCGGTGCTGGAGCGGGAGGCCAAGGTGGGAAATTTCTGCGAGATCAAGAAGTCGCGAGTGGGCCAGGGCTCCAAGGTCAACCATCTGACCTACGTGGGCGACTCGGAGATCGGCCGCGACGTGAACATCGGCGCGGGCACCATCACCTGCAACTACGACGGCAAGAACAAGCACAAGACCATTATCGAGGACGGGGTGTTCATCGGCTCCAACACGGCGCTGGTGGCTCCGATCACCGTGGGCAAGGGCGCGCTCATCGGCGCGGGCAGCGTCATCACCAAGGACGTGGGTCCCGGGGAACTGGGCGTGGCCCGCACCCGGCAGTCCAATCTGAAAAGGAAAAAGACCACGTCTTGATTTTGCTACCTGATACGATTAGATTGCAGGCATGGAACTCATAGCCCAACTTGAGGTAAAATTCGACCAACTGATTGAAAAAATAAAGGAGTTGGAAGAGGAAAACGCCCGCCTGAACCGCGAGCTGGGGCAGGTGGGCAGCGGCCGGGACGAGATTCGGACCAGGATCGAGGCGCTTCTGGCCAAAATCAGGAGCGAGATCGATTAGGGGAGGCGACCATGCCCCGGTACAGTTTGGACCTTCTGGGGCTGAACATAGCCTTCCGGACCGACGCGGACGAAGTCCGCATCCAGGCCGCCAAGGAGCTGTTGGAAGAGCGTTACAAGGACCTGAGCAAGGAAGGGGGCAACATCAGCAAGGAAAAGCTCCTGACCTGCCTGGCCTTGAGCCTGGCCGACGACCTGATTATGTCGGAGGACAAGCTCGAGACGCTGGAAGCGAGGATCAATCAGCTCTTGGAGAGACGCATTTAAGGCCGGGACAACCTGGCCATACCCTGGGGAGTTAGTGATTGCCAGTGAGGTTTTTGAGCCAATGCATTCAAAAAGGGATTCCTGCATGAGTTCGCCCGTGCGCACGCCCGGCCCGTTCGGGAAGCCTGACGGCGCACCAAGGAAGCCCACCTGGTCAAGCCAGGTTCAAAACTGACGGCAACACGGCCCCCTGGGGATTTTTCCCTGGCGAGTTCCCCCCGCTTTAAAGCGGTCGGGCGCTCCTGCTGTAAGCGGCTCAAGCCGCGTCCCTCCAAGGCTCCTTCCTTTCAGTCCCACGCTCTTCGCCCGTGTCATGCGACACACAGGGGATACCAGGCCCCCCCTAGAGGCCTGTTGAAATAACAAGGAGCTTTGACATGTTCGAGTACGTGCTTTTCGCCGCCGGCGGCATCACAGCCGGAACCGTTCTCGGCCTCGTCCTCCACCGCTACGTTGTCAACAAACGCGTCGATGACGCCAAAGAGCTTTCCCGCCGCATCGTGGAGGAGGCGCGCAAGGAAGCGGAAGCCCTGAAAAAGGAGGTCCGGCTCCAGGCGCAGGACGAAATCTACGCCCAGAAAAAGGAGCAGGAGCGCGAATTCAAGGACCGCGAGGCGTCCATCAAGCGCCAGGAAGCCCGCCTCCAGGAAAAGGAGGAGCGGCTCGAAGGCAAGCTGGAGAAGGTGGCCGGGAAGGAGTCCGACGTCCTGGAGCTGGAGAAGCGGCTCATCAAGCAGGAGAAGGGTCTTGAGGAGCGCGAAGAGGCCATTGTCCACTCCGAGGACGAGGTCAAGTACAAGCTCCAGGAAATCTCCGGCCTGACCGCCGAGGAGGCCCGGGAGCACCTGTTTACGGAAATCGAGTCCCGCACCCGCCACGAGGCCGGAAAGATGATCCGGTCCATCGAGATGGAGGCCCGGGAAACCGCTGACAAGAAGGCCAAGGAGATACTGTCCCTGGCCCTGCAGCGCTACGCCGGAGACTACGCGGCCGAGCAGACCGTGACCGCGGTCCAGCTGCCCAGCGAGGACATGAAGGGCCGCATCATCGGCCGCGAGGGCCGCAACATCCGCGCCCTGGAAGCGGCCACCGGCGTGGACCTGATCATCGACGACACCCCCGAGACCGTGGTCCTGTCCGCCTACTCCCCGCTCCGGCGGGAGGTGGCCAAGCAGGCCCTGGAACGCCTCATCCACGACGGCCGCATCCATCCGGCCCGCATCGAGGATATCGTCAAGAAGGTGGAGCAGGAGATGGAGACCAAGCTGAGGGAGATCGGCGAGCAGGCCACCTTCGACGTGGGCGTGCACGGCATCCACCCGGAGCTCGTCAAGCTCCTGGGCCAGCTCCAGTACCGCACCAGCTTCTCCCAGAACGTGCTCCAGCACTCCCTGGAAGTGGCCTTCCTCTGCGGGATCATGGCCGCCGAGCTGGGCCTGGACGAGAAGCAGGCCAAGCGGGCCGGGCTGCTCCACGACATCGGCAAGGCCGTGGACCACGAGATCGAAGGCCCCCACGCCCTCATCGGTTCGGACCTGGCCAAGAAGCACGGCGAGTCCAAGGAGATCGTGCACGCCATCGCGGCCCACCACGAGGACGTGCCCCCGGCCACCATCCTGGCCAACCTGGTCCAGGCCGCGGACTCCCTGTCCGGAGCCAGGCCCGGCGCGCGCAAGGAGCTGCTGGAGAACTACGTCAAGCGTCTTGAGGAGCTGGAAGGCCTGGCCACCGGCTTCGACGGCGTGTCCAAGGCGTATGCCATCCAGGCCGGCCGCGAGATTCGGGTCATGGTGGACGCGGACCGCGTGGCCGACGACGGCACCTACATGCTGTGCAAGGACATCGCGGGCAAGATCGAAACCAACATGACCTACCCCGGCCAGATCCGGGTCACGGTCATCCGCGAGAAACGCGCCGTAGGCTACGCCAAGTAGGAGGCGACTCCCCCTCCAAAACTTTTACTTGGCGAGAGGCCCGCAGCCGCATATGGCCGCGGGCTTCTCGCTGGGAAAAGGTTTCATCATGAACATACTCTTTCTGGGCGACATCGTGGGCAGGCCGGGCAGGACCGCGGTCATGGCCCGGGTTCCCTCGCTCAGGGAGGAGTTCAGCGCGGACCTGGTCATCGCCAACGGCGAGAACGCGTCCGGCGGCCTGGGCATCACGGCCAAGGTGGCCGGGGAACTGCTGGCCTCGGGCATCGACGTCCTGACCATGGGCAACCACGTCTGGCGCTACCGCGACGTGTACGGCCTGCTGTCGCGCGAGGAGCGCATCCTCAGGCCGGGCAACCAGCCCGTGGGCTCGCCGGGCCGGGGAGCGGGCGTGTACGAGGCGGCCGGGGCCCGGGTGGGCGTGGTCAATCTCCAGGGTAGGACCTTCATGCAGCCCATCGACTGTCCGTTCGCCAAGGCCGACGAACTGCTGGCCGGGCTGGAGAACGAGGCCGACGTGGTGCTGGTGGACTTCCACGCCGAGGCCACCAGCGAGAAGGCGGCCATGGGCTGGCATCTGGACGGGAGGGCCTCGGCCCTGGTCGGCACCCACACCCACGTGCAGACCAGCGACGGCCGGGTTCTGCCCGGCGGCCTGGGCTTTCTCACGGACGCGGGCATGTGCGGCCCGCGCGACGGGTGCCTGGGCATGAAGGCCGACCCCATCATCAAGCGGTACATGACCGGCCTGCCCGAGCGCTTCGAGGTGGCCGGGGGCGTGGTGGTTTTACAAGGCGCGCTTTTTCAACTAGACCCGTCCACTGGCAGGGCGGTTTCCGTCCAGGTTTTCAGCAAGGAAGTTTTGTCGTGAAAAGCGTGTGCGTGTTCCTGGGCTCCAACCCGGGCAAGGATCCGGCCTATGTGGACACGGCCCGGGCCCTGGGCCGCGAGCTGGCCGGACAGGGCCTGGTCCTGGTCTACGGCGGGTCCAGCGTGGGGCTCATGGGCGAGCTGGCCGACGCCGCCCTGGCCCAGGGCGGCCGGGTGGTGGGCGTCATCCCCCAGGCCCTCAAGGACAAGGAGATCGCCCACACCAGCCTGAGCGAGCTGCACGTGGTGGATTCCATGCACCAGCGCAAGGCCAGGATGGCCGAGTTTTCCGAGGCCTTCATCGCCTTGCCCGGCGGCCTGGGCACCCTGGAGGAGTTCTTCGAGGTTCTGACCTGGGGCCAGCTCGGATTCCACGCCAAGCCCTGCGGCCTGCTGAACGTCAACGGCTATTGGGACGGCCTGTACCGCTTCCTGGACACGGCCACGGACCAGGGCTTCATCCCGGCCTCCCATCGGGACATGATCCTGTCGGCCGACACCCCGGCTGGTTTGCTGGCCTCGTTCGCCAACTACCAGCCGCCCACGGCCAAGAAGTGGATCGGCAGAAAAACGCAGCTATAACCGCATTGGATCGAGCAATGGACATCTTTGAAGAACTTTCGTGGCGCGGGCTCATCAACCAGGTCTCGGACGAGGCCGGGCTCAAGGACTACCTCTCCACCCCGGGCCGCAGCCTGTATTGCGGGTTCGACCCCACGGCCGAGAGCCTGCACGTGGGCAACCTGGTGCCGCTTTTGTCCCTGGTGCGCTTCAAGAAGGCCGGGCACGAGCCCATCTTCCTGCTGGGCGGGGCCACGGGCCGCATCGGCGACCCCTCGGGCAAGGACAAGGAACGCGAGCTGACAAGCGAGGAGCAGCTCGACGCCCAGGCCGCCCGCATAGAGGCGCAGGTGCGCGCGTTCTTCGAGCGCAACACCGGGGACCAGCCCACCGTGGTCAACAACTACGACTGGACCAGGGGACTGACCGCCCTGGAGCTGCTGCGCGACGTGGGCAAGCATTTCACGATCAACTGGATGTTGGGCAAGGACTCGGTGAAGAACCGCATCCAGCGTGAGGAGACCGGCATCTCCTACACCGAGTTTTCCTACATGGTGCTCCAGGGCTACGACTTCTACCATCTGTACAAGGAGTTTGGTTGCCGACTGGAGATCGGCGGCTCGGACCAGTGGGGCAACATCACGGCCGGGTGCGAGCTCATCCGGCGCAAGGAGGGGGGCACGGGCTTCGCCCTGACCTTCCCGCTCATCACCACGGCCTCGGGGGCCAAGTTCGGCAAGAGCGCGGGCAACGCCATCTGGATGGACCCGGGCATGAGCAGCCCCTATTCCCTGTACCAGTACTTCATCAACACCGAGGACGCGGACGTGATCCGCTTCCTCAAGTACTTCACCTTCCTGACCCGGGACCAGATCGGCCGGTTGGAACAGAGCCTCAAGGACGAGCCCCACAAGCGCCGCGCCCAGACCGCCCTGGCCGAGGAGGTGACGCGCATCATCCACGGCGACGGCGAGCTGCGCAAGGTGGTGGCCGCCACCCAGGCCCTGTTCCACGCCGGGGACCTGCACAAGGTGGACGTGACGACCCTGCGCCACGCCCTGGACTCGGCGCCCACGCAGACCTACGCCAAGGCCGCCCTGCCGGACGTGTTCCAGATGCTGGTGGACCTGGGGCTGGCCAAGTCCAAGGGCCAGGCCCGCAAGGACGCCCAGGCGGGCGGGGTGTACGTGAACAACGAGCGCATGGCCCCGGACTTCACGCCCACGGCCGAAAGCCTGATCGGCGGGAAATTGCTCCTGCTGCGCAAGGGCAAGAAGAACTACGGCCTGGTCGTGGCGGAATAGGCAGCGTTTTTGTGTCATTCAGGGGCCCCGGCGCGCAAGCGCTGGGGCCTTATGTTTTGATAAACAGCAGGTTGAACGATTTTTGGAAGTATGCTCTGGTGCGCGCACAAGCAACGGACAAAGCGGAGGATGCCATGGCACAGGGCAGTGACGATTCCAACAGCGTACTCATCATCAATGCTCGGCTGATCGACGGCACCGGGGGCGGGCCTTGCGAGAACGTGGCCGTGCTTGTACGGGACGGCAAGATCGCGGCCATCGGTCCGGACCTGTCCCAGGATCCGGCCGTGGAGGGCGTCCGCGTCCTGGACGCGGCCGGGGGCACGGTCATGCCCGGGCTCATCGACGCCCACGTGCACCTGCAGAGCGTGCCCGGGTCCATGCACCGCCAGGACAGCCAGGAGCGTCTGGACCGGTTCCGGCTCCATCATCTGCGCGCCTACCTGGCCTGCGGCGTGACCACGGTCCTGGACAACGGCATATCTCCGAGCATGCTGCGGCAGCTTCAGGAGCACGTGCGCTCCACGGGCGCGGGCCCGCGCATCTGCGCCGTGGCTCCGGCCTTTTATCCGCCCGGCGGCTACCTGGACGGAGGCATGCTCTCTCCCTACTGGGGCCCGCACTGGAAGGCCGCGGGCAGCCGGGAGGACGTGCAGTCCCTGTTCGCCGAGTACGAGGGGCTGGAGAATATCGTGGGCGCCAAGGTGCTGCTCGAGCCCGGCTTCGGCGTGTCGGCCATCTGGCCCATCCATTCGCCCGAGATGCGCAGGATCATCGTGGAGGAGGCGGGCAAGCGGAACCTGCCCTTGTACATCCACGCCTACAAGAAGCGGGAGCAGAAGATCAGCCTGGAAATGGGAATCCACAACTTTGCCCATTCCGGGTTCCTGGAGGGATCGCCGTCCAGGGAATTCCTGGCCCAGGTGAAAGAGGCGGGCGCGTACGTGACCACCACCCTGGCCTCCACCATGGAGCAGTTGCTGGTCAACTTCGACATGGCCCGGCTGGACGACGACCTGCTGCGGCTGGCGGTTCCCCGGGAGGAGCTGGACACGGCCCGCTCTCCGGAGGCCTGGCGGGAGATGCTGGTCACCTTCCTGAGCGCGTCCAAGCCCAAGTGGATGCCCTCGTTCCTCATGCGGATGATCATCAAAAAGATGAACATCGAGAAGGAGGTCCGGACCCGCATTGAAAACGCGAGCCAGGCCATTTTGGCCATGCACCAGGCGGGCATTCCCATCGCCCTGGGCACGGACACGGCCAATTGGCCCCTGTTCCTCAATTTCTTCCACGGGCCGAGTACCATCCGGGAGGTCGAGTTGCTGGGCCAAGCCGGAATGTCTCCGCTGGACGTGTTGTCGTCGGCCACGCGGATTCCGGCAAAGATGATGGGGCTGGATTATTTGATCGGCACGGTGGAGGTCGGCAAGCGGGCGGACCTGATCGTTGTCCAGGGCGATCCGTTGCAGGATTTGTCGGCCCTGAAGTTTTTGTCGTGGGTCATCAAGGACGGCGTGGCGCGTACGCCGTCGGAGTGGATGGCCGAGTAGCAGCCTGTTTTTGACACGTGCAAGGCCCCCTGGCGGATCAACGTCAGGGGGCCTTGTTTATGGAAAACCGGGTCCAGGGAGCATAACTCCTGGCCGCCGGAGGCATTCCTGCAGGCCGTTGAAATTCCCGCCATGGCTGCGTTGCTTCAAAAATTTCAAACCCTCGCGTACAGAAGAGTACGCGTCGGTCTTGAATTTTTTTCGCGCCTTGCCCTCGCGGTTTTTGAACGGCCTGCTCGAAAAAAGACTATTGCCTAGGCGACTTTTTCCCCTCGCACGTTCTGCCCGAAGATCTCCCAGGTCCGTAAAAACGTGGCGTCGAAGGTTCTCCCCTCCATGCAGTCGCGCGCGGCCGCGCCCATGTACCCGCGCCGCTCCGGGTAGTCGGCCAGGTGCAGGATGCAGCGCAGGAAGCTGTCCGGGTTGCCCGCCTCGGCGATGAGCCCGGTTTGGTCCGGGATGATGTTCTCCACCGGCCCGCCCTTGTCCGTGACGATGGCCGGCAGGCCCGAGGCCTGGGCCTCCAGGACCACGTTGCCGAAGGTGTCCGTGGCGGAGGGGAACACGAAGATGTCCGCGCTGGCGTACGCCTGGGCCAGGTCGTCGCCCTCGAGCACGCCGGTGAACACGGCCGGGGTGTGCTTGAGGGTGCGCTTCATCTCGTCCAGGTAGGGGCCGTCGCCCACCACCACCAGCTGGATGTCCTTGCGCAGCTTGGCCAGCTTGCGGAAGGCCTCGGCCAGGACGTGCAGATCCTTTTCCCTGGACACCCGGCCCACGTACAACAGCCTGAGCTCGGCATCCACATCCGGGCGCGGGTCCAGCCGCTTGAAGAATCCGTTGCGCTTGCCCGGGTTGAACCGGGCCGTGTCCACGCCGCGCGGGTAGATGACGATCTTGTCCGGGTCCAGCCCCTTGTCCGCCAGGTCGCGCTTGATGGCCTTGGAGGGCGAGTAGACCGTGTCCATCTGGGAGTAGAACCAGATCATGTACCGCCAGGCCCCGTCCTCCAGGACCTGGTCGTCGGTGAGCGCGCCCACGTACTGGGGGAAGGCGGTGTGGTAGGTGCCGTGGAAGGGCAGCTTAAGAATCTTGGCGATGCCCAGGGCGGCCAGGCCCACGGGCCCGGGCGTGGCGGCCAGGATGAAGTCGAAGTCCTGCTCGAAGCAGTAGGCCAGCATCTCCAGGAAGGGCGGGTAGTGGAGGCAGATGTCCGGGTATTCGGGCAGGCGCATGGAGCCCACGGGCGCGAAGTTGGCCACGTTCTCCATGTCCTTGGGTTCGCCGCAGGTTACCACGCGCATGTTCTTGCCGTGGCGGTTGACCAGGGCCACCTGCTGCCGGATGGTCCGGGCCACGCCGTTGACCTCGTCGAAGGTGTCGGTGAAGTGGGCCACGCGCAGGCCGGATCGGCGCGGGTGCATGGGCTTGTGGTCGAACGCGGCCAGCACCTTGTCGCAGAAGGACCGTTCCCGGGAGAACAGGTCGTAGCCCACGAAGTACGGGGCCAGCAGGGCGTAGAAGCTGCCCGCCGAGCCCATGGAGTGGAACAGGTCGAAGTACTTGCGGGCCGAGATCTTTTCCATGAGCCGGTCCGCGAACTGCTTGAGGATGCGGTCCGTGGCCCGGGCCACGAACCGGGACCATTGCCGCTCCACCTCGAGCACGCCGCGCACCTTGCCGTCGGCCAGGTCGCGCAGGCGCTGGTCGGACACGATGAGGCCGGTGGCCTCGCGAAGCATAAGCTCCTTGGCCGAGTCGTCCTTGGAGAAGATGCTCTTGTACGTGGTCTTGAACCGGCCGATCTGGCGGCGGAAGCGGTCCAGGAAGCAGGGCGGGTCCACCCGGCCGAAGTCCAGGGCGTGGTCCGCGAACCGAAAGCAGAGGTGCTTGGCCGCGGTGGACTGGACGGTCCTGCGGGCCAGCTTGCTCTTATAGAACTGGTAGGCGATGCCGTAGAGGTTGTGGGCCATGGTCTCGGGCGTGGCCGGGGTGCCCAGCGGCGTGGTCCGGCCTTGGCGCAGGGCCGTTTTCAGGGCCTTGAGGCTGGGGCCGGACTCGTCCGCGCACTCCACCAGGGTGTGCATGCGGGCGATGTTCAGGGAGGAGTGATCGTCCGAGCCTCCGGTATAGCTCTTGGACCAGGGCGTGGGGCCGAAGGGCTCCAGGTCGTGCTTGTCGGCCAATTGCTCGATCCTGGCCTTGGTCAGGGAGTCGCACACGCTTTTGAGCACGGTGTTCTGGGTCTGGTCGCGGGTGCCGTTGAACTCCAGGATGTTGAACAGGACCAGGCATTGCTCGAAGTGTTCCGGGGTCAGCCGATCGTTGACCGCGAACAGGGGGTGGGCCAGGACGTGGACGATGCCCTGCTCGCGCAGCCACGGCACCAGCTCGAACACGTTTCCGCGCAGGTGCTGGATCTCCCGGTGCTGGGCCTCGGTGACGTCATAGGCCAGGACGTGCAGCTTGCACTTGTCCTCTGGAAAGTAGGTGGTGATCTCCTCGGACACGAAGGTCCCGGGCAAATGCGCGATCTCCAGGGCCCCGTCGATGGTGTTGTGGTCCGTGATGGTCACCAGGTCCATGCCCCGGGCCCGGGCCACGTCGTAGAGCCGCCGGGGCTCGGTGAAGCACTCCGGGCAGCCGATCTTCTGCAGGATCCATTGCGAGGGCCGCTTGGAGTGGTTGGAGTGGACGTGCAGGTCCACCAGAAAGCCTTTGCCGTTGCCCATTTTCACACTCTCTTTTTTCTTCGTCCCACAATTACGGTTCGTTCAACAAACCGGGAGGACAAGGCGCAAGAAACATGAAAGCCCGACGCGTACTCTTGCTGTACGCGAGGGTTTGCATGTTTCGCGGCAACAAAGTCATCGCGGGAATGTTGGACGAACCGACTCATGCGCAGGCTCCCAGCTCCTTTTCGAGCTCCTCCTGGCAGGCCACGCAGAGCACCGTGGTCGGCCGGGCCTTGATGCGCTCGGCCGGGATGTGGTCTCCGCAATTGTGGCAGATTCCGAAGTCGCTGGAGTCCAGCCGGGCCAGGGCCGTTTCGGCCTCCCGTTTCTGGGCCAGCCTGCGTTCGCCCAGGGCCACGTCCAGGTTGTGGCGCACCAGTTGGGCCGCGTAGTCGCCCTCGTCCGGGCAGGCCTCCAGCCGGGCGTTCAGGGCCCGGGCTTCCATTTCCTCCAACAATCCCTTGAGATATCCGCGGACGATGTTCTTGTCGTGTTCGGTCATCGGTTTCTCCTCGGTCTTGGCCGGGAAGCGGGGCCCGGCCTGGATCGGGTCAGGGTTGAGGCTAGTTATCGGGAATTCTGTGACGGATCACCTCGAACAGGTGACGATTTGTCGAAGTTTAGAAAGAGTCTAGACTTTGCAGGGGCCCGGCGGGAATGGACGAACGCGGCGAATCCCGGTACGAAAACGGGGCATGAAGTGGCCGTACATCGTTCTGGCCCTGGTGGCCGGATTCATCGTTCCCCTGCAGGCGGGCATCAACGTGCGCCTGCGCACCGCCCTGGGCGACGCCTCCCTGGCCGCCATGGTCTCCTTTCTGGTGGGCTCCGTGGGGCTGGCCGCCTGGTGCCTGGCCCGGGGCTGGGGCTGGCCGACCGGGGCCCTGTCCAGGGGGCCGTGGTGGATGTGGACCGGCGGCCTGCTGGGCGCCTTTTTCGTGGCCGGGACCATCCTGACCGCGGCCAAGCTCGGAGCGGCCGGGATGCTGGGCTGGGTGGTGGCCAGCCAGTTGGTGGCCGGGCTCCTGCTGGACCATTACGGCGTGGCCGGGTTCGTGGTCCGGGAGGTGTCCTGGACCCGGATTCTGGGCGTGTTGCTGCTTATTTTTGGCGCCATTCTTGTGGAGCGATACTAGGAACCGCCATGAAGTTCTTGAAGGATACCGTGGCCGTGGCCCGGATGGTGAAGATCGAGCACTCCATCTTCGCCCTGCCGTTCGCCTATTCCGGGGCCTGGCTGGCCGCGGGCGGCTGGCCCGGGTGGTACGACTTCGCGGTCCTGACCGTGGCCATGGTGGCGGTGCGCTCCTTCGCCATGGCCGTGAACCGGCTGCTGGACCTGGACATTGACCGCAGGAACCCGCGCACCCAGGAGCGGCCCCTGGTTTCGGGCGAGCTGACCACAACCTTCACCTGGCGGTTCGTGGGCGTGTGCGCGGGCGTGTTCATCGTGGCCTGCGCGCTCATGAACTGGGTCTGCCTGGCCCTGTCCCCGGCGGCTCTGGCCTGGTCGGCCTTCTACTCAATGACCAAGCGTTTCACCTGGCTCTGCCACTTCGTGCTCGGCTCGGTGCTGGGCCTGGCCCCGGTGGCGGGCTGGCTGTGCGTGGACCCGGTGTTGACCTGGGCCGCGGTCTGGCTGTTCGCCGGAGTGACCTTGTGGGTGGCCGGGTTCGACCAGCTCTACGCCCTGCAGGACGTGGAATTCGACCGCTCCCAGGGGCTGAGGTCCTGGCCCGCCCGGTTCGGGGTCGGCTCGACCCTGACCGTGTCGCTCCTGTCCCACGTGGGCGCGGCCGCCTGCTTCCTGCTGGCCGGTCTGGCCGCGGACCTGGGCTGGGCCTACTTCCTCATGACCGCGGCCGTGGGCGCGGTGCTGACCTGGGAGCACAAGCTCATCACGCCCGACGACCTGTCGCGCATCAACCTGGCCTTCTTCACGCTCAACGGCGTCATTGCGATCTTCCTGTTTGTCGGTGTATTGCTTGAACTGACACTCACCTAAGGAATGGCATGAATCCACAAGTCACCGACTCCGTTACCCAGGCCGTGCCCTCGGACTCCCTGGCCCTGGGCCTGACCGAACTGCTGGACCGCGCCCGGCTGTGGCTGGAGCGGGACTTCCTGCGCTGGTCCACCCTGGTGGAGGCCGCGGTCATCGGCCTGTCCGTGCTCCTGGCCGCGTTCCTCTGGTCCCGGCTCAAGGGTCGATTCGACCACCGCCTGGGCCGGACCATGGCCGGAACCGACTACCTGGCCAAGTTCGCGCGCTCCCTGCGCCGCGTCACCCCGGTGGCCCTGTGCGCGGCCTTCGTGCTGGCGGCCCGGCTTGTGTACACCGGCCTGGACCTGTATCCCGTACTCCTGGACCCGGCCATCAAGCTGGCCGGAGCCTGGGTGCTCATCCGGCTCTGCGTCATCCTCATCCCCAACCGCTTCTGGGCCCGCATCGTGGCCGTGACCATCTGGTTCGCCGTGGCCCTGTCCGTGGTCGGGCTGCTGGCCCCGGTGAGCGCGGCCCTGGACGCCGTGTCCATGAACTTCAGCGGGTCGCGGGTGTCCCTGCTGTCCCTGACCAAGGCCCTGTTCCTGGGCCTGGTCCTGGTCCAGGCGGCCACGGTGCTGTCGCGCTTCTTCGACGGTCGCATCCAGGGCTCGGACCACGTGTCCCCTTCGGTCCAGGTGCTCATGACCAAGACCGTCACCGTGGGGTTGTACGCCGCGGCCGCGCTCATCGCCCTGTCCGGGGTGGGCATCGACCTGACCAGCCTGGCCCTGTTCTCCGGGGCCATCGGCGTGGGCATCGGCTTTGGCCTGCAAAAGGTCTTCTCCAACCTGGTGTCCGGGGTCATCCTGCTGCTGGACAGGTCCATCAAGCCCGGGGACACCATCGAAATTTCCGGGGTCTTCGGCCGGGTGGAGAACATCAGCGCCCGGTACACCTCGGTGCTCACCCGCGACGGCAAGGAATTCCTGGTGCCCAACGAGAATTTCGTCACCAACGAGGTCATCAACTGGTCCCACCGGGACTCCAACGTGCGGGTCAAGATTCCGGTGGGCGTGTCCTACGGCTCGGACCTGCGGCTGGTGGAGAAGCTCCTCTACCAGGCCGTGGAGGGTGTGGACCGGGTGCTCCAGGAGCCCGCGCCGTTCGTGCGGCTCATCGGGTTCGGCGACTCCAGCGTGGACTTCGACATCCGCATCTGGCTGTCCGACCCCATGGCCGGGGTGGCCAACGTGACCAGCGACATCCTGTTCCGCGTCTGGGACCTGTTCGCGGAGCATAACATCGAGATCCCCTTCCCCCAGCGCGACCTGCATGTGAAGAGCCTGCCGCCGGGAACCAAACTCGTCGAGGACAAGGAGTAGCCCGGCATGGACGTGATCTGGAAATTCTTCGAGGCGCACACCGTGGTCAGCGACCTGGCCCTGGGCGGCATCGTCCTGGTCCTGGCCTGGCTGTCCTACATCGTGTCGCGGATCATCCTGCTCCAGGTCATGCGGAGGGTCACGGCCCGCACCAAGGTCGGGTGGGACGACGCCCTCATGCATCAGAAGGTGTTCCACCGCCTGGCCCTGTTCGTGCCCGCCCTGGCGCTCACCTACGCGGCCGACCTGTTCCCGGACCTGACTCTGGGCATCAAGCGGGCCATCCTGGTCTACCTCATCGTGGTCACCGTGCTGGTGGCCAACGGCGTGCTCTCGGCCGGGGAGGAGGTCTATCAGAGGACCCCCCTGTCCCAGCGGCGGCCCATCAAGGGCATCGTCCAGCTGATCAAGCTCTTCATATTCATCCTGGCCGGGGTGGCCGCGGTGGCCGTGGCCCTGGGCAAGTCGCCCTGGGCTCTGCTCTCGGGCGTGGGCGCGCTGTCCGCGGTCATCCTGCTGGTCTTCCGCGACACCATCCTGTCCTTCGTGGCCGGGCTGACCCTGTCCGGGGGGGACCTGCTGCGCAAGGGCGACTGGCTGGAGATGCCCTCCTTCGGCGCGGACGGCGAGGTCGTGGACATCGCCCTGCACACGGTGCGCGTCCAGAACTGGGACAAGACCATCGTCTCCATCCCCACCTACAAGCTGACCGAGAACTCCTTCAAGAACTGGCGCGGCATGTCCGAGGCCGGAGCCCGGCGGGTCAAGCGCGCCCTGGTTCTGGACCAGGCCTCGGTGGGATTCGTGGACGAGAAGCTCCTGGCCTCCCTGGAGAAGATCCAGATCCTCAAGCCCTACCTGGACCAGCGCAAGGCCGAGATCGACGAGGCCAACAAGGCCTCCGGGGCCGACCCGGTCCACCCGGTCAACGGCCGCCGCATGACCAACCTGGGCTGCTTCCGGGCCTACGCCCAGGCCTGGCTGGACGCCCATCCCAAGGTCCGCCACGACCAGACCTGCATGATCCGCCACCTAGCCCCGGACGAGAAGGGGCTGCCCGTGGAGATTTACTGTTTCATCAACGACACCGTGTGGACCCATTACGAGTCCATCCAGGCCGACATCTTCGACCATCTGCTGGCGTCCCTGCCCTGGTTCCGGCTGCGGGTCTACCAGCGCAACCAGTACCTCGACCCCCGCGTGCCCAGGGAATTGGCGGGCGACCAGGATTCATGAGCGAGTACACGGAGCATACCCAGGGCGCGGGCTCGGCCGGGCAGGTGGAGCGGAAGTTCCTGACCTTCGGGGAGGACGGCTCCTTCGAGTTGGAGTGCGGCCGCACCCTGGCCCCGGTCACCCTGGCCTACGAGACCTGGGGCGAGCTCAACCAGGACGGGTCCAACGCCATCCTGGTCTGCCACGCCCTGACCGGCGATGCCCACGCGGCCGGATACCACGACCCGGCCGACCCACGGCCCGGCTGGTGGGACATCATGATCGGCCCGGGCAAGGGCATGGACACGGACAAGTATTTCGTCATCTGTTCCAATGTGCTGGGCGGGTGCATGGGCTCCACGGGCCCGGCCTCAGTCAACCCGGCCACGGGCAAGCCCTACGGCTCCGCCTTCCCGGTGGTGACCATCGCGGACATGGTCCGGGCCCAGCGGCGGTTGATCGACCACCTGGGCGTCAAACGGCTGCTCAGCGTCACGGGCGGGTCCATGGGCGGCATGCAGGCCCTGGAGTGGAGCGTGCGCTACCCGGACAAGGTGGCCTCGGCCATGCCCCTGGCCACCACCACCAAGCACTCGGCCCAGGCCATCGCCTTCAACGAGGTGGCCCGGCAGGCCATCCTGGCCGACCCGGACTTCGCGGGCGGGGACTATTACGACGGGGCCAAGCCCGAGCACGGCCTGGCCGTGGCCCGCATGATCGGCCACATCACCTATTTGTCCGACGCGGCCATGAGGCAGAAGTTCGACCGCCGCCTCCAGGACCGCTGTGAAATCTCATTCGACTTCGAGGCCGACTTCCAGGTGGAGAGCTATCTGCGCTACCAGGGCGGCAAGTTCGTGGACCGCTTCGACGCCAACGCCTTCCTGCGCATGACCCGGGCCGCGGACTACTTCAACCTGGAGAAGCGCTGGGGCAGCGACTCGGCCGTGGCCGCGTTCTCCCGGGCCGCCTGCGCCTACCTGGTGGTCTCCTACTCCTCGGACTGGCTCTACCCTACCTACCAGTCCAAGGCCCTGGTCCAGGCCATGAAGAAGAACGGGCTGGACGTGAGCTTCCTGGAGATCCAGGCCCAGTGGGGCCACGACGCCTTCCTGCTGCCCAACGAGCGGCTGGCCGCGCTCATGCGCGGGTTCCTGGACCGGGTGCAGGCCCAGGAAAAGGAGGTTCGCAATGCGCTTTGACCTGCGCGTCATCGCCTCCTGGATCGAGCCCGGCTCCACCGTGCTGGACCTGGGCTGCGGCCGCGGCTCCCTGCTCAAGATGCTCAAGGAGGACAAGGGCGTCCGGGGCACGGGCATCGAGGCCGTGGAGGACAAGGTGGCCGAGGGCATCCGCCGGGGGGTGAGCGTGGTGCACGGCGACATGAACGAGGAGGTGCGGGACTACCCGGACGACGCGTTCGACTACGTGATCCTGTCCCAGGCGCTCATGCAGGTCATGGACCCGGCCGGGCTCATCCGGGAGATGCTCCGCGTCGGCAGGCAGGGAATCGTGTCCTTCCCCAACTTCGCGCACTGGCGGCACCGCTTGCAGATGCTGTTCACGGGTCGGGCCCCGGTGTCCAGGGAGCTGCCGTACCAGTGGTTCGACACGCCCAACATCCGGGTCATCACGCTCCGGGACTTTGCGGACTTCTGCCGCCACCTGGGCGCGCCCATCCTCAAGGAGGTGGCCATCCGCACCCACCACCACGAGGAGACCGGCAAGGTGGTCCGGTTCATGCCCGGGCTCTTCGCCTCCTACGGCATCTTCCTGCTGGGTCGGCTCAAAGAGGACTGACCCCCGGTGGGGGGAATCGTCCTGGCCGCCTGTTCCAAAGCCTCCCCGGCCTCGCGCGAGCGCGTGGGGGTTATTCCCAATGCCCGTCAATGATGACCTTGTCCGGCACCAGGTCCGGGCAGATTTCGCGCGCTATTTCAAAAGCGTCTTCTTCCCGCAGCACGGCGATGTTGATCCCTTGGTCGGGAAAGCCGGTCAATGTGGGCACGTCTTCCCGCACGGGCTTTCCGTTGGTCGTGATCATGAGGTATTCCCGGGGAACAACCTCGCCTCGGTAAAGGATATGAAGGGTCGAGGCGGCATTTCGTACTCTCACGAATTCACGCGCGGCGTCGGGCTTCAATTCCAATGCAAGGACATAGAAATGCCCATCGTATGTTTCAATGTTCCAATAGGTGTCGTCCACACGCGCGATCCGGATTCTTTTCAGGTTCGCGCAGGAGACGTCGTAAATATCCTGGGCGAACGCGGCGACAGGGAGCAGCAGAAGAAAGAGGACGAGAAGTTTTTTCATCTGGGGCTATCCTTGGATGAAGTACTGGAGCGTTGAATTGTCGCCTGCGAGACAGATGAGAAAGACCTCCCAGGGGACGGGGAGTTCACCGAACTTGGTGAAAACAAAGGCTTCGCTCTGCCCTGGAAATAATGTTTGAGTAGCTTTCCATTCCGATCGGTCTACCCATACCCTTGCGCCGGCGGCGAACGGGCCGAGATTCTTGATTGTTACGGTGATTTTTTGACCAGCGCCGAATATCTCCGTGGCGGTATCCTCAAATCCCTGCAACGTGCCTACGATGTTAACATTCGGTATAGGCTCCTGTCTAATTTCACACTGGCAGTTGGGATGGACCGGCCCCGGTATTCTTCGAACCATAGTCCCTCCATTGCCTTGCATTTGTCCGCATGCAGTGGCTTTGGGAATATACCTCCACCAGCCCTTGGTTTTTGTTTTTGCCACACCGGCCATATGCTTGGGCAGTCCGTGGACCAGTTGATCATCGCCGATGTGTTGAAGCCATTGTTCGTTTATTTTCATTTCTCCTTGTCATGGTTGGCCATAATCACTCGCAAAACCATAACACGGGATTCTGGGACGGGACGGAATCACCCCCGGATTGGACGCCAAAAGACCCGGATTGCCGGGTTGACAGGGTGCGGAAAGGAGCGCGGAAGGGCTAATACCCGAACCGGGTGTATTCCTTGTTCGGCCGGTCGATGAGCTGGATGAAGCGGTGGGTGGACTTGATCTGGGCCTCCTCGGCGATGGAGTGGGCCAGGTTCACGCACCCCTCGCAGGCCCCGGTGGGCGCCTCCACGCCCAGGCAGGTCACGCTGCCCACCTGTGACTCGATCTTCAAGACCCCCCTACAATGGTCGCACAAATACAGTGATTCCTTTTGGGTCTCCTGGAACCCGTCCGTGTCGTAGAAGATGGACTTGTTGCGCACGTACCAGTCCCCCACGAAGTTGCCTTCCTTGGGCTTGTCCTTGGGCTGGAAGTACACGCTGGGCAACTGGCGGCAAAGCTCCTCCAGGTAGGCCGTGATCTGGGCCGACTGGGCAAGCCGCTTTGGGTCGTAGTCCGGCTCGGCCACGTGGGAGTAGTCCAGCCCGGCCATGGACAGGCACAGCCCCAGGTTGACGTAGGGCAGGGCTCCCTGGATGGCGTAGCCCCCCTCGAGCACGGCGATGTCCGGGCGCAGCATCTCGGACAGCCTGGCGTAGCCCTGGGCCGAGAAGTTCATGTCCGTGATGGGGTCGGTGAAGTGGTTGTCCTGGCCCGCGGAGTTGATGATCAGGTCGGGACCAAAGTCCTCCAGGATGGGCAGGATGACCCGCTCGGCCACCATGAGGAAGCCCTCGTCCGAGGTGCCCGGGGGCAGGGGGATGTTCACGGTCTTGCCCATGGCCCTGGGCCCGCCCGACTCAAAGGGGAAGCCCGTGCCCGGGAACAGGGTGCGGCCGTCCTGGTGCAGGGAGATGAACAGGGTGTCCGGGTCGTGCCAGTACACGTCCTGGGTGCCGTCGCCGTGGTGGCAGTCCGTGTCCACGATGGCGATGCGCTTGTGGCCGTAATGCTCGCGGATCCACTCGATCATCACGGCTTCGATGTTGATGTTGCAGAACCCGCGCGCCCCGCGCACGCACTTCATGGCGTGGTGCCCGGGCGGCCGGACCAGGGCGAAGGCCCGGTCTCGCTCGTTGTCCAGGACCAGCCGGGCCGCCTTGATGGCTCCGCCCGCGCTCACGAAGTGGGAGTGCGTGGTCACGGCGTCCACGTCCGGGAAGGTGAAGTGCGTCCGCTCCACGTCCTCGCGCTCGGCCACGTCGGGCTTGTACTCGCGCACGCCCTCGGCGTCGAACAGGCCTTCCTCCTTGAGCTGGTCCTGGGTGTACAAGAGCCGCTCCTCCCGCTCCGGATGGGTGGGGGAGATGGCCCAGTCGAATGCCGGGAAGAAGATCACGCCCAGCTTGTGCGCGGCCTTGAGCATGCTACCCCTCCCTCAGCGTGGCCAGCACGCCGGGCTTGATCTGGCAGGTGACGCGGATGTTGCGGCCGATGGTGTGTATGCCGTCCACCATGTTGAAGGCGTCCGCGCTGGTGATCTCGGCCCGGGCCGCGTCCTGGGCCAGACGCAGGTCCACCAGGTGGGCCAGGAGGTGGTTCATGGCGTCCTGCTTGGCGTCCTCCAGGGAATAGTCGGTGCTCACGTTCTCCTTGTGCCCCAGGGAGGGGATGAACATGACGTGGCGGTCGGTGTCCGCGAACAGCTCCATGTCCGTGGTGGTGCGGGTCAGGGCCGCGCCGATGGCATTGGCTACCCCGGAGTGCTCGGGCACCTCGGTGGACAGCCTGAAGCGCCCGAACAGGGGCATCTTCATGGCCTCGGCCGGGCCGCCCATGAGGTAGAGCTTGCGCGGCACGATGCGGGCCGACTCCAGCAGTTCGTGGATGGTGTACACGGGCCGGGCGTTGATGTCCTCCACCAGCTCCCGGGTGGCTTTCTCGATGGCCGCGGCGGCCGCGTCCACGGCCTGCTTGGCCAGCTCGTCCGGGCCGATGGTGTGCTCGGCAGCGTACTTCTCGATGGCCCGGCGGGACGCGTCCACGTCGCCCACGCTGCACGCCCCGATCCAGTTGAGCGCGTCGGACAGGGTGGCCCGGTCCCCGCCGTCCGCGGCCGAGGGGCCGAACCGCTGCGGTCCCACGCGCACCTCGTCGCCGAGCATGGACAGGGCCGAGTCCCCGCCCACGGGGATGGACCGCGTCTTGAGCGCCCGGACCAGGGTCGGGTGGGAGCCGATGGCGATGCCGTCCGGCTCGATGAGCGGCGCGCCGGCCGCGAAGATGGCGATGTCCGTGGTGGTGCCGCCGATGTCCAGGATGACCGAGTCGTGAAAGATGTCGCACAGGGCCACGATGCCCATGACCGAGGCGGCCGGGCCCGAGAAGATGGACTCCACGGGCCGGGACCGGGCAGCGGTCAGGGGCATGGTGCCGCCGTCCGCCTTGAGGATGTTCACGCGCACGTGGCCCAGGCCCAGGTCGGCCAGGCCCTGCTCCACGGCCGTGGCGAAGTCGTTGAAGATGCGCCACACCGCGCAGTTGAAATAGGCCGTGGCCATGCGCCGGGGAAAGCCCAGCTGGCCCGAGAGTTTGTGGCCCAGGGTGACGAAGTCCGCGGTCTCGCAGGCGCCCTGGTCGTCGGTGCGGCAGAGCAGATGGCGCAGGGTGTTCTCGTGGCGGGGGTTGCGGGTGGAGAACTTGCCCACCAGGGCGAACACGTTGACCCCGTCCTCCTGGCAGGCCCGGGCGGCCGCGGCCGCCGCGTTGGTGTCCACGGGCATGGTTTCCTTGCCCCGGTGGTCCATGGACCCGGGGATGACGTGGTAGTGGCGGCAGGGCATGAAGGTCTCGGGGTCGATGCCCGGCCCGGCCGTGACCAGCACCCCCACCTCCTCGGTGCGCCCCTGGGCCAGGGCGTTGGTGGACAGGGTGGTGGACAGGTTGAGCTGCCGGACCTTGGCCGGGTCAACCGATTCGGCCAGCTTGCCCAGGGCCTCCAGGATGGAGTCCAGGAGCTTTTGCCGCGTCTTGACCTTGCAGGAGGCGGCCACCCGCGCCCGTCCGCCCTCGACCTCCACGGCCACGGCGTCGGTGTGGGTGCCGCCCACGTCGATGCCCAGATACATGCGAATCCCCTTTATCTTCACCTAATAACACCGGCCGGGCCGGGCCGTCCAGGAGCAGGCTGTTGACGGTCCCGGAGATATGGCCTAGGAAATGAGGAGCTGGCGTGCAAAACTTTTGAATTCCCGAGAGGTTATCATGAAATGTGCAGTCCGTGCCCGCATTTGGGCCGGTCCGCTGCTGATTCTTCTGGCCGTGGCCTTCACGGCCGGGTGCGGGGTCAGCCCCGAGGGCGTGGCCGAGGAGTTCGTGACCCGGTTCGCCGAGCGTTCTTTCGAGGATCTGGACAAGTACGTGGCCGCGGACCAGCGGGCCGAGTTCCGCGACTTCCTGGCCGAGTACCAGGCCGGGCTGGCCGCGCCGGAGAATCCCGGCCAGGCCATGCTGTCGGCCATGGTCCTGGACGTGGACGACGTGGACACAAAGCTGGTTTCCGAGGACAAGACCAGCGCCCGGGTGCGGCTCGAGCTGGACCTGGACGTCAAGGGCCCGGCCAAGGGCGAGCCCTTCCTGGACACGCCCAACCAGGCCGTCCGGATCGAAAAGGTCTCGGCCGAGGGCAGCCTGGACATGATGTTGGTCAAGGAAAAGGGCCGCTGGATGGTGGACGTCATGGCCACGGCCGAGTTGTGGGAAAAGGCCATGTCGGACTGGTAGCAGGCCGTTTTTTGGATGAAAC
Organism: Desulfovibrionaceae bacterium; assembly: GCA_963666895.2. Lineage (GTDB taxonomy): Bacteria > Desulfobacterota > Desulfovibrionia > Desulfovibrionales > Desulfovibrionaceae. The sequence continues at coordinate 220,878 of CAXXNS010000010.1, read as the reverse complement.
AACGCCCCGACCGTAAGGCCGGGGCTTTTTTTATTGCTTCTCCACCGCGTCCACGGCCTTCTGGTCGTGGCTGGTCAGGTCCAGATTTTGAAAGGCCTCGGTCTGCGGCAGGACCACCATCAGTCCTGGGGTGGCGTCGATCTCGGCCTTGAGGCCCACGCCCTTGGCCTGGAGCAGATGGCCGCCGAAGTCCCGGCCGTGGGACAGGAAGTGCAAATGGAACCCGGCCACGCCCAGGTTGGCGTAGGTCTCGGGCAGCCAGAACCCGACGATGGTCCCGGCCACGCCCTGGGCCTCGAACACGGCCTGCTGCTTGGCGGCCACGGTCAGGGGCGGGTAGGGCTCGGACTGCTGGGGCACGCTGCGCGTGGTCACCTCGGAGAAGATGCCGGTGACGCGCACGGCGCAGGGCAGGTTGGGTCCGGGCAGCATTTTGGTGAGCTGGGCTTTCAGGTTGTCCAGGTCGGCCGCGGGCAGCAGGACCTGGGTCGCGTCCGGTTCGAATGTCGTTACCGCTGCGTAAGGCGTGCTCATGCACGACGAGGCCGGGATCACGGACCCGTCCACGCGCACCTGCCAGGCCTTGCCGTCCAGAACCACCATCTCCCCGTCCAGGCCGTGGAAGGTGCCCAGGCCCAGGTCGCCGTGCTCCAGCAACTCACCGATGGACAATACGCCCTGGTAGAGCCCCTGCATGAGCGCGGGCAGGGTGGAGACCCGGAACATGGTCTCGCTGTCCTGGGCCTGGTCCTTGGTACACAAGGGCTCCTCGGCCCGGCCCGGTGCGGCGGACAGGATCAGGCACAGGATGAAAATCGGGAAGAAAAGGGGTCGGCGCATGGTCGTCTCCTAATGTTTATTGCGGCAGGCCGCACATAATCCATCCAAACGGATGTCCACCTGCTCCACCTCCACCTGCTCGGGCAGGCCGGCCAGAAGCAGGGCCGGGTTGAACCGGTCCGGGTCCAGGCATTGGGTGCGGCCGCACTTCCTACAGTGGAAATGGCCGTGCCCGTGGCCCAGGCAGTACTGGAAGGCCCGGCCCGGACCATTGGTGCGGCGCAGCACCCCGGACTCGGTGAGCAGGTCCAGGGTCCGGTACAGGGTGACCCGGTTCATGCCCGTCAGGTTCTCCTCCAGCACGGGCGCGGTCACGGTCCCGGCCGCGTTGAGCACGGCCTGGAGCACGGCCTTGCGGTGGGGCGTGGCCCGGATGCCCGCCTTGGACAGCAATTGGTCGGCCGTGTTCATGACCTGTTCCTTTTCACCCGGTCCAGGCCCAGGGCTCCGAAGAACCAGGCCGCGGCCACGCCGATGATGCTGGCCCCGCTGGTCAGGTCCAGGCGGTAGGACACGGCCAGGCCCAGGGCGCAGCACACGGCCGAGATCAAACAGGCCCGGACCATCATTCCGGCCAGGGAGCGTGAGCGCCGCTCGGCCAGGTAGGGCGGGATGGTCATCAGGGCGATGACCAGGATGAGCCCGACCACCTCCACCACCATGACCACGGTCCAGGCCGTGAGGCAGGGCACCAGGAAGTGGAGCAGGGTCACGGGCACGCCCCGGGTGCGGGCGAATTCGCGGTCGAAGCTCATGACCACCAGGTCCTGGTAGAACCAGGCCACCAGGGCCAGGATGACCAGGTTCAGCCCGATCATGACCAGCAGGTCGGACCGGGGCACGGTCAGGATGGAGCCGAACAGATAGCTCATGAGGTCGGCGTGGTAGCCCTGGGTCAGGTCGATGCACACGATGCCGAAGGCCATGCCCACGGCCCACAGCGCGCCGATGAGGGTGTCCACCCGTTCCAGGCGGGTGCGCGTGGCTCCGGCCATGGCCACGGCCGCGGCCGTGGTGAAGCCCAGGGCCGAGGGCAGCACGGGCCAGCCCGCCAACATGGCCAGACCCACACCGCCGTAGGCCGCGTGGGCCACGCCCCCGGCCAGGAAGACCATGCGGTTGACCACGATGAGCGAGCCCATGACCCCGCAGGCCAGGCTGGCCAGGAGTCCGGCCGCCAGGGCGTTCTGCATGAACCCGTAGGACAGGGCCTCAAACATGCTCGCGCTCCTCGGCCAGCATCCTGGACAGATGCCGGATGTGCCCGTCCATGGCGCAGGAGTGCTCGTGCGCGCCGTAGAGCATGGTCATCATTTCCTCGGTGAGCACGGGCTCGGGGTTGAAGACCAGGCGGTGGTTGACGCAGGCGATGCTGGTGATGTGCGAGGCCATGATGGTCAGGTCGTGGCTCACGGCCAGGATGGTCAGCCGCTCGGACTTGCCCAGGGAGCACAGGAAGTCGAAGAAGCAGAACGAGCCGGACGGGTCCACGTTGGCCGTGGGTTCGTCCAGGATCAGGATTTCGGCCCTGCTGGCCAGGGCCCTGGCGATGAGCACGCGCTGCTGCTGGCCCCCGGACAGGTTGTGGAAGCGCACCGTCGCCTGGTCGGCCCAGGTCCACCCGGTCCAGGGCCTCCAGCCCGGCCTGGCGGTTGGCCCGGGCGTTGGAGAACAGCCCGCGCCGGGAGCGGTCCAGGCCCATGACCACGGTGTCCAGCACCGTGACCGGGAAGCCGCCGTGCCGTTCGCTGCGCTGGGGCACGTAGCCCATGCGCCCGGCCACGTGGCTTGGCGGGCCGCCCAGGACCTCCACCCGCCCGGACGTGGGCGCGAGCAGGCCCAGGGCCAGCTTGACCAGGGTGGACTTGCCTCCGCCGTTGGGGCCGACCACGGCCAGGAACTCGCCCGGGGCCAGGGCCAGGTCCACGTGCTCCAGCACGGTCCTGCGGTCGTAGGCGAAGCTGACGTCGTCGAATCGGATCACCGGCTCGGCGGTCCGGTCCATATATTACTCCTTTTCCATGGCCTGGCGGAAGGCCTGGGCCACCTTTTCCATGTTGTCGGCCCAGTCGCGGGCCAGGGGATCGGCCTTGACCACGGACCCGTTGATGCCCTCGGCCACCACGCGGGCGGACTTGTCCGAGAACTGGGGCTGCACGAACACCGTGCGCACGTGGTGGGCCTTGGCGAAGTCGATGAGCTCCATGAGCTCCCGGGCTCCGGGCTCCTTGCCCATCGGCCTCTACAACCACCTGGGTCAGGCCGTAGGCGTCCGCGAAATAGCCCCAGGCCGGATGATAGACCAAAAAGGTGCGGCTGTCCTCGGGCAGGGTGATGAACATGCCCTGGAACTGGGCGTTCAGGGCGTCCAGGTCGGCCTGGAAAGCGGCCAGATTGGCCTGGAATTCGTCCGCGTGGGCCGGGTCGGCCTGGGTCAGGGCCGCGGCCGTGTTGTCGGCCAGGATCTTGACCAGGGGCGGCGCGGTCCAGATGTGCGGATCTAATCCTTCGTGTGCATGATGTTCGGCTTCGTGCTCGGCCTCATGCTCGCCTTCATGGTCGCCGTGGTGGCCGTGGGCGTCCATGGGAATTCGGGTCACGCCCTGGTCCATGGGAACCACCACCAAATGCGGATTGGCGGACAGGAGCCGGTCTTTCCATGCCTGCTCGAACTCCACCCCGATGCTCAGCCACAAATCGGCCTTGGCCAGTCCGGCCACCTGGGAGGGCTTGGGCTCGTAGGAGTGGGGATCGGCCCCGGCCGGGACCAGGATATCCACCCGGGCCAGGTCCCCGGCGATGCGCTCCACGAAATAGGCCTGGGGCGGGATGGTCACGGCCACGGACAGGGCGGGCTGCACGGCCTGGGCCGGGGCGGACGACAGGGCCAGGAACAACAGACCGGCCAACAGAACGCGAATAAGGCGCATGGGATTCTCCTTGGTTGGGTGTACCACACATGCAACCGGGTTGCATGGATCAAGCCATATGCAACAGAGTTGCATGATTGTCAACGAGGCGGGCAAAGATTTCATGCGCGTTGCGAAGGCCCGGTGGATGTGTCATGAGAGGCTGGATATGCCGCAGAACATGGACATCTTCGCGGCCATCGTGGTGGCCATCGTGCTGGAAGCCGCACCCTTTCTCCTGCTGGGCGCGCTGGTGGGCGCGGTGTTCGAGGTCTACGTGGGTTCCCGTGCCCTGAACCGCATCACGCCCCGCAACCCGCTGGCCCAGGTGGGGCTCGGTCTGGCCGGCGGCATGGCTCTGCCCACCTGTGAGTGCGGGGTGGTGCCCATTGTCCGGCGCTTCCTGGCCCGGGGCGTGCCTCCGGCCACGGCCCTGACCTACATGCTGGCCGCGCCCATCCTCAATCCCGTGGTCCTGGCATCGACCTGGGTGGCCTTCCGGGGCGACCTGGCCGTGGTCCTGCTGCGGGCCGGGCTGGCCGTGGGCGTGGCCGGGTTCCTGGGCCTGCTCTTCAGCCGGGTCCGGCCGGACGCGCTCCTGCGCCCGGGCCTGTCCGCGTCCCTGTCCTGCTCTTGTCACGGCCCGGAATGCGACCATGACCACGAGCACGGGCATGGGCATGACCAGGTGTCCCGGCCGGTGCAGGTGTTGTGGCACACGGGCCGCGAGTTCCTGGGCATGGGCGTGTACCTGGTCCTGGGCGCGGTCACGGCCGCGGCCATCAAGACCTGGGTGCCCTCCGAGGTGCTCCTGGCCCTGGCCGACCGGCCCCTGGCCGCGGTGGCGGGCATGATGCTCCTGGCCGTGCTGCTCTCGGTCTGCTCCGAGGCCGACGCCTTCGTGGCCGCCAGCTTCGTCACCTTTTCCCTGTCCGCCAAGGTGTCCTTCCTGGTCATCGGGCCCATGCTGGACCTCAAGCTGCTGGGCATGTACGCGGCCACCTTCCGGCGGCCCGTGGTCCTGGTCCTGCTGCTGGTCCCGGCCCTGCTCATCTTCGGGGCCTGCGGCCTGCTGGGCGTTCTGACGCGGGGGGTGGCGTGGTGAGGGAAATGGGCGTCGTCCTGGTCAAGGCCTGTCGAAGCCTGGCCCTGCTCATGACCGGCGGGCTCATGGTCTCCCTGTGCGTCACCGGGCGGCTGTGGCAATACCTCAACCCGGACTTCGAGCCGCTTGTCGCCATTGCGGGCGGGGCGCTCCTGGTCATGGGCTGCCTGACCCCCTTCGCCCCCCTGGGCCCGCGCGCCTGGCGGGAGCTCATTCCGGCCGCGGTGTTCGCCTGCTTCCTGCTCCTGGCCGGCTGGTCCCTGGCTCGGCCCCTGGTGTCCGCGGAGCCGCAGCGGCCCTCGTTCGGGGACGATCCGTTCTACCCCGAGCCCAAGCCCCGGGGCGAACCGCGCATCCAGTGGCGGGGGAGCGAGTACGTCCGGCTCAACACCTCGGAGCTGCTGACCGTGGCGGACAAGGGAACCGCTCCGGAGCGGGTGGCCGTTTGGGGCATGGTGCTCAAGGCCCCGGACGAGACCGGGGCGGAGCGCACCATCCTGGCCCGGGCCCAGATCGTCTGCTGCCTGGCCGACGCCCTGGGCGTGGGCGTGGAGTTGGAAGGCGGGGGGGTGGAGGATCTTCGGCCCGGGGAATGGGTGCGCGTGCTGGGGCGGACAACGCCCGGCCCGGCCCGGCTGTCCACGGGGAGCGTGCCCTGGCCCGGAGTGGTCATCGTGGTCCTGGACGAGAACCTGGTGCTGCGGGCCGAGGACATCCGGGCCATGGACACGCCCGAGATGCCCTACATCTTTGACGTGTACGACCAGGAGCCCTTTGCGGACTGACGGGATGATTATTTTTTGTAACTCCTTGCTTTGTTTCTTCATTGTGATAGCATGGGATCAAAGATACCAATAAGGAGTGATGATATGACCACAAGTTACGTCTGCACCGTCGAGGGCAAGGTGAGCGGAGGAACCTTCAAGGTCTGGGCCCTGGAAACGGCCCAACGGCTGGGTCTGACCGGTTGGGTCCGTTTCATCAACGACGACAAGGCCGAGATTTTGCTCCAGGGCAAGTCCACCCAGTACGATTCGTTCCGCGATCTGCTCAAGGACGACGCCCCGGTGCCGGATCCCAAGACCATCACCTGCGCTGTTGAGGAACACGACAAGGCGTACGACGCCTTTGAGATGCGCTGAGCCGTCCGCACCGGTTTCAGCGGGGGCCGCCTTGGGCGGCCCTTTGTCTTTTTCGCCAGCAGACAATCACAAGGGAGGAGGCATGGACCAATCCATCCTGCGGTTCGAAGAGGAGATGTGGGAGTTGACCGAGGAGAGCAGGCGGGCCATGCCCGAAGCCAACGAGGCCGTGTACGGCCGGTTGGGCCCCGCGGTCTACGGCGACGGGGCTCTCCCTGCGCTGACCAAGCGGCTTATGGCTTTGGCCGTGGCCGTGCAGGCCGGGTGCAGGCCGTGCATCCTGTCCCAGGCCGGACGGGCCATCAAGCTCGGGGCCACGCCGGAACAGATGATCGAGGCCTGCCAGGTGGCCGTGTCCATGGGCGGCACCCTGGCCTGGAGCCACGCCCTGGTCCTGTTCGAGTATCTGCGCGCCCGGGACCTGCTCCCGGCCGGTTCCCAGCGACAACAACCGTGATTGCTTGTTGACAAAATTGTCTACTATTTTCAGGAGCTCCAGTGTGGGCGGACGTCCCGTGCCAGGATTCGTCTGTGCTCCGAGATTTTTAACAATTTCGTATCATTTTTTTGTAGGTTGTGTAGATTTTACAATTTATTAAACATATTTGTGACATTCTCCAAAGGCCGCCCGTAACATCCCGCTGAATTTCTTGCAAAAAGAGGAAACGGTCTGCCTCCTGCATCCATGTACCCTCGAACATTATCCTAGGAGGGTATCTCATGAGTGCGGTAGACAACGCCTTCATTCTCATCTGCTCGGCCCTGGTCCTGTTCATGACCCCGGGTCTGGCCCTGTTTTACGGCGGCCTGGTGCGGAACAAGAACGTCTTGTCCAGCATCATGCACAGCTTTTTCGCCATGGGCCTGGCCAGCGTGCTCTGGGCCGTCATCGGCTACTCCCTGGCCTTCGGCTCCAGCATGGGCGGGGTCATCGGCGGCCTGGACTATCTGTTGCTGAACAACGTGCCCATTGACGACGGCAGCGCGCTGTCTCCCCTGTGTTTCATGATCTTCCAGTGCATGTTCGCGGTCATCACCCCGGCGCTCATCTCCGGGGCCTATGCCGAGCGCATCAAGTTCACCGGATACATGATCTTCACCGGCCTCTGGCTGCTCCTGGTCTACTGCCCCATGGCCCACATGGTCTGGGGCGGCGGCATCATGGCCCAGATGGGCGCCCTGGACTTCGCGGGCGGCGCGGTGGTGCACATGAGCTCGGGCGCGGCCGCCCTGGCCTGCGCCATCATGCTCGGCAAGCGCAAGGGCTACGGCAGCACGGCCTTCATCCCCCACAACCTGCCCATGACCATCCTGGGCGCGGGCATCCTGTGGGTCGGCTGGTTCGGGTTCAACGCGGGCAGCGCCCTGGCCGCCGACGGCGTGGCGGTCAACGCCTTCGTCACCACCCACATGGCCACCGCGGCCGGTGTGGTGACCTGGATCATCATCGAGTGGATCGCCTCGGGCAAGCCCACCACCCTGGGCGCGGCCTCGGGCGCTCTGGCTGGGCTGGTGGCCATCACCCCGGGCGCCGGGTTCGTCAATCCCCAGGCGTCCCTGATCATCGGCGGCCTGGCCGGGATCATCTGCTACGGCGGCATCATGCTCAAGAACAGGTTCCACTACGACGACGCCCTGGACGTGGTCGGCATCCACGGCGTGGGCGGCACCTGGGGCGCGCTGGCCACCGGGCTCTTCGCCTGCGGCATCGTGGAGTTCGACGGCGTGCCGCAGCTCGGCCTGTTCTACGGCAACCCCAACCAGCTCTGGATTCAGTTCAAGTCCGTGGTCATCACCTGGGTCTTCTGCTTCGTGGCCTCCATCATCATCTTCAAGGTCGTGGACCTGGTGGTGGGCATGCGCGCCACGGACGAGGAAGAAACCAAGGGACTGGATGTTGCCCTGCACTCCGAGACCGGCTATCAAATGTAGTCATCAACTCCTGGAAGGAGCCACAATATGAAGAAGATAGAAATCATCACCCGGACCTTCAAGCTCGACGACGTCAAGGAAGCTCTGGCCGCCCTGGACGTCAAGGGCATGACCGTGTCCGACGTCAAGGGCTTTGGCCGCCAGGGAGGTCACAAGGAGGTCTACCGCGGGGCCGAGTACCAGGTGGACTTCGTGGCCAAGGTCAAGATCGAGCTGGTGGTCGAGGCCGCCCGCGTGCCCGAGATCGTGGAGGCCGCGCGCAAGGCGGCCGTGACCGGCCAGGTGGGGGACGGCAAGATTTTCGTCTCCCCGGTGGAGGAAGTGGTCCGCATCCGCACGGGCGAGACCGGCGAATCCGCAATCTAACGGATCGTTGAAAATTCCGCGATGGCTGCGTTGCTCGAAAAAATCAAGGCCTCGCGTACCACAAGAGTACGCGTCGGCCTTGATTTTTCCTTCGCGCCTGGCCCTCCCGGCTTTTGAACGATCCGTGGATTGGTTTTGTTTAACAATCAAGGCTTGAGCGAAACTGCATGAAAGTGGACAGCCCCGGAGCGGCCGCGGTTCTGGCCGGGCAGAGAGACGAGCTCTTCGCCCGAGCCCGGACCGGGTCGGTCCGGGGCTTTCCTGCGCGCCTGGCCCACGCGGTGGACACTTATTTCACCACCCGGCTGGGCGAGCTGGCCCACGAGCCCTTGTTCGCCAAGGGCGGCTTCGCCCTGGTGGCCGTGGGCGGGTACGGCCGCAGTGAGCTCTGCCCGTACTCGGACCTGGACATCCTGCTCCTGTTCCCGAAGCGCATCCCCAAGACGGCCGAGGAGACCTGCAGCAAGCTGCTCCATCCCCTCTGGGACCTGGGCTTCGACCTGGGCCACGGCGTGCGCACCGTCGCCGACTGCGTCCGGCTGGCCCAGGAGGACTACCAGGTCCTGACCTCGCTGCTGGACGCCCGGCCGCTGTGCGGGGACGCGAACGTGTTCCCCCGTTTCCAGGAGGCCTTCGCAATCAAGGTGCTCAAGAAGCGCGGCGCCGGGCTGGCCCCCTGGCTGGCCAAGGTCAACGAGGAGCGCGAGGCCGAGTTCGGAGACGCCGGAGCCCTGCTCCAGCCGGACCTGAAGAACGGCCTGGGCGGCTTGCGTGACGCCCACCAGGTGCTGTGGCTGACCCGGGTCATGGAGGAAACCGGTCTGGGAACCTCGCCGTTCCTGCCCGAGGAGATGGCCGGGCTACGCCGCGACGCGGACATCCTGCTCGGCACGCGCACGGCCCTGCACCTGGCCGCCGGACGCCGCACGGACAAGCTCCACTTCGATCTCCAGCCCCGGGTGGCCGAGATGCTGGGCTTCGCGGCCAGCGACCAGACCGCCCTGGAGCGGGGCCGCAACGTGGAATTCTTTCTCTCCCGGCTGTCCGCGGCCTGCACCCGGATCAAGGCCATGCGCCAGGGCCTGTTCATCGAGGCGGCCGCCTTGTCGGGCCGGAAGACGGCTCGGCCCGAACACCTGGGCGAGAACGTGCTCGCCGGCCCGGCCGGACTGTCCCTGGCCTCCCAGCCCAAGGCCAAGGCCGACCACGTCCTGGCCCTGTTCCAGGCCAGCGCCGAGACCGGCCGCCCCCTGACCTGGGGCACCTTCAGGTTCGTGCGCGACCGCGTGGTCCGCTGGGGCGCGCAGTTGGCCGACCGGCCCGTGTTTCTCAACGCCCTCATGTCCATGGCCATGGCCCCGCACGGCGGCCCGGCCCTGGAGGCCATGGCCTCCACCGGACTCATCGGCGCGGCCCTGCCCGAGTTCGGCTGGGTGGAGGACCTGGTCCAGTTCGACGACTACCACGTGCACCCCGTGGGCGAGCACACCCTGAAGACCATCGTGCTGCTGGGCTCGTTCATCCAGGGGCAGGGGGACTGGGCCGGGGAGCTGGCCCAGAAGGTGGACCACCCGGAACGGCTGCTCATGGCCGCCCTGTTCCACGACCTGGCCAAGGAGGCCCCGGGGCACGCCTCGGCCGGGGCGGTCATGGCCGGCAAGGTCCTGGCCCGTTTTCAGGTGCCCGAGGCAACGGCCTCGGAGGTGGCCTTCCTGGTCCGGCACCACCTGCTCATCCCCAAGACCGCCACCCGCCGGGATATGAACGACGAGGCCGTGCTGGTCCGGGTGGCCGAGACCTGCGAAACCGTGGAGCGGCTGACCGAGCTGTATCTTCTGTCCGTGGCCGATTCCATGGCCACCGGGCCCCGGGCCTGGAACGACTGGACCAGGGCCCTGTTCGCGGAGTGCTATTTCAAGGCCAGGAACCTGCTGGAGCGCGGCCCCCTGTCCGGACCGGACGCGGCCCCGCGCATGGCCGAGACCCGGGACCGGGTGCGCTCGCGCTGCCGTCGCCTGGGCCTGGACTCCAAGGTGGTGGAGCAGAGCCTGGAGCGCATGCCGAGCCGGGCACTGGAGGTTTTGGACCCCGACGCCCTGGCCGTGCAGGTGTCCCTGGCCGACGAGTTCCGGGTCAGCCTGGCCCGGGACCGGGAAAGAAAGCCCGGGGGCTCCGTGGGAAAGGGCATCTGCCGGGTCAGGGCCAAGCAAAGCCGGGCCGAGGGCTGCACCGAGGTGACCGTGGCCGCCATGGACCGCAAGGGGTTGTTCGCGGCCCTGGCCGGGGTGTTCGTGCTGCAGGGGCTGGAGGTGCTTTCGGCCGAGGTCTTCACCTGGAAGGACGGGCTGGCCATGGACGTGTTCACGGTCAAGGACCCGCCCGAGAACACGGACGAATATTGGTCCAGGACGGCGTCCACCATGTCCGGAGCCCTGACCGGGGGCGTGGACCTGGAGTACCGGGTCAACGAGCGCAAGAAGTCGCCCCTGGCCTCCGTGCGTTCGCCCAAGCTGCCCGTGGACGTGCGGGTGGACAACGAGGCCAGCGACTTCTTCACCGTGGCCGAGGTGGCCGCGCCGGACCGCACGGCCCTGCTCTACGACCTGGCCAAGGCCATCAGCCTGCTGGACATGGACATCCGCCTGGCCCGCATCGCCACCTTTGGCGGCAAGGTGGCGGACGTGTTTTTCCTGCGCGGCCCGGACGGGGGCAAGGTCACGGACCCGGCCCTGCTCGACACCCTGCGCACGGAACTGGCCGAGGCGGCCGAGGGCTGAGCCTTTACGGCTTTACGGCTTTACGGCCGTGACCAGCATCAGGGCGTCCGTGCCCGCCGGCCAGTCCTCGAGGATGGCCGGGTCGCGAAATCCCGTTTCCTCAAGCATGGACAGGTACTCATCCCGGCCGTAGGCCCGGGTGGTGCTCCGGTAGGTGGCCAGGCAGTTGGTGTCCGGCTCGATGACCTGGAAGACCTGCTGGGCCGTGCGGTGCTCCTCCAGCCAGCGGTTGATCGTCAGGCAGACGTGCGGGCGGTCCGAGAACAGCCCGGCCTGGGAGGCGTACCACGACTGGCCGCTGCCCATGGCCAGCACGGCCTCCTCGGTGTGGACCTCGATCATGATGGTCCCGCCCGGGGCCAGGCCGCCAAAGGCCTTGTCCAGGATGCGGCGGCAGTTCTTCGGGGAGAACACGTTCAGCTCGCCGTAGAGCAGCAGGGCCAGGTCGTGCGGGCCCTGGAAGTCCGCCTCCAGCAGATCGGCGAACAGGAAATCCACCCGGCCGGACCGGCCGAAGTTCTCCTTGGCGTATTCGATGGAGGCCGGGCCGTAGTCGATGCCCAGGTAGCTCCGGCCGGGGTTGGCCAGGTGGGGCGCGTACAGGCCCGGGCCGCAGCCCAGGTCCAGGACGCTGCCCGGGTCGCCCGGCAACCGGTCCAGGATCCAGGCCGCCTGGGCCGCGATGGCCTCGGACGGCCTGCTGGCCAGGGAGTGGGTCTGGTCCAGGTGCTCCCGCAGCATGCGGCGGCTGAACTCGGGCTCGTTCCAGGGAATCTTGTGGTCCCCGGCCCAGGGGTCCGTGGCGTCGGGCGCGTGGTTCAGGGAGCGGACGAGGGCTGCGCTTTCCATTGTTCTTCCTTTACGGACAGGACGGGGTCTATTTGGTCTTCAGATACCAGCCGCTGGACTCGGTCAGCAGCTCTTGGATGCGGCCCACCAGGGCGTGGGGGTCGGTCAGGTAGCCTTCCAAAAGCATGGCCGACTCGAAGAGCTGGCCCGCGGCCTGGTCGATGAACGGGTCCTTGGGGTCCTTGTCGAACACCTGGGCCAGATTCTTTATGAGCGGATGGGTGGGGTTCACCTCCAGGACCTTCTTGGGCACGGTGGCGTCCTTGGTGATGACCCGCATGATCTTGTCCATGGAGCTGGTCACGTTGCCGTCCGGGTTGGCCAGGCAGACCGGGCTGGCGGACAGCCGCGTGGACGCCTTCACTTCCGTGACCTTGTCGCCCAGGATGTCCTTGATCCGGCCCAGCAGGCCCTCGAAGCTCTTTTCCTGCTCATCGGTCAGGGCCTCGGCCGCCTCGCCGGACACGTCCTCGTAGTTCTTGAGCTTGTCCGGGTCGGCGTGCTCGGCCGAGACCAGCTTGCACTCCTTGTACTCGCGCAGGGCGTCCATGATGAACTCGTCGATGGGCTCGTACAGATAGAGCACCTCCACGCCCTTTTTGCGGAACAGCTCCAGGTGCGGGGACAGGTTCAGGGCTTCGCGGCTGGGGCCGTAGAGGTAGTAGATCTCCTTCTGGTCGGGCTTGGCCCGGGACACGTACTCCTCCAGGGAGGTCAGCTCCAGGTGGTCCTCGTGGACCGAGGAGTTGAAGCGCACCAGGTCCGCGAACTTGTCGCGGTTGGCGAAGTCCGAGTACCCGGTCTTGAAGGGCTCGGAGTGGGCGTCCCAGAACAGCTTGTAGGTGTCCGGCTCGTCCTTGGCCAGCTTGGAGAGTTCGGTGAGCACCTGCTTGGCCAGGGTGTTGGCGATCTTCCGGATGAGCAGGTTGTCCTGCAGGGTCTCGCGGGAGATGTTGAGCGGCAGGTCCTCGGTGTCCACCACGCCCTTGATGAAGGACAAATACTGGGGCAGCAGGTCCTTGTGGTCGCGGTCGATGAGCACGCGGCGGGTGTAGAGGTCCGGGCCCCACTCGTCCTTGAGCCCGAACATGTCCTGGCCGTGCTTGGGGATGAAGAGCAGGCTCATGAACTGCACGGGCGCGTCCACCGAGGTGTGGATCACGTGCAAAGGTTCGTCCGTGTCGTAGGTCAGGAAGGTGTAGAATTCGGCGTACTGTTCCTTGGTGATCTGGAACTTGGGCTCGCGCCACAGGGCGGGCACGGTGTTCACCCGCTCGTCGGCCACGAAGATGGGGTAGGAGATGAAATTGGAGTGCTTCTTGACCGTCCGCTTGATGGCCTCGGGGTCGGTGAACTGCTTGGCCATGTCTTCCTTGAGAAAGACCTTGACCGTGGTGCCGCGCGGGATGTCGTCGCCCACTTCCACCACCTCGTAGGAGCCCTGGCCGTCCGAGGTCCACTTGAGCGCGGGTGCGCCCTCCTGGGCCGAGCGGGTCAGCACCTCCACGGTGTCGGCCACCATGTACACGGCGTAGAAGCCCACGCCGAAGCGGCCGATGAGGCTGTCGAGGGATTCTTTGCCCTGGGCGGCCAGTCGGGCGAACTCGGCCGAGCCGGAGTGGGCGATGGTGCCCAGATTCTCCTTGAGCTCGTCCTTGGTCATGCCGATGCCCGCGTCGGACACGGTCAGGGTTCCGGCCTCCTGGTCCAGGGCCACCCGAATCTCCAGGGGGGCCTCGCTCTCGCGCTGCTCCGCGGTCAGCCCGCCGGTGTGGCGGAGCTTGTCCATGGCGTCCGAGGCGTTGGAGATCAGCTCACGCAGGAAGATTTCCTTGTTGGTGTAGAGGGCGTGGACCAGGATGTCCAAGAGCTGTTTGACCTCGGCCTTGAACACGTAGGTGGATTTCTTGGCCATGCGCGACTCCTTTTCGAGCGGCCTCCATTCCCCCTGACCCTGTGCGCTTGGGCGCGTGGTCCAGGGGAAAAGGCCGGGAATGATTTTGATTTCGGAACCGTCCGCCCGAACGGAGCGGGCCGGGTTCCGGGCGGAGTCTAGCTAGTCATTTTCTCGATCTTGTCAAGCAGATAGCGCTCCATGTCGCGGCGGTCCTTGCGGAGCCGCACCAATTCGGCCTCGAGCACGGAGATCTTGTCCTCGTGCGCGCCCAGCCTGGTCTCCAGCTCCTGGACCAACTCCGGATCAGCCGAACTTCCTTCCAGGGCCGGTTGCCCGCCCGACAGGACCCGGCCCAACGCCTCGGCCAGGGCGTCGGCCATCTCGCGGCCGATCTCCCGGGCCAGGTCCGCACTTGGGGCCTGGGCGGGCGAGGCAATGGGCGCGGGAGTGGTGTCCGGGGTCAGGGGATAGTTCTGGGCCAGCTCGGCGGCGATGGCCTCGGCCGGGTGCCCGGCCCGCATGCGTTCCTTGATCAGGCCGAAGACCTCCACGGCCTGGCCGGTGAAGCGCATCTGGCGTCCCCGGCCTCGGCTGGGCAGGTATTGGGCGAAGCGATGCTTCCAGTAATGGACCGTGGATTCGGGCGCGTCGATGGCCCGGGCGATCTGGGCCACGGACATGAGCTTGATCTCGGACATGGCGTTCCCCGGTGGAGCGGCTGTTGGAGTCTGGCCGTTGGAGTCTGTTGGAGTCTTGTACTCGAAAACCAGGTCATGATACAAGGGCAGGATGGAGGAGTCGGCTCGCGGCGAGCCGCCCTGTTTGGAGAAAAATGATTGACATTGCTTTTTCAATAGAGAAAAATATGCCCAGTATTTTTTTGAAAAGGAAAATGCAGGCATGAAAAAATCCGACTGGATACACTGGACCGCCGCATCGTGTCCGCCCTGACCGAGGACGGCCAGAGCTCGGCCCAGGTGCTGGCCCAGGACCTGGGCGTCACCGCGCCCACGGTGCGCTCCCGGCTCAAGGGGCTGCTCAAGGGCGGGGCCATGCGCATCGCCGCCCTGGTGGACCCGTTCAAGGTCAAGGGCCTGACCGTGGCCCTGGTGGGCGTCACCCTGACCTCGCACAAGGAGCTTGGCCAGAAGCTGGACCAGCTGGCCGACCTGCCCGGGGTCAACTGGGCGGCCGTGGTCACGGGCCGCTACGACATCCTGGTGGAGGTCGTCCTGTCCGAGGAGATCACCGACCTGTACCGTTTCCTGGACGAGGATCTGTCCCGGGTGGGCGGCATCGCCTCCAGCGAGTCCTTCGTGGTCATGAAGGCCCGGCGGAAGTGGGTCTGCCTGCCCCGCGGCGTTCGCGAGCAGTTCGTAACCAAAGACTAGAAATTTCAATATCATACAAGGAGAGGAAAATGATCATCGGCATCCCGAAGGAAATCAAGCGCATGGAGAACCGGGTCAGCATGACTCCGGGCGGGGCCGAGACCCTGGTCCGCCGGGGCCATACGGTCCTGGTGGAGGCGGGCGCGGGCCTGGGCAGCGGCTGCACGGACGAGGAGTACACCCAGGCAGGGTCGTTCCCTGGTCTCGGCCGGGGATGCCTGGGGCGCGGAAATGGTCATCAAGGTCAAGGAGCCCCTGCCCGAGGAGTTCGAGTTCCTGCGCTCCGACCTGACCCTGTTCACCTATCTGCACCTGGCTGCGGCCAAGGACCCTGACCCATGCCCTGCTCAAGGCCGGGACCACGGCCATCGCCTACGAGACCGTCACCGACCGCAAGGGCACCCTGCCGCTTCTGACCCCCATGAGCGAGGTGGCCGGGCGCATGGCCACCCAGGTCGGGGCGCATTTCCTGGAAAAGGCCCAGGGCGGACGGGGTGTGCTCCTGGGCGGCGTGCCGGGCGTGCCCCCGGGATTCGTCCTGGTCCTGGGCGGCGGCGTGGTCGGCACCAACGCGGCCAAGATCGCCGTGGGCCTGGGCGCGCGGGTCATGGTCATGGACCTGTCCCACGACCGGCTCCAGTATCTGGACGACGTGTTCCACGGCCGGGTCATCACCATGAGCTCCAACGAGCCCAACATCCGCGAGGCCGTGCGAAGGGCCGACCTGGTGGTGGGCGCGGTGCTCATCCCCGGGGCCAAGGCTCCCCGGCTGGTCACCCGCGAGATGCTGCCGACCATGAAGGAGGGCTCGGTCATCGTGGACGTGGCCGTGGACCAGGGCGGCTGCGTGGAGACCATCAAGCCCACCACCCACGACGACCCCACCTACGTGGTGGACGGGGTGGTGCATTACGGCGTGGCCAACATGCCGGGCGCGGTGCCCCGCACCTCCACCTTCGGCCTGGTGAACATGACCCTGCCCTACGCCATGCGCATCGCGGACAACGGCCTGGACGCCCTGCGCCGGGACCCGGGCCTGGCCCTGGGCCTGAACACCTTCCAGGGCCAGTTGACCTGCCCGGCCGTGGGCGAGGCCTTCAACTTGCCGGCCACGCACCCCTGCACGGTCCTGGGCGTGAAGTAGCCCCACCCTCTTGACAGCCGCGTCTCGTGCGTGCATGACAAGGGCGAGGAAACAAGCATGAATTTGATGAACATCCTATCCCGCAACTCCGTCGCCGTAGGCGTCGTAGTAATTATCGTAGCCCAGGAGGCCGCGCGGTAGGGATTCGTGCATCGAAATTGACTTCGTCACCCAATCCCCGCAGGCGCGACCGTCGGCGGGCGTTTTTCTTCCTCCCCTCCCGTCGGCGGTCCGCCCCGGACCAGCTTTCCAAGGAGGATCACCATGTCGAACCACACGACCAAGCGAAAACGCAGCGGCGCGGAGATTCTGTGCATCCTGCTGGAACGCCAGGCATCGAGACCATCCCGGCATTCCGGCGGGGCCAACCTGCCGCTCTACGACGCGCTGGGCCAGCGCGGGCGCATCCGCCACGTCCTGGCCCGGCACGAGCAGGGGGCCGGGTTCATGGCCCAGGGCATGGCCCGGACCAGCGGGCCGCCCGGCCGTGTTCTTCGCCACCTCGGGCCCCGGGGCCACCAACACCCTGACCGCCCTGGCCGACGCCCGGCTGGACTCGGTGCCCATCATCTGCGTCACCGGCCAGGTGCCCACGTCCATGCTGGGCACGGACGCCTTTCAGGAGGTGGACATCTACGGCATGTCCCTGCCCGTGACCAAGCACAACTTCTGGTCCGCAGCGTGGAAGAGCTCATGGAGGTGGTGCCCGAGGCCTTCCGCATCGCCGCCTCCGGGCCGTCCCGGCCCGGTGCTCATCGACGTGCCCAAGGACGTGCAGACCGCGCTCGTGGACACGCCCGAGGACATGGACCAGTGGCCCGAGCCCGGTCGGGCCGATCCGCCTCCGGCCCTGGACGAGGCCGTGGTGGCCTGGGCGGCCGCGCTCATGAACTCGTCCCAGCGGCCCATGCTCTACCTGGGCGGCGGGGTCATCGGCGCCAACGCCTCGGACGCGGCCTGCGAACTGGCCGAGAAGCTGGGCGCGCATCACGGTCATGACGCTCATGGGCCTGGGCGCCATGCCCCACGACCATCCGCTCTCCCTGGGCCTGCTGGGCATGCACGCCGCCCCGGCCGCCAACCTGGCCCTGGAGGAGTGCGACCTGCTCATCGCCTGCGGCGCCCGGTTCGACGACCGGGCCACGGGCAAGCTGCAGAAGTTTTGTCCCGACGCCCGGGTGGTGCATATCGACATCGACGCGGCCGAGCTGGGCAAGATCCGCGCGCCCCAGGCCGCGGTGCACGGCGACGTGGCCCCTGGCCCTGGAGGCCCTGCTGCCCCGCATCACCAAAAAGAACCGCAACGGGTGGACCGGCCGGGCCATGGCTTCAAGGTCAGCCATCCCATGATCATCCCCACCCTTGACGACCCGCGCAGCGGCTACGGCATGATCGCGGCCGCGGCCAGGTATCTGCCGGATGACGCCATCGTGGCCACGGACGTTGGCCAGCACCAGATGCGCGCGGCCCAGGTCTATCCGCACCGCACGCCCCGCCGATTCCTGACCTCGGGCGGCCTGGGCACCATGGGCTTCGGCCTGCCCACGGCCCTGGGCGCGGCCCTGGCCGAGCCCGACACGCCGGTGGTCTGCTTCACGGGCGACGGATCCCTGCTCATGAACATCCAGGAGCTGGCCACCATGGCCGAGAACAGGCTCAACGTGACCCTGGTCCTGGCCGACAACCGCTCCCTGGGGCTGGTGCGCCAGCAGCAGGAACTGTTCTACGGGCCCGGTTCACGGCCTCGGAATACGACCACCAGGTCAACTTCTCGACCATTGCCCACGGCTTCGGCATCCCGTCCGTGAACCTGGACACCGAGGACGATCCGGCCCGGGCCCTGCGCCAGGCTTTGGAGCACCCCGGCCCGGTGCTGGTCCGGTCCACGGTGGCGCGCGGACGAGAACGTCTACCCCATGGTGCCTCCGGGCGCGGCCAACGCGGACATGATCACCCAGCCCGAGTCCGAGGAGGAAATCGAACCCTTGGCCGTCCACGCGGCCAACCGCAAGGAGAAGAGCCATGAACACGCCTGCGCATAATCACGCCGTGCTGGCCCTGACCGTGAACAACCATCCCGGGGTCATGTCCCACGTGTGCGGACTGTTCTCCCGGCGGTCCTTCAACCTGGAGGGCATCCTCTGCGCCCCGCAGGAGGGCGGCTCCACCAGCCGCATGTGGCTCCTGGTGGGCGAGGACCGGCGGTTGGACCAGGTGGAGCGGCAGCTGGACAAGCTCCACGACGTGCTCGAGGTGCGCCGCGATCAGGTTTCGCCTCAGGACTGGGGGCGGCTGCGGAATACGTTCCAGGCCGCTGGCTAGGAGGGCTTGGCCAGCAGGGCCTGGAAGCGGCCCGGCTCCCGGGACACCAGGGTCAGACCGGCCCGGGCGGCCAGGTCCAGTTCGGCCTGGAACGTGTCTTCGTTCACCGGTCCCTTGGGCTCCAGGACCAGGGCCCTGGCCCCGGGCTTGAGCACGGTGAACAGCCGGGCCAGGAAGCCTTCCAGGTCCGCGATCTCGTGCCAGGATGTGCATGAGCGGGGCGAAGTCCACTCTTCCCTCCAGGCCGCCCAGGGCCGAGGCCGCGTCGCCCAGGCGGCAGTCCAGCCGGTCCAGGAGCCCGGCCTTGCGGGCCCGCTTCTTCAGGGCCTCCAGGACGTTGGGCTCGACCTCCACGGCCACCACCTTGCCTTCCGGGCCGACCATGCGGGGCCAGGGGCAGGGTGAAGAAGCCCAGGCCCGGGCCGGGCTCAAGGACGGTCATGCCCGGCGTGACAAGCGGGGAGAGCATCTTGGTCGGCGAGTCCGTGAGCTTGCGGGCCGGGTTGAGCAGCAGTCGGTGGGCCCAGACGGGGAAGCGATGGTGATGATGGTGCTTGTCTGACATTGGAATCTCCTTAGTAAGTTCTTATTAACTTGTTGCGGTAAACCAATCCGGCGGCGATGCCGGACCGAATTGTTCAGCTTGCCAAGGACAGGGCCAGATACGGGGTCAGGTTCAGGAAGATCATGGCCAGCTTGAATCCGGCCATGGCCGCGTAGTGGATGGCGTCGAACCGCTCCACCGGGATTGTGATCCAACGCGATTGCAGCCGGTATATCCAGTCGTGGGCCGTGACGAACAGCAGCCACCACAGGAGCAGCAGGGCGGTGTTGATCAGTGCGCACCAGCCAAGGGTGTTGCGAAGAATTTCCAAACTCATGACAACCTCCTTGTTCGGCCTCGGCGGGGGCCGGGTTCAGCGCGGCAAAATGCCGTTTGAGGAAGCGGTCGGCCAGTTGGTCGGCCAGGGCCTGGTCCGGCGTGAGCGGCCGGGCGGTGACGTTTGATTTCCACGTCCATGAGGGCCATGTAGATCCAGTACAGGAAGAGCTTGGCCGCCAGCACGGGGTCGTCCACGGCCAGCCCTCCGGCCTTGGTCCGGGCTGCGAAATATTCGGCCAGTCCGTTCTCGGCCGAGCTCTTGTGGCGGCCCAGGCCGTCGGACTGGCCCTGCCCCTTGCCGCGGAGCTGGTCCAGGGCCTCGAACATGCGCAGCCGCAGCAGGCGCGGGTCCTGGCTCATGTGCTGAAACATGTGCCCGGCGATCCCGGCCAACACGGCCCGGTCGTCGCCTTGGGCCATGGCCCGCCGCACGTCGTCCAGCACCGGGTGGGACGCGGTCAGATGCTCCAGGCAGGCCTCGTACAGGGCCGTCTTGCTCGGGAAGTGCTGGTAGATCAGGGTCTCGCTGTTGCCCGACAGGGCGGCGATCTCCTTGATGCGCGCACCCTGCAGCCCCTTGGTGGCGAACACCCCCAGGGCCGCCTCCAGGATGCGCTCCCTGCGCTGGTCCGCGGACAATCGTGTCATGTTCGGCTCCGTGTTTATAAGTAAGTCTTTACTAAGCTATCGATGGTTGTTGGTCAAGCCCTTTTCTTCGGGTCGGGCGCGGTGCTCCGGCCCGGGTTGCCAGCGGCCCGGGAGGTATTACTATCTATGGTGAGACGGGGCGCGGCGCCCTGGTAATTCTTGTGTTCCCCTGGCAAACAAGGTAGCTTGCACTTATGGGAAACCATTTCGATCCGGACCTGATGTACGTGGAGTGCGGTGAATGCGGCAATCCCATCTTGTGGGAACCCGGCCGCACCCGGCGCATCCTGGAGATGGCCGGCATCGATCCCGACGGCCTGGATGAGCGTTGCTGCCTCATCTCCGAGGGCTGCCCCATGTGCAAGCCCGAGGCCTCCCATTTCGCCACCCAGGTAGTCCGCCCTGGGGCGCGAAAAGGAAGACGGAGCCAAGGAGCGACGCCAGTCCGCAAACTGACCCCCCGGGGCGCGGATGCGTATCCTCACCGCTGACGACGACAAACTCATTCTCCGCTATCTGGAGAGCCTGCTGTCCTCCTACGGGCAGGTGGAGGCGGCCCGCGACGGCGAAGAAGCCGTGGCCGTGTTCATCGAGGCCCTGAACCCAGGGCCGCCCCTACGACTTGGTGGTCCTGGACATCATGATGCCCAAGATGGACGGGCTGGAGGCGGCCCGGACCATCGTGGAGCACATGGAGGGACGCGGCCTGGACCAGGACCGGCGTTCCCGCGTGGTCATGGTTTCCTGCCTGACCGATCCCAAGTACATGCTCGAGGCCCAGTACCAGTCCGGGGCCGACGCCTACCTGACCAAGCCGGTTGAGCCCGCGGCCATGGAAGAGACCCTGGCCGCCCTGGGGCTCATCGACAACCCGGCCGACGAGGAGGGCGCATGAGCTCTCCCTCGGACATAGGCGGCTTGTCCCTGGAATTTTTGGGCGTTGCCGAGGGCCGCGTGTACGAGAACCCGATCCGGGTCCGGACCCTGCTCGGCTCCTGCGTGGCCGTGACCCTGCATTGCCCGTCCCTCGGCATCGGCGGCATGTTCCACGGCCTGCTGCCCAGGCGCAAGGACTTCGAGATTCGCGACGACTTCTCGCCGTACCGTTTCGTGGACACGGGCGTGGAGGCCCTGGCCGCGGCCATGCAGGACAAGGGTATGGCCCTGTCCGACATGGAGGCCAAGGTGTTCGGCGGGGCGGCGCCCCTGGGCCGGGAACAGGGCGGCGTGGGCATCAAGAACGTGCGCACGGCCCTGAACGCCCTGTCCAACCTGGGCGTCCGCGTGGCCACGGCCAACGTGGGCGGGCGCAACGGCCGCAGGCTTCTGTTCCTGCCCCATTCCGGGGTGGTCTACGTCAAGTCGTTGGATACCAGGCCGGACAGTGGCCCGGACGGCCCGGACGGTCTGGAGGGATTCCCCGAAACCACCTAGCCGCCGATGGCGCGCATGCGCTCGTCGCAGACCGAGTTGCGGTCCTGGCGCATGGCCTGGAGCAGTTCGTAGCCCAGGGGCTTCTTGCGTCCGCAGGCGCGCAGGATGCGGGCCAGGGCCTCGGGCCCCAGCCTGGGATTGCGGATGGCCGGGCGCAGCCGGTAGGTCTTGTCCGAGAACAGGCAGGGCCGAAGCAGGCCGTGGGCCGTGACGCGCAGCCGGTTGCAGGTGCCGCAGAAGTGGTCGGACAGGGGGGAGATGACCCCGAGCCGCCCCAGGCCGCCGGGCAGGGAATAGAGCCGGGCCGGGACCGGCGTCGGCCGCGCCGGGCTCCAGGGGCACCAGGTCGGTGAACTGCCCGGCCTGCTTGAGGATTTCTTCCGCAGTCCAGAGCTTGGCCTGGCTCCAGCGCGACCCGCAGCCAATGGGCATGAACTCGATGAAGCGCACGTCCAGGGGGGTGGGTCCGGGCCAGGCGGACGAAGGCCTCCACCTCGTTGTCGTTGAAGCCCCGGATGGCCACCACGTTGATCTTCACCCGCATGCCCGCGGCCAGGCACTGGTCCACGGCGGTGCGGACCTCCTTGAACAGGGGCTTGCCCGTGATCTGTCGGAACTTGTCCGGGTCCAGGGTGTCCAGGGAGATGTTCACCCGGGACAGTCCGGCCTGGGCCAGGGTGTCCACGTGCGGGCTCAGCAGGGTGCCGTTGGTGGTCAGGCGCAGGTCCAGGTCCGGGAAGCGGTCCATGGCCTGCATGAGAAAGGCCGGCAGGTCGCGGCGGGCGAAGGGCTCGCCCCCGGTGAGCCGGACCTTGGTCACGCCCAGGCCCCGGCGCCACCTCCATCAGGGTCAGCAGCTCCTCGTAGCGCAGGATGTCCGGGTGGGGGATGTCCGGCCCGCTGCGCGAGGCGCAGTATTGGCAGGCCAGGTTGCAGCGGTCCGTGATGGACAGGCGCAGGTAATTTGACCACGCGTCCCTTGTCGTCGCTGATGGGCACGGGGTTGGAACGGTCAGGATTGGAGGTCATCGGCCGCCTTCTCCACGGTCTGGGCGAACTCGGCCCGGGCCTGGGCCAGCTTGCCGGCCAGTTCGGGATCGTTCAGGGCCAGGATCTGGGCGGCCAGCCAGGCCGCGTTCCTGGCCCCGGCCTTGTCCCAGGGCCACCGTGGCCACAGGGAAGCCCGGGGGCATCTGCACCGTGGCCAGCAGGGCGTCCAGGCCGGACAGGGACGAGGCGTTGATGGGCACGCCGATGACCGGCTTGGCGGTCTTGGCGGCCACGGCCCCGGCCAGTGTGGGCGGCCCATGCCCGCGCCGCAGATGAAGACCTGGCAACCGCCCGCCTCCAGCTCGGCCACCAGCCTGGCCGTGCGCTCCGGGGTGCGGTGGGCCGAGGTGATGGTGAAGAGGTGGTCGATGCCCAGCTTGTCCAGCAGGTCGGCGCAGGGGCGCATGACGCCCTCGTCCGAGGCCGAGCCCATGAAGACGGCTACGCGAGCCATGTCGTTCCTCCGGTTATGGGCCCGCGCCTAGCCCAGGCGCTTGAGGCCCTTGTCGCCGATGTCGCGGCGGTAGTAGCTGTTGTCGAAATGAATCTTTTCCACGGCCCGGTAAGCCTGCTCCTTGGCCGCGGCCAAGGCCCGTCGCCCAGGGCGGTGACGCAGAGCACCCGGGCCGCCCGAGGTGACCAGGGCGCCGTTGTCCAGCCTGGTCCCGGCCTGGAAGACCTTGACCCCGTCCAGGGCCTCGGCTTCGTCGATGCCCGTGATGGGCATTGCCCTTGGGATAGGGAGCCGGGATAGCCCTCGGCGGCCATGACCACGCCCAGGGTTGCTGCGCGGGTCCGAGACCACATCCACCTGGGACAGCCGCCCCTCCACGCAGGCCAGCAGAATCTCGGCCAGGTCGGTCTGCAGCCGCATGAGCAGGGGCTGGCATTCCGGGTCGCCGAAGCGCACGTTGTACTCCAATACCTGGGGGCCGTTGTCCGTGAACATGAGCCCGGCCGTAGAGCATGCCCGTGAAGGGGTGCCCCTTGGCGGCCAGGTAGGTCAGGATGGGCTTGATGACCAGGTCGGCAACCTCGGCGTAGCGCTCCTTGGGCGAGCACCGGGGCCGGGGAATACGCGCCCATGCCGCCGGTGTTGGGGCCGGTGTCGCCTTCGCCCACGGGCTTGTTGGTCCTGGGACGAAGGCAGCAGGGCGAACTCGGTGCCGGAGCAGAAGGCCAGGAACGAGGCCTCCTCTCCCTGCATGCACTCCTCCACCACCACCCGGTCCCCGGCCGAGCCGAAGACCTTCTTGTTCATGGAGTCGTCCAGCGCGGCCAGGGCCTCGTCCACGGTCTGGCACACGATGACGCCCTTGCCCGCGGCCAGGCCGTCGGCCTTGACCACGATGGGCGCGCCCTTTTCCATGACGAACGCCCTGGCGCGGTCGAACTCGTCAAAGACCTGGAAGGGCGCGCTGGGCACGCCGGAGTCCAGCATGGTGGTCTTGGAGAATGCCTTGGAGCCCTCCAGGTTGGCGGCGAAGGCGTTGGGCCCGAAACAGGGAATGGACTCCCGGGCCAGGGCGTCGCACAGGCCAAGCACCAGGGGCAGCTCCGGACCGGGCACCACCAGGTCCACCTTGCGTTCCTTGGCCAGGGAGATGAGGCCGGGCAGGTCGTCGTCCTTGAGCGGTACGTTTTCGGCCTCCAGGGCCGTGCCGCCGTTGCCCGGGGCCACGATGATTTCCTTGACCAGGGGGGATTGCCTGAGCTTCCAGGCCAGGGCGTGCTCCCGCCCGCCCGAGCCGACCACGAGAACCTTCATGCGCGCTCCTTCGGATACGTCAGGATCGGTTGAGGAGTGGCATTGTAGGGAATGGTCCCGGGGTTGGCAAGGCGGCTATCAACACTCTCCGTCGCCGTGCCAGATGGAGATCACGCACTCGCGCACCGCGGCCACCAGGGGGTCGTCGCCCCGCGAGGCCGACCAGGCGTAGCAGGACCACAGTTGCAGGCTTTCGCCCTCCCATACCGCGATCTTGCCCTGGTCCAGCAGGGGGCGCATCTCCAGCTCGTGCATCAGGGCCAGGCCCGTGCCTGACACCACCAGCTCGCGCCGGGTGGCGTCCGAGTCGGTCACGGCCACGACCCGGGGCTTGAGCCCGCGGGCGTCGAAGAGCTTCATGGCCAGGCTGTTGCACGGGCAGTCCAGCCGAATCCAGATCCAGGGCATCTCCGCCAGTTCGGCCAGGGTGGCTCCCCGGATGCGGTCGGCCCAGGCCGCGGGCCCGGTGATGTAGGTGCCGACCTCTTCCAGCCGGACGGTTTCCAGAGCCTCGTCCTGAGCGTGCATGAGCGCGAACCCGCCGTCCAGCCGTCCGGTCTTGAGGTCGTCGATGATGGCGTTGGAGTTGGACTGCACCAGTTCCAGCTCGATGCCCGGATGGGCGTCATGCACCCCGCGGAAGAGCTCGCTGATGCGCAGGTAGGCGGAGTCCGTGTTCAGGCCCAGGCGGAAGGGGCCGGAGACCTGGTCCTTGAGGGCCTGGGCCTGGCGCATCATCTCGTCCACCCCGGCCAGCACGGCCAGAGCCCGGGTGCGGAGCTTCTCCCCGTCCGTGGTCAGGACCATGCCCTTGGGCGAGCGCCGGAACAGGCGCACCCCCAACTCGGCCTCCAGGGCCTTGAGGTGGCCGGACACCGCGGGCTGGGACACGAAGAGCCGCTCGGCCGCCCGGGTCAGGTTGCCTTCCTCGGCCACGGCCACAAAGGACTTCAGCTGGTAAAGCTCCATGCGGATTCATACGAGCCCGGCCCGGCAAAGGCAAATAAGGAATGGCGATGAGGGCCATCGGGCCGGGCGATGGCCTAGCCCTTGTCGGACCCCCGGTCCCAGACCTTCCTGCTCTTGGCGATCTTGGTCTGCACGGTCTTCCAGGCCTTGTGCGCCAGGAAGGACTGGTCCCAAAGCCCAACCATGTCCGTGA
The DNA here is from genome assembly GCA_963666895.2 of Desulfovibrionaceae bacterium. GTDB lineage: Bacteria > Desulfobacterota > Desulfovibrionia > Desulfovibrionales > Desulfovibrionaceae. The sequence goes on along the minus strand of CAXXNS010000010.1, from coordinate 195,259 downwards.
ACATGGACAGGGGCACGGTGAAGGACAGTTCGTCCGGCCGGAAGAACTTGCGCGCGGACGGATCCCAACCGCCGAGCACGGCCCGGACTTGGCCCCGCTCCTGGAACTTCATGGGCCAGGTGAACAGCCCGCTGCAGGCCGCGGCCCAGGGTGAGACCCACCACCTCGGGGTCGTTGGTCACGAAAAAGGCCAGCTGATGCACTCCGCACAGGCTTTCGGGCCGGGCGAAAAAGGACACGAAGCGCGGTTCCTCGTCCGGGCCGTACAGGGACAGGGGCTGAACCACGCAGTACTTGCCCGGCGCGGGCACCGGGTCGATGTCGCTGAAGACCTGGCGCAGGGCGTCGTGGTCGCCGCAGTAGAACTCGCCTTCTATATGGGGCGAGCCCGTGGACACGTAGCTGGTGATGGTCTCGGTCTGGGGCTTCATGAAGCCCATCCAGAACGCCCCGCCCGGACAGCCGAAGCGTTCGGCCGAGAACCAGGCCCGGGTCTTCTTGCGCCGGGCGCGCCAGACGTTGCCCAGGACGCAGGAGAAGTTGCCGAACGTCTCCTGCCAGTCGATCTCCCCGGCCTGTTCGCGCTCGGCCGTGGGCAGGGGCAGGGGCTTGGGCGTGAATCCGTCCCCGGGCTCGGTGTCGGTGAAATGGATGCCCATGGGCTCCTCGTCCAGGCCCAGGGCTTCGAGCATGGCGGGCAGCTTATCCGGAAGATGGTTCATGGGGTTCTCCTATTCAGGGGACTCCAGTCGGTTTCCAAGTTCATGGAGCAGGGCGCGGGCGCGGTCCGCCTCCTTGGGATCAAGGCCCGTGGCCATGGCCTTGGCGGCCTGGCGATAGTCGGCCGAGATTCGGGCCAGGGCCTCTTGTCCCTGGTCGGTAATGCGGACCAGGTGGGCGCGCTTGTGCTCCGGGTTGGGCTCGAAGGCCACCAGGCCGCGTTCTTCCAGGACCTGGGCCGTGCGCCGGACGCTCTGCCTGGTCAGGCCCATGAAGCGGGCGATGTTGGCCAGGGTCATGGGCTCTTTGGATACGGCGCCCAGGACCTGCCAGAGCGAGCTGGACAGGCCGTGCCCGCTGGTCAGGCCGTTGCCCCCAGGCCAGGAGCAGGCCGTTGACCCGGAAGATTTCCAGGATCAGGTCGGAAAGGGATTGGTGCGTGTTTGCTGACATGACAGCATGCTGTCAAATTGACAACACGCTGTCAATAAAAAATCACTCCGCCGCGATGGCGGCCATGTCCTTTTCCCAGATGCGGCAGACCTCCTGCTTCAGGGCCTGCAGGGGGCGCTCCTGGGCGCGCTTCCCGGACAGTGCCAGCCAGGCGGGCATGTGCAGGTCGCCCCCGTCCCAGATGACCAGCTCGCCCGCGGCCTCGCCCAACAGGGCTTCCTTTTCGATGAGGTGGGAGAGCCCGGTGCCGGCCGCCACCAGGCCGCGCAGCACGGTGTCGCTGTCGGCCAGGACCGCGGCCTTGGGCTCTACGCCGTGTTCGGCGAACGCCCTGTCGGCCAGCTTGCGGAAGGGGCAGTGCTCCGGGGTCCAGATCCAGGGCAGCTCGGCCAGGTCCGGCCAGTCCGCGCCCATGACCCTGTCCGCCCAGCCCCTGGGCGCCACCAGACAGACCCGCACCTTGGACAGCAGGGTGAATTCCAGGTCCGGGCACTCATGCTCGCCAAACACGAAGCCCGCGTCCAGCCGGCCCTGGGACAGGTCCTCCACGATGCGGCCGGACAGGCTCTGGTGGAGTTCGATGTCCACCTGGGGGCAGCGCTCCTTCATGGCCACCAGGAGTTGGGCCACGCGCAGGAACTCCATGTCCGTGTTCAGGGCCAGGCGAATCCGGCCCACCACCTCGCGCTGGAGCATGCGGGCGTGGTTGGACACCTCGTCCGCGGCCAGGATGGCCAGCTCGGCCTTGGGCTTGAGAAGCCTGCCCTCCTCGGTCAACCGCATGCCCTTGGGCTCGCGCTTGAACAGGGCCACGGCCAGCTCGTCCTCCAGGGCCTTGATGTGCGCGCTGACCGCGGGCTGGGACAGGTGCAGCCGTTCGGCCGCCCGGGTCAGGTTGCCCTCTTCGGCCACCACCACGAAGGTCTTGAGTTGGTAGAGTTCCATGTCCCACCCTTACGACCGGCCCGGGAAAAGCGCAATCGCAATGCCTGATGGCGCGGATCAGACAATACGATTGGATTGCCCGCCCGGGCATGGCCTATGGTTCGAACCATGATGAACAATGCCTTCACGCGGAGCGGACAGCAGCCAGGGGTGTGGCCGGGGTCGCGACCGACCAAACTGTTGTGCTTGCTTTGTGAGAAAACTGTGTCTGTGCCCATGACAGTTTTTCGGGCAGGATTCCCCGGTGAACCCATTCCGGCGGTCATGCCGGGAACCGGTACCAACCGCATCGGCCGCAGGCTGCGAGGTGTCATGGACCTTGCCCGGTATTTCGTCACCCCGGAGGACTCTGAGAGGCCGCTCCCCTTGCGCCGCTCCCGGAGCCACAAGGTGGCCAAGGCCTTGTTCTGGCTGGCGGCCTCGGTGGCCGTTGGCCTGCTGCTCGGGCAGCTGAGCTGACCGGCCCGGGGAGAAGGGGCTCACTTCCTCGCCCCACCTTCCCCTCCCCGGCCCAGAAAAAGGGCCCCATGCACAACGCATGGGGCCCTTGGTTTTTGTTCGCGGATTTCGGCTTACTTGAATTTCGCAGCGGCCTTCTTGAAGCCCTCGGCGCTCCGCTTGATGATCTCCTCCTCCACGCAGAAGGCCAGGCGCACGTGGCCCGGGAACCCGAAGCCCCGGCCGGGCACGGCCAGGATCAGCTCCTGTTGCAGGGCGTCGCAAAAGGCCAGGTCGTCCCCGTCCGGGGCCTTGGGGAAGAAGTAGAATCCGCCCTTGGGCATGGCGTACTCGATGCCCGCGTCGTCCAGAACCTTGCTCATGGCCTGGCGGCGGCGGTCGTACACGTCCACGGCCACCTGGGAGCCGATGGTCTTGGCCAGGAGCTTCTGGGCCAGGGCCGGGGCGTTGACGAAGCCCAGGATGCGGTTGGCCAGCACGATGCCGGCCATGAGCTCCTCCTTGCCCGGCATGGCCGGGTTGACCAGGGCGTAGCCCCACCCGGGCGCCGGCCATGGACAGGTTCTTGGAAAAGGAGCTGGCCACCACGGAGTGGGGGTAGAGCGGCAGGATGCTCGGCACCTCGGTGCCGTCGAAGGCCAGGAAGCGGTAGGGCTCGTCCGAGAGCAGGGTAGATGGGCCGCTGGCGCTGGGCGCTGTGGCGGGACAGGATCTCGGCCAGCCTGGTCAGGTCCTCCACGGAGTACACGGCCCCGGAAGGGTTGTTGGGCGAGTTGATGAGCACCACCCGGGTCTTGTCCGTGACGGCCGCGTCCAGGGCGTCCAGGTCCAGGGAGAAGTCCGGGGTCTTGCAGGGCACGGGCTTGAGCACGCCGTCGTGGTTCTCGGCGTAGAACCCGTACTCCACGAAGAAGGGGGGCCGGGGTGATGACCTCGTCGCCCGGGTCCAGCACGGCCCGGAAGAAGCAGTTGAGCGCCCCGGCCGCGCCGCAGGTGATGCAGATGTCGCCGGGGGACACGTCCACGCCCTGGTCCACGCTCAGTTCCTTGGCCAGGACGTCGCGCACGTAGGGGTAGCCGAAGTTGGGCATGTACCCGAAGAACAGGGGCTGGTCGGCCTGGTCGGCCAGCTCGTGCAGGGCCCGGACCATGGCCTTGGGCGGGGGCAGGTCGGGGTTGCCAGGGAGAAGTCGCACACCGCGTCCTCGCCGTGGACGCGCTTGAGCTCCGCGCCGGTCTCGAACATCTTGCGGATCCAGGAGGACCGCTCCATATAGCCCTTGATCTGGGTGGCCAGGATGGACATGCATGCTCCTTGGTTGAAGTGTCGGCGGCCACTATAGGGAAAAAGCCCCGTCCAACAAGAACGGGGGCTTTTGCCTTGGTGTGGTCGTTTCGGTCAGTTCTTCAGCATGTTGGGGTGGTGGGCCGAGAAGTCCATCTCCTCGGTGTGGCACACGCAGTTGCCCTGGGTGCCCATGGGACCGGCCACGCCCATGTACTGCAGGGCGGGATGTTGTCCCGGTTCTGGCCGTACTTGTTGTCGGCGGGCCAGGCCGCGTGGGGCGAGTTGTGGCAGCCGATGCAGGGCACCGTGCCCAGGTCGTCCATGCGATGCGGAACAGCCCCTCGGGACCGGTGGTCCAGGTGTTGTATGCGTCCGTGGTGGACGGGGGCTCGAACTCCTGGTGGCAGTTCAGGCAGTCGGGCTCGTTGAGCCACGGCACGCGCGGGTTGACCTCGTCCAGGGAGGTCACGGTGCGCGTCTTGATCAGGGCCAGCAGGGCGTCGGCCGCGGGCTTGCCCAGTTCCTGCTCGGCCTTGAGCAGGCTGGCCGCGTGGTCCTCCAGGAAGCCGTGGCAGTCCGTACACTCGACCACGTCGGCATGGAGCCCGCGCAGGCAGCGGGTGGGCCCGTCCGGACGGTTGGGGTGGCAGTAGGTGCAGGCCTCGGCCCCACGGTCCGTGAGGTAGGTGGCGTGCAGGCCGTGCAGGGCCGCGGGGAAGCTGAGCAGGCCCGGGTAGTTGGCCATGTCGCCTTCGCTGCCCAGCACCGGGTCGGGGTGGCAGCTCTGGCAGAGCACGGGCTGCCCGGCCTCGGCCCGGGCCTTGAGGTCCGTGCCGTTCATGCGGTCGTGGGTGGCCAGCACGTCCTTGCCGGTCTCGTCCGAGATGCCGGCCTTGCCCTCGATCTTCCACGGCCCGCCGTGGCAGTTGCGGCAGCCCATCTCCGTGGAGGTGGGGGCTACCACCCGGGTCTGGGCCAGGACCTGGCCGGTGGCCTCGTCCGTGGCCGTGATGGTGAACAGGGGATAGGGGTTGTAGTCCACCGGGCCGGACTCGGGATAGGGCACCACCGGGATGAGCTTGGCCTCGAACACGCCGGTTTCCTCTTCCATGTGCATGGGACCGGACACGCTGTTGCCGGCCAACCCCACGTTGGCGGGCAGGGGCTGGTCCATGCCGAAGATGATGTGGGCGAATTCCCAGAACCGGACCTGACTGGCCGGGTTCTCGAACCCGGGCTCCACCTGGTAGCTGATGGCGATGTTCTCCTTGACCACCTCGGGGATGTAGTCCCGCTTGATGAGCTGGGCGAACAGGTCGTTGGCCGGGGGCAGCAGGATCCAGTTCTGGTCGGAGTCCGAGATGCAGTGCATGCCCAGGTTGTTCCAGGCCAGGAGCACATATTCGTCGCCGCCCTGCTCGGGCGGGGCCGGGTTGAAGGGCGGGATGTCAAAGGGCAGGTCCACGCCGTCAAAGGGCGCGTTGCCGCTGTCCAGGGGCTTGCCGTTGATCTGGGACACGATGTAGTCGGCCAGGATCTGGCGCTCGGCCCGGGTTCCGGCAAAGGGCGGCATGTAGCCGTTGACCTTGCCCATGCCGTTCAACAGGGCGTCCATGCCCATGGGCGTGAACTTGGCCGTGCGGGTCTTGATGTCGTTCATCACGCCGCCCACAGAGTGACAGGAGGCGCATTCCAGCTGGAACAGGGCGTGGCCCGCGGCCACGGGATCGGCCGCCATGCCCTCGGGGGTCTTCAGGCTCGGGTCCACCCAGCGGGCCGTGGCCAGGGCGCCCTGTTCGTTGATCAGGGCCAACTGTCCGGGCTCGATGGAGTTGGAGTACAGCTCGCCCCAGACGACGTAGGGCTTGCGTCCGGCTTCGCGCATGACCTCGAAGGAGCCCATGAGCCCGAACCCGGCCAGCAGGACCAGCAGGGCCAGGGGGAAGGAGGTCCGGCTCGGCATGCGCACGGCCAGGAGCAGCCCGCCCACCACCATGAAGGGGGCGAAGATCCAGAACCAGTGCATGGCGTTGGCCACGCGCTGGGACTTGCCCATGACCAGGGCCGCCTGGGGCGCGGGCAGGGCGGACAGGTACCACCAGCCCGCCAGGAGCATGAGCAGGAAGGGCAGGATGGTCCAGGCCGAACACAGCCGCACCAGCTTGGTCCGGGCCTTGTCGTCTTTGACCAGGGTGGCGGTCAGGAAGCCGAACAGCCCGGCGATGGTGAAGGACAGGAAGGAGCGGAAGACCAGCTGGGGCCAGAAGGTGGGGTTGAAGAACCCGTCCCAGAAATTGCCGGTCGCCAGCCAGTCGCCCGGGTGAGCATGAAGCCGATGATGCCGTTGACCAGGAACAGCGAGGCCCAGGCGAACAGGAAGTAGAGCCAGCCCACGGTCATGTGCTTGTCCCGGGGCAGCCGGTCCCAGTAATAGTAGTAGACCAGCAGGGCCGTGATCTCGGCCAGGAAGAAGACCCATTCCGTGCCCAGCCGAACACGAAGTTGTGGATCAGGATCAGGGTCCCCTGCGGCTGGAGCAGGGCGATGGAGAACCAGATGCCCACGCCCGTGACCGCGCCCATGACCATGGACAGCAGCAGGAAGAAGCAGGAGTGCTTCTTGACAAAGGACAGGATGGCGTCGGAGGTGACCGGGTCCTCGACCTTGTAGGCGTAGCGCTCGGTGAGCACCAGGAACAGGCCGCCGCCCACCGCGAACTGGGCGATGAACACGTGCACCGTGGCGATGAACGCGATCCAGAAGCCGCCGCCAAAGGAGGTCAGTTGCCAGATGGGATATTCCATGACCTAGGCCTCCTTGCCGGCGCTGGCGTTCAGGGCCAGTTTGACCATCCACCAGATCAGGCCCAGGCCCAGCACGAGCACGGCCAGGAACAGGACCAGGGACGAATACTGCCCGGTCACCGGGATGTTGGCCACGTCGCCGCCCAGGGGCTCGAGGGACAGGACCCGCACGTAGTGGCGGACAATGGCCATGAGGGTGACGGTGACCACGGTCAGCCCGGTGGCCAGTACGGTCCGGCCGGTGAACCCGGCGGCCAGGATCAGGCCCGCGCCCACCAGGGAAAAGACCAGGAAGACCGTGGCGCCGATGTGGCCGCCGATGAACTTGAGCATCACCGACTGGGGCAGGGCCAGGAGGAACCAGATGCCGAAGGCCAGGTTGACCAGGGTGCCCCTGGTGAACCAGGTGAGTCCGATCTGCTCCCCGGCCTTGTCGCCTCTGTGGCGGCAGAGCAGGGCCGCGAACAGTCCGCCCACGGCCAGGGCCGCGGTGACCATGTGCAGCCAGCGGGGGTACAGGGAGGGATCGTCCCAGTTGAGGAACACGCCCTTGGTGAAGTAGTCCGCCCACTTCTCGGGACGGATCATCAGGGTCATGTTGTTGGTGAACATGAAGGCGATCCAGAGCAGGATGACCAGGCCCACGGCCAGGAAGAAATTTTTGCCCGAGGTGGAGCCGCCGAAGCCGAACTTGTAAAGGTACAGGGCGTAGTAGCCGATGATCAGCAGCCCGATGACGGCCAGCCACCAGCCGCCCATGAGCACGCTGGAGACGTAGTCGAAGTGGCCGTAATTGACCTGCAGGAACAGGAAGGGAGCCACGCCGAAGTTGATGGTCAGGGCCAGCAGGATGGTCAGGCTGGCGGCCAGGGGTTTGGCCGGAGTCAGGCCGTCTGGCGGTTTGCGGGTGAACAGAGCTAAGGCCGCACCGCCCACAACCGCGTTCATGAGCAGTATGTGGATGACGAAAGTGGCCAGCAACAGGACGGTGAACCAGTCCCCGGGCACTGGGATGGGCACGGGGGTGGGTACGAGGTCGGCTGGATTCATGGTCCCTCCTTCTGTATGTCTCCGCTCCACAACAAAGGTGGAGAAAAACGCATAGGCTTCTATATACACGTATTTTGGGGTTTATGACAACGGGTTTAAATCAGAAAGAAGGAGCTTGTTTTTTGTTCAAAAACAGGAGAGACGTTGCCCATGAGTGACGTTGTTTTGCTTGTGGATGTGGGAAACACCAACATCAAATTGGGATTGGCGGCCGAAGAAAGAGGCCTGGAAGCCGTCACCAGCCTGCCCACGCGGCGTTCCGGCCTGGAGGGACGGCTGGTGCCGGTGCTGGCCCGCAAGCTGGCCGACCTGGCCCGGTCCGCGGGCCGCGCAGAGCCGCCCACGGCCTGCCTGATCTCTTCGGTGGTGCCGCCCCTGGACCAGGACCTGGAGCAGGCCCTGGCCACGATCCTGGGAACGCCGCCCCTGTTCGTGCCCCGGGATAAGCCCGTGCCCCTGGACAACCGTTACGCCCGGCCGGACGAGGTCGGGGCGGACCGGCTCCTGGCCGCGTACGGGGCCCGCTGCCTGGCTCCCGAGGCCGAGCGGGTCATCGTGGTGGACTTCGGCACGGCCACCACATTCGACTGTTTGCAGGGCAACGCCTACCTGGGCGGGCTCATCTGCCCCGGGGTGCTGTCCTCGGTGCGCTCCCTGACCGAGGAGACGGCCAAGCTGCCCCAGGCCACCCTGGAGATCGACCCCACGCGGCTGCACATCGGCCGCTCCACCCTGGACAGCCTGAACCAGGGGCTGGTCTGGGGATTCGCCGCCCTGGTGGACGGTGTCATTCCCCGGCTGGAGGACGAACTGGGCGGTCAGGCACACATCCTGGCCACGGGCGGCCTGGCCCCGGCCATCGCCAAGGTCAGCGCGCGCCTGGACGAGGTGCTCGAGGATCTGGTCATGGAGGGCCTGCGGCGGGTGTACCTGGCCGGGTAACCATCCCGTAAAAAGGTTCTCAACCGTTTGAAGTACGCCTATTTTTGGGCTATCGTGATCCGGTTGGGCCCGGGGATTCCGGTTGCCCGGCATTGAAGAGACACACAACCAGCATGCAAAGGAGCCAGTCATGAGCACCATCGTGGCCGTCTGGGCCAGGGAGATCCTGGATTCCCGCGGCAATCCCACCGTGGAAGTGGAAGTCATGTACGAGTCGGGCGTGTCCGGCCGGGCCGCGGTGCCCTCGGGCGCCTCCACCGGCTCCCGCGAGGCCCTGGAGCTGCGCGACGGCGACAAGAACCGCTACCTGGGCAAGGGCGTCACCCAGGCCGTGAACAACGTGCGCGAGGAGATCGCCAACGCCGTGGTCGGCATGGACGGTCTGCGCCAGGTATCCCTGGACAACGCCCTGCTGGACCTGGACGGAACCGAGAACAAGTCCCGGCTGGGGGCCAACGCCATGCTCGGCGTGTCCATGGCCAACGCCCGGGCCGCGGCCACGTTCCTGTCCCTGCCGCTCTACCAGTATCTCGGCGGCGTCAACGCCAAGCTTCTGCCCGTGCCCATGATGAACATCATCAACGGCGGCGAGCACGCGCCCAACAACCTGGACATCCAGGAGTTCATGATCATGCCCCTGGGCGCGGAGACCTTTGCCCAGGCCCTGCGCATGGGCTCGGAGACCTTCCACAACCTGAAGAAGCTCCTGGCTGCGGACGGCCACGTGACCAGCGTGGGCGACGAGGGCGGGTTCGCGCCCAACCTCAAGTCCCACGCCCAGGCCTTCGAGTACATCATGAAGGCCATCGAGGCGGCCGGGTACGAGCCGGGCAAGGAGATCGCCCTGGCCATCGACGCCGCGGCCAGCGAGTTCTACAAGGACGGCAAGTACGTGCTGGCCGGAGAGAACAAGACCATGGACGCGGCCGAGCTCATCGGCTTCTACGACGAATTCACCAAGAAGTTCCCGCTCATCTCCATCGAGGACGGCCTGGCCGAAGGCGATTGGGAAGGCTGGGAAGCCATGACCGAGAAGATGGGCGAGACCGTGCAACTGGTGGGCGACGACATCTTCGTCACCAACCCGGACATCCTGGCCGAGGGCATCCAGCGCGGGGTGGCCAACTCCATCCTCATCAAGCTGAACCAGATCGGCACCCTGACCGAGACCCTGGACACCATGGAGCTGGCCAAGCAGGCCGGGTACACCTGCGTGGTCTCCCACCGCTCGGGCGAGACCGAGGATTCCTTCATCGCCGACCTGGCCGTGGGCGTCAACGCGGGCCAGATCAAGTCCGGCTCCCTGTCGCGCTCGGACCGGCTGGCCAAGTACAACCAGCTGTTGCGCATCGAGGAGGACCTGGAGGACGACGGCGTGTTCTACGGCCCCATTTTGGGGGACAGCTGGTTCGGCGAAGAGTAGGCCGTCCGGTTTCTCCTCCCGGCTTTGTTGACACGGCCGGTTCAATCCCTCACGTTGACGTTGCGGGTTTGAACCGGCCTTTCGCCGTCCCTGGACGAGCGCCGGACGGCCTGCTAATTCCATTGAAAGACAACGGAAAGCACAGTAAAGGAACCCCATGATATTGCTTGACGGAAAAAAGGTTTCGGCCGAAATGCGGGCCGAGATCCAGGCCGAGGCGGCCGCATTGACCCTGCGCCACGGACGCGCGCCCGGGCTGGCCGTGATCCTGGTGGGCGAGGACCCGGCCTCCCAGGTCTACGTGCGCAACAAGGAAAAGGCCTGCCTGGAGGCGGGCATCGTGTCCAAGCCCTTCAAGCTGGGCGCGGACACCTCCCAGGACGAGCTGGAGAGCCTCATCGACCGGCTCAACGCCGACCCCGAGGTGGACGGCATCCTGCTCCAACTGCCCCTGCCCAAGGGGTTGGAGCAACAGCCCCTGCTGGAGCGCATCAAGCCGAGCAAGGACGTGGACGGATTCCACCCCGAGAGCGTGGGCCGTCTGGCCCTGGGCCTGCCCGGGTTCCGCTCCTGCACCCCGGCCGGGGTCATGGAGCTGCTCCGGCGCTACAACCTGTCCCCGTCATGCGCCAAGGCCGTGGTGGTGGGCCGGTCCAACATCGTGGGCAAGCCCCTGGCCATGATGCTGGCCCAGTGCGGGCCCTGCGCCGACGCCACGGTCACGGTCTGCCACTCGCGCACCCCGGACCTGGGCGCGGAGACCCGGCAGGCGGACTTTTTGTTCGCGGCCGTGGGCCGTCCCCACTTCATCACCGCGGACATGGTCAAGGAGGGCGCGGTGGTGGTGGACGTGGGCATCAACCGCACCGAGGCCGGGCTGGTCGGCGACTGCGACTTCGAGGCCCTCAAGGACAAGGTTTCGGCCATGACCCCGGTGCCCGGCGGCGTGGGGCCCATGACCATCGCCATGCTGCTCAAGAACACCCTGGACGCCTACAAGGCCAACCTGCCCCAGGCAAGCGCATGAACAACGCCACCCTGGACATGATCCTGTTGAACCGCAACTTCACCATGCTGGTGATTTTGTTGCCGCTGTTCACCGGGGTGGTGTTCGGGTTGGTGGTCAGTATCTACGCCCTGGTCAAGCGCAGGGCCATGCAGGGCTGGCCGCCGGCTCCGGGCCGGGTCATCCGGGTGGACGGCAAGCAGCGGCAGATACGGGGATTCCTGGGCCGCAGGCAGTACGTCCTGGACCTGGAGATCGAGTACATTTACCAGTGGAACGACGTCACCTACCAGGCGCTCATGACCCGCGAGGCCGAGCTGCCCCGGTCCTCCACGCCCCTGCCCGAGGAGGCGGTGGGCCCGGCCGTGGCCCGGTTCAAGGCCGAGGCCGAGGGGCTGGATCTGGCCGTGTACGTCAATCCCAAGCGGCCCGATCAGTCGCTCATGGAACAGGTGGAGGTAAAAAAGGACACCTACGCGGTGGCCGCCTTCGCCGCGCTGACCGTGCTTCTGGGCGCGGCCTGCGCCTGGCTGGTCCTGTAGAGGGACCGGGAACCTGAAGGAGAGGGGTGATGTCGGAGATTCTGGTCATGGGGGCCACGGGCACGGTGGGCTCCGGGGTGGTGGACATTCTGGCGGAACAGGGCGCGGACTTCGCGGCCGCGGTGCGCGACGACGAGAGCGAGGCCCGGCTCAGGGACCTGGGCGTGGACACGGTGCGGGCAGATTACAGCGACCCGGACTCCCTGCTGGCGGCCATGCACGGCGTGGCCCGCGTATTTCTCATCCTGCCCTTGGACCAGTCCATGATGGACTGGGGCCGCAACGCCATCGCCGCGGCCAAGGAGGCCGAGGTCAAGTGCGTGGTCCGCTCCTCGGTGCTGGGCGCGGACGCCAACGCCCACTTCCGGCTGGGCCGCGCGCACGGGGTCATGGACCAGGCCCTGGACGAGTCCGGACTGCCCTTCGTGGTCCTGCGGCCCAACACCTTCATGCAGAACTACGTCCGGTATCTGGGTCCGGTCATCCGCGAGGCCGGGTTGCTGCCCCTGGCCGAGCAGGACGGGGCCACCAGCTTCATCGACGCCCGGGACATATCCGCGGCCGCGGCCGCCGTGCTCCTGGAGCCGGACCGCCACCTGGGCCGGATCTACACCCTGACCGGGCCCGAGGCCCTGGACAACACGGCCGTGGCCGAGATCATCGCCAAGGCCGCTGGCCGGGACGTGCAGTACCAGAGGGTGGAGATCGAGGAGGCCGGGCTGGCCCTGGAGAGCCTGGGCATGCCCGAGTGGAACGTGCATATGGTCCTGTCCATGACCCGCTACGCCAAGGCCGGGTACGCGGCCTTCACCACCAAGGCCGTGGAGCATCTGACCGGCAAGCCCGCCCGGACCTTCGAGCAGTTCGCCGAGGATTTCGCGGACGCCTGGAAGTAGGCTGCAAATCCGTCCAAGACCGTCCTCCGGGTTCGGTGTAGCAGGGGCCTGACCCTGAACGCCGAACCCAGGAGGAATTCATGAACCATCCCTTTGTCACCGGCCTGATGGAGGCCCACGGCCGCACCGTGCGCGCGGCCGACCTGGACTGGAACCCCCACCCCGCCTTCAACGGCGTGCGCATGAAGCACCTGCTGACCGGGTCGGACACTTCGGGTGCGCTTTCCCTGCACCTGGTGAGCATCGACCCGGACTGCGCCATCGGCGACCACGTCCATGCGGACCAGGACGAGCTGCACCTGGTGCTGGAGGGCGCCGGAACCTGCTTGCTCAACCAGGACCCCCTGGCCTATGCTCCGGGCGCGGGGCGGTTTCTGCCCAAGGGCGAACCCCACGAGGTGCGCGCCCGGGACCGGGGGCTGCTGTTGGCCGCCGTGTTCACGCCCGCCCTGCTGTGACGAGGTTTCATGACCCGACCCGATATCCAGCCCCATGTCAGGCTGCTTTCAGTCCCCGGCCTTCCGGACGCCTTCCTGGTGGACCACCAGGGCCGGACCACGGCCCAGGCCCGGCACGTGCACGGCTCCCTGGTTCTGGGCCGGGTCCTGTCCGGACGCCGCGTGCTGGAGACCGACGCCGGAACCCGGGTCGTGGAGGCCGGGCAGGCATATGCGCTTCCGCCCGGGCTGGCCCATGCCTGCCATGACCGGACCGAGGTCCGGGCGCGCTGCCTGTGCCTCGGCCCGCGGTCCCTGGCCCTCCTTGGTCTGGACAGCGATTTCCGCCGCCGTCTGGCGCGGGAAGTCCTGGCCGCGCGCGAGCTGATCGACCAGGATGGGGACCGGGATTGCGTCGCCCTGGCCCGCGCGGTGGGGGTCAGCCCGTGGCGGCTGTCCCGCGCCTTTCGCCAGGGCATGGGCCTGACCGTGCCCGAGTACCGGGTCCATCGGCGGCTGTGCGCGGCCAAGAAACTCCTTGCCCAGGGGGCGAGCCCGGCGTATGCGGCTCTGGAGGCTGGATTTTTCGACCAGAGTCATTTGAACCGCGAGTTCCGCCGCCGCGTGGGTCTGACCCCGGTCCAGTACGCCGGAGCCCTGCGCCCGGACAAAAAGCACACGTAGCCCATGCCCCATCCACTTCCCGTGAATCAGCCCGTGGCCGCCATGTCCCCGGGCGGACTGCTCGTCGTCTGCATGGCCACCATCGCGGCCATCGGCGCCCTGTACGTGCCCCAGCCCCTGTACCACGTGCTCCAGGGGGCGTTCGGCATCGGCCGTCCCGTGGCCGCCCTGGCCGTCACCGCCACCATGCTGCCCCTGGCCGTGGCCCCGGTGGCCTACGGCCTGCTCCTGGAGCGGGTCCCGGCCGGACGCATGGCCCGGCTGGCCGTGCTGGTGGTCGGCCTGGGCCACTTCCTTTTGCCCCTGGCCCCCAACTGGACCGTGTTCCTGGCCATCCGCCTGGTCCAGGGCTTGGCCCTGCCCGCGGCCCTGACCGGGTTCATGACCCTGCTGGCCCGGGGCAGCGGCGCGGACCGGGTGCAGCGGGTGCTGTCCGTGTACATCGCGGCCACCATCGTGGGCGGGTTCTCGGGCCGCTTCTTCTCCGGCCTGGTGTCCCATTTCCTGGGCTGGCAGGCCTCTTTCCTGATCCTGGGCGGGGTGACGCTCATTGCCTGGGCCGGCCTGCTGACCCTGAAGGGCGAGGGCAGGGCCGCGAGTTGGGGCAGGCCCCGGCTCGGCCACGTCCTGGAGGTGCTTAGGCGGCCGTACGCTCTGCGCGCCTATCTGATCCCGTTCTGCGCCTTCTTCACCTTCACGGGGGTGCTCAATTTTCTGCCCTTCAGGCTGGCCGAGCTGCTGGGCCAGGCCAGCGAGCTGCGCGTGGGCGTCATGTACGCGGGCTATCTGGTGGGCGTGCTCACCTCCCTGGCCTCGGCAAGGGTGGTGCGGCGGCTGGGGGGCGCGGGCAAGGGCAGCGGCGAGGCCCGGGCCATCCTGCTGGGGCTGGTCCTGTTCCTTTTGTCCGTGGCCGCCTGCGCCTGGCCCAACGCCTGGGGGTTGTTCGCCATGCTCTTTCCGTTCTGCGCCGGGTTCTTCCTGGTCCAGTCCGTGGGGCCGGGCCTGGTCAACCGGCTGGGCTCGGGCCACGAGGGCCTGACCAACGGCCTGTACATCGCCACCTACTACGGCGGCGGGGCCTGCGGCTCCATCCTGCCCGGCCTGGCCTACGTGGCCTGGGGATGGACGCCGTTTCTGGGCGTGGTCCTGGCCGTGCTGGCCGTGGGGATGATCGGCTGCGCCAGCATGGTCATTCAAGGAAAGAGGGAGTCCGGGCAATGACCCCGGACACGAGTCGGGCCGGGCAGTCGCTCCTGCGCGGGCTGGTCTATTCCGTGCTTTCCGCCTGCTGCTACGCGTTTTTGCCCGTGTTCGGGAAGCTGGGCTACGCGGCCGGGCTGGACCTGGGCGGCATGCTGTTCTGCCGCTTCGGGTTCGCGGCCCTGTTCGTGGGCGCGTTCTTCCTGCTCACCAACCCGTCCCGGCTGCGCGTGGGCTGGTCCACCCTGTGGCGGGCGGCCCTGCTGGGCGGGTGCATCTACCCGGTGCAGTCCATGTGCTTTTTCGGGGCCGTGGCCCGCATCCCGGCCTCCACCACCACCCTGATCTTCTACGGCTACCCCCTGACCGTGACCCTGGTCTTCTGGGCGGCCGAGGGGCAGCGGCCCGGGCGCAACGTGTGGATATCCCTGGCCCTGGTGGGCGCGGGCATCTGCCTGGTGTTCTACAACGCGTTTTTGCAGCGGGCCGAGCCGATCGGCATGCTCATGGCCGCCGGGAGCATGGCCGTGTTCTCGCTCTACCTGCTTCTGGTGCAGCGTTTCCTCAAGGCCCGGGACCCCCTGGCCCTGACCTTCTGGGTGCTGCTGTTCGCGGCCGGCTCCTTCGCCCTGTTCGGGCTGCCCGGATCGAACCTGTTCCACGCGCCCCGGCAGGCCTGGCTCATCGGCGCGGCCCTGGGCCTCGTGTCCACGGCCCTGTCCGTGACGCTCCTGTACACGGCCATCACCCACATCGGCAGCGCGTACGTGTCCCTGTTCTCCACCTTCGAGCCCGGGGTCACGGTGCTGGCCGCCTGGCTTATCCTGGGCGAGCCCCTGCTGTGGCTCAAGATGGCCGGGCTGGGTCTCATCGTGGTCGGCATCGTCCTGCCCAACCTGAAGCTCATCCGCGAGGCTCGGACCCAATCCCGGACCCGGAAGACCGAGCCCCCGGGCCACCGCGTGGCGTAGGCGTGTCTTGCCATCCGCGGCCGAGTGGTTACACTCAAGCCTTCATGAGCACGACCGACAGCCGGAACACCGGCCACATCCATATTGAAGGGGCCCGGCACCACAACCTCAAGAACCTGACCCTGGACATTCCCAGGGACCGGCTGGTGGTGGTCTGCGGGCCGTCCGGCTCGGGCAAGTCCACCCTGGCCTTTGACATCGTGTACGCCGAGGGCCAGCGCAGGTACGTGGAGTCCCTGTCCGCCTACGCCCGCCAGTTCCTGCCCCAGATGGACAAGCCCGCCGTGGACAAGGTGGAGGGGCTGACCCCGGCCATCTCCCTGGAGCAGCAGTCCGCCAGCCGCAACCCGCGCTCCACCGTGGGCACGGTGACCGAGGTGCACGACTTTTTGCGCGTGTTCTTCGCCCGGCTGGGCCGGTTCCACTGCCCCCAGTGCGGCCGCCCCATCCAGGCCCGGACCACGGACGAGATCGTGGACGACATCCTGGCCCTGCCCGAGGGAACCAAGTTCCTGCTCCTGGCTCCGCTCACCGCCCATCAGAAGGGCACGCACAAGGACCTGTTCACCCGGCTGTCCCGGGAGGGGTTCGTGCGCGTGCGCGTGGACGGGGAGGTCCATTCCCTGGAGTCCCCGCCGGACCTGGACAAGAAGCGCAAGCACACCATCGAGCTGGTGGTGGACCGGCTGGTGGCCAAGCCGGACATGAAGCGGCGTCTGGCCGACTCCGTGGAGCTGGCCCTGCGCTGGGGCGAGGACAGCCTGATCCTGGCCCCCGTGGACACCAAAGCCGACGGGCCGGAGCGCCTCATGTCCACCCTGTCGGCCTGCCCGGACTGCAATATCTCCATGCCCCGGCTCACGCCCCAGCTCTTTTCCTTCAACTCGCCCCAGGGCGCGTGCCCCGAGTGCTCGGGCATCGGCTCCAAGGAGTACTTCGAGCCCGAACTCATCGCGCCCAACAAGGGCCTTTCCCTGAACCAGGGCGGGCTCATCCCCTGGAAGTCGGCCTACCGCCAGCAGCAGCACGGCCCGGGCCTGGTCCGGCTGGGGCAGCGGCACGGGTTCGACCTGGACACCCCCCTGGGCCAATTCTCCGAGGCTGCCTGGAACGCGCTCTTTTATGGTGATAACCAGGGCGACCCCGAATCGGACTGGCTCGGCGTGGTGCCCCTGCTGGAGTACGGCCGCCAGATGGCCGGAATCTGGGACGACTGGATGACCCGCTTCCGCCGCAACCGGCCCTGCCCGGCCTGTGAGGGCGCCCGGCTGCGGCCCGAGTCCCTGGCCGTGCGCGTGGGCGGCGTGAACATCCACCAGTTCTCCGACATGTCCATCGCCGCGGCCCTGGGCTGGCTGGACTCCCAGGACTTTTCCGGCGCGGATTCCCTGGTGGCCGAGCCCCTGCTCAAGGAGCTCCGGCACCGGCTGGGCTTCATGGTCAACGTGGGCCTGGACTACCTGTCGCTCGGCCGCAACATGTCCACCCTGTCCGGCGGCGAGTCCCAGCGCATCCGCCTGGCCTCGCAGCTGGGCTCGGGCCTGGTGGGCGTGACCTACGTGCTGGACGAACCAAGCATCGGCCTGCACCCGCGTGACAACCAGCGCCTCCTGGACACGCTCAGAAGCCTTCAGGGCCGGGGCAACACCGTGCTGGTGGTGGAACACGACGAGGAGACCATCCGCCACGCGGACCACGTCATCGAGCTGGGCCCGGGTTCGGGCTGGCTGGGCGGGGAGGTGGTGTTTCAGGGCCAGGTGGACGACCTGCTCACGCACCCGGACTCGCTCACGGCCAAGTACCTGCGCCGCGACCTGGAGGCCTGGCGGCCGGACGAACGGCGCGACGCGGCCGCCTGCCTGGAGGGCCACGGCGAGGGCTGCCTGGGCCTGCGCGGCGTGACCACCAACAACCTGAAGAACATCGACATCGACATACCCCTGGGCGCGCTGGTCTGCTTCACCGGGGTCTCGGGCTCGGGCAAGAGCTCCCTGGTGGTGGACACCCTGTACAAGCATCTGGCCCTGTCCAAGGGCATCCGCGTGGACGAGCCCGGCCGCATCGCCGACATGATCGGCGCGGACAAGGTGGAGAAGGTGGTGGCCATCGACCAGACCCCCATCGGCCGCACCCCGCGCTCCAACCCGGCCACCTACACCAAGATTTTCGACGACATCCGCAAGCTGTTCGCGGGCTCCAAGGAGGCCAAAAAGCGCGGCTACCAGCCCGGGCGTTTCTCCTTCAACGTCAAGGGCGGCCGGTGCGAAGCCTGCCGGGGCGACGGCCAGATCCGGGTGGAGATGCACTTCCTGCCGGACGTGTACGTCACCTGCGAGGCCTGCAAGGGCAAGCGCTACAACTCCCAGACCCTGGAAGTGGAGTACAAGGGCAAGAACATCGCCGAGGTCCTGGACATGACCGTGCGCCAGGCCCGCAAGTTCTTCGAGAACCACCCCGGCCTGTCGCGCAGGCTGTCCGTGCTCGAGGAGGTGGGCCTGGAATACCTGCGCCTGGGCCAGCCCGCCACCACCTTGTCCGGGGGCGAGGCGCAGCGCATCAAGATCAGCCGGGAGCTGGGCAAGCGCAGCCTGCCCGGCACGCTCTACGTGCTGGACGAGCCCACCACGGGCCTGCACATGCACGAGGTGGGCAAGCTCATCAAGGTGCTGCACACCCTGGTGGACAAGGGGGCCACCGTGGTGGTCATCGAGCACAACACGGACGTGGTCCTGGCCGCGGACTGGGTTTTCGACCTGGGCCCGGGCGGGGGCGAGGCGGGCGGCCGGGTCATTTCCCAGGGCACGCCCGAGGCGCTCATGGCCGATCCCAAGTCCGTGACCGGAAAATTCCTTACCGGCCGTTAGAACGCAACGCATCGCCGTGGGGTACGCTGTTGCGCCCGGAGGTCCGGGCCGCAAACGCGCGGCTGCTGCTTTCCCCGAACCTCCACCGCCCCAGCGTACCCCCCGGCCACCGCGTTTATCCGGCTTGGCGCGTTCAAAAGTCTCCGCCCTTGAAGTGGAGGGGACGTGTATCCATGGATGATGTTCCCCCAACCAGCGCGTCCCCCGGCGCGTAACGCCCGTTCCCTTCAAAAATCCGGCATCCTCGGGTAGAAAGAACGGACGGAACAATTCGTACAGTACGCGGAGGCGAGCATGGCGGATTCCGGATACGTGCGCTACGAGACCAGCGGCCGCACGGCCGTGATCACCCTGAACCGGCCCGAGGCGCGCAACGCGGTCAACGCGGAGCTGGCCCGGGAGATGGCCCGGGCCATGGCCCGGTTCGAGGCCGACGACCAGGCGCTCATGGCCGTGCTCACCGGCGCGGGCCAGGCCTTTTGCGCGGGGCTCGACCTCAAGGCCTTTCTGGACGGCCAGGCCGAGGACATTGTCCAGGGCCCGGAACTGGACCTGCCCGACGAGCCCAAGCTGACCGGCCTGGACATGCTGGGCTCGGCCATCCGCAAGTCCAAAAAAAAGGGACCCAGGCGGGCCGGGTTCGCCGGGTTCCTGCACTACCCCCGCACCAAGCCCGTGCTGGCCGCGGTCAACGGCCCGGCCCTGGGCGGGGGCTTTGAGCTGGTCCTGGCCTGCGACATGATCCTGGCCTCGGAGACCGCCATCTTCGGCCTGCCCGAGCCCAAGGTGGGGCTGTTCGCGGCTGCCGGGGGAGCTTTCCGCCTGCCCGCGCGCATCCCGGCCGGCAAGGCCATGGAGATGCTGCTCACCGGCGACCCCATGGACGCGGCCGAGGCGCACCGGCTGGGCCTGGTCAACAAGGTGGTCGAGCCGGAGCGGCTCATGGACGAGGCCCTGGCCCTGGCCGGGCGGGTGGCGGCCAACGCGCCTTTCGCGCTCAAGGAGACCTACAGCCTGGCCCGGGCCTCCCGGGAGCGCAACGAGGCCGCGTTCTGGGAGGAGAGCGGCCGTGGCTGGTGGCGCATCCTGACCACCCGGGACGCGCACGAGGGCCCCAAGGCGTTCATCGAAAAGCGCAAACCGGCGTGGAAGGAGTAGGGGCGGAATGGACGACAAACAGAAAAGCGCTCTCAGGGCGCGCATGCTGGAGGAGATCGAGACCCTCAAGGCCGCCCTGCCGGGCCTGGAGGCCGGGACCAAGCCCGTGGCCCCGGACGCGGCCATTGGCCGTCTTTCCCGGCTCGACACCATGATCAACCAGGGCGTGGCCGACCAGGGCATCGCCAACGCCAAGCAGCGCATCCTGCGCCTGGAAAACGCCCTGTCCCGCCTGGACGACGACCCGGACTTCGGCCTGTGCCGGGACTGCGGCCAACCCATTCCCCTGGCCAGGCTCCTGGCCCTGCCCGAGAGCCTTTGCTGCGTGGAGTGCGCGGAATAGAGGGCCGGGTCATTTTGACGCGTTTTTGCGCCGGATTCGTCTGAAAACCGGTTTTTCTATCCCCGGTATCGTTTTTTTCGCCCCTTTAGTCGGGCTTTCTTGCCATTCCTTTTGGTTGTGTTAGGATCACGGCAAATTGTGGAACCGGAACGGCAAGGAGGACCCATGCGAATCCACGTGCGCGCCCTGGGCCTGGCCCTGGGCATTCTCTGGGGGCTTGGCGTCTTTTTCCTGGGCATCGCCGCCCTGGTCATCCCGGGCCAATGGGGCGACCAGATGGTCTGGATACTGGGCAACGTCTACGTGGGCTACGACGCCAGCGTGGTGGGCGCCCTGATCGGGGCGGTCTGGGGATTTGCCGACGGATTCATCGGCGGGGCGTTGCTGGCCTGGCTGTACAACCTGCTGGCGGAGAAATAGGGCCCTAGCCCTGGTCCAACCAGGCGGGCACCCAGCGCGGACCGGCCCGGCCCAGCTCGCGTTCCAGCCGTTGCCAGTCCGGGGCGTGGCGGGCCAGTTCCCTGCGGAATCCGGGGCCGTGGTTCATGTGTTTGAGGTGGCAGAGCTCGTGGACCAGGGCGTGGTCGGCCAGGTCCGGGGGCAGGAACAACAGCTTGGCGTTCAGGCTGACCGTGCCCCGGGCCGACAAACTGCCCCAGCGCGTCTTCTGCATCCGCACCGACACCCGTTCATACCCGTCCAGCCCGATTGACCGGCTCATGGCGCGCAGCCTGGCCGGGAGCACGGCCCTGGCCCTGGATTGCACCCAGGCGCACAGGGCCCGGCAAACATCATCCACATCCGGTCCGCAGCGGACCACCAGGAGCCCGGCGTTCTCCAGCACCCCGGCCCTTTCCTGTCCATGACCTTGGCCGTTGGTGATTTGCACGGGCCAGGTCTCGTCCAGGGCGCGCAAATGCACGGCCTCGGGCGGCTCGGGTAAAGTCGGCGTCAGGTCCAATCCCTGTTTTTGGTATTGGGCGGCCATGCGCTCGATCCAGGCCTGCTTTTCAACCACGGCCCGCTTGGCCAGGCCCGGGGCCCGGGCCGGGTCCGTGCCGCGCGGCAGGACCACCTCCACGCCCTTGCCCGGGGCCAGCCGGACCAGGATGCGGCGCGCCTTGGGGCTGATGCGCAGGGTGTATTCGGGCAGGGCGGTCATGTTCCAGGATTGCATGGTTCAGGGTCGCGGGTTTCCGCGTCCAGCCCGGCCACGGTCAGGCCGTGCTTGAGGAGCAGGGCCGCGAACACGCCGTGGCCCGGGACCAGGCGGCCGGAAAAGGTGCCGTCGTAAATCTCTTCGTATCCACACGAAGGGGAGCGGACTTTGAGCACCGCGGCCCGGCATCCGGCCAGCCGGGCCAGGCGCAGGGCCTCGGCCGCGCCGCGCTCGAACGGTTCGGTCAGGTCCGCGCCGCCCTGTTCCACCACCCGGCCTTCCACGATCTCGTTGGGCTTGCGCGGGGTGGGGCGGCCGCCCAGCTGCTCCGGGCACACGGGCAGGGCCCGGCCCAGGCGCACCAACTCGAGCACGGCCGGGTGCGGGGTGGTGCGGCCGTCGAAGCGGCAGGCCGCTCCGGCCAGGCAGGCGCTGACCACCACCATCTCGCCCGGGTCCCGGCCCTGAAGGGCCAGGCGCAATATGGTTTCCGGGTGCGGGATTTGTCGGGTCACGGGCGTCCCTACTTGACGTCCTTTTCCACCAGCACCAGCTCCACGCGCCGGTTCACGGCCCGGTCCGCGTCGGTCTTCTCGGGGTTGACCTTGAGCTCGGTCTCACCCTTGCCGATGGGGGTCAGGAACCACCAGGGCATGGCGTACTTGGCCTGGAAATAGGCCACCACGGCCTGGGCCCGCTTCTGGGACAGGCTCATGTTCAGAGCCGCGTCCCCGGTGGAGTCGGTGTGGCCCACCACGTGGAGCACGTACTTCTCCCGGTCGATGTCGGCCAGGGCGGCGGCCGCGTCGTCCAGCAGGGGCTGGGATTCGGGCAGGATGTCGGCCTTGCCCGTGGCGAAGCGGATGTCCAGGTCCACCGCGCCGTTGTTGAACAGGTCGGCCTGAATCTCCTCGGCCTCGGGGGACAGGCTGCGGACGGCCCGGACGGCCAGGGCCGGGGCGCAGGCCTGGACCAGGGCGAGCGTGATCAGGAGAGTCGGAATCAGGAAAATGACAAGGGGGCGTTGGGGCATGGTTCTACTCCTCGCGTCTGCTTTGACTGATCTACGCAAGCCCGGCTCTCATGGCAACACGTCGGCAACGGTGTGCGAAATCCGCCCGGTCCGCCCTTGCCAGTGCCGGGCCTCGGGCCTATGTTCCGCTTCCGGGAGCATTCATGACCATTTCCGACCGCCGCATGTATGTCTTTTTGCTGGTTCTGGCCGTGGCAGCGGCAGCGGCTTTCCAGGGCTGGCGCACCCTCTTGAACAACTTCGCGGTGGAGCGGGCCGGGCTGGACGGCGCGGCCATGGGAATCGTGCAGTCCCTGCGCGAGGTGCCGGGCTTTCTGGCCATGCTGGTGGTCTACGTGCTGCTTTTCGTCAGCGAGCACCGGCTGGCCGCGGTGTCCCTGGCCGTGCTGGGCCTGGGCGTGTGCCTGGTCGGGGCCTTTCCCAGCCTGACCGGCCTGGTGGTCACCACCCTGATCATGAGCTTCGGGTTCCACTACTACGAGACCGTGAACCAGTCCCTGACCCTCCAGTACTTCGGGGTGCGCGAGGCGCCCCTGGTCCTGGCCCGGCTGCGCAGCGCCTCGGCCCTGAGCAACGTGGCCGTGGGCGGGATCATCTGGGCTCTGGCCTTCGTCCTGGACTACTGGGCCATGTTCCTGGTGGTGGGCATGGCCGCCCTGGCCGCGGGCGCCTGGGCCCTGACCCAGAATCCGTCCCGGGCCGACCTGCCGCCCCAGGTCAAGAAGCTGCGGTTCAAGAAGCGCTACTGGCTCTACTACGTGCTCACCCTGCTGGCCGGGGCCCGGCGGCAGATATTCACGGTCTTCGCCGTGTTCCTCCTGGTGGAGCACTACCACTTCACCATCCAGATGGTGACCGGGCTCTTCGTGCTCAACAACGTGGTCAACATCTTCGCCAACCCGCTCATCGGCCGGGCCGTGAACCGCTTCGGCGAACGCTGGGTCCTGACCCTGGAGTACTCCGGCCTGGCCCTGATCTTCGCGGCCTACGCCGTGGCCCCCAACCCCTGGGTGGCGGCCGGGCTCTACGTGGCCGACAACATCCTGTTCAACTTCGCCATGGCCATCCGCACCTTCTACCAGAAGATCGCCGACCCCGGGGACATGGCCACGGGCATGGCCGTGGGCTTCACCATCAACCACATCGCCGCGGTGGTGGTGCCGGTGCTGGGAGGGC
Source organism: Desulfovibrionaceae bacterium (assembly GCA_963666895.2). GTDB lineage: Bacteria > Desulfobacterota > Desulfovibrionia > Desulfovibrionales > Desulfovibrionaceae. The sequence goes on along the minus strand of CAXXNS010000010.1, from coordinate 171,706 downwards.
TCTTGTGGCTGGTGAATTTCCGGGTGGTGTTCCTGGCCGCGTCCGTGCTGTCCCTGCTGTCCCTGCTCTTCGCCCAATTCGTCCGCACCACGGCCGGACCGCCCGAATCCGCGCGCACCCATTGACGCAAGCCCCGGGCCCCGCTACTGTTTCATCGGGCGTACCGGCGCAACTCCATACGTCATCGGGAATTCATGAAAGAGCGGTTGGCCCAATATCCGAACTTTTTCCTGCACACGGGCGACTGTTTCCTCGGCGTACGCCCCACGGTGGTCTCCACCGTGCTCGGGTCCTGCGTGGCCGTGACCCTGTTCTCGCGCCGTCTGGGCATGGGCGCCATCTGCCACGCCTTTCTGCCCACCGTGGCCGGGTCCCGCTACTCCTCCATCGACGAGGAGCCCCAGCCCTGCCGGTTCGTGGACTCGGCCCTGGAGCGCATGTTTCTGAGCATGGAGCGGCTGGGGGCCAAGCCCAAGGAGATGGAGATCAAGGTCTTCGGCGGGGCCGCGGGCTACGCCACGGGCATCGGCCCGGAAACCGGCCTGAGCATGGGGCCCAAGAACGTGGCCCAGGTGGACCAGGAGCTGGAACGCCGGGGGCTGCATCCCCAGGTGCGGGACGTGGGCGGGCCCCGGGGCCGGAAGATTTTTTTCCTGACCTCCACCGGCGAGATATGGCTCAAGCGGCTGCAGACCATGGAGCCCCGGGACATCGGCCTTGGCGATTTCAACGGGGAGCGGTTATAGGTACGGCCATGCGCATCGTGCACTTTTCCAACAACTCCCTGGCCGGCGCGGTCCTGCTCCTGGTCCGGGCCCTCAACGAGCACACCGGACACCAGGCCCGGCTGGTGGACGCCAAGCGCTACTCCCTGGGCGAACTGGGCTGGTTCGAGCACGACGTGGTTTTTGCCGAGGAGCCGGATCTGGCCCTGGAGCTGGCCGAGCAGGCCGACGTCATCCATGTGCACAATTTCCTGGACCTGGATTCCACGGATTTCGCGCCCCTGAATTTCCGGGCCCTGGCCGAACAGGGCAAGGCCGTGGTGCGCCAGTTCCACAGCCTGCCCGGTCTGGTGGCCGAGCGCATGGGCAGGACAGAGGCCCAGGTGCTGGACGACCCCCTGCCCAGCCTGGCCGTGGGCCACTACCCGGAGCGGTTCTACCCCCGGGCCCGGGTGGTGCCCAATGTGCTGCCCATCCGCGACCCCCTGTACAGCCCGTCCGGGGATGCGATTCGTTGGGATCTGGTCTTCAGCCCGTCCAAGCCCCATTCCGCCTGGGAGAACCGCTGGAACACCAAGGGCAAGCCCGAGACCGAGGCCCTGCTGGAGCAGGTGGCCCGGAACGCGGGCGGAAAGGCCCTGACCCTGCACGGCCGCCCGCGCAGCGAGGTCCTGGAGGCCAAGCGGGCCGCCCGGGTGGTTGTGGACGACCTGACCAACGGGTCCATTCATCTTTCGGGACTGGAAGGTCTCTGCCTGGGCAAGGCCGTGGCCGGGTTCCTGGACCCGCGCCAGGAGCGCGTGCTGGCCGAGATGACCGGCCGGGCTGACCACCCCTGGATCAACGTTCGGCTGGAAGAGGCCGGCCCGGCCCTGGAGCAACTGGTGGCCGATCCGGACCTGGCCGCGGAACTGGGCCGGGCGTCGCGGCAATGGATCGAGGAATGCTACGACGAGGCCCGGCTGGTGGGCCACTTTGTCCGGGCCTACGAGGACCTGGTGGAGGGGCGGCCCCTGGAGCGCCAGCCCGCCCTGGCCCTGGACACACCGGGGCAGCGGTTCCTGGCCAGGGACCTGCCCGAGGCGCTCTGGCAGGCCCGGGTCCGGCGGCATGGTAAAATTTGAGTTGCAACGTGTTGTCGGCTTTGCCTTTGGTGCTGACTTGCGATAGGGTACGCCCCATGGTCCGATCCTGGTTCACACCCGTTGCCTGCGGGGCAACCATCCGGGTTTTCACGATCTTTGCGGTCCTGATTCTGGCCCTGGCCTGGTCCGCTCCGGGGGCCCTCGCCCAGGACAAGGGGGGCATGCAGGTCGAGGACCTGGATGACGAGGCCGCGCCCAAGGCCAAGAAGCCCGCGGCCGAGGAACGGCTGTGGGAGGTGACCCGGCCCGCGGACAAGACCGTCATTCCCCTGGACGCCACCCTGCTGTATGATTCCCAGGCCAAGGACAAGGAAAAGGCCGAGCCCGCCAAGCCCGAACCGGTCAAGCCCGAGACTAAGCCCGAGGCTAAAGCAGAGACCAAGCCCGCGCCCAAGGCTGAAGCCAAGACCGAGCCGGTCAAGGCCCAGCCGGTCAAGACCGAGACAAAGACCGAGCCCAAACCGCAGGCCAAGGCCGAACCCGCCAAGGCAGAGCCCAAGCCGGAACCCAAGGCCGAGGCAAAGCCCGCCAAGGCATCGGGCCAGGCCGGGCCCATCAAGGCGGCCATGGACGGCACGACCCTGGTCATCACCATCCCCACCACCAGCCCGCCGGGCGGGGTGGAGTTCCTGACCGTGTTCAAGCCCAAGCGGCTGGCCCTGGACCTCATGGGCGCCTGGACCCAGCGGGGCAAGGCCAACGTGCTGCGCCTGAACAACACCCAGATCAAGCACGTGGTGGTGGGCGAGCACCCGGACAAGCTTCGGCTGGTGGTCCACTTCGCGGCCGAGAACGACACCCGGCCCGTGACGCCCAAGGTGGAGCGCACGGATTCCGGGGTCACCATCCGCATCCCCCTGGATTAGCGGGCCCGCCAACCCCGTGGGCTCCCGGGATTTCCGGGTCGTCACACAATCGTAACAATCCGGTCATCCGTTTGTAACCCGCCGTGGCTAGGTAGTTGGTCCTTGAGCTCGGAAATTCGGGCGGCAAACGCACCAGTACGCGGGGACAGTCAATGGCGAAACAAATCAAGGCGGCGTCCACCAACCTGGACTTCTACTACGGAGACTTCAAGGCTCTCGAGGATGTGAGTCTTGAATTCGAGGTCAATCAGGTCACTGCCCTGATCGGCCCGTCCGGTTGCGGCAAGTCCACGTATCTGCGGTGCATCAACCGCATGAACGACCTCATCCCGGGCACCCGGGTGGAGGGCCGCATGGTCCTGGACGGCGAGGACATCTACGCCCCGGGCATCGACGTGGTGGCGCTGCGGCGGCGCATCGGCATGGTCTTCCAGAAGCCCAACCCCTTTCCCAAGACCATCTTCGAGAACGTGGCCTACGGCATGCGGGTCAACGGCATCAAGGACAAGCGCTACCTGGGCGAGCGCGTGGAAGAGGCTCTCCGGAGCGCGGCCCTGTGGGACGAGGTCAAGGACCGGCTGCAGACCAGCGCCCTGGGCCTGTCCGGCGGGCAGCAGCAGCGGCTGTGCATCGCCCGCGCCCTGGCCGTCCAGCCCGAGGTCCTGCTCATGGACGAGCCCGCCTCGGCCCTGGACCCCATCGCCACCCAGAAGATCGAGGACCTGATCCACGCCCTGAAAAAGGACTTCACCATCATCATCGTCACGCACAGCATGCAACAGGCCGCGCGTGTCTCCGACCGCACCGCCTTTTTCTACATGGGCAGGCTCATCGAGGTGGACGACACCAAGACCATGTTCACCAAACCCAAGAACAAGCAGACCGAAGACTACGTTACCGGCCGGTTCGGCTAGGCCCGGGGGGGATCATGATAGAGCAGAAAGCGCATTTCACGGCCAAGCTCGAGGAGCTGAAGATGCTCGTGCTCAGGATGGCCGCCCTGAGCGAAAAGGCTTTGAACAATTCGATCACCGCCTATATGGACCGCAACGCGGACCTGGCCGAGGCGGTCATCAAGGACGACACCGACATCAACTGCATGGAGGTGGACATCGATACCCTGTCGCTGGAGATGCTGGCCCTGGAGCAGCCCATGGCCATCGACCTGCGGCGCATCGTGGGCATCGGACGCATCACCATCAACCTGGAGCGCCTGGGCGACGAGGCCGTGAACATGGCCCACCGCGCCCTGTTCATGTCCACCCGCAGCCCGCTGCCCTACAACCAGAAGATGGAGCTGCTGTCCGAGAAGGCCAAGGAGATGGTCTCCCTGTCCCTCAAGGCTTTTGTGGAGAGCGATCCGGCCCTGGCCGAGGAGGTCTGCAACATGGACAACGAGGCCGACGAGCTGGCCGTCAAGGTGCTCAAGGAGTACCTGGCCCAGATGGTGGCCGAGACCCGCGTGGTGGAACGCGGCGTGCATGCCATCATGGCCGCCCGGCATCTGGAGCGGGTGGCGGATTTGGCCACCAACGTGTCGGAATCGGTTATTTTCATCGTCGAAGGCGAGAACGTGAAGCACAGGTGCCGCGCCTAGGATGGTCTGCGCGGACATGGGAACGATTTTTAGGACCGGTCGCCCTTGGCGGCCGGTCCTTTTTTCACCGGAAGTCCCGGGCGGCAACGGAGAAAACGGTTTACAGCCAACGGGATTTCCGCTACAGACAACTTTCTCGCGTCCGGTGCTGGACAATCCTTGCAGGCCAAGGGTTCGGCCCCGGGCGTTCCCGCCCAGGAGGGAGTAGGTTCGCAAACCTGACGCGGGTAGGGCCTGGACAGCCCGCAGCTCTCTAAAGAGCGCAATGGAAGACGGCACGGGTATTCCCCGCCGCGCAGCCGGCGCTACGTGCGCCTCGGGACGAAAAGCTCCGGCAGCGAAGGGCCGTCTTACCACTACACATAGCGCAAAATCGACCGAGGAGCGTTGTTGGAGGTAACGCATGGAAGAAACCAAAAATCAGGCGTCCCAGGAAAATGTCGACATGGAGATGAACTTCGAGGCCGCTCTCGAAGAGTACCTGTCTCCGGAATTCGGTGATCTCGATGAGGGGAGCATTGTCCCCGGCGAGGTGGTCAAAGTCGACAAGGATCACATTCTCGTGGACGTCAACTTCAAGTCCGAAGGCCAGATTCCCATCGCCGAGTTCACCGACTCCGAGGGGAACGTCACCGTCAAGGTCGGCGACAAGGTGGACGTCTTCGTGTCCAACAAGGACGAGAGCGAAGGCACCATCCATCTTTCCCGGGACAAGGCCAAGCGGATGCAGCTCTTCGACAAGCTCGAGGAGTTCCAGGAAAAGGAAGACACAACTCCGGGCAAGATCATCCGCCGCATCAAGGGCGGCTACACAGTGGACCTGGGCGGCGTCGAAGCCTTCCTGCCCGGCTCCCACGTGGACCTGCGCCCGGTTCCGGACATGGACGCCCTGGTCGGCCAGGAGTTCGAGTTCAAGATTCTGAAGATCAACCGCCGCCGGTCCAACGTCATCGTCTCCCGCCGCGTCCTGCTCGAGGAGCAGCGCAGCGAACAGCGCGACAAGCTGCTGGAGACCTTGGAAGAGGGCCAGATCGTGGAAGGCAAGGTCAAGAACATCACCGAGTACGGCGTGTTCATCGACCTGGGCGGCCTGGACGGCCTGCTGCACATCACGGACATGTCCTGGAAGCGCATCCGCCACCCCAAGGAGATGGTCCAGTTCGGCGACGACCTGGAGCTGAAGGTCCTGTCCTTCGACCGTGACGACCAGAAGGTCTCCCTGGGCCTCAAACAGCTGTCCCGCGATCCGTGGGAGGACATCGAGTCCAAGTATCCCTCGGGCGACAAGTATACCGGGAAGGTGACCAACCTGGCCGACTACGGCGCGTTCGTCGAGCTCGAGGAAGGCGTCGAGGGCCTGGTGCACATCTCCGAGATGTCCTGGACCCGCAAGCTCCGCCATCCCTCCCAGATGGTCCATCCCGGCGACGAGGTCGAGGTGGTGGTCCTGGGCGTGGACCCGCAGAAGAAGCGCATCTCCCTGGGCATGAAGCAGATCAAGCCCAACCCCTGGGACGTGGTGGCCGAGAAGTACCCCGAGGGCACGGTCCTCGAGGGCACCATCAAGAACATCACCGAGTTCGGCGTGTTCATCGGCATCGAGGAGGGCATCGACGGCCTGATCCACGTGTCCGACATCTCCTGGACCAAGAAGATCCGGCACCCCTCCGAGGTGTACAAGTCCGGTGACGTTGTCCAGGCCAAGGTGCTGACCGTGGACAAGGAGAACGAGAAGTTCACCTTGGGCGTGAAGCAGCTTTCCGAGGATCCCTGGACCCAGGTGCCGGTCAAGTACCCCGTGGGCACCATCGTTACCGGCCTGGTGACCAACATCACCGACTTCGGCCTGTTCGTCGAGGTGGAGGAAGGCATCGAGGGCCTGGTCCACGTCTCGGAGATCAGCCGCAAGAAGATCAAGAGTCCTTCCGAGATCTACAAGGAAGGCGACCAGATAGAGGCCAAGGTCATCCACGTGTCCGCGGACGAGCGCCGTCTGGGCCTGTCCATCAAACAGATGCACGAGGAAGAAGAGCGCCGCAAGCCCAAGAGCTTTGGCGGCGGCGCCCAGGCCGAGGCCGGCAGTACGCTGGGCGACCTGATCAAGCAGAAGCTTGAGGACAAGGCCGCCGGCGACCAGTCCATGGATGAGATCATGGCCGAAGAGGCCGTGGTTCCCGTGGAGGAGGCCGTGGTCGAGGAACCCGATGCCCCCGAAGCCGCTCCTGAAGAGGTCGCGGCCGAAGAGGCTCCGGCCGAGGAAGTGCCTGCCGAGGAGGCCCCGGCTGAAGAAGCTGCGGCTGAAGAGACTCCTGTGGAGGAAACTCCTGCTGAGGAAGCTCCCGCTGAGGAAGCTGAAGCCGAGGAAGCCCCGGCCGAGGAAGAAGAAGCCAAGGATGAAGCATAGAGAGCGGTTTTCCGCACGGCATCCGCTGCTGTTTGGTTTTCTGCTGCTCATGGCGGCCGTGGTCCTGTTCACCGGGACCAGGGCCGCCTTTCGTTTGGGCTCCAAGCCCAAGACCCCCAAGGAACGCCTGGGCGTCGTCAACGTCACCGGCCTGATCCTGAACTCCAAGCGCGTGGTGGATTGGATCGAGACCCTGGATGAGGACGAGAGCATCAAGGGCGTGCTCCTGCGCATCGACTCTCCGGGAGGCGGCGTGGCCGCCTCCCAGGAGATTTACGCGGCCGTGGCCCGGTTGGCCGAGGACAAGCCCGTGGTGGCCTCCTACGGCTCGGTGGCCGCGTCCGGCGGTTACTACGCCTCCCTGCCCGCCACCCGCATCTTCGCCAATCCCGGCTCGGTGACCGGGTCCATCGGGGTCAAGATGGACTATCTGACCTTCACGGACCTGATCCACGAGCTGGGCGTGTCCCGGGAGCTCATCGCCAGCGGCGCCAACAAGGGCGCGGGCTCGCCCTTCGAGGCCCTGACCCGGGAGCAACGGGCCACGCTCCAGTCCCTGGTGGACGACATGCACCAGCAGTTCGTGGCCGACGTGGCCGCGTCCCGAGGGCTGACCCCGGAGGAGGTGGCCCCCCTGGCGGACGGCCGTCCCTTTACCGGCCGGCAGGCCCTGGAGGCCGGACTGGTGGACGAGTTGGGCGGCCGCCGCGAGGCCCTGGACCACCTGATCGAGCTGGCCGGGATCGACGGCAAGCCCAAGCTGGTGGAGGGCCCGCCGTCCGACCTGTCCCTGCTGGAGGAACTGCTGGGCGGCAGCCTGGAACGGTCCTCTCTCTTGGAGCTGCTCGCCGATCCCGGCGCCCTGGGCGCGGACCAGGCCTGGCAGCTTCGCTTCCTGTACCGCTGAAGCGATTTCTCGGGGCGTTGACGAACGCGCCTGTCGTGGTATCCTGATCATCCTGAACGGAACTTTCAGGGGGCATGCCATGCGCGTTACCTTCGCCGGAGTGGGCGAGGCCTTTGACGAAACCCTTCCCAACACCAGCCTGCTCGTGGAGCACGGCGGGCGAAGCCTGCTGCTGGACTGCGGCCTGACCGCGGCGGCGGCCTTCTGGCGCGCGGCGTCCGACCCGCTGGGCCTGGACGGCGTGGTCATCTCCCACTTTCACGGCGATCACTTCCTGGGCCTGTCCGGCCTGCTCCTGCGCTTTGTGGAGGAGGGGCGGGAAAAGGACTTCTTCGTGGTCGGCCAGGCCGGGGTGGAGGCCAAGGTGGGCGCGCTCATGGACATGGCCTATCCCGGGTTCATGGCCAAGCGACGCTTCGGGCTCAACTGCCTGGAGTCCGCCCCGGGCGCGTCCCTGTCCGTGGCCGGATTCGACCTGGCTTTCGCCCTGGGCGACCATTCCCTGCCCTGCCTGGGCGTGCTGGTGCGGGCGGACGGCAAGTCGGTGTATTATTCCGGGGACGGCCGCCCCACCGAGGCCACCTGGCCCTGGCCCAGGGGGCGGACCTGGTGGTGCATGAGGCCTTCAAGCTGGAACCCGACGTGCCGGGCCACGGCACCGTGGACGGGGCTCTGGAGTTCGCGCGGAGGGCCCAAGCCAAGGCCCTGGCCCTGGTCCACGTGCAGCGGAACGTGCGCGCCGGCCAAAAGCAGGCCATTTTGGCCCGGCTGGCCACGGAAATCGAGCGGCCCGCGTTCCTGCCCGAACCCGGGGCGGGATATGAAGTTTGATTACAATAAGGAAACAACAAGCCAGAATTGTTGCATATTGCATAACCCTGTGATTTACTGGACACAAGGGGCAAAAATGGGAATCCATGGCCACTGACTACGACCGCACCGTCTACGAGTTCCTTGAGAACGAACGCAGCGCCATCATGCTCGTGTCCGAGGACAACCTGTTCATCAAGACCCTGCGAGGCACGTTGACCAAGGTCCTGGCCGTGCGCCGGGAATGCCTGCTCGTGTTCCACTCCACCCAGACGGCCACCAGGGCCCTGCGTGACCGCATGGCCCGCAAGATGCCCACCATCCTGTTCAGCGAGGGCATCCTGGGCGGCCGTTCCGTGACCAGCTTCATCTCCACGGTCAAGGAAACCTACCCGGACCTGCACATCATCGCCCTGGTGGGCGAGACCCGGGGCGAGGACATCGCCTACCTCTACGAGATCGGGGCCAGCAACGTCATCGCCAAGCCGGCCAGCGTAAACAACGTCATCGAGAAGATGGCCTTCACCCTGAAGCCCCAGGGCAAGCTCACCGAATACGTGGGCGCGGCCAAGACGTATTTGCGCCAGAACGAGCCAGACAAGACCCTGCGCATCCTGAAGAAGGTCATGGAGATCAAGCCCGGCAGCCCGACCGGGTACATGCTCATGGGCGACGCCTTTTCGCAGCTCGGCCAGGACGGCCGAGCCCTGGAGGCCTATCTTGAGGCCCATCGCAACGCGCCCGTGTTCATCGAGCCCCTCAAGCGGCTGGCCTCCTTTTTCTCGGAAAAGGACATGACCGAGCACCTGGACTACCTGATGAAGCTGGACAAGCTTTCCCCGCTCAACGCCGAGCGCAAGCGGGACATCGGGTCCATACACTTCAAGCAGGACAACAGGGAAAAGGCCGAGAAGTTCTTTGACCAGGCCCTGGAGTGCGCAGACCGCGAGGCCTCCAACCTCATCGAGAACATCGCCGCGTTCATCGCCGACCTGGTGGCGGAAGAGGCCCCGGAGCTGTCCGAAAAGTACCTGGCCCGGATCCTGGACGCCAAGTCCGCGCGGCTGACCCGCTCCGACCTGACCACCTTCAACCGGCTGGGCATCGTGCTTCGGAAGCAGGGCAAGTGGGAAAGGGCCATCGAGTACTACGAAAAGGCCCTGGCCGTGGCCCCGGACGACGAAGGCCTGTACTACAACATGGGCATGGCCTATCTGGACGGCGGCAACAACCAGGCCGCGGCCAGGAATTTCGACAAGGCCCTGCGCATCAATCCGGGGTTCTACCTGAGCAACGCCACGGTGTGCGAGAACCTGGGCAACGTCTACTTCAGCCTGAACGACCTGGACATGGCCGAGAAGTTCTTCACGGCCGCCATGGAGGCCGAGCCCAAGCACTCGGAGTCCAAGCGCATGCTCAAGCGCGTGGCCGAGGCCCGGTCCAAGAAGCGTTAGCCCCCCATTTGGCCGCGAAGGCGTCCACGTCGAATTTCCGCTTCGCCCCGCGGTAGTTCATGTACCGCACCTTGCCGAACACGGGCCGCTCCTTCCAGGCCTGGTCGTGCACTCCGCCCAGGGCCCAGGCGATGCCCGCGTAGCCGTTGGAGTCCCGGCCGTCCAGGGACCAGTGGTCGTTGAGGCGCACGCAGCGTTCCTGGGCCGCCTCGGGCGAGGGGCTCCACTCCAGGATCTTCTTGGCCCAGTACATCCGGAGCCAGCCGTGCATGTGCCCGGTGGCCGCCATCTGGTGCTGGGCCGCGTTCCACAGCGGGTCGTGGGTGGCCGCGTTGACCAGGTCGTCGTCGGAATACAGGTACTCGCGGCGGTCGCGGGCGTGCAGGGCCAGGCTCTCCCGGGCCCAGGCCGGGTATCCAGAAGCCAGGTCGTAGTCCGGGGTGTGCAGGCAGAAGTTGTCGGCCAGTTCCCGGCGCACGATGAGCTCCTCCAGGAAGCTCCGCACCGAGTCCGGGTCGGCTCCCGAGTCCGCGGTCTCCAGGGCCACCCGCTGGGCCGACAAATGGCCGAAGTGCAGCCAGGGCGACAGCCGGGACACGGCCTGTGCGTTGGGGTCGTTCTTGTGCTCGGCGTAGCGGTCCAGGCGGTTGGCCAGGAAATCGCGCAGCCCGGCCAGGGCGGCCCGGGGCCCCGACGTGATCCAGTCCACCGGCGGCACGGCCTCGTTGGGCTTGAGCCAGGCGGCCAGCACGTCCGGATCGGGCAGGCCGGAGTCGGCCTGGTCCAGGCGCACGGACTGGGGCTCGGGCTCGGGCAGGGGGGTCAGGAATTCGTGCAGCCGTCGGGTGATCTTGGGCCGGATGGTGCGGGCCATGTATTCGCGCTTGTCCGAGACGGCGCGGCAGGGCACTACGTTGCGGGCGTCCACCTCGTGTACGGCCAGGCCGGACAGGGTCCGGGCCGCCTGGGCCATCCAGGCCCGCTTGGGCCGCAGGGGGTCGAAGTCCGTGACCACGGCTGAGGCGGACAGGGTCTTGGCCAGGGTGGCCACCTCCTTGCCGGGCTCGCCCATGCGTATGAGCAGGGGGATGTTCAGGTCGGCCAGGTCCTGGTGCAGCCCGGCCAGCCCGCCCAGGAGGAAGTCGTAGTGCCTGCGCCCGGCGCCTAAAAAAGAGGGAGCCAGACAGAAGCAGGCGGCCACGGGAGCGCCGCGTTCCTTGGCCAGGTCCAGGGCGTGGAGCAGGCCCCAGTTGTCCCGGGCGCGCATCTCCCGGTGGACCCACCAGAGAACGGGCCCCGGGCCTGTGACCGGTTTCCCGGTCAGGGAATGGACGCGTTGCGGGTGGACAATGCCGGACATGAAGGCCTCAAGGGTTCGGGTTCATCTCCCGTACCACTATCAGCTTTTGTGTCATGTCCGCCAGCAGTCGCTGGTGTTCGCGTTGCCGTGATTCGTCGATTTCCTCGCGCGGGTGCATGATCTGGAGCTTGTAGCGGTTGCCCACGGCCCCGGCCCCCTCCACGGACTGGGTCAGGCTGGCCTGGCCGGTGCGCTTGCGGTGGCGTATGGCCAGTCCGCCCTGGTAGGCCGCGAACTTGCCCCGGGCGTTGAGCCGCAGGTCGTGTTCCAGGTCGTCGTACTGCGAGGGAGAGAGGTGGATGGAGAATCCGCCCAGGTCCAGGAGCTCGGCGGTGCGGAACAAATGGCAGCAGCCCGTGACCGAGGCGCAGGGGCGGCAGTAGTCGAACTGGCCCCGGTCCAGGGTCTGGATGTGCAGGTTGCTCAGCTTGATGGAGTTGGGCTCCACCCGGCTCAGGTCCGGGCCCTGTTCGGAGTTGTCGCCGTCGCCGTTGGCGGGCAGGAAATGGTAGTCCGCGGACTGGACCAGGGCGGGCTGGATGTGGTCGATGACCTTGCAGCCCCAGACCGAGGCGTCGGGGTGGCGGACCACGGCCGCGCCCAACCGGGCCAGCCAGTCCGTGGGCACCGAGGTGTCGTCGTCCAGGTAGCAGCAGAAGTCCCGGGCCCGGACCCGATCTTCATTCATGAGCCAGTTGCGGGCCGCGGGCGCGCCCACGTTCACGGGCAGGTCGATGCGCAGGAATTGCTCCGGACCCATGCCCAGGCCGTCCAGCCGGGCCTGCCACTTGTCCAGGACCTTGGGAGTGTGGTCCTGGCTGCCGTTGTCCAGCACGGCCACCAGGGCCGGACCGGATTCGGTGTTCAGGTCCGAGGCCAGCACCGACTCCAGGGTGGCGTCCAGGTCGTCGGCCTTGTTGTAGGAATACAGGAGCACGGCCAGGGAGCCGGGCAGGGGAGCGGCCTGGACCACGCCCGGCGCGCGTTCGGCCAGGGTCAGGGCCATGTTGGTGTTCCAGGGCGACAGGGCCAGGACCCGGGCCATGGCCTGTTTGGCTCCGTCCAGGTCCCCGGCCAGTTGCAGGGTCCGGGCCTCGCAGGTCGGGCCGAATCCCGGGCCGAAGGTCTGTCCCAGATTCCGGGCCAGGCCCAGGGCCGTGGTGGAGTCCCCGGCCAGGATGGCCGCCTGGCAGCGGATGGCCGACAAACAGGGCCCCAGGTCCGCGGCCGGCCCGCGGTCCAGCAGGTCCACGGCCCACTGGTAGTCGCCCTGGAACAGGCCCAGGATCAGGGCCTGCTCGTGCCAGTAGAGGTTGTCCGGCTCCTTGCCCACCTGGGTCTCCAGGAAGCGGGCCAGCTTGTCGAACCGGCGCTGCGCGGCCAGCCGGTAGTAGTATTCCAGGTTGCCGGGCTTGTTCCAGAGGCGGTTTACCCGGCGCAGCAGGGCCTGGGTCTGGTCGTCCAGCAGGGGGGCCAGCACGGGCGAGCCCAGCAGCACGCCCGCCACCTCGCCGGAGATGGGCGATTCGCCCCAGGCGGTCAGGAGCATCTCCCCGCAGGCCCGGGCAAGGTCCGGGGCGTTGGGGTCTCCGGGTTTGACCAGGGAAAAGCCGAGCCCGGCCGTTTCCATGAGGTGGAGCTTGCCGCAGGAGCCCAGGGCCAGGCGCAGGCGCAGGGGCTCGGGGAGCCCGGCGAACCAGGAAACCAGGTCAAGCGTCACGGCCTTGCTCCTTCAGGTCCTGCGCCAGCCGCTCGATGTCCAGGGGCGGCTGGCCCTCGCCGCCGTGGTACACGGTGAGCAGCCGCAGCCCCTTGGACCGGTTGTCCAGCCGGGTGGTCACCAGGGCCCGGCCCACGCGGCCCATGTCCCGCCGCAGCAGGGGGTCCTGGATCAGGGCGTGCAGCCCCGCCGCCAGCGCGGCCGGGTCCTCGGTCGGCACCACCAGGCCGTTGACCCCGTGGGCCACCATTTCGGGCATGCCCCCGGCCTCGGTGACCAGCACGGGCAAAGAGGCGGCGAACCCCTCCAACAATATGTTGGGCAGGCTCTCCTGGCGCGACGGCACGACCAGGACGTCCGCGGCCATGAGCTCGGCCAGGACCTCGTCGTGGGGCAGCACCCCGGGCAGGCGCAGCCGGTCGGCCACGCGCTGGTCCAGGTCCTTGAGAAAGGGACCGGGCTTCTTGAGCCCTGCGGCCACGTACTCCACGTCCCGGTCCAATCCCTGCTCGGCCAGGAGGGCGGCCGCGGCCAGGAACACGTCGAATCCCTTGGCCCTGCCCTCGTTGAGCACGGTCAGCACCCGCACCCCGCGCTTGTCGCGCTCGGGCCGCTCGGGCAGTTCCGTATCGGCCGGGAAGGAGTTGTAGGCCAGCTTGATGCGCGATGCGGGCGCGCCCAACCGGCGCAGGGAGGCGGCGCAGGCCAGGGAGTTGACCACCACGCCGTGGGACAGCCGGGCCCAGAGCCCGAAAAGCAGATTGGGCGCGAAGACCACGCCCCGGTTGATGAACAGCCGGGCCTTCATGCCCAGGAAACGGGCCGCGATGCCGCCCTTGTAGGCCTTGTTGTGGAAGGTGTGCACCACGCCCAGATCGTGCTCGCGGCACAGGGCCTTGATGGTCCGGCCCAGGGCCAGGGGTTTGGAAAGGTTCGTGGTCTGGTGGACCGTGCCGCCCATGGCCTCCAGTTTCGTGCCCAGGGGCGCGCCGGGCTTGAACAGGCCGTGTACGGCCACCCCGGTCTCCAGCAGGGCCCGGGCGTTGTTCAGGAGTTGGCGGCCGCCGCCCGAGACCTTGTCCGAGTCCGTGGCCAGGAGGACGCCGGTCAGTTCGGGCTTCTTGGTGAAGCGCTTGAAGAACACCGAGGCGGCGGGCGCGGTCATGTACATGCGCAGCCGCTGTTTCACCCAGACCCCGTTCTTGGTCCGGCCCACGCCGATGCGGCGGATGCGGAAGGGGTCGGTGCCGGGCAGGTTGGGGCCGCGGTCCAGGGTGAAGGCGCCGTGGAACCCGGCTTGTTTGAGCTCCTCCTCGGCCAGGGCGTCGAAATGGCCCCAGGGCCAGCAGAAGAGCTGCAGATCGCTCTTGTTCAATGCCTTCATGCGCTCCATGCACCGGGAAAAGTCCTCCCGGCACAGGGCCCTGCGCTCCTCGTCGCTTTGCCGGGCAAAGCGCCAGCCGCCCAGGGCCGTGTCGTCCTCTTGCGGCCAGAACCCGTTGTACACGTAGGCGCTGCCCTCGGCGAAGGTGGGCGCGTCCGGGCAGCGCTCCCGCGCGCCGGGCGGATAGATGGCCACGGCGGGCCAGCGGGCCTTGGGGCTGCCCAGGCACGGTCGCGGGTCCGGGGTGCGGAAGCACCCCTGGTGCCGGGACGAATGGCCCCACACCTCGTGCCCCTGTTCCAGCAGGGCGGCAATTTCACCTTCGTTAATGAATTGTGAATAATCCTGGTTTAGTATGGCGTCACGAAAATAATCGGCAGCATCCTTGGGCTCGGGCAGGTCGGCCGGGTCGCGGGCCGGGCCGGGCGCGATGAAGTCCGTGACCGCGAAGAACACGCCGGTCATGTTCCGTTTGGCCAGCTCCGGGGCGATGGTTGTCAGGGAGGAGACGTGGCAGTCGTCGAATGTCAGGACCACCTGCCTGCCCGCGGGACGGGTTTGCCTGGTGAGCACGTCGTACAGCCCCCGGCCGGACAGGGTGGCGAAGCCCAGGGCCTGGAAGGCGTCCAAATGCTCGCAAAACCGTTCCAGGCTCAGGCCGCCGCGCGGGCCCACGTCGTGGTAGCAGAAGACAGGGATGCTTCGCCGAATCATACGTATCCGCCTGGGTTCCCGGGCATGAAGCAGGGCTGGTCCATTATGGGGCAGGGGTATCAGATGGTTCATGGCCGGGCAAGGGGCCTGTTCCCGGGTATTGTAATGAATGGTGTATAAGGCTAAGGAAAAAGGCCATGAGTCCAAGGACTGTGCTCTTCATCGCCGAGGCCCAGTCGGTGTCCGGGTTGTTCGACACCCTGCGCCAGGCCGGGTTGCAGGCAGGATTGGCCGACAACCTGAGCGCGGCCCTGTCCTTCATCAAGAAGTCCGGGCCCGCCCTGGTCTTTACCCGACCCCGGCTCCAGAGCTACAAGGCCGAGGATCTGCTGGCCAAGGCGACCGAGGCCGGGGACTTCCCGCCCATCATCGTCTTCTCCAAGGGCGGCACGGCCGAGGAGGCCCAGGAATTCCTGGAGCAGGGGGCCAAGGATTTCTGGCTCGAGCCCCTGATGCTGGACAAGATACGCCTGGCCCTGCCCCCGGAAGAAGCCCCCGCGCCCGAGCGCGAACCCGCCGAACCCGCCGCGCCCGTGGCCGCCACCGGGTCCAAGAGCTTCCAGATCATCGGTAAGCACGAGGCAGTCCTCCGGGTCCTGGCCCTGGCCCGGCAGGTGGCCCGGTCCAAGGCCACGGTGCTCGTCTCCGGGGAATCCGGCACGGGCAAGGAGATGTTCGCCCGCTTCCTGCACTACAATTCCGACCGCGGCGACGGTCCGTTCGTGGCCATCAACTGCGCGGCCCTGCCCGAGCATCTGCTGGAATCCGAATTGTTCGGCCATGAAAAAGGCGCGTTCACCGGGGCCATTTCCCGCAAGCTGGGCAAGTTCGAGCTGGCCCAGGGCGGCACAATGCTCCTGGACGAGATTTCCGAGATGGACCTGGGGCTCCAGGCCAAGCTGCTGCGCGTGCTCCAGGAGGGCGAGATCGACCGCGTGGGCGGGGTGGAGACCGTGTCCGTGGACGTGCGCGTCCTGGCCACCACCAACCGCAACATCGAGGAGACGGTGCGGTCCGGGGAGTTCCGCCAGGACCTGTTCTACCGGCTCAACGTCATCCCGCTCAAGCTGCCCGCGCTCAAGGAGCGGGGCGACGACGTGCTGCTCCTGGCCGAATACTTCTCGGGCAAGTACGCGGCCGCCTACGGCCTGGGCAAGCTGCCCTTTACCGAGGACGCCAAGGCCTGGCTCATGGATTACGACTGGCCGGGCAACGTGCGCGAGCTGCAGAACCTCATGGAACGGGCCGTGCTCCTGGCCGGCCAGGGGCCCATCCGGCCCAACCATTTTCTCATGGACTCCGAGACCTGGGAGCCCGAGGACCCCGAGGCCGTGGCCCGGGAGGCCGAGAACCAGCCCGAGCCGCCCAGCAGCGCGGACGAGGCCCTGTCGGTCATGCCCCTGCACGAGATGGAGAAGAAACTCATCCTCAAGAGCCTGGACAAGACCAGCGGCAACCGCACCCAGGCCGCCGAGCTGCTCGGGATTTCCGTGCGCACCCTGCGCAACAAGCTCAACGAGTACAAGTCCCAGGGCCTCCCGATCCCATAACGGAGCGCATTTGCAACATGCGGCCGAAACGGGTATCCGGCCTGGCCGGGGGGTGAACGCATGAGCAAGCCAAGGATGACCATGTCCGACAAGACCCAGGAATTTCTGGACAGCCTGCCCGAGTTGCGTCCGGGACAGACCTTCGCATTCGCCTGCCACCCCGGGGTGCCCTGCTTCAACGCCTGCTGCGGCGACCTGACCCTCATGCTCACGCCCTACGACGTGTTCCGCCTGCGCCAGGCCCTGGGCCTGTCCAGCCGGGATTTCGTCCAGACCCACTGCCAGGTGGGCCCGCTGCCGGGCTCCGGGTTCCCGGGCGTGCGCCTGCTCATGACCGACGACGCCAAGAAGCGCTGCCCGTTCGTGCGCGAGGCGGGCTGCTCCCTGTACCAGAACCGGCCCTCGGCCTGCCGCACCTACCCCCTGGGCCGGGCCACCCGCCTGGACGAGCACGGTACGCTGGTGGAGCAGTATTTCGTGGTCCAGGAGCCCCATTGCCGGGGATTCGCCGAGACCACCGAATGGACCTCCGAGACCTGGCTCAAGGACCAGGGCCTGGAGGAGTACCACGCCTGGAACGACCGCTACATGGGGTTGGTCATGAAGAGCAAGATCCATGGCCCCCTGGACTCCCGGCGCATGAGCCTGGCCTTCCTGGCCCTGTACCAGCCCGACGACTTCCAGCGTTTTGTGCGCGACATGAAGGTCTTTGAGCGGGTGCGTGTGGACGAGGAGCGTCAGGCCCGCATATGCTCGGACGAAGAGGCGGCCCTGGAGTTCGGCATGGACTGGGTGGAGTTGGCCCTGACCGGCCATTCCGAACGGCTGGAGAAGGCATGATGCTTGATTTCCGCGCCAAGGTGATGACCCGCGACGGGTTCGTGGCCCTGCGGCAGACCCTGCCCAGGGATTTCGTGCTGGTCTTCACCAACGGCTGCTTCGACATCCTGCACCCGGGCCACGTGGACCTGCTGACCCGGGCCAGGGAGATGGGCGACGGCCTGATCGTGGGCCTGAACACGGACGCGTCCGTGCGCCGCCTGAACAAGGGAGGTGTCGATGGGGTCGAGCGGCCCGTGAACCCGGAGGCGGACCGGGCCCTGGTCCTGGCCGGGCTGGCCTGCGTGGACTGGGTGGTGCCCTTTGACCAGGACACGCCCCTGGAACTCATTACGGCCGTGCGGCCGGGCGTACTGGTCAAGGGCGGTGACTGGCCCGTGGAAACCATCGTGGGCCGGGAAATCGTGGAAGGGGACGGCGGCCGCGTGGCCAGCCTTCCGCTGCTGTCCGGATACTCCACCACCGCGTTATTGCAGAAGATTCGTTCCAAGTAAAAGAGTTCTTGACCTTGGTGACCGACAGGGGTAGTATCTCCTGCTCGTGTTGTTTGAGGGGGCCAGTAGCTCAGTTGGTCAGAGCCTCCGGCTCATAACCGGATGGTCCCTGGTTCGAGTCCAGGCTGGCCCACCAGCTTGAAACCGGATTCGGCCCCGGCAGCGCGAACAGCGTCCCAACCAAACCCGGGGCGCGCCAGGGATGGAACATTGAAAGATTTTCTCAAGCGTGACGACCACGCTTCCGTCCGAACCGAGGCTCGGTCCGGCATAGGAAGATAAGAATGCTCCCCGGGGGGAAACCCCTGGGGAGCATCTTCATTTTGGAGGTGCCATGAACATTCGGGCGGTTCTCGACACGGTGCGGCGCTTGGCTCCCGAGCCCTATCAGGCCGACTGGGACAACTCCGGCCTGCAGGTGGCCGGGCCGGACTGCGACGTGGCCAAGGTGGCCGTGGCCCTCGACCCCACCCCCGAAGCCCTGGCCCGATGTCTCGACTGGGGCGCCCAGGCCGTGGTCACCCACCACCCCCTGTACCTGGAGCCCCCGGCTCCCACCGCCCAGGGCCCGTACCTGGAGGCCCTGCGCCTGCTCCTGGGAGCCCAGGCCTGGCTCTACGCCTGCCACACCTCCCTGGACTGCCGCCCGCACGGACCGGCCCAATGGTTCGGCCGCGCCCTGAATCTCACCGACACCCGGCCGCTGGAGGTGATCCACACCTTCCCGCCGGTGCAGATTTCCTTCTTCTCCGTGAATCCCCTGGACGAGGACACTGCCGGGGACTGGGCCGACCTGGACGGGGTCTGGGCCGTGTCGCAGAGCTCGTCCCAGGAAGTCCGCATCGTGTGCGACGAGGAAGCCTGGGAGGGCGGCCTGCGCGAACTGGTGGAGCAGGATCTGGGCGACCGCACGGACTTCTTCATGCGCCGCCTGGAAAAGCCCGCCCGCCAGGTCGGTTTCGGCCAGATCGGCTCCCTGCCGGGGGCCCTGCCCTGGGCCAAGTTCGAGGCCCAGCTGGCCAAAATCTTCCCGGACCGGGGCTGGCGGACCGTGGGCCCGCTGCCGGACACGGTGAAGCACGTGGCCTACCTGCCCGGATCGGGCGGCTCCCTGGTCGACGCGGCCTTCAGCGCGGGGGCCGACGTGTTCGTCACCGGGGACGTCAAGTACCACCAGGCCCTGGAGGCTTCCGGAGCCGTGGTGGACGTGGGCCACTTCGTGGTGGAGGAGGAGATGATGCGTCTGTTTTGCCGGGAACTGGCCGAGGCCCTGTCCGACGGCGGGCCCGAGGTCCGGTTCTTCCCCGGGGAGGACCCCTTCGTGTTCGGAGGCAATCCCAAATAGGTGTCCACGGCCGGCATGGGCCGATGACATAATTCATTGCGAGGGTGATACATGTATCAGAAACAGATTGAGCAGCTCGTGGTGCTGCAGGCGGTTGACGACGAGATCATCATTCTTGACCAGGAGCTGTCCGAGGCCCCCAAGGAGCTGGCGGACCTGGAGGAGCAGCTCAAGGGATTCCAGGAGCGCCAGGAGCAGATCGACGAGAAGGTGCGCCTGCTCAAGGAACAGCGCAAGAAGCTGGACGCGGAGATCGAGGACGACGCCTCCCGCATCAAGAAGAGCAAGAACAAGCTCATGATGGTGGCCAACACCAAGGAGTACCACGCCATGATGCGTGAGATGGACTCCCTGGAGAAGCTCAACCGCATGCGCGAGGAAGAGCGGGTGGCCGTGGCCGAGGAGCTGGACCGCCAGGGCGAGGAAGTCCAGGCCCTGGCCGAGGAGATGACTTCGGTGCAGGAGGAGTACAACGCCAAGTCCGCCACGTTGGAGGCCCCGGGTGAACAAGGCCAAGAAGCGCCTGGACACCCTGGACAAGAAGCGCAAGAAGGCGGGCAAGGTCCCTGCCCCCGCCCATCCTGGGCCGCTACGAGTTCATCCGTTCGCGCATCGAGAACCCGGTCATCGTGCCCGTGGAGGACGGCGTGTGCGGCGGCTGCCACATCATGATTCCGCCCCAGGCATACAACGAATTGCAAAAGGGCAAGCAGATCCTTGGCTGCCCCAACTGCCAGCGATTGATCTACTGGGTGGAGCACACCCCGGAGACGGCCGAGGAAACGGCCAAGGCCGAATAGGAAGAGCCATCTCTTGCCCCTGGGCAAGGATGTGTTTACATAGGAATCGTCGAGTCGGACAGGCCATCGCCGCGGGGGAGACCCCGGGGAGGAAAGTCCGGGCTCCGCAGGGCAGGGCGCTGGGTAACTCCCAGGAGGAGCGATCCTCGGATAGCGCCACAGAAAAACAGACCGCCCGCTTCGGCGGGTAAGGGTGAAACGGTGGGGTAAGAGCCCACCAGCGGCCGCGGTGACGCGGCCGGCTCGGCAAGCCCCGCCCGGAGCAAGACCAAATAGGGGGACCGGCCTGCCCGGCCATACGGTCCCCGGGTAGGTCGCTTGAGGCGGTCGGCAACGGCCGCCCTAGAGGAATGATGGCCGCCCCGCAAGGGGAGACAGAACCCGGCTTATCGTCCGGCTCGCAATTGTCCAGGGGGGGCGTCGGACGGCGTTCCCCCTGGTCCCGTTTGGAGACAACGTGACCGCACACGCCGCGCATCCCTGGGCCCTGGTCCTGGCCGCCGGTTCGGGCACCCGCCTGGCCGGAGCCGTGGGGGGGGCCCGCAAGCAGGACCTGACCCTGTCCGGAGACCCGCTGTGGTGGGCCTCGGCCCGCACCCTGTCCCGGGTGAGCCGGCTGGAGGGCGTGGTCCTGGTCTTTCCTCCGGGCGAAGGAGAATCCCGACGCCAGGCCGTGTCCGCCTTGGACCAGGCCCGGTCCCTGGGCGTGCCCTGGGCCGTGGTGGAAGGCGGCGCGCGCAGGCAGGACTCGGTGCGTCTGGGCCTGGACGGTCTGGACGCGGCCGGGGGCAAGGCCTGTGACACCGTGCTGGTGCACGACGCGGCCCGGCCCTTTGCATCGGCCGCCCTGGCCGCACGGGTGCTGGACGGCCTGGGCCAGGGCCGGGACGCGGTCATCCCCGGCCTGGCGGTCAAGGACACCATCAAGCGCGTGGACCCGGACGGCCTCGTGCTGGACACGCCGGACCGCGCCCGGCTGGTGGCCGTGCAGACCCCGCAGGGGTTCAGGCGCGAACCGCTTCGCCAGGCGCACGACCGGGCCGAGGCCGAGGGCTGGCAGGTCACGGACGACGCCCAGATCATGGAGCGGGCCGGACACCGCGTTTTGGTGGTGGACGGGCAGGAGGACAACGTGAAGATCACCACGCCCGACGACCTGGCCCTGCTGGCGGGCCGGACCGAGGTCCTGGCCCCCGCGCACGGGCTGGGGCTACGACGTGCACCGCTACGTGGACCACGAGTCCGGGCGGCCCCTGGTCATCGGCGGGGTGCCCATCCCGAACGGCCCCAGGGTCCAGGCCCACTCGGACGGGGACGTGCTCCTGCACGCCCTGACCGACGCCCTGCTCGGGCTGGTGGGCGCGGGCGACATCGGCACGCATTTCCCGGACACCGACCCCCGGTTCGAGGGCCTGGAGAGCGCGGTGTTCGTCAAGGAGGCGGCCGAGCTGGCGGCCCGGGCCGGGGTGCGCATCACCCACGTGGACCTGACCGTCATCGCCCAGGTGCCCAAGCTTTCCCCGCACCGCCAGGCCATCGCCAAGAACGTGGCCCGGCTGCTGGAGCTGCCCGTGGGCCTGGTCAACGCCAAGGCCACCACCGAGGAGGGCCTCGGCTTCACGGGCGAGAAAAAGGGCATCAAGGCCGTGGCCTGCGTCACCGCGCTCGGACCTTTGAGTATGGATCGGACGGAAACCCAGGAGGAACCCGCATGAACAAGACGGGAAAGATTCTGCTCGTGCTGCTGGTGATCGCCGCCATCCTGGCCGGCGGGTATTTCTGGTTGGACAGCTACGCCCAGAAGGAGGGCGAGGCCCGCGTGGCCGCCTTTTTCGAGCAGGTCAAGGACGTTGCCCAGGCCGAGTACGGCGACGTGGACGTGGACGTGCTGGGCATGGCCGCCACCATCAAGGACATGAAGCTTTCCCTCCTGGACGGCCGGCACTTCACGGTGCAGGAGTTCACGCTCCGCGACTACGAGGAGATCGCGGGCCTGCCCAGCGTCATGGACGTGTCCGTGCATGGGGTGGACGTGCCCCGTGACCCCGGAGAATTTCGAGGAGCTCAGCGAGACCTTCAAGGAACTCGGCCACGTGTCCGTGACCATGGACTTCGACCTGAGCTACGCGTTCGACCAGGACAAGAACACCTTCGAACTCAAGGACCTGTCCCTGACGTTGCGGGATATGGGCTCCCTGGGCCTGGGCATGAAGCTGAACAACGTGGACCTCCAGGACCTGGTGTCCACCGAGGGGGCCTCGGCCATGACGATGGCCCTGGATTCCATCGAGCTGCGCTACCAGGACAAGTCCCTGTTCGAGCAGCTCATCAAGGGTACGGCCAAGGAAGAGGGCAAGACCGTGGAGCAGGTCAAGGCCGAGGCCGAGGCCGCCCTGGCCGAGGAGATCGCCGTGGCCGTGGCCGAGGACAACCAGTTCGCGGTGGACGCCCTGGACCAGGTGCGCGAGTTCCTGCGCAACCCCGGCACCCTGTCCATTTCGGTCAAGCCCGACCGGCCCGTGGGCCTGCTGGGCCTGCTGGACGTGGAGAACACGGCCGACGTCATCTCCCGGCTGAATATCCGGATCGAGGCCAAGTAAAAGAATCAATCACATTCAATATCAATAGGTTAAGAAACGGTAAAATCAATGCGTTTGTACAATACCCTGGTTCGGAAGAAAGAGGAGTTCACCCCGCTTCGCCCCGGCAAGGTCTATCTCTACGCCTGCGGCATCACGGCCTACGACCTCTGCCACATCGGCCACGCCCGCTCGGCAGTGGTCTTCGACGTCCTGGTCCGCTATTTGCGCAGCCAGGGCCTGGAGGTGACCTTCATCCGCAACTTCACGGACGTGGACGACAAGATCATCAGGCGGGCCAACGAGTTGGGCCTGGAGTCGTCCGAGGTGGCCGAGAAGTACATCCGGGAATTCTACGTGGACATGGACCGCCTCAACATCCTGCGCGCGGACATCGAGCCCAAGTGCACCGAGCACATCCCCGAGATGCTGGAGGTGACCAAGGACCTCATCGACAAGGGCCACGCCTACGCCACCCTGGACGGGGACGTGTACTTCCGGGTCCGCTCGTTCAAGGACTACGGCAAGCTTTCGGGCCGCGACATCGACGAGCTCCGCAGCGGGGCGCGCATCCAGCCGGGCGAGACCAAGGAGGACCCCCTGGACTTCGCCCTGTGGAAGTCCGCGAAACCCGGCGAGCCCTCCTGGGAATCGCCCTGGGGCCCGGGCCGTCCGGGCTGGCATCTGGAGTGCTCGGCCATGAGCGCCAAGTACGCGCCCCTGCCCCTGGACATCCACGGCGGCGGCCAGGACCTGGTCTTCCCGCACCACGAGAACGAGATCGCCCAGAGCGAGGCGGCCACGGACGGGCCCTTCGCCAACTTCTGGGTGCACAACGGGTTCGTGCAGATCAACGCCGAGAAGATGTCCAAGTCCCTGGGCAACTTCTTCACCATCCGCGACATCCTGGCCAAGTTCACGGCCGAGACCCTGCGCTACTTCCTCTTGTCCATGCACTACCGCAGCCCCCTGGACTTCTCCTTCGAGGCCCTGGAGGAGGCGGAAAAGGCCCAGCGCCGGGTGTACCAAGCCATGGCCCAGATGAAGAACGAGCTGGCCGTGCGCTCCAAGTGGTCCGGAACCGCCCTGGACGAGGACATGGCCAAGGAGCTGGCCGAGGCTGAGAAGGGATTCGCCGCGGCCATGGAGGACGACCTGAACACGGCCGGGGCCTTGGGCCATCTGTTCTCGGCCGTGCGTCTGGCCGGGCGGCTGGCCGACGACAAGGCGCTTCGCAAGTCCCAGGGCGCAAAAGAGGCCTGGACCCGCATCCTGGACGACATCAAAGAGTGGTCCGCGGTGTTCGGGGTGTTTGAGCGCGAACCGGCCGAGTTTCTGGCCGAGCTTCGCGACACCCGGGCCGCGCGCAAGGGCGTGGACGGGGGCAAGGTCGAGGCCCTGCTGGCCGACCGGGTGGCCGCGCGCAAGGACAAGGACTTCGCCCGTGCCGACGCCATCCGCGACGAGCTTGCCGCCATGAACGTGGAAGTGAAGGATACCCCGCAGGGCGCGGAGTGGGACGTGGCCTAAAAACAAAGGCCCCGACATCTCTGCCGGGGCCTTTCAATATATGGAATGGGCCGGGGGCTATTTGGCCTGCTCCTCCAGGAGCATGGCCAGTTCGCTGTTGAGCATGGCCAGCTCGGTCTGCTTGGCGCTGAGCTGGGAATCCACGTCCTGGCCCCGGCTCTTCTTGCCCTCCAGCTTCTCGATCTCGGCCTCCACTTTCTCGATCTTCGCCTTGATCTCCTTGATCTCCTTCTCCACGTCCTCGGAGGTGTCCGAAGTCCTGCTGGATCCATAGGCCGTACCCGTCACCGCGCGGCCCAGGCCCGTGCTGAACACGAGCTGGCTCCCGTCGGCCGTTTCCTGGTTGGTCCCGGTCCCTGTCTCTTCTCCGGTCTCGGCGTCCGTCTCGGGCGCGGCCTGGGCGGCCAGCATCTCGCGGGCCTCCTCGGAGATGTCCAGGGTGTCGCCCTCGGTCTTGAGGCCGAGTTCGTTCTCTTCGGTCTTGTCGGAATTCTGCTTGGCCGCCCGGGTCATGGCGGCTTCGGTGTTTTCGTATAACAGCCCTGTCTGCCCGACATATGTGGATACGGCGTCCATGATCGTTCCTCCGGGATAAGGATTCCTCATCCGCCGTATCGGACGGACGGGGGAACAGCATTAGTGCCCAGGGGCGCGATTAATAAAACTTTAAATTTTATGGTCGGCCGCGTGCATGGTGCGTTTCAGGACCCGTCCGGCGTACCACAGGGCGAACAGGGCCGCGGCCCAGGTGACCGTGAAGATGCCCCACCACACGCCCCACAGCCCCCAGCCCAGCAGGTCCACGTACAGGGTGAACACCAGCCAGGGGGCGATGAGCTGCCGGGCCAGGCCGAGCCAGACCGCGAACATGGGCCGCTTGAGCCCCTGGAGCGCGGCCGTGGACGCGGACAGGGCCACGTAGGCGTAGAGCACCAGGGCGTCCACGCGCAGATAGTCGGCCCCGGCCGTGATGACCGCCGGGTCCTCGGAGAACAGCCGCATGAGCGGCGGCGCGCCGAAAAAGACCAGCAGGGTGCCCCCGGCCATGAGCCAGGCCCCGTATCGGAGCACGGTGTGGAAGCTCTCCCGGGCCCGGTCCATGCGCCCGGCGCCGTGGTTCTGGGCCACCAGGGTCAGCACCGCGATGTTCAGCCCGATGGCGGGCACCAGCACCATCTGCTCCACGCGGATGGCCGCGCCGTAGGCCGCCTTGGCCGCGGGCCCGAATTCGGCCACGAACGCCAGGATCACGAAAGCGCCCAGGCCGATGGTCAGGAAGTTGATCCCGGCCGGAACGCCCTGGACCAGGATGCGGCCGAAGACCCGGGGGTCGGGCGTGAGCCCCTTGCCCCGCCAGGCCGGGACGCAGCCGCGCCGGTGCGCCTCCCAACCCATGTACACGCAGCCCAGGCCCTGGATCAGGTCCGTGGCCACGGCCACGCCCCGGATGCCCATGGCCGGGAGTCCCAGGCCGCCGTAGATGAACCAGGGGTCCAGGACCAGGTTGAGCGCGAAGCCCAGGATCAGGAAGTTGCGGAAGGGCCGGGTCATGCCCCGGGCGTTGAGCACCGAGTTGAACATGTGCACCACCAGGAACAGGGGCGCGGCCAGGAAGATGGCGTTCATGTACTCCAGGGCCGCGCCCAGCTCGGCGCCGGACGCTCCCAGCCCCTTAAAGGCCCAGGGGGACAGGGCCAGGCCCAGCCCGGCCAGGACGACCCCGGCCACGGCTCCCAGGACCACGCCCTGCACGCCCAGCCGGGCCGCCTCGTCGCGGTTCCCCCGGCCCAGGGCAGTTCCGGCCAGGGCCGAGCCGCCCGTGGACAGGCCGGTGCCCGCGGCCACGATGACGAAGAAGACCGGAAAGGACATGGACATGGCCGACAGGGCCTCGGTAGACAGGCGGCCCGCATAGAAGGTGTCCACCACGTTGTACATGGTGGAGAAGAAGAAGCCCACGCTGGCCGGGATGGCGATCTCGCGCACCAGCCGGGGCACGGGCCGGTCGGTCAGGTCATGCGCGCCGGACGTGTTCATTTCGCGGCGGCGCGTTCGGTCCGTTTCTTTCTGACGCGCAGGTTCAGGAACTCCACGAACAGGGAGAAGCCCATGGCGAAGTAGATGTAGCCCCGGTCGATGTGCTTGCCCAACCCCTCGGCCACCAGGAACACGGCCACCAGGAGCAGGAAGGCGAAGGCCAGCATCTGTACGGTGGGGTGCTTGGTCACGAATGCGCTCACGGCCCTGGAGAAGAGCAGCATGACCATGACGGCCAGGACGATGGCGATGATCATGACGGGCAGGTGCTTGGCCATGCCCACGGCCGTGATCACCGAGTCCAGGGAGAAGACCAGGTCCAGGACCACGATTTGGAGCACGGCCGAGACGAACGTGGACTTGGCGTGCCCGGCCGCCTCGCGCACGGCCCCGGCGTCCTCGATCTTCTCGTGGATCTCGAAGGTGGCCTTGCCCAGCAGGAACAGCCCGCCGATGAGCAGCACCAGGTCCCGGCCCGTGACCACGTGGTCCAGGATGGAGAACAGGGGCGCGGTCAATCCCATGATCCAGGAGATGCACAGCAGCAGCCCGATGCGGCTGACCATGGCCAGGCCGATGCCCAGCTTGCGGGCCAGGGGCTGCACCTGCTGGGGCAGCTTGGCCGTGACCACCACGATGAACACGATGTTGTCGATGCCGAGCACGATCTCCAGGCCCGTCAGGGTCAGGAGGGCGATGAGATTTTCCAGGGTCAGCAGTTCTGTCATGGTCGGGTCGATTTACCACGGCTGGCCCGCCCTGTACAAGAAATGGGGTACAAGAAAGCCGGGCTCAAGGGCTTGCGTTTCGGTTTTATCGGGAGCACTCTTGAATCAGAGAGCGTCCGCCATGCAGCACCTCGTCCTCATCCTGCTCGTCCTCTGGCCCCTGGCGGCCGGGCTTTTCTGCCTGCTCCTGCCCCTGGCCGGGGCGCGCCGGGTGGTGGTCGGGGCCACGGCCCTGATTTTGCCCGGCGCGGCCCTGGCCCTCGTGCTTTCCGGGGGGCAGATCGCGCCTCTGTCCGAATCGGCGCGGTCCCTGATCCGCCACGCGGCCGCGGTGGCCGACTTCGCGCTCCTGGCGTATTTCCTCGTGGTGGCCGCGCGCCGCAGGAGCGTGCTCACGGCCCTGTTCGTCCTGCCCCAGGTGGGCCTGCTGGCCTGGCTGGAGCAGGCCGCCCCGGCCGGGAGCCACGCCCTGCTGTTCGCGGACCGATTGTCCCTGGCCCTGGTCTGCGTGGTTTCCGTGGTCGGCTCGCTCATCTGCGTGTACGCCCTGCCGTACATGCGCCGTCACGAGGAGCATCTGAAGCTGACGCGCTCGCGCCAACCCCGGTTTTTCCTGGTCCTGGTGGGCTTCCTGGGGGTCATGAACGGCCTGGCCCTGGCCAACGACCTGTCCCTGTTCTACTTGTGCTTCGAGCTGACCACCCTGTGCTCCTTCCTGCTCATCGGGCACGACGACACGGAAAAGGCCCGGGCCAACGCCCTGACCGCCCTGTGGATGAACTCCGTGGGCGGGCTGGCCCTGGTGGGCGCGGCCGTGTGGCTGGCGCGCACCGGCTTCGGCCTGGACATCCACGCCCTGGTCCACGCCCTGGCCCGCGCGCCCGGGGCGGCCCTGATCCCCCTGGCCCTGCTCTGCGCGGCCGGGCTGGCCAAGGCGGCCCAGGCTCCGTTCATGCGCTGGCTGCTCGGGGCCATGGTGGCGCCTACGCCCACCTCGGCCCTGCTGCACTCCTCGACCATGGTCAAGGCCGGGGTCTACCTGATCCTGCGCTTCTCCCCGGCATTCTCGGACACCATCCTGGGCCCGGCCGTGGCCCTGGTGGGCGGGTTCGGGTTCCTGGCCGGGGCGGCCCTGGCCATGGGCCGGTCCGACGGCAAGGAGGTCCTGGCCTACTCCACCATCTCCAACCTGGGCCTGATGGTGGCCTGCGCGGGCATCGGCACCCCCTGGGCCCTGGCCGCCGGGACCCTGCTTCTGGTCTTCCACGCCCTGGCCAAGGGCATGCTTTTCCTGTGCGTGGGCAGCGGTGACCAGGGGCTGGGCGGACGCCAGGCCGAGAATTTGCGCGGCATGGCGGCCTCAATGCCCCGCACGGCCGGGCTCCTGGCCCTGGGCGTGGCGGCCATGCTCCTGCCGCCCTTCGGCATGCTCCTGGGCAAGTGGATGGCCGTGGAGGCGGCCACCGACAACGTCATTTTGCTGCTCATGTTGGCCCTGGGCAGCGGCCTGACCGTGGCCTACTGGGCCCGCTGGGCCGGGCTGGTCCTGGCCGTGGCTCCCAAGCACCGCCGCGTGCCCGAGGACTCCGGCTGGCTGCGGCTGGGGCCCACGGCCCTGCTGGCCGGGCTGACCCTGGTCGGCGGCGCGGCCACGCCCTGGCTGTACGCCTTGGTGGGCGGTCCGGGTCCGGCTGAATTGCGGGTGGGCGGCTTCGTGGTCGCTCCGTTGGTGGCCGCGGCCCTGCTGGGCGTGGCCGTGGGCGTGCGGGGCATGGGCTCGGCCCGCAAGGCAAGGCCCGTAAGCACGTATCTTTCCGGCCTGCCCGAGACCGAGCCGCGCGGAGCCGGGTACGCCGGACCCCTGGGCGGGACCATCGAGACCCGGGCCGGGCTGTACGCCTTCGCCCGCATATTCGGCGCGGACCGGCTGCTGCCCTGGATCAACGGGTTGGCCGTGCTCGGCCTGTGCGCGTTGGTGCTTGTGGCCTGGCTGGGAGGCGGGGCATGAACCCCTGGTGGATCGGACTGATCGCCCTGGTCGCGGCCCCGCTGGCCGGGGGGCTGATCCAGGGGCTGGACCGCAAGGTCACGGCCCGGGTCCAGCGCCGCGTGGGCCCGCCCGTGCTCCAGCCCTTCTACGACGTGCTCAAGCTCTTTTCCAAGGAGCCCGTGGCCTCGGGGGCCATGCAGGGCTTTTGCGCCTGGTCCGGGCTGATCGGCTCGGCCGCGGCGGCCGCCCTGTTCTTCGCGGGCCAGGACCTGCTGGTGGTCTTCTTCACCCAGGCGGCCGGGGCCGTGATTCCGGCCGTGGGCGCGCTGGCCTCGCCCTCGCCCTATAGCAAGACCGGGGGCCAACGCGAGCTCCTGCAGCTGGCCGCGTACGAGCCCGTGCTCCTGGTCGTGTTGGCCGGCATGGGCCTGGCCTCGGGCGGATTCGGCTCCTGGCAGCCCCTGGGCCTGGACCAGCCGCTCCTGCCCCGGCTGCCCCTGGCCTTCGCGGCCCTGCTCCTGGTCACGGGCGTCAAGCTGCGCAAGTCGCCCTTTGACGCGGCCGCGTCCCAGCACGCCCACCAGGAACTGGTGCGCGGGTTGTACACCGAGTATTCCGGCCGCTTCCTGGGCCTGCTGGAAACCTCCCACTTCTTTGACACCGCCCTGCTGTACGGCATCTGCGCCCTGTTCTGGGCCACCAACTGGTGGGGCATGGCCGTGACGGCGGGCCTGGTCTGGCTGGGAGAAATCCTTCTGGACAACGCCTCGGCCCGGCTGTCCTGGTCCTGGCAGCTGGCCGCGCTCTGGGGTCCGGGACTGGTCCTGGCCGGAGCCAATTTGGCCTGGATCCAATGGGCCTGGATGCGCTGGTGAGGAGGGGGGGCATGTTCAAGAAGCTTGTCACCCGCGCCAGGCGGAAGTCGCCGTGGATCCTGCATTTCGACTGCGGCAGCTGCAACGGGTGCGACATCGAGACCCTGGCCTGCCTGACCCCGGTCTACGACGTGGAGCGCTTCGGCGCGGTCAACGTGGGCAACCCGCTGCACGCGGACGTGCTGGTGGTCACGGGCACGGTGAACCACCGCAACGCGCCGGTGCTGCGCACCCTGTACGAGCAGATGCCCGAGCCCAAGGCCGTGGTGGCCGTGGGGGCGTGCGCCCTGTCCGGGGGCATCTTCCACGACGCCTACAACGTGCTCGGCGGGGTGGACAAAATCGTGCCGGTGACCGTGTACGTGCCCGGCTGCCCGGCCAAGCCCGAGTCCATCCTGGACGGCGTGCTCCAGGCCGTGGCCGCCCTGGGCCGTGTGGGGGGAGGTAAGCCGTGAACGCGCGCCAAGTGACGCTGGAAACCCTGGTCCGGGAGGCGGCCCAATACAAGGAGGCGGGCTTCCGGCTGGTGACCATGACCTGCGCGCCCCTGTCCGACGGGCGGCTGGACCTGCTCTACCATTTCGACAAGGATTTGGTCATGGAGCATTTGCGCCTGACCGTGGACCGCGGGGTCGAGGTGCCCAGCCTGTGCGCAATGCACGAGGGGGCCTATTTGGTGGAGAACGAGATTCAGGACCAGTTCGGCCCGCGCTTCACCGGCCTGGCCCCGGACTTCGGCGGCGGGCTCATGCTCGAGCCCAAGGTCAGGCTGTCGCCCCTGGCCGCCTACACCGTGGCGTCCCCGGAAAAGACAGAGGAGGGGACGTAGATGGGCCGCACCGTCATCCCCTTTGGCCCGCAGCACCCGGTGTTGCCCGAGCCCGTACACCTGACCCTGACCCTGGAGGACGACCGCATCGTCGGGGCCCTGCCCAGGCTGGGCTACGTGCATCGGGGCCTGGAGCTGCTGGCCCGCAAGCGCACCCCGGACCAGATGGTCCTGGTGGTGGAGCGGGTCTGCGGCATCTGCTCCATGATGCACGGCATGTGCTTTTCCCAGGCCATGGAGGATATCCACGGCATCGAGCCGCCGCCCCGGGCCGCCTGGCTGCGGGTCTTCTGGGCCGAGCTGCACCGGCTGCACAGCCATCTGCTCTGGCTGGGCCTGTTCGCCGACGCCATGGGCTTCGAGAATCTGTTCATGCAGTACTGGCGGGTGCGCGAAAAGGTCATGGACCTCAACGAGGCCACCGCGGGCAACCGGGTCATCGTCTCGGTCAGCGTCATCGGCGGGGTTCGCCGCGACTTGACGCCCGAGCTGGCCGGGTGGTGCCGTGAACAGCTCCACGTCATCGGGGCCGAGGTGCGGCGGCTGGGCAGGGCCATGCTGTCCGACTACTCCGTGCTCAAGCGCACCCGGGGCAAGGGCGTGCTGTCCACGCAGCGGGCCCTTGAGCTGGGCGCGGTGGGGCCGACCCTGCGCGGCTCGAACGTGGCCCAGGACGTCCGCATGCTGGACAAGGACGTGTACGCGGCCCTGGGCTTTACGCCCTGCGTGGAATCGGACGGCGACTGCTGGGCCCGGACCAGGGTGCGACAGCGCGAAGCCGAGCAGAGCGTGGATCTGGCCCTGGGCGCGCTGGACCGGCTGGCCGGGGGCGAGTTGGCCGGGGGCGAGCTGGCCGTCAAGGTCAAGGGAAAGCCCGAGGGCGAGGCGGTCCGCCGGGTTGAGCAGCCGCGCGGCGAGGTGCTCTATTACGTCAAGGCCGACGGCGGCAAGCTGCTGGACCGGGTGCGCATCCGCACGCCCACGTTCGCCAACATCCCGTGCCTGCTGGAAATGCTGCCCGGACACACCCTGGCCGACGCGCCGGTGGTGGTCCTGTCCATCGACCCCTGCATCAGCTGCACCGAGAGGTGACCGTGGCCAAGCTGCCCACATTTCTTCCCCAGGCCCTGGGCGGGCTGGTCCGGAACCCGGCCACGCGCCGCTATCCGGCCCAGGTGCGCGAGCCCTATCACGGCGCCCGGGGCGAGATTCGCAACCACGAGGCCACGTGCATCCTGTGCGGGCTGTGCGCCCGGCGCTGCCCCACGGAGTGCATCGAGGTGGACAAGAAGGGCAGGCTGTGGGCCCACGACCCCTTCCGCTGCATCCTGTGCGGGGTGTGCGTGGAGGCCTGCCCCACGGGCAGCCTGACCCAGACCGAGGCCCGGCCGGGTACGCTCACGGCCCGCGGCCGGACCGAGCTGCATCCCAATCCGCCGGAAAAGAAGAAATAAGCCGTTGAAATTCCCGCGATGACTGCGTTGCCGCGAGGCGCGCCGCCCCTCATGGACGACAGAGTCCACTGCGGATCGTCGCGCCTCTTGCGCCTTGTCCTTGCGGTTTTTGAACGGCTTTTGTCTTTAGCTGTCGTAGAGCTGATTTTTTGATAGCGGCTGGAATTTCAGCGGCCCGGCTACAGGCATTCCTCGTCGGACCGGTCCCGGTCCATGGACCGGGCCATGCGCTCCAGCTCATCCAGATAGCTCTCGTATCGAGGCAGATAGAAGGAGAGCGCCTTGGAGAAATTGCGGCCCACCAGACCGTTCACGAACAACATGGTCACTTCCTTTTCCTCCCTGAGAATCTGCTGCGAGGCCACGAACACGTCCCGCTCGTCGCCCGTCATCTGTTCCATGGCCTGGCGCAGGGCGTCGCCGGCCCGGG
Organism: Desulfovibrionaceae bacterium; assembly: GCA_963666895.2. Lineage (GTDB taxonomy): Bacteria > Desulfobacterota > Desulfovibrionia > Desulfovibrionales > Desulfovibrionaceae. The sequence continues at coordinate 139,139 of CAXXNS010000010.1, read as the reverse complement.
GTTGGTAGGCCCGAATATACAGCAGGTCCAGGGCGTTGGCTATGACGGCCGGCATGTGATCCTCCCCCGCCGACCGGGACAGATCGAGGAATTCCGATGGGGTGCGCAGCGCGTCCAGCATGTTCCGCGTGGAGAAAAGGATTTCGAGCTGGGTGAACAGTTCGAACACCTGTTTGATTTTTTTGGAGTAGTCCCATTTGCGCATGGAGATGTTGTACGACCGGTCGGCCAACCCCTCGATGATCCCGGCCACGAAGTCCGAGGCCAGCTTGGAGATGACCGCGGCCCACAATTGCAGCACCACGGCCACGTCCGCCACCCCGGCCACGTGAAGGATGGAGCCGATCCCGTTGTTCAGGGCGAAGGCCACCGGGATGGACAGAATGGATCGGAAGAAGTTGCCCATGGCCGCCTTGCGCGGCAAACCCCGAACGATGTTGTGGCTGGAAATGTATATGCCGTTGGTCAGGGCCATGATGGTGTAGAGCATGAGCGGGTCGGTGGACGTGGTGATGCCCAGCCCCTGGTCCAGGAACACTGATTTGCACAACCAATCCAACAACGGCACGGAGAACCCGGTGTAGAACAGGGAGTCGGCGATCCGTTCCCAGTTCACATAGTCGTTCCAGGCCAGGTACGGAGAACGGCGCAGCCCGCCCCCGCCGAGCACGGACTGGATCACGTTCCTGAACCCGGTAATGAAGAACCAGATCACCCCGCCCAGATAGGCGAGAACCCACCAGTCCTTGGTCAGGTAGAAGGTCAGAAAGGCGGGCACGAACCCGGCCAGGACCTTGAGCGTGTTTTTGAGCGTGGTGTTGAGGTAGCCGGGCGAAGGATGTCCCTGCTCCCCTTTTTCATACTCGCCGTACAGGCTCAGTCCGTTGCCCTCCTGGTTGACTCCACCCAGGGTGATGACGTCCCCGCAGGCCTCGGTGTCCACCCGGAAGCTGTCCAGATGCCACCAATGCCGGGTCAGGCAGAACAGGGTCCGGAGCCCCGGCACGCGGCAGGCGGCCCGGGCCGGCCGCCCGAACAACCCGGGCTGGCGGGGCGGGATGAACTCGATGGACTCCATGGCGGTTGTGGCAATGGGGATGCATAAGGAAGACACGCGGCGGCGCTGTTCCCACTGGGCCTTGAAGGGCAGGGTCGCGGTCACGGCGAATCCCATGCCGTGGGCGCGGGTCGACCGGCCGGTGGAGCCGCTGCCCACGGTGACCCGGAGCGGCGTCCGCCGGTAGCGCCCCAGCAGTCGGCTGAAATGCGGCAGGATCGCTTCCAGGCGGGCCGCTCTGTCGTGGGCATCCGGCTCGGGATTGCCCCGCAGGCAGTGGATGCGGTTGAGAATCATCCGTTTCAGGACAACGGCGTTCTGCTCGTTGATGGCCTGCTGCAACCGGCTGAACGGCTCGCGCTGCCGGGCCTGCTGTTCCGTCATGAGCTTGGTGTTGAAGGCCTCGAAATGGGAGATGCGCCCCTTGCAGTCGTAGAGAATCTCGATGACGTCGGCCAGGTCGAGATCGGACAGGATGAGCGTCAGGCTGCTGGAAGGCGACGCCCCGCGCAGCCGGGAGGTCAGTTCGGCGGGCGACAGGCGGAGCAACTCCGGGGCCTCTTCCTTGGACGGCGCATCCGGGTCGGGAATATCCGGGTTTTCCTCCGGAAGCAGGTAGCGGGCGATCAGGAGGTCCGCGTCCAGGCCGTCCAGGGATTCCACCTGCATGGCGATGGCCGCCTTGGCGTCGTAGTCCGCGTCCACGTATTCCCGTTGCAGGGCCTCCACCCGCTCGGCGAACAGGGGCAGGGCCGTCTCGTGGATATGATGGCCCAAATGGAAGACCGAGGGCTGGCCCGAACCGATGGTCCGCTGCACGTCGGCATAGTCCACGGGCGGCAGGGAAATGCCGAATTCCTGGCGGATGGACTCGCGGTGCACCTTGTTGAAGGCTTCGGTCACGGCCTTCACGTAGGCGGTCCGCCGTTCCTGCACCTCCTGGCCCAAGCGCATCAGCTCCCGGACCGGTTCCTGACGGAAGAATTCCTCGATGTCGCTGTCGTCCTGCAACTCGTTGAGAGCCCAGACGATCTTGACGTACCGGTCGCGGAACCGGGCCTGGAACTCGATGCCGATGCGGACGTTCACATCAAGGATGCGGGCCGATGCGAACAGCTCCTTGGCCACGTCCGGTTCCATAAAATTGTAATAGACCACGGTCAGGTCCCGGATGCCCTTGACCCAGGCGTCCATGATCAAATGGGTGGCGGATTTCCGCCCCTTGCTGTTGGCGTCGTGGACCCGGTCGTCAAAGGTGATCTGGTTCCATTCTTCGGGCATTTCAAGCAAGTGATACTTGCGCAGTTGGCGACGCAGGAAACCGACCTTGCCCACGGCCGCCCGGCGAAAATCGTGGGCCAGCTCCAACTGCTTCTCCTCATTGCCCTGGGCCCGGATCAGCTCCTTGCCGATCTGAACCAGAACGCGCGCCCGGTTGTTGCGTATACTCCCCCTGGCCGCCGCCAGGGTCTCGTCGCGCAGGGCGTTGATCGCCTTGATCCGGTCCTGGGCCTGATCGGACTTGAGCGACTGCAACAGGTGAACGATGGCGTAGGCGATCCGCAATCCCGGATCGGCCGCCAACTCCTTGATGCCGTGCGGTTGCAGGTAGGGCTCCAGAATGGTCTTGAAATGCTGCCGATCAACCCCGCGCTGCATCAAATCGTTCAGGATATCGAGGAGTTTATAGTCTTTGGCGTCGTAATATAGGGAGTGAACAGACAAGGCCCCCTCCTTTGTGGGGTCAATCTCGTGACGACACTGCCTGCGAGTATGTTACAGTTGTGTTACGCTATGTGACAATCCCGGGAATGAAAAGGGAATCATAGCGGAAATTCGCGCTCCGGGCCTGGCGCGGGAATTTCACTTGCTCCCGGACCGGATTCAGGCTATCCCCGCGCTGCCCGGCCGGACCCCCGTTATTGAGAGCCGCACACGCGGCCAAGGAAGAATCGTCATGTCCCAAGAAAATAAAGGCAACGTGCGTTCCGACATCCGGAACATCGCCATCATCGCCCACGTGGACCACGGCAAGACCACGCTCCTGGACCGGCTCCTGGAGCAGACCGGAGCCCTGGGCTCGTTCAAGGAAGCCGAGAAGCAGGGCGGAGACCGGGTCATGGACTCCAACCCTCTGGAGCGCGAGCGCGGCATCACCATCCTGTCCAAAAACACCTCCCTTGACTACAAGGACCTGCGCATCAATATCGTGGACACGCCCGGCCACGCCGACTTCGGCGGCGAGGTGGAGCGCGTCCTGAACATGGTGGACGGCGTCCTGCTCCTGGTGGACGCATTCGACGGGCCCATGCCCCAGACCCGGTTCGTGCTCGGCAAGGCCCTGTCCCTGGGCCTGATCCCGGTGGTGGTCATCAACAAGGTGGACCGGCCCGACGCCCGGCCCTGGGAGGTCCTGGACCTGGTCTTCGACCTGTTCGTGGCCCTGGGCGCGTCCGACGCCCAGCAGGACTTCGCCTACGTGTTCTCCTCGGCCAAGCAGGGCTGGTGCGTGGCCGAGCCCGAGGCCCTTCCGGCCGAAGGCGAGGGGGACATGAGCCTGCTCCTGGACACCATCGTGGCCCGCATCCCGGCCCCGGAGGCCGAGCCGGACCAGCCCTTCCAGATGCTGGTTTCCAACCTGTTCTACGACAACTATCTGGGCCGCCTGCTGGTGGGCCGCATCCGCCGGGGCCGCGTGGCCCCCGGGGACAAGGTGGCCCGCATGGCCCTGGACGGCTCCGAGGTCCAGGGCAAGGTGACCACGGTCTTCACCTTCGCCGGGCTGTCCCGGGAATCCGTGGGCGAGGCCGCGGCCGGGGACATCGTCATGCTGGCCGGGCTGCCCGAGGGCTACATCGGCGAAACCCTGGCCGACCCGGAGCACCCCGAGGCTCTGCCCGTGATCCGGGTGGACGAGCCCACGGTGTCCATGCATTTCCGCATCAACGACGGCCCCCTGGCCGGGCGCGAAGGCAAGTACGTCACCAGCCGCCACATCCGCGACCGCCTTGAAAAGGAGCTTCTGTCCAACATCGCGCTCAGGCTGGAGGACACGGACTCCATGGACGAATTCAGGGTCTCGGGCCGGGGCGAGCTGCACCTGTCCATCCTCATCGAGACCATGCGCCGCGAGGGCTATGAGTTCGCGGTCTCCCGGCCCAAGGTCATCTTCAAGGAGATCGACGGCGTGCTGTGCGAGCCCGTGGAGGAGCTGTCCCTGGAGTGCCCCGAGGGCAGCGTGGGCGCGGTCATGGAGGTGCTGGGCACGCGTAAGGGCGAGGTCCAGTCCATGGACCAGCTCAAGGACGGCATGGTGCGCATCAAGGCCTTCATCCCCACCCGGGGGCTGACCGGCCTCAGAAGCGTGTTCCTGACCCTGACCAAGGGCGAGGGCGTCATGACCCACGCCCTGTACGAGTTTCAGCCCCACAAGGGCGAGACGGCCATCCGCAGCCACGGCGTGCTGGTGGCCAAGGAGCCGGGCACGGCCGTGCCCTACGCCATCTGGAAGCTGGAGGACCGGGGCTACTTCATCATCCCGTCCGGCGTGGAGGTCTACGAGGGCATGATCGTGGGCGCCAACTCCAAGGACGCGGACATGGTGGTCAACGTGTGCACCACCAAGAAACTGACCAACGTCCGGGCCGCCAACAAGGACGAGGCCGTGCGCCTGACCCCGCACCGCAAGCTGGACCTGGAGCAGGCCCTGCACTTCATCGCGGACGACGAGCTGGTGGAGGTCACGCCCAAGTCCATCCGCCTGCGCAAGCGGCATCTGACCGAGAACGAGCGGATCCAGGCCAGGAAGCGGGCGGCCGGGAAACAGGTCTAGACCTTGACGGCACCTCCAACCTGTACTATTACCTGTACAGGTTAGGAGGAACCGCCATGCCCGACGCCATCACCTACACCGAGGCCAGGGAGAAGCTGGCCGCCACCATGGACCGGGTCTGCGAGGACCACACGCCCATGATCATCACCCGCCGGGGCGCCAAGCCCGTGGTCATGATGTCCCTGGACGACTACAACTCCATCGCCGAGACCGAGTACCTGCTCAAGAGCCCGGCCAATGCCGAGCGGCTGCGCCAGAGCCTCAAGGAGTCGGAGCGCGGCCGGGCCGTGGGGCGCGACCTTATCGAGGAGTGATGCCAGTTCTTTGCTGGACCTCCCACGCCTGGGAGGATTACCTCTACTGGCAGAAGGCCGACAAGGCGGTCCTGCGGCGCATCAACACCCTGATCAAGGAAACCCTGCGCACCCCGTTCGAGGGCCGGGGCAAGCCCGAGCCTCTGCGTTTCGAACTGTCCGGATGCTGGTCCAGGCGTATCGACCAGGAGCACCGGCTGGTGTACCGGTTCGAGGACGGGAGGCTGACCATCCTCCAGTGCCGCTACCATTATTAGTCCTTTACATCCGCGCAGAAGTGCGTATGTTCCACCTGCTTGACGTGATCGGACGTTAGAGAACCTTCGCCTTCCGCCGCGAGACAGACTGTCCTCGGCGCATCCCGGATCGACTCCCCGTCCCGAAGCATAACCATCGCAGCCCACGCCTGTGGGCCACCGCCGCCTGTCACGTGCGACGGCATCTTCCCTTCTTACCATTGGATTTTACATGACTTTCGATTCGTTTTGTTTTGATCCGCGCATTGTCGCGGGCATCAAGGCCTGTGGCTACAAGGCCCCGACCCCCATCCAGCAGCAGGCCATCCCGGTCGTGGCCCAGGGCCGCGACGTCATGGGCCTGGCCCAGACCGGCACCGGCAAGACGGCCGCGTTCGTGCTGCCCCTTCTCCAGCGCATGCTGGAAAACAATGTTTCCCGCAAGAGCTCTGCCCGGGTGCTGGTCCTGGCGCCGACCCGCGAGCTGGCCCTGCAGATCCACGAGGACTTCCGGGCCCTGGGCCGCCAGACCGGCCTGTTCAGCGCGGCCGTGTTCGGCGGCGTGGGCATGAATCCCCAGATCAGCGCCATCCGGCGCTCCCAGATCATCGTGGCCTGCCCGGGCCGTCTCCTGGACCTCATGAACCGCGGCCAGGCCGACCTGTCCGGCATCAAGGCCCTGGTCCTGGACGAGGCCGACCGCATGCTGGATATGGGCTTCCTGCCCGACATCCGGCGCATCCTGGACCAGCTTCCCGACGAGCGGCAGAACCTGCTGTTCTCGGCCACCATGCCCTCGGAGATCCGCAAGCTCTCCAACAAGCTGCTCAACGATCCCGAGGTGGTGCAGGTGGCCAACACCGCCCCGGCCAAGCGTATCCGCCACACCATCTACCCGGTGGAGAACCATCTCAAGCGCGCCCTGCTGGAGGCCCTCATCGGCCACGTGAACCAGGACGAGGCCGGCGGCAGCGTGCTCGTGTTCACGCGCACCAAGCACCGGGCCAAATCCCTGGCCCAGCAGCTGGACAAGCTCGGCTACGCGGCCGCGGCCCTGCAGGGCAACATGTCCCAGAACGCCCGGCAAAAGGCCCTGGACGGGTTCAAGCGCGGGGCGTTCAAGGTCCTGGTGGCCACGGACATCGCTGCCCGGGGCATCGACTGCGACCGCATCTCCCACGTCATCAACTTCGACGTGCCGGACTGCGGCGAGACCTACACCCACCGCATCGGCCGCACCGGCCGCATGGAGAAGAGCGGCACGGCCATGACCCTGGCCAGCCGCGAGGACATGGTCCAGGTGCGGGCCATCGAGCGGTCCGTGGGCGCTCCCATCGCCTCGGAGCGGTTGGACGGCTTCGACTACAAGGCGGCCCGGCCCCAGAGCGACGGCCGCGTCCAGAACAGGCCCGGCGACCGGTTCGCGGCCAAGCCCGGAAAGCGTCCCGCAAAGCAGGGCTTCGCGCCCCGGGGACGGAGCCGCTCCAATCGTGGACGGCGTTCCCAGGCCGCTTAGGCTCCTGCATACGACCTGAAAAAGAGCGCCCTCCGGGAAACCGGGGGGCGTTTTTTCGTGTTCTGGTTTTTCCGCCTTTCCGTGAACAAAGCATTGCATCATTTTCTCCAAGCATTTATGGTGAAAATTGGTAGTATTGCATTCATTGGAGGAGAGGCCGTGATTCGTTGCCAAAGGGTTTGGGCGCTGGCGATGCTGGCCGTGCTGGGGGCCGTGTTGTGGACCGCGTGTCCCGCAACGGCCCAGGAAGCGACCAAGAGCGCGTCCTATCCCCTGGACGGTCCGCTCCGCGTGGCCGTGCATTACGACTATCCGCCCCTGGCGGTCATCGGCCCGGACAACCACCCCTACGGCCTGCTGGTGGACTTCTGGAATCTGTGGTCCGAAGCCACCGGGGTGGAGGTCAAGTTTGTGACCAGCGGCTGGGCCGACACCCTGCTCAATCTCCAGAACAACAAGGTGGACGTCCACTCCGGCCTGTTCCAGAGCGAGGAGCGGGACCAGTGGCTGGATTTCTGCGCGCCGATCGAGGAGATACGGAGCAGCCTGTTCGTGCTGGCGGACCGGCCCATGCCCTCGGGCGTCAAGGCCCTGTCCGGGCAACGGGTGGCCGTGGTTTCCGGCAGCTACCACGAGTCTTTCCTCCGGACGGACTACCCGGACGTGGACGCGGTTTCGGTTCCCCTGCCCGAGGACCAGGTCCAGGCCCTGCTCAAGGGCGAGGCGGACGCCGTGCTGGGCGAGGAGCCCTCCATACGGTCCGAGCTGGCCCGCCTGGGCCTGCAGGGCGTGGTGTCCATGAGCCCGACCCCGGTCTACCGCAACCTGCTCAGGCCGGCCGTGCGCAAGGGCGAAAAGGGCCTGCTGGCCTTCATCGACCAGGGGTTCGCGCGCATTCCCCTGGATCGGCTGGTCCAGGCCGAGGAGCATTGGCTGGCCGGCCAGGAAGAGGGTTATTTCAAGGAGCGGCTCAGGACCGAACAGGCCTCGATGCATGAATTCCTCACGGTTTTGGAGCAGGAGTGGATCAGGGCCCACCCGTCCATCACCGTGGCCGTAATGGACGCCTGGCCCCCGCTGGACTTCCAGGGCCCGAAGGAACCCCTGGGCATCGGGGTGGACATCCTTAACCTGCTGGCCGAACGCACGGGCCTGATGGTCACCGTGGTCTCCGGCCAGTTCCAGGATAACCTGGCCGCGGTGCGCGACAAACGGACGGACGCCCTCATGGACGCCACGCCCAAGCCGGAGCGGGAGGAATATCTCAATTTCACGGCCCCCTACCTGACCGTGCCCCACGTGTTCGTGGGCCGAACGGACGGCCCCTTCTACACCCGGGGTGACCAGCTGGCGGGCAAGCGGCTGGCCCTGGAGCGGGGTTTCGGCAACGTCAAGTACTTCCGGGAGCGCTATCCCGACGTGGAGGTGGTCGAGTACGAGAACACGGGCCAGTGCCTGGAGGCGGTCTCGCGCGGAGAGGCGGACGCCTACGCGGGCAACCGGGCCGTGGCCACCTATCTTATGGCCCAGGACCTTCTGACCAACCTGAAGGTCATGGGCGAGGTGGATAAGCAGCCTTCGGTGCTGGCCATCGGCGTGCGCAAGGACTGGCCCGAGCTGGCCTCCATCCTGGACAAGGCCCTGTCCAGGATTTCGCCTTCCGAGATGCAGGCCGTGCTCCAAAAATGGACGGGCGCGGCCGGGGGCGCCGTCACGGTGGCCCTGACTGAAGAAGAATTGGCCTGGGTCGCGGCCCATCCGGTGGTCCGCGTGGCCGCCACCCCGGATTGGCCGCCCTTCGAGTTCGTGGATTCCGCGGGCCAGTATACCGGCATCACGGCCGAGCTGTTCCAGACCGTGGCCAAGCGGGTGGGCCTCAAGCCCGAATTCGTGATCGAGTCCTGGGAAGACCTGGTCAACATGCTTCATGAGGGCACGGTGGACGTGGCCCCGGGCCTGACGAAAACCCCGGAGCGCGAGAAGTTTCTTCTCTATACCGAGCCGTTCATCACCTCCTACCACGCCTTGTGGACCGCCAAGGACCGCACGGACATCCATTCCCTGAACGACCTGGCCGGCAAGACCGTGGCCGTGGAAAAGGGATACATGGTGGAGGAGATGTTCCGCACGGAATACCCGGACACGAAGCGCCTCACGGTGCAGACCAGTCTGGAGGCGCTGCGGGCCGTGTCCGCGGGCAAGGCGGACGCCTATCTGGGCACCCAGGCCGTGGGCGCCTACCTGGCGGACCGGTACATGATCTCCAACCTCAAGGTGGCGGCCTACCTGGACAAGGAGCCCCTGCGCCTGGGCATGGGCGTGCGCAAGGACCTGCCCGAGCTGCGCGCCATCCTGCAGAAGGGCATCGACACCCTTTCGGCCAGGGAGATACAGGAGGTGCAGGACGCCTATCTGGGCGGCCAGGCGGACTTCGAGGCGGGCATCGTCCTGACCGAGGAAGAGCGGGCCTGGCTCGAGGAGCATCCCGTCATCCGCATGGGCGTGAACCCGGACTGGATGCCCTTCGAGGCCATGACCGAGGACGACGAGTACCAGGGCGTGGTCTCGGAGTATGCGGACTGGATCGGCCAGCGGTTGGGCGTGACCATGGAGCCGATACCGGGCATGACCTGGATGGAGGTCATGACCGGGGTCTACAACGGGGTTCTGGACGTGGTGCCCGGCCTGGTCAAGACCCCGGGCCGTGCCGACTATCTCAATCTCACCGACGCCTACCTGAGCATTCCCCTGGTGCTCGTCACCAGGCAGGACGCGCCGTTCGTGGGCGGGATCGAGGACATGTCCGGCCAGCGGGTGGCCGTGGTGGCGGGGAGCTCTGCCCAGGGCTTTCTGGAGGCCGACCATCCGGACATCGATCTCCTTTTTGCCAAGAATCTGGACCAATGCCTGGAGGCCGTGGCCCAGGGCCGGGCCGACGCCGCCTTCGGCAGCCAGGGCGTCCTGGCCTACCACATCCGGGTTCACCACACCAAGGGCCTCAAGGTGGCCGCCACCACCCCCTACAAGGTGGAGCTGTGCATGGGCGTGCGCAAGGACTGGCCCGAACTGGCCTCCATCCTGGACAAGGCCCTGGCCGCCCTTCCCAAGCAGGCGCGCAAGTCCTTCTATGACGGCTGGGTCAACGTGCACGTGCATTCCCAAATGGACTGGGGCGCGGTCTGGCGGTGGGGGCTGATCATCGGCCTGGTGGCCGCGACAGTGCTGACCGTTATCGTGGTCTGGAACCGCAGGCTGGCCCAGGAGATCGCCGAGCGCAAGCTGGCCCAGCAGCAGCTCGAGGAGAGCGAGAACAAGATCCGGGCCATGAGCGAGGCCATGCACGACGGGTTGATCATGATCGACGGCCAGGCCCGGGTGCTTTACTGGAACCATGCCGCGGAAAAGCTTTTCGGCATCCCGGCCAGCCAGGCCATGGGCCGGGACATGCATGAATTGTTCGTGCCGCAGGAGCATCTGGCCCGGGCCCGGGCCGGTCTGGAGCGGTTCGTGAAGACGGGCCAGGGTCCGGTGGTGGGCAGACAGCAGGAGATGATCGCCCAGCGGGCTGACGGGACCGGGTTCCCGGTGGAGGTGGGCGTGTCCGCCTTTCATGTCAAAGGCGAATGGTACGCCGTGGGCACCATCCGGGACATCACCGAACGCAAGGAGGCCGAGGCCGAGCTGGTCAAGCTGTACCGGGCCGTGGAGCAGAGCCCGGTGTCCGTTGTCATCACGGACAAGAACGGGTCCATCGAGTACGTCAACACCAACTTCTGCCGGGTCACGGGCTACACCCAGGACGAGGCCCTGGGCCAGAACCCGCGCATTCTCAAGTCGGGCGAGACTCCGGACGAGGTCTACAAGGACCTGTGGACCACCATCACCTCGGGCGAGACATGGAAGGGGCGGCTCGTCAACCGCAAGAAGAGCGGGGAGCATTTCTGGGAGAGCGTGACCATCTCGCCCATCCTCAACGACAACGACGAGATCGTCCGCTACGTGGCCGTGAAGCAGGACATCACCGAGCGCATCAAGACCGAGCGGGCCATCCAGGACCAGCTCATGTTTCAGGCCGCGCTCATCGACACCATCCCCAACCCCATCTTCATCAAGGATCCCGAGGCACGGTTCGTGGGCTGCAACAGGGCCTACGAGCAGGCCTTCGGCACCGACCGCGAATACCTGACGGGCAAGGCCGTGCTCGACCTGGATTACCTGCCCGAGAAGGACCGCGAGGCCTACCACGCCGAGGACGCGGAACTGCTGGCCAAGGGCGGGTTTCGGCGCCGGGAGTTCCCCATCACCTTTGCGGACGGCAAGGACCACCACGTGCTCTACTGGGTGGCCACCTTCGACCTGTCCGACGGCCGGCGCGGCGGCATGCTGGGCGTCATCGTGGACATCTCCGAGCTTAAGGAAGCCCAGGCCAAGGCCGAGGAGGCCACCCGGGCCAAGAGCGACTTCCTGGCCAACATGAGCCACGAGATCCGCACGCCCATGAACGCGGTGCTGGGCATGGCCCACCTGGCCCTGAACACCGAGATGACCCCGAAGCAGCGCGACTACCTGAACAAGATCGACGCCTCGGCCAAGTCCCTGCTGCGCATCATCAACGACATCCTGGATTTCTCCAAGATCGAGGCCGGCCGGATGGACATCGAGCAGACCGATTTTCATCTGGAGGACGTGCTGGACAACCTGGGCAACCTCGTTCAGGTCAAGATCGAGGAAAAGGGGCTGGAGCTGCTGTTCGACGTGGACCAGGACGTGCCCCTGGCGCTTCAGGGCGATCCCCTGCGCCTGGGCCAGATTCTCATCAACCTGGCAGGCAACGCGGTCAAGTTCACCGAGCAGGGCGAGGTCGTGGTCCGGGTGGAGGTTCGGGAACGGACCGCGGACAGGGCCCTGCTCAAGTTCTCGGTCCGGGACAGCGGCATCGGCCTGACTCGGGAGCAGCGCGACAAGCTGTTCCAGTCCTTCTCCCAGGCCGACATGAGCACCACGCGCAAGTACGGCGGCACGGGCCTGGGCCTGGCCATCTGCAAGAAGCTTTCGGAGCTCATGGGCGGGGCCATCGGCGTGGAGTCCGAGCCGGGCAAGGGCAGCACCTTCTGGTTCACGGCCTCCTTTGGCCTGCATTCCTCCCAGCGGCTGGCTCCCCGAATCCTGGCCGAGGACTTCAAGGACATGCGCGTGCTGGTGGTGGACGACAACAAGTCCGCCCGGGACATCCTGGCCGATGCCCTGGAGAGCATGGGGTTCGCCCCGGAAACGGCCCGTTCCGGGGTCGAGGCCCTGGACATGCTGGAGGCGGCCCCGGCCGACCGGCCCTTCGAACTGGTGCTCATGGACTGGAAGATGCCCAGCATGAACGGCATCGAGGTGTCGCGGCGCATCAAGGACAACAAGAGACTGGCCACCATCCCGACCATCATCATGGTCACGGCCTACGGTCGGGAGGAGGTCATGAGCCAGGCCGAGCAGGTGGGCATGGACGGCTTCCTGGTCAAGCCCGTGAACCAGTCCGTGCTGTTCGACACCATCATGGGCGTGTTCGGCCGGGACGTGGACAAGTCCGCGGGCCGGAGCCGGGACGCCCACACCGGCGCCGAGGGGCTGGAAAACGTGCGCGGGGCGCGCATCCTGGTGGCCGAGGACAACGACATCAACCAGCAGGTGGCCCGGGAGATGCTGGAAGGGGCCGGGTTCGCGGTGGACATGGCCGGAGACGGCCGCCAGGCCGTGGACATGGCCGCGGCCCGGGAATACGATTGCGTGGTCATGGACATCCAGATGCCGGTCATGGACGGCATCACCGCCACCCGCGAGATTCTGGCCCTTCCCGGCCGGGGGAACCTGCCCATCATCGCCATGACCGCCCACGCCATGGCCGGGGACCGGGAAAAGTCCCTGGAAGCGGGCATGAAGGACCACGTCACCAAGCCCATCGAGCCGTCCGAGCTGTTCGCCGCCCTGGTGCGCTGGATTCCGGCGGGCCAGCGCGAACCCGTGGAAACCGCGCCGGATCGGGGACAGGAGGATGTCTCCCTGCCCGACCTGCCGGGCTACGCCGTGGACCAGGGATTGTCCCGCGTGTCGGGCAACCGCAGGCTCTACCGCGATCTGCTGGTCAAGCTGGCCCGGAACTACGGGGCTGCGGGCGACGAGCTGCGCACCCTGCTGGACCAGGGCGACCGGGAGGCGGCCGAGCGGCTGGCCCACTCCATCAAGGGCGTGGCCGGGAACCTGGGCCACGAGGTCTTGCAGGAGGCGGCCGGGAGCGTGGAGGCCGGGGTCCGGGACCAGGCCACGGATGTGGACCAGCGGCTGTCCGCGTTCGACGCGGCCCTGGCCAGGGCGCTGGAGCCCTTGCTCCCGCTGGTGGCCGAGGATGACGAGCGCGAGCGGGCCGCCCTGGCCGCGCCGCAGGGCGAGACCGACGATCCGGCCGTGCTGCGGGCCGCGCTCCAGGAGTTGGCCCCGCACGTGCGTTCGCGGCGTCCCAAGAACTGCCGTCCAGGCCTGGACCGGCTGGCCGAACTGTCCTGGCCCGCGGACATGGCCGGGCAGGTGCGCGAGCTGGAGAAGCTGGTGGGCAAGTACCGGTTCAAGGATGCGGAAGCGGTGCTCGCGGATTTGATTGGCATGGTGGGATAAAAGGAGAGGAACGATGTCCGATCTGTCCCAATGCACGGTCCTGGTGGTGGACGATACCGAAGCCAACCTGGACATGCTGGTGGAGACCCTGGGGAACGACCATGAGGTCATGGCCGCGGTGGACGGCCCCTCGGCCCTGGAGATCGCCAGGGAGGAGACCCCGGACCTCATCCTGCTGGACATCGTCATGCCCGGCATGGACGGCTACGAGGTCTGCGCCAAGCTCAAACAGGACAAAGCCACGGCCGACATCCCGGTCATCTTCCTGACCTCGCTGGCCGAGGTGGAGAACAAGACCCGGGGATTCGAGGCCGGGGCCGTGGACTACGTGACCAAGCCCTTCGAGGCCCTGGAGGTCCGGGCACGGGTCCGGACCCATTTGTCGCTGACCCTGGCCAAGCGGGAACTGGCGCACCAGAACGAGATACTGGAGGAGAAGGTCAAGGAGCGCACCCGGGAACTGGTCATGACCCAGGACGTGACCATCCACGCCCTGGCCTCCCTGGCCGAGACCCGGGACAACGAGACCGGCGGCCACATCCGCCGCACCCAGGACTACGTGCGCATCCTGGCCGAGGAGATCAAGCACGACAGAGGATTGAGCGCCACGACCATCGACCTGCTGCACAAGTCCGCGCCGCTGCACGACGTGGGCAAGGTGGGCGTGCCCGACGCCATCCTGCTCAAACCGGCCAAGCTGACTTCCGAGGAATTCGAGGAGATGAAGAAGCACGCCGAGCTGGGCATGAAGGCCATCCTGGTGGCCGAGCGGCACCTGGGCCAGCAGGACAGCTCCTTTTTGTCCCTGGCCCGGGAGATCGCCTGGACCCACCACGAGAAGTGGGACGGCTCGGGCTATCCGCGGGGCCTGGCCGGAGAGGAGATTCCCCTGTCCGGGCGGCTCATGGCCCTGGCCGACGTGTACGACGCGCTCATCAGCTGCCGGGTGTACAAGGCCGCGTTTCCCCACGCCAAGGCCGTGAACATCATCCTGGAGGGCCGGGGAACGCACTTCGATCCCAGGGTGGTGGACGCGTTCATGGTCCGGCAGGAGGAGTTCAGGCAGATCGCCCTGGCCAACGCGGATTACGACGAGGAGCGGGAAGCGTTGAACGAGCCGTACACGGCCTGACGCGGACCGTGGCCAAGCGCGTGTTCTAGGGGCCGGAAGGGGAAACCCCCGCATTGCTTTGGGCCTGAATGAGCGAATTGTTGGCCTGGGACACGGGTTTTTTGAGCGCCTGCCCGCCAATCCACACGGATTTTTCCACCGGTCCGGGGCGCCCTGTCTGGCCCGGGCTATTCCGCTTCGCTGTCGAGATCCACGAGGCCCAGGCGGGCGGCATGGCGCACGAAGGCCAGCGGCGTCTTGACCCCGAGCTTGCTCATGATGGAGTAGCGGTGGTTCTCCACGGTCTTGCGGGTCACGAAGATATTGTCCGCGATCTCTTGGGTTGTCAGGCCCTCGGCCAGCAGGCGCATGACCTGCTGCTCGCGCAGGGAGAGCGTTCCGTAGGACTCGTCGATGCATTTGGCCCTGCGCTGGGTGAGGTCGTTGAGCCTGCGGACGATCTTGGGGGAGAGGACGCTGTCCAGGTACTGTCCGCCGGAAGCCACGGCCTCGATGGCCTGTATGATGCGGTCCGCCCCCGACTCCTTGCCCACGTATCCGGTGGCCCCGGCCTGGAAGGCCGCGGAGATGAAGTCGATCTTGGAGTGCATGGATACGATGATCACGCGAAGGTTCGGGAGCGCGGCGAGCATCTCCCTGGTCAGGTCCACTCCGGAGCCGTCGGGCAGGGAGATGTCCAGGAGGGCCAGGTCCGGCTGGAACTTCTTGGCCATCTGAAGGCCCTCGGCGTATCCGCTGGCCTCGCACGTGGCCTCGAACTCCTCGCAGTCGAGCAGCAGGTTCTTGAGACCGTCCCTGTAGAGGGGATGGTCGTCAACGATTAGGATTCGCTTTTTTTCGCTCACGTCGACTCCTAGCAAGGGGAACCTGCACCCGAATACGCATTCCCGCGCCCGGCTTGGAGCGGAATGTGATCTTGCCGCCGAGCAGGCGGATGCGTTCGCGCATGGACCAGAGGCCCATGCGTCGTTCGCGTCCCGCCTTGAGCAGGCACTGTTTCATGTCCACGCCGCAGCCGTTGTCCTCGATGCGAATGAGCAGGTCGGGATAGCTGGCCAACATGTGGATTTCCACCCGGGTGGCGGAGGCGTGCTTCAGGGTGTTGCTCAGGGATTCCTGGATCAGTCGGTAGAGGTTGATTTGGGTTTCGAAGTCCAGAGAAACGGATTCCATGCCGTCGGCGAATACGTCCACGGTCAGTTCGTGCAGGAGCGAGAAATCCTCGCAAAGGCGCAGGATGGTTTCCACCAGTCCCAGTTCCGAGAGCCCGGGGGGGAGCAGCCTGTAGGCCAGCTCCCGGATGGACCCGATGGCCGCGGAGATGCGCGCGAGGACTTCCTCGGTCTGCCGGCGCACGGTTTCGGACTCGACCCGGCTGGCGAAGATGCGTTCCAGCCCCAGCCTGGCCAGGGAAAGGTCCTGGGCCAGATGGTCGTGCAGCTCGCGCGCGATACGCTGCCTCTCCTTTTCCTGGATCATGATCAGTTCTCGGGACAGGGCGTGCATCTGCTCATCGGAGCGGTGCTGGGTCACGATTCGTCCCACGAGGTCGGCCAGGGCGTTCAGGAGCTTGCGTTCCTCGTGGAGGAAGGGGCCCTCGTCCGCATCGGGCATCCGGCTCAGGTAGCAGACCTCGATCGTCCCGGCCGTTTCGCCATGGACCAGCACTGCGGCGGCCTGCCTCCATTGGGAGTCCTGGAAGTTGGCCGTGGCGTAGCCGACGCCGTCGAGGGTGATCCGTGCGCAGGTGGTTTCGGGGTATTGCCAGGATGAGCAGATCAGGTCCGCGATGCCGGTGGCCAGTTCCTGGAGGGAGACGTCGGACCGCTGGGCCAGTTGGGTGACTCCATACAGGCAGTCGAGTTCCTTGACCCTTTCCAGGAGTTCCCTTTCGATCTGCCTGTGTTCCCTGAGGAGGCTTTCGTGGGGGTCGTCGTTTTCGGGCGGAATAGGAATATCGAGGCTGTGGGCGTCTTCGGTCATGGGGGTCTCCGCCAGCGTCCGGTGACGTGGCGGAACATGGGTATCATAGAGAGTTGTCATTTGCCAGAACCGTTAAGTACGGGGGGCGGCAGACGAGACGGCCCCGCCCCCGGGCGGGGCCGTCTCGAGGCGGTTCAGGCGGTTACCCGGTTGCGGGCGGCCTGGTCCTGCGCTTCGGCCATGAGACGGAGAGCAGGATCGGTCAGCAGCTTGCGGGCGGTTTGGTCATTGACGTCGGTGATGAAGGGAATCCCGGTTTCGCGTTCGGTTTCGCGGTTGGCCGAAACGATGTCGTTGCGGGATATCTGGTTGACGGTGAACTTGCGGGCACCGGCCAGGAGCTGCTGGAGCCCGGCGGAAAGCTTGTCGGCCAGGGTCCATGAGGCGATGGCGCCGAAGGGTATGGACTCGATCTCCTTGGCGCCGACCTTCTTCTTGAGGCTGGAGTAGCCCGCGAAGATTTGCTCCGGGGTTTCGCCGAGGTCGCGGACGGTCTTGGGCAGCGAGTCCCAGTTGCCGTTGACCGCGGTCTTTCGATTCGGTCGAAGCACGCCCTCGATGTTGGAGCCGAGGAAGCCGGGGATCATGAGCCCGCGACCCATGCAGATGAGCTTGACGTACGGGGCGCCGAGGGCCAGGGCCTTGAATATCTGGTCCTCCCGGGCCAGCCCGCCGGCGAAGGACAGGTCCACCACGTCCTTGCCCTGGTTGTCGAGAAGCGAGGCATATTCCCAGGCCTTGGAGTGCAGCAGGATGGAAGGCACTCCCCAGGATTCCATCATGTTCCAGGGACTCATGCCCGTGCCGCCCCCGGAGCCGTCGATGGTCAGGAGATCGAGGTGTGACTCGGACGCGTACTTGATGGCCATGGCCAAGGCCTCCATGCCGTACGACCCCGTCTTCAGTGAGATGCGCTTGAAGCCGAGGCCGCGCAGCTTGGCCACGGTTTCCAGGAACGCGGCGTGCACGGCCTCCTCGGAGTCGAAGTCGGTGTAGCCGAGGCGGCTGTGCCGGGCGAAGCTCTTGAGAGCTCCGGAATGAAAGGCGGCCTGGACCTCTTCCAGTTCGGGGTCCGGGTCCAAGAGATATCCCCGTTTCTTGAGGAAGAGGGCGTAGTCGAGACTGTTGACCTCGATCTCACCGCCGATGTTTTTGGCCCCCTGGCCCCACTTGAGTTCGATGATGATGTCGTCGCCGTACTTGTCGATGACGTATTCGGCCACGCCGTTTCGCGCATCCTCGACGTTGAGCTGGACGATGACGGTCCCGTATCCGTCCTGGTAGCGCTTGTATATCTCCACGCGGCGGTCGAGTTCCGGCGAGCAGCCGATGCGGCCGTCGTTCATGGTCGACTGCCGATCCACGCCCACGACATTTTCTCCGATGACGATGGGAATGCCGCCCAGGGCGCAGCCCGCGGCAAAGGAGTCCCAATACTTCGAGGCGATGAAGGTGGAGCCGAGGGCTCCGGTCATGATGGGCATGCGAACCCGGGTCTTGACCTCGTCGCCGAAGGCCGACTCGACCGAGACGTTGGTGAAGAGGCAGTCGTCGGCATCGGTCGTCTTTCCGGGCTGTATGCCCTGGGCCCCGTAATTGTATCCCTGAATGCGCAGGGCGTTGTAACTCACGCCCAGGTGGGTGGTGTTGGCGCTGCCCGCAGTGACCGTTCCGAAATCGCGGGGGTAGAGCATTTGGCGGCCCTTGAGGCAGGACATCCAGGTTTCACATTTCCCCATGCAGTCGGCGCGGCACAGGGTGCAGAGGCCCGACTCGGCGGCTGAACCGCGATTGGTCGTGCCCAGGACATCGTTGGATTTCGCATACTGAATCATGAATCTGCTCCTTCGTGGATACTGATGTGGCGGCGGGACGGTCCGGGTGGCTTCCGTCTTCAACCGTCAGAATGTGTTCGGCACGTTCTTCGGGCGGGTGGAAAGAACATTGCGCAAATCATCCGTTGAGGTTTCAGGGCCGTTCGCCTTGCCTGGGGCTCGGCGGGGTTCGGAACGCAGGCGCAGATCCGCTTCCCCGGCTTTGTTCCTCTGGAATATCCCCCCCCCTTGTTGTGCTTTGCGTCGTGCGCCGTCGCCGCTCCTCCCCGACCCTCGGACCATCGGAGGCTGCTTTTCGCCCCTTCCACACCTCTTCTCGTTCAGACGAATCGACTGCGAGAAGCCTTGAGGCCGTTGGCTGATGAGCCGCCGTCCCGATGCAAGGCGCGGCGCGCATTCGACGTGTCGCGTGATTTCGTTGACTTTAATCCCACGGTCTCATTGAAGCCAATAGGACTATTTCCTTTTGTTCGGGCATTGTCTAAGGTGCCCCAGGGGGAGTTCTGCCCAGATTTTGGGTAATCCACCCATCGACGAAGATTCGTCGGCCAGGTGGCGGACGAAGATCACGATGGCCCGCCGGCGCGGTTCGTGGGCCGGAGGTCGGGCTTTTTACTATTTGACCGAGTCGGGTGCAGCACTTAAAGGGGGTGGTCCGATTCGATCCTGTGGAGGAAAATAGAGTATGTGCCGCTTGTTCGCCTTGGCCAGCCGGGATCCGGTTTCTCCCCTGGTGGCCATCAATGCTCTCAACGTTATGAAGGAAGGACACGACGGTTCCGGAGTCGGGGTGTACCTTAACGGCCTGGGCGGTCCCTTCGAGGACTTGGCCGACTACCCCGTGCTTTCCGGAATCTTCACCGAGGAAGGCCTGCAGCGCCTGGACGACTTCATGGCCGCCAAGGGCTTTTTGTCCAAGTATACCCTGTCGCTCAAACCCAAGAGCGCCCCTCCGGACGGCACCCCGGTGCGCGGGACCTACCTGGTCCGGGCCTATGAGCCGCCCAAGCAGACGGCCGCCCTGTCCAAGGACGAGTTCGGCGTGGAACTGGTCAAGATTCGCGTGCAGATTCGGGAGATGGGCCTGGAAAAGGGCGACATGGTGGCCTTCAGCTTCTGGCCGGACACCATCATGATCAAGGAGGTGGGCGACCCGGTGGCCATCGCCGAGTACCTCGGCCTGGACCGCCCCGAGCTCGCGGCCCGGCGCATCCTGGCCCAGGGCAGGCAGAACACCAACTACGCCATCAACCTCTACGCCTGCCATCCCTTCTTCATCCAGGGCATCGGCACCATGACCAACGGCGAGAACACGGCCTTCGTGCCCATCCGGGAATACCTGGCCTCGCGCGGGGTGCCCGGGTACATGGGCTACCAGTCCGACTCCGAAGTGTTCACCCACATCATGCACTTCGCCACGCAGCGGCTCGGCCTGCCCGTGGAGGCGTACAAGCACGTCATCACGCCCCTGACCACGGAGGAACTGGCCGAGCACCCGGACAAGGACTACCTGGAGCGGCTCAAGATGTCCTGCCGCAAGCTGATCATCGACGGCCCCAACTGCATCATCGGCTGCCTGCCAGGCGGCAGCATGTTCATGGTCCAGGACCGCAAGAAGCTGCGGCCCGGCGTGGTGGGCGGCAAGTCCGGGTTCTTCGCCTTCTCCTCGGAGATCTGCGGTCTGGACGCCACCATCCCCGACCGTGACAAGACCAAGGATTTTCAACCAATGCACCTGGACACCGTGATCGTGGATCCCGAGTGTCGGGAGATGACCATATGCAGCCAAAAGCAGCAATTACCCCATCTTCACTGAGCGTCAAGGATCTGCCCTGGCAGGTGGAATGGGACCGCAACCTGTGTACCCTGTGCGGCCGGTGCACCACGGTCTGCCCGGCCAAGGCCATCGAGCTGGGCGTGTTCCGCCAGCGCAAGGTCCTGACCGAGGCCGGGCTCCGCACCAAGCCCAGCAATGAGCACACCATCTTCTACGGCATCCGCCAGAAGACCGATCCGGCCTTCGCCTGCATCGGCTGCTCCATGTGCAACATGGTCTGCCCCAACAACGCCATTCGTCCCCGCAGCGAGCAGGACACTTCGACCACGTTGAAGTTCCAGAACAACCGGGGCGGCTCCGCCCGCACCCGGGGCGGCCGCCGCAACGACACGAACAGCCTGCTGGACCAGATCAAGTTCATCCGCATCTCCATGCTCACGGACCCGGCCCTGGACGCCGGGCGCCACGAGTTCGAGCTTAGGAGCCTGCTGGGCCGCGTGCTGACCCCGGAGGAGAGCCTCAAGGTGGTGGCCGAGCAGGGCTGGGCCCCGCCGGTGCGCGAAATCTACCCGCTGATGATCGGCAGCATGAGCTTCGGCGCCCTGTCTCCCAACATGTGGGAGGGGCTGATGATGGGCGTGGCCTATCTGAACGAGGAGCTGAACATGCCGGTGCGCATGTGCACGGGCGAGGGCGGCTGCCCGCCCCGGCTCCTGCGCTCGCGCTTCCTCAAATACGTGATCCTGCAGATCGCTTCGGGATACTTCGGCTGGGACGAGATCATCCATGCCATTCCGGAGATGAAGGAAGACCCCTGCGCCATCGAGATCAAGTACGGCCAGGGGGCCAAGCCCGGCGACGGCGGCCTGCTCATGTGGTACAAGGTCAACAAGCTCATCGCCGCCATCCGGGGCGTGCCCGAGGGCGTCAGCCTGCCCAGCCCGCCCACGCACCAGACCAAGTACTCCATCGAGGAGGCCGTGGCCAAGATGATCCAGTCCATGTCCATGGCCTGGGGATTCCGCGTGCCGGTCTACCCGAAGATATCGGCCACCTCCACCTCCCTGGCCGTGCTGAACAACCTGGTCCGCAATCCGTATGCGGCCGGGCTGGGCATCGACGGCGAGGACGGCGGCACGGGCGCGGCCTACAACGTGTCCATGAACCACATGGGCCATCCCATCGCCAGCAACCTGCGCGACTGCTACCTGAACCTGGTGAAGGTGGGCCGCCAGAACGAGATTCCCCTGATCGCCGGGGGAGGCATCGGCAAGAACGGCAACGTGGCCGCCAACGCGGCCGCCCTGATCATGCTCGGGGCCTCGGCCGTGCAGGTGGGCAAGTCGGTCATGCAGACCGCGGCCGGGTGCCTGGGAAGCGAGGGCGACCGCTGCAACGTCTGCAACATCGGCACCTGTCCCAAGGGCATCACCTCCCAGGACCCGCGGCTCTACCGCCGCCTGGACCCGGAAAAGGTGGCCGAGCGGCTGGTGGACATGTTCCTGGCGTTCGACACCGAACTGAAGAAGATCGTCGCCCCCCTGGGCCGGTCTACGTCCCTGCCCATCGGCATGTCCGACGCCCTGGGCATCTCGGACAAGCCAGCGGCCGACCGGCTCCAGATCAAGTACGTGGTGTAAGCGGGGAGAGTAGATATGGCGAAGAAGACAACGAAGAGCGTCACCATAAAGGGCGTGGAAAAGGGCGTCCGCGTGGAGTCCCGCATCCTGGAGAATCGCATCCAGGAGGCGGTGGCCGCGGGGGCCCGCAAGGTTATGGTGGAGGCCTGCGGCCAGCACGGCCTGGGCGGCCGCCTCTGGGTCTCCAAGGACGAGCCCCTCAAGGTCGTGCTCAAGGGCTCGGCCGGGCAGCGGTTGGGTTCCATGGGCTTCCCGGGCACCAGCATCGAGGTCATGGGTCCGGCTTCGGACGACGTGGCCTGGCTCAACGCCGGGGCCGAGATCGTCATCCACGGCAACGCGGCCAACGGCTGCTGCAACGCCATGGCCCAGGGCAAGGTGTTCGTGGACGGCAACATCGGCGCCCGCGGCATGACCATGACCAAGACCAACCCGCGCTTCGACGAGCCCGAGCTCTGGGTGCTGGGCAGCGTGGGCGACTATTTCGCCGAGTTCATGGCCGGAGGCACGGCCGTTGTCTGCGGGTACAAGCCCCAGGACAAGGAGAACGTGCTCGGGTTCAGGCCTTGCGTGGGCATGGTCGGCGGACGCATCTTCGTGCGCGGCCCGTACCAGGAATTTTCCCAGGCCGACGCCCGGCTGGAGCCCATTGACGACGAGACCTGGGCCTGGCTGTCCGCCAACCTAAAGAATTACCTGAAGAAGATCGGCCTCAGCGATAAGCTCAAGACCCTGTCCAAGCGTGGGGACTGGCAACTCATCGTGGCCCGCAGCCCTTACGAGAAGGTGGGCAAGACCCGTTTGCCCATGCACGACTTCTACGGCCGGGTCTGGGAGTCCGAGCTGGGCCGGGGCGGCATGATCGGCGACCTGACCGACCTGGACCGCAGCCCCATCGGCCTGATCGTCAACAACGAACTCAGGCGCTACGTGCCGGTTTGGGAGAACCAGAAGTACCTGCCTCCCTGCCAGGCCAGCTGCCCCACCGGCATTCCTGTGCAGGAGCGCTGGCAACTGATCCGCGAGGGCAAGGTGCAGGAGGCCATCGACCTGGCGCTCAAGTACACCCCGTTCCCGGCCACGGTCTGCGGCTACCTGTGCCCGCACCTGTGCATGCAGGGCTGCACCCGCGTGGGCGGGGACATGGCCCCGGTGGACGTGTCCGTGCTGGGCAAGGCCGGAGCCGAGGCCAAGACCCCCAAGCTGCCCAAGCTGTCGGGCAAGCGGGTGGCCGTGTTGGGCGGCGGCCCGGCCGGCATCTCCCTGGCCTGGCAGATCCGTTTGTCCGGCCACGAGGCCGTGATTTTCGAAACCGCCAAGACCCTGGGCGGCAAGCTGTCCCAGGCCATCCCGGGCAGCCGCATCCCCCAGGACGTGCTGACCGGCGAGCTGGAGCGCATGCACAAGCTGTTGCCCCACGAGCATTTGAAAAAGGCCATGACCACCAAGGAATTCAAGGACCTGCAGAAAAAGTTCGACTTCGTGGTCCTGGCCGTGGGCGCGTCCAAGCCGCGGGTTCTGCCCGTGCCCGGCAAGGAGCACCTGGTCCCGGCCCTGACCTTCCTGCGCCAGGCCAAGACGAACAAGGCCAAGGTGGGCAAGAAACTGGTCATCATCGGCGCGGGCAACGTGGGCTGCGACGTGGCCACCGAGGCCTACCGGCTCGGAGCCGAGCAGGTGCAGCTCATCGACATCCAGAAGCCGGCCGCGTTCGGCAAGGAAAAGGAGGACGCCGAGGCCCTGGGCGCCACTTTCCGCTGGCCCTGCTTCACCAAGGAGATCACGGACAAGGGCGTGGTCCTGTCCACGGGCGAGCTCATCGAGGCCGACATGGTGCTGGTGTCCATCGGCGACCAGCCGGACCTGGACTTCCTGCCGGACAACATCGCCCTGGACCGCGGGCACATCGTGGTCAACGAGAGCTGGCAGACCACGGACTCCAAGGTCTTCGCCATCGGCGACAACGTGCGCCCGGGTCTGCTGACCGACGCCATCGGCGCGGGACGCAAGGCGGCCCAGGTGATCCACGAGATCTTCACCGGCCGCAGGCCCGAGTCCGACTCGCGCCAGCCCGGCATCTACAACGTGGAGAGCGAGACCCGCGACATGATCGACTACGCGCGCATCAAGCTCGAGTACTACGACCCGCGCGTGGTGGCGTTCAACGACGTCAAGGCCTGCGCGGACCAGTGCTCCAGCTGCGGCGTGTGCCGCGACTGCGGCGTGTGCGAGGCCATCTGCCCGGAGAGCGCCATCAGCCGCGTGGTCGTGGCCGACGGCGAGGTGGAGATGGTCTCGGACCCGGACAAGTGCATCGGCTGCGGGTTCTGCGCCGACGCCTGTCCGTGCGGCATTTGGAGCCTGGTGGAGAATACTCCCTTGGGCTAGCAGGCCGTCCATAAGACGCCATCTGCTTCGTTGCAGCGAAAAGCCCAAACCCTCACGTACGACAGAGTACGCGTCGGGCTTGGGCTTTTCTCGCGCCTTGCATCTCACGCCTTCTGAACGGCCTGAGATTTAAGGTGGGTCAGATATGGAGCTTGCGGTCCGTGCCCTCGAGCACGTCCAGGCGGTTCTTGAGGCGGCGGACCATGAGCTCCAGGTCCTTGACCCGCTTCTCAAGCTTTTCGATTTCCTGGAAGGCCCGCTCGGTGCAGGTCTTGTTCCGCAGGTCCTTGCGAAGCTGTGTCTGGTAGTAGTCCGATCCCTGTGGCACGACGCGCTCCCCGTGGTAGAGTTGGATGGCCCTTCCTATCCGAGCCCGGACCGGATGTCCACACGACTCGCCTGGAATGCACCGGTCAGTTCGCGGGCTTTTTGTAAGTCAGGGGGCCTTGTTCAAAGCCCACGGCCTTGAGCCACCAGGCCGGGTAGAAGACCTGCTGGGCCAGCCCCTCCCTGGTGTTCAGGTAGCCGTCGTTGTACTTGAGGTACAGGTTCTGGGCCAGGGTCCACCAGTCCTTGAGCACCTGGGCCGCGTACTGGTCCGAATGGCCGGTCAGCAGGGTGCGCGCCTCGTCCTTCTTGCCCTGGTTCCACAGGGCCAGGGCCTTGGCCTCCAACTCCTCCTGCCCGCCCAGGGACGCGGCCTCGAACTTGTCGCGCACCGCGTGGATGTCCTTGATCATGAAGGAATACTTGAGCATGGCGTAGTTGGCCACGTAGTTGAACGCGGTCCACATGCTGGCCTGGTTGAAGATCAGGGCGTCCGCGGTCTGCAGGCTGTCCGGCAGGTCCAGGGCCCCGGCGTAGAAGGGCATGAGCACGGCCGTGGCCGGGCGGTCCGGCCCGTACCAGAGCACCCCGCCGATGGCGTCGGGCAGGCCGCCCCGCACCTGGGTCACGTAGGAATACACGCAGCGGTAGATGTTCAGGGGCCGCTCGAACGCGCCCTTGACCGGGAGCTTGCCCTGGGCCACGGACTCGGCCCTTCCCTCGAAGCGGTTGGGGTTGCCGAAGGGTCCGGCGGCCAGGCCCGTGGTCAGGTCGAACTCCGTGCCCTCGTAGTTGTCGCGGTGTACGGCCGCCACGTCGGCCACGCCCAGCTTGTGGTCGGGCACGATGGCGAAGGGGTAGGTGGTGGTGAAGGGCCCCTCCACCCAGGCGGGCAGGTCCAGGGAGGGGGCGATGAGGCTTTGGGCCCGCCAGACCCTGCGCAGGGAGTAGTAGGGATGGTGGAACTCGCCGTCCCCGTAGACCCGGGTCCAGTCCAGGGGGCCGTCCTCGGGCTTCCACCAGCCTTTTTCCTTGGCCACGTCGAAGATGTTGTCCGAGTACAGCATGTCCTCGGCGCCCTGGCGAATCTCGCGGATGCGGAACTGGTTGGCGGCCACGAAGAAGCCGTTGTCCGGCACGCGCTGAGCCACCCAGACCCCGTTCTCGCCGTCCATGTCGTAGCCGCACATCTCCATGACCCAGCCCTCGTCCGGGTCGGCCACCAGCAGGGTTTCGCCCGTGCCGTAGTAGCCGTACTCGGCGATGAGCTCGCCCATGAGCAGCACGGCCTGGCGCGCGGTCTTGCAGCGCTCCAGGGCCACGCGGGACAGCTCGGCCGAGTAGAAGATGCGCTTGCCCGGGGCGGGCTCGGGATGGACCTTGGCCTTGTCCGTGCATTCGCCGATGGCCAGCTGGTGCTCGTTCATGAGCCCGTAGTTGGCGTCGAAGTAGCCATAGGTGTGAGCCACCTGGGGGATGGCGCCCAGGGGCACGCTGGGCGGCAGGCCCGGGGAGTCGTAGCCCGGCCCGCGGGTGTCCGTGACCAGCCGCTGGGTCTCGGTGCCGCCCCATTCGGCTTTGAAGCCCAGGGCGCAGTGGGTGTAGAACACCGGGCGCATGGCCCCGGGTTCGTGGTCCATGGCCGGGACGTGGATCAGCCGGGGATCGCTCAGGCCGTCGTCCGAGTGGGAGACCATGACCGAGCCGTCGATGGAGGCGTCCTTGCCGGTCAGGGTGGTGGTGCAGGCCAGGGCCGGGACGGCCTGGGCCAGGCAAAGAATGAGCAGGCAGGGCAGAAGGGCGCGCTTCATGGCCGGTTCTCCTTGTTTGCGGCAACCCTACACCAATATGGCGTTCGCGCACAAGAAAACGCGGCGAACCGTCTCCGGTCCGCCGCGTTGGTTTCGGAAAGGGGTAGGGGCTTAGACGCCCAGGGCCTGGGAAATGGCCTTGAGGTCGATCTTTTCGGCCACCAGCCGCGCGCCCTGCTCCACCTTGACCTTGTCCCTGAGCTTATGCCGGGCCAGCACGCCCTCCATCTTCTTGGCGATGGTGTAGGTGTCCTCCCGGGCCACGATGATCGGGGTCTTGAGCACCTCGGACCGGGTCAGGATGATGTCGTTGGGATACAGGTTGCCGGTCAGGATCAGGCAGGGGCAGTCGCCTTCCAGCGCGACCAACTGGACGTCCGAGCGGTCGCCGCCCACGATGACCGCGGAGTTCCGCTGCTTGCGGAAGTGGGTCATGAAGTTCTCCACCTGCATGGTGCCGATGAGGAAGCGCTCCACCAGCCGGTCGGCCGCGTTGTGGGCCGAGACCACCTTGCCGCCCAGGCGGTCGGCCAGGTCGGCCACGGTGATGGTGCCCATGACCGGGTCCGAGGGGATGATGCCCAGGATTTTGACCTGGCGGCTTTCCAGGAAGGGCACCAGTTGCTCGGTGACCTCCTCCATGAAGTCCGGGGGCACGTCGTTCAGGATGGCCCCGACCATCCGCTCGCCCAGGGCCTCGCGCATGACCATGAGGTAGTCGTACTTGAGTTCCTTCTGGAAGCGGTCGATGACCACGGCCTTGAGGTCCAGGGCGTCGCACACGGCCACGGCGTCCACGCCGCAGTACTTGCCCGAGTACATGGAGCCCGACCCGGCCACCAGCATGAGGTCCTTGCCCTGGCCCAGCTTGGCGTAGGCGTCCTCGATGCCCGGCATGAGGTTCTCGCATTTGCTGGTGAAGGCCTTGGCCTTGAAGTCGTGGGTGACCACCACCGGGGTGACGGTCTCGGGATCGGCCTCCAGGCCGAGCACGTTCTGCACGAACTTGGCGTCCTCGTCGCCGAGCCTGCCGTTCTCCTCCAGGGGTAGGGCGCCCACGGGCTTCATGTAGCCGATGTTCAGGCCCTGGTCCCTGAAGTGCAGTCCGAGGCCGAGAACGACCATGTTCTTGCCGGAGTAGCCGCTGGTCGCTCCGATATACAGTCCGGGCATGATATCCTCCTTCGCTCCCAGGCAGTCTAGCCGTGGGAGACGGTCAAGCGCAAGTCCGTGACAAAGGCCCCCTCGTCGCCCACCAGGATGGGCCCGAACTCGGCCTCCTGGATCTGGGGGAAATCCGAGGCCATTTGGGAGATGGTCAACAGGATGTCCTCCACCGCGCCCAGGTCCACCGCGCCCTGGCCGCGCACGCCCCGCAGCAGGGGGTAGGCGCGGATCTCGCGGATCATCTCCTGGGCGTCGCCCACGGTCAGCGGGGCCAGGCGGAAGGCGTAGTCGTTCATGGCCTCGGCATGGGGGCCGTGGAAGCCGAAACGGATCACGGGGCCGTACTGCATGTCGCGGGACAGGCCCACGGTCAGCACGTGCCGGGCGGACGGGGCCATGGCCTGGACCAGGCAGCCGGTGATGTACAGTCCGTGCATGCGCCGGGCGGCCTGGTTGGTCAGGCGGCGGAAGGCCTGGGCCGCGTCGGCCGGGGTCTGGATGTCCAGGGCCACGCCGTCCAGCCGGGAGCGGTGGGTGAGCTGGGGCGAGGTCAGCTTGAGGGCCACGGGCCCGCCGATGCGTTTGGCGATTTTGGACGCCTGGGTGCTGGTGCGGGCCAGCTCGGTCTCGGGCAGGGGCAGCTCGTAGGCCCGGCCCAGCTCAAAGGCCTTCACGTCCACAAGCTCGGTGACGCCCAGGTTCCGGGCCCAGGTCAGGACCTTCTCGGCCCGGCCCTTGTCGCGCCGGAAGCAGACCTCCACCGGATAGGGGCGGTCCTGCCAGCGCTTGTACTCGAGCATGGTCTCCAGGGCCTTGATGGCCGGCTCCGGGAAGCCGTAGCAGGGGATGCCGGCCTCGACCAAAATTTTCTCGCCCTCGGCGATGCGCATGCCGCCCATGAAGCAGGCGAACACCGGCTTCTTGAGCTCGGCCGCGATGTCGGCCACGGCCTGGGCCGTGTCCGCGATCTGCACCTGGGCCGTGGGCGTGAGGATGACCAGCAGGGCGTGGATGCGCTCGTCCTTGGCCACGGCCTCCAGGGTGACGCGGTAGCGTTCGGCGTCGGCGTCGCCTATGATGTCGATGGGGTTGTAGAGCGCGGCGTAGGGCGGCAGCAGTTCGGCCAGGGCGTCCAGGGTGGCCTGGGAGGGCCGGACCAGCTCCAGGCTGCTGCGCTCGCAGGCGTCCGCGGCCAGGATGCCGGGCCCGCCGGAGTTGGTGACCACGGCCAGGTTGGGGCCCTCGGGCAGGGGCTGCCTGGCGAATGCCTGGGCCAGGGAGAACAGGGTCTTGGCCTCGTCCACCTGGATGACCCCGGCCTGCTTGAGCGCGGCGCGGCTGGCCTGGCGTGAGCCGGGCAGGGTGCCGGTATGGCTGGACACGGCCCGGGCTCCGGACGGGGTGTTGCCCGACTTGAGCATGAGGATGGGCTTGACCGCCGTGGCCGCCTCGGCCACGCGCATGAACTCCTGGCCCGAGGTCAGGGACTCCAGGGAGCCGACTATGACCGAGGTCTGCGGGTCCGCGGCCAGGTGCTCCACCAGGTCGGATTCGTTGAGCGCGGCCTTGTTGCCCAGGTGGACCACGGTGGAGAAGCCCACGTCCATGCCCGCGGCCCAGTCCAGCAAACCCCAGGCCATGGACCCGGACTGGGAGAAGAAGGCCACCCGGCCGGGCCGGGGCATGGCCGCGTCCAGGCAGGCGTGCATGCCGTTGTGGGTGTTCAGGAGGCCCAGAGAGTTGGGGCCGAGCAGGAGGATGCGCTTGTCGCGCACGAACTTGGCCAGCTCTTCTTCAATGTACCAGCCTTCGCGCCCGGTTTCCTTGAACCCGGAGCTGACCACCACCAGGGCGCGGACATGCTTGTCCGCCAGCTGTCTGGCCGTTTCCAGAACCAGGTCCCGGGGCAGGCAGATCACGGCCATGTCCGGGGCCTGGTCCAGGTCGGCCACGCTTTTGAACACGGGCAGGCCCAGGATTTCTCCGCCCGCGGGATTGACGGGCAGGATTTTTCCCTTGTAACCGGAAGCCAGCAGGTTGGACACGATCTGGTGCCCGGCCTTTTCCGGAGAACGCGAGGCCCCGACCACGGCGATGCTCGTCGGGTTGATCAGGGAAGCCAATTGCGGCTCGCGGTTCATGCCAAACGAAGAGAGTTGTTGCATGGATGCGGATATAAGAATCGTTCAGGAACGTATCCACCATCGATTCCGGCAAGTCAAGCACGTGGTCCAGGCGCTCACGCACAGCTCCTGGGCCAACGAGCACGGCAGCCCGGGCGATGACAACGAGCGGCTGGAATTTTTGGGCGACGCGGTCATCGACCTCATTGTTTCCGAGGAGGCCCTGGCCCGCTACCCCGAGGCGCCCGAGGGGCACCTGACCCGGCTGCGTTCGGTCCTGGTCAAGGAGAAGACCCTGGCCCAGCTGGCCCTGGACCTGGAACTGGACCAGCGGGTGCGCCTGGGACGGGGCGAGGAGGCCCAGGGAGGCCGCAAGCGGACCGCCCTGCTGGCCGACCTCATGGAGGCCCTTATGGGCGCGGTTTTCCTGGACGGCGGGTACGAGACGGCCCGGGAGGTGGTCCTGGGCCTGTACGAGGGCATGTGGCCGGACCAGGCGTCCGGGGCCACGAGCAAGGACCACAAGAGCCGTTTGCAGGAGGTTACCCAGCAGCGGTTCGGGGACCGGCCCGTGTACGCGCTCAAGGACTCCTCCGGCCCGGAGCACGAGAAGGTGTTCACCGTGGAGGTGGCCCTGCCCGACGGCCGGGTGTTCAAGGCCCGGGGGCCGAGCCTGAAGAAGGCTGAGCAGGCCGCGGCCCGCATGGCCGTCAAGGAGCTGGGCCAGGACGGCAAAAAGCCGGGGGAATGATCCCCCGGCTTTTTTTACCGTTGGTTCGCTCTTCGGAAGGACTAGCCGCCGATGAGCTGCATGGCCATCCTGGGCAGGGAGTTGGCCTGGGCCAGCATGGCCACAGCCGCCTGCGACAGGATCTGCTGGCGCACGAATTCGGTCATTTCCGTGGCCACGTCCACGTCGGAGATGCGGGACTCGGAAGCCTGCAGGTTCTCCGCCTGGATGGACAGGTTGGTGATGGTGTTCTCCAGCCTGTTCTGCATGGAACCCAGGTTGGCGCGAATCTTGTCCTTGGAGATGATGGCCTGCTGGATGCGGGCCAGGGCGGACTGGGCCAGTGACTGGGTGGAGATGGTGGCGTTCCAGAGACCCAGGGCCGACGCCGTGGAGTTGTTCACGGAGATGTAATAGTAGTCGTCGGATGAGTCGTTGCCCGTGCCGAAGTGGATCTTGATGGGCCCGGTGGGGTTCATCAGGTTTCCGTTGTGGGCGATGGCGGCCCCGGTGTTGGGGTCGGTGCCCGCCAGGGACCCGTTGAGCATGTGGATGCCGTTGAAGTCCGTGGCCATGGCGATACGGGTGATCTCCGAAGCCATGGCCTGGAACTCGGAATCGATGATCAGGCGCTGGTCGGAGTTGTAGGTACCCGTGGAAGCCTGGGTGGCCAGCTCTTTCATGCGAATGAGCTTTTCGTCGACCACCTGGAGCGCGCCGTCAGCGGTCTGGATCATCGAGATGGCATCGTTGGCGTTCCGAACGCCCTGATACAGCGACGCGATGTCCGAGCGCATCAGCTCGCGAATGGCCAACCCGGCCGCGTCGTCGGCGGCCGTGCCTACGCGCAGTCCCGAGGAGAGCCGCCTCGTGGACGTGGCCAGGCTGCCGTAGCTCGTATTCAGATTTCGAGCGGCGTTCATGGCCATAAGGTTGTGGTTGATGACGAGAGACATGGGGAAACCTCCTTGTTCAAGCGAAACGTTCCTTCTGGCGAACGTTAAGCAACATGAATGCCAACCGTAATTTTCCTATTAATTTCTTAATGTTCTGCATCTAAAAAAAGTCTAGAAACGTCCATAAACCGCCCCGGCGTCAGCAGAAAATTCCCCGGCCCGGCCCGGCCCGGGTTTGGCAGGGCACATATTTCCTTGCCCAACGCGGGCGGAAGCGGAAAAAAAAGGCCGCCGGGATGGGGAATCCCGGCGGCCTTGTCGGAGAGAGGTCTATCGTCTGGTCAGGCGGTTTTTACCGCTTCATGGCGATCACCTCGCCGAGCAGGGAGTCGGTGGTGGTGATGACCTTGGTGTTGGCCTGGAAGCCGCGCTGCGTGGTGATCATGCGCACGAACTCCGTGGCCATGTCCACGTTGGACAGCTCCAGCGAGTTGCCGTCGATGGTGCCCTTGCCCTGGTCTCCGGCAAAGCCGGTCAGGGCCGGTCCCGAGTCGCTGGTCTCGGTGAACAGGTTGCCGCCGTCGCGCCTGAGCCCCCACTGGTTGGTGAAGGTGGCCAGGGCGATGGTGTAGAGCTGGATCTCCTGGTCGTTGGAGTAGTTGCCGGTCAGGACTCCGTCGCGGGAGACCGAGACCGACTGCAGGATGCCCGCGGCGTAGCCGTCCTGGCTCTGGAACAGGGTGGACGAGCCGCCCGTGTCGTAGCTCTGGGTGGCCAGGGTGGCCAGCGAGGGCACCGAGAGGTTGGGCAGCGTGGTGGTGACGTTGGTGATGTTGTTGCCCACGCCCGCGGCCGTCAGCGGCAGGGGGCCTCCGGACAGGGTCCAGCCCGATCCCGCCGCGCTGGTGATGCTCGTGTCCGTGTTCCTGAGCCCGAAGTTGATGCCGATGGGAATGGCGTTGGGCGACAGGTTCAGGTTGGTGGTGGAGGCGTTGGACGCGCCCAGGAAGTTGGGCGTGAAGGTCGGGTAGCCGTAGGTGCTGAAGTCGGCCAGTTGCCAGTTGGACAGCGCGCCCACGTTGCCGTCCGCGCCGGATTGCAGGGTGTAGGCGGTCTGGCCCACCAACTGTCCGGCCCGGAAGGTCATGGTGCCGGTCATCATGATGCCCGCGGCCGA
The DNA here is from genome assembly GCA_963666895.2 of Desulfovibrionaceae bacterium. Classification (GTDB taxonomy): domain Bacteria; phylum Desulfobacterota; class Desulfovibrionia; order Desulfovibrionales; family Desulfovibrionaceae. The sequence continues at coordinate 106,541 of CAXXNS010000010.1, read as the reverse complement.
GGTGTCGCCCATGCGGAAGTCCACGCCGCCCGCGGTCAGGGTGCGGCCGTCGTCGGCCGGGTCCACGGTGACGATGTACTCCCAGACCGAGTAGCCGCCCGCGTTGGAGAGGGTGACCTTGTCGTAGTACACGGTCACGGTGTGGGCCGCGCCGATCTCGTCGTAGACCTTCATGCTGGTCGAGTAGGCGTAGGCCGTGTCCGCGATGTTCCGGCCGTCGTTGTCCGCGTCCATGCCGTCCCAGGCGTTGAACAGGGCGAAGTAGGGATCGGTGGCCGAGGCGGAGTTGTCCGAGGCGCCGGGATCCAGGTTGGTGATGAAGTCGAGCTCCCGGGTGGCCGAGGGCGGAGTCTGGAAGTTCTCCAGGCGGATGTCGCCGATGGCGCCGCTGACCTCGTATTCGTTGGTCTCCTCCACCGAGCCCGAGGTGGCCACGGTGGCGGTGTTGCGCGACATGGCCCAGCCCTGAAGCACGTACCCGTGCGGGTCCACCAGATAGCCGTCGCTGTCGAAGCGGAAGACGCCGGCCCGGGTGTAGTAGGAATCCTCATCGTCCCGGGGCGAGACCATGAAGAAGCCGTCGCCGCCGATGGCCATGTCCGTGGCCTCGGTGGTGGTCTCGAAGGAACCCTGGCCGAAGTCGGAATAGATGGCCGCCACGCGCACGCCGCGGCCCACCTGGCCGATGCCCGCGGACGTGGACACGTCCTGGCTCATGAGGTCCTCGAAGTGCATGCGCGCTCCTTTGTACCCCGTGGTGCTGACGTTGGCGAGGTTGTTGCCGATGACCGTCATCCGCTCCCCGTGCGCGGCCAGGCCTGTAATTCCCGAATACAACGATGACGAGAGACTCATGATAGACCTCCTGTGACTCTATCTCCTGAAATATGTTCGAGGCGTCGGCTATGTCTCGCCTTCGCCCTCTCCTTCTCCTTCTCCTTCTCCCTCACCCTCACCTTCGCCTTCGTCTTCGCCCTCGCTGTCGTTGATCACGACCTCGTAGACGTTGAGCATGTTGACGTAGCGGCCGTCGTCCAGGCGCAGGTATTGCGACCCGTTTTCACTGACCACGCCCACGACCACGCCGGAGACCTGGGTCTCCACCAGCACGCCCTGGCCTTCCGAATCCTCGGCCAGGATACCCACGGAATAGAGGCCGTCGGCCAGCTCGTTGCCGTCGTCGTCCGTGCCGTCCCATTCGTAGGTGTACTCGCCGGGCTGCTTGGACCCCAGGACCTCGGTGCGGACGATCTCGCCCTCGGAGGAGTAGATGTAGACCGTGACGTTGCTCACGGTCTCGCCCAGGCTGTAGTGCAGCGTGGAGATGGAGCCGTCTTCCTTGCTCAGGTTGTAGCCGTCGGCCTTGACCGAGCGGCCGATGAAGTTGACCGCGTTGAGGATGGAGTCCTCGTCGGTCAGGTCGATGAGGGTGTCCATTCTGGTGTTCAGGTTGGTCAACTGCTCCAGGCTGGAGAACTCGGCCAGCTGGCTGGTGATGTCCGTGTCTTCCATGGGATTCATCGGATCCTGGTTGGTCAGCTGGGCCACCAGCAGGGTCAGGAAGGCGTCCTGGTCCAGAGTGGCTTGGCTCTCCTCCGAATCGGTGGAGTTGCTCGCGTTCAGCCTCGCTTCGTGTTGGCCGAGGATGTGGGAAACTCCGGCGTAGGTCATGGCTATCTCCTGGTTCTCCCTAGGCGATGACGTGCAGCCCTGTGCCGCCGTTCAGGCTCTGGCGGGCCGCGGTAACGGCGGCCTCCGAGGCCGCGCTGTCCATGCCGTCGCTGTTCTTCAGGGTGCGCCAGCGGTTGAGGAACCGGGCCTGGGCCTCCTGTTCCTGGGCCTGGTTGTGCCCGGCCTCTCCGTGCCATTCGTTGCCCTGATACTGGGAAAGTTGGGTCTGGACCTCGAGCTTGGAGACCTTGATGCCCTGGTTCTCCATGTGCTGGCGGATGGAATCCAGGTTGTCGGCGATGATCTTGGCCGACTCGTGGTTGTCCGCGCGGATGGTGGCCTGGACCTCGCCGCCCTTGTTGGAGGTCAGGATGATGGACAGCTTGCCCAGCTGGGCGGGCTCGAGCTGCAGGGTGATCTGCTTGCGGCCCTGGCCCAGGTTGCGCAGGATGCCGTCCTGGACCTGGCGCATGACCTTGGGGGCGTCCAGCTTCTCCAGGGTGGCGTTGAAATTTTCGCGGGTCTGGTTCAGGGCCGTGGTCAGGGTTTCCTTGGTCGAGTCCGAAGCCTTGGCGTTCAGGATCTCGGCGGCGGCGGTGTTCTTGGCGGCGGGCTGCTGGGTCTTGGCGTCCTGCTCCTGCCGCATCTTGCCCATGAACTCGCTCCAGGGATCCTTGTTCTGGTCCTGCGTGCTCGTCTCCTGCTGGAGCAGGTGGTCCGTGGGGCTGTCGCTGCCGTTCTGCTGCACGGACTCCGCGGCCTTGTCCATGACCTGGTCCACGGCCACCTTGGCCTGGTCCCGGGCGTCCAGGACCTTGACGATGCGCTGGGCGTTGGCCTCGGCCGCGCCGGCCGCCTGCTCGGCGGTCATGTTGTCGGCCAGGCGGGCCGCGTCGGCCACCTTGGTGTTGACCACGGGCTGGCCGTCCTTCTTGGCGCCGTCCTGGCCCAGGTCGGCCTGGTTGTTCTCCACGTACTGCTCGCGCACGCGGTCAACGGCCTTGTCCATGGCCTGGGACACCACGCGAACCATGCCCAGCTTCCTGCCCTCGGTGGAGGCCTTGAGCTGACGCAGCTCCTTGAGGAAGGCCTTGACCTCGTCGGGGTCCAAAGCCATGAGCTGTTCCTGGTCCATGCTCTTGATGTGGCGCTCCAGGGTGGCCAGGACGTGGTCCACGTTGCCCTCGCCCACCTCGGCCACCATGCTCTCGGCGTCCGAGGCGTTGAACCCCAGCTTCTGGAAGAAGGTCATGAGCTGTTGCTGCTGGGAGGCGGAGAGTTCCAGGTCGCGTTCGAGCAGGTCCATCTGCTTGGAAATGTACGCCACCAGCTTGCCCCAGGTCAGGCCCTGGGGCGACCCGGCCTGCTCCATGAGGGCCTCCACCTGCTCCTCGGTCAGGCCGTACTGGAGCAGCTGGTCCTTCATGCCTTCCAGGTCCTCCAGGGTCACGGCCACGTCGCGCATGTCGTCCATGTCCACTTCGGCCTTGGGCTCCTTGGACTTGCCCGAGGACTTGCCCGTGGAGGCCTGGGTGGAGCCGTTGGCGCCCGACTTGGCTGACGAGCCCTTGGCCTTGACCGATCCGCCGGCCAGCAGGGCGGCCGCCTTGGACTTGTTTTTCTTGTCCGAGGACTGGCCGGACTCGTCGGAGTCGTCGCGCTCCTTGGACTTGTGGGGGCGCTTGCCGGTCTGCTCGGCGATGGCGTTGGCCGTTTCGGTGGCCGCCTTGGGCGGCGCGTCCACCATGCCCGCCTGCTGGGCCACGGAAACGTGTTCGTCGGCCGCGTCCGAGGCGGTGGCGGCTGCGGTGGCGGCTGCGGTGGTGGCGGCGGCCGCGGCGGTCTCGGCCGTGGTGCGGGCAGTGAAGGAGGTGGAATCCACGCGGTGCTGGGTGGAGGAGGAGTCGGAACGCGCGAAGCTGTCCAGGTCCGGGGCGGGCGCGTAGGACGCTTGTTCCTCCCGGGCATGGTAGGCCAGGAATTCCCCAAACAGGTCGTTGGACATCCCGTTGGTTGAACCGGAGTTCACCTGGGAGAATTCGACCTTTTGGGCCTGGGTTAAGGAAGCTTCAGGAACATTCTGCACGGTCCACTCCTATGGGGGCATTAAATTCAAAACCCGTTCCAAAATTGATTTTCTTTTATATCAATATGTTAAGAGAGAACAGAAACCGCGGACAAAGGGAAGAATCTGCCGATCGGGCACGATCTTCCCCTTTATGCAGGGGACGCGGGGATGGAAAAGGGGGGCTAGGCCCCGGGTCGGGTGAGAAGATCGGCCAGCACGGCCAGCCGGTCCAGGACCTCGGGTCCGGCCGCGGGGTCGAAGTCCCGGTTCTGGAGCAGCATCTCGGCGTACCCGGCCAGGGGCCGGGCCTCGGCCGGGGTGCGGGCCAGCAGGTCCGGGTCCAGGGCCCTGGCCTTGAGCGCGCGGGACAGGTCGCGTCCCAGCCCGGGCAGGGCCTGCGCCAGGGCGGTGAGCCGTGACGGGGCGTGGTCGGCCAGATCCTGGGCCGCCTTTCGGGCGCGTTCCGGTCCGCACAGGCCGAGCCAAAGGGCGAACACGGCCTGCCACAGCGCGGCCAGCCATTGTTCTTCGGGAACCGGTCCGGGGGTCAGGTCTTCTATATGATACAGGCCCAGGTCGTCGCGGCCCGTGCGTCCCAGGCGCAGCCCCTGGGGCGGCCGGGCGCTGTCGCCTGCGGCCGGGTCGGCCAGCCGGTATGCCAGGTAGGCCACCCCTTCCGGGGTGAAGGCCTGGTGGCAGTCCAGGCTGTCGCGGGAGCACTCCCAGCACCCCTGGGCGCAGTCCAGGTCCGAGCGCAGCACGTAGTGGCCGGGCTGGTAGGGGCCGGTCTCCCAGGGATGCACGTTGCCCAGGGACAGGTTCAGGGTCAGGGCGCCGGTCCAGGCGGCCAGGTGCATGGGCCCGGTGTCCGGGGTGACGAACAGCCGCAGGGCGCTGCCGATGCGGGCCAGCTCGTCCAGGCCCAGGCGGCCGCACAGGTTGGTCACCGGCCCGCCGAACCGCTTGACCACCTCCTTGCCCAGTTCCTTTTCCCCGGGCCCGCCCAGGAGCACGCAGGGCTGGCCCCGGTCGTACAGGGCGCGCACCAGCCCGGCCCAGAACGCGGCATTGGGCCGCTTGGCCTCCTGGCTGGCGCCCAGGAACAGGCCCACGTTGCCCTGGCCCGGAGGGATGCGCCGGGGCGGGTCGAAGCGGGTGGCGGCCATGTCCTTGGCCCGCACCGCGTCCAGGCCGTTGAGGTCGGCCCAGTGGAAACGGTTGTAGCGGTTGTTCCTGACCACCGAGGCCCGGTAGAGCTGCCACGGGCCGTGGACGTAGCGCCCCTGGTCCGTGTCCACGGGCCCGATCTTGGCCTCGGCCTTGACCTGGTCCATGAGCCCCGCGGCCTCGGGCCGGATGGAGAGGTTCACGGCCAGCTGGTAGGTTTCCTTGAGCACGGCCTTGGCCGAGCGCCAGGGGATGTAGGTCACGGGAGGGCTGACGGCCATCAGGGGTTCGTAGAAGCCCGGCTCGGCCACCACCCGGATCTCGGCCCCGGGGTGGCGGCGGCGCAGCCACAGAAAGAGCGGAAAGGACAGGATCAGGTCCCCCATGCGCTGCATCTGCAGGACCAGGACAGGGGGCGCAGCCACGATCCTCTCCTAGGCGAAGGTCTGCCGGGCCAGGTCGGCCAGGGTCTGGATGCGGTGGTCGTAGGTGTGCTCGGCCAGGATGCGCTTGCGCGCCGCCTCGGTCACGGCCCTGCGGCCGGGCTCGTCCGCCAGCCAGCGGCGCACCAGTTCCTCGATCTCGTCCGGGTGCTCGTAGACCACCACCTCCTTGCCGGGCTCGAACAGCTCCTCCATCTGGCGGCGGTGGTCCGTGATCAGGAAGCCGCCGCAGGCGGGCACGTCGAACACCCGCTGGTTCACCGCTCCCTTCATCTGGTGGCTGGTGGCGTTGAAGTTCACGGCCGAGCACGGATAGAACCCGGGCAGGTCCTCGTAGTAGTTGAGCTCGGGAAGGTAGCGCCAGCCCGGGACGGGCAGGATGATCCGCCAGCCCGGGTCGCCCGCGATGAGCGGCCTGAAGGGCAGGAGCTTTTTCACGCACTCCAGCCGGTAGGTCATGGTGGAGTGCCAGGTGACCAGGGTCTCGAAGGCCAGCATGCGGCTGGGCGAGCCCAGGTCCAGGAATTCCCCGCGCAGCTCGGGATAGGTGGAGAGCAGGAAGCGGGCCGCCGAGGGCTCCTCGGACTCGCCAAAGGCCCGGGCGATCTCGTCCAGCCGGGCGGACGTCTGCGGTCCGGGGTCGGCCGCCTTGCGCCGGGCCTCGGTCTTGGCGGCCATGGAGTTGCCCCAGGAAGGAGACCTCGGCCTTCCATTCCTCCTTGCCGGGCCGTCCGGGCGCGAACCGGGTGTGGTCCACGCCCAGGGGCAGGTGGGCCACGTTGGGGTAGCCGAAGGCCCGGAGGCTGTCCACGTTGTCCGCGTCCCAGGTCAGCAGCAGGGTCTTGTCCTGGTGGACCTTGGGGTAGATGGGCAGGATGAGGTGGGGGTTGTCCACGAACCAGGAGACCAGGGGCAGGTCCATGCGGTGGAGGATCTGGGCCAGCACGCCCTCCTGGTCCACGCCCAGGTGGTTCACGGTGAGCACGAAGTCGGGCTTGAAGGTGGTCAGGGCGTGGAGCACCTTGCCCACAAAGGCCTCCATCTCCATCTCCTTGGACTGCAGGTCCAGGAGGTGGTGGGGGATGTCCAGCCGCTCGCAGGCCGCGGTCACCTCGCCCAGGAGGAAATAGCTGCTGGTCAGCAGCAGGATGCGCGGGGTCTTGGTGGTGAAGGTGGGCCAGGTGGGCAGTTCGTGGTCACGACCGTGGTCGTGGCCGCAGTCGCAATCCGGCCCGTGGCCGCAATGGTCCGTCACGAGGTTTCTCCCTTGGGTTCGGGGTCGGCGATGGTCTTCCAGGCGTCCGGGCCCAGGTCGCGGACCATGCGTACGGAGTTTCGGCCGCCCTTGCTGTGGATGGTCAGCCGGTCGCAGCAGCGGGACATGATGTACAGGCCCCGGCCGTGGTCGCTGTCCGGTTCCGGGAGCAGGCACCGGGTCTCGTCCGAGAGCGCGCCCTTGCCGTGGTCGGCCACCTCCAGCGCCACGGTCCGGCCGGGACGGATCTCCACGGTCACCTCCACGGGCCCGGGCCTGTCAGGCGGGTAGGCGTGGCGGGCCACGTTGGCGCAGGCCTCGGTCAGGGCCAGGTCCAACTCCTGGACGGCCTCCTCGTCGGCCACGAATTGCTGGATGCGCAGCATGGCGTTCCGCACCGGGACCATGCAGGCCTCGGCTTCGGCCTTGGCGGTCAGCACCCAGCGATGCACGGCTTGCTCCGGGCATTGTTCCACATGGACGCTGTGTTACAGGCTCGGGCCGGGAATGTCACGTGTCCCGGCTTGTCCCCGAGGCGCCGATGGGGTAGATACCGGAGCATGATCAGAGGACGGTCGGTTCCGGCTCGTTCGAACCGGCAGGGGCGACCCCCGGACTCCCAAACAAAGGAAGGTGATTCATGCGCACGATGCTTCATTGGCGTTCCGTCCATTGCGTGGCCATGGTTTTGGCCATGCTCATGTTCACGGCCGGCATCAGCACCAGCGTGCATGCCGGGCTCATTCCTACGGCAGACTCCCAGGTGTCCGCCGAGCGCAGCGCGGACATGACCACGGTCCGCCAGGCCCTGGAGAACAAAATCGTCAGCCAGCGGCTCCAGGAGCTGGGCTATTCCAGCACCGAGGTCGAGCAGCGTCTGGCCATGCTCTCGGACGAGGAGCTGTCCAAGGTGGCCTCGGACATCGAGAACCTGGACACGGGCGGCGGCGCGGTCGGGCTCATCATCGGCGTCCTGGTCATCACCATCCTTGTGCTGGTGATCCTGGAGCTGACGGGAACCACGGACAATCTGTGACCATAACGGACCGGGCCGGGCGGCGCTTCGCCGTCCGGGCCCCGGTTCTGGTACTGGCGGTCCTGTTCGTCCTGGCGTCCTCCTGCGCGGTCCATGCCCCGCCGCCGGGCTTCAGCCTGCCCGCGGACTCGGCCGTGATCGACGGTGTGCCGCCCCACGAGCAGCGTTTCCAGCAGTGCGGCCCGGCCGCCCTGGCCTCGGTGCTCAACCACTACGGCGACCCCGTCACCCCGGACGAGATCGCCCAGGCCGTGTACCGGTCCCAGAACCTGGGCACCCTGAACCTGGACCTGGCCCTGTACCCCCGCACCCGGGGATTCGGCACCCGCTGGTTCGACACCGACCTGGACGGGCTGCTGGCGGCCGTGCGCCAGGGCCGCCCGCTCATCGTCATGGTGGACAAGGGCATCGGTCCCTTGCAGGCGCATCACTTCATGGTCGTGGTCGGGTATTCGCCCGACGGGCTGACCGTGCTGTCCGGCGGGGATGCGGCCGAGCAGGTGGCCTGGGGAACCTTCGACGCCCAATGGGCCAAGACCAACCGTTGGACCCTGGAGGTCACGCCTACGGGTGGGGAGGCTGAATGACCAGGCTTTGGATCGTGTTGCTGGTTGCGGCGCTGGCTTGCCCGTCCTGCGCGGCCATGCGCGCGGTGGTGGACCCGCACGAGGACACCCTGACCACCAGGGAGCATTTGGACCTGGGCCGGGCCTACGAGGCCGAGGGCCGGCCGGACCGGGCCGTGGTCCAGTACGAGCAGGCGGCCGACGAGATCCCCGAGGCCTGGCTTTTCCTGGGCAACGCCCACTATTCCCTGGGTGACCACGACGAGGCCGAGGACGCCTTTCGCCAGGCCGTGGAGGCCCTGCCGGACAACCCCGAGGCCCGCAACAACCTGGCCTGGGTCCTGTACGAGCAGGACAAGGATCTGGAGGAGGCCGAGGCCCTGGCCCAGCAGGCCGTGACCCTGGCTCCGCCGGAGAACCGGGCTCCGTATCAGGATACCTTGGACAAGATTCTGGAGAAGCTGCGGGCCGTGCCCGAGGAGTGACGGCCTAGTTCCCGAAGTCGTCCGAATCCAGGACAATGGTCACCGGCCCCCAGTTGGTGAACGACACCCGCATCTCGGCCCCGAACTCGCCCGTGGCCGTCTTGCCCGGCACCTTGGCCGCCAGGTCCGTGCAGAAGCGGTGGTACAAATGGTGGGCCGTGTCCGGGGGCGCGGCGTTGACGAAGGATGGCCGCCGCCCCTTGCGGCAGTCCGCGTACAGGGTGAACTGGGACACGGCCAGCGCGTCGCCCTGGATGTCCTTGAGGCTCTTGTTGAGCTTGCCTTCCTCGTCCGGAAAGATTCGCAAATTGACCAGCTTGTCCAGCAGCCCTTTCCAGGCCTTGGACTCGGGCAGGGCCTGGTCGTCGCCCTGGCCGAAACCGACCAGGACCAGCAGGCCCAGGCCGATGCTGCCCACGGTCTCGCGGGCCACGTCCACGCGGGCTTCGGTGACGCGCTGGATCACGAGCCGCATCAGTCCTCCCGGTAGGCGGCCCGGGACGAGTCCTTTTCCGACACCGCCACCTCGGCCAGGCGTACGTGCTTGGGCAGTTTGGGGGCCAGCCCGGTGTACACGTACCGGGCCAGGTTCTCGCTGGACGGGTTGCGGTCCGCGAAAAAGGGGACCTCGTTGAGCAGCCGGTGGTCCAGGCTGTCCAGGACCTCGTTCACCAGTCGTTTGAGCTCCTTGAAGTCCATGAGGATCTCGGTGTCCGGCGTCAGCGCGGACCCCTCCACGCTGACCTCCACTCCGAAGTTGTGGCCGTGCATGCGCTCGCACTTGCCCTCATAGTGGCGCAGCTGGTGGGCCGCGGAAAAGGAGCTGGTCACTGTCAACCGGTACACGGGCATGGCCGCCTCCTAGGTCAGGGTGAACTGGTCCGTATCGGTTGGATCGGGGTCGGCCTTGTCGGAATCTCCAGGAGCCGCGTCCGGAGCCGAGGGAGCCGGGGCGGCCAGGCCGCGCAGCAGCTCGTTGGTCTTTTCCTGCTCTTCTATCAATTCGCCCAGCAGTCGGTTGGTGCGGGCCGTGTTCCACCAGAGCACGAACGGCACCACGGCCAGGCCGATGCACACGATGACCAGGCCCAGACCCAGGTAGGAGGCCAGTTCGCTCATCTGGCCCAGCCTGTGTTCCAGGCCCTGCGGCAAGCCGTTCATGGGGTCACCTCCTCGGGATTGGCGGCCAATACGTCCACGTCCGGGCCCACGTCCGGGCCGGTGTCTTCGTCGTCAAGGTCGTCATTGTCCAGGTCGTCGTCAACGCCGTTGTCGTCGACGTCCGCGGCCGGGCCGTGCTTCTGCCAGCGCTCCACGTCGGTCCAGAACTCGGCCGTGGGCCAGACCCGGTATTCCTTGCCCAACTCCACCACGCAGTCGAACCCCTCCAGGAGCATCTTGATCTGCACGCGGGCCTCGCCCGGATGCTTGGTCAGGATGCCCTTGAGTTCGGTGAGCCTGCGCTCGTCGCACAGGGACTCGTCGGCCGTGATGAGCACGGGCTTGTCGCTCCGGGACTGGGCGTCGCTCAACAGCTCGATGGTCTCGACCACCATCTTGGCCTTCTGGCCCTCGGCGTCCATGCCCGGCACGTCGCGCTTGTCCACCCGGCCGGTGAGCAGCAGGGGCTGGTCCGACTCGATGAGCGGCTTGGCCAGCAAATAGGTCTGGGGGAACAGGGTGGCCTCGCCCGTGCCGGACAAATCCTCCACGTTGCAGAAGGCCATCTTGTCGCCCTTCTTGTTGATGTACTCCTTGAGCGAGGGGATGATGACGGCCACGGAAATCTGGGCCCCGTCGGGTATGTTCCGGCACTTGTCCAGGGTCTGCACGCCGAGGCGGACCAGGTCCTTGCGGAATGCCAGCAAGGGGTGGCTGGACAGGTAGAAGCCCAGGGCCTCCTTTTCCAGGCGCTGCTTCTCGCGGTCCGGCCATTCCGCGGCCTGGAACTCCTCGCCCGACAGGCAGAATCCGCCCGTCTCCTTCTTGCCCGAGCCGATCATGTCCAGCATGTTGAGCATGCCAGTGGCCCGTTCCTTGGCCTCGCGCTGGCCCACGGCGTGGGCCTTTTCCAGCCCCTGCATGAGCCCGGCCCGGGAGCAGCCGAAGCAGTCCATGGCCCCGGCCTTGATCAGCGATTCGGCCACGCGCTTGGTCACCTTGCGCAGGTTGACCCGGCGGCAGAAGTCCACCAGATCGGTGTAGGGCCCGCCCTGTTCGCGCTCCTCCATGATGTTGCGCACGGCCTCGTCCCCTACGTTCTTGATCCCCCCCAGGCCGAAGAGGATGGAGCCATCGGACACGGAGAAGCGCCGCCTCGACTTGTTCACGTCCGGCCCGGCCACCGCTATGTTCATGTCCCGGCAGGCGTTGATGTAGGCGTAGACCTTGTCCGTGTCGCCCAGTTCCGAGCTGATGAGCGCGGCCATGAACTCCACGGGGTGGTGGGCCTTGAGAAAGGCGGTGTAGTAGGAGATGAGCGCGTAGGCGGCCGAGTGGGACTTGTTGAAGCCGTAGGACGCGAACTGCTCCAGCAGGTCGAAGATCTCGTTGGCCTTGTTCTCGGGAATCTGGTTTTCGGCCGCGCCGGTCAGGAAGCGCTTGCGCTGCTTGGCCATCTCCTCGGCGATCTTTTTGCCCATGGCCCGGCGCAGCAGGTCGCCCTCGCCCAGGGAGTAGTTGGCCACGATGCGGGCCGTGGCCATGACCTGCTCCTGGTACACGATGACCCCGTAGGTGGGCTTCAAAAGCTCCTCCAGGGACGGGTGCGGGTAGGCGATCTTGACCTTGCCGTTCTTGGTGTTGATGAACTGGTCCACCATGCCCGAGCCCAGGGGACCGGGCCGGTACAGGGCCAGCATGGCGATGATGTCCTCGAAGGTGTTGGGCTTGAGCATCCGCAAATATTTGCGCATGCCCGAGGACTCCACCTGGAACACGCCGTCCGTGTCCCCGCGGGAGAACAGGGCGTAGGTGTCCGGGTCGTCCAGGGCCAGGGAGTCCAGGTCCGGCGGGGTGTGGCCCTGCTCGGCGATGATGTCCAGGCAGTCCTGGACCACGGTCATGGTCTTGAGCCCCAGGAAGTCGAACTTGATCAGCCCGACCTTTTCCACCCGCTTCATGTCGTACTGGGTGACGACCTCGCCCTTTTTCCCGGAGTAGAGCGGCAGATAGTCGGTCATGGGCCCGGCCGAGATGACCACCCCGGCCGCGTGGGTGCTGGCGTGGCGGCAGAGCCCTTCCAGCCGGCGCGAGATGTCCAGCAGCTTCTTGATGTGCGGGTCGGTGTCGTACAGGGCCTTGAGCTCGGGTTCGCGCTCCAGGGCCTTGTCGATGGTCATCTTCAGCTCTTCGGGTACCAGCTTGGCGATCTTGTCGCCCTCGGCGAATGTCATGCCCAGGGCCCGGGCCACGTCGCGCACGGCCGCCTTGGCCTTCATGGTTCCGAAGGTGGTGATCTGGGCCACGTGGTCGTGCCCGTACTTGTCGGACACGTAGCGGATGACCTCGGCCCTGCGGCGCTCGCAGAAGTCCACGTCGATGTCCGGCATGGAGATGCGCTCCACGTTGAGGAAGCGCTCGAACAGCAGGTTGTACGGGATGGGGTCCAGGTTGGTGATCCTGAGCGACCAGGCCACCAGGGAACCGGCCGCGGAGCCGCGCCCCGGGCCCACCGGGATGCCCTGGTCCTTGGCCCAGTTGATGAAGTCCTGGACAATGAGGAAGTAGGCCGGGAACTCCATCTCCTGGATCACGCCCATCTCGTATTCCAGCCGGGCCCGGTAGGCGTCCTGGTCCACCTGGTAGGGAATCTCCCGGAAGCGCCGTTCCAGCCCTTCGCGCGACAGCTTTTCGAACTCCTGCTCAATGGTCATGCCCTCGGGCAGCTCGTAGGCCGGAAAGGAGTAGGACTTGAGGTCCAGTTCCACGTTGCAGGCCTCGGCGATGCGCTGGGTGTTGGCCAGGGCTTCGGGCACGTGGGCAAAGGCCGCCTCCATCTCCTCCGGGGCCTTGAAGTAGAGCTGGTCCGTGCCCATGCGCATGCGGCCCGGGGTGTCCACGGTCTTGCCGGTCTGGATGCAGAGCAGCACGTCGTGGGCCTCGTCGTCGCCCTTGTCCAGGTAGTGGCAGTCGTTGGTGGCCACCAGGGGCAGGCCGGTCTCCTTGGCGATCTCCAGGAGCATGTCGTTGACCCGGGCCTGCTCGTCCAGGCCGTTGGCCTGGAGCTCCAGATAGAACTCGTCCGGGAATATCTCGGCGTACTCGCGGGCCGCGCGGCAGGCCGCGTCCATGCCCTGGCGCAGACAGCAGGCCTGGACCTCGCCGCCCAGGCAGGCCGAGAGCGCGGTCAGCCCGGCGTTGTGGGCGCGCAGGAAATCCTTGGAGATGCGGGGCTTGTAGTAGAAGCCCTTGACCGCGGCCTCGGTGACGATCTTGATCAGGTTGCGGTAGCCCAGGTGGTTCTTGGCCAGGAGCACGAGGTGGGCCGGGCTTTTCTGGTCCGGGGTCTTGTCCTCGTGGTCGCCCGGGGCCACGTAGACCTCGCAGCCCAGGATGGGCTTGAGCCCGAAGTCCTTGGCGGTCTGGTAGAAGGTGACCGCGCCGTGCATGTTGCCGTGGTCCGTGATGGCCACGGCGGGCATGCCCAGGTCCTTGGCCTTCTGGCACAGGTCCTTGATGCGGATGGCCCCGTCCAGGAGGCTGTATTCGGTGTGGACGTGGAGGTGAACGAACTCGGGCATGGCCCCCTGGTCATAGCCCAAGACGGGTGGGATTGGAACCGGCCCGGAGTGGTTGGACAAGGCGCGGATCGATCAGGACAGGCCCGGGCCGGGCAGGTCTTTCAGCAGTTCGTCGAGTCCCTCCAGGGTCGGACCGAATTGTTCGGGATATTCCTGGGCAAAGGGCCTGAACATCTCCCGCGCCTCCAACAGGATTATGGCCGCCTGCATGGGTTGGTTGCAGGAGCGGTAGGTCATGCCCAGGCTGGCCAGGCCCATGGCCAGCTTGGGAACAAAGCGTGCGGGCTCGTCCCTGGCCAGGGAGCGCAGCAGGCCCACGGCCTCCAGGGTGCGGAGCCGTTCGGAATCATGGTCGCCCGTTTCCTCGAGGCAGCAGCTCAAGGCCAGCAGGCTGTCGGTCAGGTCGGGCAGGAACCGGGCCGGGTCGTCCTTGGCCAGGCCCCTGTATATGCCGACGGCCTCCTGGATGGCCGCGAGCGCGGCCTGGTTGTCGCCCTCTTCGGAAAGGCGATCGGACAGGTTGTTGAGGCGGATGGCCTCGTCCAGAAGGCTGTCTTGGGTCTGCGTGTGGTCGGATTTGGGCATGGTTTTTGGGTCATAGCCCAAGAGGGGAAGGAAGTGAACCGGCCCGAAAAAAGGCCGCGCGTGCTCTCCAGACGCGCGGCCTTTGATTCGGCTTGGGACTCAGGCTACTTGCCGTGGTCCGCGTCCACCAGCTTGGCGGTCTTCAGGTTGTGGCAGTCGCCGCATTCCATCTTGCCGCGCGTCCAGTTGCCGGCCTCGAAGTCCTTGCCCTTCTTGTGGCAGGTCCGGCAGGCGGCCACTTCGTCCGATTCCTTGAGCACGGCCTCGAACTTGCCGTCCAAATCAGCGTTGAGCATGGTCACCACCTTGGCGGCCACGTCCCCGCTGATGCGGGCACACCGCTCGCTGCGCTCGCTGGAGCCCGAGGCGAACCCGTTCTCCTTGCACCACTTGCTGACGTTGACGTGGCACAGGGGCGAGCCGGGCACGCCCTGGGGCAGGGCCTTGTCCGACTTGTACTTTTCCACCAGGAACTCGTGGTTCACAGCGTAGTTGTTGGAAATCTCGCTGGGGAACGGTGTCCGGACGTACCAGAGCAGCAGCTCCTCGACAATGGGCTTGAAGTTCTTGGTCACCATGGCGATGGCCGCGCAGGCGCCGTTGATGGCCCCGCACAGGGTGCACCAGCCGCCCACGCCGCCCGTGCCGTAGCCCATCATCTCCAGGGGGATGCCGTTGAAGGGCCCGCCCACCTTCTGCTGCAGGCTGCCGACGATGGCCGTGAAGGTGCCCTGGCAACACTCGGCGTTGTAGTAGCCCAGGTGTCCCAGTTTGCGCACCTCTTCGGGATCAAGCTTGACGTAGGGGAAGGGCCAGCCGGCCGATGGCGCGGGATTGGCCATGGCCGAGGACACCCCCAGGCCACCCACCGCGAGACCGGCCGTGAACCCACCCACTCCGGTCAGGAAGCCCCTGCGTGTCAGACCCCCGTTTTGCTCGTTCATCGCAAACCTCCTCGTTTATGGTTAGTATGCCTTGTTGGTACTAATTAGACGAAAAAGGTATAGATATAGAATATATAGATACTTACAAAGAACATTTTGAGACTGTCGCGTCAAGGGGGGGCGCGAAAAATGACCGGAAGGACGTTCGCGGTCCGGCTTTCCATTTTTGAGCGCATCCCGTAGAAAAACGGCATGGAATTGTCCTCGGCCGCCGACTATCTCTGGGCCCGCCTGCCCATTTTGCTCCTGTTCGCCAACGGATACCTGGTCTACCGGCTCCTGGCCGTGACCGGGCTGACCGAGGCTTTCGTGGCCTGGATGCTCAGGCGCAGCCGGGGCAGCGTGCCCGGCCTGCTGGGCCTGCTCATGGTCTCGGCCGCGGCCCTGTCCCTGTTCATACCCAACGCCATCACCATGCTCACCCTGCTGCCCGTGCTCCTGCGCCTGGACCGGGGCTTCAAGGACCAGGGGGTGCGCCTGACCACGCCCCTGGGCCTGGCCGCGGTCTACGGGGCCAACATCGGGGGCATGGGCTCGCTCATCGGCTCCCCGGCCAACCTGGTGCTCCTGGCCGCGCTGGACTTTTTGGGAGTGCCGGGCCGGGAGCAGATCACCTTTGCCAACTGGTTCCTGTGGGCCGTGCCCCTGGCCCTGGTGCTTCTGGCCGTGGCCTGGCTGCTTCTGATCGGCCCGGGTCTGAGCCGTGAGTTGCGGCGCACCCGGGCCCGGTTGTCAGAGACCTGGACGGACCGGGAGCTTTCACCCTGGCAGCAGTCCGGACTCAAGCTGTTCTGGCTGTTTCTGATCTTCTGGGTGGGCGAGGCCCTGGCCGCGCAGCTGGTTCCGGCCTGGGCGGTCTACGAACCCGCAATCTGCGCCGGGTTCTTCCTGTGGTTCGTGTTCCTGTGCTTTTTCCAGGCCCGGACCCCGTGCCAGGGGCCCAGCGCGCCGCTCTTGCGCCTGCAGGATGTGTTCACGGGCCTGCCCTGGCGGGGCATGGTCTTTCTGGCCGTGATCGCCGGGGTGATCGTGGGGGTGAACCTGCTGGGCCTGGACGACAAGGCGGCCGGGCTGCTGGACCGGGTGGTGGTGCCCGGGGCCGGGACCCTGGCCACGGTCTTCCTGCTGGCCCTGGCCGTGGTCTTTCTCACCGAGGGGCTGTCCAACACCGTGGTGGCGGCGGCCTTTTTCCCCATCGCCTTCCACGCGGCCCAGGCCTCGGGACAGGACCCCCTGACCCTGATGATCGCGGTCAGCGCGGCCTCCACCTGCGCCTTCATGACCCCGGTGGCCACCCCGTGCAACGCCCTGGCTTTCGGCGAGCTGCGGGGCATGAGCCTGGCCCGCATGTTGGGGCTGGGCATCCTGCTCAACACGGCCTGCGCCGCCGTCATGGCCGCCTGGCTTTCTTGGGCCATTCCTCTGGTTTATTGAAAAATAGGCATTGACTCCGGGGCCGTCCCTGGGTATCTCTTGAGCAGATAAAGCCAAACCCGCCGTGAGGCGGGGACGGAAAGCCACGGGTCTCCCGGCAAAGCCGAGTGAGACAGCCGGGTTGCCTGCAAGGGATGACCGCATCCCGCCATCGGGCCCCCGGGCCCGTTTTTTATTCGGGCCGTCGCCGTCCTCGTCCTCAGGCCCGGAGGATTTCATGGCCATCCCGGCTACCCGCCCCCCTGCTCAGGGCGACCCCAACGAAGACGGCCCCAACGTCTTCCCGGTCTCGCCCTTTCTTCTTGTTCCCGAAGCTCAGGGCGAGTTCACGGTCTATTTGCAGCAGGACGACCGCCTGGTGCTCTACGCCTCGCGCGGCGAGCAGTTCACGCCCGCGCACCGGGAGCGCCTGGTGGACATGGGCGTCAAGCAGGTCTTCGTGCGCAGCGAGGATAAGAACCGCTACGAACGCTACGTGGAACACCACCTGGCCTCCATCCTGGCGGACGAGACCATCCCCTCGGAGGAGCGCTGCCAGGTCTGGCACGACGCCTCCCTGAACATGGTCCGGGACATGTTCGACTTCGACCTGCCCGGGGCCGAGCTGCGCAACCGCTACAACCGCGTGCGTCTGCTCCTCAAGTCGGTCATGCGCTTCATCTCCCGGCCCGAGATGCTCAAGGAGCTGTCCAAGCTGGTGGCTCACGGCCAGGACCTGCACCGCCACGGCCTGGGCGTGCTGGTGTACACGGCCACCCTGCTCAACGCGTTCGACGGCACGGACTCCAAGCTCATCCAGGCGGCCTGCATGGGTGCGCTGCTCCACGACCTGGGCAAGCGCAAGCTCCCCCGCGACCTCCTGGACGCCCGGCCGGACCTGTGGACCCCGGAGGAGAAGCGGCTCTACCAGACCCACCCCTCCCTGGGCGTGTCCCTGGCCTCGCGGCTGCCCCTGAGCCAGGAGACCCTGACCTGCATCCTGTTCCACCACGAGCGCGAGGACGGGCAGGGATACCCGTCCGGCGCCATCGGCGAGGACATTCCGTTCTACCCCAAGGTCGTGGCCCTGTGTAACCGCTTCGACAACCTGACCAGGGGCAAGCCCTGGCGCGAGCCGCGCAGTCCCTTCGCGGCCCTGCGGGAGATCAAGGCCGACGGCGGTTTCACCTCCAGCGACATCCTGCGCCGGTTCATCCTGGTGCTGTCCAGGGCCAACATGACCTGACCATATTCCATCGAACGGCCCGTACCCGCCCCTCGCCGGGCCGTGATGGCCGCCCCGGTCCGTCTGCAGGAGATGGATCGGGGCTCTTTTTCGGCTCTCGCGCCTGGCCCTGGCGGTTTCCGGATGGCCTCGGAGAGGTGGCCTGTACGCTCCGTCGAAAAAAAATGATCCGGTGCGATTTTTCCGGTTGACACCTTGGGGCCAGTCCCGTAGAAGCCCCTTTCGCGCCTGTGACCAGGCCGTGACGGCAGGGCCGGGCGCGATGTTCTTTTCCAAAGGATATTGGACGTTTCCAAAAGACGCTCCTGTGAAGGAAAAGGTCTTTTGCGGTTGACACGACCGGGTGAGAGAGGTATTTTTATCTTTCCCGCTTTGGTTCCGGCCTTCGGGCTGGTTGACCGGGCGTCCGCGGGTCTTTGACAATGAAATGGCGAGTCGGACAAGAATTGAAGAGCCTGACCCCGTATGGGGTTTGGCCTTGCACAAAGAGATCTACTCACAGTTTTTAACTGGAGAGTTTGATCCTGGCTCAGATTGAACGCTGGCGGCGTGCTTAACACATGCAAGTCGTGCGAGAAAGTTCACTTCGGTGAATGAGTAGAGCGGCGCACGGGTGAGTAACGCGTGGGCGACCTACCTGGTAGACTGGGATAACAGATGGAAACGTCTGCTAATACCGGATGTGCTTCATGTTTAACTTCATGGGGGAAAGGTGGCCTCTATTTATAAGCTACCACTACCGGATGGGCCCGCGTCCCATTAGCTTGTTGGTGAGGTAACGGCTCACCAAGGCAACGATGGGTAGCTGGTCTGAGAGGATGATCAGCCACACTGGGACTGGAACACGGCCCAGACTCCTACGGGAGGCAGCAGTGGGGAATATTGCGCAATGGGGGAAACCCTGACGCAGCGACGCCGCGTGCGGGAAGAAGGCTTTCGGGTCGTAAACCGCTGTCAGGAGGGAAGAAACCCTTGAGCTCGAATAGGGCTCTTGGCTGACGGTACCTCCAGAGGAAGCACCGGCTAACTCCGTGCCAGCAGCCGCGGTAATACGGAGGGTGCGAGCGTTAATCGGAATCACTGGGCGTAAAGCGTGCGTAGGCGGCCAGGCAAGTCAGGGGTGAAAGCCCTCGGCCCAACCGAGGAATTGCCTTTGAAACTGCTTGGCTTGAGTTCTGGAGAGGCAGGCGGAATTCCGGGTGTAGGGGTGAAATCCGTAGATATCCGGAGGAACACCAGTGGCGAAGGCGGCCTGCTGGACAGATACTGACGCTGAGGTACGAAAGCGTGGGGAGCAAACAGGATTAGATACCCTGGTAGTCCACGCTGTAAACGATGGATGCTAGGTGTCGGGGGGGATGCCCTTCGGTGCCGGAGTTAACGCGTTAAGCATCCCGCCTGGGGAGTACGGTCGCAAGGCTGAAACTCAAAGGAATTGACGGGGGCCCGCACAAGCGGTGGAGTATGTGGTTTAATTCGATGCAACGCGAAGAACCTTACCTGGACTTGACATCCCGAGAAGCCTCCGGAAATGGAGGTGTGCCCTTCGGGGAATTCGGTGACAGGTGCTGCATGGCTGTCGTCAGCTCGTGCCGTGAGGTGTTGGGTTAAGTCCCGCAACGAGCGCAACCCTTGTCATTAGTTGCCAGCACATGATGGTGGGCACTCTAATGAGACTGCCCGGGTCAACCGGGAGGAAGGTGGGGACGACGTCAAGTCATCATGGCCCTTACGTCCAGGGCTACACACGTACTACAATGGCGCATACAAAGGGTAGCTAAGCCGCGAGGCCACGCCAATCCCAAAAAGTGCGTCCCAGTCCGGATTGCAGTCTGCAACTCGACTGCATGAAGTTGGAATCGCTAGTAATCCCAGATCAGCATGCTGGGGTGAATACGTTCCCGGGCCTTGTACACACCGCCCGTCACACCACGAAAGCTGGTTCTACCCGACGTCGGTGGGCTAACCTTCGGGAGGCATCCGCCTACGGTAGGACTGGTGATTGGGGTGAAGTCGTAACAAGGTAGCCGTAGGGGAACCTGCGGCTGGATCACCTCCTTTACAGAGTAAATTGTCCGACTCGCTGTTTCATTGCAAGGATCCGCATGGTTCTTTGCATTGAGCCGCTAGGGCCTATAGCTCAGTTGGTCAGAGCGCACGCCTGATAAGCGTGAGGCCGGTAGTTCAAATCTACCTAGGCCCACCACGCTAATCTCGCCCACTATGTGGGGGTGTAGCTCAGCTGGGAGAGCACCGGCTTTGCAAGCCGGGGGTCATCGGTTCGATCCCGTTCACCTCCACCATTTTTTGGTGAGGGGGCGGTTGAGCGGAGAGACTTTTTCTCCAAGGCTCATTGAAAAGCGAAGTTTTTTGTTCCTGGCCAGGCGCCAGGCGATCAAGCAAGGGAGCGTAGCAGCGCTACGTGACCGCGGCTTGAACGCCGCAGCAACGCCGCCAGGACCAAAAAGGCGAGCTTTTCCAGTTCATTGAAAGTTACATAGGGTAAGAAGAGGACGACGAGTAAAGTTGTAAGTATGTAAGGGCATCTGGTGGATGCCTTGGCGCCAGGAGGCGATGAAGGACGTGGAAGGCTGCGATATGCTTCGGGGAGCCGCCAAACAGGCTTTGATCCGGAGATTTCCGAATGGGGAAACCCGGCCGGGGTAATGCCCGGTCATCCTTTGGCTGAATGCATAGGCCTTAGGAAGCGAACCCGGGGAAGTGAAACATCTCAGTACCCGGAGGAGAAGAAATCAAGAGAGATTCCCAAAGTAGCGGCGAGCGAAATGGGATTAGCCCAAACCGAGTGCTTTCGAGCATTCGGGGTTGTAGGACCGTCATACGTGATCCGTGATTAGATAGGGGAACGAGCTGGGAAGCTCGGGCGTAGAGGGTGAAACCCCCGTACCTGAAATCGAAAGCGGCGCAGACGGCACCTGAGTACCGCGGGACACGTGGAACCCCGTGGGAATCTGGGAGGACCATCTCCCAAGGCTAAATACTCCCTGGCGACCGATAGCGAACCAGTACCGTGAGGGAAAGGTGAAAAGAACTCCTGTTAGGAGAGTGAAATAGAACCTGAAACCGGATGCCTACAAGCTGTGGGAGCGCAAGTGACCACGTGCTTTTTGCATAACGGGCCAGCGAGTTGCCGTGTCGTGCGAGGTTAAGGATGACAGATCCGGAGCCGCAGCGAAAGCGAGTCTGAATAGGGCGACCAGTACGGCGTGGCAGACCCGAAGCCGGGTGATCTATCCATGGGCAGGTTGAAGCAAGGGTAAAACCTTGTGGAGGACCGAACCAGTATCGGTTGAAAACGATTTGGATGACCTGTGGATAGGGGTGAAAGGCCAATCAAACCCGGTGATAGCTGGTTCTCCCCGAAATATATTGAGGTATAGCCTCGGATAAGTCTTGCGGAGGTAGAGCACTGAAAGGGCTAGGGGTCCCACCAGATTACCAAACCCTATCAAACTCCGAATGCCGTAAGATGTTGTCCGGGAGTCAGACTTTGGGTGCGAAGGTCCAAGGTCGAGAGGGAAACAGCCCAGACCGACAGCTAAGGTCTCTAAATCCATGTTCAGTGGCTAAGGAAGTGACGTTGCTGAGACAGCCAGGAGGTTGGCTTAGAAGCAGCCATCCTTTAAAGAAAGCGTAATAGCTCACTGGTCTAGCGATGTTGCGCCGAAAATGTATCGAGGCTAAACATGGTACCGAAGCTTCGGATCGAACTTGTTTCGATGGTAGGGGAGCGTTCCCGGATGGGATGAAGGTGTTCCGTAAGGGATGCTGGACTAACGGGAAGTGAATATGCTGGCATGAGTAACGATAAAACGAGTGAGAAACTCGTTCGCCGTAAGCCCAAGGTTTCCTGGGTAAAGGTAATCTTCCCAGGGTGAGTCGGCCCCTAAGGCGAGGCTGAAAAGCGTAGCTGATGGGAAACAGGTTAATATTCCTGTACCTGTGCGTTCGCGCGATGGAGGGACGCAGAAGGATAGATGGTCCGGGTGTTGGATATCCCGGTGCAAGCGAGTAGGCTTGAGGGTAGGCAAATCCGCCCTCTGTACGGCCGAGACGCGATGCCGAGTCATTATCGACGGAAGCCATTGATTCCATGCTGCCAAGAAAAGCTCCTAAGTATAGTGCGTGCAGACCGTACCGCAAACCGACACAGGTGGGCGGGTCGAGTAGACCAAGGCGCTTGAGAGAACTCTGGTTAAGGAACTCGGCAAAATGACCCCGTAAGTTCGCGATAAGGGGTGCTCTGGATTGTGATCTTACTTGCTTTGTGAGCAATCCGGAGCCGCAGAGAATCGGGGGGGGCGACTGTTTACTAAAAACATAGGTCTCTGCGAAGTCGTAAGACGACGTATAGGGACTGACGCCTGCCCGGTGCCGGAAGGTTAAGGGGTGGGGTTAGCGCAAGCGAAGCTCTAAACCGAAGCCCCGGTAAACGGCGGCCGTAACTATAACGGTCCTAAGGTAGCGAAATTCCTTGTCGGGTAAGTTCCGACCTGCACGAATGGCGTAACGATCTCCCCGCTGTCTCAACCAGAGACTCAGTGAAATTGAATTCCCGGTGAAAATGCCGGGTACCCGCGGTAAGACGGAAAGACCCTGTGCACCTTTACTACAGCTTGACATTGGGTTTTGGGCATTCACGTGTAGGATAGGTGGGAGGCTTTGAAGCCGGCACGCCAGTGTCGGTGGAGCCAACCTTGAAATACCACCCTTGTGTGTCTAGGATTCTAATCTGGACCCGTTATCCGGGCCGGAGACAGTGTCTGGCGGGTAGTTTGACTGGGGCGGTCGCCTCCTAAAGAGTAACGGAGGCTTGCAAAGGTTCCCTCAGGCTGATTGGAAACCAGCCGTCGAGTGCAAAGGCATAAGGGAGCTTGACTGTGAGACAGACATGTCGATCAGGAACGAAAGTTGGTCTTAGTGATCCGGTGGTTCCGAATGGAAGGGCCATCGCTCATAGGATAAAAGGTACGCCGGGGATAACAGGCTGATCGCATCCAAGAGTTCACATCGACGATGCGGTTTGGCACCTCGATGTCGGCTCATCACATCCTGGGGCTGAAGCAGGTCCCAAGGGTTCGGCTGTTCGCCGATTAAAGTGGTACGCGAGCTGGGTTTAAAACGTCGTGAGACAGTTTGGTCCCTATCTACCGTGGGCGTTGGAGAATTGAAGAGGGTCTGTCCCTAGTACGAGAGGACCGGGATGGACGGACCTCTGGTGTTCCTGTTGTGGCGCCAGCCGCATCGCAGGGTAGCTATGTCCGGTACGGATAACCGCTGAAAGCATCTAAGCGGGAAGCCAGCCTCGAGATTAGTTCTCCCTGACGCAAGTCCTGAAGGCCCCTCGTAGACCACGAGGTTGATAGGTCGGAAGTGCAAGCGTGGCGACACGTTTAGCTGACCGATACTAATAGGCCGTGCGGCTTATGACTTAAAAAATCGTCGTCCTCTTCCCCCTATGAACTCATATTTTGTCCTGGCGGCCAGGGAGGAGGGGGTATACCCGATTCCATTCCGAACTCGGCAGTCAAGCCCTCCATCGCCGATGATACTGCATCGTTGGGTGTGGGAAAGTAGGTCGCTGCCAGGGCATTACTTCACAAAAAGCCCCGTTAGAAATATCTAACGGGGCTTTTTGGTTTCTCCCCCTTCACAGGAAGGGCGAAACGCGGTATGGAGCCCCTAGCTTGTGCGAGGCAAGCTGCGGGAAAAAAATATGCGCCATACTTTCTTGTGCCAACCCGGGCTATGGAATGCTACTGGTGTGTACCTCGACCCCGACGGAAACGAGAGCCAGGCCGGCGGAACCATGCGAGTGGCCCATGAACAGGGCCGCTGGCAGACCGAGGGCGTCCTGGATTTCGCCGAGACGCCCGCGGAGTTCGGGGCCGACCAGACCGACCAGGGCCTGCCCGGCCGGTTCCAGTGGATCTGTCAGATGGAACCCTTTCCTGAAAACGGTTTCCAGACCGAGTGGATGGCCGACAGCGACCGCTTCGGCCACATGAAGGGCATCACGCTCACGGTGTCCAACGCCCTGGTGTCCACCGGCGAGTCCAGCGACGGCCGGTACGTGCTCAGCGAGTGGCAGGAACGCATCAACGAGGACCACTACGTGGCCCGGGGCGTGATCCTGGACCGGGGGCGGCGCGTGGCCGCCTGGGCCCTGCACATGGAGCGTTCCATGGCCGCCTACGCCCGGGGCACGGACAATCGGATTTCGGCCCGGGCCTGAGGAACCCACACCCGACGGGTTGGTTTCTCTCCCGGCCTGGGATATCATGGCTCGGCCATGACTTCCCACAAAATCCCCACGACCAACGACACGGATTTCGCCCCGGCCGCCCGGGCGGACGAGTCCGTGCTTCAGGCCCAGGCTTCGACCCTGTCCGGCAGCGACTATGTCCGCGCCCTGGACGTGGTGGGCGTCATGGTCCTGGTGCTCAACGAACAGCGGCAGGTGGTGTACGCCAACCGCCGGGTCCTGGCCCTGCTGCCCGACGCTGGAAAGCCCGAGGTCTTCGGCATGCGTCCGGGCGAGGCTCTGGGCTGCGTCAACGCGGACAAGCACGAAAGCGGCTGCGGCACCTCCAAGTGGTGCCGGGACTGCGGCGCGGCCCGGGCCATGCTGGAATGTTTGACCAGCGGCTCGGACGTGCAGGAATGCCACATCGTCCGCCACAGGGACGACCGGCTGGAAACCCTGGACCTGCTGGTGGTGGCCGAGACCCTGGACCTGGCTGGCGGGGACCGGTTCATGGTCATCACCCTGCTGGACATCAGCCACGAGAAGCGGCGTCAGGCCCTGGAGCAGGTCTTTTTTCACGACCTGCTGAACCTGGCCGGGGGCCTGGAAAGCCTGGTGGAAGAGTTTTCAGCCAGCCTGGGCGGGAACAACAGCCACGTGGCCCCGGTGCTCAAGCGCGGCTTCAACCAGTTGGTGGAGGAGATCAAAAGCCAGAAGGTCCTGACCCAGGCCGAAAACCGGGAGCTGATCTGTTGCTTTGACAAGCTGGACAGCGGAGTCCTGCTCGATTCCGTGGCCGACATCTACCGGACCCATCGGGCGGGCCGCGGCCGGACCGTCGAGGTGGACCCCAAGGCCTGGCGGGGTCGCATGGTCAGCGACGAGGGGCTGCTCTCCCGGGTGCTGGGCAACCTGGTCAAGAACGCCCTGGAGGCGGTGGACCAGGGCCAGACCGTGACTCTGGGCTGCGACCGGACGGACTCTGAGGTCCGGTTCTGGGTGCGCAACCCCGGCGTCATGCCCGAGGAGGTCCAGCGCCAGATATTCACCCGCTCCTTCAGCACCAAGGGCGCGGGCCGTGGCTTGGGCACCTACGGGGTGCAGCTGCTTACCGAGAGTTGCCTGAACGGCCGGGTGGGCTTCGAGGCCTCCGAGTCCGACGGCATCCTGTTCCACGTCAGCTTGCCGCTTTGATATCCATGTACACCCACGCCATCGTCAGGCCGCCCGCCAACAGTTTCGCCCAGGGCATCAGCACGTCCGGCCTGGGCGCGCCCGACCTGGACCTGGCCCGCAGCCAGCACAAGGGCTATTGCCGCGCCCTGGAAGCCTGCGGCCTGGAGGTCATGGTGCTGGAGCCCCTGGACCAGTACCCGGACAGCTGTTTTGTGGAGGACACGGCCGTGCTTCTGCCGGAAATGGCCGTGCTCGCCTCGCCCGGGGCCCCTTCCCGCCAGGGCGAGGAGGCCCGCATGGCCGAGTGCCTGCAACCTCTGCGGCCCTTGTGGCGCATGAGCGAGGCGGGCGGAGGGGCCAGCCCGGAGGCCAGCCTGGAAGGCGGGGACGTGCTTCAGGTGGAGCAGACCCTGTTCATCGGCCTGTCCGCCCGGACCAACCGCGCCGGAGCCCAAGCCCTGGGCCAAGCCGCGGCCGCGCACGGCTACCAGTGGCGCACCGTGGAGGTGGTCCACCCGCCGCACCTGAAGACCTCGCTGACCTGGCTGGGCGGACGCATGCTCATCGCCACGCCGGAGCTGGCCGCGCGCGCGGACCTGTCCGGGTACGAGGTGGTGGTCACGCCCGAAAACGAAACCTACGCGGCCTGCTGTCTGTATGTGAACGGGACCGTTCTCATGCCCGCCGGGCATCCCGGAGTGCGGGCCAAGCTTACGCGCCTGGGCCGGACCGTGGTCGAGGTGGACATGACCGAGTTCGCCAAGATGGACGGCGGACTGACCTGCCTGTCCTTGCGGTACTGACAGGCCGTTGAAATTCCCGCGATGGCTGCGTTGCTTCCAAGACGGTGACCCCTCACGTACCGCAAGAGTACGCTTCGGGTTCACCGTTCTTGTCGCGCCTTGCCCTCACGGTTTTTGAACGGCCTCCAAGGGAGCAGCTTAGGAACTCTTTTTCTTGCTTTTCTTAGCCCTTTTTGCCTTCTTGGGCTTGGCCTCGTCCAGGCCGAACACGGGCTTGGTGTTCCAGATCTGATCGGCGTACTCGCGCACCGCGCGGTCGCTGGAGAATCCGCCCAGCCGGGCCGTGTTCAGGATGGAGCACCGGGTCCAGTGGTCTTTGTCCCGGAAGCAGTCGGCCACGCGCCCCTGGGCGTCCACGTAGGCCCGGTAGTCGGCCAGCACGAAGAAGGGGTCGTGGTAGCGCAGGGCGTCCACCAGGGGCCGGTACCGGTCCGGTTCCTCCGGGGAGTAGTCGCCTCGGGCGATGGAATTCAGCGCCGCGGACAGCTCCGGGTCCGCGTCGGCCACGGCCCTGGGGTCGTAGCCCTCGGCACGCTTTTGGGCCAGCTCTTCGGTGGTGTGGCCGAAGATGAAGATGTTGTCCTGGCCCACGGCCTCGAGCATCTCCACGTTGGCCCCGTCCAGGGTGCCGATGGTCAGGGCGCCGTTGAGCCCGAACTTCATGTTGCCCGTGCCCGAGGCCTCCATGCCGGCCATGGAAATCTGTTCGGACAGATCCGTGGCCGGGATGATCCGTTCGGCCTGGGACACGCAGTAGTTGGGCAGAAACATGACCTTGAGGCGGCCCTGCAGGGCCGGGTCCTGGTCCAGGGCCTTGGACACGCCGTTGACCAGCTGGATGATGAGCTTGGCCATCCAGTAGGCCGGGGCGGCCTTGCCCCCGAAGAATACCGTGCGCGGCAGGATCGGCAGGTCCGGGTCCTGGCGAAGGCGCTGGGCCAGGGTGATGACGTGGAGCACGTTGAGCACCTGGCGCTTGTATTCGTGGATGCGCTTGGTCTGTACGTCGAACAGGGAGTTCTGGTCCACCAGGACCCCGGTCTTGCGCTCCACGTATGTGGCCAGCCGCTGCTTGTTTTCCATGCGCGCGGCGCGCCAGCGTTCCCTGAATGCCGCGTCGTTGGCCAGGGGCTCCAGCTTGGCCAGCCGGTCCAGGTCCGTGACCCACTGCGGCCCGCAGGCCTCGTCCAGGAGCGCGGCCAGGGGAGGGTTGGCCTGCCTCACCCAGCGGCGCGGGGTGACGCCGTTGGTGACGTGGGTGATGCGGCCCGGGAAGAACTCGTGGAATTCCCTGAAGGTGTGGCTCTTGAGGATGTCGCCGTGCAGGGCCGAGACCCCGTTGACCTTGTGGCTGCCCACGATGGCCAGGTGGCTCATGCGCACCGAATGTCCCGGGTATCCGGCCAGGATGGACAGCCGGTCCTTGCGCGCGTCGTCGCCCGGATAGCGCTTGTCCACCTGGTCCAGGAAGCGGCGGTTGATCTCCTCGATGATCATCAGGTGCCGGGGCAGGACCCGGCGCATGAGGGGCACGGGCCAGGTCTCCAGGGCCTCGGGCAGGATGGTGTGGTTGGTGTAGGCGAAGGTCCGGGTGCAGACGTCCCAGGCCTCCTCCCACTCCATGCCCTCATCGTCCAGGAACATGCGCATGAGCTCGGCCACGGCGATGCTCGGGTGGGTGTCGTTGAGCTGGATGGCCACGCGGTTGGGCAGGTTGATGAAGTCCTGGTTGTTCTTGCGGTAGCGGCGCAGGATGTCCTGCATGGTGGCGGCCACGAAGAAGTACTGCTGCTTGAGCCTAAGCTCCTGGCCCTCGGCCATTTCCTCGCTGGGGTACAGGACCTTGGAAATGGTCTCGTCCTGGATGCGCTGGCGTACGGCGTCGATGTATTTGCCGGTGTTGAAGAAGTCCAGGTTGAACTCCGAGTCCGATCGGGCCGACCACAGCCGCATGTTGATGACGTTGCCGTTGCGGTAGCCCGGCACCATGAGGTCGCAGGCCATGGCCCGGACCACGTCTTCATGCACCCAGCGGTAACGCGTGGTTCCCTGGGAGTCCTTGAAGGAGTCCACCCGGCCGCCGAAGCGCACGTCGAAGAGGTAGCGGCCGCGCTGGTACTCCCAGGGCGTGCCGAGTTGGGTCCAGTTGTCCGGCATCTCCACCTGCTGGCCGTGGCGGATGACCTGGTGGAAGATGCCGTAGTCGTAGCGGATGCCGTAGCCGTACCCGGGCAGGCCCAGGGTGGCCATGGAGTCCAGGTAGCAGGAGGCCAGGCGGCCCAGGCCGCCGTTGCCCAGTCCGGCGTCCCACTCCACCTCGGCCAACTCCTCCAGGTCCAGGCCCAGCGTGGTCAGGGCCTCGCGCGCCTCGTCCTCCAGGCCCAGGCAGATGAGGCTGTTCATGAGCGACTTGCCGGGCAGGTACTCCAGGGACAGGTAGTAGACCCGTTTGGCTTCCTGGTCGTAGTAGGCCCGTTGGGTGGCCAGCCAGTGCATGGCCAGCCGGTCGCGCACGGCCAGGGCCAGGCCCAGGTAGTAGTTGTTGGGCAGCTTGCGGGCCGGGTCGCTGCCCAGGCTGGAGATGATGTGGCGCTGGACGTCGTCTATCAGGTGGCCAGGGCCGGCGGGCCCGCAGATGTTCGCTTCGACCAGGGGGCGACTATAGTCGGCCGGGGTTTTGACCGGGGTGGTTGGCTTGGGCATGGCCGCTCCTTGTGCGTGAATGTTCGGAAGGGCACCCACCCATCATAGCACAAGGAAAAAGCGGAACAAAGAGAAAAGGCTTACAGGGGGTGTCCCATCATGCGCAGGCCGTGCAGCAGGCCGAAGCATCCGGCCAGCATCATGTCCCCGCCCGGAGCCGGGAACGAGATGTCGGGTCCGGGCGCCTTTTCCAGCAGCCCGCGCTGGGGGCCGAGCACGTAGGTGGGCGCGAAGTCCCCGGCCTCGGCGGGCAGGTCCAGGGTCAGGCAGCCGTGGCCCCCGGAGTCGAAGACCTCCTGCTGGGCCAGGGTTCCCTTGCGGAATCCGGCCAGGTCGGCCAGGAGCCCGGCCGCGCCGCGCATGCCCGTGTGGTGCTCGTACACGCCCAGGATGCGGCCCTGGAACACGAGGAAGGCGATGGTGTGGGAGTTGCCCAGGTTGAGCACGGTCACGCCGCGCTTTGCCGACAGCACCTGGATTTCGGGCATGAACAGCGCACCCAGGCAGGCGGCCGCGCCCGTGTCGGCCACGGGCCCCTGGCCGATGGCCTGGTGCAGATCCTCCAGCCGGGTCAGCTCCTTGGGCGGCTTGTCGAAGATCAGGGCCTCGGGCCGTCCGCCGGACTCCAGCAGCAGCCGTTCCCAGATTAGGAACCGGCCCACGCGGTTGGAAAAGCCCGGGGGATGGTGGCCGTGGTCCTGGGCGCAGGCCGTGACCAGCACCGGGCTCTCCACCTCGGCCGCGGCCAGCAGCCGGGACCACCAGGCCGGGTCGTAGTCGGCCAGAAACACGGGCGTGTAGCCCTCGGGGCATTCCTCCACGATGTCCACGCCCATGTCCCGGACCCGGTCCAGGTCGTCGCTCAGGGTCAGGGCGGCGTGGGGATGGGCGGCCGCCTTGCCGCCGTCCTTGAGGTGCTTGCCCAGGGCACGGCCCATGCCGCCGCCCATGATGCCGCCGTGCAGCCACAGGGGCGCGCCGTTCAAGTCCAGGATTTTCTGGCCCTTGAGCCGGGCCGGGGCGGGCAGCACGAACTTGGGGCAGTTCTCCAGCTCCCGGCCGGGCACGTACAGCAACACGTCCTGGGTGCCCGAGCCGATGTCCAGGAGCAGGACGGGCCCGGTGTGGGCGGGCATCAGTAGAGCCTCCCGCCCAGGGGGACCTCGGCGTCCGGCTTGATGAGGGTCACGGCGCCGTTCTCGTCGGGCACGCCCAGGACCAGGACCTCGGATTGGATGTTGGCGATCTGTCGGGGCGGGAAGTTGACCACGCCCAGGACCAGGCGTCCGGGCAGATCCTCCAGCCGGTAGCGGTCCGTTATCTGGGCGCTGGACTTCTTCTCCCCGATCTCGGGGCCGAAATCGACCCACAGCTTGTAGGCTGGATTGCGGGCCTCGGGAAAGGGTTCCGCGCGCAGGATGCGGCCCACGCGCACGTCCACGGCCAGGAAATCGTCGAATGTGATGGTCTGGGTCATTGTTCTGCGGGGTTGGATGGTGTCGGGGTGGTCGGCATGCTGCCACGGTCCGGACCGCAAGGCAAGCGCGCTTGACGGTCCGCCTGGCCCGGGGCATGGTCCGGCCATGCTGTATGCCCTGGCCCTGTTCGTGCTCGTGCTGTGGGTCGGCCTGCCCGCCGGATTCTACCTGGCCAGCCTGGTCTGCGCGGCCCGGCGCGGAGAACTGCCGGACCTGGCCAGGAAGCACCGCCCCCTTGCCCTGCACCTGGCCCGGGCCTGGCTGGACAGCATGCGCTCCACGGCCCGCATCTCCTTGACCTATCCTTTGGCCTTCCTGGCCAAACGACCCCTCAAGAGCCCGGACTTGGATCCGGGCCCGCCCCTGCTCCTGATCCACGGCCTGTACCACAACCCCTCGGCCTGGCTGCTGTTCCGCCGCCGTTTGGCCCGGGACGGCTTCTGGGACAGCCACGTCTACGGATACAACACCTTCACCCGGACCTACGACCGGCTGGTGGAGGAGGCGTCCGCCAAGGCCGCGTCCCTGCTGGACCGGCGGCCCGGCCAAAAGCTGGTGCTCATCGGGCACAGCCTGGGCGGACTGGTGGCCCGGGGCGTGGCCGCGCGGCCCGAACTCAGGGATCGTGTCCAGGCCATGATCACCCTGAGCACGCCCCACCACGGCTCGGCCCTGGCCCACGTGGCGCCCGACCGGCTGGGCCGGAGCCTGCGGCCCGGCTCGGACCTGTTCGAACGGCTGCGAACCCTGTCCGAGCCCGATGTCCCGCGCGTGGCCCTGTACGCGCCCCTGGACAATATGGTCTTTCCCTCCTGCCTGCTGCTGCCGCCCAACGACCAGTGGCGTACGCGGCTTCTTCCCCTGGACGTCTCCCACGTGGGCCTGATCTTTTCGCGCCGTGTGTACCGCGCGGTTTCCGGCCTGCTCCGCTCGGAAATTCATCCCGATTGACGCTTTTTTCAACATCAGGGCTTCCCTTTTTTTGAAAAATCGGGAACACTTCCCGCCTGAACTGGGAGTTCGGGTCCGCCGGAACGCCTTGGCGTTCTAGCGCTCCCGCAGCAAGAGGTAGTGGAAAAAATGGTATTGCGGAAGGGGTTTGGCAGGCGGTTGCGATTCATCCGCCTGCTGGAGAACAAGACCCAGGCCGGGCTGGCCGAGGCCGTGGGCGTGACCGAGGAGCACCTTGGCAACATCGAGCGCGGGGTGTCGGTGCCGTCCTTCGACCTTATCGGCCGCTTGTGCCGGGAGCTGGACACGCCCGCCAACAGCCTGTTTTTGTTCTCCGAGCTGAATCTGTCCGAAGAGGAAGAGGAGTCGGCCTCCAGTTGGGAGGGCATGGACTGGAAGCAGTACGTCACCCGGCTCGGATTCTGGTCCCACGATCTTCGCCAGGGAACCACCACCCTGTCCAACTCCCTGTTCGAGATTCTGGGCAGGGAGCCGACGACCAAGGGCTCGGACATGCGCTGGTTCCTGGACCAGGTCCATCCCGAGGACCTGCCCAGCGTACTCGACAGTTGGAGGCGCTACAGGAGCGGCGAACTTCCTTTTTCCTGCACCTTCCGGTTCCATCGCAAGAACGGCACCCTGCGCCTGGGCCTGGCCCAGGGCGAGGTGGAGACCGACGACAAGGGCCAGGTGACGCGCCTGTACGGCGTGGTCCTGGACATCACCGAGCAGAAGCGGTTCGAGGCCGACCTGCTGTCCACCCGACGGAAGATGGAGCAGGAGGTGGCCCATGAGCTGGAACGGCGGCTGGCCGCCGAGGAAGAGCGCAAGGAAACCGGGGCCCAGCTGGACCTGTTGCTCGGGTCCATCACCGACGGGGTGGTCTATTTCCGCAGCCCGGACTTGCGGGTCACCTGGTGCAACCGAACCTATCTCGATTTCTTGAAGCAGTCCCAGGAGGAAGTGGCGGGCAAGCACTGCTATTCCATTCTTCACGGCAGAAACAAGCCCTGTCCCGACTGTCCGGTGAAGGTGTCCTTCGTCACCGGCCGTCCGGCCGAGCATGTGGAACGCGCCCAGGAAAACGGCCAGTTCTGGTCCATCCGGGCCTTTCCCGTGCTGGACGACGAGGGCAAGGTCCAGGGCGTGGCCGAGTTCGCCCGCGAGGTCACGGACAGCAAGCGGGCCGAAGAGGGGAGGCGGCACTTCGAGGCCATGGTCAACGCCAGCCGGGAGCCCATGGCCCTGCTGGACAGGAACTGCGTCTTTCTGGCCGCCAACGACGCGCACGAGGACTTTGTCGGCCTGAAGAGCGCCGAGTTGGTGGGGCGGCACCTGTCCGAGGTCGTGGACCGCGACGACTTCGAGAAGGACGTCAAGCCATGGTTCGACAGGGCCCTGGCCGGAGAGCGGGTGGAGTACGAGGCCTGGGTCGATTCCGTGAGCAAGGGCCGGATCTGCATGGCCCTGCGCTTCTATCCCTACCGGGGCGAGGACGGCTCGGTGGCCGGGGTGTCGATCCTGGGAATGGACGTCACCGAGACCAGGCTTGTCCAGGACAGGCTTCAGATTCAGAGCCAGATCGTGGAGTCGTCGCCGGACGCCATGTTTTTCGCGGACAAGGAGTTCGTCTACCGCATCGTCAACGACCGCTACCTGGACCTGCGCGGACTCAAGCGGAAGGACGTTGTGGGCTCGCCCATGAAGGCGATCGTGCCGGGCGACGACTTCGAGACCCACATACGGCCCCGGCTGGAGCGCGTCCTGCGCGGCCAGACCGTGCGCCTCACCGAATGGATCGACTTCCCCGGTCCGGCTCCCCGCTGCATGGACATCACCTACGCGCCCTGCCGCAGCAAGGCGGGCGAGGTCGTTGGCGTGGTGGCCACCCTGCGGGACGTGTCCGGCCGGGTCCGGGCCCAGGAGGCCCTGGCCGAGAGCGAGGAGCGCTACCGCGGGCTGACCGAGATGTTCCGCCGCATGGCCGACAACATGCCCGACCTGCTGTGGGCCAAGGACATGAACAACCGGTTCCTGTTCACCAACCAGGCCATCTGCGACAAGCTGCTCAAGTGCGCCGGCACCAGCGAGCCCCTTGGCCGGGACGACCTGTATTTCGCCCAGCGCGAGCGTCGGGCCGGGCAGCAGCACACCTTTGGCGAGGTCTGCGTGGACTCCGACGCCGTGGTCAAGGAGACGGGCAAGCCCGGCCGGTTCCTGGAGGACGGCCTGGTGCGGGGCCAATACCTGGCCCTGGACGTGCACAAGGCCCCGTTCTTCGACGCCGAAGGGAACATGATCGGCACCGTGGGCGCGGGCCGCGACGTGACCGAGGACCAGGCCGTGCGCAAGGCCCTGGAGGGGAGCGAGGAACGCTTCCGCCTGCTGGCCGAAAACTCGCCGGACATGGTCTGGCTGACCAACAGCCAACACAAGCTGATATACGCCAGCCCGACCTGCGAACGATTGCTCGGCTACACGCAGGAGGAGATGCTGACCCTGACCAGGAAAGACTTGTTCCTTCCGGAATCATTGGCTTTTATTGAGGACTACACCGCCGAGTTGCAGGACGCCCATGCCAAGGGCCAAACGTCCCGGAGGTCCAGGCGGGCGGACCTCATGCACCATGCCAAGGGCGGCCGTCTGGCGCTCATGGAAGTGACCAGCCTGCCGGCGTACGACAGCCAGGACAGGTTCCTGGGCGTTGTCGGGGTCAGCCGCGACGTGGGCGAGCAGCGTCGGGCCGAGGCCGAGGTGCGCGAGAGCCTGGAAAAGTACCGCATCCTGTTCGAGCTGGAATTCGACGCCATCCTCCTGGTGGAGAACGAGACCGCCCGTATCCTGGAGGCCAACCGGGCGGCCGAGCGGCTGTTCGGCTTCACCTACAGCGAATTGATCCGCAAGCGGCTGACCGATCTGTCCACCGAGCCCGAGTTGACCCGGCAGTCCTGCCGTTCCGAGCTGACCAGCGCGGAACGCTACTTCCGGCACAAGAACGGCCAGGTTCTGCCCGTGGAGGTCAACACCACCCACTTCACCTGGCAGGGGCGGCGGGTGCACATCGCGGTCATGCGCGACGTGAGCGACCGCAAGCGCCTGGAGCAGGAGCGCCGCGACGTGGAGCGCATCCTGCGCCACGAGCTGCGCACCCCGGCCCAGGCCGCGGTCACCGTGGTCAACGTGCTCAAGGAGGAGGGGGGATTCCAGGGCGAGTCCCTGCGCATGCTCAACGAGTTGGAGCGCCAGGGCCGCGTCATGCTGGAGACCATGGACCTGCACGCGGATCTGCACCTGCTGGAGACCGGGCAGTACCGGCTCGGAGTGGACGTGGTGGACCTGGCCGAGATTTGCAACTCCGCGGCCCGGGACATGGACTATCTGGCCGAGTCCCGGTCCGTGTCCCTGGAACTGGACTGTCCGTCCTCGGGCCAGGGAGCGGTGTTTGGGGACGCTCGCCTGCTGCGTTCCGCGGCCGTCAACCTGGTCAAGAACGCGGTGGAAGCCTGTGGCCCGGGCGAGACGGTCCGGCTGTGCTGCCAACGGGACGGCTCGCGCTGGCTGTTCAAGGTGTGCAACCCGGGCGTGGTGCCGGAAGCCGTGCGCGGCCGCATGTTCGAGAAGTACGCCACCCACGGCAAGCTGCGCGGCCAGGGGCTGGGCTGCTATCTGGTCCGCCGGGTGGCCGAGGCGCACCGCGGAGAGGTTTGGGT
This sequence comes from Desulfovibrionaceae bacterium, assembly GCA_963666895.2. Taxonomy (GTDB): domain Bacteria; phylum Desulfobacterota; class Desulfovibrionia; order Desulfovibrionales; family Desulfovibrionaceae. Next base: position 71,831 of record CAXXNS010000010.1, on the reverse strand, counting down.
GAATTGCGGGGACGGCCAAAACACCCTGCTGGTGCTGGCCCTGCCCGCCGCCGACCAATAGGCCGGATCAGCCTCCCAGTACGCTGGTCAACGCTTCCTTGAGATCGCCCGGCTTGAAGGGCTTGGTGACGAAGGCGTTGACCCCGGCCTTGGAGGCCAGGTCGCGCTGGGAGCTCTCGGACTCCGTGGTGACCATGACCACCGGCAGGTCCTGGCATTCGGGCATGGCCCGAAGCTTCTGCACCAGTTCCAGCCCGTCCATGACCGGCATGTTCAGGTCGGTGATGACCACTTCCGGCAGATTTCCGGCCAGGACCATCTCCTCGATACCGTCCAGCGCCTCCTGGCCGTCCGCGGCTAGCTTGGCGGTGAAACCCATGTCGGACAGGATGGAGCGGTGCAGGGCCAGCATGGACCGGGAGTCGTCCGCGGCCAGGGCCACGCGGCCCTCGCCCGCGATCTCGGGCAGGGAGTCCAGGTGGGCCTTGGCCCGGTCCGAAGTCTCCTTTTGTCCGGCCAGGCCTTCCAGGGCGGCGCGGAATGCGGCCAGGGTTTCCCTGTCCCTGGATTCGTGGACCGCGGTCATCATGGCGTCGGCCGCCTTGGGGTCGGAGTACAGGGCGGCGAACAGGGTGACGCCCTGGCTGTCGGTCATGGCCTTGGCCACGGCCTTGGCCTGGTCGTCGCCGACGGTCAGCACCTTGAGCAGGGCGGCCACCACGCCGGAATTGACGTGGCGCTCCAGCCCGCCGACCACGGCCATGAGGATCAGTTCGTCGGTCTCCTTGAGCCCGTCCACCAGGCAGACCATGCCCTTCATGGTGCCGATGCGGCCCAGGGCCTCATACACGGCGTAGCGCACGTTGGGTTCGTTCGCCTCGCCCCGGTCGAAGGCGGCCAGCAGGCCGTCGGCTCCGGTCTTGTTCTCCAGGAAGCCGAGCACGTTGGCGCAGAGCACGCGCTGGTCCACGTCGTCGGACTCAAAGGCCGCCAGAACCGGCTCCACGGCCGCCTCGCCCAGTCCGACCAGGGTGTCGGTGATGATGCGCCGGGCCGTGGGGTTGGGGTGGTGCAGGTGCTCGGCCAGGAATCGCAAAGCCCTGTCCGAGCCGATGGCGCCCAAGGCCTCCACGGCCTTCCAGGTGGCCACGGCGCACTCCCCGTAGTGGTCCTCCGTGGCGTTTTCCAGGACCAGGTCCATGAGCTTTTCCTGGGACTCCGCGTCCTGGAAGCGCCCGATCATCTGAATGGCCAGGACCTGGGCCAGGGGGTCGTCCGAGTCCATCTGACCGCGGAACACGTCCAGGCTGGCCGGGTCGTTGATGTGGGCCAGGGCGGCGTGGATTTCGTGCAATCGGTCCGGCGAGGTCTCGGTCCCGGCCAGCTTGATCAGGATCGGCCCGGCCGAGGGGTAGCCGTGCTCGCCCGCGGCCCGGATGCAGAGCCGGGAAAAGGACGGGTCCGAATCCTCGAGACCCTCCACGCAGACCTTCTCGTTGCTGCCGATGACGCCCATGAGGGCGTTGACCACCATGGTGTCGATGGAGGCGTCGCCCAGGGGGTTGTCGAAAAGCTCGCGCAGCCCGGGCAGGACCGCGGCGTCCTTGGCTTCGGCCAGGTCGTTCAAGATGGTGATTTGTTCGAGAAAGTCTTTTTCCCGAAAACCGTCCAGATTCGCCGTGGGGTTGCTCATGTCCGATCTCCCCGTGGTCGAGCGGGTTATTCGAAGCAGAACTCGATAGTGAATTCCCCGTGATCCGTGGTGAAGGGAATGGCCATGATGGGCGTCTTGGCCATGTGGGCGATGGTGTGGTTGTCGCCCATGATAACCGTCGGGGTGGAGCCCTGGAAGACGAGGCCCTTCTGGGCCAGGCCGGCTCTGGCCTGCCCGGAGACCATGTTGACGATCTCGCCCACCGCGTCCTTCACGTCCTGGACGATGTCCTGGACCTCGTCGCCGAGCATGTTGCGCACGATGGCCACGGCGCATGGCTTGGAAAAGGAAACGGACACGCTACCTCTCTTGCCGTCGCCGGTGAGCCCGACAAGGCCGGTGATGTCACCGCTGGCCACGCTGTTCTTTTTGACAAAGGGCTTGCCCGCCCTGGGCTGAATAAAAGCCATGGTTTGCAGGATGTCGGCCACGGCTTTGATAAAGGGCTTCGCCAGTTCCACGTCCATTGTTCGCTCCTTGCACTGTCGGATCAGCGGCTATGGATCCTCGACCTGCGTACGCGCAGAATTCCCGCCCGTCCGGCGCGACCTGGGTCGCCATATACTACATGTCTACTGTCTGCCTGTTCCCAGGTCAAGAAGCAGGAACAATTTACCTTGGTTGCGGGCTTGCCGCCAGGACGGGGAGAGGGTATCACCCCACGAACCCCCGCATGCCATGAAACAGCAAACATCGCTCGCCTTCTTTCCGGCCCTGCCGCTCCTGACCCTGCTGGCGAGCGTCTTTTTTTTGAATTTTCTTTCGCGCATCGCGCTGGCCCCGCTGCTGCCCGTGGTGGAGGCGGACCTGGGCCTGAATCACGGCCAGTCCGGGGCCCTGTTTCTCATCGCCGCCCTGGGCAACGCCATCGGGCTGGTCCTGTCCGGGTTCATCTCCTCCCGGCTGGGCCACCGCCGGACCATCGTGTTCTCATCCCTGGGCCTGGGCCTGATGGTGGTGTTCACCTCCCTGGCCGAGGACCCGGCCTGGTTCCGCACGGCCCTGTTCGGCCTGGGCGTCACGGCCGGAACCTACCTGCCCTCGGGCATCGCCTCCATCACCACCCTGGTGCGCCGCGAGGACTGGGGCAAGGCCGTGGCCGTGCATGAGGCCGCTCCCAACGGCAGCTACGTCCTGGCCCCCCTGTTTGCCGAGGCGGCCCTGGCCTGGACCGGCTGGCGCCAGGCCCTGCTGGTGCTCGGGGCGGCCCAGGTGGTCATCGCCGTGGCCTTCCTGCTCCTGGGCAACACCACCCGGGACAAGGGCCGCCCGCCCAGCCCCAGGGTGGTGCGCGGCCTGACCCGGCGCGGCATGTTCTGGCTGCTGGCCCTGTTCTTCGCCCTGGGCGTGGGCGGCAGCTTCATGCCCTATTCCATGCTTCCCCTGTACCTGGTGGACCTGGGCTGGGCCAGGCCCGAGGTCAACCAGCTCCTGGCCGCCTCGCGGGTGGGGGCCTTCTTCCTGCCGTTTTTGTCGGGCTGGCTGGGCGACCGCATCGGGGTGAAGCCCATGATTGCGGCCGTGTTCGGGCTCAACGCCCTGGCCCTGGCCGGGCTGGGCCTGGCCTCGGGCACGACCCTGGCCGTGCTGGTGGTGATCCAGCCCATGTTCGCGGTCATGTTCTTCCCGCCCGGTTTCGCGGCCCTGTCCGCCCTGTTCGGCCCGGAGGAACGCAGCACGGCCGTGTCCCTGATCATCCCCATGGCCGTGTTCACGGGCATCGGGGCCATGCCCTTTTTCGTGGGCGTGCTCGGGGACCGGGGGCTCTTCCACCTGGGCTTCTTCATCATCGCCGGCGCGGTCCTGGCCGGCGTGTTCCTGGTGGGGTTGCTCAAGAAGGGCGGGGAGCGTTCTTGATTTTTCGCGCCCGGGCCTTATCAGAGACAGGCGGGAGAAATCGAAGTAGTTTGCGGCAAACAAGGACGGACGACATGACCTGGAAGATCCACCCCATGGTGCTCAGCACCCGGGCATTCGACAAGAGCATGATGACCTACCAGCACGACAACGGCACCCCGCTCGTCGTGCCCATATACGGCTGGTATCTGGAGGGGAGCGAGCCGGACGCGCCGGTGGTCGTCGTGGACACGGGCGAGATGCGCCCCCTGGACAGCGAGGACCGGCAGCAGGCCATCGGCGGCAAGGTCTACGGGTTCGAGGAGGCCCTGGCCAGGCACGGGCTCAAGCCTGCGGACGTGGACATCATCCTGCACACCCACCTGCACAACGACCACTGCGAGAACGACTCCCTGTGCGAGAACGCGGTCATCTACGCGCACGAGAAGGAACTGGAGTCCATGCACAACCCCCATCCCCTGGACTACCGCTACCTGGAGGACTGGATGGAGGAGCCCGAGGAGCGCGGCCAGGTCCGGCCCCTGACCAAGGACACCGAGATCGTGCCCGGCATCACCATGATGCACACGCCCATCCACACCGAGGGCGGCATGTCCATCGTGGTGGACACGGAAAAGGGCAAGGCGATCATCACGGGCTTCTGCGTCATCGAGGAGAACTTCAATCCCCCGCCCGCCATCCGGGGCATGGAGATGGAGGTCATTCCTCCGGGCACCAACCTGGGCCCCAAGCAGGCCTACGACACCATGCTCAAGGTGCGGGACATGGCCGACATCCTCCTTTGTTTGCACGAGCCCAAGTACGCTTCGATCGACACGATCCCATAGGCCGTTGAAATTCCCGCGATGGCTGCGTTGCTTCAAAAAGTTCAAATCCTCGCGTACGGAAGAGTACGCGTCGGCCTTGAACTTTTCTTGCGCCTTGCCCTGGCGGTTTTTGAACGGCCTGGAAGAAGAATTTCAATCTTTAAATCAACGGGTTAGGAGAGGGTAAAAAATGGCGACGGATTTTCGCGACCTGCTCAAGGAGGAGGTGCGCCACGAGAAATGGGGCCGCACCTTCAAGGAGATCAACGTCCAGGGCATGTTCAGCATGTCGGTCCAGGCCTCGGACGCCCACGCCTCCATCCCGGCCGAGACCCTGGACGATCCCCGGCGGTACGAGGCCTTCGAGGTCCAGCTCAGCCAGAAGACCGTGCCCTTCATCGAGATGCCGGGCTACGGGGCCTGGGAGGAGCTGTCCAAAAAGGAATGGGCGTCGCGCTTCGAGCGCGGGTACATCGCGGGCATCATGGAAGCGGCCGAGGTGCCGGTGGACGTGGTGCAGCAGATTTACGAGGATTTGGACGACTACGCCAACAACCACGTGATGTAGGGATCAGCTCACGGACAGCCTGCCCGTGGCTTGGCCCGCGAACGCCAGCCGGGCCGCGGCCAGGTCGAACAGGGCGTGGCCCACGCACTTGAACACCACCGGCCCGGCCTCGGGCCTGGGTCCGTCCAGCACGTCCTCCAGGGGCGTGACCCTGTCCACGCTGACGCGGCCCATGAGGTCGCCGCTCTCGACCACGGCCTCCTCGGCCATGTCCGCATACAGCCTGGCCCCGCGAATCAGCTCCTCGGGCAGTTCGGCCACCTCGGGCTGGAACGAGCCCACCCCGGCCACGAACAGGTCCGGCCGGGCCGTCTCCAGAATCCTGGGCGGCAGCACGGGCTCCTTGCTCGTGGTCACCGTGACGATCAGGGACACCTGGTCCAGGACTTCCTCGGGCCGCGCGATGACCGTGGCCTCCATGCCCCGTTCGCGGGCGTGGTCGGCCAGCCGCCCCGCGCTCGCCCCGCCCTTGGAACAGAGAAAGACCTCCTGAACGCCGAGGCCTTCCTGAAAGGCCTCCAGATGCCCCTTGGCCTGGACGCCCGCGCCGACCATGAGCAGGGGGCCGGGCCCGGCCTCGGGGCCTTCACGGTCTGGGTCCAGGCGCGGTGCCAGGAGCCGGGCGGCCAGCAGGCTGAGGGCCGCGGTGCGCCGGGCGGTCAGGGCCGGTCCGTCCAGGATGCCGAGGCGCTCCCCGGTGTGGGCGTCCATGACCACCACCTCGCCCTGGATGGTGGGCAGCCCTTCGTCCGGGTTGTGGGGGTGGACCGTGGCCAGCTTGGTGATGGCCAGGGTGTCGTCGTGGGCGGGCATGAGCAGGAGCACGCCGCCCGAGGGCAGGGACACGTGCAGCCGCCTGGGCGCCTTGGCCAGCCCGGCCTTGCGGGCGCGCAGCACGTTCGCGATGGCGTCGGCCAGTTCGGGGTAGGGCAGCAGTTTGTCGGTGGCGGCGGCGTCGTGGATGCGCATGGCCCCATTGTACCCCAAGATGAACGCCGACACCACCGTCAGGGCCGCAATCGGGACCGGGACCTGGGCCGGGACGATGAAAAAGGGGTCGGGCGGTTTCTAATTGCTTTTTTTATTTTTGTGAAGTTACATATAGCCACCTGTACAAACTAAACTTTTACGTAAAGTCGATATTAGCGGGCGGCCTTGCCAAAGGGGCCGTTCCGAGGGGCGTGGGAGAATACCATATGCGGACCGCAGCGGGCCGAATGTTTCTACTGGCGGCTGGACAGTTGTTCTGTTGGGCGTTCCTGTGCGTTCCCGCCCTGGCCGCGGACAACTACGACGACGTGGCCACCACCCTAAACGGGAACTGGACCAATTACGGCTCGGTCACGACCACCGGAATCCTTGAGCACGCCATGTCCTCCGGGCTCGGAGAGACCAGCACCAACGCCGCGTCCGGCTCCCTCACCACCTCGGGGCAAGACGCCTTCGGCATTGACGGCACAGAGGACAGCAGGATCGCCAACTCCGGCTCCATCACCACCTCGGGCCTCAGAGGCCATGGAATAAATTACGCCGGGACAGGCTCTGCGACCAATACCGGCTCCATCACCGTTTCGGGACAGGAAGGCTGCGGCATCATGGCCTTATCCGGCTCGGTGTACAATTCGGGCTCCATCACCGCCTCTGGGCCAGACGGCATAGGCATTAGGGTACACGGCGGCGGCGCCACGGCATACAATTCCGGGACCATTTCCGCCACGGGCTCGGGCTCCCACGCCGTTCAAGTCATCAACGGATCCGTCCATCTGCAGACCGGCACGCGCATCCTGGCCGGAGACGTATACGGCGTCGCCGGGTTCCCGAGCCATCTTTACCTGGACGGCTCCGGCAGCGTGGACTTCGACATCACCGGCACCTGGGCTGGTTTTTTACAAGACCGGCGACGGAACCTGGACCTTTGACCGGAGCTTCACCGGCAATAGCGGGGATGTGTGGCTGCAGGGCGGCACCCTGGCCGTTTCGCCCGGAGTGGCCCTGACCCCTGGCGGCTACGTGCAGAGCGCCGGAACCACGCTTTCCCTGTACGTGGACGGGAGCGCCGTCCCTCTCGCCTTCACGGGTGTGGCCGTCCTGAACGGCAACCTGGAGGTGGACGTCTCCTCGGCCTCCCTGGGCGCGTCCTACGACGTGCTCACCGCCGGGGGCGGCGTGGCCGGAACCTTCGTCTCGTTCTCCAGCAGCAACCCCAACTTCTCAGTGGACGTGGCCTACGGAGCCAACGCGGTGTCGGTGACCTCGGCCTTCACACCGCAATGGGACGCGCCCTCCATGGGCCTGTCCTCCACCCTGGTTTCCGCCCAAGGCTTCTCGTCCGTGGCCTCGTCCCGGAGCCTGACCCTGCTGGCCCAGGCGGACGACTCCCAGGACCGCGAGATCCTGGTGGCCTCGGCCGGCTCCCTGGACGGGCTCCTGGCCCCCCGGGAGGAGGAAACCCGCTGGGGCCTATACCTCCAGCCCATGTACGGCACGGGTTCGCGCGACGCCGGAAGCGCCATCGGCTACGACTGGAACATGGCCGGATTCGAGGCCGGGCTGGACTATCGCCTGGCCCCGGACCTGCTCCTCGGGATCATGGGGGGATACGGATCCACCAAGCTCGAATTCACGGGTTCGAGTTTTGTGGAGAGCGACAGCGAGGACCAGGACATGGCCACCCTGGGCGCGTACGTCGGCTGGGGCCCCGGCCCTTGGCGCATCACCGACGTACTCAGCGTCGGCCGGGTGGAGCACGACAGTTCGCGCAACGCGGGCCTGGGCCAGATCGCCCGGGCGGACTACACCAGCTGGCTGCTCGCCAACCAGATCCAGGTGGCCTATGTCTGGGTTCCGGCTGAGAGCTGGGAGATCACGCCCCGCATCGGGCTCACCACCACCTACGTGGACCGCGAGGCTTTTGAGGAATACGGGGCGGTGAACGCGGTGCGCTACGACGATTTCGACCAGACCTTTTGGGAAGGCAGCCTGGGCCTGCGCGCGGCCCGCGCCTTCCAGGCCGGGAACACCACCATCACCCCGTACGCGGGCCTGGGCTACAGCCGCGACCTGGGCGGCAACGACGTCACCGTGCGCCAATACCTGGGCGGAACCTCGGCCCGGGTGACCACGGAGAACGACGACGACCGGCTGACCACGGAGCTGGGCCTGACCCTGGCCGGTGCGACACCTGAAATGCCCTTGGCCCTGACCGTGGCCTATGACGGGGAATTCAGCGACAACACCGAGTCCCACGGCCTCGCGGCCACCCTGCGCTGGGAATTCTAGCGGTCAACCAAAGACAAGCGTCAACACCACCACCACCGCCAGGGCCGGGAGCAGGCTGGCCAGGCGGATCTTCTTGATGTCCAGCAAAGTGATGCCGATGCCCAGGATGAGCACGCCGCCCGTGGCCGAGAGCTGGGCGATGAGCAGGTCCGTGAAATAGCCCTGGAAGGTGCCCGCGAACACGGTGATCAGGCCCTGGTAGATGAGCACGGGGATGCAGGAGAAGAGCACGCCCAGGCCGTAGGTGGCGGCCAGGGGGATGGCCGCGAACCCGTCCAGCATGGACTTGGTGTAGATAATTGTCGGGTCGCCGGTCAGCCCCTCGGTGAGCGCGCCCACGATGGCCATGGCCCCGATGCAGAAGATGAGCGACGCGCTGACCAGCCCCTCGGTGAAGCGGTCGTTCTTGGAGCGCACCAGGGCCTTGAGCCGGCCGCCCAGGGAGTCGAAAAAGGGCTCCAGCAGCAGGAGTTCGCCCAGGATGCCGCCGATGACGATGGAGAAGATCAGGACCAATATGTCCTGGACCTTGAGGGCCATGTCCAGGCCGATGAGAATCACGCACAGGCCCAGGCCCTGGAAGACCGTGATCTTGTAGCGGTCCGGGAAGCGGTTGTGGAGGATCATGCCCACCGTGGACCCGGCCACGATGGCCAGGGCGTTGACCACGGAGCCTAAGGGAAAGACCATGGCGTACTCACTGGGTTGAAGGTGCGAAAGAGGTGCTAGCAGTTAGGCGGGCGGGAGGCAAGCGGTCCGGATTCTCTTTTCCGCCGGGTTGATGTAGGTTCCTGAACAGACCTATAAAGTAGGGGGCCGGCCATGAAAAAGAAGCGAAGCGACGGAGACAGGACCCGGACCAGGATTTTGGAGGCGGCCACCGCGTTGTTCGCGCGCCAGGGCCGCGAGGGCGTGGGCCTGCGCGAGATCGCCAAGCAGTCGGGCGTGGCCCTGCCCACCATCTCCTACCACTTCGGCTCCAAGGCCGAGCTCTACAGCCTGGCCGCCAGCGAGGCCATCCTCTCGGGCATCGACTACGAGGAGATGTTCGAGCCCTGCCGGGGCATCGACGTTCAGGATCCCCAGCAGGTGGCCGACGCCCTGCACGCCGTGATCCGCGGCCTGGCCATGCACCTGTCCCAGACCCGGGGCGCGGACTATACGGACCTGATCTGCCAGGCCCTGTTCCGCCACGACCACCTGCTCCAGCGGGCCCTGCTCGAGGTGTTCGACCACTTCGAGGTTCCGTTCCTGGAGTTTCTGGACAGGGTGGGCGTCACGTACGAGCACGCGGACAAGGGCTTCTGGCTGGTGTTCATCTGGTCCCAGCTGCTGTTCTACGTCAGCGCCCGGGAGTTTTTGTACGAGGCCCGGGGCCTCAAGGAGATTCCGGTGGAGTTTTACGAGGACCTCGCCTGGCGCATTGCCCATTTCCTGTGCCTGGAGTTCGGCCTGCCCGACCCGGGTCGCGGCCCGGGTCGCGGCCCGGCGCGCTGACCGCGGCCTGCCCGGGGTTGCGGACAGGGAATTGTTGACATCCGCGGACGGTTATCCGTATGTATTGACCCCTTGAGCCGGGGTGGCGGAATTGGTAGACGCAGCGGACTCAAAATCCGCCGGGCGCAAGCCCTTGAGAGTTCGAGTCTCTCCCTCGGTACCAGAATGATTAAAAGCCCTTGCGAGCAGTTCTTTAAAGGCTGTGCGCAAGGGCTTATTCGTGGGGTAGTCAACGGACCACCACTTTCCCACCACTTTTTTTGATTACCACCACCTCCACCCCCTACCCGCCGATGCACCTATCCACCCTGGTCGCGGTGGTGGTGACCACGGTGGTGGGCCATCCATGAAACCGAAAGAGCCCCCCGAAGGGAGCCTCAACTAACTAACCTTGCCAGACCGAGCCGTGCCTGGCCCCCTCTAACATTCAATGTAGGCCGGTTTTTGGGGAGGCAGATCAAAGCCAGCCTATTCACCTTCTATCTAAAGAAAGGAAGGCCTCCAATATTGGATAGTCAGCTGGCGCCATCTCATACTGCCCGAGTTCTTCTGCTTTAGCCCAGACAACTCTATCATGGCTATCAAGAACGAATTCACCGCCAAGATATTCAGACAAGTACCCTAAAAGTCGTATTTTTTTTGAGCCATAGTCGAACAAACTTTCCGCTATGAACTTTCCGGTTTTGGTTGATATCGACAACTCTTCTCTCAGTTCGCGGACGAGGCCCTCCTCAGGGCTTTCTCCAACTTCAACCTTGCCGCCAGGAAATTCCCATAGCCCTTCAAGATGAGAACCCGGCTTACGCCTAGCGAGCAAGATCCTACCATTGTTTAAAACGATTCCTGCGACGACGTCGATGGGGTCCATCAGGGGGGAACCTTATTGGTCTTTGCGAAAAATATTCTCGCGATGGTATGCCAAGTATGCTGCTTGTTCGGAAGAAAACGGGCCGACGTTGGGCGGATGAGAAACTTCAATGCCCATTTTCCTCAACTCCTCCGGATCAATTGTTTTTGAAATTAGCATTTGTCCATCGTCGAGGAAACTTATCCAACCCTTGTCAAATAGGTGGTCTGCGTTAGGGGTGAGGAGTAAGCCATTGTAGCCATCTATTCGCTCGGCATTACTTTCACATGAACGCCAGGGCTTAATATGACTAGCCCTTAGCAAGGCTCGATTAGTAACTCCGGTTAGCCGGCAGCTGCGCTCAATTGATTCAAGATTTTGGCGGAATTTACCTTGGCCAAGGCGAGCTTTGATTAAGGCGTCCTTTTCTGTCGAATCGATACTCGTGTTATTGCGTATGCTATTTTGAATCTGGTCTTCGAGATCAGCGATCAGAGTAGTGTCCATCGGCTGGTCAACTGCAGCACGGACTATCTCCTGCCCCCAGTCGCCAAAGGGCTCTAGCAGCACTTCGGCCAAGGAATCAGAAATAGCCGTTAGGTACAAATTTTGGAGACCATCCCCGTTTGGACGTAATGGGGAGTAGCGCTCGGGCAGGTATGGCCGAATTTTCTCAATTCGATCTTTAGGCCGATAAGGTACCGGAGCCCGATGCCATACAACTGGTACCATCCAACCGACATGACCCCAGTATTCTCCCGTCGATCCAAAAGAGTCCGGCTTTGGAGCGGACTCCGCAGTGTCTACGACTATTCCAAGATTTTGTATCTGTTGATTATAATAGGAAAAGACGATATCGCCAACATTGGTATGTCGCATATTTTCATAATACTGGTTTCGTGATCCGTCGCTTTTCCTTTTTGGCGACCACATATATCCGCCAGCAATCTCTTGGCGATAAGTCTGGTTTTGGTTAACCCACCAATATTTCATAAAGCCTCCGCCAGTGCTAAATGCTAATAGTTCATCTTGTCCGGGACGACCCCACGAGCTCCTCCTCTAGGGTTGGGGGTTCCGCCGGCCTCGACCAGGGACCGAATCAACAAGGGTTGGTAGATTTGGCTCATGCCCATCCGGCTTCGGATGAAGTCGATGAGGTCTTCGAATTTCATGATCAGAGACTAGCACTTTACGCTTGATCCGTATAGACAGGTAGGCAAAGAGACCATGATGATCTGTAGACCTGCCGCTTGCCTTTTTCTTATCTTATCTTTTCTCCCAACCCTGGCCTTTGCCTGGCAAGGCCAGGTCGTCGGGATCACGGACGGCGACACGCTGACAGTACTCAAGGATGGGCACGACCAAGTCAAGATCCGTCTTTACGGCATCGACACGCCCGAGAAGGGTCAGCCCTGGGGCACCAGGGCAAAGCAGAAACTATCCGAACTCGCCTACGACCGACTGGTCGAAGTGGATGCCCTGGACGTGGACCGCTACGGCAGGACTGTGGCCAGGGTCTTCGTGGATGGCGTGGAGGTGGCCCCTGAGCTAATCCAGGCTGGCTTGGCTTGGGTATACACTAGATACTGCAAGCTGCCCGTCTGTGAGGACTGGGAACGATTCCAAGAAGAGGCCAGGGGTGCTGGTGTAGGCCTCTGGTCGGAAGGTAACCAGGTGGCGCCGTGGGAGTGGCGGAAGCATCACTAGCAGAATCGAAACATTGATATAGAGTTAATTTCATCGGAGTATATATGCGTAGTAAACTGATATTAATGTTATTAATATTCTTTTTCGGCACCTTTTCTTGGGCCCAGACACAAAATAATTTGATTTTAGATGACTTAATAAAAAAAGCTGAAAAAGGTGATACAGAAGCTCAGGTGCGCCTCGGTGATATGTATTTCAATGGTGAATTAGTTGATAAAAACGAATCATATTCAGCACAATGGTATACTAAGGCTTCATTAAATAACGATCCATATTCATTACTTATGCTTTCAGGATTTTATTACAATGGAATTGGTGTAAATCAAAACAAAGAATATTCAATTGAGCTTCTTATAAAATCTGCAAATCTAGGATTTCCAGTTTCACAATATTATTTGGGAAAAGCATATGCGCTTGGTGACGTTGTTAAGAAAAACGATCAAGAAGCAATATATTGGCTTATTCCTGCTGCAGAAAGTGGGATAGAGGAGGCACAACTGCTATTGGCTATTTTATATAGCGAGAATCCAAAAATACAAAATGCTAGCATAGAGAGTATCAAATGGTATAAAGCGGCAGCAATTAAAGGAAACCCAGTAGCTCAACACAATTTAGGAGTTTGCTACGCAAAAGGTGAAATTGTTAATGTTGATTTATCAGAATCTGTAAAGTGGCACCTTATGGCAGCAAATCAAGGATACGAAGATTCATATCTCAAATTATCAGCGCTTTTTTTATCAAATAACAAATCTATACAAGACTACGAGAGTGGATATAAATGGGCTTTGAAATCAGCAAATACGGGAAATGCAGACGGAGAATTTTTAGTGGGTTTAACATATCTTGAAGGAAAGGGAATTCCAAAAGATGATGTAATGGCATATGTGTGGTTAAATCTTGCTGCATCACGTGGATTAGAAATTGCTATAAACTTAAGAGATTCTATCCAGAAGAGCATGACACCTTCGCAAATTGAAGAGGCGCAATGTATTACACGAGAGATGGTATCGAAGTGATGCAACAAAGTGAACACAAGCTCGTTAGTAATTGACATATCGTTCTATAAACAATTCAAAGCCGGGCATTATGAAGACATAAATTTGGGTTGCTTTGAGTCGTTAATTGGGCTAGAGTTGATATTATCCGGTGCGCGATTTGATCGTCAGCTTGCGGCGCACCTTAAGCTCAACTGCTAAAGCGCCCAGCGGACCCCGCCCTGGCGCGGGGTTTCTTTGTCTGGAGCGGAGGCGAAGGAGGAATACGGTCATGCCAGTGATTCACACGAACAAGGTGATCGACAAGGATCATCCTCTCGCAGGGCGGATCATCTTCGGAGCGAAGCGACCCGGCTCCTCGGAGAAGCCCTCGACCGAGCCGAAGCAGGAGAGCGAGTCCTCCTCCAGGACGAATCCGTCCCAGGGTATGGACGACGCTCTCGCGCCTTCCGTCCGGGAAGCGGTCCTGAAATTGCGGCCCGGTACGGAGAGCCCCGACCAAGAGGGCGACACCGATGAGTAAGCCCCACGATTCCTACGACCCGAAGGATGACAGGATCCTGGTAGTCTCCGGCGGCGGCGTGATCCGCAGCTTCACCGCCATGGGGCTTCGAAAGCTGATGGCCACCAGCGACGTCCGCCCGCTCGGCAAGAAGCATCCCTGGTACAAGGAGAACGTGCCGGTCATGTTTCTGGCCGGGAAGCCTCTTGAGAACAAGGACCCGGACCTGCGGGCCCGGAAGATGACCCAGGACACGCTGACACAATGACGAGCACGACCCCAACGCCAGAGAAAAAATCGGAGGGGCCAAGGATGACCTACGGATCATCCTGCGCCCGAAAATGAATAGCACTGGCGTTAGCGTCAGGGTTGCTTCGTAAAACAGGCACTCCCGGGAACGGTAGAGTGGCCTTCAGGAAAAAGAGGCCGCCGCCTCGGTGGTAACGCGAACCGAGGCGGCGGCCTTGTCCCAAGGAGCGGAGGTCAGCAGAACAGGCTCTCCACCACCTCGGGCTCCTTGGTAACGTGTTGGGACTTCCCGGGATCCAGGACCGGATGGGGTCGGATTCCGTAGACGCCGGGCTTCTCCATCTGGATCCAGTGCTGGGCGTCCAGCTTGACCTTGAAGGTCTCGGGCGGGGGGTAGCCCTCAGCCCTGGGAGCATAGGACAGTGCTTCCTCCCTGGGTAGCCAGTTACGGGCGAAACGGATCCGTGATGAGAGTTCGGTACCCTGTTGGGCCAGACGGCCCACCTCGGCCGAGATATCCTTGAGCCGTTCCGTGGCCACCTCGAACTCCCGCTGAAGTGCGATGACCGGCTCGATCACCTCGCGCTCCATCTCCAGGCTGGCGGCCTCGTCCAGGGCGCGGGCAACATCCCGGTGCTCGCCCTCGGTCTCGCGCAGCTCGGCGATGTACTCGGCGTCCGACTTGTGGAATGCGGACAACTTCAGCTCGGCCTCCCTGACCTTGTTCTTGGCGTCCATCATCTCGGCAAACAGCAAGGCCTCCCGGTCGTCCTTGCCGTCCGTGACGACGGCGCGATACTCCTCGTTGATCAAGTGGAGCGCGTTCCTGGCTTCGGCCAGTTCCCGGGTGACCCGAGACCTCTGACGCGAATACCCTGAGACCTTCTCCTGAAGGCGCTGGAGCAGGACCTCACTCGTCTCGTACTTCTTGTTCAGGCTCACGGCAGCGGCCTCCTGAAGTCAAAAGGTTGGGTTCCGCCCCCGGACCGGGCGCGAACTTTTCGGTTGAAACTGAAGGCCCGTTTGAAGACCTCCTCGATGGTACCAGGCTTCCCGTCAGGCCCCAGGACCTTGGGCAGGAATCGTTCGGGCTTGGCCATCTCGATTTGGGCTTGGGCCTGCCTCTGCATTGACTGAAACAGGTTAAACAGCATCACGTCACCTCGTGTTGTCGCTGATCATCAGCATCAGCCTTGCGAACCAGGGGGAGGATCCCACTGCCGGATGCGACTTCACCCAGCGCGTGAAGCCGCCCTTGAGCTTGGAGCCGAACCGTTCCGATATGGCCTGGTCGGTCAGGGTGATGGCCCGGTTGCAGTCCCGGACGTTGCGGTCGAAGTTCTGGCCCCATTCGGGCGAAAGCTGTTTGTTGAAGTCCTGCTTCGCCCGCTCGTACTCTTCACCCTGACCCTTCAGGTATCGGTCGAGGATGTTCTGGGCCGTCTTGTTGGACAGCCCCATCTCCGCAGCCTGGCGCTTGAACCAGCCGAGCTTCGGGTCGTTGGGGTCCACCAGATCCGGAAGGTCGAGCTTGTACGCGCCGGGCTCCCGGACGGGCAGGTCCTGGATCGGTCGCCGTGGCTCCGGCTCCTCGGTGTCGTGGTCTCCTGCGCGGGCCTTGGCGAGGGCCTCGTTCAAGCCGTCCAGGGCCTGGTCGTAGGCCGACCCCGGCATGGCATTGGATCGATCGTGACCATCGGGCCGGTTGCCGAAGTCCTGGTCATTGCCTCGAACGTGGGACAGAAAATCCTCAGGGGTCATGTCAATCATCATCGTCTCCTTTGTTTCCGCCGCCCCGGCCGTCGCGGGCAACCAGGATACCCATAGAGGCCAGGACGAATATCAGTTCACTGTTGAGTTCCTCGTCGGTCATGACCGAAAGGCTTTTGGCCTTGCCGCCCTGGTGGATCTCGAGCCGCTGCCCGGGCTTCCAGCCTTCGAAGCGCTCGTACACCAGCCGCACGGCGGCCACGTCTCCCTCGGCGGCCCGCTTGAACAGGGCCGCGTCCACGCGGCCCAGGTCGGCCGCCAGGCGCTCCCGGCGCATGGCCAGGATCTCCTCCTCGAGGGCGTCCAGCTCCTGGGGATCGAACAGACCCCACAAGCTGCCACGGGCACCGTGGCCGATCAATTGGCCCCAATGCTTCCTGGGCTCCAGGGCGTTGGCCGGGTCTCCGTAGTGCTCGAGGATGAGCTGCCGGGCCCGGTCCTTGCGGATGCGTTTGCGCGGCGCGGCGATCATGCGGGCTCCTCCAGGGTGGAGGCCATCCGGCCCAAATGCCGAGCGATGCCCCGGGCCGTCCCGGCCAGGTCCTCCAGGCAGCAGAACAGGCCTTCGGCGTCCTTGGGGTCGGCCAGCGGCTTCTCGGCCGCACCGGCCAGGAAGTGTACCCGGGCCTCCAGGGAGAGGATTTCTTGCTGAACACCTTCAAGGCCGTAAATCAGATCTCGCTTGTCCATCTCAAAATCTCCTTTCGTGGGGTCGTGGCGACCCCACGGATTTGGGGGTGACTCCCCGCCATACCGGCGGGGGAGTATCCCCCCGTAGGGGGCCGGTTCCGCCGGTTTGGCCGGTTCCATGATTTCAACCACTTGCAAACCGGCAGAAACGCCCCGCCGGTATTTCGGCCCGCCGCTTTTGGCGGATTATGTTATTACAGCTACTTGCAAACCGGCAGCTCCGTCTTGGCCGCTTTGGCCGGTTTGGCCCCTGCCGGTATGTCTGCCGGTTCCAGACAGGTCAGGTAGGTGGTCTCCCTGCCGCTCTGATTGATCTCGGTGACCTCCTCCAGGACTCCGTCCTGGAGGCCGACCTGGACCGCTTCCTCGATCCTCGCCCTGGTGGTCCCCTCGACCCGGTCCTTGACCCGGTGCAGGTGGTCTCGGGTCAGGTTCCGCAGCGTCATGCGCCCGTATTCCCGGAGCAGTTCGACCACGGCCTCGAGGATCTGCTCGGCGGCGACTTGATCGACCTTGGCCGGGACCAGGATCCCGCTCTCGGTGCGGCGCAGGAATTCGATCCTGCCGGGCGGGCCCCAGTTGCACTTCGTCAGCTTCCAGGCGACGTGCCCGTGGGCCGAGGCGTAGTCCTTGAAACGGCTGCGGGATTCGGCCTGGGTCAGGCTGGTCATGGACAAGACCCAGCGGGCGGCGTCCACGAACCCGGAAGCGCCTCGGGCCGCGCCCTGGTGGAGACGCTCCTCGGGTTTGGACTTGTCGGAGCCGCTGGCCTTGCTGGTATGGTGAGCCAGAATCACGGCCGCCCCGGTCTCCCGGGCCAGCAGTTCCACCAGGGCGCAGAAGTGCGTGGCCTGGGAGTTGTCATTCTCCTGACCGGAGAAGAGCCTCGCTAGGGGGTCGAGCACGATGAGTTTCAGACCTGCGATGCTGGCCGCCAGGTCCAGGAGGTCCTTGAAGACCTGGGATGCGTCTCGCCGCCCCAGTTCCTCGTGGACGAGGCGCAGGTCCAGACCGGCCCCCGCGATGAGATTGAGGCCCTTGCGGAGTTGTCCCTCGCTGGCCCTGGGGGCGGGCACGATGCCCTCGCCCTGGCCCGGCTCCTGGAAACGCCCATAGGCGTCCCAGAGGCGGCCGCGTAGCATCCTTTCGTTGTCCTCGGCGAACACGGCCAGGACCGGCCCGTGCTCGGCCACGTCGAAGATCCCTTTCACCGGGCTCGGCAGGGACGAACTGGCCACGGCCAGGGCAAGCTGGAGCAGGAGCATGGACTTGCCCGTGCCGCCCTGGGCGGCCAGCAGGCCGACCTGCCCCAGGGGCAAGCTGTCCTTGAGCAGCCAGCGGATGGGCTCCGGCGGCCGGGAGAGCATGGAGCCCACGTCGAGCAGTTCGAAGCGAGGCGCGGAGGGCGCGGGTGCCTCCGGCACCTCGATCTGGAACCGGTCCCTGGCCGCCCGGCGCAGATCCCCCAGCCCGGCGTCCCAATGGACACTGGCGGTGATCTCTGCGCCTTCGGCTTCCAGGTCGGCGGCGTCCCATCCCTGATCTATGAAGGCGTGGGGGATGGCGAAGGCCAGCTCCCGGACTCCGACCTGCTCGAGGATCCCGGCCAGCTTGAGGGCGGCCTCGAACCCGGGTTTGTCGTGATCGGGCCAGACCGTGACACGACGACCGACCAGGGGGGAGAAGTCGGCCTTGCCGATGGATTGCGCTCCATGCGGCCAGGTGGTCACGGCCCAGGCCTCGCCCAGGAGCCGCTGGGCGGCGTCGGCGGCCTTCTCGCCTTCCACCAGGAGCACGGGCTTGTCCGGGGCCTGCAAGAGCTGCGGGAGCTGGTACAGAGGTCGCAGCGTCGGCATGCTTTTCCAGACCCAGCCCTTGCCGGGCTCGTAGACCTGGGGGCGGATCTCCTTGCCCTGGGGGCCGTCGAACCGGCAGACCGCTCCGACGAGCTGGCCGCTGGCATCGTGGTAGGCCCAGGTCATGGACGGGGTGCCGAGCCGCGGGTGCCGGTCCACGGGAGGGGTTTTCGGGTGCTCGGGCTTCTGGGCCTGGATGGAACCCTTCGGGATGGGCCTAGAATTTTTTCTTCTGACGCTAGCGTCAGAGCTGGCACACGAGACTCCCAACTCCAGGGCCAGCTCCCTGGCGGCTTCGCCATTACGGACGCCCAGGCGGGCGGCCAGCAAGCTGATAAGGTCGGAGCCGCCCTCCCCGGTCGCGAAGTCCTTCCAGACGCCGGAGTCCAGGTTCACCGACAGAGACCTGCCCTGAGTGCCGTTCACGTCACCGACCACGAACTCACGGCCCTCAAGGCGGCCTGCGGGGAACCAGCTGGCGAGGAGCGTCTCGGCCTGGGCCAGGGCGGCCTCCGCGATGCAGTCGAAGTCGATGTCTGGTCGCTTGGAGCCGAGGACTGGAAAATCGTGGACCTGGGGAGGGGCTGTGGCAAAGTCGATGCTCATGACGCGTCCCCCTTCAAGGCGTCTCCAATCTTCTGAAGATCGCGCAGGAGGCTCATGAGGGCGCGGTAGTCTGCGCGGACCTCAGGATTCTTTTCACTGCAACCGTAAGAGTAGTGGTTGTCAGCGGTGTCGGCCCAGCGGCTGGCCCGGGAAAAATCTTCACATACGTCCGTGGCTAGGCCTTTGGCGGACTCGCCGTCGGTGAACGATCGAGCCCTTGAATACAATTCGACCCATAGCTCCGGGATCGGCATCTCCGGCGTCGGAGCTGGCAGAGGGCGCGGCTGTTGGGGGGTCCAGGGCATGGCCGTCACCCCCGTCGCTGGCAGCGGGCCGCCAGCCATTCGAGTAGGGCGTCCACCGAGTAACAGGTCCTCCGCCCGACCTGGATGCGACCACGAGGACCGTCGCCTCGGCAGTCGGCGTTGGCCAGGGTGCCGGGGGCAATGGCCCCGCCGGTAAACCGGCCGACCTCGGACCGGGCGACGATAGCCGAGGGCCACTTCTGGGCCATGGCTTCCAGCTCTGGGGGCAGGTTAGCCATGGCGCACCTCCTCGGCCCGGGCCAACTCGGCAGCTACGCAGAGCCGCTCCAGGCGGATCTTCGCGTAGTATGGTACCGGGGTGGCCTGGCTCAGGTAGTTGCGCAGGGTTCGAGTGGTGCACCCGACTAGGGCGGCAGCCTGGCGCTGAGTGACACCCGCCTGGGCGAGGCGGGCCTTGAGAGGATGAGCCTCGGGCATGAAAAAAGACCTCACTGCTGATGGTGAATCCATCGAGTTCAGCGAGGCCTTGACGCTTCCAGGTCCGGACTGATAAAGTCTAGACTGACGTATGGGAGCGTTGGCTTCGCCGACTCTCTTAAGACCCCGGTTTGGCGTTCCAGCGCCTAGCCGGGGTCAACCTTTTCCATTTCAACGAACTGTGCGGATTATACCCAACAGGAAAATGAATTGCAACCGTGGAGATTTTTTAATGTGAATGTTCACGGTAGTTTGTTCACGGTTGGCGTGTACAAAACAGCCGGAACCTTTACAGCGGAGCGGTTTTTGCAAATGAGACCAGGGGATTCTTGAACGAGAATTCCTGGAAAAAAAACTATCTCCCACTCCCCATTCGCCCCCCACCTCAACCGACCTTTCCGGCGTGGAGGTCGATGACCTTGCCGCCCTTCACTCTGACACCCAGCGAGGTCAGTGCCGTCCGCTGGCTCTCCTCGTCACCCTTAACATATCTCATTGCCATACTGACATTTTTCCACCCCATGATCTCCATCAGGTCTCGGAGGTTGAGGCGCTTGGCTAGGTTGGTTGCGACGCTGTGCCGAATTGAGTGAAACACGATCTTGTCCAACTGCTCCCGGCCTACGTTCAACCCAAGTTCATCAACTGCGGCTCTGAAGGACCAGGGACGCTCGGGACGGCCATTGGCGTTGATGAAGGGCGTTCCGTTGTTGCGAGTAAAAACGTTGTCAGTCGGTTTGCCTTCCTGGATGGAGGAGAGCAGGTCGAGGAGTTCCCCGTCGATGGCTAGGGTGCGAGTGTCCGCATTCTTGGTCTTGCGGAAGGCCACGGTCCTGGCCTCCAGATCCACGTCCCGCCACTCCAGGTGCGAGATCTCGCTCACCCGCGCCCCGGTCAAGAAGGCGAACAGGGTGTAGCGGTAGCCATGTTCGTCCTTGGCTTCCATGTGCTCCAGGATCGCGCGGGCCTCGTCCGGACGGATAGCCCTGGTCCTCCTGTTGTCCTTCGGGGCCGTGACGCCCACGCGCTTGCCGGTGGGGGGTGCTTCGTCGATGACCTTCCGCTCGTAGGCGTGTTTGAGAACACGGCGCAGTACCCCGGTGATGTACTCCTTCGTGCGCTGTGCCTTGCCCTGGCGGTCAAGGCGGCGGGTCAGCCGGTCCCACTGGCCCAGGTCCATGTCGCGCAATGGCACGTCGCCCAGGACGGGCTTGAGGTGCAGGGTGTAGATGTCCTCCTCCCGGCGGAAGGACGTGGCCTTCATGCCACGCCCCTTGGCGGAACGAGCGTAGCGGGGCCAGTAGCCGTCCAATGTCACGCTGGCGACCTCCTCGGCTTTCCTGGCGGCCCTTTCGGCTTCGCGTTTGGCTTGGGCTTCGGCCGTCTCTTCTTTCGGGCTTATAGGACCGTTCCCGGTGCGGTAGTTCTCCAGGTAGCGCTCCCGGGCCAGCATGGCCGACTTCTCGGTCTCGCCCGCAGAGGCCCACCCCAGCGTGTACTCCATGCGCTTGCCGTCGAGCTGGTAGCGGATGGCGTATCGTCGATCCGGCTGCACTCCGTGGCGTCGGGTGGAGTGTTCGTACCATCGGACCCCGGTGTACTTGTCCGAGTTGATCCAGGTCTTCGCCATGT
This sequence comes from Desulfovibrionaceae bacterium, assembly GCA_963666895.2. Lineage (GTDB taxonomy): Bacteria > Desulfobacterota > Desulfovibrionia > Desulfovibrionales > Desulfovibrionaceae. The sequence goes on along the minus strand of CAXXNS010000010.1, from coordinate 50,513 downwards.
CGGCCTCCAGCGTTTCGACCACCACTTGACCACCACTTCTTGGCGTGCGGAGCAGGGATAGGTCGTGATGCGTTGTGATGGTTGTTAGCACTGGAGCCTAGCAATGACAAGGCTTAATGCGGGATTTCAGGTATGGTTCGTGAAGGTACGGTAAAGCCGTTTCGTACGACTCAAAATCCGCCGGGGGCAACCCCTTGAGAGTTCGAGTCTCTCTCCCGGTACCAAAAGAAAAAAACCCTTGCAGCGGCCGGGCCGCGGGCAAGGGTTTCCTTTTTTAGGCTTGGGTTCGTCAGGAGGGCTGGTCCAGGGAGAGCTTCTGCAGCTCGGCCATGACCTTGTCCTTGGTGATGGGCTTGACCAGGTAGGCCGAGGCGCCCACCTCCTGAAACGAGGTGATCACGGTCTTGGGGTCGTCCAGGGCGGTGACCATGACCACCTTGCAGGCCGGCTCGCCCTGCTCCTCCTCGATCCGGCGGATGCGCTTCAGGGCCTCGATGCCGTTGACCCCGGGCATCATGATGTCCATGAACAGCAGGTCGTAGGGCTTGCCTTCCTGCAGCCCCATGCCGAAGGCCTCCACGGCCTCGTCGCCGTTGACGGCCACCTCCACCTCGAACAGGGGTGACAGGAAAGAACGCAGGGCCTTGCGGCTGACGAATTCGTCTTCAACGATCAGGGCTCTCATGCTTACCTCTTGTCCGCCACTGCCATCGGCCTTTTCATGCGTCTTCATTGTTATGTGAATCATAACTAGCCGTCAATGTTCTAGAAAGCATAAGCAACAGTATATATAAAAACCTTTTACTCAGGCTTTTCTTGTTGCCGTCCAGCCGGGTCGGGCGGCTCGGCGGATGGTGCCGGAGGGGAAGCGGCACGCAGTCGTGCTTCGCGTGACGGCCGGGCGGGCGGGCCGGATTCCGGGCGCCCCGCGCGGGCACTTGCTCCCATATCCCGAGTCCTCCTCTTTGTCTATTTTTGTTTGTTTTGGATGAAAGCCGGAAAACATACGCCGAGGCTGGCTGTCTGACGGTTTCAATACTCATGTTTTTGTGCAAATGCCTTGCCCGCAGCACAAATGAAGAGTACTATTATAGGAAGATATTCAAAGAGGTTTCGATGGGGGTGTGTACTTACTTTTAGGGAACACTTCAGACCGGGAAGGAACTGTACCGGATCAGGGTGAGGGGCGCATGCGGTTTTCTTTTGGCCTCAAGTCGACGGTCTCCAAGGTCGTCGTGTTGATCATTGTCGGGCTGCTGATCCAGGGCGCGGCCTATCTGGCGTTTTTCATGGTCTCCCTGGAAGGCCTGTCCCGTGACCAGAGCGAGGAGTTTCGCGCCGAGGCGTACGCAGAGCGACAGCGCCAGCTGCAGGACATGGTCCAACTGGCCTACCGCGTGGTGGAGGCCTACTACGACCAGGCCATGGACGTGGAGGCCCTCAAGCTCCAGGAGCAGGAGGAGCTCAAGCGCATCGTGGACGCCGTGGTCAGCCAGGCCCAGGCCTTTTACCTTTCCCTGGAAGACACGGAAATGACCGAGGAGGAGAAGGAGGCGGCGGTCAAGGAACTGGTCCGGGGGGCCCGGTTCGACAACGACAACTACATCTGGATCAACGACACCTTGCCGCGCATGGTCATGCACCCCGTCAAGCCGGCCCTGGAGGGGCAGGACCTGCGGGAGTTCAAGGACCCCGAGGGAACCTACCTGTTCAACGACATGGTCAAGGCGGTGGAGGACGGCGGCGAGGGCGTGGTCAGCTACATGTGGAGCAAGCCCGGGGAGGACAAGCCCAAGCCCAAGATATCATTCGTCCGCCTCATGCCCGAGCTAAACTGGATCTTCGGCACCGGGGCCTGGGTCGAAGACATCACCGGGGCCATGAAGGCTGCGGCCCTGGCCGAGGTGGCCAGCCTGCGCCTGGCCGACGGCAACTATTTCTGGATCAACGACGACACCCTGCCCGTGCCGAACATGGTCATGCACCCCACGGTGCCGGCCCTGGACGGCCAGGCCCTGGACGACGAGAAGTACCAGGTGGCCACCAGCAAGCAGGCGGCCCAGGACACGGAACCGGTGCCGTTGGCCGAGGGGACCAACCTGTTTTCGGCCATGGCCGAGGTGTCGTTGGAGAGTCCGGACGGCGGATTCGTGAGCTATTTGTGGCCCAAGCCCGTGGAGGGCGGCGGCGTGACCGAGGAGCGCTTCCCCAAGCTGTCCTTTGTCAAGCTGTTCGAGCCTTGGGGCTGGATCGTGGGCATGGGCATGTACATCGACGAGATCGACGTCATGGTGACCGAATACCGGGAACGGGTCCAGACCGCCGTGCTGGGCGTGACCCTGTGGTCCGGGCTCATGGGCCTCGGGGTCCTGGTCCTGGCCGTGCTCGTGTCCCTGCTGGTGATCCGCAGGAGCCTGGTCAAGCCCCTGGGCACCCTGCTGGAGCATTTCGACAGCCTCAGCTCCGGCGACCTGGACGCGGCCATCGGCCGCAAGCTGCCCGAGGAGATGGGCACGCTCCAGCACCACATGGAGGCCATGGTGGGCGCCCTGCGCGACAAGATGGTCGAGACGGACCGCATGCGCGCATCGGCCGAGGAGGAAAAGGACCGGGCCCACAAAGCCAAGGCCGAGGCCGAGGAGGCCCGCGCCCGGACGGAGAACGCACGCCAGGAGGGCATGCTTGAGGCGGCCGGGGGCCTGGAGGGCATCGTGGACCAGCTCTCCCGGGCCAGCGACGAGCTGACGGTCCGGGTTGAGGAGGTGGTCCGGGCCATGGAGGCCCAGGACGAGCGCACGGGCCAGACGGCCACGGCCATGGAGGAGATGAACTCCACGGCCCTGGAGGTGGCCCGCAACGCGGCCACGGTGTCCAAGGCCAGCAGCGAAACCCGGGACCTGGCTTCGGAAGGCGAGCAGGTGGTGGGCCGTTCGGTCAAGGCCATGGACGTGGTGCATGAGACCACCAAGCGGCTCAAGACGGATATGGACAGCCTGGGGGTCCGGGTGCAGTCCATCGGCCAGATCATGTCCGTGATCAACGACATCGCGGACCAGACCAATTTGCTGGCCCTCAACGCGGCCATTGAGGCGGCCCGGGCCGGGGACGCGGGCCGCGGCTTCGCCGTGGTGGCCGACGAGGTGCGCAAGCTGGCCGAGAAGACCATGCAGGCCACCAAGGAGGTGGAGGAGGCGGTCACGGCCGTGCAGCAGGACACCGAACGCAACGTCAAGAACGTGGACAAGGCGGCCGAATCCGTGGGCGAGGCCACCGGCCTGGTCAACGACTCGGGCGGGGTGCTGGCCGGAATCCTGGAGCGGGTCCAGGCCGTGAGCGAACAGATCGATTCCATCGCCACCGCGGCCGAGGAGCAGTCCGCCACCACGGACGAGATCAACCAGGCCGTGGAGGACGTCAGCCGCATCGGGGCCGAGACCAGCCAGGGCATGCGGAACGCGGCCCAGGCCATCGACAGCCTGGGAACGTTGTCCGGCAGGCTCAAGGCCATGGTCGAAGAGATGCGCGGGGGCGGGGCCGAGGCCGAAGAGGATCAGGAAGCCGGGTAGTCCGAGGTGGGCCAGGGAACCAGGGCCTCGATGCGGGTGCCCTGGCCGGGCGTGGAGGTGATGTTGAGCTGGCCGCCCACCAGTTCCACGCGCTCGCGCATGCTTTCCAGCCCCATGCTTCGATGGCCCACGTCGTGGAACGAGAACCCGGACCCGTTGTCCTCGATGGTCAGGCGGACGCCCGGGTCCGAGCTCGTCAGCTTCAGCCGGATGATGCTGCCCTGGGAGTGGCGCACCGCGTTGGCCAGGGCCTCCTGCGAGACCCGGAAGAGCACGGTTTTGACGGTGTCGTCCAGCAGGGACTCGTCCACGTCCACGTCCGCGGTCAGCCACAGTTCCGGGTGCAGGGTCCGGGTTTCGCGCACCAGCCAGTCCAGGGCCGAGCACAGGCCCAGATCGTCCAGCATGGTCGGCCGCAGGTTCATGATGGTGTGGCGCAGTTCGCCCAGAGCGGACTGGATGGCCTCCAGCACCCGGGGCAGGCTCGATCCCTCGCCGCAGCCGTGCTCGCGGATGCGGGAGAGCTCGCTGGCCGCCATGAGCTTGATGGCGCTCAGGCTCTGGGCCGTGGAGTCGTGCAGTTCGCGGCCCACGCGTACCCGCTCCTCCTCCTGGGCCGACAGGACCTTGGCCGACAGCCGCTTGAGGCGCTCCTCGTATTCGGTCTGCCGGGACACGTCGCGCAGGGCGGCCACGCGCACCCGGCTCTTGCCGTAGTGCACGGTCTTGCCCTCCACCTCCATGGGGAAGGAGGAGCCGTCGGCGCGTCTGCCCGTGAGGCGCGTGGGCGGGGTGTAGGCCTGGGCGGACAGGGAGCACATGGTCGGATAGTCGGCCGGCATGACCGTGGTGGGCATGATGTCGTGCAGGAGCTGGCCGTCCGGCTTGATGCCGAAGAGTTCCCGGTAGGCCCTGTTGGTGTAGATGACGGTCACGTGGTCGTGGACCACCACCGCCTCCCAGGCCGATTCCGACAGGAACCGGAACCGGGCCTCGGACTCGCGCAAACGCTCCTTGGCCGTGTCCTCGCGCTTGAAGAACATGAGGATCAGGCCGCCGCCCAGCAGGCAGGCCATGAGGAACAGGGTGCGGCTGACCACGTCGTCCTGGGGCACGTTGAACAGCAGGGCGTCCCCCAGGCTGAAGGGCTCGCGCTGGAGCATGGCCTCGAGGTTCCTGGTGAAGGTCAGGTAGTCGTAGACGCCGTCCAGGATCCAGTGCAGCAGGCCGAACCCGATGGACAGGCAGAGCACGAGCAGGGTGCGTCTCACGGCCGCGTCCCTTGCTTGTGGACATGGCCCGAGATCAATAAACGGATACGCATGTCCCGGTCATACAGGAGGCTTCGGGGAGAAGGCAATACGGCCGCCCGTTTCTAGGCGGACAGGGAGCGGAGCATGGCCTCGGTCCGCACCACCATCCGTTCCAGGTTGAATTCCTCGATTCCCTGCCGCGTCTGTTCCCGGTACGCCCCTGGACCAGATGACTCAGCCCGGGCCGAGGCCGCTTCGGCCAGGTCGAGCAGGGCCCGGGCCAGGGCCTCGGGGTCGCCTGGAGGAACCACGCGGCCCGTGGGACCGACCAGCCTGGAGGCGTCGCCCACGTCCGTGGCCGCGCAGGGCGTGCCGCAGGCCCGGGCCTCGCCGAGCACGTTGGGGAAGCCCTCGCCGAACGCCGAGGACAAACAACAGGCGTCCAGGGCGTTGTACACCCCGGTCACGTCCAGGCGCATGCCCGCCCACACGAGCCGGTCCGCGAGGCCGAGCTGGTAGGCCAGGGCCCTGAGCCCGGTGGCGTACTCCCCGGGACCCGAGCCCACGCACACGAAGCGCAGGTCCGGCCTTTCCCTGGCGGCCAGGGCAGCCGCCCTGAAAAAGGCGGGGTGGTCCTTCATGGGGTCCAGCCGGGACAGGTTGCCGATCAGGAATTCGTTTTCGCCCACCTCCCACTCCTGGCGCACGGCCGTGCGCGCCTCGGCGTCGGGGTGGAAGTGGTCCGTGTCGACGCCGTTCTCGATGACCATGCCCCGGTCCCTGGGAAAGCCCATGGATTCGGCGAAGGCCCGGCCGGATTCGGAGTTGTACACGATGCGCCGGGGCAGCCGGGAGGCCAGCCGCTCCAGCCGGAAGTGGACGCGGTGCAGCCGGGAGTAGCGCGACAGGTCCATGTTGGAGGCCCGCACGCCCCAGGCCACGGGCGTTCCCAGCACGGGCCGCAGCAGGGCCAGGAGCAGGTTGGCCGTGCCCAGGAAGCCGTAGGCCGCGTTCGGCCGGAGCCCGCGGCACAGGCGCATCAGCCGCCACGTGGGCCCCAGGATGTCGAAGCGGCCGCGTTTGCCCAGGCTGTGCAGCACGGGCCCGTCCAAATCCGTTTCCAGGGCGCCGCCGGAACGGAGCACGGCCACGTGGACCGCGTGCCCGCGCCCGGCCAGGCCGTTGGCCAGGGCCACCAGCTGGCGTTCGGCCCCGCCCACCTCCAGGGAGCGGATGAACAGGAGCACGGTCAGGGCGCGGTCAGCCATGCTTGTGCCTCGGCAGGTAGAAGCTGCGCACGTAGCGGGTGAACAATTTGGTGCCCAGTTTCAGGTCCCAGGGCAGGCCGTACCAGCCCAGGGCCATGCGCAGCCGGGCCAGGATGGCGAAGGGCAGGGCCGGGAACTTCAGGGGCGTGAGCAGCTCCCGCAAGGGCTTGCGGGACAGGAGCACCAGGAAGTCGGCCCGCTTGGGCAGGGTGGGGTCGCCTTCGATCCAGGGGTGGGTGACGTCCTTGAACAGGCCGTGCAGGTCGTCCCGAACCGCCTCGGCCCAGGCCTCGAAGCTCTCGGGCAGGGGCAGGTGGTAGTGCTCCACGATGTGGTCGTAGAGGTCGCCCCCGGGATAGATGCGGTAGTATTGGGGTCCGATGATCTCGGCCTTGGGGTCGGTGCGCAGGATGTCCCGGATCAGGGTCATGGTCTCGCGGTATTCCGCCCGGGTCTCCCCGGGAACGGCCATGAGAAAGGAGTAGTTGCCCGTGATGGAGGATTGGGCCAGGCTGGAGACCACGTGGCGGATCTGCTTGATCTTGGTGCCCTTCTTGAGGAGGTCCAGCACCCGCTGCGAGCCCGACTCCATGCCGAACTTGAGCTTCACGCAGTTGGCCTGCTCCAACTGGCGGATCAGGTCCTGGTTGATGTAGCCCTTGCTGAAGTAGTTGGCCCGGCAGGTGGCGTGCCACTGGAAGCGGAAGCCGCGCTCCCGGTAGAGTTCCAGAAAGCGCTGGATGCGCTTCTTGGAGTGGAAGAAGTTCTCGTCCCGGAAATAGATCAGGGCCGGATCGTAGCGGTCTACGGCCGTCTGGATTTCGTCCATCAGGTCCTCGGCGTCCTTGCCCCGCCACTTGAATCCGCAGACCGCGTTGTAGCAGAAGGCGCAGGCGAACGAGCAGCCGCGCCCGGCCAGGATTTCGAAGTAGCGGCCGTAGGTGGCCCGTTTGCGCTCCGGCAGCATCTCGTAGTCGATGACGTAGTCCGGCGGGGGCGGGGCCGGTTCGGTGCGCACGGTCTCGTCGCCGCGCTTGAAGACCAGGCCCGGAATTTGGGCCGGATCCCCCTGCTCGGCCAGCGCGTCCAGGAGCCGGGCAGTGGTCTCCTCGCCCGGGCCGTAGGCCACGTGGTCGAAGAGCGGGGACCGGGCGGTCTGCTCCGGCAGCAGGATGGCGTGGGGTCCGCCGACGAGGATGGGCAGGTCCGGCCGTCTGGCCCGGATGTCCAGGCACAGGTCGCGGACCCAGGCCGTGTCCGTGGTGAAGCAGGTGATGCCCACCAGCCGCGCCCTGGGCAGGTCGCGGTCCAGCCCGGCCCGGAATTCTTCTTCGGTGAGCAGGCTGCCGCTCAGCAGTTCCACCCTGTAGCCCCGGCCGCGCAGATAGCTGGCCAGAGACAGGCTGGACCAGGGGAACGGGTTGATCCCGCACTGGTGGTCGGGCTCGACGACCAGGATATCCAGGGGCTCGGGGTTCACGTCCATATATCCTGAAGGTTACTGCCTTGCACCTAGAATTGGAAGTACAGGAACGGGTTCTGGCCGCCGTAGGCGAACACCAGGGACAGGAGCAGCAGGGTGGGCAGGCAGAGAGGGGCCAGGGCCGAGCGTTGTCCACAAGGTCGGAAGTTCTCTTTGGCCAGGACGCGCCAGGCATGGACCAGGGCCGTGAGTCCGGCCGCGAACCCGACAAAGGGATGGAGCCAGGACACGCCCGGGGAGGGAACGACCATGCGCAGGAGCATGGTCTCGGCATGGGCCAGGTCCGGGGCCCGGAACAGGACCCAGCCCAGGCAGGCGAAGACCAGGGTCCCGACCGTGGCCGTGGCCACGCCCAGGGAACCGCCTGAGCGGCTCCCGGCCCGGGTGCGCCACAGCCGATGGACCACCAGGCCCGCGCCGTGCCACGCGCCCCAGGCCACGAAGGTCCAGCCCGCGCCGTGCCACAGCCCGCACAGGAGCAGGGTCAGCATGAGGTTGAGGCAGGTCCGGGCCAGTCCCTGCCGGTTGCCGCCCAGGGGGATGTATACGTAGTCCCGGAACCAGAAGGACAGGGAGATGTGCCAGCGCCGCCAGAAGTCCGAGGGGTTGCGGGCCAGGTAGGGGAAGTCGAAGTTGCGGTCCAGCCGGTAGCCCAGGCAGCGGGCCAGGCCGATGGCCAGGTCCGAGTACCCGGAGAAGTCCAGGTAGATTTGCAGGGTGTAGGCCAGAGAGGCCAGCCACAGGGTGGGCGTGTCGAACAGGCCCGGCCCGGCGAAGACCGTGTCCACGAACATGCCCAGCCGGTCGGCCAGGACCACCTTCTTGAACAGGCCGAAGCAGATGCGCCGGAAGCCCTCGAACAGATCGTCGCGGTTCAGGCGGACCGGGGCCTTGAACTGGGGCAGCAGGTTGCGGGCCCGGGTGATGGGCCCGGCCGCGATGTGGGCGAAGAAGGTGGCGTAGAGCGCGAAGTCCGTCAGGCTGCGCTCCGGTTCGGCGCGGCCCTGGAACACGTCGATGACGTAGTTCAGGCGCAGGAAGGTGAAGAAGGAGATGCCCAGGGGCAGGGCCAGGGCCAGGTGGCCCGTGGGCAGGCCCAGGGATTCCAGCAGGGGGGCCAGTGAATCCAGGAAGAAGTTCGCGTATTTGAAGAAGCCCAGCGCGCCCAGGTTGAGGGCCAGGCTGAGCAGGAGCAGGGCCCTGCGGCGGGCGGGCCGGGTGGCGTTGCCCAGGCCCAGGCCGATGGCGTAGTCGGCCAGCACCCCGGCCAGGAGCAGGCCCAGGAAGCGCCAGTCCCACCAGGCGTAGAAGTACATCCCGGCCGCGAGGAGCAATAATTTGCGGGCCGCGTTGTTCCGGACCACGGCCAGGCAGCTCAGCAGGCCCAGGAAGAGCAGGGCGAACTCAGGGCTGGCGAAGGACATGGTCGTGCTCCGTGAAGTGGTCGAGCAGGGCCTGGGCCAGGAGGCGCTGCCCCTGGACGTTGAGGTGGCCGGAACCGGGCGGGGTGTTGGCGAAGCCGTGCACGAACGCCCCGTTCTCCCGGTAGAAGCGGATAAAGGGCTCGGTCATGTCCACGAAGCCCACGCCGTGGTCCGCGCAGGCCTGGGCAAAGGCCCGCACCAGGGGCTCGGGGTCGCTGTCCAGGGCCACCCGCCCCTGCTCAAGCCGGGGCACCAGGGGCAGGTACACGAAGACCAGGGGCAGGTCGGTCTGCGCCTGGAACAGGTCCAGCATGGCGTTCCAGAACCGGATGGGCGGCTCGGGCGGCGGAGCCTGCTGGGGCTCGTCGGCCTTGGTTATCGGACCGGGCAGGAAGCGGAACTGGTGGCTGGTCAGATTCTTGTAGAGCTCATACGCCCAGGACAGCCGCCAGCGGTCCATGACCGGGGTCAGCCGCAGGGCCGCGCCCGAGGGCAGGCACTGGCCGCGCTCGATCCAGGGCGGGCCGTCCAGGAACCGGCTGTGGCACTGGCTGTCGCCCGCGGGCTTGACGTCTGTCAGGCCGCCCAGGACCAGGACGTGGGCCCGGACGTTGGGCACCAGCCGTTCGTACTCGGGCAGGAGGAAGAAGTGGTCGGCCGGGGACTCGCCGCCACCGGCCACGGCAAAGGCCGTGGCGTCCAGGCCGGCCTCGCCCAGCTCCCGGGTCAGAACCTGGGCCGCCTTGTCCTGGTCGTCCACCTGCAACGCCTCCACAAAGGAGTCGCCCCAGATGACGATCTTGGGTCCGGCCACCCGGGTCACGTCCTCGATGCCGTTGACCCCCAGCCGTCCGACACGGGTCACGGCCCAGCCCTCGGAACGCTGGTGGTAGACCGTGCCCGGGGCCTTGACCGTGCGGCCCGTGTCCGGGTCCAGGATCACGGCAGGCACGTCGTCCAGCAGCCAGATTCCGGCCAGCCAGGTCAGCAGGACCGCGCCCGCCAGGCCGAGCAGCCAGCGGATCACGGCGCGCCCTCCACAGGCAGGGGGCCATGGCGGAACAGGTCCACGGCCTCGTGGCCATTCTTCTCCTCCACCAGGACCAGCCCGTCCGGCCCGCGCTGAAGCGCGAAATAGGACTCCCCGTCCGTGTACCGCGCGTTGTTCTGGGAGATGAACAACAGCCCGCCCGGGGCCAGGCTGCGGCCCAGGTTGGCCACGGCCGCGCGGATGGTCTCGGCCGGGAAATACTTGCAGTTGAACAGGTTGGCGCACTTGATCAGGTGCGCGGGCTGGTCGACGGCGTCCAGGCGCACGTCGAAGCGCTCGATGTCCTCGACCCCGGCCTCGGCCCGGACCACCGGGTTCAGGGTCGGGATGGGCGCAAGCCCCGCTGCCCGGCTGGGCTCGCAACAGGCCACGTTGAAGTACAACCCCAGGATCTTGACCCCCAGGAGCCTGCGGTCGCCGTCGTACAGCCGCGTCACGGGGAAGCGCCCCTTGCGGAAGAACACCGGATGGCGGTCCGTGAGCCGGATGCTGGTTCCTTTGGGCAGGGACCGCAGCAGGTTGAGGCTGGCCGTGCCGTCGGACACGCCCACCTCCAGGAAGCGCAACGGCGAATACTTTGCCGCATGGGCCAGGATGGCCTGGTCCACCAGCCGGGTGCGGTCCGGGCCGCTGGTCTTGTAGGTCTCGCCCACGTTGATGTGCGCGATGGCCTGGTTGAAGAGCCGTGCGCGCTCCTCCAGGGGCACGTCCAGGCCACGGATGCGGTCCAGGATCAGGGGGGTGAACTTGTTGCGCAGGAACCGGGCGGAGAAGGTCCACAGCCCGGGCCGCTTCAGGAGCAGGGCCAGCCAGCCCGGCCTGTCCGGTGCGGGCCCGCTTTCCTTGAGCAGGTGTTCCAGCCTCAGCAGGGGCTTCACGGCCGCACCTCCTCCAGCCAGGCCTGGAACATGAGCACGTCCCAGAGCAGGGAGAACCAGTTGCGCTGCCCGCCCAGGTACTCGCGCCAGATGCGGGCCACCTGCCCGGCGTCCAGATAGCCCTGTTCCCTGATGGTCCGTTCGGCCAGCAGGGACTCGCACCACGGCCGCAGCTCGTTCTTCATCCACTGGTCGATGGGCACGCCGAAACCCATCTTGGGCCGTTCCACCAGCTCCCGGGGCACGTACTTGTGCAGCACGCGACGCAGCAGCATCTTGCCGTCGCTGCCCCGGACCTTCATGGCCGTGGGCACGCGGGCCGCGAACTCCACCACCCGGTGGTCCAGCAGGGGCACCCGGGCCTCCAGGCTGACGGCCATGCTGGCCCGGTCCACCTTGGTCAGGATGTCGTCGGGCAGGTAGGCCTCCAGGTCCAGCAGGGCCATGGCCTGGTAGGAGTCCAGGCTTTTCAGCCGGGCCGGGTTCCGGGTGAACGCGGTCTCGGGCTCGCGGGACCCGGGCACAAAGGATTCCGGGTCGCGGGCGTGGGAGAACAGGAAGCGGTAGAGTTCGGGGAAGTCCTTGCAGGCCAGGGCGTCCAGCCGCCAGCGGATCTTGGGCCCGGTCTTCCCGGCCAGCCGCCAACCGCTTTCCGGCAGGGCCCGTCCCAGGAGCGCGGCCGCCTTGCGCAGGCCCAGGGGCGTCCTGCCCACCAGCCGCCAGACCCGGGCGATGAACAGATGGCGCTCGTACCCGGAAAAGAGTTCGTCCCCGCCGTCGCCGGACAGGGCCACGGTGACGTGCTCCCGGGTCATGCGCGACAGCAGCAGGGTGGGGATCTGCGAGGAGTCGGCAAAGGGCTCGTCCCAGTGGCGGGGGATGAGCGGCACCGCGTCCAGCAGGTCCTGCGGAGTCAGGTACAACTCGGTGTGGTCCGTGCCCAGGTGGGCGGCCACGGCCTTGGCGTGTCCGGCCTCGTTGTACTCCTGCTCATGGAAGCCGATGGAGAAGGTGCGCACGGGCGCGTCGCTCTGGGCCTGCATGAGCGCGGTGACCAGGGAGGAGTCGATGCCCCCGGACAGGAACGCGCCCAGGGGCACGTCCGAGAGCATGCGCGAGCCCACCGCGTCCAGGAGCAGCCGCTCCAGCTCCTCGGCCGCCTCTTGCTCGTCCAGGGCCAGGGGATCGGCCACGCCCGAGGTCCAGACCTCCTCGGCCGACCAGTAGCGTTCCAGCCGGGGCTCGCCTCCGGCCGCGTCCAGGCTGAGGATGCAGCCCGGTTCGAGCTTGTGGACCCGGGCGTGGATGCAGTGGGGCGCGGGCACGTAGTTGTGGCGGAAATACAGGGCCAGGGCGTCGCGGTCCACGGCCGGGTCGAAGTCCGGGTGGGCGCGCAGGGCCTTGAGCTCCGAGGCGAACACGAAATTCCTGGCCGCCCGGCCGTAGTACAGGGGCTTGATGCCCAGCCGGTCGCGCACCAGGTGCAGGCTGTGCTCCCGCACGTCCCACAGGGCGAAGGCGAACATGCCCACGAAGCGTTCCACCGCGCCGCGCAACCCCCACTGGACAATGGCCGCCAGCATGGTCTCGGTGTCCGAGCCGCCCCGGAAGGAGTGGCCCAGGGGTTCGAGTTCCCTGCGCAGGTCCAGGTGGTTGTAGACCTCGCCGTTGAAGCAGATCACGTACCGGCCATTGGCCGAGGCCATGGGCTGCCTGCCCAGGGGGGAGAGGTCCTGGATGGACAGCCTGCGGTGTCCGAAGGCCACGCCGGAACCGGCGTCCGCCCAGATCCCGGAGTCGTCGGGCCCCCGGTGGGCCAGGGCGTCGGCCATGTCCCGGACACGCCCGGCCATGTGGTCGGACGAGGCGGGGTGCGGGGTCAGGTATCCGGCGATTCCACACATGACGGCAGCATAATCCTTTTCAATCAAAAAGTCGGTCGAACACGGCCCGGGCCACCAGCTCGTGCCCCAGGACGTTGAAATGGCCCCGGCCGGGCCGGGAATTGGCGAATCCGAAGGGTGTGCGTCCGGACTCCGACCAGACGCGGTGCCACTCCGGGTACAGGCCCATGAAGTCCACGCCGTATCGGTTGCAGACGTTGGCAAAGGCCTCCAGGTAGGGGGCCTGGGGATTCCGGAAAGGCGGCGGGAACGGGGCGTCCGGATCGTCGGGCAGCAGCTGCGGGGCGTACACGATCATCAGCCTTCCATGGGCCGCGTCGGCCAGGGCCTGGACCAGGTAGGCCCAGGCCGCCTCGTATTGCTCGGGCGGGTCCAGGGACGGCTTGACGTCCGAAGCCGAAGCCGGAGCCGAATTCGGGACCGGGCGCAGGGCTTCCAGGCGGACTCCCTTGGCAACGTTGAGGGCCTTGCCCAGGAAGGAGAGCCGGTAGCGGTACAGCAGGGACCGGACGAACTCCCATCGGGCCTTGGGCGAGCAGAACCGCTCCTCAAGGGCGAACCCCTGGGCGGTTTGCATGAACCTGCTCCGGCAGTCCGCGCCCTGGTCCGGCAGGGTGTCGGTCAGCTGGCCGAACACGATGACGTGGGTGGTGTTTTCCGGCAAAAGCGGCGCGTAGCGCTGCATCTTGAAATAGTAGTCCGCCAGGGAGTCGGCGAACCGGCCGATGCCCACCCCGGCGCAGGGGGCGTCCGATTCTTGGCAGAGGCGGGTGAAGGCCGCGTCCATCTTGCGGTCGTCGTCCACCTGGAAGGCCTGGACAAAGGAATCCCCCCAGAAGACCACCGGGAGCTCCGCGTCCAGCCCGGCCCAGCCTTGGCCGTTGCTGCCGTGGGGCCCGGCCAGGGAGTCGCCCCAGCCCTCGCTGCGGTACGCCACGTGGCTGCCCTCGGGGTAGACGTATTGGCCCGTGTCCGGGTCCAGGACCAGGGGCGGCACCGAGTTCAGGAACAACAGCCCCGAGACCCAGGCCAGCAGGACCGAAATGGCCAGGCCCAGGAGCAGGTCGCGGGCCCGGGGCCGGAGTGGCCGGGGGGCGTGTTCGGGTGTCGGCGTCGTGTTCATGCTTCCCTCAGAAGGCTCCGTAGATAAAGGGCGTGAAGCCCTCGGCCTGGAAGAGAAGGCTCCACCAAAGCAGGGTGAAGGCCGTGGCCGGGGCCAGCCAGCCCGGCCTTTGCCAGGGCAGGCGGCCGGCCGTTCCCGTGGCGCGCAGCCAGTGGGCCAGGGCCGTGGCGGCCAGGACCAGGAGGAACTGGGGTGGGAACCAGGCCAGGCCTTGGCCTGCGAACATGGCCTGGACCAGTTGGCCCATGTGGCCAAGGCCGTCGGCCCGGAAGGGAATCCAGCACAGGACCACGAAGGCCATGGTCAGGGCCCAGGCCAGGGTCTTGCCCAGGGGAGTGGGCAGGGCGCCGGGACGCCGGGTGCGCCACAGCCTGTGCGCACACAGGCCGAGCCCGTGCAGCCCGCCCCAGAGCACGAAGGTCCAGTCCGAGCCGTGCCAGGCCCCGCACAGGAGCATGACCGCCATGTAGTTGGCCAGGGTTCGGGCCGGGCCGCGCCGGCTGCCGCCCAGCGGGATGTAGAGGTGGTCGCGGAGCCAGTAGGACAGGGAGATGTGCCAGCGCCGCCAGAAGTCGGCGATGTTGGCGGACAGGTAGGGGAAGCGGAAGTTCTCGGGCAGGCGCACGCCCAGGCTCTGGGCCGTGCCCAGGGCCATGTCCGAGTATCCGGAGAAGTCCAGGTAGATCTGCAGGGCGTAGGCCAGGACCGCGCCCCACACCGTGGGGGCGGAGTAGAGCCCGGGGTGGGCGTAGACCTCGTTGACATACAGGGCCAGGTGGTCGGCCAGGACCAGCTTCTTGAACAGGCCGAAGGAAAAGCGGGCCAGCCCGCTGAATACCTGGTCGGCCCGGGGCCGGTCCAGGTTTTCCAACTGGGGCATGAGCTCCTCGGCCCGGGGGATGGGTCCGGCCGTCAGGCAGGGAAAGAAGAAGCTGAAGGCCAGCACGTCCAGGGGGGATTTCCTGGCGGGTATGGAGCCCGAGCGCACCGAGGCCAGGTAGGTGATGGCCTGGAAGGCCTGGAAGGACAGGCCCAGGGGCAGGATGATCCAGAGCGCCCCGGCCTGCGGTTCGGCCAGGGAAAGGGCCTGTAACAGGATGCCCGAGTACTTGAAAAAGGCCAGCAGGCCCAGGTGTAGGGCCACGCCCAACGCGAACAGGGCGTTGCGGGCGCGTCCAGGAGGGCGCCGGGCCATGAGCGCGGCCAGGGCCCAGTCGGCCAGGGACAGGCCCAGGGGCAGGACCAGGAACCGGATGTCCCACCAGGCGTAGAAGTACATGCCCAGCAGGGCCAGCACGGTCCGGCGCGAGGGGGAGCCGGGCAGGGCCCACAGGGCCAGCAGGCCGCAAGCCCAGAGGAGGAGGAATTCCGGACGCCAGAAGGGCACGTCAGGCTCCCGTTTCCTTGAGCAGGGCTTCCCAGCGGTCCAGCACCGGGTCCAGGCCGTAGCGGTCCAGGATGGTCCGGGCCGACCTGGCCAGCCGGTCCCGCAGGGGTGCGTCCGACAGCAGGCGGTCCAGGGCCTCGGCCAGTCCGGCCACGTCTTCCGGCTGGACGGCTAGGGCGTTCTCGTCGGGCCTGAGGATGTCGCCCGCGCCCGGGGAGAACCAGGTGCTCACCGTGGGCGCGCCGCAGGCCAGGGCCTCGCACAGGGCCATGGGAAAGCCCTCGTAGCGCGAGGGCAGGGCGAAGACGTCGGCGCGGGCCATGAAGGGCGCGGGGTTGTCCACCGCGCCGGGCAGGTGGACCCGGTCGGCCAGGCCCAGGTCCGCGGCCAGTTGTTTCAGGTTGTCGCGTTCCGGACCCTGCCCCAGGATCAGGACCTGGGCGTCCGGATGCTTGGGAGACAGGGCGTCCAGGGCCCGGATCAGGACGTCGAAGCCCTTTTGCTGGGCCAGGCGTCCGGCCCCCAGGATGCACGGCCGGGGCATGTCCAGGTCCGCCGGGCCGGAGCAGTCGGCCACCACCGGGTTGGGCATGACCACGCAGCGCTTGCGGATGGAGGCGGGGAAACAGGCGTCGATGCCCGAGGTCAGCACCAGAACCCGGTGGGCGCGGCGGTAGGCCAGGCGGCGCAGGGTGTTCCAGACGCGGCCGATGTCGTGCTGGGCCGGGTCGATGTGCTCGGCGGCCAGCACCGGAATGCCCAGGCCCCGCGAGGCCAGGATGGCCAGCACGCTGGTGGCGTCCATGAAGGGCACGGCCGCGTCCGGGCGCAGGGCGGCCAGCTGTCGGCGCAGGACGCGCACGCGCCTGAGGTTGTTGCCCACGGCCTGCGCCGGGTTGCGGGAGTTCCGCGACAGGTCCAGGGGCAGCAGGCGGATGCGCTCGTCCAGCGGGTAGAACGGGGCCTCGTCCGCACGGCTGAATGTCAGCACGGAGATGTCGTGGCCCCGCCCGGCCAGGCCGTGGGCCACCAGGGACAGGACGCGTTCCGCCCCGCCCATGGGGAGTGCCGATATGATGAAGGCGACGCGCATGCTTTTTCAGGCGGCTCAGTTCCTGGTGACGCTCCGCGCCCAGGCCACGGTCTCCAGCAACCCCTGCTCCAGGGTGATCGACGGGGAGAAGCGGCCCGTGGCCGACAGCCGGCCTATGTCGGCCCGGGAGTGGAGGATGTCGCCCGGCCGGGGCTCGTCGTGCCGGATGGGGTGCGGGCAAAGGGTCAGCTTTTGGATGGCCTCGGCCAGCTCCCGGATGGACACGGTCTGGCCCGAGCCCACGTTGTAGATGCCGGTCAGGGGCGGCTCGCCGTCCAGCCCGGCCGCGGCCAGGTAGGCGTCCACCGCGTCGTCGATGAACAGGAAGTCCCGGGTCTGGGAGCCGTCGCCGTGGATGACCAGGGGCTCGCCGGTCAGGGCGCGGTGGATGAACAGGGTGATGACCCCGGAATAGGGGCTGCCCGTGGGCTGCCCGGGCCCGTAGATGTTGAAGAAGCGCAGGGAGCAGCCGTAGCCCGAGGCCTCGATGCCCCGGCTGGCCAGCCACTTGGACCGGCCGTAGGGGCTCAGGTGGTGGATGGAGTCGTCCGCGTCGTCCTCGGCCAGGGGCAACCGTTCGCAGTCGCCATACTCGGCCGCGGACCCGGCAAACACGAAGGCCGGGACGCCCAGGGCCTGGGCCTCGGCGTGCAGGGCCAGGGTGGCCCGGTGGTTGACCTCCAGGGTCTCCTCGGGGTGGGCCAAGGAATAGGGAACGCTGACCCGGGCGGCCAGGTGGAACACGGCCTGCAGCGGGCCGTACTGCCCCTGGACGCGGTTCAGCAGGCCCGGCGTAGTGAAGTCGCCTTCCTGGAACCGGAATCCGGCCCGGTCCCGGAATTCCCGGAGCGCGGAGGTCGAGCTGGAGGAGAAGTCGTCCACTCCGGCCACGACGATCCCCTGGTCCAGGAGGCGGCGCGTCAGATGGCGGCCCACGAACCCGGCGCAGCCGGTGACCAGGACGTTCCTTGTTTCGTTTCTCATGGCCGGTCCTGCGCTTTCTCGCCGACGTGAATGATGAAGGGCGAGACGAGCCGGTTTGGCATCTCGGGCAGCCCCAGCCGGTTGCAGGCCCAGGCGAGCTTGGTGACGGCGCTGAATCCGCGGAGCAGCGGCCGGGTCCACCAGGAAGGGGGCCTGCTGCAGATGGCCAGGGACAGGGCGGACAGGTTGAGAGACATGAAGTACCGCAGCTCCCTGGTGGCCAGGGCCGCGGCCTGTGCGGCCGAGCGCAGGTTTTCCAGGCGCAGGGGCTTGTGGGCGTCGTGGACCTGGCGGTTGATCAGGCGCATGAGCAGCCCGGGCAGGCCCCGGGTGTTGGGAACGAAGGTCACGAGCAAGCCCCCCGGGCGCACCAGTTCGGCCAGGGCTCCGATGGCCTGGTCGGTATGTTGGAAATGCTCCACCAGCCCGAAGGAGACGACCACGTCGTGGCGGTTGAGCAGGTCTTGCGGAGGAGAGAAGAGGTCTCCCTCGTGGATCGGGGCGTCGATCCCCTCGCGCTCCAGCATGGCCCGGGCCTGGGCGCAGCCGGTTTCGGAATAGTCCAGCCCGGACACCCGGAAACCCAGCCGGGAGGCGAAATAGGGCAGCCACCGGGAGCCTGCGCAGCCCACCTCGATCAGCTCGCCTCCCTGGCGGCCGTCGAGGATCCGGGCCAGCTCCTCGTGGTAGCGCCGGTCCATGTAATATTCCAGCTCCGGGCGGTCCGGGGAGACCGGGGGCGGCAGTTGCCGACCGCTCCAGGCGTCCTCCCAGAACTGTTCTCCGGCCAGGTCTTCTCCGTCCCGGGTCATCGCGTATCCTTTTGCCGCCGCACCGACCGCAGCGTTTGGTTCCATTGGGCCATGACGGAGTCGATGGAGACCACCTCGCGCAGCCGTTGCGCGGCGTTTCCCAGGCGGCGGCGGAGCGTGTCGTCGGCCATGAGCCGGTCAAGGCGCTTGCTGAATTCCAGGTGGTCGCCCACCGGGGAGAGCAGCCCGTTTTCGTTGTCCCGGATGAGGTTCGTGGCCCCCGAGGTCTCCGTGGCCACCGGGGGAACGCCGCAGACCATGGCCTCGCTCAGGGCCATGGGAAAGCCCTCGAAGTGCGAGGGCAGGGCGAAGATGGCGGCCCGGGCCAGCAAGGGGCCGACGTCCTGGATGGAACCCAGGAAGTGGACGTCGTCCTCGACGCCCAGTTCCCGGGAGAGCCCTTCCAGCTGGGAGCGCAGGGGGCCGTCTCCGGCAATGTTCAGGCTCCATCCCTCCTGGCGGCAGCAGGCAAAGGCCCGGATCAGGACGTCGACGCCCTTTTCCGGGGCCAGCCGCCCCAGGTACAGGATGGTCCGCGTCTCGTCGCGTTCAACGTCCAGGGGCCCCAGGTCCAGGGGGTTGGGGATGATCAGGACGTTGTCCCCGGGCAGGTAGCCGAGGAAATATTCCCGCATGACCCGGTTGAGCACCACCACCTTGGCCGCGCCGGGGTAGAGCATCCGCCGCAGCCACGACCAGGGCCAGGGCGGGCGAAACACGTTGGGGTCCGTATGCTCGGTCACGACCACCGGAATCTTCAGCCCCCGGGCCGCCAGCAGGACCCGGGCGTTGACCGCGTCCACGTGGCTGACCACCATGTCCGGCGCGGTCTCCCGTATGGTCCGGCGCAGCTTCAGGTGGCGGCGCACGGCCGCGGTCAGCCGTTTGAGCGGGGAGCCGCCGGAGGAGAACAGGTCCAGGTGGAGCACCCGCACCCCGGGGTGCAGGGCGTAGTGGGCGGGCGAGCCGGGCGCGCTGAACAGGGCCAGGGTGATGTCCTGTCCGTGCGCGGCCCAGTGGTTGACGTGCTTGGCCACCACGGAGTCCACGCCGCCCATCTGCAGGGCGTGGTAGATGAGAAGGATGCGCATGGGGTGTGCTGGAATATCCACGGTGTTCGGCTAGGGCAGGACGGCCTCGAGTTCCTCGGCCACGAGCCGGGCCAGCCGGGTCATTCCCCGGGGGGTGAAGTGGATGCTGTCCACGAAGAATTCGTCCTCCTGCGGCATGCCTTCGGCCGCGTCCGCCAGCCGGGCCCCGAATGCATCGGCCAGCCCGCGCATGACCCGGTTCTCCTCCCGGACTCCCTGGCCGTACTTCCGGTGTTCCGGGGAATCGGCGATGCCGGGATGGAGGTAATGGCAAAAGGTGGCCAGGACCGGCGTTATGTCCCGGGCCCTGCAGACGTCCAGCAGGTGGCGCAGGTTCCGCTCGTAGGTGGCCAGGCCCTGGAAGGGGGCGTCCGTGTCCGGCGGGGCCAGGGTCACGGAGTTGAGCAGGGAGTTGCTGATGGTGCCCGGGAAGAGCCGGTTCAGGAAGTAATGGTAGAGCGAGGACGGGATGTCCGGGAAGCGGGACCGGGCCCGGTAGAGATGGTAGGTCTCGCCGAGGTTCTTCCGGGCGTGGGAATAGTCGGGCTGGAAGCCCGGGGTCATAGACGGGCCCAGGTCGTTGTAGGCGTGGTAGAGGACCACGGCGTCCGGCTGGATGTCCACCAAGTCGAGCAGGAAATGGATCAGTATCTCCGCGCTGGTGCGGCCGCCCACGCCGCCGTTGACCACCTCGACGTCCAGGTCCGGGCGGCGGGAGCGCAGCTCCTTTTCCAGCTCGTTGGGATAGCTGTAAAGGGCGCCGTCCTCCTCGATGTAGTTGCCCGTGGTGGACGCGCCCAGGCAGAGCACGCGGAACCGCCCTTCGGGCTTGGGCATCTCGACGTCCCGGTCCGCCCCGGGCCCGTTGATCAGCCGGAAATTGTTGAAGTGGACCTCGGGAAAGCGGAACCGCCCGGCGTGCAGTGGGTAGTCGGCCACGGCGCTCTTTCTGCGGCGGCTCTCGGGGGTGAAGTCCTTCTTGTACACGTACGGGATGTACGGATGGGGCTCCACGTGGATCTGCTCAAAGGGCACCGAGGGGAAACGCTCGGGCCGGCTTCCCGTCCGCAGCCAGTAGGCCGCCCGGAAGAGCAGCTCGGCCAGGACCAGGTAGGCCGCCAGGCAGGCGATCCCCCACAGGACGGCTGCCGCCGCGCCCTGCACCAGGAAGGCGGGCAGGACCAAGGCGAGGAGGGCCCCGCAGAGGAACAATGCGGCGAAAAGGATGGTGAAGATCATTGGTCGTCAATCCTGATGGCCATTCGCGGTCAGGGTCCGGCCGGGATGCCCGTGACGGTGGCTCCGGGCGGAACGTCCGCAAGCACCACGGCGTTGGCCCCGACCTTCGCGTCGTCGCCCACGGTCACGTCCCCCAGGATTTTGGCGCCGGGGCCGATGAACACGTTGTCGCCGATGGTCGGGTAGCCGCCCTTGGTGCCCTTGCCTATGGTCACCTGCTGCATCACGGTGCAGTTGACCCCGATCCTGGCCAGCGGGTGGATGACCACGCCGTTGGGGTGGGGCACGGCGAATCCCCCGCCCAGGTGCTCCATAAAGGGAATGTCCGCGCCGCAGACCGCGCTCCAGAACCGCCAGCGGTACACGATGTACCGGATCACCAGCGGCTTGAGGAAAAACAGCTTCCTGCCCTGGGCGCGCTGGTGCTGGCGAATGCAGCGGACCAGGCGTTTTCCCGGTTCGTGGCGGCCCGGTACGAGGGCCTCTCTTGACCAATCCGCGCTGGCTGGGGGCATGGTAGCAACCGCCTGGAAGTCAGTGGCGGGGGCAGTCCCGCCGTTGGGTGAAACGACAGCATCTGTATTCACCACCCCGTACAAGGGATGTCAATGCGTCCGCCGCGTCCGCCGTACTCACCAAAGGGGATAGTTGGTGTCCGGCGGCGACTTCTTGTCGTCGCTGGAGGCGTCCGGCGGCGGCTTGCGGATGTGCAGCTTTTCCAACAGGGCGATGATGAAATATAAGAGGCGTTTCATGTCTTTTCCCGAGGGCTTGCTATCGTCCGAAGATATGGTTGAACACGCTGGCGTAAGGCCCCGAGGCCACGAGCTCGCTCTGGGCCTTGTGCTTCAGGGTCAGGCCGTGGGCCGCGAACAGCCCGGTGATCCTTTCAAGGCATGGGGTGTCGTTCTCGTCGATCTCCAGCAGCACGCTCTTGAGCCTGGGGTCGGCGAGGGTGGCCGGGGCGCCCTCGAGAATCTCCGGCTCGATGCCGTCCACGTCGATCTTGATGTGCGTGGGGAACGGGACGTCGAACCGGCTGAGGAAGGAGTCCACGCTCATGCCCAGCACGCCCTGGTGGAAGGTGACGTCCTGCGACACCTCCGAGACGTGCAGGCCGTCCACCTTGTCCCCGAACAGGGAGCAGGCCCCGCCGGTTTCCATGGTGGTGACGTTCAGGTGGCCGAGCCGGTCCTCCCCGGCTGAAGGCCATGCAGTACGCGCTGACCCGGGAATCCATTCGGTTCAGGAAGATGTTCGTGTTGAGCAGGGCGTAGTTCCTTGAAAAGGGCTCCACGGCCAGGACGGTATGGCCCTTTTTGGCCGCGTAGATGGTGTACATGCCGACGTTGGCCCCGATGTCCAGCAGCACGTCCTCTTTGTCCATGGAGTCGATCCACTCCAGGGTCTCGGGCTCCTTGGTGAAGAAGGTCTTCAGCCGCCACAGGGCGAGCGGGGTGGGGCAATTGAACCGGATGGCCCCGTGGGCGGTTTCCACCGTGGAGGTGTACCCGTCGGCGTCGCGGAACAGGTCGAACAGGGCCATCTGCCGGTTTTCCCTGGAGAGCACGGACAGCGTCCGCCTGAACAGGCCTACGTAGCCGCGAACTATTGCTGACTTGAAAGACATGAATGCTCCTGCTGCAAGCGGCGCTCTCGAAGATAACCGTCAGCGCTTCTTGATGATATAGCCCCATTTTATGGAACTTGGAAGGATGTGCGGCAGAATGTACGTGGTTGCTTGGGAATCCGCGAAATAGGCGGCGTAGTCCTCGATGTAGTTGTTGATCAATCCGACCAACAGGTAGGGCTTTTCCGGAATGCGGACGTCGAGGATGAGCAGGCCCTTGTTCGCCTTTTCCAGGAGCGTACCGAGGATGCGCTTGCGTATCCGGACCGTGTCCTCGATGCTCGTGCCCATGAGGTGGGACAGCACCGATGAGATGTGGATCCAGTCGTAGGTGTTGTCCGGAATGGAGTCCAGGAAGTCCTCTTCCAGTATGTTCCCGCAGACCGCGTTGGTCTTGTCGTCGCCATAGGTCTTGTTGACGTGGTCCACGGCCTCCTGGCGCACGTCGATGGCGTCCACGCGGATGCCCGTTATGGTGCTCTTCAGGTATTGGACGTCCGCTCCCGCTCCGCAGCCGACGTCCAGCACGGACGAGTCCTGGTCGATGCCCACCAGGGCGGCGGCGTCCAGGAAGCCGCCGATGCGGCGCTGTTCCAGGCGCTGGGAGTATTCCTCCATGCCGCCCTCCTGCAGGAGCTTGCCCCCGCCGAAGCCGCGGTGCATGAGCAGTTCTCGCTTCTTCTGGTTGGTGGCGTTGTCGCGCAGGCAGTGGTTGACGTAGGTCTCGTTGAAGATGGAGGCGAGCTTGTTGCGCACCACCCCGGCCAGGCGCAGGATCTGGTACGCCAGGCGGCGCGGCAGGGAGCTCCCCCCCTTGTCGCCCGTGGTGTAGGCCACGAACAGCCTGTAGCGGTACTTGAGCACCGCCAGGGGGTACATGGCCGCCGCCGCGATCCTGATCAGAATCCTTTTCATTGCTTTCCCGTGCCCTGGTCGTGGCCCGTCCGCCTCAGCGGCCGTTTCTCAGGGGCTGCATGTTGGTCTCGGAATGGCTTTCCGGCTCGGCCGCGCACTTCTTGAGCACGGTCCGCAGCTCTTCTATGGGCTTGTTTCTCCGGAACAGCCTGGCCACGGACAGGAAGAAGTGCTCGCCGATCCGCCGGACGGCCTTGCCCGGGCCCTCCTCCCTGGCGATGATCCGGACCACGT
This sequence comes from Desulfovibrionaceae bacterium, assembly GCA_963666895.2. Classification (GTDB taxonomy): domain Bacteria; phylum Desulfobacterota; class Desulfovibrionia; order Desulfovibrionales; family Desulfovibrionaceae. Next base: position 27,178 of record CAXXNS010000010.1, on the reverse strand, counting down.
TGATGAAGTTCAGGTAGGTCCGCCAGCGGTACAGGGTGGCGCTTCGCCCGATGTCCGATTCTCGAAGCGGGGCCGTGGCGTCCTTGACGAATGAGGGGGCCACCAGGCCGATGGCCCGCATGGCCAGCCGGGCGATGCTCCCGTGGCTGTGGAGCCAGAGGACGTAGAACAGGGCCGCGCCCGGTTTCAGGCGCGGTTCCGACAGGTACTCGCACTTGCAGCGTTCCACCCGCTGGTACAGCGAATACATCCAGCCGCGCAGGGTGATGTAGGAGTATCCCGTGTGGTTGACCAGGCCCTTGGGGTCGGCCGCGTTCTTGTTGGAGACCAGCTCCAGGTAGTGCTCCTCCTCCGGCATGGTCACGTTGAGGTTCTTCACCAGCCGGTCGTATTCGTACAGGGGCGTCCCGGGCAGGGCCTGGGCGAAGTTGATGCTGACGTAGGGTATCCCGGTGTTCTTGATGAAGTACTCGATCATGTCCCCGGTTTCCTTGATGGTCCGGTGGTTCTCCGAGGGCATGCCGATGACGATCTGCATGACCGAGAAGATTCCCAGCTCGGCCAGGCAGTCAATGGCCCGGTAGTTCTCCTCGATGGTGGTGTTCTTCTCCATCTGCCGCAGGATGTCCGCGCTCCCGGACTCCATGCCGAAGTAGACCGCGGTGCATCCGGCATCCTTCCAGGACGCCAGGATGTCCCTGTCGATGGTGTTGACCCGGACGCCGCCCACCTCGAAGAGGATGTCCTCGTCCTTGATCATGGCCACCAGCTCGGCGGTCTTCCTGCGGTGCGTGCCGAAGCACTCGTCCGCGAACTGGAAGAACCCGACGTTGTAGTCCTTCTTGAGCCGCCGCACGGTCTCGATGACGTGGTCCACCGGGAGCATCCGCAGGCCCTTGTCCCACCGGTGGCAGAAGGAGCAGTGGTTCACGCAGCCCTTGGAGGCGTAGAGGACGGCTTCGTTGGCGTACTTTTCCTTGTTCCGGGCGAAGCGTTCGTCACCGGAAAAGCTCATGCTGATGGTCGGCGAGATGTAGTGGTCGATGTCGGAGAATTTCTCGACGATGCCGAAGTCGGGGATGGCCAGCTGGGAAGGCGGAATCTGGTCCGGATACCCCGTGTTCTGGAACCGGTCGCTGCCGTCGATGAAGGAGATGCCCTTGATGGCCTGCAATGCCTCGTCATCCTCGGAACCGCGGGCATGGCTTTCGTAGTATTCGACCAGGTAGATCATGGTCCGCTCGCCTTCGGACAGGACGCAGGCGTCCACCTGGGCGAACCGGTGCAGGATCTCGGCGCTGGCGCACAGGTTGCCGCCCACGACGATGCGCGTTTCGGGCAGGGCCTCGCGCAGGAACAGGCACAGCTTCTTGGTGTACGAATACGCGGTGGAGACCACGGCGCTGATGCCGACCACGTCGGGCCGCCGCTCCAGGAGGATGCCCTGCACCTCCTCGTCCGGCTGCCGGTACACGTTGATGTCCAGCAGTTCGGGATCGTATCCGGCCTTGATCAGGGACTGCATGACGGACAGCGCCCCGTAGGGGGGAGTGCTGCCCGGCGCGTCGCGGAGCGGGACGGTGAGGATCATGATCTTCATGGCGGTCTTGCTGTCCTTCGGTGTTGGGGCCTAGTCGTACCGGGTGTACTTCTCCAGGCATTCTTCCCTGAGCTCGGCCCAGATGCTGTCCCCCTCGGGGGTGAGCTTCTCGGCGCGGGCGATGTCCTTGAAGCGGGAGCGCGGCATCAGGACGTACAGGGAGAAGCAGCGGCGCAGCCCCTCGATGGCCTCGGGCGGAAAGTCCGGCATGTCGAGGAGCGTGGGCTTCATGGCCGAGCGGGCGATGAGGTCCTTGGGGCAGTAGCCGAGCTTTTCCGAGAGGTCGCGCAGGTAGGTTCCGTGGAAGGGCGAATAGGAATAGGCGTTGGCGTTGTCCGACTTGACCTTGCGGTTGAGCTCGATGGTCTGGAAGGCCAGCTCGCGGGTCTCGGTGGGGAAGCCCATGATGTTGTTCACGCTGAACTTCAGGTCCACGGTGTTGAGCAGGCCCAGGCGCTCGACGATGGTCTGGTTGGAGATGTTCCGTCGCAGCACCTTCTTGCGGAAGGTCTCGTCGCCGTGCTCGATGCCGAAGGACATGCGGAACAGGCCCAGGTCCATCAGGCGCTTGATCCGGTCCAGGCGCACGGTTTCCGGCCTGCTCTGGCACCAGAACGGGAGCCTGATGTCCTCGTAGATCTCGCAGAACTGGTCGAACTCCCGCTGGGTGTAGGCCAGGAAGGTGTCCGCCCAGAAATAGAGGGCCTCGGCCTTGAGCTCGTCCCTGTAGTAGAGCATCTCCTCGCGGATGGAGGCGAAGTCCTTTTTCCGGCAGAAGGAGCTGTTGGTTTCCGCCCGGTAGAGCTTTCGCTGGGCCGGGGAGTTGCAATAGGTGCATTGGTACGGGCAGCCCCGGTGCGTCTCCACTGGGAGCATGCGCCAGACCTTGCCCTGCATGGGCCGGTACAGGCGGGACTCGTCGAACAGGGACAGGTCGATGCGGGGGTTCTTGTTGACGTCCACGGGCGGGGCCATGGGGTTCTTGACGATCTCCGTTCCCTTGCGGACCCAGAGCCCCGGGATGTCGGAATAGTCGGCTCCGGCCTCCATGCGGCGGCACAGCTCAACCAGGACCCGCTCGCCCTCGCCGATGCAGACCATGTCCACGCCGGGCAGGTTCATGGTCTTGTCCGGGGCGAAGGTGGCGAACACGCCGCCCACGATGGTCGGTATGCGCCGGTCCTGCACGTGACTCAGGAGCCGGGACAGGACGGGAACCAGGTCCTCGACCACCGACGCGGCCAAGAGGTCGGGCTTGAACGCGTTGATCTTGTTCGTGAAGTCGTCGAACACGTCGGTGGTGTGCAGGCCCTTGTGCAGCTTGGAGTCGTCGAACGGCCGGGCCGTGAGGTACTTTTCCTTTTCCTTGTCGCTGTCGAAGTCCTCGCCCGGAATCTTCCAGGTGGTGGAGTCGAACAGCTCCACCTCGTGCCCGTGCTGCCGCAGCAGGGCCGTGAACAGCCCGATGGCCGGGGGAAGCATGTTCATGCCGTAGATGTTGGGGTAGATCAGGAGGACGCGCATGGTGTGGCTCAGGTTTGGGGTTGGGGCGCCAGGCTGGTCGCCAGCGGGTTGGCGGAAAAGAAATCCTCAAGGTACCGCCCGGAGAACGTCCGGCGCGTATCGTCCGACACGGCGGCCGCCTTGTCCAGGGCCGAGGCGATGGATTCGGCCGAGTCGGCCTGGAACCAGACCTCGTCCTTGCCCAGGTCGGGCATGTATTCCAGGCTGCGTTCCCGCAGGGTGTCGACTTCGATGGCCGGAATCCCGGCGGCCACGGCCTCGATCAGGGCGCCGGTCTCCGTGCCCACGGCCGCCAGCGCCCGCGTCAGGTTCTCCAGCACCGTGCCGTCCGCGACCGCGGCTCCCGGGGGCAGCAGGGCCGCGAGCCATTCCGCGGACTGGGACGGGTGCGGCTTGACCAGCAGGCCCGGGCCGTCGGGTAGGGACAGGCCGGAGAGCATGGCCAACAGGGCCTGCGAGGCCTCCTGGTCGTAGGAGAGCAGGACCAGCACCTCCCGGCCCCTGGAGGCCATGAACCCGTTTCGCAGCAGGGGCTCGTAGCGGTAGGAGGTGCCCACGTCCATGGGGATGCCCTGCATGTCCGACAGATAGTAGGGCCCGTTGACGATGATCTTGTCCGGCTCGTAGCCCAGCGCGCGCTCGGCCCGGTTGACGTAGTACCCGATGTAGTTGTGCGGGCACAGGAAGGTCTGGACGGCCACGATTGCGGCCTCGGGGTTCCCTGCCCGCAGCCCCTTAGCAAAGAGCTTGTCCGAGGCGCGGTTCTCGTTCCAGCCGATCACGGTCAGGGGCCCGCTCCGCAGCCGGGCCAGGCCCAGGCCGTTGAGGTAGCGCAGGTAGGCCGGGATCACGTCGCAGCCCATGGTGCGGACGCATTCGTCCTTGAGCAGGCGCGCGGCCCGGCCGTCGGACGGGGTCCGGCACAGGAAGGCCAGCAGGGCCACGGGATAGGCGAGAAAGAACCAGGCCAGGCGCAGGGCGTCGGCAAGGGTGAACAGGCCGCAGTAGAACGCGATCCGCCCGCCCTTCTCCCGCACCACGTCATGCAGCGCCTTCAGGTCGTCGCCGGCCGGGGCGGGATGCAGGGTGGCGGCCAGGAAATAGTCCAGGTCCCTGGCCTGGAATTCGTCTTCGATGGTCGGGTGGTTCTCTATGCTGATCCGCTGCTCCCGTATGGCCTTGGGCAGGGAGACCACGGCGTCTATGCAGGTGGCCGGGACGGGGCTGCCGTCGTCGCGGCCGAGGGCCCGGGCGGTGCGCCGGATGTCGCCCAGGGCCTTGGCCAGGGCCTTGCCGTTGTTCCAGGCGTAGGAGAAGAGAAACTTGGGAACCAGCGTCCACCAGGGAAGCCGGGGGGAGTCGCCCTGGATGTACCGCCTGACAAAGGCGGTGTAGGGCGAGCGGGCCAGCACCGGGTTGGCCGCCAGGCAGGTCCGCCGGTAGGCGCGACCGGTGACCCGCTCGAAAAAGGAGTACATCTCCCCGTAGGACGCCCCGCGTATCCGGGCGTGCGCTGCCCCGCGTTCGGGCGCCCTTGACCTGTGCTCAGTCTTGTTCATGCGAGCCGAGGTGGATCTCTTCGATCATGTTCAGGATGCCCTGGCCGATGTCTATGAACGAGTTGGGCATGAGCTTGCGCCCCTGCTTCGGGGTGTAGCGGTACGGGGTGTGGCCGTAGTGCGAGGTGCTGTAGACGTCGCCGGAATCCGAGAACACGATCTCCAGGGGAAGGCCGGACACCTCCTTGATGATGGAGAGCATCTCCTTGGAGGTCATGATCTGGGCCCCGGTCAGGGTCAGGCACTGGTTGACGTATTCCTCGCCGAGCACCTGGATGCTGAGTCTGACCGCGTCGAGCACGTGGATGTACTCGCGCCGCTCCTCGCCCGTGCCCGGGTACTCGATCTTGCCCTCGCGTATGGCCTGGGTGATGAAGCGCTTGATGCCGTTCCACTCCTGGGCCCTGGGGCCGTAAAGCGAGCCGTAGCGGAGTATGGTGTACTCCAGGCCGTAGCGCTGGGCGTAGGCCTCGATGAGCAGCTCGGCGGACTGCTTGCTGACTCGGTAGAAGGAGCCCTTGTCGCTGTAGACGTAGATGCTGGAGGCGAACAGGAGGCGCTCCACCTTGTGCTCGACGCAGGCCTCGAAGATGTTGGTGCTCCCGATGACGTTGTTTTCAATGGTCTCGCGCGGGTTTTCCGAGGCCCGGCCGATGTCCGCGATGCCCGCCAGGTGGTAGATGTATTTCGCGCCCTTGATCACGTCGCGGACGGCGTCCACGTCGGTAACGCTGCCCAGCACCATCTTCTGGCCGGGCCTAAGCCACGGCGAAGGCGTGATGTCGTACAGGGTGACGTCATAGCCCGCTTCCTGGAGCCCGTCGGCAAGGTGGCTGCCGAGAAAACCCGAGCCGCCGAAGACCACTACTTTTGTCATGGCTGAATCCCGTCGATATGGTTTGTTTTCAGTGACATGTTTCCGTTCCCCTAGAACATGACGTAGGCCTTGGTCGGCAACTCCTCGGCCAGGACCTCCTGGCCGATGCGGTCCTTGCCGAGCCGGAGCAGCCTGCCCAGGCAGGGGGACAGCGCCCGGGCCAACTCCCTGTTCCGCCAGGCCCGGGTCGGGTCGCCTTCGGAGAACAGGAACGGGTCGCCCTCCGGGGCCGGGAAATCGCGCCATCCCGGCTCCTGGTCCTTGAGGCCGAGGGGGTCGGCCGTTCCGCTGACGGCGGGCAGGAAGTCGCGGTCGAACAGGGCCCCCACCCTGCGGAGCAGAGCGGTTCCGTAGTCCGTGACCCGGGCGTCCATCGTCCCGGCCTGGCCCGCCAGGGGCGGCTGCTGCTCCTTGTGCAGGAGGAAGTCCTCGAAAACAAGGACGTCCATGTTGGTCATCATGAAGCAGCGGTAGGCGTCCTCGGGCGTGTTCACGATGGGCTCGCCGCGGACGTTGAACGAGGTGTTCACCATCACCGGGCAGCCGGTCTGCGCGTCAAAGGACTGCATGACCGCGCGCAGGCAGGCGTTGGACTCTTTGCCCACGGTCTGCACGCGGGCGGAATAGTCCACGTGGGTGACCGCCGGGATGACGCTCCGCTTCTTCTGCACCTGGTCGTACACGGTGCCTTGGCTGTTTCCCGGGTCGTCGATGCGGCGGTCCTCGTTCACAAGGGCCACCAGCAGCATGTAGGGGCTCGGGCGGTCCAGCTGGAAGAACTGGGCGGTCTTCTCCTCAAGGACCACGGGAGCGAAAGGCCGGAAGGATTCCCTCTTCTTGATCTTCAGGTTCAGGATGGACTGCATCTCCTGGTCGCGGGCGTCGGCGATGATGGAGCGGGAACCCAGGGCCCGGGGTCCGTATTCCTCGCGCCCGGCGAAGTGGCCGATGACCTTGCCCTGGGCGGCCAGCCCGGCCACCCTGTCCGCGCGCTGGCCCGGCTCGATCCGTTCAAAGGGGATGCCCCGGCTCTCCAGGAATCCCAGCACCTCCTGCTCGCCGAAGGCCGGGCCGAGCAGGGAGGCGTGCTGGCCGTCCGGCTTGCCCCGGGCCGGGGTCCGGCCGTTCCCGAAGTGGGTGTGCCAGGCGTCCAGGGCCCCGCCCAAAGCGCCCCCGGCGTCGCCCGCGGCGGGCTGTATCCAGATGTCCTCAAAGGGCCCCTCCCGAAGGATGCGGCCGTTGGCCACGCAGTTGAGGGCCACCCCGCCCGCCAGGCAGAGATGTTTCTCCCCGGTCAGCTCGTGGGCCGTCCTGGCCATGCGCAGGATGGCCTCCTCGGTCACGTACTGGATGGACCGGGCCAGGTCGCAGTGGCGCTGGGTCAGCTCGGATTCCGGCTTGCGCGGCTCGCCGAACAGGTCCACGAACCCCTGGCTGATCATGGACGGCTTGTCCAGGAAACCGAACAGGTCCATTCTAAGGCGCAGGGAGCCGTCCGGGGCCAGGTCCACGACGTGTTCCAGAATGTCGTCCGCGAACAGGGGCCTGCCGTAGGGGGCCAGGCCCATGAGCTTGTATTCGCCCGAGTTGACCTTGAACCCGAGGAACTGGGTGAAGGCCGAGTAGAGCAGGCCCAGGGAGTGCGGGAAGCGCATCTCCTTGAGCATCTCGATGCTGTTTCCACGGCCGCGTCCGATGGAGGCCGTGGTCCATTCCCCCACGCCGTCGATGGTCAGGATGGCGGCCGACTCGAAGGGCGAGGGATAGAACGCGCTGGCGGCATGGGAGCGGTGGTGCAGGTTCTTGAGCACCGGGCCGTCGTAGCGGAGCCAGGCGCGGACCAGGTCCGGTATGCGCATCTTGTAGGCCAGCCACGAGGGCATGCTGCGCATCCAGAGTTCGCGGCCGTCCTTTCCGGCCTGGGCGATGGTGGCCAGGAGCCGCTCCATGGTCAGTTCCGGGTCGTCGTAAAAGACCACGGCCTTGAGGTCGTTGACGTCGATCCTGGCTTCCTCCAGGCAGTAGTTGACCGACGCGGCCGGGAAGCTGCGGTCGTGCTTGACCCGGCTGAAGCGCTCCTCCTCGGCGGCGGCCAGGATGTCTCCGTCGCGGAGCAGGCAGGCGGCCGAGTTGTGGTAGAAGCAGGACAGGCCCAGCACGTATTCCGGCTTGCCTGGCTCGGTCCGTTCCGGCCGGGGCTCGACCCTGGGCAGCAGGCCGAGGCCGGAGACCGTGTCGGCCAGGAAATCGGCCAGGACCTCGTGCCCGGCTGGGGAAAGGTGGGCGTCCCGGTCAAAGACCAGGCGCTTGCGCACGGCCAGGGGCAGGCCGGCCAGGTATTCGGACGGGTCGGCCACGTGGAGCCCGGAGGCCGGGTCGGCCAGGGAGGCGAAGAACCGCCTGTAGTTGGGCCGGGCCTTGCCCAGCATGTGGTCCGCCGTGGGGATGGGCACCACCAGCAGTGGGGTCGGGCCGCACAGGGCGTGAAAGCGCCGGATGATGGCGGCCAGGAGGCGGCAGGCCGTACAGTCCGGGTCGTCGTACTCGGGAACCGGCTGGTGGCCCAGCATGCGGGAGGCCAGGCCGCGCAGCACGGAATAGTCCGAGGTCTTGGTGGACAGGAGCCAGGGCAGCATGCGCTTGAGCCCGGGGAGCTTCCTGACGCCCGAGACCAGCGCCCGGACCGCCGCGAGCAGGAGGTTGCCGGAGCGCTCGGCCGGGGCGGAGTGGGGGAGCCGCTCCGTTGGCACGGGGGTCCCGTGCAGGACCAGCCCGTCCTCTTCCAGTTCAAACCACGGCTTGGGCACGAGCACGGTCTGCCCGCTGTCCCGGTCCACCGTGGGCCGGGCGCGCAGCATGTTGCGCTGGATGTTCTCCACGTAGACCCCGAGCACCACCAGGTCCTTTTCCACCTTCGGGGCCCACTCCTCCAGGAGCAGGAGCTGCTGGTCCGTGCCGGAGCCGGGCAGTCCGAAGTTGTAGGCCTCCGCGCCGAGGGCCTCGGCCGCATGCTCGGAGAAGCGCTCCTCGTTGGAGCATCCGTCGCCCGCAGTCATGGAGTCGCCGAAGAACAGGATGCGCGGCTTGCCCCGGCGCTCCCCGGAGTACTGGAGATCGGAGCGGAACCCGGCCTCGTTGGTGCGCACGAGATAGCCGCCGCGTTCGTGCGGGATGCGCGCCTTTTGCCCCGGAACCCAGATGTGCCCGAAGCGTGGGTGGTGGCGCAGGAGGATGCGGTGCGTGTTTTGGCTCAGCAGGAACATGTCGTCGCTTTGGTCCGTTACAGCCAGTCTCCGCCGGTGAGCGGGATCATTTGTCCGGTGATGAAGCGGCCCCAGCCCGAGAGCAGGTACAGGATCAGGGAGGCGGCCTCTTCCGGCCGGCCGCCCCGCTTCAGGGGGATCATGCCCACCCGCTCCTCGATCTGCTCCGGGGTCTTCAGGTTCCAGCGCAGGTGCGCCTCGCTGTGGATGAAGCCCATGCGGACGCCGTTGACCGTGATGCCCTGTCCGGCGGCTTCCCGGGCCAGTCCCTGCACCAGGCATTCGGTGGCCCGCTTGGAAACGCCGTAGGCGAAGTTCGTCGGGCTGCCGCCGTGCCCTGCGGACTCGGTCCCGGTCAGGATGATGGAGCCGTTGGGCGACATCTCCTTCAGGGCGGCCCGGGCCAGGTAGAAGGGCACGTTCAGGTTGATCTGGACGTCGTGCTCCCATTCCTCGGAGCTGACCTCGGTCCAGTGCCGGTTGGCGCGCATGGCCCCGGTGAGCACCACCAGGTGGTCGATGCCGCCCGCGCGTCCGACGAAGTCGGCCACCAGGTCCAGGCAGTCCTGCTCGGCGGCCAGGCCGTATTGCAGGTCGTGGAGCACCTGGCCTTCAGGAGCGGGGCGCGGGGGCTCACCCGTGTTCCGGTGCGCCCCGACCACGGCCGAGGGGCCCTGCATCAGCATGTCGACCAGGACGCGGCCGATGCCGCCGCTGGCTCCGGCCACGAGAACCCGTGCGCCTTGGTCGAGCCGGGGAATCCAATCCGGGAAGGTCGGTTTCATGAGGCGTCCTCTCCCTGTTGCAGGCTGAGACGGCATTGCTCCAGGAGTTCCATGGAGCGCAGGCTGTCGTCCAGGGGGCAGTCGGACGGCCGCCCCTCGGCCACGGCCCGGACGAAGTCCTCCAGGATGTGGGCGTCGGCCACGTCGTACTGCTCGCGCATGGACCGGGCGGCCACGTGCGCGGTCAGGTCCTCGCTCTCCCCGCCGCCCTTGGGATGGAACAGCAGCGGGGGCTCGGACCAGTCGGAGTCGTTGGTCAGGGTGCCCTTCTCGCCCTCCACGACCAGGGATTCCTGCGGAACGGCCGAGTTCATGGAGGAGATGGTGCCCACGTAGGAGATGAACACGCCTTCCTCGGTGCGCATGGACAGGGCGTGCCCGGTCTGCGAGGCGTACATGCTCCAGGGCGGGCGGAAGGACTCCCCGCGCACGGACACTATCTCCTGGCCCAGCACGTGCCGGAATAGGTCCAGGTGGTGGCTGCCCATGGCGTAGAGCAGGGGATAATCCTCCTGGAAGATGTAGGCCGGGTAGTTGGGGTTCTCCCGGTTGCGCACGTAGCGGAAAAAGATGTGCCCGATCCGGCCCAGGCGGCCCGAGGACACGGCCTGCTTGATGGCCCGGCCCACGTCCTTGTAGCGCCAGTTCTGAACCACCGTGGACACCAGCCCGGTCCGGGCGAAGCGGTCGGCCAGCTTCCGGCCCTCGGCCGGGTCCGTGACCAGCGGCTTTTCCACCAGCACGTGCAGCCCGGCCTGGGCGGCCGCCTCAATGGCCGGGGCGTGAAACGCGGCCGGGGTGCAGACTAGCAGGGCGTCGGCCTCGGTTCGGCCCAGCATGTCGGACAGGTCGGAGTAGATGGCCTCCTTGGGCAGCAGGCCCCGCTCGGCCATGCGCGCGCGGGCGCCCTCGTCCGGGTCGTGGGCCGCCACCAGCTCGGCGTCCTCGCGGCGGGCCACCTGCCCGGCCCAGCCCAGGAAGTTGGAGCCTTCCGGGTTCTTGGGCAGGGCCCGGTTGCCGATGCCGGTCAGGGCGATGCGGAGCTTGGCCACGGGGCCTCCTATCCTTGCTTTTTCACGGCGCACCACAGCCGGTCGCCGTAACCGTTTTCCGCCAGAAAGTCGCGGTAGATGCCGTTGAAGCGGTCCCAGAGCGCTTCCCAGGCCGCCTCGGGCGCGCCCGGGGTCAGGTCCACCGCGGGCAGCCCCTTGCGCGCGGCCAGGGTGTCGCTGGGCTTGCGCAGGTAGCTCCAGTTGAGATGGTTGGCCAGGGGGTATTCCTGCAGGGTCTGGACCTCGCCGCCCAGCCCGGCCCGGTCGAGCAACGCGCCCAGGGTGTCGGCGTCGTAGTAGTAGAGGTGCTCGATGCAGTAGTAGAAGGAGCGGAACTCCGGGATGTCGTACAGGTTGACCAGGGGGTCGCGCACGTTGGGCACCAGGATGACCATTTTGCCGCCGGGCTTGAGAAAGGTCTTGAGGTGCTCCAGGAAGGAGACCGGCTCGGCGATGTGCTCCAGCACGTAGAGCATGACGATCATGTCGAAGGTCTCGGGCGCGAACCGCTCGGCCAGGGGCTGGTCCGACACGTCCAGGCCCATCTCCTCGCGGCAGAAGGCCACTTCCTTCTCGTTGAGGTCGTGGCCGCAGACCTTGGCGGCCTTGTCCGCGATGGCGGTCATCAGGTGCCCGGTGGAGCAGCCCATGTCCAGGACGGTCTCGGTGCCCGTGAGCATCTCCCGCACCCGCTCGGCCCAGGGCGCGGTGCTCTTGAGCATCTTCTCGTAGTAGGCCCTGGGATTGAGCGCGTCCGGCTCCACGTGGGTCAGGTAGGTCTGGTGGTACTGGCTGCGGTAGAAGTCCTCCGGGAACTCGAAGGATTTCTGGTCCAGGTAGACCAGGCCGCAGCCCGGGCAGCGGTACACGTCGGCCTGGTGGTCGAAGCGGACCCTGTCGGCCAGCAAGACCTGCTCCCGGGCCCGGCACAGGGGGCAAGAGATATCAGAACCCATTATCAGTTCTCCGTTTTTCCTGTTCGACCATCAGCCGCAGGCCCGCTTCCAGGCCGTGCTTGGGCGCGAACCCCAGCTCCTCCCGGATGCGCCGGGTGTCCAGGATCATGGCCGACTGGTCTCCAGGGGTGTTGGCGTCCAGGCGCACCGGGTAGTCCGGGTCGCCCCAGGCCCGGCGCAGCTCGTCCAGCATTTGGCCCACGGTCACGCCCGTGCCCGAGCCCAGGTTGTAGGTCCGGTGCGGGTCCGCGGGTCGCTTCAGGGCCAGCAGCCAGGCGTCGACGACGTCGTCGATGTAGATGAAGTCCCGCACCCTGTCCAGGCCGCCCTTGACCAGCACGGGCTCGCCCTCGAGCATGTAGGCCAGGTAGATGCTGACCATGCCCTGCATGCGGTTGGCCAGGTTCTGGCCCGGGCCGTAGACGTTGGGCATGCGCAGGATGGTCCCGGCCGTGCCGAACTGCGAGAAGAAGCGCACGTAGTTTTCGGCCGCCTGCTTGCCCGCGGAGTAGAACATGGTCGGTTGCAGGGCGTGGGTCTCGTCCACGGGCAGGGACTCGGGCTCGCCGTAGATGGTGGACGAGCTGGCGTACACGAACCCGGGCACCTGGTAGGCGCGGCAGCGCTCCAGGAGCAGGAAGGTGCCCAGCACGTGGCCGCGCATGTCCTTTTCCGGGTTCTGGAAGGACAGGGCGCCCGAGGACTGGGCGGCCAGGTGGCAGACCGCGTTGAAGGAAGGCCAGTCCAGCCGGTCCAGCGCGGCCGGGTCGGTGATGTCGCCGCGCACCAGCTCCGCGTCCCCGGGCAGGTTGGCCTCGGACCCGGTGGACAGGTCGTCCAGCACGGTCACGGCCGCGCCTTCCCTGATCAGGCGGCGGACCAGGTGGGAGCCGATGAATCCGGCCCCGCCGGTGACGAGGATGCGGTCGCTCATGAATTCGTTCCCAGGGCGTTTTTGACCAGAAAGGCCGAGCCCGAGGGCAGGCTGAAGAACAGGTCGCCCTTGCCGCCGTGGGCCCGGAGATAGTCGTCCACGCTCTTCTTGGCTCCGGGGAATTGGGTGCAGCCGTAGTCGTCGAGCACGATGATGCCGTGGTCGGCCAGGCGCGGGTAGAAGAACTCCATGGAGTCCCAGATGGGCTGGTACAGGTCGGTGTCGATGTGGACGAAGCTGAAGCGCCTGTCCGCCACCTCGGGGAAGCGCTCGGGGATCCAGCCCTTGTAGAAGCGCAGGAAGGAGAAGGAGGCCATGTTGGCCTGCACCTGCTCCAGGGGGCAGGCCAACATGGCCCGCAGCTGGTCAAGGTCCTGTTCCCGGTCCGTGGGGATGTCCACGTCCTCCAGCTCGGAAAGGCCCTGGAAGGAGTCGAACACGTGGAACTGGACCGACGCGCCCCGTTCCCGGATGATGGAGGCCACCTGGAAGGTGGACAGCCCCCGGAAGCAGCCGCACTCACAGACGTCGCCGGACGCCAGGTCGGCCTGTTTGGCCAGCTGGGTCAGGGCGTAGTGCCGCAGGCGGCGCAGGGCGTTGTCGCTGGGCCGCATCTGGGTGTGGTCCTGCGCGGTCTCGTATAGGGCGTGGAATCCGCTGTCCGACTGGTAGGTGGTCAGGTCCAGGGCGTTGGCCGCGGGCCAGAAGTCGGGCCTGGAGCCCGGGCCCCGGCTCTTCTTGCTGGCGATTTCGTAGCCCAGGGCGTCGAAGATCCGGGCGATGGCCTTTTTTGCGATGTTGGGCATGGTCAATTTCCGTGTTGGTAGGGCGTCCGCTGTTCCGTGAAGCCGTGTTCGCGCAGCCAGAACTCCACGCCCGGAACCTGCCAGGCGTAGTCGATGTCGCAGCCGCCCCATTGCTTGAGGGGGGAATATCCTGCGGCCCATCCACTTCTGGGGGAGCAGGCCTTCTTCCATGTTTTCCAGGTAATAGGGCCGCACCATGGACAGGCCCATGTCCGCGAACCAGACGTCCCCCTGGGAGTCGCGGTCGCAGTTGAGCGTGGCCGGGTCGTCGAAGGTCTCAAAGGGCACGAAGGGATCGAGCAGCCCCTCGCCGTTCTCGCGCCGGGCCCTGAGCGGCGACCACATGTTGTAGCTGGAGGCCGTGACCACGGAGTCGTAGTCCGGGTGGGCGCGCAGGATGTCCGCGGCCTCGTCGATCTGGGAGGCCAGCACCGTGGCCGCGTTGCACATGAGCAGGGCCACCTGCTCGGCCTCCTGGCCGAACTCCTCACGCACCACGGAGTAGGCGTGGCGGTAGACGTCCTCGCCCAGGGCCTCCTTGGTGCAGAGCTCGGCCGGGCGCTCGATGACGCGCGCGCCGTGCTTTTCTCCGAGCTCCATGAGCCGTTCGTCGTCCGTGGTCACGTAGACGCGGTCCACGCAGGCGGCGTGCCTGGCCGCCAGGATGCAGTATTCGGCCAGCGGGCGCCCGAGCACCGGCATGGTGTTCTTGCCCGGCAGCCCGGTGCTGCCCTTGCGGCCCATAATCAGTGCGGCGATCATAGTTCGTCGTCCTCGATGGCGGCCATGAGTGCATGAAAGTCCGGGTAGACGGGAACGTCGCCGGCCAGGCCGGCCAGCGGCGCGTCCGGCCCGTCGGCGATGCCCGCGAACCCGGTGCCGCAGGCCTTGGCGGCGTTCAGGTCGCTGGCGGCGTCGCCGAAAAAGAGAACCCGGTCCGGGGCGTATCCACCCTGGCCGAGAATGTCCTCCAGGTTTTCCCTCTTGGTTCGCCTGGAGCCATACACGCCGCTGAAAAGTCCGTCCAGGCCGCGCCGGGACAGGACTACGGCCAGTTCCTCGTCCGGGCTGGCCGAGTCCACGTAAAGGGGAATCCGTCCATGCCAGGCGCGCAGAAAGGCCCCGGCTCCCGGTATCTCGTCCGCCTCGGCCACCTTGTCCACCACCAGCCTGGAGAAGGCCGCGCAGAGCAGGTCCAGCTCGGCCTGGTCGGCCGGGCGGCCCAGGAACTCGGCCTGGTAATGGGCGAACTTTTCGCGCCGGGGCATGCCGCCGTTGGCCCGGTGGTGTTCGACCACCCGGGCGGCCACGTCCGGGCCGTGCCCCAGGTACAGGGCCTCGAAGGCCCGGGTCTTGACCTCCACCGAGTCGGCCAGCACGCCGTCGAAGTCAAAGACGAATGCCTGCCAGCGGCTCATGCTTCCGGCTCCAGCAAGGACAAAAGGTTCTCCACTGCCTTGCGTTCCATCTCCAGCCGGGTCTCCGCGGCAAAGGAGGCCACGTGCGGGGTGAGCACGGTGTTGTCCAGGCCCGTGAGCGGCCCGTGGTAGGGCTCGTCCTCGTAGACGTCCAGGCAGGCGCAGCCGATGCGGCCGTCGGCCAGCCGTTCGGCCAGGGCCGCCTCGTCGACCATGCCGCCCCTGGCCGTGTTCACCAGGATGGCTCCGGGGCGGCAGCGGTCCAGCTCGGCCGCGCCCAGCAGGCATTGGGAGCCCGAGGCGTGCAGGGTGACGACGTGGCCCCGGTCCAGCAGTTCCTCCAGGGAGCAGGCCCGGTCCGGGGAGTCCTTCGCCTCCTGGACGTCGGTGTAGACCACTTCCGCGCCAAAGGCCCGGCACAGTTCGCCCACCCGGCGGCCGATGGCTCCGTAGCCCACGATGCCCACGGTCTTGGCGGCCAGGAGCCCGCCCATGCGCTTGGTCCAGGTTCCGCCGCGCAGCTCGCGGTCCTGGCGCGAGACATGGCGCAGGGCGTCGAGCATGAAGCCCAGGGCCAGCTCGGCCACGGCCTGGTCCAGCACACCCACGGTCCGCAGCACCGGGATGCCCAGCTCGGCGGCCACGGCGTGGTCCACGTTGTCCCAGCCCACGCCCACCCGGGAGACCGCCTTGAGGTGGCCGGAGGCCCGGCGGAGTACCGCGCCGGTGACCGGCTCGGTACCGGCCAGCAGGCCCACGGGCTCGTGCTTCTGGAGCAGCTCGTCCAGTTCGGCCTCGGTGAGCTTGCGGCCGTGCGGGTTCACGGCCAGGCTGTAGCCCCTGCCGCGGAGGTGTTCCTCGGCCCCGGTCCAGGCGTTGCCAAAGGAGGAGGTGGTGGCCAGAATGGTTTGCATGGATGCTCCTTTCAACGGCCCAGGGCGGCCTTGGCGCCCCTGTTGAGGGTCAGCAGGGAGCGCAGGACCGGCCGGGGCAGCAGCGCCAGGGCCTTGTACAAGGCCAGGTTCGGGGCGCGCCAGGGGGCGAGCCCGGTCCGTCGGCAGAGCTGCCGGGCGTCCCGGTTCCGGCCCAGGACGAGCAGGCGGCGGACCATGTCCGGCAGCAGCCCGCGCGCCGCCCTGGCGTAGTGCGGGGCGTAGGTTTCCGGGTTCTTGGCCACGGCCGCGTCCATGGCCTCCAGGCAGCGCAGCCCGATGGCCAGGGGGTCGGGCGCGTGGGTGGCCGCCGAGTCGTGCAGCCGGTAGAGGGCCAGGGGCTCGGGCAGGAAGCCGCCCGGCTGGGCCGCGCTCAAACGCAGGCAGAACTCCCAGTCCTCCACGAAGCGCAGGGCCGGGGCCTCGTCGTAGGGGCCGACCCTGTCCACGGCCTCGCGCCGCATGAGCAGGCAGGGCGAGCCGATGAAGTTGAAGCGCAGCAGGTCTCCCGGGGCGTAGGCCCCATGCCCGGTCCAGGCCGGGAGCGGCCGGTGCTCGATCCTGCCCGAGGGATGCTCCAGGAAATCGTAATGCGTGAAGCACCACAGCCGGTCGGGCTCGGCCTCCAGAAAGGCGGCCTGGGCGGCCAGCTTGTCCGGCAGCCACAGGTCGTCCGAATCCACCAGGGCCAGGTAGCGGCCCCTGGCCGCCCGGAGGCCGGTGTTGCGCCCCACGGAGGGGTGCCCGGACCAGGGGTTGCGGATGTACTCCACCCGGGGGTCGGTCACCCCGGCCATGAACTCGGGGGTGTCGTCCGTGGAGCCGTCGTCCACCACGATGACCTGGATGTCCTCCAGGGTCTGGCCCAGGACGCTGTCCAGGGTGGCGGGCAACAGGTCGGCCCGGTTGAAGGTGGGGATGACCACGGAGACGAGCGGCGTCATGCCCCTTTCCTTTTGAGCCGCCGCAGTTCGCCTCGCAGGAAACCGAGCCAGTCCTTGTGCCAGTCCTCCTTGCGCCAGGCCCAGTGCTTCCGGAAATGGTTCAACGCGGCTTGGCGCTCCTCCTGCTCCCACCATGCCCGGACGTCGTCCCAGACCTGGTTGACCTGGGCCGCGGCCGAGGTGGCGGAGTGGTGCACCACGCCCACCCGGACCAGGCGGTCCAGGGCGTCCGCGATGCCCGCCGGGAAGAACTGGTTCTCCGGGCGGAAATAGAAGATGCAGGGCACGTCCATGGCCAGGGCCTGGAACAGGATGGTGGTCTCGATGGTCGAGACCATGAGCCGGGTCTTCTCGATGACGTTGAGGAAGCCGTCGTCCAGGGTGGTGCAGACCTCGAGGTCCGGGAAGACCTCCTTGACCGGGGCCACGTCGTCGGCCACCACCTTCTTGATGGACCATTGGGGCCGGTAGACGCAGGCCTTCAGGGGGGCATCGGACAGGGCGCCGAGGAAGTCGATGCGGTCGGCCACGGTCTGGGCGAAGGTGGCGTTGACGTGCTCTCCCTTCTTGAGCCGGTACGTGAAGGCCGAATAGAGCAGCGAGCCCGCGTAGAGCAGGCGGTTTCGTTCCGACTGCGGCGACTTGGGCAGGTAGGTCAGGTGGGGCGAGGGCATGGGCACGAAGAAGTCGTCGGGCTTGGACTCCGGCATGGTCCAGCCCCAGGTGATGAACTTGTCCACCAGGGCGAACTCCCGCGACATGGTCGGGAAGAGGCGGTCCCCGTAGCCGCAGCCGTGCTGGACCGAGTACCACTGTCCCTTCTGGGGCTTCAGGTGCGAGTAGTAGTATTCGTGTCCGTTGCGGTAGTGGTGGTAGCCCAGGGCGAAGACCCTGCGCCGGAAGGTGTACTGCTCGTAGTTCTTGACGATCTCCGGGAGGTACCTGGGCAGCAGCTTGCCGAGCAGGGCCTCGAAGGGGGTGTCGGCCCGAAAGGCCAGGGGCGTGGACTCGACCAGGCCCGGGTCGGCCGGATGCACCGTGCGCCGGGCCGACGGCCGCCGCAGGAGGGCCAGGGGGTCGAGGCGCAGGAGGAAGTACAGCTCGTGGTGCGGCAGCAGGCCGCTGACGTTGCCGAAGAAGAGGCGGCTTCGGGGCATCATGTAGTCGCGCAGCCTGGTGGTCCAGGGCCGGGGCTTGGACTTGGCCAGGGCGGTGAACGGGTCGGCCACCTCGATGCGCCTTCTCAGGCTCTCCTGGTCCACGGCCACGGCCCTGGGGGTCAGCCAGTCCAGGTCCGTGGCGTTGAGGATGATGTCCGAGGTGACGGCCGCCTCGAAGTAGAGGGTGTTCTGCAGGATGGAGTATTTGCTGTAGCTCTCTATCCTGGGCTGGTAGCCGTCGAACACGTCCGCCTGGAGCGGGCCGTGCTTCTCGGTGGCCCGGAGCCTGGAGTGGACGTCCAGGCAGAAGGTGATCCACTCGTTGAGCCAGGCGTGGCAGAGCTTGTCCCAGAAGTCCGGGCCGTGGTCCTTGCCGTGGATGGTGTTGGCGTATTCGGTGATGGCGTCGAGGATCTTCCTGTACAGGCCCTCGATGTACTTGGTGCCCTGGTCGAAGTCCTCGAAGGTGTCCCACGGCGAGGCGACCACGTCGTATCCGACGTGGTCGAAGAAGGACACGTCGTCCCGGTCGCAGAAGCACCACGGGCCGAGGAAGACATCCTCCCGGGAGAGCCGCCCGGGAGCGAGCTCCGGGACGGACGAGATGACGAGCTTTTTCATTGCTGGCGGCCGTCTCTATGCCGGTTTCGCATCCTCGGCCGCGATGCGGCGGATGCTCTTCTGCCTGCGCCGTTCGCGGAAGAAGCCGGAGACGTCCAGCTTGTCCAGCTTGAGGAAGTAGATCCAGCGCATGACGTTCCACCAGAACTCGCTGGTCTCGGACAGCTTGATGAAGGGCCACAGGAAGTAGGGCAGCTTCATGTACATCATGCACGTGCGCATGATCTTGTTCAGGTCTTCCTGGGTAACGTTGTTGTCCAGGGCGGTCTCCAGGCCGAAGACGTAGCCGTCGATGCGCTTGTCCTTGGCTAGGTAGCCGTTCTCGATGGCGTAGTTGGTAAGGGTCAGGTTGGGGAAGGGGAAGAAGACGCCGAAGTCCGCGTGCTCAGCGCCGGAACGCTTGGCCACCTTGATGGACTCGAAGATCATCTCCCGGGTTTCGCCCGGCACGCCGATCATGACCGGCAGCGGCACCCGCAGCCCGGTGCGGCGGATCCTCTGGATGGTGTCCACGAAGTTGGCGTTGGAATACTTCTGGCGGTGCAGAACCTTGTTGCGCAGGGTCTCGTTGCCGGATTCGAGCCCGATGCTCAGGCTCTTGATGCCCATGCGCACCAACCCGTCGATCTTGCGCTGGGTGACGTGTCCGATGCAGCCGTTGGCCGTGGCCGGCAGGCCCACGTGCTTGATGTACTTGCGCGAGAACTCGTCGATGTAGTCGTCGGTCATGTTCAGGAAGTCCGAGTCCTGGAACTTGATGAACTCGATGCCGTACTTGTCCCGTAGATAGACCAGCTCCTCGATGGCCCGGTCCACGGAGTAGCGCCGGATCACGTGCCGCTTCATCTCGTAGCGCTCGAAGAACTGCTTGTTGAAACAGTAGGAGCAGCGGTTGTAGCAGCCGCGCGAGGTGGCCCAGTCGCCCATGCGGTAGACCTGGCCCTGGTAGATTCTGCGGTAGTGTACCTCGTCGAAGAAGTCCCAGTAGTAGAACGGCGCGTCGTCCAGGTTGGCGATGGGCGGCAGGAGCTTGTTCCTTACCACCTGGCCGTCGGGCTTGCGCACCCAGAGGTTGGGGCAGTCGTCCAGGGATTCCTTGTTCTTCACCTTCTCGAGGAGGATGGGCAGGCTCACTTCGGCCTCGCCCATGTGCATGTAGCGGACCTGCTCGTTGGCAAAGGCGATCTCCGGGGCCGTGGTGCAGTGGATGCCGCCGTAGACCACAAGCGAGTTCTTGGCGTCGCTGGCCTGGATGAGGTTGAGCCCCAGGGGGTAGGAAAGATAGGTGCCGGACACCAGGATCAGGTCGGGATTCTTCTCGGCCAGGGTCTTGTTGAAGGCCTCGACCACGTCCACGTCCATGGTCTCCGGCCTGAGCGCCTTGATCTTGCTCTTCTTGAACCAGTAGTACTTGCGCAGCCGCTTCTCGGCCAGGGCCTGGTCGTGCAGGATGCGCTGCTGGTTGTACATGGACGAGTCAAAGAGCAGCGGGGTGTGGTTCTCCCTGTCGATGATGCCTCCGAGAAGGGATATTCCCAGGGCTTTGTTGTTGAAACCGGCCAGTTCGGGGTAGAGGATCAGAATGTTCATTTTGCTGCTCCAAAGATGCGGGTCATGATTCTTGTGTTTCGCGCCGCTCAACGATGACGTCGTTGAGGACGAGTCCGTCCAGCATGGAGTTGTCCATGGTGTAGAGGGCCTCGGCGGGCCCGAGCACGATGGGCATCCCGTGCAGGTTGAAGCTGGTATTGAGCACGCCGCCCACTCCGGTCAGCGCTTCAAAGCTTTTGATGATGGCGTGGTATTCCGGGTTGTGTTCCTTTTCCAGGACCTGCGGGCGCATGGTGAAGTCGGCCGGGTGCAGGGCCGCGATGAGGTCGCGGCGGGCCAGCTCCGTGGATTCGAAGGCCTGGGTCATGAAGGGCGACAGCAGGCCCTTGGGGTTGACGATGTAGTCCTGCCTGCGCTCGGCCAGCACGGACGGGGTGAAGGGCATCCAGAAGTCCCGGAACTTGATGGCCCGGTTGATGCGCTCCACCATGTCCCTGCGCCTGGGGTCGCAGAGGATGGAGCGGTTGCCCAGGGCCCGGAGCCCGAACTCCATCCGCCCGCTGCACCGGGCCACCACCTTGCCCTGCTTCAGGAGCCCGGCCACGCGCTCGGGCGCGGCGCCCCGGCTGATGCGGTAGCGTTCCCCGGCCGAGGCCTCCTCCAGGGCCTTGTCGATGTCCCGGTCCGTGAAATCGGGCCCGAAGTACATGTTCTCCAGGGGCGGCAGCCGGGAGGGGTCCTCTCCGTCGCGGACCATCTTCTCCCACATGGCGTAGTAGCATCCGCCCACGGTCAGGCTGGTGTCGCCCGAGGCCGGTGACACGGACAGATCGTCCAGCTCCGGGAGCCCGGCGATGCTCATGCAGGCCTTGATGTTCTGGGCCACGCCGCCCGAGAACACAACCCGCTTCAGGCCGGTCTCGGCGATGCAGTTGGCCACCCAGCGGCAGAGCAGCTCCTCGGAGAACCGCTGCACCGCGGCGGCGATGCCGTCGAAGCGGTGCCCCTCCAACTGGTCGCGGAAGTGGAAGTAGAGGTCCTTGGGCTTCTTGTCGAAGGCCACGTTCAGGCCGTTCACCTTGAGCACGTCCTTGAATATCTCGTAGGAGCGCTCGGCTTCCTTGACGTTGGCGTAGGGGGCCAGGCCCATCACCTTGTACTCGTGCTGGGTGGGCTTCATGCCCAGGACCAGGGTGATGTACTTGTAGATGGTGCCGATCATGTTTTCGGTGTTGG
Organism: Desulfovibrionaceae bacterium; assembly: GCA_963666895.2. GTDB lineage: Bacteria > Desulfobacterota > Desulfovibrionia > Desulfovibrionales > Desulfovibrionaceae. The sequence goes on along the minus strand of CAXXNS010000010.1, from coordinate 5,960 downwards.
CGGCCAGCTCCCGGCGTCCGGAGACCGGGTCCATGACCGACACGGTGCCGCTGGAATAGTCGCCCCGGCCCTCGGCGGTCAGGCACAGGGACGGCTCGCGGCCGGGCGCGGCGAAGTAGCCGTAGAAGGTGTGGCAGTCCTCGTGGGTCACGGTGCGGACCTTTTCCACGGGAACGCCCACCAGGGAGGCCACCACCTGCCTGCGCAGCTGGGCCACGCGCCGCAGGCCGTCCGGGTCCATGTACCCGCCCAGCAGGTCGTCCATGTCGTAGGCGTCCTCGTAGCTGAAATGCGGGCGGTCCTTGAATATCTCGTAATAATTGGGGTTCTTGTTCTCGTACATCCGGGGACGCCAGAACTTGTGCTGCTCCTCGACCCAGTCGTCCACCGAGAAGTTGGCGTTCCGCTTGGTTTTGATCATCACCGGGTTGATGTTGTGCGAGGGCAGGACCACCTCGTCCAGGTCCGGGCCCTGGACGCCTCCCTGCTCCAGGCAGAACCTGATGGCGTTGCGCGGCAGGCCGCAGTCGTGCTTCAGGCCCGTGAAGCGCTCTTCCTGGGCGGCGGCGACCACAACCCCGTCGATCATGAGGGCCGCGGACGCGTCGTGGCTTTCATACACGGCTAGGATGGTGTACATTTCTGATTTTCCTGAAGATGGTATTGTTGGTTGGCGAGTTGGACGGTGCGCGACTGGGTGGCGCGCCAGGCGTCGCGGGTGGCCCCCGCATAGTAGGGGGTCAGGATGAGGTTCTGGTGGGCTCTGGCGTGCCGCACCAGGGGGTGCGTGTCCAGGCGCCCGGGAAATTCGGGGTCGTGCATGCCGTCCAGCACGTCCAGGGCGGCCCCGGCCAGGGGACCGGACACCAGGGCTTCGAGCAGGGCCGCCTCGTCCACCAGCTCACCCCGGGCGGTGTTCACGAAATAGCTGCCCGGGCGCATGGCCCGGAAAAAGGAAGGCTCGATCAGGTGCGGGATCCCGGGCGCGTGCTTGGCGTGCAGGCTGACCACGTCCGAGGATTCCGCAAGCTCCTCCAGGGAGGCGCAGGCCCGGAACCGCGGGTCGCGCGAATGGGGGCTGTAGTGGACCACCTCCATGCCGAAGGCCAGGCCGTATCCGGCCACCAGGCGTCCCAGCCTGCCGAGCCCGACGATGCCCAGGGTCATCTTGGAGAGCATGCGCGGCGAGCGCCGTCCCCAGACCCGGCCTCCCCAGGGCCCGTCCAGGGCCGCCTTGACCGCCCAGGGCAGGCTGCGGGTGATGGCCGTGATCAGCCCCCAGGTGAACTCGGCCGTGCCGGTGATGGAGTTCATGAACTCCTGCTCCCCGGCCAGGGAGGCCACCCCGATCCCCCTTGCGGCCGCGGCCTCCAGGTCGATGTGCGGGGTCTGCAGGGTGGAGCTGGCGATGACCCGCAGGCCGGGCAGGGCGTCCATGCGCGCCGCGTCCACCCGGTAGCCCAGGGGGGCCATGAGCACCTGGCAGGCCCGGCGGTCCTCGGCGGATTCCAGCCCGGGCTCGGCAGCCCGGCGCATCTCGAAGGCCTCTTCGGCATCCCGCAGGGCTCCGGGGTGGAACTGGAGCACGTCGAAGTAGAGCAGGACCGGCTTGTTGGTCACGGCTTCTCTCCGGCCAGGGGCTCGTCGAGCTCGACCATGTTGCGCTCGAGCATGATCTCGGCCATGGGGATGTCGTCGAACCCGTCGAGGTCGTAGGCGTAGTCCAGGGGAATGACGTGGGGCACGTTGGGCCTGGGGAAGAGGCCCTGGCCGGTCAGCAGGGCCTGGCTGCGGGCGGCGATGAGGTTGCCGTAGGTGTAGTGCTTGGGCTTGGTCTGCTTGCTGTAGCCCCGCTCGCGCTCCTCGGGGAACAGGAACCACACGTCGTCCCCCTCGGAGCTCATGCCGCGCTGGTTGTGGGCGTGGAACTGGTGGGGCACCTCGACCACGGTCTGGGCGCCCATGGCCTCGGGCCGCTCAAGCAGGGAGCCCACCACGGCGTCCACCTGGGCCGCGGTCAGGAAGATGGAGGTCGGCTGCACGAGCACGATGATGTCCGCCACTCCCTCGGCGCTTTGCTCCAGGGTGCGCACCGCGTCCACCACCACGTCCACCGAGGCGGTCAGGTCCTGGCCCAGGTGTTCGGGACGCCGGAGCACTTCGGCCCCGCTCTTCAGGGCCTGGGCGGCGATGGCGTCGTGGTCCGTGGAGCAGAGGGTCCGGGAGATGGTCCGGGCCCGCGCCGTGGCGGTCAGGCAGTAGTCCAGGAGCGGCCGCCCGGCCACGGGATGGATGTTCTTGAGCGGGATGGACTTGGAGCCCCCGCGCGCGGTGACCAGGGCCCAGGCCTCTCCTTGGCGGATGTTCACATGAGCCCCCTTTGGCGGCATTCCTCGGCCATCATGTCCACGATGCGGGTCTCCGTGGACTCCCAGGAGTCCTTGGTGCTCCCGCCGTATTTCGGGGTGATGATCAGGTTGTCGTGTTCCCGGGCGTATCGGTACAGGGGATGCGTGTCCCGCCTGTCCGCGAACCCGGGCAGGTGGTCGCCGGTGACCATGTCCAGGGCGGCCCCGGCCAGATGGTTCGAGGCCAGCCCGTCCAGCAGGGCCTCCTCGTCGACGATGTCTCCCCTGGCCGTGTTCACCAGATACGAGCCCTTGGGCATGGCCCGGATGAATTTTCTGTCCACCAGGCCCGTGGTCTCCGGGGTGGCGTGGACGTGCAGGGAGACGATGTCCGATGCGGCGGCCAGCTCCAGGGGCGAGGCGTGGCGAGTGTACTCCGGGTCTTCCACGTAGGGATCGAAGTAGCCCACCTCCATGCCGAAGGCCTTGCCGTACCGGGCCACCAGGCGGCCCAGGCGGCCCAGGCCCAGCACGCCCAGGCGCATGCGCGAGAGCATCCTGGGCGAGCGTCCGCCGAAGGTCTTGGGCTCCCAGCTCCCCTGGAGCACCGAGTCCATGGCCGGGAGCATGCTCCGGGTCAGGGCGAGGGCCAGGCCCCAGGCCAGCTCGGCCGTGGGCGTGATGGAGGCCAGAAATTCCTGCTGGTCGCGCAGGGAGCAGATGCGCACGCTCCGGCGGGCGGCCTCCTCGGCGTCGATGTGCATCTCCCCGGTGGTCGGGGTGCCGATGACCGCCAGTTGGGGGCTGAGGTCGAAACGGGCCGCGTCGAACACGAAGCCCATGGGCGCGAACACCGCGCGCGCTTTGGCCAGGGCCTCGGGAGCGGCCTGGTCGGGGTCGGGAAAGGACACGGCCTCGAAGCGTTCCCGCAGCAGGGCCACGGTTCCGGGCTGGAGGTCCTGCACCTCGTAGTAAACGGCTGTCGGTTTGGACGTGGGCATTTCAGGTGTCGCGGCCGCCGGTCTATGCCGGCGGCTTGTCTCCGATGTTCGCCCGGCCGTGGGGCAGCAAATGGCAGGGGTGCCGGGGCAGGGCCATGCGGTCGCCGGGCAGGTCTTCGTCGTTCACGTCGCGCGGGTCCACGCTGAAGGCGAAGGCGTAGCCCTTGTCCGTCAGGTAGCGGCGGGCGTGGTCCGTGCAGCTGTGCGCGCCGTAGGGGTAGCAGAAGTGCCGGAGGGGTTCGCCTGGAACCAGTGCGTCGAACCGGCTGGTGGACAGGTCGATGTCCTCCTCCACCGCCTCCCGGCCGTGCCGGGAGTAGACGATGTGCCGGTGGCCGTGGTTGCCCATGAGCATGCCGCTGCGGCGCATCTCGTCCATCTGGTCCGCGTCGAGGTAGAACGAGGACGCGTCCCGGGGCAGGGGCAGGGACTGCTCCAGGGTCTCCAGTATGCGCGAGCGTTGCTCGTTGTCCGCGAAGTAGTTGAGCATGCGCTTGAATTCGTTGGTGGCCGCCGTGTTGTCCTGACGGTGGTAGGTGATCCGGGTGAACTTTTCCACCGCCTCCTTGGAGATGTCCAGGCGCTCGACCGCCTTGGCCAGGTGCTTCATGGCCGTTTCGTCGCCGTGCGCGCCCAGCATCAGGTGCGTCTTGTGGACGTCCAGGATGCGCTGGTTCTCGTAGACGCCGGTGGGGATGTAGAACAGGCCCCACAACCCCCTGGACACCAGCTCCGGCAGAACGTGGTCGTAATGGTCCCGGAAGCCGTCGTCAAAGGTCAGCACCGCGCCCTTGGGGCAGGGAATCTCCCCCCTGGCCGCGGCCAGGAATTCCTCCCGGCCCACGAAGCCGCACTCGGCCTCCAGATGGTCGAGCTGCGCCCGGAAGGAGTCGATGTGCAGGTACACGAAGTGGGGCAAATCCTCTTCGTGTTCCCGCACGTAGTGGTACATGACCGCCTTCATTCGCCTTCCCGCTCCAGGTCCGGCTGGGTCACCAGGGGGGTCAGGGCCTCGCGTTCCCGGCGCACGGCCAGGTGGTCGCGGAGCATGCCCTTGGCGAAGTTGTCGTACAGGGTGGCCACGGCCTCTGGCGAGAAGTCCTTGCGGTAGCAGACCCGGGCCGATTCCGGGGCCTCCAGCTGGGGCTGGGGCGTCAGCCGGTGGAGGTTGCGGACCAGTTTCCGGTACTGGACGACCATGTCGGCGATGAGCCGGTTGCCCAGGCTGTGCGGGGTGTCCTCGGGGTACGCCCGGGCCCTGATCTGGTGGATGACCTCCCCGGTGTCGATGCCCGGATCGATGTGCATGAAGGTGCAGCCCACGCATTCGGGCCGCGACTCCACCAGGGGCCAGAAATTGGTCGCGCACCCCCGGTAGTAGGGGGACAGGCCGAGGTGGACGTTGAGAAAGACGCCCGGGAAGCCTTCGATGTGCTCGGCCTTGATGAGCGAGGTGCCGTAGACGCAGACGGCCTCGGGCGAGAGCCTGGAGATTTCCTCCCACACCTCGGGCGAGTTGACCTCGCCCCGGCCCACGGTCACCGGGTTGGAGTGGTCCGGCGTCATGTCCACAAAGGGCTGGAAGAAGTCCCGTTCCGAACGGTCGCGCATCGCCAGGTGGTCGTTCATGGCGTCTTGGCCCTCGGGCGCCTTTTCCACGACCTCCTTGAGGTTCTGGGTCGTGTCCTCGCGATAGGTCCGCAGGACCTGGATTTCCGGGTCCAGGGCCATGGCCTTGCGCATGAAGTCATGGCGCAGGGCGCACGAGGTCAGGATGACGATGCGTTTGGCCGTCATGGCGGGCTACTCCGTCAACGACTTGAGGTTGTAGTATTTGGAGTCCTGGAAATCACGGTAGGCCTCCTTGGTGCGGTAGGCGTCGATGAGCTCCCGGATGGAGTCCTCGACAAAGTGCTCCGCGGAGAAGCCGAGCCGCTCCCTGATCTTGTCGAAGCTGACCCGGTAGGTGCGCGGGTCGTCGGTATTGTCCACCAGCTCCAGAGTGGCCTCGGGCACGAGCTTGGCGATGATTTCGCCCACGCCGTCGATGGTGTAGTTCTCGCGGTTGTCGCCGAGGTTGAATATCTCGTCCTTGACCTTGGAGGCGTCCGCCTGGAGCACGGCCAGGATGCCCTTGCAGATGTCCGGCACGGAGATGAAGGGTCGCCACTGGTTGCCGCCGAAGATCTGGAACGCGCCCTCGGCCAGGGCCTTGATGGTCAGCAGGTTGACCACCAGGTCGAAGCGCTGGCGGTGGGATTTGCCGTGGACCGTGGACAGGCGCAGGATGGTCGGGCAGAAGCCGTCGGTCTTCAGCTTGCGGATGGCCCGCTCGCACTCGATCTTGCACCGGGCGTACAGGGAGACCGGGTTGAGCTCGGAGTTTTCGCTGACCAGGTCGTCGTTCTGCCCGTAGACCGAGCAGCTGGAGGTGAACACCAGCCGGGGCACGCCCTGCCGGATGCAGGCCTCCACCAGGTGGGTGGTGGCCGTGTAGTTGGTGTCGATGGTGAAGTCCGCGTCGATCTTGCAGGCCGGGTCGCCCACGATCTCGCCCAGGTGGACCACGCCGTCCACGCCCTTCAGGGCCTTGGACAGGCTGGCCTCGTCG
>CAXXNS010000009.1:0-313488 GCA_963666895.2 Desulfovibrionaceae bacterium | reverse complement strand
CATCATCGGTTACTCGCTCAACGACACCATCATCGTGTTCGACCGCATCCGCGAGAATACCAAAGGCAGGATCAGCGACTCGTTCGCCAAGACCATCAACGTCTCGGTCAACCAGACTCTGTCGCGCACCATCCTGACCTCGGGCACCACCCTGCTGGTCATCATCACCCTGTACGTGCTGGGCGGCGGCGTGATTCACGACTTCGCCCTGACCCTGCTCATCGGCGTGGTGGTGGGAACCTATTCCTCCATCTACGTGGCCAGCCCGGTGCTCCTGGGCTTCGGCCCCGGCTCGGCCCTGCCCGAGGAGGAACCCGCCTAACGGTCCAACGGCATGATCAGAAACGAACGAAACCACAACGGCCGGGCTTCCATAGGAAGTCCGGCCGTTTCGTGTTCAGGAGGGAAAAGCATGACCGTTTTCTCGCGCCACGCGTTCAAGGCCGTCCTGTCCCTGCTTTTAACCCTGCTCCTGCTGAGCGCCTGTTCCCGGACTACGGTGCCCACCGCCCCTCCGAGCCTGCCCCAGGCCCGGCAGGCCGTGGCCGCCTACTATGAGGACGGCGCATGGAAACGGGACGTGGCCGCCATGGCCGAACAGGGCCGCGCCTGGATCGAGTCCCGCCTGAAACAGGGCGTCTCTCGCCCGGCCGTTGTGTTCGACGTGGATGAAACCTTGGTCAGCACCTATCCGGTGCAAAAGGAAATGGGATTCTGCTTTGACCGCGCCGCCTGGGACGCCTGGGTGGACAAAGCCCAGGCCCCGGCCGTGGAATCCATGCGCCAACTTTACGTCTGGCTGCAAGGCCGCGGAGTGACCCTGTTTCTGATCACGGCCCGGCACGAGAAGCACCGTACGGCCACCAAGGCCGACCTGCTCCAGGCCGGGTATTCGGGCTGGGCGGAACTGTACATGCGGCCGGACGATTCCTCCCTGTCGGCCAGGGAGTACAAAACGGCCACACGCCAAGGCATTGAAAAAACAGGGCTACGAAATCGTGGCCAATTTCGGAGACCAGGAGAGCGACCTGGCCGGCGGCCACGCGGACAAGACCTTCAAGCTGCCCAATTTAATCTACGTGGTGCAATAAACCAGGACCAGGATCTGGGCCAGGATGGCGGTCAGTACGCCGCAGGCCGTGACCAGGCGGAACAGCCGGGCCGTGGCCCGGGCATCCCACTCCCCTTCCGGGCCCAGCAGGGGCTTGTTCTTGGCTTGGCCGAAATACACGTACTGCCCGCCCATGCGCGCCCCGCACAGCCAAGCCGCGGCCGACATGGGCCAGCCCGCGTTGGGGCTGTCCATCTTGCGGGCTTCCAGAGGCGTCTTGACCAGGGCCCGCTCCCAGGGCAGCCCGAGCAGTCCTCCGGCCGCCACCAACATGAGCCAGGTCAAACGGGCCGGTATCCAGGCCAGCAGGTCGTCGGCCCGGGCCGATGCCCAGGCCCCAACAGCCGGTACTCCTCAGTGCGGTAGCCCCCACATGGAATCCAGGGTGGACACGGTCTTGTACACCCACAGGCCCGGAACCCCGAACAGGCAAAGGTAGAACAGGGGCGCCACGAACGCGTCGTTGAGGTTCTCGCTCATGGTTTCGGCCAGGGTGCGGCGCAGGGCTTCGGGTCCGAGCTCCGAGGTGTCGCGGCTGACCAGCCTGGCCAGGGCCTTGCGGGCCTCGAACAGCTGGTCGCTGTCCAGGAGCCCGGCCACGGCCTTGCCCTCGCGCAGCAGGCAGCCCAGGCCCAGCCCGGCATAGGCCAGATAAACACCGGCCAGCACGCCCAGCACGGGCACGCGCAAGCAGACCCAGGCCAGCACGCCCGTGAGCACGCACAGGCCGAACAAGGCCAGCACGCCCTTGAGCCGCATACGTCCGGGCTCCTGCCGGGCCCAGGACTCCAGGCCCTGGACACCCTTGCCGATGGCCCGCACCGGATGGGGAAAGCCCTCGGGATCGCCCAGGGCGAAGTCCAGCGCCACGGCGAGTCCGGGAAGGATCACCATGTGGGGCCGGATTGTCCATGGGCGGATGTCCTGGGGTAAAAAAAGGGGGAAGGTCGCCCTTCCCCCGTGGTGGTCGATGCTAGTTCTCGAAATAGGAACGGAGCAGCGCGGAGCGCACCGGGTGCCGTAGCTTCCTGAGCGCCTTGGCCTCGATCTGCCGGATGCGCTCGCGGGTGACGTTGAAGAGCTTGCCCACCTCTTCCAGGGTGTGGTCGCTCTTCTCCCCGATGCCGAAGCGCTTGCGCAGCACCTGCTCCTCGCGCGGGGTCAGGTCGGACAGCACCGAGGCGATCTGCTCGCCGAGCTTGGTGGAGACCACTTCCTCGGCCGGGCGCCACGGCCTTCTTGTCCTCGATGAAATCGCCCAGGCTGGAGTCTTCCTCGTCGCCGATGGGGGTCTCCAGGGAAATGGGCTCCTTGGCGATCTTGAGGACCTTCTTGACCTTTTCCAGGGGGTAGTCCATGCGCTCGGCGATTTCCTCGGGGTGACGGATCGCGGCCCAGCTCCTGCACCAGGTAGCGCGAGGTGCGGATGAGCTTGTTGATGGTCTCGATCATGTGCACGGGGATGCGGATGGTGCGGGCCTGGTCCGCGATGGCCCGGGTGATGGCCTGGCGGATCCACCAGGTGGCGTAGGTGGAGAACTTGTAGCCGCGCTGGTACTCGAACTTGTCCACGGCCTTCATGAGGCCGATGTTGCCCTCCTGGATCAGGTCCAGGAACTGCAGGCCGCGGTTGGTGTACTTCTTGGCGATGGAAACCACCAGCCGCAGGTTGGCCCGGATGAGCTCCTGCTTGGCGCGCATGGCCGCCTGGTGGCTGCCGCGCTTGATGCGCCACAGCACTTCCTCCAGGTCATGCACGTTGTGGCAGCACTTGTCCTGAAGCCGGTCCAGGATCTCCATCTTGCCCGAGATCATCTCCTTGAAGGAGAATATCTCCTCCACGGTCATTCCCAGGTCGTCGGCCGGCCATGACCGGGTTGATCTCGCGGTCGTCCACGGCCTTGAACAGGAGCTCTATTTCGTCTCGGGTCTTGCCCACGGACAGGATGTAGGCCGAGAGGTCGCGCTGGCAGTTGTGCATCTGGCGCACGTAGTCGCCCACGGTCTCGATGATGCGGTCGATGAGCGTCTTTTCCAGCTTGATGTCGCGCAAGCGGTTGACCACGTCCTCCTTGAAGCCGAGGATGTCCTTCTGGATGCCGTAGACGCGGCGGTCCAGGCGGGCGCAGGCGTCCAGCTTGGTCGTAGATCTTGCGCTTCTTCTTGTAAATGCTGCTTGATCTCGTCCAGCAGGAAGATGACCCGCTGGCGCTGGTTCATCTCGTCCTCGCTGAGGGATCGTCCTCCTCGATGGTCTTGACCACGTCCTTGAGCTTGATGCGGGTGTCCTTGAGGTCCTCGCCCACCTGGACCAGCTCCTCGATGGCCACCGGCACCTCCACCAGGGCGAAGAGCACCTCCAGCTCGCCGGACTCGATCTTCTTGGCGATGCACACCTCGCCCTCGCGGTCCAGCAGATGCACCGCACCCATTTCCCGCAGGTACATGCGCACCGGGTCGGTGGAGCGGGAGGAATAGTCCGCGGCGTCGTCGTCCTCGGCACCAGTTCCAGCCCGTCGCTCGGAATCGTCGGAATCCTGTGGACCCAGCTTCTTGCCGTCCTCCTCGTTGTCCACGATGACGATGTTCATGTCGTCGAAGATGCTGATGACCTCTTCGATCTGCTCGGGGTTGGACACCTCCGAAGGAAGGGACTTGCTGACCTCGTCAAAGGTCAAGAAGCCGTTCTTCTTGCCCTTGGCTATCAGGGTCTTAATCTGCTGGATTTCCTTAATGTTGCTCATCGTCCCTCCGCATCATATCGCTCAAAGCCTTGGTGTACGTCATTACCGCTTCACGGTCCCCACTGGCCTGGGCCTGCCTCAGCCCGTCCATCAACCGCTTGCGTTCGTTTTTTTCCATGGTGGCCGACAAGTTGGAACACAGCTGTCGCCATTCTTCCAGTAAGTCTTCTCCAGACAGACGCAACCCCTCAAGGAGGTCAGCACGGCAAGAAACGTAAAATTGTTTCTCTTCCTCGTCCAAAAAGGACATGACGTCCTGGCCGTGGTTGTCGCGAATCTTGGTCCAGAGACCGCGCGCCCAGCCGGACCCGAACACCGAGCCGAAGCCGCGCTGGGCCAGGGCAGGCACGTATTCCGGGTACTGGATGGGAAAACGCAAAAAATACACGTCGCTCTTGTCCATCTCCGCGACCCCGGCCACCGGAATTCCGGCCGGAGGCGGCGGCGCGCCCTGCTCCCGTCCGGGACGGCGCAGGCACTGGCGCAGTTCGGCCTCGGCCAGGCCCAGTCCCGAGGCCAGCCGGGGCAGGAAAAACGCGGCCAACTGGCCATCCTGCAATCCCGACAAAAAGCCCACGGCCCAGTTCATGACCTCCCGGGGCGACCCCTTGGTCAAAAGCCGGTCCATGCAGAAGGCGAGCCCGTCCGTGGCCGTTTCCAGGCAGGCGTCGAACCCGTCCCTGCCTTGTGCCTGCAACAGGCTGTCCACGTCCTCGCCCTCGGGCAGCAGGACCACGCTCACACCGAGCCCCTGGGAAAGAATCATCTCCGAACTCTTGAACGCGGCCTTGCGCCCGGCCTCGTCGCCGTCGAACACCAGGTCCACGCGGTTGACGAACCCGGACAGCCGCCGCACCTGATCCGGGGTCAGGGCCGTGCCCAGAACCCCGCAGGATTCGCTGTATCCGAACTGGTGCAGGGAAATCACGTCCAGATACCCCTCGGTCAACAGCGCCCTGCGGCTGCGGTTCATGCCCGGCCTGGCCTGGTGCAGCCCGTACAAGTGTTCGCCTTTCTTGTAGATCGGCGTATCGCTGGAGTTCAAGTACTTGGGCTCCCCGTCCCCGATGATCCGGCCGCCGAACGCGATGGTCCGTCCGGCCAGGTCCTGGATGGGGAAGATCAACCGCCCCCGGAAACGGTCATAAATAGAGCCTTTCTCATTGGTTGACAAGAGCCCGGCCTCCACCCCCTGCCGGGGCTGCCAGCCCTTGGACTGCAGGAACTTGTCCAGGCCGTGCCAGTCGTCCACGGAGAATCCGAGCCCGAACTCCTTGACCATCTCGGCGGACACGCCGCGTTTGGCCAGATAGGCCTTGGCCTGATTTCCAGCGGCCAGGGACAGGTTCTGCCGGAAATGGGCCTGGGCAGCCTCGTGCATGTCCAGGATGACCTTTTTTTTCTGGCGCTCCTGTCCGGCCCGGGGGTCGTCCTGACCACGGGTCAGCTCCACCCCGGCCTCGGCGGCCAGGGCCTCCAGGGCCTCGGGAAACTCCAACCCGTTGATGCGCATGTAGAAATCGATCACGTCCCCCGAAGCCTGGCACCCGAAGCAATAGTAGAACCCCTCAGCTTCGTTCACGGAAAACGAGGGCTTGGTCTCCTGGTGGAACGGGCACGGGCCCATCCAGCGCCCGGCCGCGGGACGGAGGTCCACGTACCGGCGCACCACCTCCGCGATGTTGAGGCGGGCTTTTATTTCCTGGATGGCCGGATCGCTCACGATGCTACCTCATCGGAACCATGTGACATTTACTTCAGGGTGATCTCGGTCATGCCGTCGCCGCCACGGTCCTCGTCCGCCAGGGCGAAGCCCTCCACGCCCGGGAAGGTGCTCAGAAAGTCGTGTACCTCCCTGCGTAGCGCGCCCGTTCCACGGCCATGCACCACCTCCACCCGGTTGGCGCCCTTGAGCAGGGCCCCGTCCAGGAACCGGGCCAACTCGCTCACGGACTCGTCCGCCCGCAGCCCGCGCAGGTCCAGGGTCAGGACCATGGGCTCGCCCTTGGCCGGGGCGGCCGACTTGCCGATCGCAGGGCCCTTGGGAGCCGCTGTCCGGGAAGCAGTGGCAGGAGCCAGCTCCGAGGCGTCCACCCACATGGCCACGCCGTCCAGGTCCACCTTGACCCGGCCGCGCTTCTCGTCCGTGTCCATGACCTGACCGGTCTTGTCCCAGGATACGTAGCGCACGGCGTCGCCGGAAGAAAGTTCTTCAATGCGCAGAATCTGCTCCTGCTCTTCGGAAACAGCCCCGGGGGCCTGTCCGGCCAGTTCCTCGCGGGCCAGGGAAAGTTTTTTCTGAACCTGCTTGCGGCTGATCTTGTCCTTTTGCCATTCCCGGACCACGTCCTGGGCCCGGGCCTGGATATCCTTGAGCACCTTGAGCCGTTCCTTCTCAAACCGTTCGTCCAGCCCCTTGCGCACCTTGACCAGGCGCGTCTTTTCCGCCTGCAAAGAACGAATCTGCTCCTCGCGACTCACAGCCAGCGAGTTGAGCCGGTCCATGAGCACGGCCGTGTCCGAGCCGTCCAGGAGCAGGTTCTGCTCGGCCCGGGCCAAAATCTCCGGGGGCAGGCCGCCCGCCCGGGCCACGTCCAGGGCAATGGACGCGCCCACCTGGTCGTAGGCCAGGGAGTACAGGGGCTCCTTGGTCTTGGGGTCGAAGAGAACCGAGGCGGACCGCACCCTGGGAGCGGCCAGACCGTAAGCCTTGAGGGCCGGAAAGTGGGTGGCCGCCACCACCAGGGCGCCTTGCTCCAGGATGCTGTCGATGACCGCCTGGGCCAAAGCCGCGCCCTGGGCCGGGTCCGTGCCCGCGCCGAATTCGTCCAGCAGAAACAGGGTGTCCTGGTCCACAGCGTCCCATATCCGGACCAGGGACCTGATCTGGGCCGTGAAGGTGGACACGTGGTCCTCCAGGCTCTGCTCGTCGCCCATGATGACGAAGAGCTTGCGCGCCGCGGGCAACCGGCTTCCCTCGGCCACGGGCACGGGCAGTCCCGAGGTGGCCATGAGGGTGATGAGCCCCAGGGTCTTGAGGCAGACCGTCTTGCCGCCCGCGTTGCCGCCGCTGATGATCAGGGCGCGCTTGCCCGGGGGCAGGTCGATGTCCACGGGCTTGGCCTCGTTCTTCGTGCTCGACAGGGCCAGCAGGGGGTGGCGGGCCTGCATGAGCCGGATGCCGCCCTCCTCTCCGTCAGCCGGAACCTGGGCCGGAACCAGGGGCCTGCCGTCCAGGGCCGCAGCCAGCCCGGCCTTGGCCAGGACCACGTCCAGCTCGACCAGGAAGCCGTAGGCCGAGCGCACGGCCTCTTCCTCGTCCCGGTACAGGCCGGTCAGGTAGGCCGCGATCCGGCGCTCCTCATAGGCCTCGTCTTTCTTCAGCTCCTGCAGGCGGTTGTTGAGCTCGACAAGGAACAGGGGCTCGAAATAGCAGGTCTCCCCGGTCTGGGAGTAGTCGTGGATGATGCCCTGAAACTTGCCCTTGAAATTGGCCATGAGCGGCAGCACGTAACGGTCCGAGGACAGGGTGATGTAGTCGTCCTGGAGATAGTCTGCCAGGTTGTGGGACAGGATGAAGTCCTTGGCCTTCTTGGTGCACTTCTGATGGATGGAGCGGATCTCGCCGCGCACCGCGTAGAGCTCGGGCGAGGCCTCGTCCCGGATGCGGCCGTCCTGGTCGATGCAGCGCGACAGGGCGGCCTGCAAGCGCTCGGGCCACTCGAACCCGGCCATGTGCTCCACGAAATCGGCCAGGTGCGCCTGGTTCTTGCGTTCCTCCAGAGCCTGCCGGGCCTCCCTGGCCTGGCCCAGCACCTGGGACAAGGCGAACAGGCCGTCCAGGTCCAGGTCGCGGCGCTCGTCCTCGGCGAATGAGAACAGGCCGTCCAGGTCGGGGAAGGAGGAAACCTTGAACCCGCTGTCCTCGGCCCATTCCAGACCCTGGGCCAACAGAATACCCTGACGGCGAACCGTTTCAGGATCGGACAAAGGGAGAATTTCCACACAGGCGCGCGAACCGGGCTCGCTGGCGGCGAAACCCGCGAGCACGGCAAGGACCTTGGGAAACTCCAGCAACTGTAGTGTTCTGGAATCCATAGTCGGGTGGTTAACCGGTCAATCGGGAACGAACGATTTCGCTGGCCCGCCGGCCGTCGTAACGGCCTTTGTGGGCAGCGGCCAGGGCCTGCATGACCCGGCCCATGTCCTGCATGGACCCGGCGCCTGTTTCAGCCACCGCCGCGTCCACCGCGGCGGCCAGCTCGTCTTCGGTCAGGGGGGTGGGGAGATAGGTCTCGAGCACGGCCAGCTCGGCCTCCTCCACGGCGACCAGATCGACGCGGTTCGCCTTGCCGAATTGGTCGATGGACTCCTTGCGCTGCTTGACCTCCTTGGACACGAGATCCAGGACTTCTCCGTCCTCGAGCTCGCGGCCCAGATCCTTGACGCGGTTGGTCATGGCCGTCTTGAGCATCCTCAAGACGGCCACTTTGACCGTATCTTTGGCCTTGTAGGCCGTTTTGAAGTCGGTTTCTATCTGTTGGGTGAGCTTCATCTAGGAGCGATTCATCTTGCGCATTTTTTTGGCCAGACGCTTCTTGGCAGCGGCCTTCTTTTTCTTGCGCTGCACGCTTGGCTTTTCGTAGTGCTGCCGTTTCTTGAGCTCGGACAGAATCCCCGCCTTTTCCACCTGCTTCTTGAAGCGGCGAAGGGCGATATCGAAGTTGTCGGAGTCGTCCAGGTAAATGCCAGGCAAATGAATCACCTCCTTGGGGACCGGCCACAGGGGGCTTCGGTCTCGATGAATTTTTCCCTATAGTCCTTTTCCACAAACGAGGCAAGTATTTGATCGACACAATAAAAATGGCAACTTGTCGAACGTTTTCGACAAGTTGCCATTTTTATTGCCAGAAGATCGGACCCTCAATGACGAGGCGTTCTCCGTCTATGCAAGATCAAGGATCGGGACCAGCCCGAACACCTGGGAAGCGGGCCTACTGTCCGCGGGTCTGCCACCAGGATTTGATCACCGTGTAGCCCATGCCCGCGCCCAGTATGCCGAGCACGATGTACAGGACACCGAAGAAGACGGCATGGTCGGGCTTGTACCAGGGAATGTCCTGGGGCATGGGACTGTGGAACGTTAAACCGTGCAGCATGTCGTGCTCCAGATGCTTACTTGACGGCGTCCTTCAGAAGCTTGCCGGGACGGAACTTGACAACCTTGGTGGCGGGAATCTTGATCTCGGCGCCGGTGCGGGGGTTGCGACCCACACGAGCCTTACGCTTTTCGACCACGAAGGTGCCGAAGCCGGTCAGCGTGAGCTTGCCATCGCTGACGAGGGTGGCCTCGACCGTCTCGAGAAAGGCGTTGAGGGCGCGCTCGGCATTGGCTTTGGTCAGGTTGGCCTTCTCCGCGATCTTGACTACCAAATCAGCCTTCGTCATTAGTCCTTCCTCCTCATAGATGGTTCACCTACACAAACGGTTGCTGCCGGTTTTGGGAAAGCTTCCCTGAACTCCCCGGCATGCTTTCTACCGCCTTAATGGAAACTCTGTTTCCTGTCCAGTGACAATCGTCTTGAAGCCCTGAAAAATCTCGCTTCAAGCCACTTTCACGATGTTCGCGACCATCTAAAACCTATTTTCACCTTGGAAGTCAATAGGCAAAATTCCTAGCATTTCGAGGCTTCTCCACCCATGATCACGGCAAGCTCCCGGAATTGTTCACAAGTCAGCACTTCCGAGCGAATGGTCCGATCCAATCCCTGCCGCGCCAGCCAAGCGTCAACAGCCGGGGACCAGACCAGTTTCAGTGCGTTGCCCAATTGCTTGCGGCGGGACTGGAAGGCCATGCGCACCAGCAGGGCCAACCGCTCCGGGTGGGCCGGACGCTCAGCCACGGGCGTGAGCAGGACCACGGCCGAATCCACCTTGGGCCGGGGCCGGAACAGGTGCGGCCCCACGGTGAACAGACGCTTCACCCGGGCGAAACTCTGCACCCAAACCGACAGTGCGCCGTACTGTTTGTTCCCGGCCGGGGCGGCCAACCGGTCGGCCACCTCGCGCTGGATCATGAACACACCGCGGTCAAAGGTCTGACAATTGAGCACCATCTCCCACAGGATGCGCGAAGCCACGTTGTAGGGCAGGTTGCCCACCACCTTGAGCCGAGGGTGGGACAGGGCGGCCCAGTCCACCTCCAGGGCATCGCCCGTGCGCACCTCGGCCCGGGGCCACTCCGAAGCGGCCAGCTCGGCCAGGTGCTCGTCCTTCTCTATAAGGATGAGGCGCTCGAACTCCCCCTGGACCAGGAACCGGGTCAGAGCTCCGGCTCCGGGGCCGATCTCCACCACCCGGTCCTCGGGGCCCGTATCCAGGGCGGCCACGATGCGGCGGCATATGTTGTCGTCGATAAGAAAATGCTGGCCCAAGGATTTTTTGGCCCTGGGCAGAGGGGCGCGCTCGCTCATGGGCCATCCCTACCCTGCCCGCCCTGCCCTGACAACAGCCCGAGACGGCGCATCCGGGACGGGATCGTGTTGACTTCCCGGCTTCCAGCGGTCTACAACCCGGCCTGAACCAAGGAGGACGCCATGAACCTTCGCGACTATATCCGCGACATTCCTGACTATCCCAAAGAGGGCATTGTCTTTTTCGACATCACCCCCATCCTTTCCGATCCCACCGCCTTCCGCTACACCGTGGACCAGCTGGCCGAGCGTTTCAGCGATTCCGGCGCATCCAAGATCGTGGCCGCCGAAGCGCGCGGCTTCATCTTCGGCGCGCCCCTGGCCTACAAGCTGGGCATCGGCTTCGTGCCCGTGCGCAAGCCCGGCAAGCTGCCCTACAAGACCCGAGAAGTGACCTACGACCTGGAATACGGCACCGACACCCTGTGCATGCACGAGGACGCCCTGGCCAAGGACGAAAAGGTCCTGGTCATCGACGACCTGCTGGCCACGGGCGGCACGGTGGGCGGCGTGTTCCAGCTGGTCCAGCACATGGGCGCCAACGTGGTGGGCGTGGGCTTCGTCATCCAGCTCGGCTTCCTGGACGGGCCCAAGATAATGCAAACCCACGGGCACAAGCACCAATACCTCATCGAGCTCTAGGCGGAGTCATGAAGACCATCGGAATCATCGGCGGCTCGGGGCTGAACAGCGCCGACGTCATGGAGGACGCCCACGAGGCCGAAATCCAGGCGGCCGAACGCGACATTCTTATTGATACGACCCAATGGGGCCAGCCCAGTTCCCCCCTGCGGAGAGTGGACACACACGGGCACACGGTCCTGCTCCTGGCCCGGCACGGCCGCCAGCACACCATCCCGCCGAGCATGGTCAACTACCGGGCCAACATCCAGGCCCTCAAGGACGCGGGCTGCGACTGTATCCTGGCCACCACGGCCTGCGGCTCCCTGCGAACCAAAATCGACCGGGGCCACCTGGTCATCCTGGACCAGTTCATCGACTTCACCCGCAAGCGCCACAACACCTTTTTCGAACGCTTCGAGCCCCACGCCCCCATACACACGCCCATGGCCGACCCCTTTGACTCCGGCCTGCGGGCCGTGCTCATCCAGGCCTGCAAGACCCTGGGGCTGACCTTCCACGAGAAGGGAACCGTGGTCACCATCGAGGGGCCGCGCTTCTCCACCCGGGCGGAATCGCACATGTTCCGCACCCTGGGCGCGGACGTGATCAACATGAGCATCGCCACCGAGGCCGCCCTGGCCGCCGAGGCGGGCATCCCATACGCGGCCGTGGCCATGAGCACGGACTACGACTGCTGGAAAGAGGACGAGGAGCCCGTGACCTGGGACGAAATCCTGAAGATTTTCACGGACAACGCCCAGAAGGTCACCAACCTGCTCATCGAGGCCGTGCGCAACCTGGATTGAAGCGGGACTGAAAAACCATAGTCCAATCCCCTTGACAACCGGGGCTTCGACGAATATCAAACCCTTCTTTATCGCCAACAATGCCCAAAGGAGAGATATCGTGGCCAAGCTCAACGACAAGAAAGCCGCCAAGAAGATCAAGCGCATCGGCTTGGTGGGCGCGGAAATGACCGCCGAGGGCCTGATGTACAACGGTGTGCTCATGGAGCCCGTTGTGGAGCAGTGCGAGGGCTGCGAGCGCATGATCCCGGTGGAAGACAACAAATATTGCCCCAGCTACCCGCAGCCGGGCATCAAGTGGGCCCGCGGAGTCTGCAACTTCGCCACCCACGTCCGGGCCACCGTGGACGCCACCGGCAACGTCAAGATCAACCCCCTCAAAGCTTCCAAGCGCGCCGCCCGGGGCCGCTAGACCATTTCGCCTCACAGGGCGGGGTGCGGCCCCGCCCTTTTTTTTTGCTCGCAGGCCGGCCCGTTCTTCCGTATGGTCCGGCCAATCCCATGCAAGGAGCAACCCATGCCGGACACCACTCCCGTTCCCCAGGCCCTGCTGGACCGCATCGGCCAGGATCGTGACCTGGTCATCGATCTGCAGCGCAAGCTGGTGGCCATCCCCGCCCTGGGGCCCAAGAACGGCGGCCAGGGCGAAAAGGACAAGGCCGACTTCCTCAAGGGATACATAAAGGAAATGGGCCTGGCCGACGTCCGGGAGCTGCGCGCTCCGGACCCCGGCGTGGAGTGCGGCTACCGGCCCAGCCTGGCCGTGCGGCTGCCCGGCCGCGACCAGGGCCGGACCCTGTGGATCATCTCCCACCTGGACGTGGTGCCCCCGGGCGACCTGGACCTCTGGGACTTCGACCCGTACGAACTCCAGGTGGACGGCGACCTGGTCCTGGGCCGGGGCGTGGAGGACAACCACCAGGGGCTGGTTTCCTCCGTGGTCCTGGCCAAGGCCCTGCTGGACCTGGACATTGTCCCAGACCTTTCCCTGGGCCTGCTCATGGTGGCCGACGAGGAGACCGCGTCCACCTTCGGCCTGGACTGGGTGCTCAGGGAGCACGGCGATCTGTTCAAGGACAACGACCTGTTCCTGATCCCGGACTTTGGCGACGACACCGGCGAGATGGTGGAGGTGGCCGAGAAGAGCATGCTCTGGCTCAAGGTCACGGTGCACGGCAAGCAGTGCCACGGCTCCACCCCGGACGAGGGAATCAACACCCTGGTCGCCTCGGCCGACCTCATCCTGCGCATCACCGGGCTGGGCGAGCGCTTCCCGGCCCGCGATCCCCTGTTCAACCCGGACCGCTCCACGTTCGAGCCCACCAAAAAGGACGCCAACGTGGCCAATGTGAACACCATTCCCGGCCGGGACGTGTTCTACGTGGACTGCCGCGTACTGCCCCAGTACGGCCTGGACGAGGTCCTGGCCGCGTTCCGGGAGCTGGCCGACCAGGTGGAGGCCGAGCGCGGCGTGACCATCCGCCTGGACATCGACCAGGGCGAACAGGCCGCTCCGGCCACTCCGGCCGACGGCGAGATCGCCCGCCGGGTCATGGACGCGGCCCGGGCCGTGTACGCCAACGACCCCAAGGCCGTGGGCATCGGCGGAGGCACGGTGGCCGCGTTCCTGCGCCGGGCCGGGTACCAGGCCGTGGTCTGGTCCAGGCTCATGCACAACGCCCACCAGCCCAATGAAAAGAGCTCCATCGCCTTCACCCTGGGCGACGCCCAGGTCATGGCCCGGATGCTCTTCAACGGCTAACCCCCCAGGATCGGAAAAAAGTCATGGCCAAGGCCGCGGTCCCGGAGCTCTTCGACCTCATCGTGGTCGGCGCCGGGCACGCGGGCTGCGAGGCGGCCCATGCCTCGGCCAAGCTCGGCCTGAACACCCTGCTCCTGACCATCAACGTGGACCACATCGGCCAGCTGTCCTGCAACCCGGCCATCGGCGGGCTGGCCAAGGGGCACATGGTCAAGGAGATCGACGCGCTGGGCGGCCGCATGGGGCTGTGGGCGGACGCGGCGGGCATCCAGTTTAGGACCCTGAACACGCGCAAGGGGCCGGCCGTGCGCGCCACCCGGGCCCAGATCGACCGGCCCGAGTACATGCGCGTGGTCAAGCAGGACCTGTTCAGCCTGGAGCACCTCTGGGTCCGCCAGGACACGGTCCAGGCAGTGCACGTGGACAAGGGCCGAGCCGCGGGCGTGGTCTCCTCCCTGGGCGAAATTTTCAGGGCCAAACACATCCTCCTGACCACGGGCACCTTCCTGAAGGGCCTCATCCACATCGGACTGGAGCACTTCCCGGCCGGACGTCTGGGCGATCCGCCGTCCAACGAGCTGTCCGACAGCCTGCGGGCCATCGGATTGGAGTTGGGGCGGCTCAAGACCGGCACCACCCCGCGTCTGCTCAAGGAGTCCATTGATTTCAGCGTCATGGAAGAACAACCCGGGGACGATCCGCCGCCCCTGTTCAGCTTCCGCAGTACCAGGGCCAGCCTGCCCCAAGTCTCCTGCCACCTGACCTGGACCACGCCCGAGGCCCACGAGGCCATCCGCACCGGGTTCGACCGCTCGCCCCTGTTCACCGGTGTCATCCAGGGCACGGGCGCGCGCTACTGCCCGTCCATCGAGGACAAGGTGGCCCGGTTCCCGGAAAAGACCCGCCATCAGGTGTTCGTGGAGCCCGAAGGGTTGGACAGCCCCGAGGTCTATCCAAACGGCATCCCCACCAGCCTGCCCCTGGACGTGCAAAAAGCTATGCTCAGCCGCATTCCGGGCCTGGAGAACGCCCAGGTGGTGCGGCCCGGCTACGCCATTGAGTACGACTTCGCCCCGCCCACCCAGCTCAAGCCGACCCTGGAGACCAAAATTCTGCCCGGGCTGTGGCTGGCCGGACAGATCAACGGCACCTCGGGCTACGAGGAGGCAGCCGCCCAGGGCATGTGGGCCGCGCTCAACGTGGCCAGCGAACTGACCGGGCGTGAGCCCTTTTTGCCCGGCCGGGACCAGGCCTACATGGCCGTGCTGGTGGACGATCTGGTCACCAAGGGCACCATGGAGCCCTACCGCATGTTCACTTCCCGGGCCGAGCACCGGCTCCTGCTGCGCGAAGGCAACGCGGACCAGCGCATGACCCCTCTGGGCCGGGACCTGGGCCTGGTGGACGACGAGCACTGGGCCCTATTCCAGGCCAAGAAGCGCCGGCTGGACGCGGCCCTGGAGGCATTGGAAACAATCATGGTCCGGCCCGACGCGCCCACCCGGGACGTGCTGAACAGGGTCGGTGCATCCATCCCGGGCAAGGCCGTGCCCTTGGCCGCGATCCTGCGCCAGCCCGGTCTGGCCCTGGAGGACCTGGCCCCGCTGTGGCCCGGGGTCATGGACCTGCCCGAGGCCGTGCGCCGCGAGGCCGAGACCCATATCCGCTACCAGGGTTACCTGGACCGCCAGGCCGACCTGGCCCGGTCCGACCGTGAGCTGGAAGCCATCGCCTTGCCGCAACACATTAAATACGCTGATGTTTCCGGGCTGACCCGGGAGGTTGTGGAAAAGCTATCCACGGTCCGGCCGCTGAACCTGGGCCAGGCCGGGCGCATCTCCGGCGTCACCCCGGCCGCCCTGGCCTGCCTGGAAGTGCACCTGAAAAAGACCGGCCGCTTGTGACAAATGGTTGAAACCTGTATTGGCGAGTTGACAGATTCCCTCGGCCCGACATAGGTTTGCACCCAATCCGGGGCATGAAAAATTCCACCCCGGGCTACACGGCCAACCACAACCAAGGAGTCCCTGCTTGGACGAAGGATCGGACAGTCGATTCTGGTTGAAAGTACGCAGCCTGTTCAAGAAATCCGACGCCCCGCTTGAGGAGCACATCCAGGAGGCCAGCCAGGAAGGCGAGATCAAGGCCGAGGACGTGTCCATGCTCCTCAACGTTTTGAACCTGGCGGAGACCACGGCCGAAGACATCATGACCCCGCGGGCGGACATCGTCCTGCGTGGAGAAGTCCGCCACCGTGGGCGAGGTGGCCCAATTGATCTTCGATTCCGGCCACTCCCGCATCCCGGTGTACCGCGAAAACAAGGACCAGATGGTGGGCGTGCTCCACGCCAAGGACCTGCTGCCCCCGCTCACCGCTCCCGACCACGCCCAGAAGGCCACGGCCGGCGACCTCATGCGCGAGCCCTACTTCGTGCCCGAGACCGCGGACATCAAGGCCCTGCTCAAGGCCTTCCAGCGCAAGAAGATGCACCTGGCCATCGTTGTGGACGAGTACGGCGGCACCTCGGGCCTGGCCACCCTGGAAGACATCATCGAGGAGATCGTGGGCGAAATCGAGGACGAGTACGACACCGAGCGGCCCGACGACATCGTGGAACTCGACGACGGTTCTTTGCTGGTTTCCGGCAAGCTGGAGTTGGACGACCTGGCCGAACGCTCCGGCATCCGCCTGTCCTCCGAGGACGTGGACACCCTGGGCGGCTACCTGTGCCAGATGGCCGGGCGCATCCCCAACCAGGGAGAATTCTTCAGCCTGGACGGACGGCGCTTCCACGTCCGAGAGGCCGACGCCAAGCACATCCTGACCATTCTCATCGATCCGCCGGAAGCCGCCCCGCAGAACTGACATGCCCTTTTTGGTTCTCATCGCCGCCATCGGATCCCTGTTCGGGTTCGCCAACTCGTTATGGCAGTTCCCGCCCGCGGTGCTGGGCCTGCCCCTGGGCCTGGCCTGGCTGGCGTTCAGGGCCCACACCCCGGGCAAGGCCTTTCTCTGGGGCTGGCTGGCCGCCGGGCTGGCCCAACTGGCCGTGTTCTACTGGATCGCCCTGCCCATCGGCGTGTACGGCGGCCTGCCCTGGTTCCTGGCCGGGCCCTGCCCTCCCCTGGTGGCCGCCATCACCTCCTCCTATTTCGCGCTCTGGTGTGTGGCCATGCACTATACGGCCCGCCGCCTGCCGCCCTGGGCGGTCTGCCTGGCCGGGGGCGTGTTCTGGTTCGTGGCCGAGCACGTGGGCTCGTTCATGTTCACCGGCTTCCCCTGGGTGACCCTGGCCACGGCCCTGGCGCCCTGGCCCTGGGCCGTGCAGGCGTGCAGCCTGGTGGGGGCCTACGGGCTGTCCGCCCTGCTGGCCGCCCTGGCCACGGCTTTGGTGCTGGTCAACACCGGCCGCTCGCCAAGGTACATCGCCCTGGCCCTGGTCCTGTTCCTGGCCGTGTACGGGCCCGTGCGCATGGCCGCCCAGGACAAGGCCGTCCAGCCCACGGACGACAGCGGCGTGGATGTGCTGCTGGTCCAGGGCAGCGTGGACCAGGGCATGAAATGGGACCAGGCCTACCAGGAGGCCACCATCAGCCAGTACCGGGGCCTGACCCAGGCCAGGCTGGACACCGAGCCGGCGGAAAGGGCCACGGACATCATCTTCTGGCCCGAGACCGCCCTGCCCTTCTACCTCCAGGACATCACGCCCCTGACCACCGCGGTGCTGGGATACGCCCAAAAGACCGACACCTGGCTGCTGACCGGTGCTCCGGCCTACACTCTGCGGGACGACCCGCCCGGGTTCAGCCTGTACAACCGGGCCTTCCTGATCTCGCCCACGGGCGGCATGGCCGGGAGCTACGACAAGGAGCACCTGGTGCCTTTCGGCGAATACGTGCCCCTCAAGGACATCCTGCCCCTGGGCAAGCTGGTGCACGGCGCCGGGGACTACAACCCGGGCCAGCCCGGGCCGCCGCTTGAGGCCGGAGGCGTACGCATGGGCCTGCTCATCTGCTACGAGGCCATCTTCCCGGGCCTGGCCCAGCACCGCGTGGAGTCCGGGGCCGGGTTGCTGGTCAACCTGTCCAACGACGCCTGGTTCGGCCGCACGGCCGCGCCGCGCCAGCACCTGGCCCACGCCCGGCTGCGCTGCATCGAGCAGGCACGGTACATGGCCCGGTGCACCAACAACGGCATCACCGTGTGCATCGACCCCCTGGGCCGCATCACCGGCTCCATCCCGCAGTACGACCCCGGGGCCCTGGCCTGCCGCGTGGCTTCTTCCGACTTGATAACCCTGTTCAATCGCTGCTATCATGTGTTGATTCCGGCCATGTACTGCCTGGCCCTGGTCCTGTTGGCGGCCGCCCGCCTGTCCGGACGCAAGGGCCGAAACTCCTAAAGGCCGGACTGCAAGGAAAGACAAGCAATGCTCCAATACTCCGAACTCAAAGCCAAATCCAACCAACTGTTTGAAAAATTCGAAAGCCTTTGGGGGCGTCTTTGACTACGACCGCCTGACCAAGCGCCTGGGCGAGATCGAAGCCGAGCTGGCCAAGCCCGACGCCTGGGACGACCCGGAACGAATGACGCCCATCCTCAAGGAAAAAAGCCGGCTGGAACACCAGACCGAAACCTATCAGGCCCTGCGCACCAACAAGAACGACGTTGAGGAGTGGCTTCTCCTGGCCGAGGAGGAGGAAAGCCCGGAAACGGTCAAGGCCCTGAACGAACAGGTCGACCTGCTGGAATCCAACCTGGACCAGGTGGAGATGGCCACCCTGCTGGGCGGCGAGCACGACGACAGCCCGGTCATCCTGGAGATCCATCCCGGGGCCGGGGGCGTGGAGTCCCAGGACTGGGCCGAAATGCTTTTGCGCATGTACCTGCGCTGGGGCGAGCGCCAGGGCTTCGACGTCCAGGAACTGGACGTCCAGCCGGCCGAGGAGGCGGGCATCAAATCCGCGGCCATCCGCATCGACGGGCCCCACGCCTACGGCTTCCTCAAGGGCGAGGCGGGCATCCATCGCCTGATCCGCATCTCGCCCTTCGACGCCTCGGGCCGCCGCCACACCTCCTTCGCCTCGGTGGACGTGTACCCGGACGTGGAGGAGGACATCGAAATCGACATCAAGGAAGACGACCTGCGGGTGGACGTGTTCCGGGCCAGCGGCCCGGGCGGCCAGCACGTGAACAAGACCAACTCGGCCGTGCGCATCACCCACCTGCCCACCAACGTCGTGGTCCAGTGCCAGAACGAGAAGTCCCAGATCCGCAACCGGCAGACGGCCATGAAGCTCCTCAAGGCCCGGCTCTACGACCTGGAGATGAAGAAGCTCGAGGAGAGCCAGCGCGTGGACTACTCCAAGAAGGACGCCATCAATTTCGGCAGCCAGATCAGGACCTACACCCTGCAACCCTACGCGGCTGGTCAAGGACCACCGCTCCGGGTCCGAGGACGGCAACGTGGACGCCGTGCTCGACGGGCGGCTGGACAACCTCATCCGCGACCACCTCTTGTATTGCCATGGCAGCCAATCAGCTGACTGACTGCCCAGATGGACGCCCTGCGCCGGGAACTGGCCGCCCTCCAGGAGACGGTCTGCAACCGGTCCAGCCTGTCCTGCCGCAACCCGGAAGGGGACAGCCTGCTCGGCGTGTTCCGGCTCTTCCCGGAGATGTCTCCCGAGGACTTCGTCAAGCTGGCCGCCAGCCCGGACCTGGCCACCTGGCTCACCCTGCCCCTGGACCGCAACGACTATCCCCAGTTGTCCCGTTTGCAGAGAACCCTGGAGGAGTTGGCCTTTCGGGCGGACCACGACGCCCTGACCGGCCTGCCCAACCGCCGCGCCCTGGAGCGGGCCCTGGACATGGAGATGGAGCGCTCCCGGCGCGACAAGACCGCGCTCAGCCTGGCCATGCTGGACATCGACGACTTCAAGAAGGTCAACGACACCTACGGCCATCCCACGGGCGACAAGGTCCTGGTGGCCCTGGCCGGAATCTTATACCGCCAACATCCGGCGCTACGACGTGGCCGGACGCATGGGCGGCGAGGAGTTCGCCCTGGTCTTCCCGGGCATCGGCCGGGCCAAGTCCTCACGGCTCCTGGAGCGGCTCCTGAGCCATCCGGGCCACCGTGTTCACGGCCGAGGACGGCAGCACCTTCCAGGTCACCTGCTCGGCCGGGGCTGGCCGGATACCGGGGATCGCCCGAACCTGTCCGTGTCGGGAATTCATTTCCCAGGCCGACAAGGCCCTGTACGAGGCCAAGGCCACGGGCAAGGACCGCATCGTCAAGGCGCCCGCGCTCCGTCCCGGCCCACGACCTCAAGCGCACCCTGGTCAAGGCCGATGAAAAACGCTTCCTGTTCACAGGACAACCAAGCGACAAGGAATCCACATGAGCAACCCCAACAGGACCGTCAGCATCTGCATCATGAGCGGCAAAGGCGGGGTGGGAAAAACCAATCTGGCCCTGAACCTCGGCTACGCCCTGCACCAGGCCGGGCACTCCTCCCTGCTCATGGACTGCGACCTCGGCCTGGCCAACCTGGACGTGCTCCTGGGCCTGACCCCGGACAAGAACCTCCAGGACCTGCTCACCGAAGGGGCCGACGCCCGCGACGTGGTCACCCCCATCGAGCCCGAGGGCCTCGACGTGCTGCCCGCTGCCAGCGGCGTGCCCGAACTGGTGGAGATGAGCCTGGACATGCGCGAAACCCTGATGCTCAAGCTCATGGACCTGGTGGGAGGCTACCGCTTCCTGCTGCTGGACCTGGGCGCGGGCATCAGCCAGCCGCACCGTGCTCTCCTTCGCCACCCTGACCCAGCTTCGGCTGGTGGTGGTCACGCCGGAGCCCACCTCCCTGACCGACTCCTACGCCATGATCAAGGTGCTCAATTCGCAGTACGGCCTGACCGACTTCTGCGTCTGCGTGAACATGGCCTCCTCGGCCAAGGAGGCCAAGCTGACCTTCCAGAGGCTCGACCAGGCCTGCAAGAATTTTCTGGGCTTCGGCCTGACCAACCTGGGCCCACGTGCGCCACGACCCCCAGGCTGGTGGAGGCCGTGCGCAAGCAAAAGCCGTTTCTCAAGCTCATCGCCCCATTCCGAGGCGGCCCAGGAACATCCCTGGCCCTGGCGGACAAATTCATCCGCTACCGCACGGAAAACCGGGAGCCCTTGACGGAACGGCCACCGCTACGTCAATTTCCTGCCCAGTAAATGCAAATTAGGGCTTGACGAAAAGAGTTGTATTTTGTCGGCAAGCTTAACAGAATAGATACCCCATTTCTCCAAGAACCCGGGTATCGCGCGTTGAAATCGGCCGGGCAACATTGAACCCCGCGGAGGGACCAATGAACAAGAGTGAGCTCATCAAGGCTCTGGCGGAACAGAAGAAAATTCACGTTGACGAGTCCACGCGCATCGTCTCGGCCTTTGTGGACGCGGTCAAGGAAGCCCTGGTTCGTGGCGACCGTGTCGAGATTCGCGGCTTCGGAAGCTTCAAGATCAAGCGCTACGACGGCTACACCGGCCGCAATCCCAAAACGGGCGAAGTGGTCCAGGTGCAGCCCAAGCGCCTGCCACTTCTTCCGTCCGGGCAAAGAGCTGAAGGAATACGTCAACAACTGACATGCGCCGTCTGGTCCTGGTCTGCGTACTCCTACTGGTCTGTTCAGCTCACGACCCACGCCGACGATGGCCCTGTCCTGACCCTGCTGTTTACGGCAAACACCTACGGCACTCTCCGGCCGTGCCCTTCTTGAGGGGGCACGACCGTTGGCGGGTTGGCCCGGCGGGCCACCTATCTTGACAGTGTCCGGTCCGCCGGCGACGCTCCCCCCACCTTGCTGCTCGGCGGACCGTACGAGTTCGCCCGCAAGGCCGGGGACGACCTGTATCCGGAGCAGGCCAAGGCCCTGGCCAAGGCATTTGACTTCATGCGCTACGACTTCGGTTGCCTGACCGAATTCGAAGCCGGGTTCCTTGAAGACGCGGAGGTGGCGCCGCCTTCCGGATGGGTGGTCCTCGACCAGGCCCGCATCGTGAGCCTGGACACGGGAGAGGGACACAGCGTAGGTTTGGTCCTGTTCCCCGTGCTGCCCGACAATTCCCAGTCCGCTCCCAAGGACATGGTCCGGAAGGTGGAGCGGCTCATCAAAGAGGCCCGGGAGGAGTACGACCTGGTGGTCGGCATCTCCCCGTGGGGATTGTGGGCGGAAAAGGCCTGGCTGGACGCCACCGACGCCGGGCCGGACATCCTGCTCGGCGCGGGCATGGGCATGGAGCTCCAGGGAACCCTCAAGGCCGACGGCAACACGCTCTGGGTCCGGGCCCTGGCCAAGGGCAAGAGCGTCAACCGCGTGGACCTGCTGGCCTGGCCCGACAGGACCGGGCGGCCCTGGGGCGACGACGGCGAGGCTGTTTCGCGCGGAGTTCGGCACCTTGCGCAGCACCGTGCCCGAGCACCCAGAAATGCTTGAAATTCTTTCCGGGACACCGGGACGATGAATAAACGGGAGGAACTGCAATGGAATTCATCGGCGCCTTTACTGCTCTCGTCACCCCGCTCAAGAACGGCGAGGTGGACGAGGAGGCCTATCGAGGCCTCATCGAGTGGCAGATCGAGCAAGGCATCAACGGCCTGGTCCCCTGCGGCACCACCGGCGAAGCGGCCACCATGGGCCACGCCGAGCAGGGCAAGGTCGTCAAAATGTGCGTGGACCAGGTCAAAGGCCGGGTTCCCGTCATCGCCGGCGCCGGTTCCAACAACACCAAAGAGGCCATCGAGCTGACCAAACTGGTCAAACAGGCCGGGGCGGACGCGGCCCTGCAGATCACCCCCTACTACAACAAACCGACCACCCAGGGGATGATCGGCCACTTCAAGGCCATCGCGGCCGAGGCCTCGCTGCCCTTCATCGTCTACAACGTGCCGGGACGCACCGGGCTCAACCTGCTGCCGCCCAACCTCAAGCGCATCGCCGACGCCGTGCCCGAGGTGGTGGGCGTCAAGGAGGCCACCGGCGACATGCGCCAGGCCACGGACGTGGTGGAGCTGCTGGGCCTGGACTTCAACCTGTTGTCCGGCGACGACTTCACCGCCCTGCCCCTCTTGTCCGTGGGCGGCAAGGGCGTCATCTCGGTCATCTCCAACATCATGCCCGCGGAGATGTCCGGCATGTGCAAGGCGTACCGGGACGGCGACCAGAAAAAGGCCATCAGCCTGCACGTGAAGATGAACCCGGTCAACCGGGCCATGTTCATCGAGACCAACCCCATCCCGGTCAAGACCTCGCTGGCCATGATGGGCGTCATCCCCAAGGCCGAGTTCCGGCTGCCCATCTGTACCCTGGAGCCCGAGAACGAGCCCAAGCTCGCGGCCGTGCTCAAGGCGGCCGGGCTGCTCAAGTAGCCGCGATCCACACGCAATAAAAAAAGGCCCGGAGGAAATCCTCCGGGCCTTTCTTTTGTCAGGTGAGATTCGAGCTTAGCCGGCGAAGGCCTTCTCGAAGTTGGGAACCACCTGCTTCTTGCGGCTCATGACGCCGTCCAGCCACACGGACTTGCCGCTGACCTTGACGCCGAAAGCCTTCTCGACCACGGAGGGATCGTCCGAGCAGATCAGCATCTCGGAGCCTTCCTTCATGATGTCGGTCAGGAGCAGGAACACGGAATGGCGGCCGTCAGCCTTGACCTTCTCGATCTCGGCCTGAAGCGCGGCCTTGTGGGCATCCAGCATGGACAGGTCAACGACCTCGAGCTGGCCGATGCCGACCTTGTTGCCGGACATGTTGAAGTCCTTGTAATCGCGGAAGACCAAGTCGGAGGGAGCGGCGCCGTCCACAGCGGACTTGACCTTGAACATCTCCATGCCCAGAGCCATGACGTCGGCCACGCCGGCGATCTTGGCCAGACCGTCAACAGCCGCCTTGTCGGCGTCGGTGCAGGTCACGGACTTGAACATGACGGTGTCGGACAGAATGGCGCAGAGCATGATCCCGGCGATGTTCTTGGGGATCTCGATGCCGTAGAACTCGTACATGGCCTTGACCACGGTGCAGGAACAGCCCACGGGCCAGACCCACATCTCCAGCGGGTTGGGGGTGGTCACATCGCCCAGCTTGTGGTGGTCGACAACGCCCACGACCTCGCCCTTGTCCAGGTTGTCCAAGGTCTGGGAGATGTCGGTGTGGTCCACCAGGATGACCTTCTGGCCGGTGGCGTCACTGAGCAGCTCGGGAGCGGGAAGGCCGAACTTGCCGATGACGAACTCGGACTCGGGCGGGATGGAGCCGTTGGTCACGGCCTTGGCTTCCATGCCGCGTTTGGAGAAAAGGTCAGCCACCGCGATGGCGGAGGCGACGGTGTCGGTGTCGGGATTCTTGTGTCCGCAAACGATGATAGCCATTAGAAAATCCTCCTATACTACCAATTAGAAATGACAGCCTACTCGGTCAGGTTGTTCCGAATATCACAAACTCCATTCCCTGCCAAGCTCAAAGGAGCCCTGCGGCCACAGCGCCCGTTGCCAAGATGGCGGCCACGGCCAGGACCATGTAGGCCTTTTTCAGGCGCAGGGCCATGAGCCCGCCGAAGCTGGCGGCCAGCCACAGATGCGGCCAGGTGATGTTCAACTCGGCCAGGGGCCTTCTGAGCACGGGCATGACCAGGTCCATGACCGCGGCCAGAACCAGGATGGAAATAAAGAAAAAAATCCAGAACAGGACCAACTGCACCAGCATGGCCCGCATGACGAGCAGCAGGGGCAGGTCCGTCTTGTCCTCGTGGCGGCCCCAGTTCAAAAGCGCGTTGTAGCTGCGGTTGTTGAAGGACCGGACCCGCTCCTCCATGTGGTAGCCCACCCAGGCCAGGGGCAGGCCCAGCACCAGGGCGACCACGATCTGCGGCGCTCCCACCAGCCAAAACTGCGTGGTCAGCACCAGGGAGGCGAAGGTGGCCGCGGCCAGCTGGGGCGGGATGAAGGTCCCGGCCGGGATGATGTCCAGCCAGCAGAGCTCGTAGAAGATGGCGATGGACATGCTCTCGTTCCACTGGCCCGTGAACAGTCCCCAGAACAGGCCCACGCAGAGCGGGCGCTCAATGAGCCCAAGGCTTACGGCGTAGCGGGACAGCGAAAAGACGGCAAAAAAAAAGCGATCATTCCGTACCAGGCGACATCGGCCAGAGGAAACGCCATCAGAACCTCACCTGTACGGGGTCATTGGGTACGCAACGAAAATCCAGGCTCACGCCCTGCCCCACAAGGGCGTGCAGACATCGTTCTTCCTCGTCGTTCAGGGCCACGCTCGGCGAGAACTGGCGCTTGCCCGGGCTGTAATGCACGTTGCCCACGTTCAGGATCTCGAAGGAAAAGCCCTCGTCAAAGGCCCGGTGGGCGTCCAGACAGTTGGAGAACAGCACGATGGCATCGCCCCTGCCCGTGCGGACCATGGCCTTGAGGGCGCGGGGGACGTTGCCGACCTCGACAAAGGCGCTGCGCGTGTTGGCCGGGATGGCCAGGGACATGATCTGCTGCTGGAGGTCGTCCTGGGCCAGCTTGTCATCGGCCACGATGATCACCTCGGCCCCGATGTAGGGAAGCCACGTTTCCACCACCTGGCCGTGGATAAGGCGGTTGTCGATGCGAACCCAGACCATTGTCGACCACTATACCAAGGCTCAGCCGTTCGCAACCTTGCGTTTGAGCATCTCTCCGGCCACCTTGATACCCTGCTGCCCGGCGTCGCGGACCTTGGCGGCCATGTCGGACAGGTCCTGGGTACGCGCCTGCAGGCCCGCGATGAGCATGGGCAGGTTGACCCCGGTGACCACCTCCAGGGGGTGGGACTTGAGCAGGGACAGGGACAGGGTGGTGGGCGAGCCGCCGAACAGGTCGGTGAGCACGAGCACACCCGACCCGGCGTTCAGGTTCTCCACGGCCACGCGGATGGCCTCCACGGTCTCGTCCACGGACCGGGTCACGTCCACGCTGACGAAGTCCTTGTTCTCCTGGGGTCCGAGGATGATCTCCGCGGAGGTCAGAAGGTCCTTGCCGAACTCGCCGTGTGTGACCAGCAGCACCCCGATGGGGCCCTGCTTCTTCTTGCCTTTTTGCGTCATGCGTCTTCCTCAGCCCAGTTCACAATGCCGATGTTCCAATGTGGTTGCATAGCCCGCGCGGGTCAACTCGTCAAAGGCCAGCTCGGAAACGGCCACGGAACGGTGCCTGCCGCCGGTGCAGCCCATGCCCAGCGTGACCCGAAAGCGGCCCTCCCTGGCGTACAGCGGCAACAGGAACTTCAAAAACTCCAAAAGCTTGGGTGCAAACTCCCGACCCACGTCGCTCTTGAGCACGTAGTCGGATACGGGTTTGTCCTCGCCGGACATGGGCTTGAGATCCGGGTCGAAGTACGGATTGGGCAGAAAGCGCAGGTCAAAGATCAGGTCCGCGTCCAGGGGCAGGCCGTACTTGAAGCCAAAGGACACGATATGGATGCGCAGCGCGCCGCTGCGGTCGCGCAGCACGGCCCATTTCTCCTGGATGACCCTGCGCAGGTCGTGGATGGAATAGTCCGTGGTGTCCAGGACCAGTTCGGCCTGGTTCCGGATGGGCGCCAGCAGGCTCCGCTCCTGCTCCAACGCCTTGTCCAGGCTCATGTTCTGGCTTTCCAGGGGATGGGGCCGCCGGGTCTGGGCGTAGCGCTTGACCAGGGACTCCAGCTTGGCCTCCAGGAACACGATCTGGGCCTTGACGCCCAGTTCCTCCAGTTCCCGTGACGCCTCGCCCCACTCCTCGGTAAAGTCCTGCTGCCTGAGGTCCATGCCCAGGACCAGGCCGCGGTGTTCGTGGTCCCGGCCCTGGAAAAAGGTGGCCATCTTGGGCAGCATGCTGGCCGGCAGGCCGTCCACGCAGAAGAAGCCCAGGTCCTCGAACACGCGCAGGGCCGTGCTCTTCCCGGCCCCGGACAGGCCGGTGACCACGACGATGGAGAAGGGAGTGCTGGCGGCCACGGCTCCTCCGATCAGACCGAGGAGAGCAGGTCCCACAGCCCGTCACGGCCCTGGGCCGTGAGGAACCGTTTTCGGAACTCCTCATCCTTGATGAGCCTGGAGATGTGGGCCAGGACCTTGAGGTGCATGCCCGCCACCTGCTCCGGCGCAAGCACCAGGAAGAAGATATGGCAGGGCGAGAAGTCCAGGGCGTCGAAGTCGATGCCCTCGGTGCTGCGGCCCACGGCCACGATGATGCGCTCCAGGCTGTCGAGCTTGCCGTGGGGGATGGCCACCCCGTCGCCAATGCCCGTGGTGCCCAGTTTCTCGCGCTCCAGGAGCACGGCGTAGGCCTGGTCCGGGTCAATTCCCTCGCTGCGGCCCTGCAGGGGAGCGACCAGCTCCCGCAGGGCCTCGGACTTGGTCTTGCCGGACAAATCCGGCAAGACCAGTTCCTTATCCAAGTAGTCGGCAAGTTGCATGATCAGTACCCGGGATCAATGAGCCCGTACTCGCCGCTCTTGCGGCGGTAGATGACGTTCACTTCCTCGTTGTCGGCGTTGAGGAAGACCAGGAATTCATAGCCAAGATTATCCAGCTGCATGGCCGCTTCGTCCACGGTCATGGGCTTGGGTTCGTACTTGTCCGTCTTGCGAATGACCGGCCCGCTGTGGTCCTCGCCCAGGGAGAAGAAGTCCATGCGCACCGAGCGGCCACGGCCGGACCTCCGCTTGTCCTTGAGCTTCTCGCGCATCTTGCGCAGCTGC
The DNA here is from genome assembly GCA_963666895.2 of Desulfovibrionaceae bacterium. Lineage (GTDB taxonomy): Bacteria > Desulfobacterota > Desulfovibrionia > Desulfovibrionales > Desulfovibrionaceae. The sequence goes on along the minus strand of CAXXNS010000009.1, from coordinate 286,200 downwards.
GCCTCGAGCTTGTCCAACACCATGTCGATGGTGGAGTACATGTCCTCGGACTCTTCAAAGGCGGACAGATGCACATAGTCCGCGCTGACGATGACGTCCACCATCTGGCGGAACTTCTCCACGCTCAGGTTGACCACGACCTCGGGCTCGTCCGAATCCAAAACATATTTTCCGAGCTTGGCGAAACGCGACTCGGCATAATCCTTCAGGTGGGGAGACGGTTCGAAATTCTTGAAGTTGAAGTTGATATTCATGCGACCTCCTTTGGATAAAGGGGTTGGGGGGCCTAAAAGAACTGCTTGCGCTTGGACGACGAGGGGATGCCCATGGCCGAGCGGTACTTGGCCACGGTGCGCCGGGCGATGTGTACCTCCAGCTTCTGCTTGAGCATGTCGCCCAGCACCTCGTCCGAAAGCGGCTTTTTCGGGTTTTCCTCGCCGATGAGCTGCTTGATCAGGGCCTTGACCGACTCCGAGCCCACCTGGGTGCCGTCGTCCAGGTCCAGGGCGGAGTTGAAGAAAAACTTGAGTTCGTAAATGCCGTGCGGCGTGGACACGTACTTGTTGGTGGTGATCCGGCTGACCGTGGACTCGTGCATGCCGATGTCCTCGGCCACTTCCTTGAGGATCAGGGGCTTGAGCCTGCTCACGCCCTCCTCGAAGAAGCCGCGCTGGAAGCCCACGATGCTCTCCACCACCTTGTACAGGGTGCGCTGGCGCTGATAGAGGCTCTTCATGAGCCAGGCGGCGGAGCGCATTTTGTCCTGGAAGTATTCCTTTTCCTTGTCGTTCTTGGCCTTGAGGTTGTCCATGTACATGGCGCTCATCTGGAGCCGGGGCAGGCCGTCCTCGTTGAGCACGATGACGAACTCGTCCCCGTAGCGGTACACGAACACGTCCGGGCTGACGTAATGGGGCTCGGTGGTGGCGAAATTGGCGCCGGGCATGGGATCGAGCCCCTGGATCATGTCCAGATATTCCTTGAGCTCGTCCATGGTCAGCTTGAACTTGCGGGCCAGGGGCTTGTAGCGGCGCTTCTCCAGGTCTTCCAAATGGTCGCGAACCAGGGACAGGAGTACCGGGTTCTGGTCCAGCCCCTCCATCTCCATCTGCACCAGCAGGCATTCCTTGGGGGTGCGGGCGGCCACGCCCACCGGGTCCAGATGCTGGATGCGCCTGATCACGGCCTCGATGAACTCCTCGTCCACCGGGCCCACGTCCTTGGACACCAGGGAGGCGATGTCGGCGATGTCGGCCTGGAGATAGCCCATGCCGTCGAGGTTGCCGATGACGGCGTCACCCACGGCCAGCTCCCTTTCCGTAAAATTGGACAGGCGCATCTGCCAGTTGAGGTGGCCGTCCAGGGAGGGCTTGGAGGACAGCCGGGCCTCGAAGGACATCCCCTCTTCCGGGGATTCGTATTCACGAACCTGGGACTGCTTGGACGTGGAAGAAAACTCGCCCAGGTAGTTTTCCCAGTCCGCGTTGCGGATCAGCTGCTCGTCGGCCCGGTTCTCGGCCGTGGCCTGGGCGGACTCCCCGGTATCCTTTTCGGCCAGGACGCCCTCGGGCTCGGGGTTGTCCTGCTCCTCAAGGAAGGGGTTCTCCAACAACTCCTGCTGGACGGTCTCCACCAGTTCCAGCCGCGAGAGTTGCAACAGCTTGATGGCCTGCTGCAACTGGGGCGTCATGACCAGTTGTTGGGAGAGTTTGAGCTGCTGGCGAAGTTCCAGGCCCATGAATCAGCCTTGGCTTGGATGGTTGCGATTCGGGTGGGTCATGCGTCCTCGACGGCCCCGGACCATGAAAAATATCGTCCAATTTCGGTTCATCTTGGCCTCAAGTATGCCACAGGCCGTTGCCGGGCGCAAGAACAACCGTGCAACCATCCGAACAAATTTGACAATTTGTCGGGCCTAAGACACATGAAAGAATTGTACCAACCTTCGCGCGAGGTGTAAATGCGCGAGCCGGAACAATCCTGTGGTGATGGGGGCTACAGGCTGAAACCGTCGCCCAGGTACACGTTGCGGGCCCGGTTGTCCTGGACCACCTCCTCGGGAGTGCCCTCGAAGATGATGGCGCCCTCGTAGACCAGGTAGGCGCGGTCGCAAATATTCAGTGTTTCGCGTACGTTATGGTCGGAGATCAGGACGCCGATGCCCATGCGCTTGAGGATGCCGATCTGCTCCTGGATGTCGATGACCGCGATGGGGTCGATGCCGGCGAAGGGCTCGTCCAGAAGGATGAACTTGGGATTGAGGATCAGGGCCCGGGCGATCTCCAACCGGCGGCGCTCACCGCCGGACAGGTACATGGCCGGCTGGTGGGCCAGCTTGGCGATGCCCAGCATCTTCAAGAGCTCCACGGCCCGACGGCGGCGCTGCTTCTTGTTGAGCCCGGTCTGCTCCAGGATGATGAGCAGGTTCTCCAGCACGGTCAGCTTCTTGAAGACCGAACTCTCCTGCGGCAGGTAGGACACGCCGAGCCGGGCACGCTCGTGCAGGGGCAGGTCCGTGATCTCCCGGCCCACCAGACTGACGTGCCCCGCGTTGGGCTTGATGATGCCCACCAGCATGTAGAAGGTGGTGGTCTTGCCCGCGCCGTTGGGGCCCAGCAGGCCGACCACTTCGCCCCGGTTCAGGCTCAGGCTGATGGAGTGCACCACCTCCTTGTGGCCGAACCGCTTGGAAAGGTTGACCGCTTCCAGTCCCGGCATTACGGGGCCTCGGTTCCCTCGGGCAGGGTGAACACGGCTTCCACCTGGCCGCCCTTGCCGCCCAGCACCTCGCTGCGGTTGTCCTTGAGATAGAACTTGATGACCTGGCCGGTGACCGTGTTGGGCCCGTCCTTGAGCACGGGGTTGCCCTCCATGCGCAGGATGCCGTCGGCCACGGTGTAGGTCAGGGTGGAGCAGGTGCCCACGGTGGTGTCGCGCACGGCCCGCACCGAGCCCGTGGCCACGATCTTGTCGATCTGGTCCACGCCCTGGCCCTGCTTGCCCTCGGCGAAGTAGGCGGTCACGGCGTCCGCGGTCAGGGTCAGCCCGGCGTGTTTGGCCGTGACGTTGTCCACAAAGGACACGGTGCCGCCCTTTTCGTCGTACACCATGCGGTCCGAGGTGACGCGCACGGGCTGTTTTTCCCGGGGCAGCTCGGCCGGAGGCGACTTGGGCGCCTCCTCCACCTTGGCCGTGACGGCCGGTTCGTCACCCGAAACCTCGCCCGAAGCTTGGCCCGTGTCCTGGGCATAGGCCATGCCCGCCAGCAGCAACCAGGCCAGCAATACGGCCAACAAAACGTGTGTTCTGGTCATTGTTCCAATACCTCGTTCAGCCCCTCCGGGGTGATCAATGCCTCGACCCCGCCGCCGGCCACCAGCTCGCGGCCGTTGACGTCGATTTCCAGGGCCGTGGCGTTGACCGAAATGTCGGGCCGTTCCACGCCCACGTTGCCCTTGAGGTACACCCGGTTCATGGCCCCGATGTAGTCAAAGGAGTCGGCCTTCAGGGCGAACATGCCGTAGCGGCCGATGACGTTGTCCCACAGGCGCAGGTTGTCCCCTTCCTGGTCCACCTCCCCAAGGTCGGCCCGGATGAAGACCTCCTCGCGCTCGTCGCCGATGAACGCGGTCAGTTGCGGCAGGCTGACCAGCACCAGCCCCTGTTTCTGGCTGTACTTGGCGGTCTTGGCCTGAACCTTCCAGTCGATGCGGCCCTCGGCCCCCTGGAGCAGTTCGATGTCCTCGGCCATGACGTCCGGCTCCTGGATCTGTGCGCCGTGGCTGGCCGCGGCCTCCGGGCCCTCCTCATCCACCTTGACCGTGACCTCGGGCGTGGCCGGTTCCTGGGGCACGCGGGAGGAAAAGATGATCACGCCGACCATGACGCCCACGGCGAAGATGACCACCAGCAGAAACAGAACCCTGATCCGCATGTCAACCACCCCACCGTTTCCAGAGCGCCTCGGACAAGCCCCGGGCCTGGAGAATGAAGTCGATGGCGTCCCGGGCCGCGCCGTGTCCGCCGGGCCGCTCGGTGACCCAGGCGGCCAGGTCCAGAATCTCGGGCCGGGCGTTGGCCACGGCCAGGGGCAGCCCTACCAGCTTCATCACGGCCACGTCCACCCAGTCGTCCCCCAAATAGGCCATCTGCGCGTATTCCAGACCGTGCTTCCCGCGGATGGAATCCAGCAGCGGCGGCTTGTCCGTGTGCCCGCCGTGGTAGTCCTCGATGCCCAGTTCGCTCACCCGCCTGGCCACGGCCGGGCTGTCCAGGCCGCTGATCACGGCCAGCTTGAGGCCGGCCTCCTGGGCCATCTTCACGCCCAGGCCGTCCTGGACGTGGAACCGCTTCATGACCTGGCCCGAGGCGTCGTAATAGAGCCCGCCGTCGGTGAGCACGCCGTCCACGTCCAGAACCAGCATCTCCACCTTGGCGGCCAACCCATGGCGGGCCTTGCCCTCATCCGGCATGAACCACCTCGCGGATGGCCAGCAGGCTGGTCAGCAATTCTTCCAGCTTGTCCAGAGGCCAGGAATTGGGGCCGTCGCACCGGGCGTTGTCCGGGTCGGGATGGACCTCCATGAACACCCCGGCCGCACCGGCGGCCACGGCCGCCCGGGCCAGCACGGGCACGAACTCCCGCTGCCCTCCGGAGCAGGCGCCCTGCCCGCCCGGCAGTTGCACGGAATGGGTGGCGTCGAAGACCACGGGCACCTTGCACTTAGCCATGATGGGAAAGGAGCGGAAGTCCACCACCAGGTTGTTGTACCCGAAGGAGGAGCCGCGCTCGGTGAGCCAGATCTTGTCGTTGCCCGCGTCGCGGACCTTGTTGAGCGCGTTCTCCATGTCCCAGGGAGCCAGGAACTGACCCTTCTTGAGGTTGATGATCCGCCCGGTCTTGGCCGCGGCCACCAGGATGTCGGTCTGGCGGCAGAGAAAGGCCGGAATCTGGATCACGTCGGCCACCTTGGACACGGGCATGGCCTGCTCGGGCACGTGGATGTCCGTGATCACGGGCAGGCCGGTCTCGGCCTTGACCGCGTCCAGCCATTGCAAGCCCTCCACCATGCCCGGCCCCCGGTAGCTGTCCAGGGAGGTCCGGTTGGCCTTGTCGAACGAGCTCTTGAAAATGATCGGCAGGTCGAGCTTCTCGGACAGGGCGGCCAGGGTCCGGGCCGTGTTCAGGGCGAGTTTGAGCCCTTCCAGCACGCAGGGTCCGGCGATGAGGAAGAAGCGACTCTTGGTGATGGCGTGCAGGTCCTGGGTCACGATTACCCCCCTTGCGCTCCTTGGCCGCCCGGATGAACTCACGGAACAGCGGGTGCGGGTTCATGGGCTGGGACTTGAACTCGGGGTGGAACTGGCAGCCCAGGAACCAGGGATGGTCGGGCAGCTCCACGATCTCCACCAGGGAGTCGTCCGGGGCCAGGCCGGAGAGCACCATGCCCTTGCCGGTGAAGGTCTCGATGTACTTGTTGTTGAACTCGAAGCGGTGGCGGTGGCGCTCGTCGATGCGCTCCTCCTGGTAGGCCTCCATGGCCTTGGTGCCCTTGACCACCTTGCAGGGGTACGCGCCCAACCGCATGGTGCCGCCCTTGTCCGAGTCGGCGCAGCGCTTCTCGGTCTTCTTGGTCCGGAAGTCGTACCACTCCTTCATGAGATAGATGACCGGGTCCGGGGTGTTGGGATCGAACTCCTCGGAGTTGGCGTCCTTGAGCCCGGCCACGTGGCGCGCGAACTCTATGACCGCGCACTGCATGCCCAGGCAGATGCCGAAGAAGGGAATCTTGTTCTCGCGGGCGTACTGGATGGCCTGGATCTTGCCCTCCACGCCCCGGGAGCCGAACCCGCCGGGCACCAGGATGCCGTCCAGGGTCCTTGAGCTTCTTGGCGCAGTCCTTGGAGGTGATCTCCTCGGAATTGAGGTACTTGAGCTCAACGGCCACGTTGTTGGCCACCCCGCCGTGCACCAGGGCCTCGTGCAGGCTCTTGTACGACTCCTTGAGGTCCACGTACTTGCCGCAGATGCCGATGGTCACCGAGCCCTTGGGGTGCTTGAGCCTCTCGTTGAGATCCTTCCAGCCGGACAGCTCGGCGTTCTTGGCGGGCAGCTTGAGCAGGATGGCGATCTTCTGGTCCACGCCCTGCTCGTAGAACTTCAGCGGCACCTCGTAGATGCTCTTGACGTCCACGGCCGTGAACACGGCGTCCTGGTCCACGTCGCAGAACAGGGCGATCTTGCGCTTCAGGTCTTCCTCGAGCTCCACCTCGCAGCGACAGAGGATGATGTCCGGGTGGATACCGATGCTCCTCAGCTCCTTGACGCTGTGCTGGGTGGGCTTGGTCTTCAGCTCCCCGGCCGCGCGCATGTACGGCACCAGGGTCAAGTGGATGTAGAGCACGTTTTCCGCGGCCCAGGTCGCTCTTGAGCTGGCGGATGGCCTCCAGGAAGGGCTGGCCCTCGATGTCGCCCACGGTGCCGCCGATCTCGATCAGGGCCACGTCCTCGTCCGTGGGCATGGACAGCACGGCCTGCTTGATCTGGTCCGTGATGTGGGGAATGACCTGCACCGTGCCGCCCAGGTAGTCGCCGCGGCGCTCCTTGGTGATGACCGAATAGTAGATGGAGCCGGAGGTGCAGTTGTTCTTCTGGCTCATGGGCCGGCCCAGGTAGCGCTCATAGTGCCCCAGGTCCAGGTCGGTCTCGGCGCCGTCGTCCGTGACGTACACCTCGCCGTGTTGGAAGGGGTTCATGGTGCCCGGGTCCACGTTTGATGTAGGGATCGAGTTTCTGGATGGTGGCCTTGAGTCCTCGGGCTTGGAGCAGCGCGCCGATGCTGGCGGCCGCAAGGCCTTTTCCTAGTGAGGAGAGCACGCCGCCGGTAATGAAGATGAACTTGGTTTTCATGGGGAATGATGACTCCTGAAGCTGTGCGTTCGGAAACAAGAACTCCTGCCCGTGTTGACGGTTGCGCGCCCGGCGGCGTATGGTCCTGCTCGTCGGCCAGGCCGGGCCAGAGCCCCGGCGTCCCCAGCCAGCCAAGGAGCAGTTCATGGCCCGCGTCAACGCACTGGTTATTACCGGATACGGCACCAATTGTGAACAGGAAACCGCCCACGCCGTTCATCTGGCCGGAGCGGACAAGGCGGATGTCGTGTTCTTCTCGGACCTTCTGGCCGGTCGTACCCAGCTGAAAGACTATAATTTCCTGCTCTGCCCGGGCGGATTTCTGGACGGCGACGACTTGGGCGCGGCCCAGGCCGCGGCCCTGCGCTGGAAGCACGCCCGCACCGCGTCCGGCGAGCCCGTGGTGGACCAGCTCAAACAGTTCTTCGAGGCCGGGGCATCGTGCTCGGCATCTGCAACGGGTTCCAGCTCCTGGTCAAGCTGGGGCTGCTCCCGGCCGTGGGCGGGGCTTATTTCGAACGCCAGATTTCCTGTCCTACAACGACTCCGGCCGATTCGAGGACCGCTGGGTCCACCTCAAGGCCAACCCGGACTCGCCCTGCGTGTTCCTGAGCGGCATCGACCGGCTGCACCTGCCCATCCGCCACGGCGAAGGCAAGATCATCCCCCGGGACGAGGGGCTCCTGGAATCCTGCAAAAGGAAAACCTCATCGCTTTTCAGTACGCGGACCCGGAAACCGGCCAGCCCACCCAGGAGTATCCGGCCAACCCCAACGGCTCGCCCCTGGCCATCGCCGGGCTGACCGACCCGTCCGGACGGGTGCTGGGCCTCATGCCCCATCCCGAGGCCTTCAACCACCGCTACCAACCATCCCGCCTGGACCCGCGACGGCGCGTCCAGGCTGGGCCTGGCCGTGCTGGAAAGCGGTCGTGCGCTACCTGCGGTCTTTATAAAGAATGCCGCGCCCCATCCCCGAGCCCCCGGACGCCCAAGACCTTCCCCTGTCCCTGGAGGCCATGATGGCCCCGGCCCTGGACCAGGCCCGGCAGGCCGCTGACAACCATGAGGCGCCCATTGGCGCGGCCCTGTACTCCCCGGAGGGAGACCTGCTGGCCCTGGCCCACAACGCGCCCATCGGCCAGAGCGACCCCACGGCCCACGCCGAAATCCTGTGCCTGCGCCAGGCGGCCCGGTCCGTGAACAACTACCGTCTGCCCGGGACCATCCTGGCCGTGACCCTGGAGCCCTGCCTCATGTGCGTGGGGGCCATCATCCACGCCCGGGTGGCCGGAGTGGTGTACGGCGCGGACGACCCCAAGAGCGGGGCCCTGGCCACGCATCTGCCGGGCAACGCCCTGCCCTTTGCCAACCACAAATTCTGGATTCAGGGCGGCGTCCTGGCCCAGGAGTGCTCCTCTCTGCTGACCGAATTCTTCCGGGCCAAACGATAGGTTGACAGGCCACAAGCCAACGATTAGCGGGTGAGTGCATACGCCAAATATGCAAGGAGTTGCCCATGCGCCACCTGACTACCGCCCTGCTCGTGGTCCTGTTCTTGATCCTGTCCACGGCCCTTCCGGCCCTGGCCCAAACGCCCGCCTCCCCGGCCGACCTGGCTGGTTCATGGACCTATACCCGAGAAGCCAGCGGCTACGTGTACAAGGACGCCCTGGAACTGGCCGTGGCTGAAAACGGCCCGGCCGGAACCACCACCTATATGGATAATGGAGCGGAACAGCACGAGACGTTCCGCGACTTCGAGATCGCGGGCACGGGCCGGGTGACCTTCGTGGCTGAACGGCCGGACGGCACCCTGGCCGCGCACAAGGGCGAGTTCACGGCCGACGGCCGGTCCATCCGGGGCAATTACGACATCGGCATGGGCGTGGGCGGGGCGTTCGTCCTGTCCCGGGCCGGAGCTCCCTGCCCGGAGATCATGGACCACCGCTGGAAGTGCCACATCCAGGACCCCAAGGGCGGCGCGGGGCTCGTGCTGACCGGCGCGCTCCTGGGCGACAGCACGGGATTCTTCAAGGGCTATCTCTACGTGGACTACGGGAGCTGCAAGACCGTGGAGGGCACCCTGGGCCCGGACGGCTCCCTGCACGTGGACATCTACGGGTCGGAGAACTTCGAGCTCCAGGGTACGCTGGCGCCCCAGGGTGAACCGACCATTGGGCTCTGGAAGTCCAGCAAAGGCCAGAAAGGAACCTTCACCCTGGAGCGGATCGACTACTGAACCGCCTTCTCCAGGCTTGCTTCCAGACTTGCATCCCGGGCCGTCCGATAGTATTGGACTTGTCCCCCACGTGGAGAGGTAGCGAAGTCCGGCCGTAACGCGCTCGACTCGAAATCGAGTTACGGGTTAGTAGCCCGTACGTGGGTTCGAATCCCACCCTCTCCGCCAGAAAACAAAGCCCCTGGACCGACCGGTCCGGGGGCCTTGTCATTTCATCACTTGCTCGACGGCAGGAGGAAACTGAGCAGGGTGGCCAGGGCGGTGAGAGATGCGCAGAGCCAGAAGGCGGTGTCGAAGCTGCCCGAGGCATTGGCCAGGCCGCCCGCCACCCAGGGACCAATGATCTGCCCGGCTCCGAAAAACAGCGTGATGAACCCGAAGGCCTTGACCGCCCGCTCCGGGCCCAGGACGTCCGCCACCGTGGCGGACATGATGGTCGGCATGGCCCAGGCCACCAGCCCGAAGATCACGATGGACGCGTAAAGAAAGAACCCCGAGGAACTCAGGGGCACGGACGCGTACGACAGGGTGAACAGGGCATAGACGAGCATCATGCCCACCCTGCGGCCAAGCCGGTCCGACAGCCACCCGAACAAAGGGCCCGAAAAAATGGACAGCCCGCCGACCACGGCCCAGAACAGCCCGGCCGCGTCCTCGCCCAGGTTGCGCTCGTTGACCATGACCGTGACGATGAAGGTGACGTACACCGAATAGGTGGCGCCGAAGAGAGAATAGATCGCACCCAGGTGGAACATGTCGCGGCCGATCATCTTTTTCCGCGCCCGGGCCTTGTGCGCGTCGCTGCCAGCGGCCATGGCGGCCCGGCCGACCGGAGCGAGCCCCTTCTCGCCGGGATGGTTGCGCAGGAGCACCCAGGCGGCCAGGGCCACCACCAGGGAAATCCCGCCCAGGACCAGCCAGCTCGTGCGCCAGCCCTCCGGGCCCAGGGTATGGTTCACCCAGGGGATGAACAGGCCCGCGAAGATGATGGCGTACCCGGAGCCCGATGTCACGATCCCGGCCGAGCGGCCCCGGGCGCTCCGGAAGAACCACCGGGAGATGAGGCCCATGAGCGGCACGTTGGCCAGGCCGGACCCAAACCCCGTGACCACGTAGAGCGCCAACACGGTGCCAAAGGTGTCGCACCAGCTGATGGCCAGGATGGACGCCCCCACCAGCACCAGCCCGGCCACGGTGGCCCTTCGCGCGCCCAGACGGTCGGTGATCGCCCCGGCCAGGATCACGGCGCCCATGTAGCCGGCGAAATTTCCGGTGCTGATGAGCCCCATCTGGGCATAGCTGAGGGAGAGCGTCGCGCCCATGGAGGGCAGGAGCATGCCCAGGGAAAAACGGCCCAGGCCGAGGCAGGCAAAGACCACGGCCGTGCCCGTGATACAGATGATCCATCCGTAATGGATCTGTTCATTCCGTATAGATTTCATGCTTGTTCCTGCCAGTAAGGCGTTCCGTGCCCTGCCATTACCCCGGAACCGGACCGGGTACAATCCCCCCTGTCCGTGGTTCGTTTCCTATTCCTGGCATTGGCTTGTCTTGTTTTTCTGGAATGAATACAATATATTATGCCCGCAAAGGCATAATAAGCCGCCAACGGCCACGGCGATGATTCGTGACAAGCTCAAGACGCCCAAAGCAACCATCCGATCGGATGAGGTATTTTGGAATTCCCGTCCTGTATGACCCGGGGGTGCCGTATTATCGACCAGGCGAAATCATAGCGCTTTTCTTTATTTTCAAGACAAAAAAAGGCCGCCCTTTGGGGCGGCCCGGTATTGGACGATCTCACGTGGACTTCAGAACTTTCTGCGCAACCCCACCAGCCCCAGCAGGCCGGAGCCGAGCAGCCAAACCGCGCCGGGAAGCGGGGTCTTGTTGACCACGGACATGCTCGAGTAGTTGGGGGCGTCGGGCAGGGACTGGACATGCATGCCGATGCGGATGTCGCCGGAATTGATGAGGGAAACAACGTCGTCATAGGTCAGTCCGGCCAGGGTCCAGGTGATGGACAGCCACTCGCCGCCATTGATGCCCGCGGTCACGTCGCCGTCGTTGGCGATGCCGAACATGGCGTCAAACCCGATGGTTCCGCCCTCAGGCAGGTTCAACTTCTTGCCGGTGATCTGGGCAAAGGAAACGCCCGTGGACTGATTCATGGACGGCGTGGCGCTGAACGCTCCGCTGTTGCCGCCGAAATCCCAGTAGATGGCGGTGATGCTGGCCGGGTTGGTCACGGGAACGTTGTTGGTGAAGGTAAAGGTCACCGAATTTCCCGATCCGCTAACTTCCATGCCCAGGAACAGGACCGTGCCGTCCGCGGCCGTGGTGGCCAGGGCGGCCGAAGCCGCATCGTAATCATTGTAATAATCGTTCAGCACCTGGAAATCGTATTCCGCAGCCTGGGCCGTGCCAGCGACTCCCAGCACCGCCAGGATCAACGTGGCCAAAACAATCGCTGTCCGCTTGTTCATATTGCCAGCCCTCGCTTGCTATTCCAGTCAGAACGCCTTGTTCAGTTCCAGCCCCACGGCCTGGGGTTTTCCCCCAAGTCCAAGCAAGGAATATTCCCAATCGCGAAAATGTAACAATTCTTTATGGTAGGGATTCGGGCCGAGATCACACACGAATCTGTCCAGTTTTTTAAGACTGGCGTGGGTTTCCCCCGGTACGCTTCCGACCGTCCTCATAAACGGTTTTCCACCGACCCTCGACATGACCTGGAGGAAAACATTAAGAACTCTCATGGGAGGAAAACCATGAAACACCTACTCCTCATCGCGCTGGCCTGCCTGGCCCTGACGATCCCGCCGGCTTCGGCCCAAGACGCACTGCCCGTGCCGTCCCAGGATTTCCTGTACCTGGGAGTATTTCCGTCAGGCCCCACCGGAGACGAGGACGACATCACCCCGGACACCCTGGCCGAGTTCGAACAGGCCGCGGGCGCGACGGCCAAGCTGGTGACCTTTTCCCAGAACTGGGCCTGGGGCAAGGAGTTCCCGGCCGAAACCTGCGCCTGGATCCGCGAGGCGGGCGCTGTTCCCCTGCTGCACCTGCTGTTCTGGTCAGGCTCGGACCGCAAGTTCAAGGAGGACCCGGCCTACTCCCCCCAGAGCATCATCAACGGCGACCACGACCAGGACCTGATCGCCTGGGCCCAGGCCGCCCGGGAGTACGGCGGCCCCGTGCTCCTGGACTACGGCGTGGAGGTGAACGGACGGTGGTTCCCGTGGAGCGCCACGTTCAACGGCGGGGAACGAAAGAACGATTACGGCGATCCGACCATTCCCGACGGCGCGGAGCGATTCCGCGACGCCTACCGGCACATCGCTGACCTAATCCGTGCCCAGGGCGCGGCCAACGTGCAGTTCGTGTTCCACGTGGACTACGAGGACAATCCGGACCGTTCATGGAACAGGCTGGAGCTCTATTACCCGGGCGACGACTACGTGGACTGGGTTGGATTTTCCGCCTACGGCGCGGGCAGCCCGGATGACGACGAATGCAACGATTTCCGTTACATGGCCGACAAGGTCTACCCGCGCCTGACCACTCTGGCCCCGGGCAAGCCGATCATGGTCCTGGAATTCGCCGTAGCCGCACGCAATCCCCATTGCCCCCAGGCCCGGTGGGCGGACAAGGCCCTGCTGGACCTGCTGGGCGGCCGCTGGCCCGGGATCAAGGCCATGACCTGGTGGAACGAGACCTGGGACGATACCAACATGCGCGTGCAGGACAACCCGGACCTGGCCAGGGTCTTCCAGACCCACATGGCCAGCCCCAAGGTTCTGGGCAGGGAGTAGACTTGACGCCTGGCCGCCCGGACCGGTAGTGATCAGGGCAAGCAGGGGTGGCTGACAAGCCTGAGAGGATACCCTTAGAACCTGATCCGGATCATACCGGCGAAGGGAGCTGATATCCGAACCGCCAAGCGCCGCTGCCCTTTTCCCAAGGGGAGGCGGCGTTCTTCATGGCCCGTCACGCGCCGCCCCGCCAACGCCAACACGAAGGTGGGAACATGACCCTCAAGCAGCAGGCTGAACAAGGAATCGTCACCGAGGAAATGGCCGTGGTGGCCGTCCAGGAGGGGCTGGAGCCCGAGGCCGTGCGCGCCGGGCTGGCCGCCGGGACCCTGGCCATCCCCCGCAACGCCAAGCGCAAGTTCACGGAGCTGCGCGGCGTGGGCCAGGGAACCTCGGTCAAGGTCAACGCCAACATCGGGGCCTCGCCCTACCACTCCGACCTGGACGAGGAGCTGGCCAAGCTCGACGCGGCCGTGCGGGCCGGGGCCGACTCGGTCATGGACCTGTCCCTGGGCCCGGACCAGATCCGCATCCGCCGGGCCGTGCTGGAGCGCTCGCCCGTGATGGTGGGCACGGTGCCCATCTACCAGACCGCGTTTGAGCTGTCCGCCAAGCGCAAGGACATGCGCGAGATGACCATGGACGACTTCCTGGCCACGGTGCGCCGCCAGGCCGAGGAAGGCGTGGACTTCATGACCATCCACTGCGGCGTGACCCAGAGCGCGCTCAAGGCCATGGCCGCCCAGCCCCGCGTGCTGGACGTGGTCAGCCGGGGCGGGGCCTTTCTGGTCGAGTGGATGCGCAAGAACAACAAGGAATCCCCTCTCTACGAACACTTCGACGACATCCTGGACATCCTGGCCGAGTACGACGTGACCCTGTCCCTGGGCGACGGCATGCGGCCGGGCGCCACGGCCGACGCCGGGGATCTGGCCCAGACCGCCGAGTTGCTGACCCTGGGCGAGCTGACCCGCCGGGCCTGGGCCAAGGGTGTGCAGGTCATCATCGAGGGCCCGGGCCACGTCAGCCTGGACAAGATCGAGGAGCAGATGCGGCTGCAGAAAAGCCTGTGCGGCAACGCGCCCTTCTACATCCTGGGTCCCCTGGTCACGGACGTGGCCGCCGGGTACGACCACATTGCCGGAGCCATCGGCGGGGCGTTCGCAGCCATGCACGGCGCGGACTTCCTGTGCTACGTGACCCCGGCCGAGCATCTGCGCCTGCCCACGGTGGAGGACGTGCGCGAGGGCACCATGGCCTCCAGGATCGCGGCCCACGCCGCCGACCTGGCCCGGGGCCGGGCCTCGGCCCTGGCGCGCGACCGGGCCATGTCCGTGGCCCGCAAGGAGCTGGACTGGGAGACCCAGATCAAGCTCAGCCTGGACCCGGAAAAAGCCCGGGCCTTCCGCAATCAGAGCGAGATCGGCGAGGACGACGTGTGCACCATGTGCGGGGAGTTCTGCGCCATCAAGCGCCTGAAGGGGTGACCCGCCTCACTGCTTGCCGTTCTTCACGGCCAGCATGTGGTGGAAGAACGTCTGCACGTACCGGCCCGAGGCCACGTCCGGCAGGGTGAACACCGGCAGGGTGTCGGCAAAGGTGGAGGTGAAGGCGAAGAACAGGTCCCGCGAGGTCTTTTCCAGGCCCGGAGCCAGCACCTCGCGCCACAACTCCTCGTTCACGTCCTCGGGCAACCCATAGGTCCGACACTGTAGAGGCCGGTACTCGAACAGCAAACACTCCCCCAGCTCGGACAGCGGACAAAGCGAGCCAGCGTCGCTCAGGCAGGCCTCGGCGCCCGAGGCCGTCTCAACCATCTCTGCCTCGGCCTTGGTCTCGGCCCTGGCCACGGGCACGGCCCGGTCGATGACCTGGAGCCGGGTGACGCTGTCCAGCTCCTGGTTGATCTTGTGGGCCGCATGCACGGCCTCCACCAGGTGCATACGCACCGGGGTCCGGCAGCAGAGCACGTTGTCGCGGCCGCACCTGCCCTGGTTCCGCTTGCCTTCCAGGCTCAGGAAGTCCTCGGCCTGGCCCACCAGGGCCTGGTAGTCCGCGAAAAACGGCGACAAATCGACAAGATGGCGCATTTCCAGGGAGGGCTCGCGCACGGTGAGCCGCCCCTCCTTGCGCCCATACTTGCGGATGGTCCACCACTGGTCGAAGTTGGCCGGCTTGGACTTGAGGCCCTTGATGGTCCGCCCGGCCAGCTTGTGCCCCAGGCCGCGCCGCAGCAGGTAGGCGTTGAGCACCGTGCCCGTGCGGCCGATGCCGTGGCGGCAGTGGATGAGCACCTTCTTGCCCAGGTAGATGGCCTCGTCCAGCCAAGCCAGGGCCTTTTCCATCTCGGTCAGGTCCGGGGCCTCCTCGTCCGGGATAGGCAGGTAGTAGACCTGGAAGCCGCTCTCGGCCTCGATCTCGTGCAGGTCGCAGTACTCGGCGCACAGGTTCAGGATGGCGTCCACCCCGGCCTGTTTCAGGGCCTCCAGGTGGGCGCGGGACATGGGCGCCTGGCCCACGGCCAGCTGGTCCGTGACCCAGTCCAAACGGTAGCCTGTGTCCGGGGCCACGGTCAGAACTCCGTGCGCGCGCGGTTCAGGCGCTGGTTGAAGGCGGCCGCCAGCTCGGCCACCTGCTCCGGCCCGGTCAGGCCCATGTCCATGAGCCGGGTGCAGGCCAGGAGCCTGCCGAGCACCTCCAGCCTGCGCTGGGTGGAGGACTCGGACTCGCGGGCGAACGAGGCGTCCAGCAGGTCGCCCCGGGTCTGGACCGTGAAGCCCTGCTCCTCCAGGATGGTCCGCAAAAAAGACACGCGTAGCTCGCGCTGGGTCTCGTCGCCCCCGCCGCCCTTGAACCGGAAATTGACGTAGTTGGACCGCGCGTCGGGCCCGGACAGGGCGTCCACCTGGGAAAAATGGTATCCGAAGCGGATCATCAGGTGCATGTAGTCCCGGGCCAGAACCGCGTAGCTGGCCAGCAGCTTGGAATCCATCTTGAAGATGCCGCCGGATACGCGGTCGAACTCCTCCCAGTCCATGTGAGGCATGCTCTGGTCCCACAGGGCTTCCTCGCCGGACAGCCCGGTCCACAGAGCCCACATGGGCGGGCACTTGATGTCGTCCGGCACGACCTCCTTTTTCTCGCGCGCTGTCTCGAACAGGCCCTGGTCCACGTCCAGGACGTAAAGCACGATGGGCAGCTTGCTGGCCAGCTTCTTGGCCCGAGCCAGCCCCCGGCCGGACTTGCCCACCAGGGAGAACATCTCGGCCACGGCCTTTTCGTGGCAGAAGCGGACCACGTCGTGCAGGGAGCGGCAGCCTTCGGGCGTGAAGTTCTCGGCCTCGGGATCGGTCAGGTTGAGTTTGACCAGGAAGGGCAGCACCTTTTCCAGCCGGGCCAGGGTCAGGCTCTCGGGCCGGCGCCGCTCGCGCCCGGCCAGCAGGCTGTCCACCCGTCCGGCGAAGATGCGGCCGGACAGTCCGTCCACCGTGACCTCCACGCCGGGTTCGGGCAGGGGCTTGTCCTCCAGGACCAGCACGGGCAGGCCCATTTCCCGGGCCACGGAGGCGCAATGGCTGGCCCGGCTTCCGGCCTGGGAGACCACTGCCGAGGCCTTCTGGGCCACCGCGGCCAGGGCGGGCCAGAGCGCGGGCACGGACAGCACGGCCCCGGGCTCCACCCGGTCCAGTTCGTCCGGCCGCTCGATGCGCTGCACCACTCCGGCTCCCACGCCGCCCGAGGCCACCACGCAGTCCTGGGCCAGGACCTCTCCGTCCGGCTCGCTCTCCAGGGACGCGGCCTGGTTCTCCACCTGGGAGGTGCGCAGCGGCCGGGCCTGGACCACGAACAGCTCGCCCGCCTCGTCCAGGACCCACTCGATGTCCTGGGCCGCGCCGAACACCTCCTCGACTTCGTAGGCGGCCTTGGCCAGGGCGTGGGCCTGCTCGGACTCGAGTACCCGTTCCGAATCCTGGCCCGGCTCCTGCAGCAGCAACGGGTCCTCCTCCCCGGTCAGGCTCCAGATCTCGGGATTGGCCCGGCCGCTGACGAGTTGGTCCCCTGTGCCGGACACGGCGTAGATGCCCGTGACCCCGCGCATGGTGCGGGCCCGGTCCCGGTCGCGAGTGTAGATGACTCCGGCCGCCCGGGCCAGAACCTGGGCCATGACCAGCACGGCCATGGGCGTGTGCTCGTCGGGCAGGCCGTACAGGATGCGGTAGGACACCGCGCGCACGGAATACTTGCTGGCCAGGACTTGCTTGTAGGCCTCGGACACGTTGTCCGGCTCCACGTCCAGCACGGAGTCGTACTGCCCGGCGAACGACAACTCGTCGTCCTCGCCCACGGCCGAGGAGCGCACGGCCAGCTTGCCGGACCCGGACACCACGGCCCGGGCCTCCTGGAGCATGTCGTCGGCCATGTCCTCAGGCACCGGGGCCTCGAGGATCAAGGTTCGGATATGGTCGCAGGTCCTGGCCAGGTCCGCGGGCCGATCCAGCACGGCCAGAGACAGGGCCTGGTCGATGGCCGGGCGCAACCCGTTGTATTCCAGAAAATAGTTGAAGGCCGTGGCCGTGACCACAAAACCCGGAGGCACGTTGAGGTAGGTCTCGGCGGACACCAGGCCGGTCTTGTGCGCCTTGCCCCCGGCCTGGGCGGGCAGGTCGGCCGCGTCGGCCAGGCTGATGATGTGCGGCGGGGACAGGTCCGGCTCGGGCAGGTCCAGGCCCATGCGCACGTAGAAGGCGATCTTGTTCAGGTAGTCGGACAGGCCCAGGTAGCGCGTCGGGCTCATGACCCGCAAGCACTCCGCCAGCTCGCCGCAGTCGTCCACCAGGCCGTGGGACAGAAGCTTCATGCGCGCCCAGTCGGCCTGCACCTGGCCGTAGGCGATCTCCTCGATGTCCGCGATGCGCTCCAGGCAGGCGTCGTCCAGGGTCAGGAGTTCCTTGAAGGCATTGTATTTGGTCCGCAGCAGGGTGCCGGGGGCGAAGACCTGAAAGGTCCAGTGCTTGAACAGCCGGGTGATGAACATGACGTTCCGGTTCAGGTGCCCAGGACTTCTTCCACCTTGGTTTCCAGTTCGTCCTTGTCGATGGGCTTGACGCAGTACTCGCTGGCCCCCAGGTCCAGGGCCTGGCGCGCGGTCTCCAGGGTCGGATAGCCGGTGAGCATGATGGCCTTCATGTCCGGACGGGCCTTTTTGAGCTCCTCCAGCACCTCCACCCCGGTCATCTTCTTCAGCTTGATGTCCAGGATGGCCAGGTCGGTCTCGTGGTCCCGGGCGTGGGCGATGGCCTCCTCCTCCTCGGTGAACACGTGCACCGCGTGCCCCTTGCGCTCCAGAATGCGCTTGATCAGGCTCCCGGCGTCGGACACGTCGTCCAGCACGAGTATCTCAGCCATTGGTCGCTTCTCCTTGGGGTTTCGAGTCGTTGCCCGTGGCATGGGCATCGTCCCGTTCCCCAAGGACATACTCGGAATTGTGGTCCAGGGGAAGGTCCACCACGAACAGGGTGCCCGGCCCCTTCCCCTTGGCCGTCTTGGGCAGCACCCCCTCCGGAACCGGACTCTCGGCCCGGATGTCCCCGCCGTGATCCTCCACGATGCCGAAGGACACGGACAGGCCCAGGCCCGTGCCCTTGCCCACGGGCTTGGTGGTGAAGAAGGGGTCGAAGATCTGGCTCAAATGCGCCTCGTCGATGCCCTGCCCGTTGTCCGCCACCATGAGCGACACCTTCTGGCCCGGCGTGTCCAGCACGGTCTTGACCTTGATGGTGCCGCCCTCGGGCATAGCGTCCCGGGCGTTGTTCAGCAGGTTGATCCACACCTGCTTGAGCTTTTCCGGATCGCCGAAGATGATGGGGAAGCGGTCGTCCAGCTGGGTGACGATCTCCACCTTGTCCAGGGCAAAGGTGTGGGTGACCAGGCTGATGGCCTCCATGACCGAGTTGTTGAAGCACATCTCGCGCTTGCTGGACTCGGTGCGCCTGGAAAAGCCCAGCAGGTCGGCCACGATCTGCCGCGTCACCTTGGCCTGGCGCACGATGGTGGCCAGATCCTCGTGGATCTGGGAGCCCTCCTCCACGTCCTCCATGAGCAGTTGGGCATAGCCCAGGATGATGCCCAGGGGGGTGTTGATCTCGTGGGCCACGCCCCCGGCCAGCTTGCCCAGGGATTCCATCTTCTGGGCCTGGATGAGCTGCTCCTGGTAGACCTTGAGATCGGTGATGTCCCGCTCGGTGCGCAGCAGCCCGGCCGTGCGACCGTCCGAGTCGTGCACCGGGATGGACACCACGTGATACCAGCGCGGCTTGCCGCCGGACTCCACCTGGACCTCCTTGTCCAGCCGGCTGCCCGTGAGCAGGATGTCCCGGCTCTCCAGGTTGCGCGCCTCGGCCGTCTTCTCCTCGAACAGGTCGAAGTCCGTGTTGCCCACGATGTTCTCGGACGGACGGCCCACGAAGTCGGCAAAGGCCTTGTTGGCCGCCTGGTAGACGATGCGCGTGTCCACCAGGGAGACTAGGTCCGGGGTGACGTCCAGGATGGTGCGCATGAGGCGCTGCTGCCCGGCCAGGACCCGCTCGGCCTCGCGAAGTTCGTCGATATGCGCCTTGAGGGTCAGGGCCATGACGTCGAAAGTCTCGGCCAGGTCCTGGATCTCGTCGCCCACGTTTTCCCGGTACACCTGGCAGTTGCGGCAGGAACTCAGCTTGCGGGGAAACTCGTCTCCGGAGCATTCCGGGCACAGGGTTCCGGCCAGATACCAGCACCGCCGCCGGGAGTCGCCGTAGGCCGGGCACTGCTTGAGGTCGCAGTTCATGATCTCCCAGCAGTTGCGCTTGAGCACCGGGCCGGTGTGGGTGTCCAGGTTGCCCTTGACCATCTCCTCGGCCTGCTGGCGCAGCAGGGCCAGCCGCACGGTGACGCGGCGGGCGAACACCGTGGCCAGGAAAACGGCCAGGACCAGGGCTCCGGCCAGCAGCCCGGCCATGGCCAGCAGAAGCCGGTCCACCTCGGCCAGGATGGCGCTGCGCGAGATGCCGATGCGCACCATGCCGTACTGCGCGTCCGTGATGAGCACCGGGGCGGCGAAATCGTCTATGAGCCCCTGGTCCGTGTCCAGGAGCAGACTGGTGGGCGTCTGAATCTCCCCGAGTTCGGCCTTGTTGACCTCCAAAAGCTCCACCGGGAACCCCTTCTGGAAGGTGTGGGCCAGGACGAACCCGTTCCTGTCCAGGACAAAGGCGTAGACCACGTCCTCGTCCGCCTGCCGGGCCCCGTCCACCATGTTCTTGAGCCGCAGCAGGTCCTGGGCCAGCAGGGGCTCCAGGGCGCGCACGGCCAGGGACTGGGCCAGGGCCTCGCCCCGCTTCTTGGACTCGGCCACCAGCGCCCGGGAGGTCATGTGCGCCACCAGGGGGGCCAGGATGAGCGCGATGGTGGCCACGATCCCGGCGATGCCGAACAGGATCTTGGTCTGGAAACGCGCCCGGAAAAAAAACGGGAACATGGCCTAGGGCTCCGAGGGCAGCTTGCCCAGGTTGGCGGCCAGCTCACGGACCGGATCGTAGTCCTCGTCCTTGGTCGGAATGATGGCGCTCATGCCGGCCGCGGACAGGATGGCGGCCTGCCCGGGATCGCCCGAATCCAGGGCGAACATGGCCTTGGCCACGCGGTCCACCACCTCGGGGTCCAGGCCCTCACGCGCCGCATAGACCCAGCCCGGATAGGACCGGGTCTCGGCCAGGACGCGGATGGCGTCCAGGTCGATCTTGTTCCTGAGGATGTCCAGGGTGCCCTGGCGGATGGTGCCGACGTCGAATGTTCCGGCGTACACGGCCAGGACCACCTTTTCCTGCTTTCCGCCCGGGCCGGGCGCGAACGCGATCTCGGAGAAGTCCGAGGGCCGAATGCCCGCGTCCAGGAACAGGCCCAGGGGGAACAGGTAGCCCCCGGCGGAATCCGGGTCCACCGCGATCCAGCGCTTGCCGCGCACGTCGTCCAGCTTGTTGATGAGCCTGTTGTCGGCCCGGCAGATGACCTGGCCCCGGAAGTCCGGCTGGCCCGAGGGCTCCACGATGCGGGCAAAGGCCTTGGCCCCGGCCGCGGCCAGTTGGATGTACACGAAGGGATTGGAGAAAGAGATGTCGATCTCGCCGCGCTCCACCATCTTGATGTGCTCGTCGAAGGTGTCCGGGAACACCTGGGTCAGGGGCAGGCCCGTGGCCTGGCGCAGGTACTCCAGCAGGAGCCTGTGACGCTCGAAGGACACGGTGTGGGAGTACTGGGGCAGGTAGGCGTAGGTGATGGCCTCGCCCTGTTCCGGCGCGGTCAGCTCGGTGCGGTTGGACAGGTCCACGCGCACCGCGGGCTCGTCCTCGCCGCAACCGGACAGCAGCGGCGTCAGGGTCAGAAGCAGAACCAGGAGGCCGGACAGTAACAATCGGGGCTTGGACAATGATTGTCGTGGCATGGCCCTGCATGGTGACACGAAACAACGCGGGGTGGGAAGTCTTTTTGACCCCCGTGCGGATATGGAATACATACTCCATGCCGCCTCCCTGGCGGCTTTCAAAGGAGGCTTCCAGTGCAGTCGTTCAAGGTGACCATGTCCAGGCCCGTGATCCTGGCCTTCTTCCTGCTGGTGGTGCTGGCCGCGGCCGGAACGGCCTGGGCCTTCGGCGCGGGCCTGACCTGGACCGGCATCTGCATGGTCGTGGTGGGCGCGCCCATGTCCCTGCTGTACTGGTACATGCTGTGGGCCAACCCGGCCCGGACGCGCATCATGGTCCTGGACGAGGGACTGCACCTCAAGGTGCCGCCCTTCTTCACCGCGTCCGTGCCCTGGGAGTCGGTCGTCCGGGTCTTCGAGTCCGAGTTCGACGAGACCGTCCTGGAGATGGGCAAAGCCAAGCGCTCCATGCGTTTCGGCGGATACGTGAGCGGAATCTTCGAGCGGGCCGGAAAACCCGACAACGAGGTCATGGTGGCGGCCCGGCCCGGGCCCGTGGTCTGCGTGGAGACCGACGTCCGGCTCTACGTGCTCGGCCCCAACAAGCGCCAGGCCCTGCTGGACGCCCTTCTTTCCAAGACGACGCCCTAGGAGGACTCGCCCGGCTCCACGGGCTTTCCTTCCCCTTCCCCCGAATCCTGGTCCGAGTCCTGATCCGGAACCTGGACGATGTCCGCGAAGGTCATCAGCTTTTCCGGGCCCTCGTTCTCCTTGACCTTGCGCTGCATGGTCCGGAACAGCGGCAGCACGGGCTTGGCCTTGTGGAACAGGATGCGGGTGATGACGTAGGTGGGCACCAGGAAGAAGGTGGCCCCCACCTCCCCGGCCAGGGGAACGTCGAAGGCCACGGCCTTGAACCGGAACGTGAGCCAGCCCATGACCAGGAACGCGGGCCACAGAGAGGCCGCGAAGAGCGCGATGCCCGCGAAGAAGGTGCGGCCGAAGGCGTCGTTGGCCTGGGCGTTGCACGCCTTCCAGCTCTTCTTGTCCTTGGCCCCCAGGGCCTTGAGCGACAGATTGTGCTGGGAGACCATTTCCCCGGACATGCTGGCGAAATGCCTGCGGTTGATCCAGTAGACCCCGAACATGGTCAGCTCGCCCACGATGGTGGCCAGCAGGGAGACCCAGAACAGCCCCACCGCGAACCCGGCCAGGGGATCCGAAGGCAGCCGGAAGGGCAGGATCAGGACCGGGTCCAGGGTTTGGTACAGGCCGCTCAGGATGTCCATGCATGTCCTCCGTGGACCTGGAGTCTAGGGGATGGTGCCCCCGGGGTAAAGGGACGGGGGAAAAGGGGCCGCCCGGCAGCGGACGGCCCCTGGTTCGCGTTGCCGCGCCCGGCCTAGGCCGGAGGCAGGATGGAGTATCCCAGGAACCCCTTGGTCGCATAGCGGATGCCCACGTAGAAGGCCAGGATGACGAAGAGTCGCTTCAGCCAGATGTCCGGGATGTACTTGGAGGTCCGGGGGCCGATGAGGGAGCCGATGACGATGCCCACCAGCTCGACGCCCACCAGGCTCCATTCCACCGGGGTGCCCTTGGCGAACATGTAGGAGGCGATGGAGTTGACCATGCCCACGAACACTGCCAGGGCCGAGGTCCCGGCCACCAAGTACATGGGCAGTCCGGCCACGCTGGTCAGGAAGGGAACCAGCATGAAGCCGCCGCCCACGCCCAGGAAGGAGGCCAGGGCCGCGATGACGAAGCCGCCCACCACGGGGATCAGGGGGTTGAAGTGGAACTCCACCCCGAAGAAGGTGAACTCGCAGCGGGACAGGGTGAACTTCTGAAGCTTCACGCCCTGGGCGGCCAGGTCCACCTTTTCGCCGGCCTGCTGCTTCTTGACCGAGTCCTGGAAGGCCTTGGCCGCTTCCTTGGCCGCCTTCTTGCTCTTCTGCCCGGCCGGGGTGGTCTCCCAAAGCAGGTAGCAGCCCAGGAAGAGCACGAACAGGCCGAAATAGCCGATGTAGGCCTTGAGGCTGATCTTGCCCGCGGTCAGGATGGGCACCAGCCAGGAACCGGCCACCGAGCCGATGGCCAGGGAGATGCCCAGGGGCAGGACAAGACGCCCGGCCCGCCAGTAGTTGAACGAGGACAAGGCGGCCGAGCAACCCACCAGCCACTGGTTGGACACGCGGATGGAGTCGGTGACGACCTTGTTGACGTTCAGGTTCTTGCCGAATCCCTTGGCGTAGTCGCCCAGGCCGAACATGGTGATGTGCCCCACGCCGGCCATGACGCCGCCGAACGCGCCCACGGTGGAGAAGATCCAGCCAACCCACACGGCCCACAGCAGGCCCATCCACCACTTGAGCTGGGGAGCGCCGGGGATGCCCAGGTAGCCTGGCTCGGCGTCCGGGGCGTACCCGTTTTCACCGGCGATCTGCTTCTTCAGGGACACCACGTTGTCGCCGACGCAGAGCTCGGGTTTGTCCGCGCACAGGGCCGGATCCTTCACGCAGAAGGCGCCGTCCGGGCCGCACGGGTCATCATTTTCCAGGGCCTTGTAGGCCGTTTCCAGCTGGGTCTTGGCATCGGTCAGGACGTCCTGCGCCAGGGCCGATCCGGCCAGGCCCAGGCAGAGCGCCATGACCATGAATGCGGTGAGATAGCGTTGTTTCACGACTCTCCTCCTTAACATCTTGGCATCTTGCTGGGGTTGAAGATGTCTCTTCCCTCTGTTTGCTTCCCAACGTATATGGACTCCGCCGGCCTCAAGGCCGGACAAAGGTCAACGCCTTGGCCGTACATCCGGTGACGCAGGCGGGCTCCAGCCCGGCGTCCACGCGGTCCATGCAGAAGTCGCACTTGATGGCCTTCTCGCGCGCCTCGTCGATGACCGGCACGTCCCAAGGACAGGCCTCGATGCATTCGCCGCACCCAATACACAGCTCCTGGTCGATGTAGACCAGCTCGTCCTTCTCCCGCACCTTCATGGCCCCGGTGGGACAGGCTTCCACGCACTTCTGGCAATGGATGCAGGGGATGTACTTGTTCTTGATCACCGGACGGCCCTCGTCGTCGGCCGTCAGCTGACAGGTCAGCCGGTTCAGGGACAGCCCGGCCGGGGTACGATTCTTCTGCTTGCAATGAACGATGCAGGCCATGCAGCTGATGCAGCGATTCTTGTTGAACTTGATCTTGAACTTGGTCATGGCCGTTCCTCCTGGCTGGTTATCCGCCCATTCTGTGCGGACGGCACCCCACATAACCGTTATAAGCACTTTTTTTTTCGCCTGGTCAACATCCTGGGCTCCTTGTTCGCAATTTCCCAAGCCGAGGCCCTTGGAAACATGATTTTCCATTTTCAAGGGCCATTTTATTGTGCTGATTTTCACATGGCCTTTTTCGACTTGTCAGGCCCATACCCCATTGATAGGTAGAAAATGGAAAAAATCACGCGCACCCGAGAATAATTCGGTATATACTGAACTCGGAGAAGCCGTTTCAGCGACCAGGAGGAGTCATGAGCGACAAAGTCTACAGCATCTGCGGCATGTGCACCGTGCGCTGTCCCATCCAGGTAGACGTGGAATTCGGCAAGGCCCGGTTCATCACGGGCAACCCCCATGCCTCCGGGATCCAGGGCTCCTTGTGCGCCCGGGGCGCGGCAGGCATCGCCCTGACCGAGGACGACGAGCGTCCCCAGGGGCCCCTGATCCGCGACGGTGAACGCGGCCAGGGCAAGTGGCGGCAGGTGTCCTGGGACGAGGCCCTGACCTACGTGGCCGACAAACTGAACGCGGTGCGCAAGCAGTACGGCGACCAGGCCGTGCTCTTCTCGGACCGGGGCGGCCCGTTTCGCGACTTCTACCGGGCCTTTTTGCGGGCCATCGGCACGCCCAACTACTGCAACCACGACTCCGCCTGCGCCCGCAACGTGCAGAACGCGGCCCTGTCCGTGTTCGGGTTCGGCCGCAAGAGCGTGGCCTACGACCTGAAGAACGCCAAGCACGTCATCCTCCAGACCCGCAACATCTTCGAGGCCATCAACGTGGCCGAGGTGAACAACCTCATGGACGCCCGCGACAACGGCTGCGTCCTGACCTGCATCGACGTGCGGGCCACGGTGACAGCGACCAAGGCGGACAACTTCTTCATGCTCCGCCCGGGCACGGACTACGGCTTCAACCTGGCCGTGATCCACGAGCTCATCAACGCAGGGCTGTACGACAAGGACTTCGTGGCCAAGCACGTCAAGGACTTCGACGCCCTCAAGGAGTTCACGGCCCCCTTCACCCTGAAGTGGGCGGAAAAGGAAACAGGCGTTCCGGCCGAAAAGATCCGCGACTTCTGTAGCCAGCTGGCCGAGGCCGCGCCTTCGGTCATCTGGCATCCGGGCTGGATGACGGCCCGGTACGACGACTCTTTCTACGTCTCCAGGACCGCTTACCTGATCAACGCCCTGCTGGGCTCCATCGGGTCCAAGGGCGGCCTGCCCATCATGAACAAGCCCGAGGACGTGGGCGCCAAGGGCCTCAAGAACTTCATGGACCTGTTCCCCAAGCCCAAGACCGAGCGCGTGGACGGCGTGGGCTGGATGGAGGGGCGGACCCACTTCGACTCCGGCCCGGGCCTGCTCAACCTGGCCTACGACGCCATCGAGACCGGCAAGCCCTACCCCATCAAGGCCTACATCGCCCAGCGCCATGACCCGCTCATGGCCTACCCCGACCCGGAGCACCTGAAAAAGATGTGGGAGAACCTGGACCTGCTGGTGTCCGTGACCTTCTCCTGGTCGGACACGGCCTGGCACTCGGACGTGGTCCTGCCCATGTCGCCCTACCTGGAGCGCGACTCCATCCTGGCCACCAAGAACGGCCTGCGGCCCTCGTTCATCCGCAGGGCCCGGGCCATGAAGCCGGTCTACGACACAAAGGCCGTATGGGAGATTTACGCCGGGCTGGCCTCAAAAATGGGCATCAAGGAGCTGGCCTACAAGTCCATCGAGGACATCTGGAACTTCCAGCTGGAGGGCACGGGCCTGTCCAACGCGGACTTCGAGGAGACCGGCATGGTCTCCCTGGCCGACGAGGCCCTGTACCACGACATGGACTCCTTCGCCTTCAAGACCCCCTCGGGCAAGATCGAAGTCCTGTCCGAGGCCCTGAAAGCGGACGGCCTGGACTCCCTCAAGCCCTATGTGTCGCCCAAGCGGCCGCCCGAAGGCTCCTACCGCATCACCTTCGGCCGCTGCGGCCTGCACACCCAGGGGCACACCGTGAACAATCCCTGGCTGGCCGAGCGCATGTCCGAGAACCTGTTGTGGATCAACGCCGGGGTGGCCCAGTCCCTGGGCATCGCGGACGGCGACCCCGTGACCGTGGGCACCAACGGAAACCAGGGCACCATCAAGGCGTTCGTCACCGACTTCATCCATCCCGAGGCCGTGTTCATGATCCACGGCTTCGGGCATACCCTGCCCTGCGAATCCAGGGCCAGGGGCAAGGGCGTGGCCGACAACAGGCTCATGCCCAAGGGCATCAAGCGCTACGACAAGGCGGGCGGGGCCGTGGCCATGCAGGAGCATTTCGTCCGGGTCGACAAGGCCTGATCCGGGCCAAGGGAGCGGCGCATGAACATCGGGCAGTACACCTTCCAGGAGTTCAAGGATCTGGCCGCGTCCTTCCACGGCTACCCGGCCCCGGGCCTGCTCATCGGCGGCTACATCGTGGAGATGGCCAAGGCCCGGATTCCCGAAGGGACCCTGTTCGAGGCCCTGGTGGAGACCGGTAAGTGCCTGCCCGACGCGGTGCAGCTGCTGACCCTGTGCAGCACGGGCAACAACTGGATGAAGGTGGCCAACCTGGGGCGCTACGCCCTGTCCCTGTACGACAAGTACACCGGGGAGGGGGTGCGGGTCTGGGTGGATACGGACAAGCTGGCCGCCTACCCGGAGATCCGATCCTGGTTTCTCAAGGAGAAGCCCAAGACCGAACAGGACACGCCCCGGCTGTTCGCGGAGATCGAGGCGACGGGCGAGAACATCCTGTCCCTGGCCAAGGTGCGCATCTCGGATCGGTTCCTGGGCAAACAGTCCATGAGCGCCATCACCATCTGCCCCATCTGCAACGAGGCCTATCCCGCGCGGGACGGGGCCATCTGCCGGGGTTGCCAGGGCGACGCGCCCTACGTGGGCGTGGAGCGGCCACAGGACGTCCAGGACTGCCCTCCCCTGCGGGCCCTGCCCGTGGACCAGGCCGTGGGCAAGACCGCGCTCCACGACATGACCCGCATCCAGCCCGGCAGGAACAAGGGGGCCGCGTTCAAGGCCGGACAGGTCATCGGCGTGGGCGACGTGTGCCGGTTGCAGCAGATGGGCCGCCAGCGCGTGTACGTGGAAGAAGAAAACGCGCCCCAGGGCGAGTGGGTGCATGAGAACGAGGCCGCCCTGGCCTTCGCCCGCCGCATGGCCGGCCAGGGCATCTGCATCCCGGACACCCCGCACGAAGGCAAGATCGACTTCACGGCCGAATACAACGGCCTGCTGGTCCTGGACCGGGAGCGGCTGGAGGCTTTCAACCTGGTGCCCAACGTCATGTGCGCCACCCGCCAGGGCGACAGCCTGGTGGAGGGCGGCCGCAAGCTGGGCGGCTGCCGGGCCATCCCGCTCTACCTGTCCCGGGCCGACTACAGCCGGGCCATGGCCGTGCTCAACGGCGAGCCCCTGCTCAAGGTGGTTCCCCTGCGCAAGGCCCGGGCGGGCGTTCTGGTCACGGGCAGCGAGGTATTCCAGGGCCTGATCGAGGACAAGTTCATCCCCATCATGACCGGCAAGCTGCACGCCCTGGGCAGCGAGGTCCTGACCACGGACATCGTGCCCGACGACCGCCAGGCCATCGCGGACGCGGTGCGGGCCATGCTGGACAAGGGCTGCGACCTGGTGGTGACCACGGCCGGGCTGTCCGTGGACCCGGACGACGTGACCCGGGCCGGTCTCGAGGACGCGGGCCTGAGCGATGCGCTTTACGGCGCGCCCGTGCTGCCCGGGGCCATGACCCTGGTGGGCCGCCTGGGCCAGGTCCAGGTGCTGGGCGTGCCCGCCTGCGCCCTGTTCTACAAGACCACCAGCCTGGACCTGCTCCTGCCCCGGCTCCTGGCCGGACGGCGCATCACCAGGAAGGACCTGGCCCGGCTGGCCGAGGGCGGATTCTGCCTCACCTGCCGGGTATGCACCTATCCCAAGTGCACCTTTGGAAAATGATCGGACAACGATTCTCGGCGGCGATCCTGGCCGGAGGGGCGGCCACGCGCATGGGAGGAGCCAACAAGGCATTTCTCAAGCTCGGTTCCGGCCGCATCGTGGACCGGCTCATCAGCCTGCTGGCCCCGCTCTTTGACGAAATCCTGTTGGCCGTGCGGGAGCCCGGGCCCTTCCAGGACCTGGGCGTACGCGTGGCCGTGGACAGGTTCAAGGCGCGCTGCCCCCTGACCGGGCTGCACGCCGCCCTGGCCGAGGCCGAGCATCCATACGTGTTCGTGACCTCCTGCGACGCGCCCCTGCTCCAGGCCGATCTGGTCCAGGCCCTGAAGCGCCGGATCACGGGCCGCCAGGACGTGGTGGTCCCCACCCGCGACGGCTGGTACCACTATCCCCTGTGCGCCATCTATTCCAGGAATTGCCTGCCCCACGTGGAAGCGGCCCTGAAGCAGGGCCGCCATCAGCTCGTGCGGTTCTTCAAGGCCGTTCGCCTGGACGCCGTGCCCCTGGCCGACCTGCGTGTTCACGACCCGGACCTGCTCTCCCTGTTCAACGTGAACACGCCCAAGGATCTGGCCCAGGCCGAAGAGCTGTTCGCCCGGCAGTCCCACTGACGCGGATCAGCCCAGGGCCACGTCCAGGGTCATCATGACCGTGAAGCCCAGGACGCAGCCCATGGTGGCCGCGTCCCCGTAACCCGACGCCTGGGATTCGGGAATGACCTCCTCCACCACCACGAAGATCATGGCTCCGGCCGCAAAGGCCAGGGCGTATGGCAGTATGGGCGCGGCCACGACCACGGCCAGGGCCCCGAGCACCCCGGCAATGGGCTCCACCACGCCGGAGAGCTGGCCGTACATGAAACTCTTGCCCTGGGACATGCCCTCGCGCCGCAAGGGCACGGACACGGCCGTACCTTCGGGAAAGTTCTGGATGCCGATGCCGATGGCCAGGGCCGCGGCTCCGGCCAAAGTGGCCGACGGCAGGCCGTGGGCCACCGCACCGAAGGCCACGCCCACGGCCAGGCCTTCGGGGATGTTATGCAGAGTGATGGCCAGCACCAGGAGCACGGACCGGTGCCAGGAGGTGGAGATGCCCTCCGCCTGGCTGCGGGGGGCGTGGAGGTGCAAATGGGGCAGGAAGTTGTCCACCAGACGCAGGAACACCGCCCCGGCCATGAAGCCCACGGCCGCGGGAACCCACTTGAACACGCCCAGGTGTTCACTCATCTCGATGGCCGGAGCCAAAAGGGACCAGTAGCTGGCCGCGATCATCACCCCGGCCGCGAAGCCGAGCATGACGTCCAGGACCCGCTTGCTCATCTCCTTGGTCACGAAGACCATGGCCGCGCCCAGGGCGGTCATCCCCCAGGTGAAGCAGGTGGCCAGCAGGGCCTGGACCACCGGCGACAAGGACGTGAACCATTCCATGCGATTTCCTCCGCTCGTTTTCTGGCCTTAACCTGTCGCCCATCCCGCGTTCTTTGTCCAGGCTCGGACGTTGGATGCGAAAAGGGGAACGCGAAACGGGCCGGAAGGAATCGCTCCCTCCGGCCCGCATGTCTCTATCAGGCTATGGTTCAGGCGGCCTGTTCGGCCGACTCGCCCGCGCCCGCGAGCTCACCGCCCAACTGGCCGGCCAGGGCCAACTCCTCGGCGGAGAAGACCTTGGCGATGTCCAGGATGATGACGAACTCCTCGCCCTGGCGGCCCATGCCCCGGATGTAGTCCGCCTTGATGGCGGCCCCCATCTTGGGCGCGGGCTCCACGGCCTCGGGCGGCATCTCGAAGACCTCCCGCACCGAGTCCACCAGGGCGCCCATGACGGTAACTTCGCCGCCGTCTTGGATCTCCACGATGATGATGCAGGTGTCCACGGTGTCCTCCACCTGGGTCATGCCGAATTTCATGCGCATGTCCACTACGGGCACGGCGTGGCCCCGCAGGTTGATCACCCCGCGCATGAAGTCGGGGGTCCTGGGAATGCGGGTGATGACGGGCAATTCCAGGACTTCGCGTACGGTTCCGATGTCCAGGGCGAAGATTTCCTTGCCCAGGGTGAACGTCAGGAACTGGTTCAGGTCGGTCTGGTCGACTTCTGCCATGACTGGTTCCTCCTTCAAGGATTCCGGGCGGCTAGAACCGCTCGAACTCCTCGTCGTCCGCGTCCGGGCTCATGTCCAGGTCCACGCCGTCGCCCGCAGGCGCGGCCGCGGCACCCTTCTTGCCCTTGCCCTTGCCGCCGGCCTCCAGGGGCTGGGGCTTGTTGCGCTGCACCGTGACCTGCTTCCGGGAACGGCTGGTGCCCTGCTCCACCTGGAAGAAGCTCATGGTTTGCTGCAACTGCTGGCTCTGGCTGGACAGCTCCTCCGCGGTGGAGGCCATTTCCTCGGAAGCCGAGGCGTTCTGCTGAATAACCTGGTCCAACTGCTGGATGGCCTTGTTGATCTGCTCAGCGCCCGCGTTCTGCTCGTTGCTGGACGCGGCGATCTCCTGCACCAGCTCGGCCGTCTTCTCGATGTCCGGGACAATGGTCTTGAGCATGGTTCCGGCCTTCTCGGCCACTTCCACCGAGGTGGCGGAGAGCTCGCTGATCTCGGCCGCGGCCTCGCCGGACCGTTCGGCCAGCTTGCGCACCTCGGCCGCCACCACGGCGAAGCCCTTGCCGTGCTCGCCGGCCCGGGCCGCCTCGATGGCCGCGTTCAGGGCCAGCAGGTTGGTCTGCCGGGCGATCTCCTCGATGATGGAGATCTTTTCCGCGATCTCCTTCATGGCCGACACGGTCTGGGACACGGCCTCGCCGCCCTCCTTGGTGTCCTGGGCGGCCTTGGTGGCCATCTGGTCCGTGGCCTTGGCGTTCTCCGCGTTCTGACGGATGTTGGCCGTCATCTGCTCCATGGACGAGGACACTTCCTCCACGCTGGCCGCCTGTTCGGTGGCGCCCTGGGACAGGCCCTGGGCCGCCGCGGAGAGCTGCTCGCTGCCAGCGGCCACGTTCTCGGTGGCAGACATGACCTCGCCCACCACGCCCAGCAGGGCCGTGGACATGTCCTTCATGTTCTCGTACACGCCGCGCACGTTCTTGTCGTCGAACTGCAACCGCAGGTCGCCCTCGGCAATGGTGCTGGCGATGTGGGCGATGATGGCCGGATCGCGGCCCAGCTGGGCCAGAACGCCGCGAATGATGAGCCAGGCCACGCCCACGCCCACGATCATGGCCACGACGGCCAGGATGATGATCAGGGTGACGGCGAACTGGTTGGAGGAATGGACGTCCTGCTCCAGTTCACGCTGCGCCGCGAGGACCGACTGCTTGACCTCCTCGGTCAGCTGGGCATGGAGTTGCCGAGCCGCGTCCCCACGGAGGCGACCAGTTCGTCGCGCTTGAAGGTCGTCGGGGCCATCTTCTCGCTGACGGTATCCCGGTACAGGGTGACCAGGGAGGCCACTTCGTCCAGCATGCGACGGAGGTCGGGCGTGGCGATGTGCCTCTCCAGGATGTCAAGCTGCTCCTGCATGAACGCGAATTCCTTGACAAAGTCGTCAATATTCTTCTGTTCAGCGAACATCATGAACCGAAAGATGTTGATCCTGCCCAAAAGCATGTGACGCAGGGCAAGGCCGGCGCGATAGGCGGCCGCGGCGTTCCCATCCCTGTCGGCCGCGCTCATGATCGCCGCCAAATTCTCCTCCATGATCGGGCCCTTTTCCACCAGCACATCGAAATGCGTATCGTACTCGTGGTCATAGTCCACCAGCTTGGCGAAGAATTCCTCGTATTCCTTCAGTTCATTGTCCAGGGTGTCCACGGCGGCGGCCCGTTCGGGATCATGAATGATCTCCTGGGCCTCGTCGACAAAAGCCCGGGTCTCGGCCATGTAGCCTTCATAGGCCTTGGCGTTGTCCGGATTGCCCCCTGAGGAAATGAAGTCCTTCACGCTCATGCGCACCATGAGCATATTGGCCTGGACCTGACCCATCAGGGCGGAGTCATTGGCCAGTTTGCTATAGCGCTCGAACCCGGACGAGGCCGAGGTCAGGGCCTGGAACGAAACCACCCCAACGACCACCAGCAACACAAGAACAATGGCGAAGCCCGTAACGAGCTTCTTGGCTAACGACATCCTCTTGAACACAACGCTTCCCTCCGCATGTCTCTCAACGTTTCCAAAGTGTTGGATCCTTCACACGGTAGCCGTTGTCCCCCCTGGGCCACCACTCCCAAGACTGCATGAAACCAGGGTCTCTCATACAAAAAACAAACCCTCAGTTTCAGTTGCAGTCAAGAATCTTGAATACACTATGTTGGAAACATAACACATAAAAAATCATACTTCCATACTTTACGGGACCTAATTGCAATGTTTTTATAAAAAGAATGAGTGTGTACTCACACTACATGACCTTCCAAACGTAAAAGTACGGAAGAAATCAATTCATTCTCAAGCGCCTGAATGTCCTTACCAGCAAAAATGTACATCCAACAGGCACCCAACATGCTTGCTACAACACCATCCATGAACTGTTCAGCCTGTTCCCTGGGACCATCAGCATCGTCGAAAAGGGAAGAGACGATATCACGAAGTTGCTGAACGCAAACATCAAAAGCCCGGAAGCCGTCCGCAGCAAGGGGGAAACGGTGCGGGGCCTTGCGGAAGGTGTTGTGGTGCAGCAGCATGACGGTGGTCTCCAACTTGCGGCTGCGGGCGTATTCAAGAACGCTTTGGATGTAATCCGTCAGCGCCTGCCTGCCCTTTCGAGAATCGTCGGCACGACGAACATTCTGCAACAGTCGGTTGAAATACTCCCAGACGATGACCTGCAGCAGGTTCTCCTTGCTCTTGTATTGATAGATGACGGTGCCGGTGGCCACCCCGGTCTGCTTGGCGATCTCGGACACGGAGGTGCCGTCATATCCCTGCTCGGCGAACAACCGCGTGGCGGTATCCAGAATAGCCCGGGAAGTAGTCATGGAATATCTCATATCGAAGCCCCCCCAACATTCTTCTGAATAACGCCATGACCAAAGTCAAGATATTCTTGAATACTGGTTCAAAGCACGGTGCGGAAAAACATGAAGGAACAGGCAACATGCGCGGAGGCGAGACACCCCGCCGAACGATGCGCGACACAACGCAGAAACGCGCCCGGCAGGTGCATCGGGGCGAAACGAAAAACCCGTGTCCGGGCCTAAGAGATGACTCGGGCTACTTGAACCGGGTGCCGTACAGGGTGGTTTCCCTGGTCCAGAACTCGGCCGGGCCGCGCGGGCCGAAACGGCCCTGGGCATAGGACAGGTTGTTCAGATCCTGGCCGGGAAGGTAGATGGACACCACGCCCTGCTTGCCCTGGTTGCCTTCCCGTATCCAGATGGTGGTGGCCAGGTCGCGCAGGTCCTCGGAATCCGGAACCACGGTCACGTCCACCCAGACGCGGATCTCCATGAACTTGACCAGGGGGTCCTGGCCCTTCACCGAGAGCAGGGCGTACCGGAAACCGTGGGCTTCCTGGTCGGCCACGGGCTCGATGCCGTGACTGGGCTCGCCCCCCACCTCCTTGGGCACCACCAGCACGTGCTCCTCGCGCTCGGCCTGCTGGGGCGCAGCGGCGAAGGTCTCGGCCGCCGTGGCCATATCTTCCACAGGCTCGGCCACAGGCTCGACCGCAGGCTCCTCGACCAATGCGGCAGGCTCGGCAACAGGCTCGGCCGGTTCAGGCTCTTCCGCTTCCTCGGTGGATGCGGCCGCCAGGGGCTCAGCCCGGGGCTGTCCGGCCAGCTCGTCCTCGGACAGATCCAGCAAATCCTTGTGCACCCAGCCCAGAGCTGCGGCCGGAGACGGCGTGCGTTCCTGGGGCATGTAAGCCCGCAGCCAGTCGCCGTTGCGGCCGTAGACCTTGAGCAGGTCGCCCCGGACCATGGTCACCAGCAGCGTGCCCTCGGTGTCCGGGGTCTGCCGTATCTTGGCGTTGTCCGTCAGACGCACCAGCATGCCCCAGTCGCTGTCCGCGGCAGCGGGCACGGGCGTGGGCTCGGCCTCCGGAGCCTCGATTTCAGGCGCCTTGGCTTCAGGAGGCTTCACTTCGGAGGCCTTGGGAAGCTTGGCCAGCTGCTTGGGGCTGGGTTTGACCAGGAAACGGGCGTTGGCGTAGCCGATGGCCTTGGATTCCTTGCGTTCCCGGGCATCCGGCTCGAACACGGCCACCCAGCCGTCCCTGGGAAAATCGATCTTGACCAGGTCGCCCGCGTACAGGGTCTTGGCGTGCTCGAACTTGGGCCCCCGGCCCTTGCGCACGTTGAGCATCTTGGGCTCCACCACGCGGATCTCGCCCCACTGGGCCGACTGGACCGGCCTAAGATAGTCGGCCTTGGAATAGCCCAGGGCCTTGGCCTCGTCGCGCTCGGTCTCGTCCGGATCAAAAACCGCGTACCAGTCGTCCTTGAGGAAATCCACGCGCACCACCTGGCCGGGCTTGAGCGTGGCCACCTTGGCCGATTTCCGGTCCCGCTCCTTGCGTACGTTGAGCGGTTGGGTGGGGGTCATCAGCCGCCCCCAATCCTGGGCGAAAGCCACGGTGGAGAAAGCCAGGCCCAGGCAGAGGGCCAGGGCGAGTATGCGTGCGTACTTGCCGGGCATGGTCATTCAGTAGCGTTGAGCGCCTTGATCACTTCGTCGGTCAGGTCGGCCGAGTCGTCGATGTAGCCGATGATGTCCGGATCGGTGAGCACCATGCTGAAGCCGCCCTTCTCGGCCACGGCCCGCAAACTCGCGTCCGCCTTCTTCATGATGAAGTGGATCAGGCGCGCCTCTTCATAGGTCATGTCGTCGTTGCTGTCGGCCACCAGCCTGTCGTGGCGCTCGTACAGGGCCTGGAGTTTGGCCGTCAGGGCCTGTTCCTCGGACTGGCTCATGCCTCCGGCCGCCAACGCCTTCTTGAGGTCGTTGATTTCCTTGGCGGAGTCCCGAATCAAGCGGTCCTTTTCCTGGCCCAGCTTGGCCAGGTCGGCCTGGGCGGCCTGCCCGATGCGGGATTCGTTGAGAATACGCTGCGGATTGACGAAACCGACCTTCTGCTGCGCCTGGGCCGTGGACCAGGCCGTCAACAGGACCAACAACGCCAATATAAGGACAAGAGGTGTTCTTTTCATGGGCGCACAATGTATCGGCAATCGCCCCGGCTGTCGAGAGCGGGCGGTCAGAGCATGCTCACCGGGTCCAGGTCCAGGCCCAGGCGCACCTGGCCGGGGTCCGGGTTCCATTGGCGCAGGGCCGCGAACAGGGAGCGTATATCCTGCCAGTCCGTGCCCTTGACCAGACAGTTGAAGCGCTTGCGGCCGCGCAGCATGCCCAGCGGGGCCGGAGCCGGGCCGAGCACGGTCATGGAACCGGCCCGCTCCCGCAGCAGCCGTGCCGCGTCGGCCAGCACGGCCTGGGCCGGGCCGTAGTCCAGGGGAAAGCTCATGCGCACCAGCCCCAGCTTGACGAACGGCGGGTAGCTGAACCGCTGCCTGGAGGTGATCTCCTTGGCGTAGAACCGGTGGTAGTCCCCGGCCAGCACGTGCTCCCAAAATGGATGGGCCGGGTTGCGGGTCTGGATCAGGACCCGGCCGGGCCGCTCTCC
The DNA here is from genome assembly GCA_963666895.2 of Desulfovibrionaceae bacterium. Classification (GTDB taxonomy): domain Bacteria; phylum Desulfobacterota; class Desulfovibrionia; order Desulfovibrionales; family Desulfovibrionaceae. Next base: position 249,900 of record CAXXNS010000009.1, on the reverse strand, counting down.
CCTGCCCGAACGGCCCGAGACCTGGACCAGCAACTGGAAGGTACGCTCCGCGGCCCGGTAGTCGGGCAGGTTGAGCCCCAGGTCCCCGTCCGCCACCAGAGCCAGGGTGACCTGGGGGAAGTGGTGACCCTTGGACAGCATCTGGGTGCCCACCAGGACCTGGGCCCTCCCCCGGGCGAAGTCGTCCAGAATCTCCTCCAGCCGCTCCTGGCGGCGGGTGGAGTCGCGATCCAGGCGCAGCACCCGGCAGGAGCGCGGCAGAACCTTGCGCAAATACTCCTCAAGCCGCTCGGTGCCTTCGCCCATAGGCAGGTAGTTGCTGCCCCCGCACCCGGGGCAGACCAGGGGATAGGGAAGGCTCCGGCCGCAATAGTGGCAGACCAGCCGCTCCCGGGCCTTGTGAAAGGTCATGGCCACGGCGCAGTCCGCGCAGCGCACCACCTGGCCGCAGTCCAGGCAGTACATGAGCGGGGAATAGCCGCGCCGGTTGAGCAGGATCACCGCCTGCTCCCCCTGGTCCACGGTCTCCCGCAGGGCGGCCAGGGAGGCCGGAGCCAGGGGCGTTTCCGCGTTCAGCTTGCCGATGTCCACCAGGGACACCTCGGGCAGGCAGGCCCCGCCCACGCGGTGAGGCATGTCCATCAGGGACACCCCGCCCTGCCCGGCCGCGTAAAAGGTCTTCACGTCCGGAGTGGCCGAACCCAGGACCAGCAGCCCGTCGGACCGGGAGGCCCGGAACCAGGCCAGCTCCTTGGCCTGGTAGGCCAGCCGCTCCTCCTGCTTGAAGCTCTCGTCGTGCTCCTCGTCCACCACGATGAGCCCGGGCCTGGCCAGGGGAAGAAACAGAGCGGAACGCGTGCCCACCACCACGGCCGGCTCGTCCAACTCGGCCACGGCCCGGAACCGGGCCTCGCGCAGGGCCGGGCTCTGGTAGCCGTGGTACAGGAACACGGTGCGGGCCGGAAAGCGCTCCTTGGCCGCGGCGTGGAGGCGGCAGGCCAGGGCAACCTCGGGCGCCAGCAACAGAACGTTGCGTCCCTTGGCCAGGGCGCGTTTGGCCATCTCCAGGTAGACCCAGGTCTTACCCGACCCGGTCACTCCGTGCACCAGGGCCGAGGCGGCCCGGCCGGAATCCAGAAGTTCGCCCATCCGCTCCACGGCCTGGGCCTGCTCCGGACTGGGGTCGAAGAATTGGGGCGGTTCCGCGCAAGTGGCTTCGGTCTCGTCCGCGCCCATTCCGTCGGGCGGCCCTCCGGTGCGGACCAGCCCGGACGCCTCCAGCTTGCGCTCCACGGCCGGGCAGCCCGGCCCCATGATCCTGCGCACGCGCTCCACGGGCTGGGGTCCGTTCTCCAGCAAATATTCCAGCAGCTCGATCTGGCGGCGGGCATTGGGCCGCACGGGCCAGGGCGGGTCCTGGGCCAGGTGCAGATGGGGCTCGTCCCCTTCCCTGGACGCGCGCTTGAGCACGCGCAGCTTCCCGGACTCGGCCAGCCCGTACAGGGTCTTCAGTCGATCGCCGGGCAGCCCGGCCAAGTCCTTGGGCTTGAGACGCCGGGGAAAGGCGGGGGAATCGACCTCAAAGGTCAGGGAGGCGGTTCTGAGCCCCTGCGGGAGCATGTGGGACAGGATCTCGCCCAGGGCGCACATCTGGCGGCTGGCCAGGTTTCCGGCCAGGTCCATCCAGTCCGGGTCCAGCAGCGGGCGGGTATCCAGGGGCCAGAGCATGTCCCGGACCTCCACCCCGTCCGGGACGTTGGAGCACGACTCGACCACCACGCCCACGCGCAGGGAGCGGCGGACCGGCACCAGCACCCGCCAGCCGGGTTCCAGCGCGGGGAACCAGGCCGGACGGCCGTAGGTCAACTGCGAGTACGGCGGGCTGGCCAAGGCAACCTGCCATAACTCGTTCATGGGATGTTTCCTGTGCCGAAGGCCCGTTAGGACTTGCGCGGCAGGAGCTGGTGCAGCCGTTCCACCAGGTCGTCGTGCAGGTTGTCGTCCTGGAGCGCGAAGTAGACGTTGGCGGCCAGGTACTCCACCCAGTCGCCCGCATCGAAGCGCTGCCCGCGCATCTTCACGGCCAGGAGCTTGCCCGAGTCGGCCAGGCCCTGCAGGGCGTCGGTAAGCTGGATCTCGCCGCCCACGCCGGCCTTTTGCTCGCGCAGGTGGTCGAAAACCTCGGGCAGCAACACGTAGCGGCCGATGATGGCCAGGTTGGAAGGTGCTTCCTCGGGCTTGGGCTTCTCCACCAGGTTGCGCACGGTGTAGACGCCCGGGGCGAACTCGTCGCCGTCGATGACGCCGTAGCGGCTGGTCCGCTCCGGGGGTACCTCGATGACGCCGACCACGGCCTTCTTCTCGGTCCTGGCCACCTCGATGAGCTGCTTCAGCCCGGCCCCGCGGCCGAACATGAGGTCGTCGCCCAGCATGACCGCGAAGGGCTCGCCCTTGCAGGCCTCGTAGGCGCAGAGCACGGCGTGCCCCAGGCCGAGCTGTTCCTTCTGGCGGATGGAAAAGATGTCAACCATTCCGCCCACGTGGCGGACTTCCTCCAGGAGCTCGGTCTTTCCGGCCCGTTCGAGCACGTGCTCCAGGAGCAGGTTGTAGTCGAAGTGGTCCTCGATGATGCGCTTGGTCTGGTTGGTGATGAACACCACCTGGGAAATATCCGCTTCAAGCGCCTCCTCGACCACGTATTGGACAATGGGCTTGCGGTAGATGGGCAACATTTCCTTGGGAAGGTTCTTGGTCGCGGGGAGCGACCGGGTTCCCCAACCGGCAACGGGAATCACAACTTTTCGAATGTCCATCTTCACATCCTAATCAAATTCAACGTGTCACCGCAAACAATTCTTCACGTCCTCAGCCAGTCCCTCGGCCAGGCGACGGACTTTTTCCTGGTCCTCGCCCTCGACCATGACCCGGGCCAGGGCCTCTGTGCCCGAATACCTGAGCAGCACGCGGCCGCGCCCGGCCAAATCCTTTTCCGCCCGGGCCACGGATTTCTGAAGCTCGGGCAAATCCTCGAACGGAGTCTTGCACGCCACCGGCACATTGATCAACAACTGGGGGAAGGGCGTGATCAGGTGGGCCAGCTCGGACAGGGGTTTTTGCTGCTCGCACATGATCCGGAGCAACTGAAGCGCGGCCAGGGAGCCGTCGCCCGTGGTGGCGTAGTCCATGAAGATGAGATGACCGGACTGCTCGCCGCCCAGGACCGCCCCCTCCCTTCGCATGGCCTCCACCACGTGCCGGTCGCCCACGGGCGTACGCAGCAGGCGGCCGCCCCGATCGGCCATGAAGACCTCCAGGGCCATGTTGCTCATGACCGTGGCCACCAGCAGGCCGCCGGGCAGCTTGTCCCGGGCCATGAGGTCGCTGGCGCACAGGGCCATGATCTGGTCGCCGTCCAGGATGACGCCCTTCTCGTCCACCACGATGAGCCGGTCCGCGTCGCCGTCCAGGGCCAGGCCGATATCCGCGCCGTGCTCGCGCACCGCCTCGGCCACCACCTCGGGGTTCAAGGAGCCGCAGCCCTCGTTGATGTTCATGCCGTCCGGGCGGCAACCCACCGAGACCACCTCGGCCCCCAACTCCTCGAAGACCTGGGGCGAAACCCCGTAGGCCGCGCCGTGGGCGCAGTCCAGCACCACCTTGACCCCCTTGAGGGTCAGGTGCTGGGGAAAGGAGTACTTGAGGTAGACGATGTAGCGGCCACGGGCGTCCGCGATGCGGTGTGCCCGGCCCACGCTCTCGGGCTCGGGATAGTCCCACTCCTGCGCCGGATCCAGGACCATGGACGCGATGTCCGCCTCCACGTTGTCGTCCAGCTTGAAGCCGTCGCGGTCGAAAAACTTGATGCCGTTGTCCTGGAAGGGGTTGTGCGAGGCCGAGATGACCACGCCCAGGTCGGCGCGCATGTTGCGCGTCAGGAAGGAGATGGCCGGGGTGGGCAGCGGACCGACCAGGAAGACCTCCATGCCCGCGGCGCACAGGCCGCTGGTCAGGGCGTATTCGAACACGTAGCCGGACAGCCGGGTGTCCTTGCCGATGACCACCTTGTGCTTCTTGTGGCCGTTGCGAAAGTACTGGCCCGCGGCCAAGCCCAGACGCAGGGCGATCTCCGGGATCATGGGATAGGAGTTGACGCGGCCGCGCAGGCCGTCCGTGCCGAAAAGCTTCTTGTTCATCGATATCTCGTGAAGACGGTTAGTTGACGCGGGTCAGGGTTTCTTGAGCACGACCTTGAGCTTGGCCGGCTCCCGGCTGACCACCCGGCACTGGTCGGGCAGCTTGACCCAGTAATCCAGCATGTGTTCGCCCGCCTTGAGCCCCTCCTCCATGCGCACCACGGCCGCCATGCCCTGGCGGTACTCGTCGTTGGCGAAGAGCATGCGCGGGCCCTCGATCTCCAGCAGAACGTATTCGTTGGCCACCGTGGCCGTCATGCCCGCCGGGGCATCCACCTCGAAATTGCGCAGCTTGACCGGCACCACCTGGGTGACCGGGGCGATCTCCAGGGTGACCCGGACCGTACCCGGGTTGGACTCCACCTCGTCCGGGGCGAACACGGGCACCTCCTCGGAATATTCCGGGGGGATGTCGTCGTCAAACCCGGTCATGAGGATGGCTTCCACCTCGTCCATGTGCTTGAGCATATTCTGCGGGCCCTTGAGCTCCACATGATCGGGCTGCACGGTCACGGAGACCAAATGGTAGTTGCCGGCCAGGCTCTCCTCGGCCGACCAGACCGGGTTGACCGGCACGGTCTTGGTGGTCATGCGGTCCACGGACAGGATGGTCCGGGACGGCTTGATCTCCACCACCTCGTAGGCCCGGGACAGGGGAATCTTCTCGGCCTTGAACTCGATCAGGTTCTCGCCGCTCTTGAGCTTGCCCGCGTCCAGGGAGTAGACGAGCTTCTTGTCGTCCAGGGCCCGGACCAGCCCCTTGGGTCCGCGCACCCGGATTTCGATCTTGTTCACCAGCCCCTCCTGGATGAGCAGGCCGTCGGGAACGTTGATCAGCTCCACGGTCATGGGCATCCAGACCTCGACCTTTTCCCGGCCCGTGACCAGATACCAGGTGAACACGGCCAGAACCAGGGCCAGGATCGCGTATTGCCAGCGCACAGTCATGGTCTCAACGCTCCAGGACGTTGGTGATCACCCGCTTGAGCCGGGTCTCGTCCAGGCTGGTGGTCAACCGGCCGTTCATGGCGATGGAAACGTCGCCGGTCTCCTCGGAGACCACGATGGTCACGGAATCGGATTCCTCGCTGATGCCCAGGGCGGCCCGGTGCCGCGTGCCGAACACGGTCTGGCCCCGGAACTTGCTGGACAGGGGCAGGATGCAGGCCGCGGCCGCCACCTTGCCCTGGCGGACCACCACCGCGCCGTCGTGCAGCGGGGTGTCGGTCTGGAAGATGGTCATCAGCAGTTCCTTGGTGATCTTGGCCCCGACCTCCACGCCGCGCTCGGTGATGTCGCCCAGGGGCACGTTGCGCTCCAGCACGATGAGCGCGCCGGTGCGCTTGCGGGCCATGGACATGACCGCGATGACCAACTGGTTGATGGACTCCGCGGCCAGGGGGGAGCGCCGGAAAAACCGCCCTCCACCCAGTTGGGACAGGGCCTTGCGGATGTCGGCCTGAAACAGGATAATGATGACCAGGAAGAAGGAGCCCAGGAAGTTGGTCAGCAGCCAGTTGAGGGTATGCAGGCCCAGTTCGTCGGACACGTAGTACACGAGCAGGATGAGCACCAGACCGTAGATCACCGCCACAGCCCGGGTGCCGCGCACCAGCAGGATGATGTAGTAGTAGATGAAGGCGATGATGCCGATGTCCAGGAATTCCCGCCAGGAAATCTGGATTCCGAAAAACTCGATCATGCTCGGTCCGTCAGGGCCCTGACCACGGCCAGGGACTGTTTGGTCACGGCGGCCTCGTGAACGCGGTGGATGACCACCCCGCGCATGGCCATGACAATCGTTGCCGCCTGGGTTGCGTTTTGCCGGTCATCCGGGCCGAGGTCAAGTAGGTCGCCCCAAATCCTCTTGTTGGACAGGCCCATGAAAATGGGCCGGCCCAGTTCCATGAACCGCTCGATGTTCCGAAAGATGGCCAGATTGTGCTCCAGGGTCTTGCCGAAACCCATGCCCGGATCGAGCACGATGTTGGTTTCGGGCAGTCCGGCCTTGACCAGCATGTTCATGCGCTCCTCGAAAAAATCCATGATCTCGCCCACCACATCCTGGTAGCGCGGATCGTCCTGCATGTCTTCAGGTTTTCCCTGGCTGTGCATGAGCACGTACCCGGGTTTGTCCTGGACCACCACGTCCAGGAGCCCGGGGTCGAACCGGCAGGCCGACACGTCGTTGACGATGGCCGCCCCGGCCTCCAGGGCCGCCCGGGCCGTCCCGGCCTTGTACGTGTCCACGGACAGGACCGGGCCGTCCGAACCGAACTCGCGGGCCAAGGCCTGGATCACGGGCAGGATCCGGGCGGTTTCCTCGGCCTCGGACACGGTCTCGGCGTACGGGCGGGTGGATTCCCCGCCCACGTCCACGATGTCCACGCCCTGCCCGGCCATGGCCCGGGCCGATTCCAGAGCGCGGTCCAGATCGAAATGCTTGCCCCCGTCGTAGAACGAATCCGGGGTGACGTTCAGGATTCCGGCCACAAGAAAGGGGGCCGGGTTCATCACCCTGCCCCCCTTGATGTTCCATCCAGGTGCCTTGGCCATGATTTCGGCTTCCTACTGGGTGGGCCCGCTCGGGCCGGAATCGTCTTTGTCGTCGTCCGCTTCCAGGGTGAACTCCTCGGACTCTCCGGACTCCTCGGAGTCCTTGGCCTCGTCATGGGCCTTGCGCTCCTCCTTGGGGATGTACGCCTGGCCCGGGGCGTCCTTGGAGCCGCCGTTGTTGGGCGGCGGCAGTTCTTCGCCCTTGATGATCTTGTCGATGTCCTCGCCGGAGATGGTCTCGCGCTCCAGCAAAGCCTCGGCGATGGCGTGCAGGGTGTCCAGATTCTCGGACAGGAGATTCCTGGCCTTGGTGTGGGCCTCATCGATGATCCGGCGAACCTCGGAGTCGATTGTCCGGGCCGTTTCCTCGCCGTAGGTGCGGTTGTGGATGAGCTCCTTGCCCAGGAAGACCTGTTCCTGGTTGTCGCCAAAGGACAGAGGGCCGAGCTTCTCGCTCATGCCCCAGGAGCAAACCATGCTGCGGGCCATCTTGGTGGCTCGTTCAATGTCGTTGGAGGCGCCGGTGGTCATCTGGTCGAGCACCAGTTCCTCGGCCACCCGGCCGCCCAGGAGCATGGCCAGGTTGTTCTCCAAAAAGTCCTTGGAATAGTTGTGCCGGTCGTCCACGGGCAGCTGCTGGGTCACGCCCAGGGCCATGCCCCGGGGGATGATGGACACCTTATGCACCGGATCGGTCTTGGGCAGCAGCTTGGCCACCAGGGCGTGCCCGGCCTCGTGAAAGGCCGTGGTCTTCTTCTCCTCGTCGGAGATGATGACGCTGCGGCGCTCCTTGCCCATGAGCACCTTGTCCTTGGCCTCCTCGAAGTCCTCGGGATCGACCTGGTTCTTTTCCTGCTTGGCCGCGTACAGGGCGGCCTCGTTGACCAGGTTCTCCAGGTCCGCGCCTGAGAAGCCGGGGGTTCCGCGGGCGATGACCTCCAGGTCCACGTTGTCGGCCAGGGGCACCTTGCGGCAATGCACCTCCAGGATACGCTTGCGGCCGCGCACGTCCGGCGTGGGCACCACCACCTGGCGGTCGAAGCGGCCGGGCCGCAGCAGGGCCGGGTCCAGCACGTCGGGCCGGTTGGTGGCCGCCACCAGGATGACGCCCTCATTGGACTCGAAGCCGTCCATCTCCACCAAAAGCTGGTTCAGGGTCTGCTCGCGCTCGTCGTGGCCGCCGCCCAGCCCGGCGCCGCGCTGGCGTCCCACGGCGTCGATCTCGTCGATGAAGATCAGGCAGGGGGCGTTCTTCTTGCCCTGGGCGAACAAATCGCGCACGCGGGACGCGCCCACGCCCACGAACATCTCCACAAAGTCCGAGCCGGAGATGGAGAAGAAGGGCACGCCCGCCTCTCCGGCCACGGCCCGGGCCAAAAGCGTCTTACCGGTGCCCGGGGAGCCCACCAGGAGCACGCCCTTGGGGATACGCCCGCCCAGTCGGGTGAACTTGCGGGGGTCGCGGAGGAAGTCCACGATCTCGGACAGCTCCTCCTTGGCCTCGTCCACGCCGGCCACGTCCTCGAAGGTGACCTTGGCGGTCTCCTCGTTGATGAGCCGGGCCCGGGAACGTCCGAAGCTCATGGCCCCCCGGCCGCCGCTGCCGCCTCCCTGCATCTGGCGCATGAAGAAGATCCAGACGCCGATGAGAAGCAGCATGGGGAACCAGGACACCAGCAGGGTCATGTACCAGGGCGCGTCGTCCATGGGCTCGGCATTGACCTGCACGCCCTTGTCAATGAGCTTGCCAACCAGGCTGGGGTCGTCCGGAGTGTAGGTGGTGAAGCGGGTTCCATCGGACAGGATGCCGTTGATCTGCTCGCCCTGGATGAGCACGGACTGCACTTCGCCGTTGTCCACCTTGGTCAGGAAGGAGCTGTACGGGAGTTTCTGCTCACCCATGGGGGCCTGGTTGAAAAGATTGAACAGGACGACGATCATGATGGCGATGGCCGCCCAAATAAGAAGATTTCTGCCAAAACTATTCAACGGATTATCCTCCGCGTGCATTCATATTGTTCGGGGCGGGCGGCACGCAACGGACCGCACCTGCCGGGAATACCACAGCTTAAGTCTTTCCGGGAAAATGGCAAGTGTCCGGGGTACGCTTTCCGCGAATCCCTTGCCTGTCAACGGCAAGCCTGATACCCCTCTAACCGATCGGGGAAGCGTTTCGTCACCGGTGTGGCGCCTGGACTTCAAATCCAGTGGGCGGGTTCACCCTCGCCGGCAGGTTCGACTCCTGTACGCTTCCGCCATTCTCGCGGAACCCCACCTAGTTCACATACCCCGCCTGTTCGAGAAGCCGGTTGGCCTTGTCCGAGAGCACGTAGCCCTTTTCGTGGTTCACCTTGCTCCCCTTGAGCTTGATGTAGAAAATGTAACCCGTGTCGTAGAGGAACTTGATCACGTCCTTGTCATAGGGATCAAGCACGAAACGCGGCGCAATGCCTTGGAATTTCTTGATCTTGGAGAAGTGGTAGATGTCCATGAGCAGGTCGATGTGCTCGCGCTCCAGGCCGTCCGCGGTCACGGACCGGGTCTCCTTGAGCTGGCGCCACTCCTCGCCCCCGAAGTCGATGCCCAGGGAGCTGAGCTCGTCCTCCGCGCCCTCGGCCAACCGGTAACCCTTGGGGTTGGAGCCGCAGGTGGTGATGATCACCCCCTCTTCCACCAACCCCTGCTCCACCAGGTAGTCGATGAAGCGCGTGTCGTAGACCGCGGCCTCCTTGCGCGGCAGCATGCCGTGGTAGCGCTTGATCTTGGCGTAGGAGTGGATGTGCTTGAGAAGCTCCACATGCCGCTCGGTCAGGATCATTACGCGCCGCCTTGCTCCAGGACGGTGTCCAGCCATTGGCCCAATTCGGCCAGTTGGGCGTCCACGGACCCTGGGCTGGTGGACCCGGGGGAGACCCGCCGCCGGACGGCGGCCGCCGGGTCGAGCACCGCGAATACGTCCTCTTCCACCACCCCGGACAGGCCGGGCACCACGTTTTTGAGTTCCTCCAGGGACAGGTCGGGCAGGCCCACACCCTTGATCTCGGCCAGAGACACGGCCTGTCCCGCGGCCCGATGGGCCTGGCGGAAAGGAATGCCCTTGGCGGCCAGGTAGTCGGCCAGCTCGGTGGCGTCCAGATGGCCCCGCTTGAGCGCGTCGGCCATGGCCTGGGCCTTGAACTCGATCTCGCTCAAGAGTCCGGCCATGACCCGCAGGGACGCGGTCAGGGTGCGGTGGGCGTCGAAAAAGGGCTCCTTGTCCTCCTGCATGTCCCGGTTGTAGGCCAGGGGCAGCCCCTTGAGCATGGTCAGCAGGGAGATGAGCCCACCGTAAACCCGGCCGGTCCGGCCGCGCATGAGTTCGCACACGTCCGGATTCTTCTTCTGGGGCATGATGGACGAGCCCGTGGAATAGCCGTCCGGCAGGACGACATACCCCAGGGCCGGGTTGGCCCACAGGATGATCTCCTCGCACAGCCGGCTCAGGTGCATCATGGCCAGGCTGGCGCAGAACAGGGACTCGGCCGCGAAGTCCCGGTCCGAGACCGCGTCCATGGAGTTGCGGAAGGTCTCGGGCAGGCCCAGATCCTCGGCCACGGCCCCGGGGTCCAGGGGATGGGTGGTCCCGGCCAGGGCGGCCGCGCCCAAAGGCGAGACCCGCACCCGCTTGAGGCAATCCTGGACCCGGTCCACGTCCCGCCGGAACATCCAGGCGTAGGCCAAAAGATGGTGGGCCAGGCTCACGGGCTGGGCTGGCTGGAGGTGGGTCATGCCCGGCAGCAGGGTGTCCTTGTTCTCCTCCGCCCTGCGGCAGAGCACGGACGCCAGCAGAGCCAGCAGGTCGCACCACTCCTCCAGCCGGTCGGCCACGTGGAGCCTGAAGTCCAGGGCCACCTGGTCGTTGCGGCTGCGGCCGGTGTGGAGCTTGCCGCCCAGTTCGCCGATGCGCTCGGTGAGCCGGGCCTCCACGTTCATATGCACGTCCTCCAGGTCCACCTTCCAGGGGAACTGGCCGGATTCGATCTCATCGGCCACCTGGTCCAGGCCCTGGACAATGGCCTCGGCCTCGTCCTGGGTCAGGACGCCCACCTTGGCCAGCATGCGGGCGTGCGCCTTGGAGCCTGCGATGTCCTCGGCCCACAGAACGCGGTCAAAGGACACCGATTCGGTGTACTCCTCCACCAGCCGCTCGGTGTCGCCGGAAAATCTGCCGCCCCAAAGCTTCTTGTCAGACATGACTCACCCTTATTCTTCGCACACGTCCTCGCCGTCCCGGCCGCCCCACCGCTGGGTCTGCATGCGGCCCTTGAGCCGCAGGCCCATGAGTCGGATGAAGCCTTCGGCGTCGGACTGGTCGTAGACCACGTCCTCCTCGAAGGTGGCCAGCTCGGCGTTGTACAATGAGTACGGCGACTTCCGTCCGGTGGGCACCACGTTGCCCTTGTACAGGGTCAGCCGCACCGTGCCGGTCACCCGCTCCTGGCTCTTGTCGATGAACGCCTGCAGGGCCTCGCGCTCGGGCGAGAACCAGAGGCCGTTGTAGATCATCTCGGCGTACCGGGGGATGAACTGGTCGCGCAGATGCATGACCTCCCGGTCCAAAGTCAGCCCCTCCATGTCCCGATGGGCCACGTGCAGGATGGTCCCGCCCGGGGTCTCGTACACGCCCCGGGACTTCATGCCCACGCAGCGGTTCTCCACCATGTCCACCCGGCCGATGCCGTGGCGGCCACCCAATTCGTTGAGCTTGGCCAACAGGGCGGCCGGGGAGTGCTTGACGCTGTTGATGGCCACGGGATCGCCGGCCTCGAAGTCGATGCTGATCTCCTCGGGCGTATCCGGGGTCTGGGCCAGGGGCGTGCACAGCCGGTGGCAGTCCGGGCCGGGCGCGTTCCAGGGGTCCTCCAACTCGCCGCCCTCAAAGGAGACGTGCAGCAGGTTGGCGTCGATGGACCAGGGCTTCTTGCGGCTGACCGGAATCTCGATTCCGTTGTCGTTGGCGTAATTCATCAGGTCGGTCCGGGACTTGAGGTCCCACTCCCGCCAGGGCGCGATGGTCTTGAGCCGCGGGTTCAGGCCCATGGTGGCCAGCTCGAACCGAACCTGGTCGTTGCCCTTGCCCGTGGCTCCATGGGCCACGGCCTGGGCCTCCTCCAGGTCGGCGATCTCCACCATGCGCTTGGCGATGAGCGGCCGGGCGATGGAGGTGCCCAGCAGGTAGCGGCCCTCGTAGATGGCCGAGGCCCGGAAGACCGGGAAGATATAGTCCCTGGCGAACTCCTCGCGCAGATCCTCCACGTAGGCCTTGCTGGCGCCGGTGGCCAAGGCCTTGTCCTCGATGCCATCCAGTTCCTCGCCCTGGCCCAGGTCGGCGGTCAGGGTGATGACCTCGCATTCGTAGGTGTTCTTGATCCAGGCCAGGATGACGGAGGTGTCCAACCCGCCGGAATACGCCAAAACGACCTTATTGATATTGTTCATGTTTTTTTCTCTAGACTTTTTCTAGACTATTTCTAGATTTAAACTAAATTCCTTTTAGACTATACAGTTACGCAACCACGTCCTCATCGCTGCATGACCCACTCCAAAAGGGCCTTCTGGGCATGCAATCGGCTCTCCGCCTGGTCGAAGACAATGGACTTTTCCGAGTCCATGACCGCGGCGGAAACCTCCTCTCCCCGGTGTGCGGGAAGACAATGCATGAAGTAGGCCGAAGGATCGGCCAGGGCCATGAGCGCCTCGTCCACCTGGTAGCCCTTGAACACCTCGGCCCGGGTCTTGCTCTCTCCTTCCTGGCCCATGGAGGCCCAGACGTCCGTATGCACGAACTTGGCCCCGGCCACGGCCTCGGCCGGTTCCGTGGTCAAAAAGACCCTGGCTCCAAGCCGTTTGGCCTTGTCCAACACCTCGTCCTTGGGCATAAACCCTTCGGGGCAGGCCATGCGCAGATCCCAGCCGAACAGCACCGCGCCGTTGATGAAGGAATGGGCCATGTTGTTGCCGTCCCCCACCCAGGCGATGGGCAGCCCGCGCAAATCACCGGCCTTCTGGCGCATGGTCTGGGCGTCTGCCAGAATCTGGCAGGGGTGGTAATCGTCGGTCAAGGCGTTGACCACCGGGATGCTCCCGGCCTGGGCCAGCCGCACGATCACGTCCTGCCCGAATGTCCGCACTACCAGGCAGTCGACGTAGCGCGACAGCACCCGGGCCGTGTCCTCCAGGGGCTCGTCCCGCCCCAGTTGGGAATCACCGGGCGTGAGAAACAGTGTTTCCCCGCCCAATTGGCGCACCCCGACCTCGAAGGACACCCGGGTCCGGGTGGAGGCCTTCTCAAAGATGAGGATCACAGTCTTCCCGGCCAGGGCCTGGGAAGCGAACCGGTCGGCCTTGAGCTCGTCGGCCCGGTCCAGCAGGCCGACGGCCTCGGACGGATCGATGTCGAGCAGGGTGAGCACGTGTCTGGGCATGATGCACTCCGGTCAGGTCAAATGGAAAGAGAGGCATTTTGCCCAAGGCGGCAGGGAAAGTAAAGGCCGGGAGCATGATGGCGGTCGGGCCGCCCTTATATATATAATGTAGGGACGACCTCGGCCACGGCCCGATCCGTGCGCTCCTCCATGTCCTGGCCGTGCTCCTCCCCGGCCAGGTGCAGCAGCCCGTGGGCCAGCAGCCTGACAAGGTGCTCCAGTGGATCCTGGCCGTAGAGCCGGGCCTCGCGCAGGACCGCGTCCCGGTTGACCACCACCTGCCCCAGTTCGTGAATTTCGGAATCAGGATACTGGTCCAGGGCCTCGTCCGGAAACGAGAGCACGTTGGTCGGGCCTGGCAGATCGCGGAAGCGTGCGTTCAATTGGGCCACCTCCTGGTCGCCCGACAGGCGCACGTCCACGCCGCTATCATCGAACCCCATAGATTCCATTATATTTTCGGTAAGTTGCGACAGCTCGCGGCCGCAGAGCGACAATCCGGCCACAGCCGGAACCTTGACCTCGGCCCGGACAAAAAAACGGCTCACGAGCCAATCTCCGGCTCCGGCGCGGACCGGCCGTTTTCATGTCGTTCATATGCTTGGACAATTCGACCGACCAGGGGATGGCGGATCACGTCGTCCTCGTGGAACCGGACCATGGCGATGCCCTGCACCTCCTGGAGGATGTCCCAGGCGTGCAGCAGACCGGACTTGCGGCCCTGGGGCAGGTCGATCTGGGTCACGTCGCCCGTGACCACGGCCTTGGACCCGTAGCCCAGCCGGGTCAGGAACATCTTCATCTGTTCCGGGGTGGTGTTCTGGGCCTCGTCCAGGATGACGAAGGCGTCGTTCAGGGTCCGGCCGCGCATGAAGGCCAAAGGGGCCACCTCGATGGCGCCGTTGGTCAGCATCTCCTGCACCTTGGCGAAATCCAGCATGTCGTGGAGCGCATCGTACAGGGGCCGGAGGTAGGGATTGACCTTCTCCACCATGTCGCCGGGCAAAAAACCAAGCTTCTCCCCGGCTTCCACGGCCGGACGGGTGAGCACGATGCGCTTGACCTTGCGCTTGAGCATGGCGGCCACGGCCATGGCCACGGCCAGGTAGGTCTTGCCGGTCCCAGCCGGTCCCACGGCCACCACCAGATCGTGATCCCGGATGGCGGCCAGGTAGTCGCGCTGGGACAGGGTGCGGGCCGAGATCATGCGTTTGGACGAGGCCGCGTACACGGTTTCGGCAAATATTTCAGCCAACGAGGCATGGGCGTCCCGGGCCAGGATACGGCAGGCGCAATCCACGTCCTGGGCATAGACCTTGCGCCCGGCCTGCATGAGCCCGAACAGCTGGGTCAGGGCGTTGGCGGCCAGATCCACGTGGGCCTCGTCCTCGCCCAGGATGGTGACCGTGGAGCCCCGGCTCTCGGCGCGCACGCCGAACCGCTCGCTCAGCAGATCCAGGTTGGCGTTCTGCGGCCCGAACAACCGGCTGGCCAGCTCCGCGTCCTGAAATTCCAGTTTTCGCTTGGCGCTCACTCTTTTCTCCCCAGCCCGCCGAACCGCCAACGGCAGGCCTTGTGCTCCAGCCAGTCGGCCGCCTCGTACAGGGCCGCGCCCAGCAGGCTCATACCGATTATGCCCGTGAACATCTGAATGTAGTCGAGCCGGCCCCAGGCGTCCATGATCATGTAGCCCAGCCCCTGCACCGTGGCGAAGGACTCCACGAAGAAAAGCACGGCCACGGACACGCCCGTACCCAGGCGCAGGGCCGTGAACCCGTGTGGCAGGGCCGCGGGCAGCAGAACCTCGGTCAGGATGTGCCACCGGCCGCCTCCCATGGAGCGCACAGAGTCCCGGTACTTGGGATGGATGAGCTTGACCCCGTCCCGGGTGGTGACCAGGATCTGGTACCAGAGGATCAGGGCGATCATGCCGATCTTGGCCTCATCGCCCAGGCCGAGCAGGAGCAGGAACAGGGGAAGAAATACAATCTTGGGGATGGGATAGGTCAGAAAAAGGAAGGGCGCCAGCACCTTGTCGGCCCGCTCCACGCTGCCCATAAGCACGCCCAGGGGAAAGGCCAGGACCCAGGCCAGGACCATGCCCGCCACCACGCGCCAGGCGCTGACCCCGAAATGGCCCCAGAAACCGGCCCGGCCCAGGGCCTGCCAAAACGCGGCCAAAGCGATCTCCGGCGCGGGCAGGACCACCGAGCCCACCATGAGAGACACCAGCTTCCAGGCCAGGACCAGCACCAGGATCACGGCCGCATAGGCCAGCATCTTGCGGCCCATTACCAGGACTCCTCCACGGTGCGCCGCAGCTGGCGCAGCAGGGCGAAATACACGTCCTGGCCGCGCAGGTCCTCCCGGCCGAAATCCGGGTTGTCGAAGCAGGCCACGGGCCGGGCCGGGCGGCCGGACAGGACCAGGATGCGCCGCCCCAGGAACGCGGCCTCCTCCAGGCTGTGGGTCACCAAAACGTAGGGCACGCGGTTGCGCTTCCAGACAGACAGCAGGGTCATCTGCAATTTTTCCCGGGTCAGGGCGTCCAGGGAGGAGAAGGGCTCGTCCATGAGCAGGAGCCGGGGCTCGGTGACGAACGCCCGGGCGATGGCCACGCGTTGCTGCTCCCCGCCGGACAGATTGCCCGGATAGTCGTTGCTGCGGCCGGTGATGCCCAGTTCGGTCAGGGCGGCCCGGGCCCGGCCCAGCCGCTTCCTCCGGCCCATGCCCCGGATCTTGAGCCCCAGGGCCACGTTGTCGCCGACGGTCCTCCATGGCAACAGTCCGAAATCCTGGAGGATAATGGAAATATCCTGACGCGGCTCCGTGACCTCCTGGCCGTCCAGCCGCACGCTCCCCTGCCCCCGGACCAGGCCGCTGAGCATATACAGCAGCGTGGTCTTGCCGCAGCCCGACGGCCCGACAACGGCCAGGGTCTCGTCCTCCTGCAGGGAGAAGTCCACATCCTGGAGAACGGGCCGGCCGCCGTAGCTGAGGTTCAGTGCCGAGGCTTCGAGCATGGTTATTGGACAGGAGGCAGATGGTCCGGAACCACGTGATCAAAGGGCACCGGAGCGTCCAGCAGCCCCTTTTGGAGCATCCAGTCCTGCACCGCCTCCACCTCCTGGGCCGTGGGCAGGGCCGGGGCCGGGTACTCGTACACCGGGAACCGGTCCATCAGGGGGGTGGGAATCCGGCAGGTCTTGGACATGAGCACCCGGTATTTTTCAGGATTCTCGCGCAGCATCTCCACGGCCCGGGCATAGGCCTTCACAAAGGCCGCGTACCGGGAAACGCCCTCACCCTGGAAATAGCGCTGCTCCAGGCAGAGCACGGTCAGGGGCATGTCCAGGTTCTCGGCCGTGGCTATGGTGGCCCCGCCCTGGAACACGGCCAGGGAGGCCAGGGGCTCGGGCAGCAGGGCCAGGTCCAGTTGGCCGGTGGCCAGCATCTGCAGCCGGATGGGCACCTTCTTGACCTCCACGCGCTCGAGATGGTCCAGGGGCAGACCCTCGGCCTCGAGGATGCGGTCCAGCAGGTACTCGATGATGGTGGTGGCCGAGATGCCGATGGTGGCCCCCTTCAACCCACTGAGCGGTTTGACTATTTCGTCCGGGGCGCTGGAGATGCCGAACATGGGCTGGCCCAGGCGGGTGCGGTAGGAGATGGTGGCCACGCGCATGTCCGCGCCCTTGGCGATGAGCAGCAATGTGGCCACCAGATCGCCGAAATAGCCGTCGATCTGCCCGGCCTGCATGGCCGTGTCCCGCTCCAGGGCGCTCTGGAAGACGACCAGCTCCACGTCGAGGCCTTCCTGGTCGAACAGCCCCTCGGTCTCGGCCACCTGCAACGGCAGGGTGTCCAGCACGGGCAGGATGCCGAAGCGCAGGGTCTCGGCCTGGGCCACCACGGGTCCGGACAGGCACAGGAACCAGGCGGCCGCAAAGCACGCCGCAATGATTATGGACTTTTTCATCTCCCCTCCACTTCTTCCCGAAGCCCGAGCACTGTAGTGTGAAAGGAAACCCGCCGCAAGGGGGGATGCTATTGCTGGTCCGTGGCCCGAGTCAGCTCTGTGACATTGGACTTGGTGAAGAAACCGTCAAAGTCCCCGTAGCGAAGGATGTACTCGTTGACCAGCAGGGTATGCGGGGACTGCTGGCTGAAGGTCTGGTGCAGGCCGTCGTCCGGCCCGCCCACCAACTCCACCAGAAACTCCATGCCGTCCCGCTTGAGCGCCCGGAAGGTGTCCTCGATGTCCTCGGTGCGGAAGGCCATGTGGTGGACCCGGACGTTGTAGTTGTGAATGTACTTCTCCGTGGGCCCGGAATGCTCCAAATCCACGAAAGGCTTGATGCCCGAGGTGAAGACCTGGGCGTAGTCGTTGTCCGACAGCCGGGCCACGTTGGTGATGGAGTTGAGCGACTCCACGTAGACAGCGAAATCGAAGCGGTAATTGGTCAGCCGCAAAAACTCGACAATGGCCGCGTCCCGGTCCTCGGCCCGGACCCGGGTGGCCGTGTGGTCCAGCTCGAAAATGTTTTTCAAGTGCGGCTTGTCCGGCTTGGGGAAGCTCCAGTCCAGGGACGCGCAGCCCTCCCAAAAATACTCCCCTTCCCTGTCCAGCCATTTGAGGTAGCCCACGGAATTGCCCGTATACGGTGAGGGTGCGGTCTGGATGAAGAAGTATTGGTCGGTCTCCACGATCTCCGGGGTCATGAACTCCACCCCGCGCGACTTCTGGATGGCCACCAGCTCCTCGATGCGCGGGGCCTTGAACACGAAGGTCTCCAGCCGGGTGTTGGGCAGGTCTTCGGTCTTGGGCCCCTTGTTGTACGGCAGGAAGGGATTGCCTTGGCCCTTGCGAACGGTGAACAGGAAATCGGCCGAGCCTTCCTGCTTGAGCACGCAGGTGCGTGCGGTGTGGTCCTCGAACGCCCGTTCAAACCTATAACCCGTGGTGTTCAGGAACTCCTCCACGGCCGGACGCAGTTGGTCGGCCTCGGTGTTGACGACCACGCACTCCAGGCCCCCGACCAGGCCGTCCAGGCCCAGCCGCTTGCGCTCCTCCAGAGCGGCCTCGGTGTCAGCGATCAGCTTGGCGTCGTCGTTCTTGAACGTCATGCCCCCTCCTAATCCAAATCCAATCGTTCCAGGGTCAAACGCCTGCGCCCGGCCTGCTCCAGGATACGGGCCACCTGACGCTTGCCCCGGATGGTGCTGCGCTCCACCTGGCGCAGGAGCTGGTCCAGATGGCGCTCCTCCTCCAGATAGGCATACACCACTTCGCGCACGCCACGAACCTTCATGAGCCGTTCCACCCAGCCCAGGCCCTCGCGGTACATGATGCTCGAGGAGATGTGCGCCCCCAGCAGGGCGATCTGGTGCGCCCGGGGGATGCGTTCCAACAGGCGCTGGCCGTACTCCCTGGCCAGCACGGGCGGGCAGTACTCCCGGATGATCCGGACCAGGGTCTCGTCCTCGGCCACCGTGCCCACGGTCTGGTCCAGGACCTTGGCCACGGTGTCGCCCAGGGCGTTGATGGACCGGGAGAGCTGCAGGGATATGTCCGTCA
Source organism: Desulfovibrionaceae bacterium (assembly GCA_963666895.2). Taxonomy (GTDB): domain Bacteria; phylum Desulfobacterota; class Desulfovibrionia; order Desulfovibrionales; family Desulfovibrionaceae. The sequence continues at coordinate 231,109 of CAXXNS010000009.1, read as the reverse complement.
CCGTGCGCTCGCCCGCAGCCAGGGCGTACTCGCGCAGCAGGAGCCCGGCCTCGTCCCGGGCGCGCCGACGCAGGATGTCCAGCAGCTCATGCACGTAATCCTTTTTGATCTTCTTGAACTCCGCCTCGGACAGCACCAGCCCGGCCAGGATCTCGTAGGAGGAGCAGATGACCCCGGTCTTGTTGGCCGAAGACCCGGGCACGGCCAGCAGCCCCTTTTTCTCCAGGCGGCGGCGGGCATCGGGATGGATGAAGATGTTGGCCCCTTCCACCATGGCCTTGGCGCTGGGCTTGCCCTGTTCGTTCAGGAACTTGGGCCAGTTCCGGGTGTTGATGGTCTCGGGCCTGCCCCCGGCCGGGATGAACAGGTCGGCCTGGACCGTGTTGTGCAGTCCGTCCCGGATGCGGGCGCCCTCAGGGGTGTCGGAAGAGACCACGAACCCGCCCTCACCCCGTATCTTGGCCGGGTCAAAGGCGTCGCAACGCAACTCCTTGCGGATAAGCCGCTTGAGCTCGCCGTGATCCAGTCCCTCGGGGTCGTACATGGCCCCGTGGCCGTCGGACATGGACAAGATGCGCGCGTTCTTGCCAAAGTTCCGGATCAGGAAACGCACCGCGTTGGAAGCCACGTCCCCGGCCGGGCCGCCGGTGAGCTTGACCGTGAAGGCCTGCTTATCCGGGTCGATGCCCAGGTATCTGAGCACTTCGTGGGCGTAGACCACCACGCCCTCGCTGGTGACTCCGTATTCCTTGTGGTTGACGCCCGCGTCGGGCTTGGAGCTCATGAACGCCGAGGGCCAGCGGTAGCCCCTTCGCTCGGCCCGGGCCGCGATCCACTGGATATGCTCCGCGGTGATGTTCTCGTCCGGGCCCAGGTAGATGATCTCCTCGCGGCCCAGATAGTCCACGATCTCCTTGGGCAGCCTGCCCTCCTCGTCCACGATGAGCAGGTCCAGGAAGGAGTCCACCATGCTCTTCACGGCCAGGTCGATGTCGCCGGAGGGGCCGAGCAGGAGCACGGCCTTGGACCCGCCCTCGGGAATGTCCTTGTTCTTGAACTGCTGGGCGCTGGCCAGCTTGGTGGCCTCGTCGAACAGCCGGTTGGATTCCAGCTCGAAATGCTCCTGGGTCCAGGTCCGGACCACGCGCAGGCCGCCGCGGGCCATATCCCGATAGCGTACATGGAAGGCGAAGGAATTGGGCCCGTGGAAGCAGTAAAAGGCGTAAGGGCGCTCCTCGTCGTCAATGCGCGACAGGATGGCCGGGTCCATGCGGAAGGACAGGCCGAAGTGCTCGGGCATGTAGTAGTTGGTGCGCAGGATGTACCGGAAAAATCGGTAGATGGTGGCCAGAATCTTGCGCTCGATGTCGTCGGTCAGGTCCCGGAGCGACTCGTTGACCGCGTTGCGGCACTTGGCCATCTCGTCCTCCCCGGCCTTGCCCCGCTTGGGGAAGTCGGGATCGAACCGGGTCTCGAAATAGGCCAGCATGCGCTTGGCCGCCTCGCGGTGGCGCAGCACGGTGCGCACGATCTTGTTGGAGGTATAGGCGTAGATGTTCTGCCGGATGAGGAACTGATGGGCGAACTCGCAGGCAGCCTGCATGAGCATGACCTGGGACAGCTCCCAGCCCTCCTCCTCGGCGAACCGTTCCAGGCCGTGGAACGCGAACCACTTGATGAGCTTGAGCTGGCGCTTGATCCGCCGCCACCGCTCCTTGCCCGGGGCGATGCCGGAATCCTTGGGCACGTAGAAACTCATGACGGCCATGACGTTCCCACGGCCGCGCTGAAACTCGTCCCCGTAGGCGCGCTTGAGGTCCACCCCCTCCCGGGAGAAAACCTTCACCGCCTGGAGCAGCAGCCCGGAGCGCGGCGGGTTGCGCATGCCGACTATGATCCGCCAGTCGTCGTTGCCGGTGTCCTCGATGCGCACGTGCACCCGCTCCGTGCCCTCCATGCACCGGCAGAGCTCGAAATGCCGGAGCGCCCGGGCGGGCTCGAACTTGTCCACGTAGTCGTTGGTGGCCGTAGACAAAAAACTCGAAAATTCATCGGCCCGCTTGGCGTCCACGTCCTGGCCGCCGAAGCGCAGCTCCTCCGCCAGGTCCAAAGCCGTCTTGAACCCCTTGGAGCGCACCGAGCACTTGGGCTGGTCGCCCAGCAGGTATGTATCCAGCCGGATGGCCCGGTCAAAGCTCGAATAGATGCGGGCCGTCTGGATGTGCTCGCGCTGAAGCGATGCCAGGGACTGCACCAGGGCGCCCATGTCTCCGCCGGGCATGATCTGGGTGATGCGGGTGCCGCAGGGGCTCTTGAGCACCACGCCCTGGCGCTCGGTCTTGACCCGGGTGGAGAGCATGGCGTGCAGGTGGCGAATCTGCTCCTGCTCGGAATGGGTGCGGAAGTAGTATTCCGGCATGTTCTCGTAAAACCACGGCACCAACACGTCGGCGGATTCAGCCAATTGGCCGCGCACCTTTCTCAAAACGCTCTTGATCTTGCTTGGTCCGGTCTTGTCCACTCAAATCCCCGCTTTGTTCCGTGATAGTTAGGAAATCCCGATTCTCAAAGTAGTTGCCCCAACGTCCACGAGTCAACCCCCGCTCAAAGGTTTATCCCCCTTGAGCCGATGCTAAAAACGGTATATTGTAAAGGATACCATAATCCCAAGAGGATGTGTGCCCCATGAGCAAAAGCGAAATTCTCCTGGAAACGGGAACCAATGAACTGGAAATCCTGGAATTCTTCATTAATGAGAGGACCGGGAAGTCCCAGGGGCCTGTTCCGGCCTATTTCGGCATCAACGTGGCCAAAGTCATGCAGGTCATTGAAAGCCCGGAACTGGAACGCCCGGAATCCGCTCCGCACCCTTCCTTCCTGGGCACCATCCCCCTGCGAGGGCACATCCTGCCGGTGCTGGACCTGTCCGTATGGCTCAACATGGACACCGTGCATGAGCCCCACGACGTGGTCATCGTCACGGAGTTCAGCCAGGCCGTGACTGGCTTTCTGGTCTCCGGAGTCACGGAAATCCATCGCGTGGGCTGGAAAGAGGTCATCCCGCCGGGCAACTACATCCAGTCCATCGGCACGGACTCCATCATCGGCCTGGTGGACCGCAACGACCACTTCATCCAGTTGCTGGACCTGGAGACCATCCTGTCCGAGATCACCAACAAGCACCTGCGCACCGCGCCAAGCACCATTTCCGAGGAAGCTTACAAGGCCCTGGTGGCGGACGATTCGGCCACCATCCGCATGCTTCTGGAGGACAACCTGGCCGCGGCCAATTTCCAGCCCATCCTGGCCTCCAACGGCGAGGAGGCCCTGAACACCCTGCGCGACATGGCCGCCAAGGCCGAGCAGGAAGGCAAGGGACTGGACCAATTCGTGAACATCGTGATCTCGGACATCGAGATGCCGCTCATGGACGGCTTCAGCCTGACCAAGCACATCAAGCAGGACCCGCAGCTCTCCGGGCTGCCGGTCATCCTCTACTCCTCCATCATCACGGACGAGCTCCGGCACAAGGGCGAATACGTGGGCGCCAACGCCCAAATCTCCAAGCCCGACATGGACAAGATTCCGCAGATGGCCATCGGCCTCATCGAGGAACAGCCGCGATGAGCGTCAATCCCGCGGTGTTCCGGACCTTTCTGGAAGAAAGCGAAGAGCGGTTGGACGACATGGAGTCCGGCATCCTGGCCATGTGCGAGATGCCGGACCGGTTGGACCCGGAGCTGATCCACTCCATCTTCCGCGACGCCCACTCGGTCAAGGCCGGTGCCAACCTACTGGGATACAAAAACATAGAGGTCCTTTCCCACAAGCTGGAAAACATCCTGGACATGGTCCGCATGGGACGCATGACGCCGACCGCTCTGGTCACTGACACGCTGCTGCAGACCCTGGACCGGATTCACGATCTGGTGGACGACGTGGACGCCAGCAACGCGGCGGACATCTCCGACGTCCTGAACGCCTTGAGCCGAATCGCGCCCTCGAAATAGTCTCCAGGAACTCCCTCTCTGGACCATCTTGTTCTTTTTTTTTGCCCCCTTCCATGCTAGAAATAACGACAAAGCCTGTGGGGGGAGCACAACAGACGCATATCGGCCACGGCCAATGAGCGAGGAGCGGGAGATGTCCGAGCCTAAGGGCGATCACGATACAAAACTCGATTCGCCGGTCGCGGTGAACGAGTCCGACGAACACACCGAAGCACGCGCCAAAGCGAAGAAAAAGACCCGGAAAAGAAAAAAGCGCCGGGAATCACTCGCCCGCCACCACCTGCGTCGGCTGGTCACGCCGGACAAGTGGAGCCTGCGCGGACGGTTCGTGTACGCTTCCGGCCTGCTGCTGGCTCTGGGCGTCATGGTCACCTACGCCATCATGTCCCTGTCCATGCACAAGACCATGAACGCCATCGTGGTCGAGCGCCTCGACTCGTTCCAGCGCCTGGTCTCCCTCCAGTTCGAAACCCTGGGCGAGAACCTGACCCTGCACGCGGCCCAGGCCGTATCCAGGCCCTCGGTGGTCCAGTCCCTGGCCGAAAAGGACCAGCAGAAGCTTCGGGACATCATGGTGCCGACCATGGAGCGCATCCGACTGGAAACCGGACGCGTCCCGCTTCCCTTGCAGTTCTTCCTGCCCGGACCGGTCCCCTTCTTCAACTCCTGGACCCTCAAGGAACGCGGCGGCGACTCGCTGGAACGCTACGACATGGTGGAGGCCTCCCAGCGGGACATCACCTCCCTGGTGGGAATCCAGATCTTGCCGTCCGGCCCCACCTTCAGCGCCGTGGTGCCCGTGCTGGCCGAGGGCGCGCAGGTGGGAACCGTGGAGACCAATACGGAATTCGAGGCTCTGTTCAACGGCCTGCAGATGCCCTCGGAATACGGCATGCTCCTGATCCTGGACTCGGAACAGGCCGACGTGCTCAACGACAACGTACGGCAGGGAACCGTCGGCAGTTGGGTGGTGGCCGCCAACCTGGGCGACACCGACCCCGGCGGCATCAACGACCGGCTGACCGGCCAGGAGCCCATGCCCACGGCCACGGGCATGCACCGCATTCGGATTATGAACATCGCGGACTATTCCGGCCGCCTCATCGGCAAGGCTCTGCTGTTCTACAACGTCCACCAGCTCTTGGAAGCGTTCAACCAGCAGCGGATCCTGTTCCTGTGGCTGGCCATCGCCGGATCGGCCTTCCTCTGGTTCCTCCTGTACCTCAACGCCAAGCGGATCAAGGACTTCCTGGACCGCATGCGCAAGGTGCTCATCGCCTCCCACTCCACGGACTTCGCCGAGCGCTTCGAGAGCGACTCGGTGCACTGCCTGGAAGTGCTCAACTGTCCCAACAAGGAGTGCCCGGTCTACCAGGACCCGAGCCGGGTCTGCTACCTGGAGACCGGCGACGAGGCCATCTCGCCCAAGTGGCGGGGAACCTGCATCTTCCTGAACGAGTACCAGTCCTGCAAGCACTGCCGCGTCTACCGCATGCGCCACGGCGACGAACTCATGGAGATGCGCCACGTGGTCAACACGCTCATGCGGCTGTGGGCCGTGTTCCTGGGCCGCATCGGCAAGCTCATGTCCGAGGTGTTGCGCACCGAATCCAAGCACATGCTCTCTCTGGACGAGATCTCTGGATATCTCGGTCAGATGGCCAAGCTGACCGCCTACGGCCACGACCTCCAGGGCGTGTACGACAAGAGCGAGGTCTACCGCCACCTGGAGTACGTGTTCGAGGAGAGCTTCGGCCTGACCCGGTTCGCGCTCATGGAGGTGCACAACGAAGAGAACAAGATGGAGGTGGTCATCGACCGCGGCGCCCTGGACGTGTCGCACCACGAAGTGCTCATGAACACCGAGTTCTGCCGGGCCAAGCGCATGTCCGAGGACGCGGTCTCGGCCAAGAACCCGGTGCTGTGCCCCTATTTCGACGTCAACACCAACACCCACGTGCGCTGCTGCCTGCCCATGGTCATGGGCGGCCAGGTGGGCGCCATCTTCACATTCGTCCTGTCCAAGGCCCAATGGGAGGCCAAAAAGGACGACCTCGTGGTCATCAAGAAGTACCTGGACGAAACCGCGCCCGTGCTCTCCTCCCTGCGCCTCTTGCAGGTGTCCAGGAACCAGGCTCTGCGCGACCCGCTGACCCACTGCCACAACCGCCGCTTCCTGGACGAGTACCTGTCGCAGTTCGAGTACCTGGCCCAGCGCCAGGGCTACAAGCGCATGGGCTTCCTCATGGCCGACCTGGACCATTTCAAGATGGTCAACGACGAGTTCGGACATCAGGCCGGAGACCAGGTTCTGCAACAGGTGACCCAGATCATCCGCGAGCACGTCCGGCGCTCCGATCTGCTCATCCGCTATGGTGGCGAGGAGTTCCTGGTGCTGCTGGTGGAGCCCAGCGAGGACGGAGCGGCCGAGTCCGTGGCCAACAAGATCCGCATGGCCGTGGAAGCGGCCGAGCTGACCCTGCCCTCGGGCATCCGCATCAAGAAGACCATCAGCCTGGGCGTGTCCGAGTATCCCACGGACGCGGAGCAGCTCTACAAGGTCATCAAGTTCGCGGACGTGGCCCTGTACCGGGCCAAGGAACTGGGCCGCAACCGGGTGGTGCGCTTCACCGAGGACATGTGGAAGGAGGAATCGGACGCTTACTAGCGCCTAGTTCTCCATTCCCTTGGATATCTTGTTGAGCACGGACAGGGGCGTGGCCTCCATGACGTGCTTCTCCACGGCCGTAAGGAACTCGTCATAGCTCAGGGATTCCAGGTCCATGTCCAAACCCCGGGCCTCGAAATAGGCGCCCATGAAGGCGGCCACGGCCCCGGCGTCCAGCACGTCGGCCGCTTCCTGGGGCGACTTCAGGCTGGTGAAGGGCTTGTTCAGCCCGCCCAGGATAAAATACTCCAGCCGGTCCCGCATGTTGGTGATGACGCCGATGGCGTTGAAGGTCTTGAGCCCGGCCGCGAACTCCGCACTGACCCCGGGGAACTGCAACACGTCCGCCTTGGGGTACAGGGCGCACAGGACCACCAGGCCGTCGTCTCCCTCGTACATGGTGTGGCGGAAGGCCTTCTCCCCTTCCGTGCCCTTGGCCGCCTTGATGGTCTCGAAGAGGTCGGAGGCGAATCCGGCCCCCAGCATGTTGCGGACCTTGTCGTCCATGGTCGCTCCTTTGGTCTTCTAGATGATGCCGCCCTAGATAATTCCATGTAGCGGGCCGCCGGGCGCGCCCAGTTGGTCCACGCGCCGTTCCACCTCGGGATCGGGCTCCAACGGCGGCGCATGGTGGGCCTTGAGCCGGGAGTCCATGACCAGGGGCCCGGCCGCGCCCCAATGCTTGCAATGGGTAAAAGCCCCGGCTCCGTAGATGTCCGTGGCCGGGTCCGAACGGGTGAAGGCCGCCCACAGGAAATTCTCCCAATCGGCCGTGGCGAACAGGGCGTCGTCCACCACCACGAACAGGGGCAGCCCCTCCAGTCCCTTCTGCTCTGCCAGGGCCTGGGCCAGAACCTCCATGGCCGAGTCGTGCTCGTCGCGGGGCCGCGCATGCTTGGGCGCCTCCACCACGGCAATGCCCGGGGCCATGATCTGTGGCCGTCCGAACCCTTCGGGCAAACGCAGTTCCCCGGGCAGGGACGAGGCCAGGTCCCTGCGCTTGTGGCCCACGGCGCACCAGAGCAGCTTGGAGCCCTGGTTCAGGCTGATGCCCGAGTAGTCCAGGGTATCGATGGTGGTCCGGGTGATGAAGTGCAGGTCGCGGCCGGGGTCGAACCGCTCCAGCACGTGGCGGAAGAAGCCCGGCACGTCCCGCACGGACAGGGACGGATCGTCCTCGCCCGCGCAGATGAGCACGTACTTGGACAGGGAGGTCTGGGTGGAGCCCAGCAGGGCCAGGCCGTTGGTGATCAACTCCTGGGGTCTGCGCTCGGTCGCGTAGGGGGTGTAGCGCTCGCTGCCCACGGCCAGGAGCAGGGGATGCACCCCGGCCGCGTCCACGGCGTGCACCTGGCGCACCCCGCTGAACACCGTGGACACCAGGGGTTCGGTCAGCTCGTGGATAAAGGTGCCGAACACCGTGTCCTCCTGGGGCGGGCGGCCCACCGTGGTAAAGGGCCAGACCGCGCCGTCGCGGTGAAACACCGCCTCCACCTCCATGACCGGAAAATCGTGGGCCAGGGAATAGTAGCCCAGGTGGTCCCCAAAAGGCCCCTCGGGCTTGACCCCGGCGCCGATGCTGCCGGTGATCACGAAATCCGCTTCCGCCGGCAGGGGCAGCATGCCCTTGCCGCAGACCATGTCCACGCGCCGGCCGCCCAGCGCACCCGCGAAGAAGAGCTCGGGCATGCCCTCGGGCAGGGGCATGATGGCGGCCAGAGTCATGGCCGGGGGCCCGCCCACGCAGATATTGACCCGCAGCCGCTCGCCGCGGGCCAGGGCTTCGGTATGGTGCGGGCCGATGCCCCGGTGAATCTGGTAGTGCAGGCCCACTTCCTTGTTGGTCTCGAAATCATTGCCCGTGAGCTGGACGCGGTACATGCCCAGGTTGGACCCCGCGAATCCGGGCCTGGCCGGGTCCTCGGTGTAGACCTGGGGCAGGGTCACGTACCCGCCGCCGTCCCTGGGCCAGGACACCAGGTCGGGCAACTGGTCGATGGCGGTGCGGTTCTTGAGCACCGGGCCGGTACGCACCCGCCTGGGCCGGGTGTGCCACACCGCGCGCAGGGCCCCGGGCCAGCGGCCGGGATGCCTGAACGCCTCCATGGGGTCGGCCTTGGCGGCCAGCAGGGCCTCCACGCCCCGCAGGGCGTGGCGGAAGATGTAGCGCGTCCGGTCCAAAGTGCCGAACAGATTGGCCAGCAGGGGAAACGGCGTGCCCTTGACCCGGGTGAACAGCAGGGCCGGGCCCTGGGCGGCGCAGGCCCGACGCTGGATGACCCCGGCCTCCAGGCGCGGGTCCACCTCGCTGTCGATGCGGACCAGCCGGCCGGTGCGCTCCAGGTCGCGCAGGCATTGCTGCAGGTTGCGGTAAGCCACCTTCCCTCCCCGTATTCCAATTCTCTTGGACGCGTGTCCGGAACCTGTACCGCCGGGTTCAAGTGCCCGTCAATACGGCGTGTACCCCTGGCGCCAGAGGTCCAGGTCCACCACCTCGGGCGGGACGCCGTTGGCGTGGAACCAGGAGTCCACGGCCCACTGTCGTCCGCTGCCCGTTTCCTCGAGCACGGCCGTGTTGTGCGGGGAGATGATGCCCAGGCCGCGCTTTTCCGTGCGCACCACGCGGTGGTACTTGAGCAACCCGTCGTTCTCCAGCATGAGCAGGAAGACCGAGGTGTTCACGGCCTCGGCCACGCAGTCGAGCTGGGTGGTCCCCCGGCCTGTGCCGGTGTTCTCGGGCTGGTCGTCGTCCGTGCCGATCTTGGGTCCGAGCAGGTTCTCCCACAGGGACACGGCCTGCCTGACCGTGCTCCGCTCCTGGGCCGCGTTGTCCGGCCCGGGCTCGAACAGGGCCCGCACCCCGCCCCACTCCTCCGGGGTGAAAGCGGCCCCGGTCACGGTCCGGCAGCCGAAGCCCCGGCAGACCTTGAAGGACGTGGGCTCGGGATTGGCCAGGTGCAGCCGGTCCAGGGTGCTCTGCAAGGAGGAATCCCGGGCGCCACAGGCCGCACAGGCCAGCATGCACAGGACGGGAACGAGGATTCGGACGGACGTGGACATGGATGGTGTGCAGGGTACAGAGAGCTTGGGCCCCGGGCAAGGGAAATCCGGTCCGAAAGAGTTCCCGGACTCAGGCCACCCCGTGGGCGTTGTGCCGCGAAAAGGATCGGAACCGGCCGCTGGGCCGTGAGGAGACTACCGGGGCCGGAAGGTGATGCGGCCGCGGGTCAGATCGTACGGGGAGAGTTCCACGGTGACCGAGTCGCCGGGCATGACGCGGATGCGGTACTTGCGCATCTTGCCCGAGATGTGGGCCAAGACTTCGTGGCCGTTCTCCAGTTCGACGCGAAACATGGCATTGGGCAGGGCCTCTTCCACGATGCCCTGCACCTTGATTCCTTCTTCCTTGGCCATGAATCCTCCTTGTTGTCTGTTGATGAAAAGCAGGGCCCGCTCCACGCACCCCCGTGCGGGAACGGGCCCCTGCGCCGCCCCGGCGGCGCTGATGATCAATTAACGGAACGTCCGTTCGCGACGAGGCCGGGCCTCGTTGACCTTGATGTTGCGCCCGCCGAAGTCGGATCCGTCAAGATTCTTGATGGCTTCATCGGCGCCGGCATCTTCCATCTCCACGAAACCGAAACCGCGGGGGCGACCGGTCTCCCTGTCTTCGATGAGCTTAACGGAGACGACTTCACCGTAAGCCTCGAACGCCGCTCGCACTTCCTCTTCCGTGGCACTCCAGGGCAGGTTGCCCACATAAATGTTTTTGCTCATCCCTCAACGTTCTCCAAGGCTAGACCGTTCACCGGGCGCAAGCCCGAAAAAAACAAGAGACTGGCACAAGATGCGCCAAGGCCTCTTGTAGACTCCATGTTTGCGCCCGCCTTTCCGTCAACGCGCCGGAATGCGACGCAAGATACATACACCAAATATACGCCTTTGGGGATATCCGGTCAAGCAACAATCCCCAACCCGTGTCGCGGGGGACGCCGAAGCGTCCCCCGCGGACGAGTTACATGCCGACCTCGGCCAGCCGCTCGTCCAGATAACCGCGCTCGTTCTCGCCCAGCACGCCCATGGACAGGCAGATAAGGGTCCACAGATGGACCACCGGGAAGTGCGCCCCGGAGTGCTCGGACAGGTCATGTATCTGCGAGTGGCAGTTGTGGCAAGGCGCGATGCAATAGTCCGCCTTGGTCTCCAGGATCTGCCTGAGCTTACGCTCCCCGTAGGCCCTGCGTTCCTCGGTGTACCCCGATTGCAGGTAGCCGCCGCCTCCGCCGCAGCAATAGTTGTTGGACTTGTTGGGCACCATGTCGATGAAGTGTTCCTCACCGACCACGGACCTGACCACGAACCGCAGATCCTCGGCCACCGGGTCGCCGAACGACTTGCGCACCAACTGGCAGGGGTCCTGGACCGTAAAGGTCACGCCTAGGTCCTTGTTCCAGTCGGAGCTGACCGGCAGCCTGCCCTCGCGAATCCACCGGGCGTACAGCCGGATGATGGACTCGATCTCGAACTTCGGAGTGATGTTGAACTTTTGCAGTCCGGCCCGGACCGCGTACATTTCGTGGCCTCACTCCGTGTTCAGCCAGTATTTGCAGCCAAGGTCCTCCACGGCCTTGACCTTGTTGCGCACGATGGTTTCCCAGGCCTCATCGTCGGCCAGGAACATGCAGTAGTTCTCCGCAGCCCAGCCCAGGGTGCCGTACGTCCAGTCCGCGCCCACGGTATGCATGATCTTCCACAGGGGCACCATCTCGTCGGGCTCAGTGACCGGCTCGCGCGAGTTCTGGTTCAGGAAGTACTTGGCGCCCTTGCGGTTGATGGACACGGTCAGGTCGCCCCAGCCCTCCTGGTCCTCCTTGACCTCCTCCAGGATGTCCTCGACCACGAACTGGAAGTCCTCGCTGCGCGCGCCCATGGCCGAGTTGCCCTCGGTGTTCAGGGCCTGGTCGCAGGAACCCAGGATGCCCTTGGGCCTCGTCTCGCGGGGCCAAAGGGACCGGGCCTCGTAGACCAGGCGCGGGATGTCGATCTTCATGGGACAGGCATAGATGCAGCGCTGACACATGGTGCACATCCAGACCCAGGGGGTGGTGGTCACCTCCTCGTCCTGGCCCAGGGCACAGAGCCGCAGGAATTTGCGCGGATCCATGTCGTGCAGGCCCGAGGCCGGGCAGCCCGATGCGCACAACCCGCAGGTCAGACACATGGACAGATTGCCGCCCTCGGGCAACAGGTCTTTTACCTTGTTCAGGAACACGCTCTCAGCGGGCACGACCAGGGCCGGTGGGGCCTGCTCGGCCGCCGGGGCCGTATCAACCGTTGGTTCAGCCATGATCGTCCTCCTTTAGCCGAGACCCACTTCGGCCAGTTCCGGACCAAGATAGATTCGCTCGTTCTCCCCGAGCACGCCCATGCTCAGGCAGAGCATTGTCCACAGATGCACGGTGTGCCAGTGGCCTTCGTAGACCTCGGACAACTCCTCGATCTGGGCGTGGCAATTGTGGCAGGGCGCGATGCAGTACTGCGCGCCCGTGTCGATGATCTGCTGCGCCTTGCGCTTGCCGTAGGCATAGCGGGCGTCCTTGTACCCGGACTGCAGGAACCCGCCGCCGCCGCCGCAGCAATAGTTGTTGGACTTGTTGGGCACCATGTCCACGAAGTTCTCCTCGCCCACGCAGGCCTTGACCACGAAGCGCAGATCATCGGCGAACGGGTTGCCCAGAGACTTGCGCACGGCCATGCAGGGGTCCTGGGCCGTGAACTTGATCCCCAGGTCCTTGTTCCAGTCGCTGCTCGGGTTGAGCTTGCCCTCGCGTATCCAGCGGGCGTACCAGCGCACAATGTGGTCGAACTCGATGTCGCCGAGGTCGATGTTGAAGCGCTGGAGCCCGGCCCAGATGGAATAGAAGGAGTGGCCGCACTCGATGTTGATCCAATACTTGCAGCCCAGCTCCTGGACGCCCTTCACCTGCTTGCGGAGCACGGCCTCCCAGTTGTCGTCCTCGGCCGCGAACATGCAGTAGTTCTCCGCGCCCCAGCCGTGGGTGCCGTAGGTCCAGTCCACGTCGGCCATGTGGAAGACCTTCCACATGGTGACCATTTCCTCAGGTTCCTGGGTCGGCTCGCGCGAGTTCTGGTTGACGAAGAATTGGGCCCCCTTCTTGTTGATGGGCGCCTTCAACTCCTTCCAGCCTTCCTGCTCCTCGTGCACCTCCTCCAGAACGTCGTTGACCACGAACTGGAAGTCCTCGCTGGAAATGCCCACGGCGCTGGCCCCCTCGGTCCGCAGCCCCTGGTCGCAGGAGCCGATGATGCCCTTGGGCTTCTTGTCCCGGGGCCAGGAGGCCCGTGCCTCGTACACCAGCATGGGGATGTTGATCTCCATGGGGCAGACGCGCATGCACCGGAAGCAGATGGTGCACATCCAGACCCAGGGGGTGGTGGTCACCTCCTCGTCCTGTCCCAGGACGCAGAGCCGCAGGAATTTGCGCGGGTCCATGTCCTCGATGCCCGCGGCCGGGCAACCCGAGGAGCACAACCCGCAGGTCAGGCACATGTTCAGGTTGCCTTCCTCGGGCAACAGGTCCTTGACCTTGTTCAGGAACACGCTCTCCTTCGGCTGGATCACGGCCGCACCGGCCTTGACCGGCGTGGCCTGCGTGGCTTCGGATGCAACGGTCTGGTTCATGGCCATCATCCTTGGTCATCCGTTCCGGCCGGGCGAACAGTCTCCGCCCGGCCCTTGTCAGGCCCCGCCGATCAACCGGCCGGGGCGGCCTCCTTCTGCGAAGCCACGGAACCGTCCTGCTCGTACATGAGCCCGCAGCGCATATCGAAGTGGCGGTTAACGCTCATGGTCGGGCAAGGCGCGTTGAGGGCCACCTGGGTCACTGTGGCGCCCAGGAAGGCCTTCTCCGGATCGGTTTCCTTGGAGTGGTGGGCCATGATGATCATGTTGGCGTCCATGAGGCGCGCCATCTTCAGGATCTCCATGGCCGGCTTGCCGGGCACGCACTCGAACTTGCAGTTCTCGATGCCCTTGAGCCGATTGGCGTACTCCTGCTCCATGCGCTCCTTGTTCTGGGCCATGAGGTCGTCCAACTCCGGCTCGGTGAGCTGCCCGGCCAGGCCCTCGGTGTCCACCACGTGGAGCAGGGTCATGTTGGCGTGGTACTGGCGGACCATCTGGCCGCCGTAGTTCACGGCGCAGTCCGACTGCTCGGAGAAGTCCGTGGTCACCAGGACGTTCTCGAACTTGTGCTCGCCATAGGGCGTGGGCTTGGTGACGATCATCACCGGGCACTTGGCCCGCTGGCTGACGCGCTCCAGGGTGGACCCGGCCATGCCCCACATGCGGGAGCGCTTCTCCGCGTACTCCCGGGTGTGCGGGCCCATGATGATCAGGTCCGAGTTGAACTTGCGCGCCAGGCGCAGCAGCTCGGCATGCGGCATGCCGGGCACCACGTGGATCTGGAACTGATCGATTCCCTTGAGCTTCTCCTGATAGTGCTCAAGGATTTGCTCCTTGATCCGATCGGTCTCACCCGAGGGAGCAAGATGCTCCATGTCGCCCCAGGTGTAGCCCATGCCGGCCACGTGCACCATGTAGAGCTTGGCGTCGAAGCGCTGCGCGAAACCGAGAGCGGTGTCCACGGCGCATTCATCCACACCTGACGGGGTCACTCCGACAACGATGTCCTTGAACATGACTTCACCCTCCTGTTTCGGGTGTTTGGGTCTTTTCGCCAGGCTCCCTTCCCTCTTCCTGGGCCGGAGCCTCTTCCTCTGGTTCGTGTTGGAGCCGGGTGCGGAACCGGCCGGTCACGGCCAGATTCTTGCCCAGCAGGATTTCCTTTTCTTCCAGGCCCAGGGCCAGCCCCAGCAGTTGGGGCAGGTAGAGCACGGCCACGTGCTCGCCTCCGCCCGCGGCCCGCAGGGCCTCGGACTGGTAGGCCTCCAAATTGAGCTGACACATGGGGCAGACCGTGACGATGACGTCCGCGCCCAGCCGGCCCGCCTCGGCCAGGATGGCCCCGGAGGCGGCCAGGGCGGCCTCCTTGTGCGTGACCATGAGCGAGGCGCCGCAGCACCGCGCGCCCATGTCCCAGTCCACCACCGAAGCGCCCGTGGCCTCGATGAGCGGGGCCATGGTCCCAGGCCGAACCGGGTCGTCGAACACCCGGTAGGGCCGCAGGGCCTGGCAGCCGTAGTACGGAGCCACGGTCAGCCCGGACAGTTCCCGAGTCACGGCCTTCTTGACCGCGTCCGCGCCGATGTCGTTGGCCAGCACGTCCAGGAGGTGTCGCACCGGGGCCACGGCCGCGTAGGTCAGCCCCTCGGCGTCCAGGGCCCGGCCCACCTGGTCGCGCAGGGTCCGCTTGATCTGGACCTCGCTTCGGGTGCGGTAGAGGTTCAGGTAGCAGGCGCTGCACGGGACCAGGACCTCCAGCCCGGGCAGGTCACGCTCGGCCAGGGCCAGATTCCGGGCCGGGAGCACGTGGGACAACAGATCGTCCACGGCCTCCACGGCGCTGGCCCCGCAACAGGTCCAGCCGGGAATTTCCTCCACCTCCACGCCGAGGCGGCCCAGCACCCGCCGGGTGCTGACGTCGTATTCCTCGGCGCTGGCGCTCAGGGAACAGCCCGGATAGTAGGCGTACTTGCGTGTCTCGCTCATGTCCTGGCCTCCTTTTCGGCCGCCATGTCCTTCATGCGGGCGAACACGGGACCGAGAGCGCCCTTGTGGGCCGAACTGGGGGCGTGCAGCTTGCCCTTGCGGGCCAGCTTGAGCCCGGTGGGTATGTAGGACAGGGCCAGCAGGGGATCGCCCATGCGGGCCAGGTAGCGGTTGACCAGGGGCACCTCCTGGATCCGGCCGTAGCGGCGCAGGTTGTCCACGAAGCTGCGGTAGAAGGCGCTGCGCCTGCGGGACCCGGCCACGTTGCGCTCCTCGGCCAGCCGCTTGAGCGCGTACATGACCTCGGTGACGGGCAGCCCCCGGGGGCAGCGCATGGTGCAGGTGTAGCAGGCGCTGCACATCCAGAAGGACTTGGTGGCCAGCATCTCGTCTACGAAGCCCAGCTGGGCCAGTCTCCACAAACGCCTTGGCGTGACGTCCATGAACGCCTGGTTGGGGCAGGAGGCCGAGCAGGTTCCACACTGCATGCAGGCGGCCATCAGCTCCCGGACCTCTTCCAGGGGATCGACGGTCTGTTCCACGATCCGGCTCATGTGCTTTCTCCTCCTTGGCCAAAAACGGCGTCCTCCAGGGCCGGGTCCTCCAGGGCGGCGTCGATGACCGCCATGATGGGCCCGTCGTGGAACCCGGCCAGCACGGTGGCCGAGTTGGGGCAGACCGCGGCACAGGAGCCGCAGCCCTGGCACAGGATTTCGTCCACCTCGATGATCTCGTTCTCCAGGTCCACGGTGCGCGCGCCGTAGGGGCAGGCCTCCACGCACCTCTGGCACAGGGAGCACAGGGAGTGGCGCACCTGGGCGACCACGGTCTCCCTGGCGATGGTCTCGGCGTTGAGGATGCGCAGGGCCCGCTGGGCCGCGGCCTGGGCCGAGGCCACCGCCTCGCTCATGGTCATGGGCGAATGGGCCAGCCCGCACATGAAGACGCCCTGCTTGAGGAAGTCCACGGGCCGCCACTTGGATTCGGCCTCCTGGAAGAAGCCGTCCCGGTTGGTCTCCACCCCGAAGATCTCCACAAGGTCGTCCACCTCGTTGGGCTCCACCCCGGCCGACAGGATCAGCAGGTCCGCGTGGACCGCGATGTCCCGGCCCAATACCGGGTCGTGCGCCGTGATGACCGGCTTATCGTCCTCAAAGGCCACCTTGGGCTTGCGGTCCAGGTCGTAGCGCACGAACAGGGCCCCGGCCTTGCGGGCCTGAGTGTAGTACTGCTCCTTGAACCCGTAGGTCATGATGTCGCGGTAGAACACGGTCACCGGCAGCTTGGGGTTCTTGGCCTTGAGCGCCAGGACGTTCTTGATGGCCTGGGAGCAGCAGACCCGGGAGCAGTATTCCCTGCCTTCCTCGCGGGAACGCCAGCACTGGATCATGGCCACGCCGCCCAGGGTCTGGACGTCCAGGGTTCCGGTGGCCAGGGCCTCCTCCAGCTCGAACTGGGTCATGACCGACTTGTGGACCCGGAACCCGTACTCGTAGACGTTGGACTCGTGGCCGCCCGTGGCCAGCAGGGTCACGCCGTGCTCCAGGGACACGGGGCCCTTGGGCGTGGCGATGGCCGTACGGAAGCGTCCGGCCGTGCCCCGGGACAGGGCCACCCGGGAATCCTTGAGCACGGTGATGTTGGGGTGCTTCTCCACCTGGGCGATGAGCTCCTCCATGTGCTTGCGGGGATCGGCCCCCTCCAGGGTGGAGTGCAGCCGCATGGCCAGGCCGCCCAGTTCCTCCTCCTGCTCCACCAGGCAGACCCCGAAACCGTGGTCCGCGATGGCCACGGCCGCGGTCATGCCGGCCAGGCCGCCGCCCACCACCAGGGCGTGCTTGGCCACGTCCACGGTCACCGGCGGCGGCACGGGATCGGCCCCCTGCAGGCGGGCCACGGCCGTGGCCAGGGAGGAGTAAACCTCATTGTCCAGCCCGTGCGGGGGCTGGTTCGAGGGGAAGGTCGGGGTGTAGATGTCCACCACGTCCATGAGGGCCGGGTTGAGCCCGATGGCCCTGCCCAGCTCCTTGAGCTTGGGCACGTAGGCGTAGGGCATGCAGGCCCCGATGAGGATGCGGTTGGGCTTCATCTCTGCGGCCAGCCGCTCGATCTCGCCCCAGCCCTCGCCCGTGCAGGCCGAGCCCACCCGGGACACGTGGCAGACCGTGTGCAGCCGCTCCAGGCGCGTGGCCAGCCGCTCCAGGTCCACACCCGTCTCCAGGAGCGGGCAGGAGGTGCAGATGGCCACCAGCACCTTGGGGGACTGGCGGGACACGTCCGGGTACTCGGGCTCGGGCTCCCTGGCCAGTCCGGCCAGGAAGTCGTGGATCTTGATGAGCCGCGCCGCGCCCTGGGCCGCGGCCCCGGCCTGGATGACCGATTCCGCGATGTCCCTGGGTGCGCCGAAGGCCCCGCCCGCGAACACGCCGTGGCGGCTGGTCCGGGCCGGGGAGAAGTACTGGGTGGACACGAAGCCGTTGTCCAGGACCTCGATGTCCGCGGCCTGGGCCAGCTTGGCCATGCCGCGCGGAGGCCGCGCGCCCACGGCCAGGACCACCAGGTCGAAGGGGTCCTCGTGCTGCTTGCCGTCCTCGCCGAACCAGCCCACGATCAGTCCGCCCTCGCGGTCCGTGATGATGGAATGGGGCCGGGAGCGGATGAAATGCACGCCCTGCTCCTGCTCGGCGTTGAGGCGGTAGCGATGGAAGTCCTTTCCAAAGGTCCGCATGTCCATGTAGAAGATGGACGCCTCCACCTCCGGGCCCAGGACCTTCTTGGCCAGCAGGGCCTCCTTGATGGAGAACATGCAGCAGATGGAGCTGCAGTAGTCCGCGTTCTTCTGGATGTCGCGGGAGCCCACGCACTGGAGCCAGGCGATGCGGCGGATGGGCTTGCCGTCCTCGCGCTCCAGGCGGACCGTGCCGCCCTCGCGCCGGGGCCCGCCGTCCGGGCCGGTGGAGGAAAGCATGCGCTCGAACTCCAGGGCCGTGACCACGCCCGGGTAGGTCCCGTAGCCCAGCACGTCGCCCACCGGGGTGGGGTCGTAGCAGTCGAACCCGCAGGCCAGAACCACGGCCCCCACCTCGAACCGCAGGGTGCGGTCCGAAGCCAGGCGCACGTGGAGCTTGTCCAGCCAGGGGATGAAGGTCCGCTCGTCCAGGGGCTTGGCGATCCAGTCGCGGGCCCCCTCGCGGACCATGCTCTCGGCCCGCTCCTGGTTCTCGGGCTTGGCCATGAGCACCACGGGCATGTCCGGATTCAGCTCACGGGCCCGGGTCAGGACGCGCTCGGGATCGGTGTCCGTGATGGCCAGGTCCAGGATGAGCAGGCCGTAGCCCTTCTCTCCCGCGGCCATGGCCGAGGCGGCCTCGGACAACTTGTCCAGCACGTCCCCGCCCGTGGTCACCACGTCCACCGGGAACCCGGCCAGATCGGTCCACTTGGCCACCTGATCCCGGACTTCCTGCTCCTCGGCCACGGCCAGGATGCGGAAATCGGCCCGGTCGTCCTGGTGGAAGTTGATGGCCCCGGTCGGGCAGGTCTCGAAGCACTGCCAGCAGCGGGCGCAGTTGTCCAGGTCCACCACGTAGTGGTTGGGGATGGCGTAGGGAATGGGCAGGTAGACCGCGCTGCGCTCGGTGAGCCCGGCGTTGAACTCGCTGGGCACGCGCACCGGACAGACCTTGGCGCACTCGCCGCAGCTGATGCACTTGTGCGGGTCCACCAGGGGAGAGCGCTGGGTCAGGGTGGCCAGGAACTGCCCCGGGTCGCCCTCCAGATTCTCCAGCTCGGTGGACAGGTAGATGTCGATGTTGTCGTGGAAGAGCCCCTTGCGCAGACAGTACTGGCTGGAGGAGTCCCGGGCCATGAGCGGCAGCATCTTGCACATCCCGCAGTTGTCGCTGGGGAACTGGTGGTCCAGTTGCATGAGGATGCCCCCCACGCCTGGGCGCTTGTCCACCAGGGCGACCTTGTGCCCGGACACGGCCAGGTCCAGGGCGGACCGGATGCCGCCGATGCCGGCCCCGACCACCAATGCTCCGTATTCCTTGCGCATAGCGATTTCCTCCTAGCCCAGGTGCGAGACCACTTCCTGAAACTCGTTCTCCTTGAACACGCTCAGGGGTGGCGGCTCGTCCAGACTGCGGCCCGGCTGGTAGTCGAACCCGGCCTGGGTCTTGTTGGCCACCATGCGGAAGAGCTCCATCACCGGCACGTCGTTGGGGCAGGCGTTGGAACACTGGCCGCAGCCCACGCAGGCCGTGGACATGTGGGCCATGCGGGTCAGGTGGTAGAAGACCGTGTCCGTGGGCATCTTGAGCATGCCCTTCTGCTGGGCCCAGCCCAGGTACTGCCAGGGCTTGTGGTCGAACACGTCGGTGACGAACACGCACTCCTTGCAGTAGCAGACCGGGCAGGCCACCCGGCAGTTGTAGCAGTTGACGCAGCCCGACAAATACGTGGCCAGATTTTCCAGGGTGCCCGTGGCCTGGGCCGTGCGCTCGAACATGGCGTCCCGGTACTCGGTGCGCTTGGCCACCAGGTCGGCCAGGGCCTTATCGCGCGCCTCGTGGGGCGGCCAGTCCTCGATGCCGATGTCGGCCAGCAGGGCCTCGCCGCGCGGGGTATCGGCCATGACCGGCAGATAGTCGGTCAGGTCCACCCCGACCACGCCGATGGTCAGGTCCGCGCTCATGGGAGCGGGAAATTCGCAGGCCCGGCAGGCCTCGGAGATGTCGTACCCGTCCCGGGCCGTTTCCTTGGCTCCGCCGGTCTTGCCCAAAAAGCCCAGGGTGATCTGGATGGGATCCTCGTCCCCCTTGAAGCGCTGGTAGTGGTGGTTCTGGTAGGCCCCCAGGCAGTCCAGGCCGATGATGACCACCTCGTCCAGGCTGCCCTGGTTGAGCTTGACCAGTTCCATGAAGGCCCGGATCTCGCAGGACCGCAGCACCGCGGCCAAGCGTCGCCCGGACACGCCGTGGGTCAGCCGGGCCACGATCTTGGCGCCGTTGAGCGGGAAGGCCGGGGCCAGGGGATCGGCCTGGGCCAGCTCCTCCGGGTCCGTGACCAGGGTGGGCATGGGCATGCCCCCGCCCAGGTGCATGGGCACGAGCACGCCGCCGATATCCCCGTGCTCCAGAAGCTTGCGCAGGAAGTCCTGCACGGCGGCGACCGGGTTATTGTCCTTGACCGGCAACTTGGCGGTGGTGGCCATGACGCATCCTCCTTTTAAAGCACCTTGAGGCGCCGGGTCTCGATGGGCCCCAGATCCCGAATCTCGCTGACCAGTCCGTTGACCGTGGCCGCGAACTCGTTGCCTTCGCTGGCTCCGACCCAGGTCAGCCGCAGGCGGCGTTCGTCAATGCCGAACATGGGCAGGATGTCCTTGAGAAGCTTGACCCGCCGCCGGGCCTTGTAGTTGCCGTTGATGTAGTGGCAGTCCCCGGGGTGGCAGCCGCTGACCAGCACGGCGTCCGCGCCGGACAGCAGGGCCTTGATGATGTACTTGGGGTCCACCATGCCGGTGCACATCATGCGCACCAGCCGCAGGTTGGGCTGCTGGACCATGCGTGAGGTGCCGGCCAGGTCGGCCGCGGTGTAGGTGCACCAGTTGCAGACGAATGCCACGATGGTGGGCTCGAACCCCGCCTCCGCTCCGGCGGACACGGGCGCGCCCGCTTCGGGGCTGGGAGTCTCGACGTGGGCCGTTTGGGCGTCCATATTATCCTCCGCTTCCTCTCGGTTCAGGCCGGGTTGCCGGACGCCTGTCCGGCCAGGTCGGCCACGTGCTCGGGCGGTGCCTCGTGCAGTGATTCATCGTCCACCACCTCGACGGGCGGCGGCTCCACGAGCAGCCCCTCCAGTTCGCCGAATATCTGCTTCTCGTTGAAGTGCTTGATCTGGGCCGCCCCGGACGGGCAATACCCGGCGCAGGAGCCGCAACCCTTGCACATGGCCTCGTTGACCACGGCGATCATGCGCCGCTCGTCGAATTCGATGGCCGAGTAGGCGCAGAGCCCCACGCAGACGCGGCAGCCCACGCAGACGTCCGGGTTGATCCAACTGGTGGTCGGGGAGATGGCCACCCGGCCGCGCGCGGCCAGGGCCAATGCCTGGGCCGCTCCGCCCGAGGCGTGGGCCACGGCGTCCGGGATGTCCTTGGGCCCCTGGCAGGTCCCGGCCAGGAAGACCCCGTCCGTGGCCGTGGAGACCGGTCCCAGCTTGGGGTGCTCTTCCAGGAAAAAACCGTCCTTTCCCTGGGCGATGCCGAAGACGCGGGCCACCTCGGTGGTGTCCGGGCGCGACTCCATGGCCGTGCACAGAATGACCATGTCCACGGGCACGCGCATGGTGCGCCCGAGAAGGGTGTCCTCGCCGACCACGATGAGCTTGCCCTCCTCCTCCGGGGTCCGGGCCTTGTCCGTGACCTCGCCCGGGCGACCCCGGATAAAGGTCACGCCCTCCTTCTGCACCCGCTCGTAGAATTCCTCGTAGCCCTTTCCGAAGCAACGCATGTCGATGTAGAAGTTGGTCACCTTGACGTGGTGCCCCACCTTGTCCTTGAGCAGGTGGTCGTACTTGAGCGCGTACATGCAGCAGGTGCGCGAGCAGTATTCGTGGTAGTTCTTGTCGCGCGAACCCACGCAATGGATGATGGCCACCGATTCGGGCGACCGACCGTCCTTCATGAATATCTTGCCGCCCGTGGGGCCGGTGGCGTTGTTGAGGCGTTCGAACTGCAGGGCCGTGTAGACTTCGGGATAGCGGCCGAACCCGTACTCGGTGAGCGGGGTGGGGTCCATGGCGTCGTAGCCCGTGGCCAGGACGATGCTGCCCACCTCGAAATGTTCCAGGGTCTCTTCCTGCTCATAATCGATGGCCCCGGTGGGGCAGAACTTCTCGCACACCCCGCACTTGCCCTTTGTCAACTTCTTGCAGTGCTCGGCGTCGATGACCGGAGTACCGGGCACGGCCTGGGGCGAATTCCTATAGATGGCCTTTCTGAATCCGATGCCCTCTTCGAACTCACTCAAGACCTTGGTCGGACACTTTTCCAGACAGGTGCCGCAGCCGGTGCACTTGGTCATATCCACGTAGCGGGGCTTGTGGCGCACCGTGACTTGGTAGTTGCCCACGAAACCCTCAACGGACGTGACCTCGGAATAGGTCATCAGGTTGATGTTGGACTCCTGGGCCACGGCCACCATCTTGGGGGTGGAGATGCAGGCCGCGCAGTCCAGGGTGGGGAAGGTCTTGTCGAATTGGGCCATGTGCCCGCCGATGCTGGGTGACTTTTCCACCAGATGCACCCGGTGGCCGGACTTGGAAATGTCCAGGGCGGCCTGGATGCCCGCGATGCCCGCGCCGACCACCATGACGTCGGGCAGGACACCGACCTCCCGCTCATAGAGCTTCTGGTGGTAGGACACCCGGTCCACGGCCGCGCCGATGAGGTGCTTGGCCTTTTCCGTGGCCTCGTCCGGGTCCTTGGTCACCCAGGAACAGTGCTCACGGATGCAGGTGTGCTGCAAAAGATAGGGATTGAGCCCGGCCCTGGCGCAGGCCTTCTGGAAAGTCTTCTCGTGCAGCCGGGGCGAGCAGGAGGCCACCACGACCCGGTCCAGTCCCATGTTCCGGATGTCGTTGATGATCAGGTCCTGACCCGGGTCCGAACACATGAACTGGTAGTCCCGGGCCACCACCACGTCCTTGAGGCCCGTGGCGTGCTCGGCCACCGCCCGGCAATCCACCTTGCCGGCGATATTGGTGCCGCAATGGCAGACGTAGACGCCGATTCGCTTGGACATGCCCGATACCCCCTTAGTTGTCCTTGGTGTTCAGCTCCAGGGCCAATTCGCCCACGAGCCGCTTCAGTTTTTCGTTCTCCGCCACCAGGGCGGCGTGGTTGGGCGGTTTTGGCGGGCCCTCGAACACGCGGGCGCAATGGTTGAGAAAATGGTCCCGCCATTTGTAGTATTGCCCGGGCCTGATGCGGTACTGCTGGCAAATGTCGGTCACCTGGCCTCCCAGCAGGCCCTCCAATACGATCCTGGCCTTGGTTTCCGAATCCCATTTTCTCCGCTTCAAGGGCCGTCCCCTCCTTCCGGCGGTTCACCACCGGATCGCGGCCTCGCCAAGTGACTTGGAGACTCGGCGGTTCTGCCGCCTTTCGACTTTTCCGACCGTTTTTGGCGTTTTTTTCGGCCGGTTGCCTTCCGGTTTCCACCCTTCCGCCCGAAACCGGCGCTCTCCGCACTCACTACGCCCCTAGTCAAGAAGCGTGCCGGGGTGAAAATTTTCATTGGTATGAGGCCAATGAATGGATCGCTTGATTTTTCAGAAGGAATAAAACGGCCCGAAATCATGGGTAAAACGTCTCGCCCCGCACGACTTGTCTCACCCGGCTGGACGCCCGGAAAGAGACAAGAGACAAAATTGTCATTCAAAGGCTCATACCAGGGCCTGCGAGGGAGCACTTACTCTCTTAACTTTTTCTTGACCCATCAGCGCCCACTGTCTTGCGGCACAAGACAACGTCTTATTCCATGGCCGTTATTCAGAGTACGGAAGTCGGCAATTTCCCCGCTTATAAACAACATTGACAGGTTGTCTTTAGCGGGGATAAGGGTAGAATTGACCCTAAACCTTACGGGATGATGGCAAGGGAACAGACGGCCGGGCCCCGGTCCGGCGAGGAGGG
Organism: Desulfovibrionaceae bacterium; assembly: GCA_963666895.2. Classification (GTDB taxonomy): domain Bacteria; phylum Desulfobacterota; class Desulfovibrionia; order Desulfovibrionales; family Desulfovibrionaceae. The sequence goes on along the minus strand of CAXXNS010000009.1, from coordinate 207,038 downwards.
GGAACCTGCCATGGCCCGCGTGCTCATCATCGACAGCGACGAGCCTTTCCGGGCGAAGCTGACCAAAAGCGTACGCCAGCGTGGGTTTGAAACCTGCGACTGCGCAACCATGCCCCAGGCCATGCGCCGCCTGGAGACCGAGGCGTGGGACGTGGTGCTCCTGGCCGACAACCTCTCCCAAGGCGACATCATCTCCAACCTGGGGCGTATCACCAACTGCGGCTCGGCCCCCGAAGTGGTGGTCATGGCCGGACAGGGCTCCCAGGACCTGGCCGAACAGGCCATCCGGGCCGGAGCCTGGAACTACTTCACCAAGCCCCCCAGCCTGCACCGGCTGGCCGTGGTCATCGAGCGCATCGCGGGCTACCGGAGCGCGGCCCCCCTGACCCGCACCGTGGCCCTGAAACGCGGCGAAATCATCGGCAACTCCAAGCCCTTGCAGGCGGCCCTGGACCAGGTGGCCCAGGCGGCCATCAGCGAAGCCAACGTGCTCATCACCGGCGAGACCGGCACGGGCAAGGAGCTCTTCGCCCGGGCCGTGCATGAGAACAGCCCGCGCAGCGACCGGGCCTTCGTGGTGGTGGACTGCGCCGCCCTGCCCTCCACCCTGGCCGAGTCGGTGCTCTTCGGCCACGAAAAGGGCGCCTTCACCAGCGCGGACGCCAAGGCCGAGGGGCTTGTGCGCCAGGCCCACGGCGGGACCCTGTTCCTGGACGAGGTGGGCGAACTGCCCATGAGCGTGCAAAAAGTCTTTCTGCGGGTCATCGAGACCCGACGCTACCGGGCCGTGGGCGCCACCCGCGAGGACATCTCGGACTTCAGGCTGGTGGCGGCCACCAACCGCGACCTGGAAGCCATGGTGGCGAAGGACCGCTTCCGCAGCGACCTGCTGTTCCGGCTGCAGGGCTTCAGTCTCCTGCTGCCGCCCCTGAAAATCATCGCCGACGACATCAACGAACTGACCTGCAACTACATCGGCAGCATCTGCCACCGGCTGAGCCTGCCCCGCAAGGGCTTTTCGCCGGACTTCCTGGAAGCCCTCATGCAGTACCATTGGCCCGGCAACGTGCGCGAACTGTTCCACGCCATCGACCAGGCCGTGTCCATGGCCGGCAACGAGGCCATCCTGTACCCCCGCCACCTGCCCACCCACATCCGGGCCCAAATGGCCCGGGCCGGGGTGGAGCACCGGCACGCCCACAAGGACGAGCCCCCGAAACAGGCAAGGTACAAAGCGGACCAGGAACTGCCAGACATCCGCCAGGGCCGGGCCGAAGCCCTGGCCCACTTCGAAAAGCAATACCTCAAGGAACTGCTCCACCGCACCGGCGGAAACATGCGCAAGGCGTGTACCATTTCCGGGCTCTCCAGGGCCCGGATCTACGCCCTCATGAAGCACTACGACCTCAGCCGTCCCTCGGCCTGAGGCTCCCTGGCACAGGCCTAGTACAGAATGGAAGCGTCCACCTTGGAGGCCTTGGCCGTGCCGGTCATGACCATGGCTTGCTTGAGCTCGCCCTGGAGCTGGGCCAGGTAGGCCAGCACGCCTTCCTTGCCCCCGCCCACCGAGGCGATGGAGAAGGGACGGCCGATCATGACCGCGTCCGCGCCCAGGGCCAGCATCTTAAGCACGTCCGCGCCGGTGCGTACGCCGCCGTCCACCAGCACATTCATATCATCACCCTGCACCGCCTTGGCCACGGCCGGCAGCACGGCCGCCGTGCCCGGAGTGTGGTCCATGACCCGGCCGCCGTGGTTGGAGACCACGATGGCCGCGGCTCCGGCGTCCCTGGCCAGCTTGGCTTCGTCCGGAGTCATGACCCCCTTGAGGATGAAAGGACCGCCCCAGCGCTTGATGATCTCGGCCAGCTTCTTGGGCGACTTGGGGGTCACGGGACGGCCCATGAGCTTCAGGGTGATGAGCCCGGCCGCGTCTATGTCCATGCCCATGATTTCGGCCCCGATCTCTTTGGCCTTGTCCATCTTCACGAACAATTCCTCGTCGGCCCAGGGCTTGATGAACGGGATGCCCTTCCCGCCCAGCTCGTTGATGAGCTTGAAGGCGGGCTGATGGATGAAGTCCGGGACGCCGTCGGGCCCGCAACACAGGGTGCCGAACTCCGCGCAGGCCTCGAACTTGGCGCGCAGGTAGTCCTCCTCGCTGATGCAGTCGCCCATGTTGAACTGCACCCCGCCGATGGGCGCGGCCAGGACCGGCAGGCTCAGGGTGCGGCCGAACACGTCCACCGAGGTGTCCGGCTCCTCCACGTCGTGGACCAGGCGCATGTTGAACTTCACCGCGGCCAGGGCGTCCACGTTGGCGGTGAAGGACGTGCCCGTGCCTACTCCGCCCATGCCCGGCACCTGGCCCCGGCAGGCCTTGCCGTCGCAGACCCGGCAGACCCGACAGGCCGGATCAAGCAACTTGCGCGCGTTTTCCCGAACATCCTTCATGTCAACGCCCATGACGCCTCCAATGATTTGGTTTTGAAAAATATCTAATTTTGACTATAAGTTGTAACCCAAAAAGGCCCGTTGCCGCGTACCAAATTCCATACCCTTTTCCTGGGGTGCGAGGCAACCCGGGATCAGACCCACAGCAACAGCCAGTACCAGCCCGCCGCCGTGGCGAAGCACACGGGGATGCCCACGCCCAGCAACAGGCCTACCAGCTCGGGCTCCAGATCGTACTGCATGCACACGATGCCGCCCATGACCATGGGGGGCATGGCCGCCTCGAAGATGGTCACCTGCACCAGGGTGCCGGACAGGCCCAGTACGCCCACGTACAGGCCGAGGATAATGAGGGGAGCCAGAAGCATCTTGTAGGCCAGTCCGATGGCCAGGGGGGTGGCCCGCCCCTTCAGGGCGTTGAAACGCACGGTCATGCCCACGGACAACAGGGCCAGGGGGGACAGGGTGGCCCCGACGCGACCCAAGGCGGACTCGAGCCAGGCCGGGTAGTCAACGGGCATGAGGGCCAAAGCCAGGAGCACGGCCAGGAAGGGCGGAAAGGTCAGCACCCGGCGGGCGATCTCCCGCTTGGGCAGGCTCTGGCCCGAGGTGGCCGCGGCCAAAGCGATGCCCACCACGCAGAGGGTCATGAAGTTGCCGCCCTGGTCCACGATGAGCCCCACGCCGGTCCACTCCAGGCCGTAGAAGGCCTCGATCATGGGCAGGCCCACGAACGAGGTGTTACCCAGGGCCGCGGTCAGGGCCAGGCAGGCCACCCGCTTGCGGCTCCAGCCCAGGCGGCGGCCCGCCAGGCTGAACAGCCCCCAGCCCGCGAAGAACACAACCCAACCCATGAGGGCCGGGGCCAGCAGCTCCGCGCTCACGTGCATGGAATGGACATAGGTCAGGGCCACCGCGGGCAGGGACACGTAGATGACCAGTACGTTGACCGTGACCACCGCGTTTTCCGGAACCAGGCGCAAACGGCGCAGAATGAAGCCCAGGGCGAAGCAACCGCCCAGCATGGCGAAATTGTCCATGAATCCCCTCCGGGGCCGGATGATGGGCCGGGGCCAAAGCATTGTCAACCGGCCTCCTTCTCCGATGGCGTTGACAGCCTGACAGGGCGTTGAGTAGCCTCCTGCCATGATCCAGGCCCTCATAGTCGACGACGAACCACCGGCGCGGGACGAGCTCGTCTACCTCCTGGAGAGCTACCCCGACGTCCAGGTCCGCCAGGCCCAGAACGCGGCCGAGGCCCTGTCCAACATCCGCGCCCACACGCCGGACCTGGTCTTCCTGGACATCCAGATGCCCGGGGAGAACGGCTTCCACGTGGTGCACCAGTCCCTGTGCCTGGCCGACCCGCCCCTGTTCGTCTTCGTCACCGCCTACGACCGCTACGCGGTGCGCGCCTTCGAGGACAACGCCCTGGACTACCTGCTCAAGCCCGTGGGCGAGCAACGGCTGCGGGTGTGCATGGAGCGGGTCCGCGAGCAGTTGGCCCGGCGCGGAGAGCCCTCCCCGGCCCGGGAGCGGCTGGCCCGAGTGGCCGAGTCCATGCGCCAGCCCGCCCTGTGCGAGCGGATCACCGTGGAACGGGGCGGCCGCATCCAGATCGTCAACGCCCAGGACGTCTATTATTGCGAGATCACCGGCCGAAAGATGCTCATCCACCTCCGGGACGACACCCTGCCCTGCCACGGCCTGGCCAGCCTGGACGAGCTCCTGGAACGGCTGGACAACCTGCCGTTCATGAAGATCAACCGCAAGATGGTGGTCAACCTGGACCACATCAGGGAATACGCCCCATGGACCGGCGGCCGTTACTGCCTGGTCCTGGGCGACGACAACGCCACCGAGCTGACCCTGAGCCGAGGACGGGTCAAGGACTTCAAGCAGATGCTCGGACTGTAGGGGACGAGACGCGCCATGTTCGAGAACATCCTGCAATTGCTCATGTCGCTCATCGAGCGGGTAGGCGGCGTGCTGGCCATCGGCCTGTTCCTGCTCATGCTCACTCCCATGTCCAAGCTGGGCGTGGTCCGCAGGCCCGAACGCAAGTACCGCTGGCTCCTGGCCGCCATCTTCGGCTGCTTCGGCATCCTGGGCACCTACACCGGCAACGTGGTCCTGGGCTCCTACGCCAACCTGCGCGGAGTGTACGTCATCACGGCCGGGCTGTTCGGCGGGCCCTTCGTGGGCACGGGCGCCGGTCTCATCGCCGGACTGCACCGCTTCCTCATCGACCCCACCGGGTTCAGCACCATCCCCTGCTCCCTGGCCACCGTCCTGGAAGGCGTGGCCGCGGGCTACATCTCCACCCGGCTCAAGGGCAACAACCTGAACTGGCGGGCCGCCCTGGCCATCGGGCTGGTGGGCGAGACCGTGCACCAGATCATGGTCCTGACCATGGCCAAGCCCTTTGAGCAGGCCGTGGCCCTGGTCCAGGTCATCTCCATCCCCATGATCGTGGTCAACACCTTCGGGGCCGTGCTCTTCGTCCAGGTCCTGCACATCTTCTTCCAGCAACGCAGCCGCCGCGAGTCCAACCGCATCAGCCAGATTCTGACCATCGCCAACAAGACCGTGGGCCATCTGCGGTCCGGCCTGAACCGGGAATCCGCCCTGGCCACGGCCCGGATCATCTGGGACCGTGTGCCCGTGGCCGCGGTGGCCCTCACGGACACCACCAAGGTCCTGGCCCACGTGGGCGTGGGCGACGACCACCACATCCCGGGCGAGCCTCTGCGCACCAAAGCCACGGCCAGGGTGCTCCGCACAGGCTCCCCCATGTTCGTCAAGGGCGCGGAGCACATCGGCTGCGACGAGCGCAGCTGCCGCCTGACATCGGCCGTGATCATCCCGGTGCGCAAGCGCGACACCATCGCCGGCTGCCTCAAGCTCTACGGCACCGAGGACATCGTCCTGGACGAGGTGCACTTCGAGCTGGCCCGGGGCCTGGCTGAACTCTTCTCCACCCAGCTGGAACTGGAGGACATCCAGATCAACAACCAGCTCCTGGCCGAAGCCGAAATCCGCAGGCTCCAGGCCCAGATCAACCCGCACTTCCTGTTCAACGCCCTGAACACCATCTCGTCCTTCTGCCGCACCAAGCCGGGCCGGGCCAGATCCCTGCTGTCCGAACTGGCCCGCTACCTGCGCCGCAACCTGGAAGCCGACGCCAACCTGACCCCGCTCAAACGCGAGCTCGAGCAGGTGCGCTCCTACCTGGAGATCGAGCAGGCCCGCTTCGGAGAACGCATCCAGGCCCATATCGAGCTGGAACGCGGCCTGGACGATTGCCTCATCCCGCCCCTGGTCATCCAGCCCCTGGTGGAGAACTCGGTCAAGCACGGCATCCTGGGCCGGGACGAGGGCGGGCTGGTCATCCTGCGCGTGACCCGCAACAACGGCTCGCTCAAGGTGGAGGTGGAGGACGACGGCGTGGGCATGGACAAGTCCCGTGTCCAGGACATCCTCAACGGCCAGGGCGAATACGCCGGAGAGGATCACGTGGGGGTGCGCAACTGCGACCGCCGCCTGGAGCAGATCTACGGACCCAGGCACAAGCTTAACATCGATTCCAAGCCCGGCCAGGGCACCCGCGTCACCTTCACGGTGCCCCAATCCCGCAACTGACACCCGCGCATTTCAGGGGGCTGAATGTGCATTCCAAGGCCCCAAAAGCGCATTCCCGCCGAGTATTATTGTTACCGGCCCCACATTTTTCTATAGTCCCCGGCAAGTCCGATCCCGGTTCGATCCGGGCATGCGTGACCATCGGACGGAGGTTCACTTCAAACAAAGGGGGATTCAATGGACTCCATGTTGATCATGGTAGTGTCATTCGTGGGGTATCTTGTCATGTACGCCCTGTACGGGCGTTTCGTTGGCAAGAAAATTTTCGGCCTGTCCAAAGAGGCCACCGTACCCTCGGTCGAATTCGAGGACGGAGTGGACTTCGTTCCCACCAGGAAGGAAATCATCTTCGGCCACCACTTCACCTCCATCGCCGGCACCGGCCCCATCGTGGGCCCGGCCATCGCCATCATATGGGGCTGGCTCCCGGCCCTGCTCTGGGTCTTCCTGGGCTCCATCATCATGGGCGCGGTGCATGACTTCGGCGCCCTGATCCTGTCCATGCGCAACCAGGGCAAGTCCGTGTCCGAGTACACCAGCAAGTACATCAGCCCGCGCACCAAGTATTTCTTCTTCATCGTGGTCTTCCTGGACCTGCTGATCGTCACGGCCATCTTCGGCCTGGTCATCGCGGTCATCTTCAACATGTACCCGGCCTCGGTCCTGCCGGTGTGGATCGAGGTGCCCATCGCCATGGTCCTGGGCTGGATGATCTACAAGAAGGGCGGGAACGTCACCCTGCTGTCCATCCTGGCCGTGGTCGCCATGTACGTGACCGTGGTCATCGGCGTGTACGCGCCCATCACGATGCCCGCCATCGGCGGCATGCCGCCCACGGGCGTCTGGACCGTGCTCCTCCTGATCTACGCCTACATCGCCTCCACCCTGCCGGTGACCCTGCTCCTGCAGCCCCGCGACTACATCAACTCGCACCAGCTGCTCATCGCCCTGGCCCTGATGGTGGCCGGCGTGTTCGCGGCCTCCTTCGCCACGGGCGGAATGGACCTCGTGGCCCCGACCGTGCAGGCGCATCCCGAGGGCGCACCGAGCATGATCCCCTTCCTGTTCATCACCATCGCCTGCGGCGCCATCTCCGGATTCCACGCCCTGGTCTCCTCCGGCACCACCTCCAAGCAGGTGCGCAATGAGGAAGACTCCCTGTTCGTGGGCTACGGCGGCATGATCACCGAAGGCGTGCTGGCCACCCTGGTCATCATCGCCGTGGCCGCGGGCATCGGCCTGGGCTACACCACCAAGGACGGCGCAACCCTGCTGGGCATCGAGGCCTGGACCAACCACTACGCCTCCTGGGCCGCCGCCGCGGGCCTGGGCTCCAAGGTTTCGGCCTTTGTGTACGGCGCCGCAAACATGATCGAAAGAATCGGCATCCCGCACAGCTGGGCCCTGGCCGTCATGGGCGTGTTCGTGGCCTCCTTCGCCGGAACCACCATGGACACCGCCACCCGCATCCAGCGCTACGTGCTCACCGAACTGCTGGGCGACTCCATCTCCGTGTTCAAGAACCGCTACTTCTGCACCGCCGTGGCCGTGATCCTGGCCGGCGCCCTGGCCTTCTCCTCGGGCGCGGACGGCAAGGGCGCCCTGTCCCTGTGGCCGCTGTTCGGCTGCATCAACCAGATCCTGGCCGCCCTGGTGCTGACCACCATCACCGTGTACCTGAAGCGGCGCGGCGGTCTGGCCTGGGTCGTCTCGGGCCTGCCGGCGGTCGCTCTGGCCGGCATGACCCTGTGGGCCATCCTCATCAACCAGGGCATGTACATGGCCGGCGACAAGATCCTGCTCGAGATCATCAACATGGTGGTCTTCGTGGTGTCGTGCTGGGTCATCCTGGAAGGCCTGTTCCGGTTCTTCAAGACCAAGACCGGAGACACCGCCACAGTGTCCTAGACGGATTCCTTGAGAGAATGTAACAACAGGGCCCGGTCGGAGTTCGTTCCGGCCGGGCCCTTTCAACAGGCAACAAAAGGAACTTCATGGACACGGACGGCATCCGCAAGGCCCTGTTCAAGCGCTATCTCCTGATCCTGCTCCCGGCGGCCGTCGTGCTCCTGGGATGGGCCGCTTTCAGGAACCTGGCCACCCCGCCCGCGCCCCTGGCGCCGGAGACCACCGGCCCGGCGGCCTTCATCGGAGCCGTGGCCTTCGCCCTGGCCCTGCCGCTCTTTCTCCGCGACCGGTTCGTGAAGTCCGTGGCCAAGGAAAAGTCCGTGCCCGCGGACCGCTTTCTGTCCTTTGAGCTGTCCGCCCTGACCGTGGGCCTGCTCTCGGCCTATTTCGCGGCCGCGGCCTACGTCTGCGCAGTCAGCCAATTCCACTTCGGCGGATCCTTCCTGGCCGCGCTCTACGCCGCCTACTACTATTTCCCGTCCCGGACCCGGGTGGCGCACGAGATGCGCCTGTTCCGCGTTCCCTCCGACGGCGGACCCACGGAATGAACCTGCTCACCGCGGTCTGGGACCGCATCAAGCGGTTCTTCCGCCTCTACGACGAGATCAACCGCCACCGAATCACCGAGCAGTTGGAATGGGAAACCCGGGAGCTGGAAAACATCTTCAGCGTCCTGGTGCTGGGCTCCTTCGTGGGCATCCAGGCCCCGCCCATGCACCTGACCCTGGAACTGCTCCCGCACATGGAAAACGAACTGACGATCATGATGAACCGCGTCTGCACGGCCAGCGATCCCCTGGCCGACCTCTTCTCCATGTTCGAGTGCCTGTGACCGAGATCCCGCGAGCCAACCTCCAGCACGACCCCCGCAAGCCATGACCAACAACACTCCGCGATACTATTTCCATGCCGGAAAGGGTGGTGTGGGCAAGTCCACCACCAGTTCCCTGTCCGCCCTGCACCTGACCCGCTCGGGCAAGAAGGTGCTCCTGGTGTCCCTGGATCCGGCCCACAACCAGTGCGACATCTTCGACTGCGACCTGGGTCCCAAGCCCAGGGAGATGGCCCCCAACATGAAGGTGGCCCAGGCCGACATCGACCACTGGATGACCGAGTACCTGCGCGGCGTCGAAGACCAGATGCGCCGCACCTATACCTACCACACGGCCTTCAACCTGGAAAAACACCTGAACATCATCAAGCACTCCCCGGGCATCGAGGAGTACGCCCTGCTGCTGGCCTTCCGCCACTACCGCGAGTTGGGTCGGGACGCCGACGTCATCATCTTCGACATGCCGCCCACGGCCCTGAGCATGAAATTCTTCCACCTGCCCAGCCTGTCCCTGCTTTGGGTGCGCCAATTGCTCGAACTGCGGCGGACCATCCTTGAGAAAAAGGAAATCATCACCCGAATCCAGTTGGGCAAAAAGGAAATCGAGCGCGACAAGCTCACCTGCAAGCTCTCGGATCAGCAGAACTTCTTCAGCGAAGTGGAGGCCCTGTTCAGGAATCCCGAGTCCTGCGCCATCAACATCGTAGTCAATCCGGACAAGCTCTCGTTCGCAGAGGCCCAGCGGGTGGAGGCCCAGCTCGCGGAAATGGACATCCACCTCAACGCGGTGATCATGAACAAGGTCGCCCCGGACAGTGTATGGGACGAGACCGGGCCCCTGTTCCAACGGCACAAGGTCCACCCCCTGCCCCTGTCGCCCACGCCCCTCATCGGCGTGGAGGTATTGTCCGCCTACCTGGACCAGCATCCAGGCGTCCTGGCCTTCCTGGACTGACCCCACCTTTTCCGAAACAGGCTTGCCCTGCGTGTGGATCAAGGGTAGACCCCTGCGACCACCGGTGAATACTTTTTCATAAAAAGGTAACACGAAAAAGATACCATATCATATGGAACAGCACCTCGGCCTCCCCTTCCGCAGGGCCCTGCCGCCCCTGGCACTGCTCAGCGGCGTCTTCTTCCTCAACTTCATGTCCCGCATCATGCTGGCGCCGCTGTTGCCCGCGGTGGAGGCGGACCTGGGCCTGACACACGGAACCGCCGGGGGATTCTTCCTGTTCATCGCCGTGGGCAACGCCGCAGGTCTTTTGTCGTCCGGATTCGTATCCGCCCGCATGGGCCACCACAAGACCATCGCGGCATCGGCCCTGGGCCTGGGCCTGGCCGCGACCGCTGCCTCCCTGGCCACGGACATGGCCTGGTTCCGTCTGGCCTTGTTCTTCATCGGCATCGGGGCCGGGGTCTACCTGCCTTCGGGCATCGCCTCCATCATGGCCCTGGTGCGCAGGGAAGACTGGGGCAAGAGCGTGGCCGTGCATGAGATGGCCTCCAACGCTGCCTTCGTGCTGGCGCCCCTGCTGGCCGAAGCCGTGCTGGCCCTGGCCGGTTGGCGGCAGGCCCTGCTGGCCCTGGGCCTGACCCAGGTGGGCATGGGACTGTTCTTCCAGCGCTTCGGCCAGGGCAGCCGGGCCAAGGGCAGCCCCCTGAGCCCGCGCGTGGTCACCAGCATCATGGGCCAGGGACAATTCTGGCTCCTGGCCATGTTCTTCTGCCTGGCCGCGGCCGGGAGCTTCTCGCCCTTTTCCATGCTCCCGCTCTTTCTCACGGACCTGGGCCGCCCAAGATCCGAGGTCAACCAACTCCTGGCCCTGTCGCGGCTGTTGTCCCTGGGCATGCCCTTTTTTGCCGGAATGCTGGTGGACAAGGCGGGCGCACGGCCCGTGGCCGGGCTGGCCTTTCTGCTCAACGCCCTGGCCCTGGCCGGGCTCAGCCTGGCCTCCGGGCGCATGCTGACCGCGCTGGTGGTGCTCCAGCCCATGGTGGCCCTGCTCTTCTTTCCGGCCGGGTTCACGGCTCTGTCCCATATCTTCTGCCCCGAGACCCGGAACGCAGCAGTGTCGCTCATCACGCCCATGTCCATCATGTTCGGCATCGGAATCATACCCTGGGTCCTCGGCCACCTGGGCGATGCCGGGCACTTCCGCGCAGGATTTCTGCTCATCGCCGGGATGATTTTGGCCGGAGCCCTGTGCACCCGGTTGCTCAATCTCCCGAAGCACCAAAGCCAGTCGCAACGCGGATAAAAATTCACAACGATACGAATTTCTTTTTTTATATCTTGTTCGTGCTACGAAATATTGACAAGTAACACTATTGAACATAGAGTCCGGCTCACCAAAACGCGCCGGCGCGGCCTGCGGCAAGGGGAAGCCTGAGCTCCAGGGTGAGAGGTCCGAACAAACGCACCTATCTCCTGTCCCCCCTTCCCCCGCCATCCCACAGACCGCCGACAACAAGAACAGAGGCGACCGTCATGGAAAAACGTATCGGGATCGTGGGCATCTTCATTCAGAACCGACGCAAGACAGCGCCCGGGGTCAACGGGATCCTGACCACCTATTCGGAGCTCATCGTGGGTCGAATCGGACTGCCGTTCCGTGAAAAGGGAGTCAGCGTCATCGGCCTGATCGTGGAAGCGTCCACGGACGAAATGGGCGCGCTGACCGGAAAACTGGGCATGCTCAACGGGGTCCGGGTTAAGTCCTTCATGGTCTAGGGACCCGTCCATTTTTTCAAGACTGATACCGCCTCAGCTATTTCCACTAAAAATCATCTTTATTTACAGTCTGTTTGATGCAACTTCCAGGAGTGCTTTTCTCCTTCATGGGCCACGCCGAAGTGCTTGGCCTCCCAACCCGAAAATGTGAAAATCGGTCGTGAGGAGAAGATAAGGACTGTTACGTCCCATTCATAATCGATCAGCATACCTTTCCAGTAATGATTGTCGGAACCAGCTTTTCACCGGGTGTGCATTGCCAACCGATTAGGATGCTTTATTTTATATGGCCTTGCCGACAAGATAGCCTTGTATTCGCCACGGTTCTTCACCGCTTCGTCACGATTTTTCCACAAGGTATCGACCATGCGCACGGCAAACATCCCGGAGCCAGCTTGAAAAATCTTGTTTTTTTGGAATTCGCATCGGATGTCTGTTTCAGAACTTCGCAACAATCCATAACTATTGGCTTTTATTTCCGTGGCACCATCCTTGCTGTTCTAGACCCAGAACAACAACGGGAGTGATGACCATGACCACCTTAAATAAATACCGGATTCTCCTGCCGCTGGCCGCCCTCATCCTTATCCTGATGGCCGGCACCGCCTTTGCCTACAACACGACGACCATCAGCGGCCTCACCGTGACGTGGGGTGTCGGCGGCGACGCCTCCAGCCTGGAGAACTCCTATCTGGCCAACGGCATCCTCGCCCAGGAAACCTTTGAGAGCGGCTTCGCCTACGGCGACACGGGCGACCTCACCCTGTCCCTGGGAACCCTCAAGGGGAATGGCTACGTCTCGAATACGACCGGAGTGCAGGCTCCGGAGACGGGTGAGCACAACGTCACCCCGGGCGGGCAGTATTACTATTCAGACGGAAACTTCGGCACCACGGCCGGGGTCAAGAATCCCTTCAGCATCGAGCTGTTCGCCCCCACCGACACCCTTGGTTTCTACATCATCGATCCCAACGACATCGGCGGAACCTTCACCTTCACCGTGTCCAACAGCGTGACCGGCGCCAGCGCCACCTTCACCCTGTCGGGCAACCCCGGCAACGCCGCGGACCTCTATTTCGTGCTCACCTCGGACTGGGATTTCGACACCATTTCCTTCGTCACCACCGTGAACACGAACGACGGCATCGGCATCGACGACATCTCCATCGCCAAGACCCCCATCCCGGGCGCGGTCTGGCTGCTGGGCACCGGCCTTCTCGGCCTGCTCGGCCTGCGCGGACGCTTCAAGGGCTAACCGCCACTCTACCGGCAAAGCAAAGGGGCCGTCCTTCGGGACGGCCCCTTTTTTGCGGCCCTAGACCACGTCCTCATTCTCGTACACGTTGCAGATGCAGCACAGGAAGGTGCCGGGCTCGGTGTCGCTCATATTCCGCATGCCGTGGGGCTCGTAGGCCGTGGTGTAGACCCAGTCCCCGGCCTTGCACACCTTGGAGGCCACGGGCTGATCCGTGTCCGGGTCGTAGGCGAAGCACTCAAACGCGCCGGACTCGATGTACATGGTCTGCAGATAGAAGTGATTGTGGGCCGGGATGACGCCGCCGGGATCCACGGTGAAGTGCCGCAGCCCGTATTCGGGCTGGCCGTTGGCATCCTTGCCCACCTTGGACAGCCAGCGGATGGTCACGCCTTTCACCTCGCTCACCCTGCCTTTGTAGGTGATTTCCTTGATCCTCGCGCCCTCGACCTCGCTGACGTTCTTGGCGATCATATGAGTCTACCTCCACTTGATGCGAATGATTTCCGGGTTGACTAGCATATCACGCCCCGGACCGAAACCGATGCACGGACCGGTGCGACGCATACGGAACCCATCTTCTTCATTGCCAAGCCTGTCGCACCTTCACCCCGGACAAAATCCAGGGCAAGGCCGGCTTCCAGCACGTGGTGGAGGATCTGTTCCAGCATCCCCGACAATAAAAAGAGCTCACGCGCAATCAACGCGTAAGCCCCTGCTTTGTCATGGTGGGCAATGCAGGACTCGAACCTGCGGCCTTGCCGTTTGTTCCTGGCTCGCAGACCGCCTATTCACGCCTCGCGGTCATCGAGGTCTCATTTTTTGAGAAACCAATCCAGACCGTTACGGTCAGCATTAAGTAACATTAAGAAATCACAGCCAACACAAATATCAGAACGTTTTTTGCAGTAAGCACAAAACTATACACCCCAGGGATGACGTGCCCGTGATTTCCAGGGCTTTTGTCCCTGGGACAGCATTACAGGAGGGGAGTGATGCGAAAGGTTGTTCTGTCTTTGGTGATGCTCGTCTTGTTGGCCGGAACGGCCAATGCCGCACTCCAAGACCTTGGAGACGGCACCATACTGGACACGACGAACAATCAACTGTGGCAACCAATAGATAATTTCCTCGGCCAAACCTATGATGAACTGATAAATTCTATTTCCTTGTTAGGGAATGGATGGCATATGGCATCATATGCCGAAATGGCAGCCCTGTGGACATACAGCGCTGACGAGCTATTCGATCATTTCTATTATGGTTCCAATTGGATTTTCGGTGGAACATATAATGAAATATATAACTCTGAATATCATTATGCTGCAAGAATTTACTTAGACTCAGGCGTTCCAGTAAAACATGACCTTCATGCCACTCTAGCCTGGGATCCGGGCGCACATCCATGGTACGGAGCTATGGTAACTAAAACTCCCACTCCCATCCCCGGCGCCGTCTGGCTGCTGGGCACGGGCCTCCTGGGCCTGGTCGGCCTGAGGAAGAAATTCAAGGGCTGATCGCCAACCCAGTCGAAACGCAAAGGGCCGCTCCAATCGGGGCGGCCTTTTCTTGTTCCACATATGAAAAGGGGCCGCGCTCGATGCGCGACCCCTTGCGTTTCATGGTGGGCAATGCAGGACTCGAACCTGCGGCCTCCAGCTCCGGAGGCTGGCGCTCTATCCACCTGAGCTAATTGCCCATGAACGGCCTTGGCTATATGCTGCCCGGGCCGCTGTCAAGGACAACTTGACCCGCGCGGGCCGGGTTGTCAATCAGGACGCCCCGTTGTAGACCTCGAACATGAGCAAACGAATCCTTTTGGCCGTCACCGGCGCCAGCGGCATGGCCTATGCCGAGTCCCTGGCCCGCGAACTGGGCAGCAACCCCGGCGTGGAGCTGCACCTGGTGGTGTCCCGGGCGGCCGCCAAGGTCATGGCCCTGGAAACAGACCTCACCCCGCCCGACCTGGCCGCCTACGCCTCCAGCGTGTACGACGAGGACAACATCGCCGCCCCGCCGGCCAGCGGCACCTGGCTCAACGCGGGCATGATCGTCTGTCCCTGCTCCATGGCCAGCCTGGCCGCCATCGCCAACGGCCTGGGCAACAACCTGATCCACCGGGCCGCGGACGTGGCCATCAAGGAACGCCGCCCCCTGGTCCTGGTCACCCGAGAGACGCCGCTCTCCTCCATCCACCTGGAAAACATGCTGGCCGCCACCCGGGCCGGGGCCGTGGTCCTGCCCGCCAGCCCGGGCTTCTACCTGCGGCCCAAGACCCTGGACGACCTCATCGCCGGGGTCACGGGCAAGATACTCGACGTGCTGCGCATACCCCACGACCTCTGCCCCCGATGGGGAAACTAGGAGGAGCTCATGGAACTGACCTGGTACGGCCATTCCAATATGAAGCTGGTTGACGACGCCGTGGTGGTCATCGACCCCTTTTTCCAAGGCAACCCCAAGGCCCCGTCCGACGCGGACGCCATTAAGTCCTGCGATCTGGTCCTGGTCACCCACGACCACGGCGACCACGTGGGCCAGGCCGTGGACATCTGCCGCACCACCGGCGCCAAGCTGGTGGGCGTGTTCGACACGGTCTGCAAGCTGGTGGACCAGGGCCTTCCCCAGGCCCAGGCTCTGGGCATGAACATCGGCGGCACCATCACCGAGGCCGGGGTCCGGATAAATATGGTCCAGGCCCTGCACTCCTCGGCCAGCGGCGTGGCCACGGGCTACATCCTGACCTTTCAGGACGAATTCTGCGCCTACCACTCGGGCGACACCGGGCTGTTCGGGGACATGGAGCTCTTCGGCCGGTTCCACGACATCGACCTGGCCATGCTGCCAATCGACGGGCACTTCAACATGGACGCCGGCCAGGCCGCCTACGCCTGCAAGCTCCTGGGCTGCAAGGCCGTGGCCCCCATGCACTGGGGCACCTTCCCCATCCTGGCCCAAAGCACGGACGAATTCGCGGCCGAACTCAAACGCCACGCGCCGAGCACCAAGATGGTGGACATCCGGCCCGGCCAGACCGTGACCCTGTAGCCACAGACCAAGATAGAGGCTGGTCAAAAATGGTGAGATGCAAGGCGCGAGAAAAGTTTAAGTCCGACGCGTACTCTTGTGGTACGCGAGGATTTGAACTTTTTTGAAGCAACGCAGCAGATTGCCGTTTTTCAACAGCCTGCTACACCTTCAAGGCGTCGTGGATGGCTTGTGCCCGCTTGCGGCCGATGCCCGGCAGGGCCATGAGATCCTCCACCGTGGCCTTGCGCATGGCGTCCAGGGACTCGAACCGTTCCCAGAGCAGGCGGGCCGTGGTCTGCCCCACCCCGGGCAGGGACGTGACCTCGCTCTTCATCACCTGCTTCTTGCGCGCCCTGCGCTGGCGGCCGAGCACGAAACGGTGCGCCTCGTCCCGGATGCGCTGAAGAAAGAGCAGCTCCGGGCTGCCCGGCGACAGGGGCAGATGGTTCTTGCGCCCGGGACGGAATATCCGGTCACCCAGTTCCCCGGCCCGACGGCTCTCCCCCTTGGCGATGGCCGCCAACTCGGGTGTCTCTTCCATCATCCCTTCGGCCACGGCCGCGTCGAACCCCTGGCGCACAGCCTCCAACTGGCCCCGGCCGCCGTCCACCAGCACCAGGTCCGGCCAGGGCGGACCCGAAGCGGCCCGCCGCCTAGCCCAGGCGTGCAGGGCGGCATAGTCGTCCCCGTTCTTGGCCGCGTCCTCCAGGTCGTAGACCCGGGAATCCTCGGGCATACGCTGCCCGTCCTCGAACACCACCAACCCCGCGCGGGTGGCCTGGCCTCCGGTGTGGGACACGTCCACGCACTCGATGCGCCGGGCAGGACCGGACAGGCCCAGGCGGCGGCCCACCAGCTCCCCGGAATCTCCGGCCTGGGAACGGGCCAGGGCCGCGGCCTTGCGCGCCAGTCCCTTGAGCCGTTTCTCGTCCCCGGTAACGGCCTCGGCGATGCGCACCGGGCCCTGGCGGCGCTCGGACAGGGCCTCGGCCACCAGGCTCCCCTCCTCAGTCCCGTCCGGGCCGTCCAGGTACGGAGCCAGGATGCGGCCGGGTATGAACCGCTCCGGCCCGTAGAACTGGACCAGAAGCCCGGCCACCATGTCCGGGCCCTCCTCCTCGGTCAGGCCCGGGAAGTAAAAGGTCTTCTCGTCCAGCAGGCGGCCCTGGCGCACGAACACCACGGCCGCGCCCAGCCCGCCGTCCGTTGGGGCCAGGGCCCAGGCGTCCAGGTCCTCGGGCTCGGACAGCACCACGGCCTGGCGCTCCACCGTGCTCTCCACGGCCCGGATCTGGTCGCGCAATTGAGCGGCCTTCTCGAACTCCAGGGCCTCGGAACGCTCGGCCATCTCCTTTCGCAGGGAGGCCAGCAGTTCCCCGGTGCGGCCGCGCAGGATGCACTCCACCCGCCGGACCAGGCCCGCATAGACCTCGGGGTCCACGTCCCGGGTACAGGGAGCCAGGCACTGTCCCATGTCGTGGTACAGGCAGGGGCGCACGCGGTTGGCGAATGCGTGGTCCGGGCACTTGCGCAGGGGAAAGACCCGGCCCAGGAGGCGGTAGGTCCGTCGGGCGGCCACGGCCGAGGTGAAGGGCCCGAAATAGGCCGACCCGTCGCGCACCACCTTCCGGGTGACCAGCAGGCGGGGAAAGGCGTGGGTCTTGTCCAGCCGGAACAGGACGTACTGTTTGTCGTCGCGCAGGACCACGTTGTAGCGGGGCCGGTGCTTCTTGATCAGGGAGGCCTCCAGGAGCAGGGCCTCCTTTTCCGTGGCCGTGTGCAGCAGGTCGATCCTGGCCATCCGGGCGACCAGGGCCCGGGTCTTGGGCGTCAGGTCGGCCCCTGATCGGAAATAGGACGACAGCCGGGCCCGCAAGTCCTTGGCCTTGCCCACGTACAGGATGGCGCCGGACTGGTTCTTCATCAGATAGACCCCGGGCGACCGGGGATAATCGGCCGGGGTGAAGCTGAAGGAGACGGAGGCGGCTTTCGGCATGGCCCCAGGATAATCGGTTTTCCCGGCATAGGCGACCCCGGGCCTTAGAACACTTGCGACACCTTTCTTAGTCCTAAACAACAATCATATTTTCAATATCAATATGATTAACAATGGTTCATTAATATAAAATCATATTGCACCGCCTTGTTAACAAAATGAAGAATCAAGTAAAATCTGAATAATGCAATGGCGTTGCGAACGGCCAGGGCGTCGCCTACGCCACCACGCTGACCGACGAAGACTCCATGTGGGAGTATGTGGTCCGCACCGAGTACCAGATGTACGACCAGCTGACCCTGATCCTGTCCCTGGGCTACCTCGATGTGGACCGGGAGCAACGCCCCGGCCCTCTCATTTTTCCTTTTCCGGTCCAAAGAATTCTCAATTCATCTTCAAGGCCCGGCCCGCCTGGATTTCCTTCCCGGCCCAAGCAGACAACAACAGCTAACATGTTGTTAGTATTGAATAAATATTATTTTAACAACAAATCCCAGGGCATAACGGGCAAAGTAAAATTTTTTTGACGGTCAAAAAATTTTAACTTTCCGTCAAAAAACCGTGCCGAACCCCTTGTCAGGGGCTTTAGAATCCGTTAATGCTCGGTTCATGTTAAGGCGTTGTGATGGGTAACGTTGCTTCAAAAGCTGCAAAAAGAAGGTAGGTAATTCAATGAAACGTCTGATCACTTTGGCCTTCCTGGCGGCCTTCGTGCTCGGCACCGTCGCTACCGCGTCCGCCATCGTGGATGTGAAAGCCTCCGGTTCCTGGCGCGTGTCCGCCTCCTGGTTCTCCGGCTCTGACCTGATCGACGACGCTGGCGACGCCACGTCCTCCGACGAGCAGAGCAACTTCGAGATCCGCCAGCGCGTCCGCACCGCGTTCCAGTTCATCGCGAACGAGAACCTGCGCGGCGTGTGGCACATCGAGATCGGTGCCGCTAACTGGGGCCAGACCGCGTATGCGCCTGGCATGGACCGCACCGGCATCATCGAGACCAAGCAGGCTTACATCGACTTCGTGATCCCGAACACCGAGATCAACATCATGGCCGGTGGTCTGCCCCTGGCTCTGCCCTCCGGTTACCCCGGCAGCCCCGTGCTGGATAACGATGTCGCCGCCCTGGTGCTCTCCACCCCGCTGTTCGACGGCGTGGGCCTGATCGCCGGTTACGCCCGCCTGGGCGACTTCGGCGTCGGCACCAACGACACCACCGAGTTCGTGGATTCGTACCTGGACGCCTTCGTCCTGGCCGTGCCCCTGAACTTCGACTGGTTGACCCTGACCCCGTACATGATGTTCGCCTGGTCCGGCGACCGCTGGCTGGAAGACCTCACCCAGGGTGAGACCTCCTACGCCAACATCCCCGATGGCCTGGTTTCCCAGAACGCCTCCCTGTGGACCGACGACGCTGCCGGCACCGACGCCAGCAACTACGACGATGTCGACGTGTGGTGGGGCGGTATGGCCTTCGGCCTGAATCTGGATCCCGTCATGATCGACGGTCACTTCGTGTATGGCTCCCTCGAGGGCCAGCAGAACCTCGACCGCGCCGGTTGGGAAGCCGACCTGGCTATCACCTACACCGGCTTCGACTTCATGACCCCGCGCTTGGTGTTCATGTGGACCTCCGGTGAGGATGGAAACGGTTCCGACAACGACAACGACGGTGACGGCGACCACGGCGAGTCCGAGCGTCTGCCGGTCGTCGCCATGGCTGGCGGCAGCACCAACTTCTGGGATGGCGGTGGCATCATCGGTGACGGCATTGACACCGTTTCCGGCCTCGGCGACGCCCAGATGGTCGGTTACTGGACCCTGGGTCTCGAGGTTAACGATGTGTCCTTCATCGACAACCTGACCCACGACTTCAGCATCTTCTACATCGAAGGCACCAACGACACCAACCTCGCTACCAACGAGAATGGTAACGCTGGCGGCGCTGCTGCCAACCCGTACGGCCAGGGCGTTGCTTACGGCACCACCCTGACTGACGACGACTCCATGTGGGAGTATGTGATCCGCACTGAGTACCAGATGTACGACCAGCTGACCTTCATCCTGTCCCTGGGCTACCTCGACGTGGACATGGACCAGGATGACGGCGGCGCCTCTGGTTGGGCCGTGCTGAACGGCGACGAAGACGACGACGACGCCACCAAGGTTCTCCTTGGCGTCCGTTACGACTTCTAGTCGGATCAAAAACCTGACACCCTAGCAACGCCCGAGAGGGCCGGGAGTAACGCCCCCGGCCCTCTCTTTTTTTCCCGAACCGGCCGCTCTCGACTTTTGGGCTTCCTCGTTTTATCTTCCCCGTTCCAACAAAGCCCCAAGAGGACCACCATGCCCTGCCCCCGCATCGAGTACAAGAAATCAAGCGACTACAAGCTGTTGTCCGACCGGCTGAACAAACGCCGCGACCCCGAGTCCTCGGTGGAGACCACGGTACGCGAGATTCTCGCGGCCGTGGAGGCCCGCGGTGACGAGGCCCTGGTGGACTACGCCCGCAAGTTCGACTGCCCGGACTTCGCCGCGCACCAGCTCACCGTGCCCCCCAGCGTCATCGCGGACAGCGTGTCCCGCGTCCCGGCCGAGGACCTGGCCATCATCCAGGAGGCCGCAGACAACGTGCGCTCCTTCCACCAGCGCCAGAAGGAGCAATCCTGGTGGACAACGGACGAGTCCGGAGCCGTGCTCGGGCAGATGGTCCGCCCGGTGGACCGCGTCGGGCTGTACGTCCCCGGCGGCCAGGGCGGCGAAACGCCGCTCATCTCCAGCCTGATCATGAACGCCGTGCCCGCCCAGGTGGCCGGGGTGGAGGAAATCCTGGTCCTGTCGCCCCCGCGCAAGGACGGTTCCCTGAACCCGTACATCCTGGCCTGCGCCCACATCCTGGGCATCGAGCGGGTCCACCCCGTGGGCAGCGCCTGGGCCGTCGCGGCCCTGGCCTTCGGCACCAAGACCATCGCCGCCTGCGACGTCATCGCCGGACCGGGCAACTTGTACGTGGCCACGGCCAAAGCCCTGCTCACCGGCCGGGTGGGCATCGACATGGTGGCCGGGCCAAGCGAGATCGCCATCCTGGCCGACGCCACGGCCGATCCGGACTGGCTGGCCGCGGACATGCTGTCCCAGGCCGAGCACGACCCCCTGGCCGCGGCCCTGTGCATCACCCCGGACGAGGATCTGGCCCGGGCCGTGGCCCAGTCCCTGGCCACCCAATTGTCCGGCCTGCCCCGGGCGGGCATGGCCGCCCGCTCCCTGGCCGACTGGGGCGCCATCGTCACGGTGCCCGACCTGACCACGGGCATGGAACTGGTCAACAGGATCGCCCCCGAGCACCTGGAACTGGCCGTGGCCGAACCCTGGGACCTGATGCCCCTGGTGCGCCACGCCGGAGCCGTGTTCCTGGGCCACGCCACGCCCGAGCCCGTGGGCGACTATTTCGCCGGGCCCAACCACGTTCTGCCCACCCTGGGCACGGCGCGGTTCTCCTCGGCCCTGTCCGTGCAGACCTTCTGCAAGAAGTCCAGCATCATCGCCACCACCAGGGAGTACCTGGGCCGGCACGGAGCCAAGATCGCCCGCCTGGCCAGGCTCGAGGGCCTGGAGGCCCACGCCCGGAGCGTGGAGGCGCGCCTCAAGAAACAATGACGGAGACATCCATGACCGCCATCAGCCAGACGGACATCCCGGTCTTTCCCCTGCGCTCGCGGGGCAAGGTCCGCGACATCTACGACGTGGACGACAGCACCCTGCTCATCGTGACCACGGACCGCATCTCGGCATTCGACGTGATCCTGCCCGACCCCATCCCGGACAAGGGCAAGATTCTCAACCAGATCACCCTGTTCTGGATGGAGCGCTTCGCCGGTCTGGTGAAGAACCACGTGCTGGCCTACAAGGCCGGCGACCTGCCCGAACCCCTGGCCCCGTTCGCGGACCAACTGGCCGGGCGCTACGTCCTGGCCCGCAAGGCCGAGCCCCTGCCCATCGAGTGCATCGTGCGCGGCTACATCACCGGCTCCGGATGGAAGGACTACCAGAACACCGGAGCGGTCAGCGGCCACGTTCTGCCCAAGGACCTCAAGGAATCGGACATGCTGGCCGAACCCCTGTTCACCCCGTCCACCAAGGCGGAGCTGGGCCTGCACGACGAGAACATCACCACCACCAAGGCCGCGGACATGCTCGGCCGCGAGGTCTTCGACAAGGTCCAGGAACTGTCCCTGTCCATCTACTCGGCCGCCCGGGACTACGCCCGTGAGCGCGGCATCCTCATCGCGGACACCAAGTTCGAGTTCGGCCTGGTGGACAACGAACTGGTGCTCATCGACGAGGTCCTGACCCCGGATTCCTCGCGCTTCTGGCCCGCGGACGGCTACGCGCCGGGCCGCTCCCAGCCGAGCTTCGACAAGCAGTACGTGCGGGACTGGCTGACCTCGGTGGGCTTCAACAAGCAGCCCCCGGCCCCGGCCATGCCCCAGGAGGTCCAGATCAACACCCGGACCAAGTACCTGGAGGCCTTCACCCGGCTCACCGGCAGCCAACTGGACGGGACATGGGCATGAAGGAAATGCTGATCATACTGGGCGTGGCCGGAATCTGGTACGCGCTCCAACGGTGGATCCTGCCCCGGTTCGGCATCGAGACCTGACTGTCCAAGACCGGGTGCGGCTGGACGCCGCCGGACAAGCAGGACGAGCCCGATGACGAGGACGACGCCCCTGGCACTTGACAGGCCGGGGGAAACCACATAACAGACCCCTTCCACCTTGCTCGCGGCCGTGCCCGCGGGCCAAAGACCATAAGGAGGAATACATGGTCTATCATTATGAAACCCTGCTCCTCATCTCGCCTGAGATGGAGGAAGAAGGGCGCACCGCCATCATCGAGAACCTCACCGGGCTCATCGAGCGCGAGGGAGGGGCGATGGTGGAAGTCGACGACTGGGGCATCCGCACCCTGGCCTATCCCGTCCAGAAACAGTCCCGAGGCTGGTACGTTCGACTGGTCTACGACGCCCCCGGCGCGCTGATCACCGAGCTCGAGCGCATCATCCGCATCACCGACGGCATCTTCAAGTTCCTGACCGTCAAGCTCTCCGACAAGCCGGTGGGCCAGACCGCCGCCCAGGAGGCCTAACATGGCGTTCCGCAAAAAATTCACCCCGAGGAAGAAGTTCTGCCGCTTCTGCGCGGACAAGGATTTGCCCATCGATTACAAGCGCCCGGACATCCTGCGCGAGTACACCACCGAGCGCGGCAAGATCCTGGCCCGGCGCATCACCGGCACCTGCGCCAAGCACCAGCGCGCCCTGACCCTGGCCATCAAGCGGTCCCGGCAGATGGCGCTGTTGTTCTACACCACCGTGCATGCCACGGAACTGAAGAAAAAGACCGGTTAAGGGGAGGGAGATTCCGATGAAACTCATCCTCAGAGCCGACGTGGACTCCCTGGGCAACCTGGGCGACATCGTTACGGTCAAACCTGGATATGGACGCAACTTCCTGATCCCGCAGGGCCTGGCCATGCCCGCCAGCAACGCCAACTTGAAGCAGTTCGAGCTGGAGCGCCGCAAGCTGGAAGCCAAGGCCGACTCCCTGCGCGCCGCGGCCAAGGAACTGGCCGAGAAGATCGAGAAGGAAACCGTGGTCATCGAGGTCCGCGTGGGCGAAGGCGACAAGCTGTACGGCTCGGTCACCTCTTCCAACATCGCGGACGTGCTCGAGGGCATGGGACTTGAAATCGACCGCAAAAAGATTATCCTGGCCGAACCCATCCGGGCTCTTGGCGATTACGTCGTACCCATCAAGCTGCACCCCGACGTGCAGGCGGACATCGCCGTCAAGGTCGCGCGCCATGGCCGGGATCTTGCCGAAGACGTGGTGATCGACGAATCCGTGGTCAAGCCGGTGGACGCCGAAGAGGTGGAGGCTGTGTTGGCCGAAGCCGAAACCGGAACCGAAGCCGACACAAGCGATGCCCAACCGGAAACAGAGCCAGAATCCGAGCCGGAGCAGCCGGCAGAGTAAGGACGGACGCGAGGCCTTGAGCAAGGTCTCGGCCGATTTTCTGCGTAAACTCCCCCCTCAGGACCTCGATGCTGAAAAGAGTGTCCTGGGGGGGGTTTTTCAGTCCAACAACGTGTTCCACAACGTGGTGGACACGGTCTCCCCGGACGATTTCTACTCCCCGGGCCACAAAACCATCTTCCAGGCCTTCATCGACCTCTACAACAAGAACGAGCCCATCGACCTGATCACCGTGGGCAACCGGCTGGAAACCGAGGGCACGCTCAACGAGGTCGGCGGCCGCGTCTATCTGGCCGAGTTGACCGAGGCCCCGGTAAGTTCGGCCAACGCGGCCCGCCACGCCTACATCGTGCGCGAAAAGGCCGTGCTGCGGAATTTGATCGACGTGTCCGCGGACATCATCGGCCGCTGCTACGAATCCACGGACGTCAACGAGCTGCTGGACACCTCGGAGAGCGCGGTGTTCAAGATCGCCGAGTCGCGGACCTCGAGCACCATCGTCCCCTCGGGCGAACTCATCAAGCAGGTCTACAGCGAGCTGGAGGCCCGGTATGCGCGCAAGTCGCCGGTGACGGGCATCCGCACCGGGTACACGCGCTTCGACGAGATGACGGCCGGGCTGCAGAACTCCGACCTGATCATCCTGGCCGGGCGACCGTCCATGGGCAAGACCGCCTTCGGCCTCAACCTGGCCCTGCGCGCCGTGCTGGACCGCGACGAACCCGTGCCCACGGCCATCTTCTCCCTGGAGATGAGCAAGGAGCAGCTCATGACCCGCATGCTGGCCGTGCAGGCCCGGGTGGGCTTGCAGGGGCTTCGGACCGGGTACATAGAGGACCAGGACTGGCTCAAGCTGCACGACGCCGCGGACCGGCTCTCGGCCGCGCCCTTGTTCATCGACGACACCCCGGCCCTGTCCACCCTGGAGCTGCGGGCCCGCTGCCGCCGCCTCAAGGCCCGCGAGGACCTGGGCCTGATCATGGTGGACTACCTCCAGCTCATGCGCTCCAGCCGCAACCCGGACTCCCGCGAACAGGAAATTTCCGACATCTCCCGCAACCTCAAGGCCCTGGCCAAGGAACTCAACATCCCGGTGGTGGCCCTGTCCCAGCTCAACCGCCGCGTGGAAGACCGCAACCCGCCCAAGCCCATGCTGGCCGACCTGCGCGAATCCGGGGCCATTGAGCAGGACGCGGACGTGATCCTGTTCATCTACCGCGAGGACGCCTACCGCAAGAAGAAGCGGCGGGCCGCGGGCGACGACATGGAGGACGTCGAGTTGACGCACGTCGCGGAGATCGACATCGGCAAGCAGCGCAATGGCCCCACTGGGGAGTTCAAGCTCTATTTCCACGACAAGTACACGGCCTTCGACAACCTGACCGAGACCGTGCCCGAGCCTTCCGAGGCCTCCGTCTAACCCGAACCATCGAGCCGACCATGCAGCACGATCCCGGCACCTACCACGATCCCGTGGAGGCCCTGCCCCGCGAAGAACTGGCCAAACTCCAGGCCGAGCGCCTGCGCCAGACCGTGGCCAACGCGGCCAAGTCCCCGTTCTACGCCAAGCAGCTCAAGGAGCACGGCGTCAGCGCCGAGGACATCAAGACCATCGAGGACGTGACCAAGCTGCCCTTCACCACCAAGGACGACCTGCGGGCCAACTATCCCTACGGCATGCTGACCAAGCCCCTGGACGAATTCGTCCGGCTGCACGCCTCGTCCGGCACCACGGGCACGCCCACGGCCGTGTTCTACACCGCCGCGGACATCGACCAGTGGGCCACGCTCATGGCCCGGTCCATGTACTGCTGCGGAGTGCGCAAGTCCGACGTGCTCCAGAACATGTCCGGCTACGGCCTGTTCACCGGCGGCCTGGGCATCCACTACGGAGCCGAGAAGCTGGGCTGCCTGACCATCCCGGCCGGAGCGGGCAACTCCAAGCGCCAGATCAAGCTCATCCGCGACTTCAACGTCACCGTGGCCCACATCATCCCCTCCTACGCCCTGTACTTCGCCGAGTTCCTGGCCAAGGAGAACATCGATCCCAAGGACGTGCCCCTGCGCATCGCGCTTATCGGCGCGGAGCCCCATACCGATGAAATCCGCCGCCGCATCGAGGCCATGCTCGACCTCAAGGCCTACAACTCCTTCGGCCTGTCCGAGATGAACGGCCCGGGCGTGGCCTTCGAGTGCACCTATCAAACAGGCATGCACATCTGGGAGGACGCCTACGTGGCCGAGATCATCAACCCGGAAACGGGCCAGCCCGTGGAGGACGGCCAGCCGGGCGAGCTGGTCATGACCACCCTGACCCGCCAGGGCATGCCGCTCATCCGCTACCGCACCCGCGACCTTACCCGCATCATCCCCGGCGACTGCCCCTGCGGCCGCACCCACCGCCGCATGGACCGCATCTCGGGCCGGGCCGACGACATGCTCATCATCA
The DNA here is from genome assembly GCA_963666895.2 of Desulfovibrionaceae bacterium. GTDB lineage: Bacteria > Desulfobacterota > Desulfovibrionia > Desulfovibrionales > Desulfovibrionaceae. The sequence goes on along the minus strand of CAXXNS010000009.1, from coordinate 180,703 downwards.
AGGGCGTGAACATCTACCCCATGCAGATCGAGCAGGCCCTGATGGGCATCGAAGAGGTGGGCCAGAACTACCTCATCGAGCTCTTCCACGAGGGGACCATGGACCAGATCCGGGTCAAGGTGGAAATCCGCGAGGAATTCTTTGTGGAGGACATGCGCGCCCTGACCGGCCTGCAGAAGAAGATCGCCTCCCGGCTGCGCGACGAGATACTGGTCACGCCCCGGGTGGAGCTGGTCCAGGCCGAGTCCATTCCCAAGGCGGCCGGCAAGGCCCAGCGAGTGATGGACCTGCGCGGGACCGAATAGGAATTCATGGAATACTTGTGGTTCTCATTGCTGGCCGGGCTGTTCCTGGCCTGCATGTTCCTCAACGTGCTCGGCCTGCCCGGCAATTGGGTGGGCACGGGCCTGGCCGCGCTCTGGGCCTGGCTGGGCCTGTCCGGGGCCGTGGCCTGGCGCACCGTGCTCATCTGCCTGGGCCTGGCCCTGGCGGCCGAGGCGGGCGAATGGATCGCCCAAAGCTGGGGGGCCAAGCGCTACGGGGCCAGCAAGAAGGGCAATTGGGGCGGTATCATCGGGGCGTTCGTGGGTGGCATCGTCTGCGCCCCGTTCCTGCTGGGCTTCGGGGCCCTGCTGGGCGGCCTGGCCGGGGCCTTTTGCGGCACCCTGCTGGTGGAGCTGTGCCTGACCCGCAAGCTGAGGGCCTCGCTCATTGCGGCCAAGGGCTCGTTTTTCGGCAAGACCCTGGGCACGGCCTTGAAGCTCGCGGCCGGAGCGGCTATCGTCTTCCTCTGCCTGCCCCAGGCATGGCCGATCTGAACCTTTTGAGGGAACAAACATGAACACTTTTCCCGCCTATCGCGCGCGCATGGAATACGTCTGCCTGGGCTGCGGCAAACGTTACCCCATCGACGAGCTGCTCTACACCTGCCCGGAATGCTCCGGGGTCTTCGTGCTGGAGAACCTGGACTTCGGGGAGCTGAAAAAGACTTCGGGCGAACAATGGCGCGCCGTGTTCGACCAGCGGGCCGCGTCCAAGGACCCGGCCCTGCGCGGCATCTTCCGCTTCTACGAGCTCATCGCCCCGGTGCTGGAGCCTGGGGACATCGTGTACCTGGGCGAGGCCAACACGCCTATTGTGGAGTCCAGCCCGGACCTGATCGCCCAGACCGGGGTGCGCACCGCGTACAAGAACGACGGCCAGAACCCCTCGGCCTCGTTCAAGGACCGGGGCATGGCCTGCGCGTTCAGCTATCTCCAGGCCCTGGTGCGCAAGAACGACTGGGACCAGGTGCTCACGGTCTGCGCGTCCACGGGCGACACGTCCGCGGCCGCCGCACTGTACGCGGCCTACGTGGGCGGGCCGCTCAAGAGCGTGGTCATCCTGCCCCACGGCAAGGTCACGCCCCAGCAACTGGCCCAGCCCCTGGGCTCCGGGGCCGTGGTCCTGGAAGTGCCCGGGGTGTTCGACGACTGCATGAAGGTGGTCGAGTACCTGGCCGACAACTTCCGGGTGGCCCTCTTGAACTCCAAAAACGCCTGGCGCATCCTGGGCCAGGAGTCCTACGCCTTCGAGATCGCCCAGTGGTACGACTGGAACCTGCGCGGCAAGTGCGTGTTCGTGCCCATCGGCAACGCGGGCAACATCACGGCCATCATGGCCGGGTTCCTCAAGCTCTTTGACCTGGGCGTCATCACCGCCCTGCCCCGGGTGTTCGGGGTCCAGTCCCACCACGCGGACCCGGTGTACCGCTACTACGCGGTGGACGACCCCGAGGAACGGCAGTACGAGCCGGTCACGGTCCAGGCCTCGGTGGCCCAGGCGGCCATGATCGGCAACCCGGTCTCCTTCCCCCGGGTACGCCATTACGCCGAACGGTTCGAGGCCATCGGCGGCAAAAAGGCCTTCCAGGTGGTCCAGGTCACGGAACAGCAGATCATGGACGCCATGATCACGGCCAACCGGCGCGGCCACATCGCCTGCACCCAGGGCGGGGAGTGCCTGGCCGGGGCCGTGCGGGCCAGGGAGCTGGGCCTGGTCTCGGACCAGGAAATGTGCATCCTGGACGCCACGGCCCACCAGCTCAAGTTCATCGACTTCCAGACCATGTACTTCCAGGACACGTTCCCGCCCGAGTTCGGGGTCACGCCCAGGGGCGAGCTGGCCAACGCGCCGGAGCTGGTCATCGAACCCAAGCGCAAGGAACAGTTGGACGCCAAGGAATACGTGGCCGAGGCGGCCGCCAACGTGGTCAAGCGGCTGGGCCTGGAGAAGAAATAGTGGGCAAGGTCCGGGCGGACCAGCTGGCGTTCGACCTGGGCCTGGCCGAGAGCCGGGAGCGGGCCAAGCGGCTGATCATGGCCGGACAGGTGCTCATGGACGCGCGCGGCCGCATGGAGCCCGTGGCCAAGCCCGGCCAACAGCTCTCCCCGGACACCCTGCTCACGCTCAAGGAAGCCGAACGCTTCGTCAGCCGGGGCGGCTACAAGCTCCTGACCGCCATCGAACATTTCCATCTGGACTTCAACGGGGCCGTGGCCATGGACGCAGGGGCCTCCACGGGCGGATTCACGGACTGCCTGCTCCAGCACGGCGCGGCCCGCGTGTACGCCGCGGACGTGGGCAAGGGGCAATTGCACGAGAAGCTGCTCCGCGACCCACGGGTGACCGCGCTGGACGGAGTAAACCTGCGCCACGCTCCCGAGGACCTGCTACCCGAGCCCGTGGACGTCCTGACCCTGGATCTGTCCTTCATCTCCGCCCGGTTGGTCCTGCCCGCCCTGGTGGGCTTCCTCAAACCGGGCGGCCTGGCCGTGGTCCTGGTCAAGCCGCAGTTCGAGCTGGGCCCGGAGGCCAACGTGCGCGGCGTGGTCAAGGACGAGGGCCTGCGGCAGCAGGCCGTGGACCTGGTCAGCGGCTTCTGCACCCGCGAACTGGGGCTGGCCGTGCAGGGCGTGACGCCCTCGGCCATCACCGGACCCAAGGGCAACCAGGAATACCTGCTCTGCCTGCGCCGACCCAAACCCTGACGCGCGGAAACCTTGCCTGTTTTCGACAGGCGTAGTACGAGGTTGGAAGTCGCGCGACCCCGCACATGCATGCCAACCCTGGACCGGCCATGATCTTTTTACCCAAACGCCGCCCCATCCTGCCCGAAGTCTTCGCCCTGCTCCTGCTGGCCGTGGCTCTCGCCCTGACGGTCAACCTGATCCGGCCCCACGGCCTGCCCCTGTTCCAGAACTGGACACAGACCAGCTCCACGGGCGAGGACGCGGCCCTGGACATGGAGACGGCCCTGGCCCTGCACGCCGACGGCGACGTCCTGTTCCTGGACGCCCGCAGCTTCTCGGAATACTCCTCGGCGCACATCCCGGGCGCGGCCAACCTGCCCGTGGAAACAGCGGGAGACGGCGACGGCCCCCTGGTGGTGGTCACCTATTGCGGCAACGAAATCTGCGCCAAGGCCAAGGAATTGGCCGAGATTCTTGAAACACGCGGCTTACGTTTCGTGTTCCTGCCTGACGGCATAAGCGGCTGGCTCTCCTCCGGCGGCCCTCTTGAAGGAAAGTGAGGTCCCGGAATGCCGCAAGTCTACACCCTGATCCGCTTCGTGCTCGGCCAAATCTTCATCCTGGCCGCCTTCAACAAAATCATCGACCCGGCCGCGTTCGCCGACGTGGTGGCCAACTACCAGGTGCTGCCCGGCTACCTGGTGGCGCCGGTGGCCCTGTTCCTGCCCTGGGTGGAGATGATTTGCGGACTGGCCCTGGTGGCAAACAAGCTGACCAGGGGCGCGGCCCTGATCCTTTTCCTGCTGCTGACCACCTTCCTGGCCATGCTGATCTACAATATGATTCGCGGCCTGGATATCAGCTGCGGGTGCTTCGTCACCGACCCGGACGCCGAGCCCCACACCCTGCTGGCCATGCTCCGGGACAGCCTGTTCTGGATCATGTCCGTCACGGTCCTGATCGGGGCCGTGTCAGACAAACGCTACACCAGCTAGAACGGCCAGGGCGGCAACGCCCAAAACCAGGCCCAGAGCGGGTCCCGTGAACACGGGCCGCCAGGCCTCCGCCCTGTCCAGCCGCCGCGAGGCCACGGCCACGGCCTGTTCCCACGCCCGTCGACCCAGCAGACGCATCACGCCCTGCACCGTGAGCAGGGTCCGGCGCACCCGGCCCACCTTCAGCCTGCGGGCCGTCAGGGCCAGCCTGACCTGGGCCAGGGCCTGCCAGGCCAGGGGAAGGGAGTGGATCATGATGGCCAGGGCCAGGGACGCCTTCCAGGCCCGCTTGCCCAGCACCGGGCGCAGGACCCAGTTGGCGGCCATGCCCAGCTGGCGCGACGAGGTGGTCAGGCCGAGGCACAGCCCGACCATGAGCAGGATGACCAGGCGCAGGCCCAGCCAGGCGGAGATATCCAGGGCCTGGACCCAGTCCATGCCCCAAAGCACGTCGAGCCCCCACTTGGCCAGCATCCAGAAGGCCACGAAGGCCAAGTAGTTGCGCACCACCGCGGCCCGGCCCGGCCACTGGCCGCGGAAAAGGAACAGGAGCGCGGCGGGCAGGGCCAGATACAGGCCTAGGCCCACGAGCCCGGCCCGCCAGACCAGTATGCCCATAACCAGGCCGCAGGCCAGCTTGACGCGGGGGTCCACGGCCCGCACGGCCCGCACGGCCGCGCCTGTGTGGCATTTTAAAAAAAACATATGTTTTTTTGTAGATAATAAATTAATTTTATTATCTTTTTCATGTTAGCCCCGATGCTGGTCCCAGGGCTGGAGCCCCAGCCCGGCCTGCCAGGAAAAAGGCGGCCTGACCCCGTGGTCCCGCACCCGGTCCAGGACATCGGCCGGTGGCCCGAACAGGACAAGCCTGCCCTGGTCCAGCACGGCCAGGTCGTCCGCCAGGTCGGCCAGGGGTTCCAGGTCGTGGGCCGACACCAGCTGCGTCACGCCCTGGTCCCGGTTCTCCCGAAGATGTTGGCGCATCTCGGCCACGGCCGGGTAGTCCAGCCCACTCATGGGTTCGTCCAGCAGCAGAATCCGCGGCTCGTCCAGCAGGGCCGTGGCCAGGCAGAGCTTGCGCTTCATGCCCCAGGACAGGGCCTGCAACGGCCGGTCCCAGTGGTCCAGCAACCCGAACCGCCCGGCCAGGTGCCTGGCCCGATCCAGGCTCGCCTGGTCGCGCGGGTCCAAGCCCAGGCAGAGGTCCTCGCCCACCGTGGCCCCCAGGACCTGGGCGTCGGCGTCCTGGACCACCATGCGGGCCAGGGAGCGCAGCTCGTCCAGGGACAGGACGGCCTCCTCGCCCGTGCGGTGCAGGCTGCCCGAGCCTGGGCTGTACAACCCGGCCAGCAGATGCATGAGGGTGGACTTGCCCGAGCCGTTGACCCCGGCCAGCACGGTCAGGCTTCCCGGCTTCAGGCACAGGTCCACGCCCGACAGCGCGGGTTCCTCGCCGGGATAGGAAAAGATGAGCGCCTTGGTCTGGATCACTGCGGCAGCAACCGGCTCTTGGCCAGCAGCCGGACGCAGGCCACGGCCATGACCAGTTTCAACACGCCCTGCAGAAAGTACGGAGCCACGCCGGCCACGAACGCCTGCCCCCAGCTCAGATCGAGTCGGTACTTGAGCCACAGATAGCCGAGCAGGTACAGGCCCACCTGGCCCGCCAGGCCGAAGACCAGGCCCCGCACCCAGGGCACGGCCAGGGGATGGTCCTTGGAGCGGGCGAGACCGGCCAGCGCGGCGCAGATCACGAACCCGGCCAGGAACCCGCCCGTGGGGCCGAACAGATGCTCCACCCCGGCCATGCCCCGCTGGAACACGGGCAGCCCGGCCGCCCCGGCCCCGAGGTAGAGGAGCACGCTGGCCCCGCCCAGAACCGGGCCCAGGATGAACCCGGCCAGGAACACGAAGAACGGCTGCATGGAAAAGGGCACCGCGCCCATGGGGATGACCAGCATGGCCCCGGCCGCGATGAGCGCGGCGCACAGGGCCGTCCAGACCAAACGATGAACGTCCGTCAGGGGAGTGGTTTGCATGGGCGGGTTTTCCCACACCCCTTGGTCGCGGTCAAGTTGCGGCCCGGACCAAAAAAAGCGGAGACCCGAAGGCCCCCGCTTTGATGGCGCAATGGTTGGTTCTAGAAGGAGTAGCTCAGGCTCAAGCCGCCCATCCAGCACTTGATGTCGGAGACCTGGGTGGGCGCGGTCCCGGCCAGTTCGGGGTTGTCGAAACCGTATTCCTTGGCCCACAGGTACATGAGGGACACGTCCATCTGCAGGTCCCCCCAACTCATGCCAAAGCCGGAGGTGACCAGGTAGCGGTCGTTGGAGGGCAGCATGTAGTCCATGTAGTCGGTGTTCTGCGGGCTGTCGTCAAAGATGAATCCGCCACGCAGGAAGGTCTCGTCCCAGGCCTCCCACTCGGCGCCCAACTGAATGCGAACGGTATCGTCGTATTGCTTGACCGAGTCCACCTTTTCGGCGGTGCCGCGAATGGCCGTGACGGTGTCGCTGCTGAAGTAGTACTCCATCTTCCGGAAGGAACTCCAGAAGGTGTAGATGAGGTCTGCTTCCAGGGTCAGGCTGTCACAGGGCTTGAAGGCCACGCCCCAACTCAGGGAACCCGGGAAATCGGCCCGCATCTTGAAGGTGTCGTCGCCCGCGTCGTCGGAGAAGTCCGCGTCGCCGGTGCCGAAGAACTTGAACTGGTGGCGGTAGACCAGGCCGATGGAGAGCCAGTCGTTGGGCGTCCACAGGCCGGACACGTTCCAGGAGGTGCCGTAGCCTTCGGGGAAGAGCTTCCACTCGTCCCACAGAGCGCCGCCGCCCACCAGGGCCGTCATGTCGCGCCTGAGGTCCATGCGGCCGTAGAGGAACTCCACGCCGAGGCCCAGGGACAGATCCTCGTTGACCTTGTAGGCCACGCTGGGCTGGAAGGAGAAGGTCTCCATGTTGGCCTTGTACATGTTGGCCCGGCCGGCCCAGGAGTGGTCGTAGTGGGTGCCCAGGCCGAAACGGGTGAACTCGCCGAACCCGACCCACAGGTCGTCGGTGATCTGGCCGGTGACGAACATATGGGGCACGGTGAAGACGCGGGCCTTGGTGTCCACGGACGTCTCGTCCCCGGCCGAGGGCGCCATGTACGCCGCGCCCTTCATCTCCACGTGGGCGCTGGGCGCGATGAAGGTCACCCCGGCCTGGGCGTCGATGCCTTCCAGCTTGGTCATGCCGGCCGGATTGTAGGCCACAGCCGAGGGATTGGGATTGGTGGAGGCGATGACCGCCCCGCCCATGCCGTTGGCCCGGTTGTCGTACTCATAGAGAGCGAAACCGGCGGCATTGGCGCTACACGGAGCCAACACCATGTAAGTGAGCGCACACGTGAGCGCAGCCTGCAGCAATACGATGACCTTCTTCATGCCCTACCAACCTTGCGGTTTGGCTCGATCCGCAACAGCAACGGTCGAGAAATGTATGTAAGAACTCCCTCTTATCCAGCTCGAATTGGAAATTATTTCATTCCCAACAAAAGCTTCGGTTTTGTACCTGAAGTTGAATTAAAAGTAAACAACACTTGTTTAAAAGCTGACCACTTTCCAAGTAGATACCTTAACTTTTATCGGTTGAAGGCACACTTTTCGCAGGTCCGGTTCTGTGGCAGTATTTTCCGGGGGTTCGCATGACTTCGCTGAACGGCTTGCGTAACAAATGCTATCTGGGAATCCTGGCTGCCGGAGGTATCGCCGGCACCTGTGAACAGGCGTGGCAGAACCAGAATCCGGTCTACAACTTCTTCCTGGGCCTGATCATGGTCTGCCTGACCAGTTTCGCGGGCGGGTTCGCCGGGTATTGCCTAAAGCACATGGCCGGCGTGGCCACGGGCAGGCCCGCGCACAGCGACCAGAACGGGCACGGCCTGCTCATGGGCGCCCTGTCCGGGGCCGTGCTGGGAACCCTGCTGGCGGCCCTGCTGTCCTCAGGCATGCCCACGGCCCTGGGATGCGCGGCGGGGAGCTTCCTTGGAGCCTTCCTGGGCGCCCTGCCCGACGCCACCTTGAGCCCCATCCTGAGAATGATCCACGAGCGTGAGGAGGCCATCCGGCCCAAGCCCTTGCGCGCCAATGAAGCAGTCCAGATATCCGACGACACCCTCTGGACAATCGGGTGTTACGGAGGTAAGGTTCGTATCACCGATTCCAAGGAGGAAGACGACAATGTGCAAAACCTGCGGCTGCGGTCCTCAGAAAGAGAGCAAGTACCAGAAGATGCTCAAGGAGACGGGGCATGCCCATGACCACGAGGGGCATGATCACGACCACGACCATCATCACCATCATCACGACCATGACGGGCACAGCCACGAGCACACGCACGTGCATACCCACGATGGCCACACCCACGAGCATACGCACGACCATACGCACGAGCACGATCACACGCACGACTGATCCAACTTTTCCCTGACAATGAAAAAGCCCGGCCGAAGCCGGGCTTTTTCATGTCTCGATCTTATGATCGCTACTGCATCTTGACCCAGAGCACGGCGCCCAGCTCGACGTCCTTGCCCTCGATCTGGTAGTCGGCATCGTTCAAGGCCGCAAAGCCCCACCAGCCCTTCCAGGGGCAGGCGAACGTGAACACGCCGTTGCCGTCGCACAGCACTTCCTGCGTGACCATACGGTCGTTGGGAGCGGACTTGGACAGATCCTCGTTGTAAATCTCCACTTCCACGCGGGTGTACGGAGCGGGCTTGCCGTCCAGGAGCACGACGCCCTGGAACACGTTGCCGGCGTAGTTGCCGAAGGGACGGGTCAGGGGAACGATCTCGGTCTTCAGGCCCAGGGGCTGGTTCCACTCCTCGCCCTCACCGAACGCGTCCACGTAGACCTTGGTGTAATGGATGATGAAATTGTCCTCGGCCGGCTCGGGATAGGCCACGGGCTCCATGACAAAGGCATACAGGCCGGGCCGCTTGGGCTGGTACGTCAGGGTCCAGGACTGGTGGTCCATGACCTTGGTTTCCTTCATGGTATCAAGAAGGCTGGTCTTCTCGCCCTCGAAATAGACATCCACGGCCTCGGGTTTGACCAGGTTCATGCCGATCCCCTCGAAGGGATGGGAGAAGGACAGGGTCAGGTCGACGGAACGGGAATCCTGAGTCACCTCGTCGGTGCTCGGAATGATCATCCCGAAGTGGGCCATGGCCGTGCCGGCGCTCAGCAACACCAGCAGGGCAATGATGGAAACTACACGGTACATAGGTCCTCCTTTGAGTGACAGCGTGTCATCGGGAACAAATACAATTGCCTCATGTGTGAAGTATACAAAAGCTGTAACACGGTCAAGGAGTCCGATGGGAACGAGTAACAACAATCAGATAAAAAGAAGGCGCGTCTCAGGACGCGCCTTCCAGGGAAGCCAGGCACCCAGGGACGGTCGCTACCGCTGCTCCCTTTCGGGCCTGACGGGGTTCACGGCATCACTGCCGCCCGGCTTCCCTTGTATAATTATGTTCCTCGTGCCGAATCTGTCAAGGAGCAAGAGAAAGGGGTTGAGCAGACAACCCAACCCCTTAATATTCTGGCGGAGAGGAGAGGATTTGAACCTCCGGTGGAGTTTCCCCCACACACACTTTCCAGGCGTGCTCCTTAAGCCGTACTCGGACACCTCTCCGCAGGAAGGAAGTGCCTAATATAAAAAAGCCGGGCTGGCAAGCCCGCCCTACTCCAGAACCAGGCCGCCCCGGTACTCGTCCAGGTCGCGGATGCCCAGCCGTTCCATGAACGGGTCGACCTCCCCGGCCAGACGGAAGGCGAAATCCGGGCGCAGGAAGTTGGCCGTGCCCACCTGCACGGCCGCCGCGCCCACCAGCAGAAACTCGAACACGTCCTCCACCGAGCTGATGCCGCCCACGCCGAAGACCGGGATGTCCACGACCTTGCACACGTCGTACACGCAGCGCAGGGCCACGGGCTTGATGGCCGGGCCGGACAGGCCGCCACGCACGTTGGCCAGCCGGGGCCTGCGGGTCCGGGCGTCCACGGCCATGCCGGCCAGGGTGTTGATACAGGTCAGGCCGTCCGCGCCGCCTGCGGCCGCGGCCCTGGCGCAGGCCGCGATGTCCGTGACGTTGGGCGACAGCTTGATGATGACAGGGGTATCGCGAGCCCTGCGCTTGACCGCCTCGGTGACCTTGCCGACCATGGACGGATCCTGGCCGAACAGCACGCCGCCCTGGGCCACGTTGGGGCAGGACACGTTGACCTCCAGCCCGGCCACACCCTGCTCCGCGGACAGGATGTCGGCCAACTCGGCGAACTGGTCCACGTCGCAGCCGTAGAGGTTGGCCAGCACGGCCGTCTTGTCGTGGGGCAGCCGGGGCAGGATGTTCTTGACGAACACCGACACTCCGGGGTTCTGGATGCCGATGGCGTTGAGCATTCCGGCCGGGGTCTCGGCGATGCGCGGCATGGGGTTGCCCGCCCGGGGTTTGAGGGACAAACCCTTGACCACCAACCCGCCCAATGCGGCCAGGTCACCGAAATCGCTGAACTCCGTGCCAAAGCCGAATGTGCCGGACGCGGTCAGCACCGGATTCTTGAGCTTGATGCCCGCGAAGTCCACAGCGGTGTTCACGCTCATACCTCCACCTCCGTGGCCCAGAACACCGGGCCGGCCGTGCAGGTCTGCACCCGGGTGCCGTCGGGCTTGTCGGCCACGCAGCCCAGGCAGGCGCCCACGCCGCAGGCCATGCGGTGCTCAAGTGACAGCTGGGCGCGGGCTCCGGCGGCCTGGGCGGCCAGCTTGACCGTGCGCAGAAAGGGCGTGGGTCCGCAGGCCAGGACCAGCCCTTTGTCCGCGTATTGTTGGATGCGGGTTTCCATGGCTTCTATGATTCGGGGCAGGTCTTCCGGGGTCTGCTCGCAGTCCTCCCGGCAGGCCACCAGCCCGTCCAGCCCGGCGTAGGGATAGCACTCCAGGGGCACGCGGTGGGCGAAATACAGGTCCACCAGGTCCGGTTTGGGGTGGCGGCGTGCGTAGCCCATGAACGGGGCCAGGCCCACGCCTCCGGCCAACACCAGGGTCGGGACCTCCTCCACCGCGAATCCGTTGCCCAACGGGCCCCAGACCGTGACCGTATCGCCCGGCACCAGCTCGGCCAGCCGGGAAGTGCCCCGGCCCACCACCTGGATGAACAGCCGCAGTTCCTTGTCGTCGGCCCAGGCTATGGAAAACGGCCGCGCCCAGATCAGGTCGAAGCCCCAACGCACCGGCCGGATCATGACGAACTGGCCCGGGGTCCAGGCATCCCAGCCCGGGCTCTCCAGCACCAGCTCGAAAAAACAACCCGGCATTTCCCGTTGACCGACCGGCCGCAGTTCCACTACCGTCACATCGCGACAGGATTTATCACCCATGAACCACTCCAATACCAAACATCGGCCGGAAATCCTGGCTCCGGCGGGCGACGAGACCAGTTTTCTGGCCGCCCTGGCCGCCGGGGCCGACGCGGTCTACGCGGGCCTCAAACACTTCTCGGCCCGCATGGAGGCCGCCAACTTCTCTACCAGCCAACTGGCCGGACTGGCAAACCTTTGCCGCGAGCGCGACGCGCGGGTCTACGTCACCCTGAACACCCTGCTCAAGCCCGGGGAGTCGGCCCAGATCGGACGGCTCCTGGTCCGGCTGGCCAGAGACGTGCAACCCCACGGCATCATCGTCCAGGACCTGGGCGTGGTCAACCTGGCCCGCCAGGCCGGGTTCCAGGGCGAAGTGCATCTGTCCACCCTGGCCAACCTGAGCCACCCGGCCGGGCTGGCCGTGGCCCGCAAGCTGGGCGCGTCCCGGGTGGTCATCCCCCGCGAGCTGAACATCGACGAGGTGCGGCTCATGGCCGAAGCCTGCCCGCCGGGCCTGGACCTGGAGATGTTCGTGCACGGCGCGCTCTGCCACAACGTGTCCGGCCGCTGCTGGTGGTCCACCAGCCTGGGCGGCAAAAGCGGGCTCAGGGGGCGGTGCGTGCAGCCCTGCCGACGGTTGTACCGCCAGGGCTCGCCCCACGCCGATCCGGCCCGGTACTTCTCCTGCCTGGACCTGTCCCTGGACATGCTGGTCCGGCCCCTGCTGGACATTCCCCAGGTGGCGGCCTGGAAGATCGAGGGGCGCAAAAAGGGCCCGCATTACGTGTTCCACGCGGTGCGCGCCTACCAGCTCCTGCGCGACCACGGCCAGGACCCCCAGGCCCGCAAGGACGCCGAGGACCTGCTGGACATGGCCCTGGGGCGGCCGTCCAGCCACTCCCTGTTCCTGCCCCAGCGGCCCTTTGTGCCCGTGGACGTGGGCCGCGACACGGCCTCGGGCAAGTTTATCGGGATGGTCAAGGCGGACCCGGCCAAGGCCCAGCCCAAGGGCAAAAGCAAAGGCAAGCAGGGCGGGAAAAAGCAGGTGCCGTTCCAGAGCGGCCTGCACTTTTCCACCCGGCTGCCCCTGACCCTGGGCGACCTGCTCCGGATGGGCTACGAGGACGAAGAAGGCCACCGCGTGCTGCGGGTGACCAAGGCCGTGCCCAAGGGCGGACGCTACGACCTGGGCAAGCCGGGCCAGGCCAGGCCGGGCATGAAGGTCTTCCTGGTGGACCGCCGCGAGCCGGGCCTGAACCAGGCCCTGGCCCCACTGAAAAAGGCCCTGGTCAAGATCATGAATACCGTGCCCGCCGAATCCGCGCCGCCCGAATTCTCGCCCGCGTCCATCAAGGCCTGGGTGCCCAAGTTCGACCCGGGTCCGGGCAAGGGGCGGTCCAAGAAATTCCACGACCCGCACCGCAACCTGAGCCCCGGGCGCATCGATTTGCACCGCGTCCTGCCCAAGGGCAAACGCCCTCCCCGGCTGGCCCTGTGGCTGACCCGCCGGTCCCTGGAAACCGTGGCCCCGGGCTTGTGCCCGCGTCTTTGGTGGTGGCTGCCGCCGGTGATCTGGCCGGACGAGGAACCCCTGTGGCGTAAGGTCGTGGACGCGTCCCTGGCCAAGGGCTGCCGCACCTTCGTGCTGAACGCGCCGTGGCAGGCCGCCCTGCTCCCGGACAGGGAGGACGTGGAGCGCGTTCTCGGGCCCTTTGCCAATCCGGCCTCGCCCGAATGCCTGGCCGAGCTGCAAAGCCTGGGCTTCAGCGGAGCCATCGTCGCCCCGGAGCTGGACAAGGAATCCTTCCTGGCCCTGCCAAGTAAGAGCCCCCTGCCCCTGGGCGTGGTCACCAAGGGATTCTGGCCCCTGGGCATCTCCCGCTTCCTGGCCGAGAACGTACGTTCCAAGCAGGTCCTTCTGAGCCCCAAGAGAGAGGGCTGCTGGACCAAAAAGGTGGGGATCAATCAGTGGATTTTCCCGTCCTGGGAGCTGGACCTGACGGCCCAGGAGGACGAGCTGAAAAAGGCGGGCTACGCCTGGTTCGTCAGCCTGTTCGAGGCCCGGCCCAAAACCGTGCCCCATCCCGGCCGCACCAGCCAGTTCAACTGGAACTTGAAGCTTCTTTAGCCAGCGAATGTCTTGGAATCCCAGCCCGTGCGGGCTCGGGTCAAATCCTCGAAAATAATGTAGGTGCGCGCAGGCGGAACGCCCAGCACGTCCTCAAAGGTCTTGCACAGCCCGGCCGACAACCGGGAGCACTCGCTGTCCGGCAGGCCGATGGACTGAAGCACGGCATAGACCACCGGGTCCTCGCTGCCGCCCATGACCAGGGCCTTGCCCGGGTTGACCATGGCCTGCACGAACCCTTCGGGCTTGCCCAGCAGCTCGGCCGCGCGGGCGGAAAACTCCTTGGCCGCGTCCACGGCCTTGGCCTTGTCCAGGTCCACGTTGGTGTCCACCAGCAGAATGGGCATGTCGTCTCCTAAAACTCGTGCTTCAAGATAATCGTCCCCATGAGGTAGCAACTGGCCCGGCCGGCGATGCTCACCCGGGCGCCCTCCTCGCGGCAGAACAGCTCCCCACCGCGGGCCGAGGCCTGATAGGAGGTCAGCTGCTGCTTGCCCAGCCGGGCCGCCCAGTACGGCACCAGGGTGCAGTGGGCCGAGCCCGTGACCGGGTCCTCGGGGATGCCCACCGAGGGCGCAAAGACCCGGGACACGAAATCGTAGTCCTGGCCGGGCGCGGTGGCGATGAGGACCATGCCGTCCAGCTCCGAGGCCAGGGCCATGTCCGGATTCAGGGAACGCACGGTCTCCTCGTGGTCGAACACGGCCATGAGGTCCCGGCTCAGGTAGAGCTCCGAGGGCTTGGCGCCCAGGGCCTTGGTCACCCGCTCGGTGACCTGGAAGGGCTTGATCTCCCAGGCCGGGAAATCCATGGACAAGAGCCCGTCCTCGTCGCGGTCCACGAACAGGCGGCCCGACTGGGTCTCGAAGACCACGCAGTCGTCCGGGTAGCCCAGGGCCTCGAAAAGCACCCAGGCCGCGGCCAGGGTGGCGTGGCCACACAGGTCCACCTCGGTGGTGGGCGTGAACCAGCGCAGGTCGAAGTACTCTCCCCGGCTGACGAAAAACGCAGTTTCCGAGAGGTTGTTCTCGGCCGCGATGGACTGCATGAGCTCGTCGGAAAGCCACTCGTAGAGCGGCACCACTCCGGCCGGGTTGCCGCCGAAGACCTGGGAGGCAAAGGCGTCCACCTGGTAGAAATCAAGCTGCATGGCTCTGTTCTCCTAGAATCCCTGCTTGAGCAGGTCGTCCTCGGCCGCCTCGCCGGAACCGCCGCCGGACGATCCGGAAGAGGCAGTCCTGGAGGGCTCGGTGCCGGCCTTGAAGGGCAGGAAATAGGTTTCTCCTGAGCCAGAACCGGCCCGCAGGCCGCTTCTGGCGTCCACGCGGACCATGACCACGCCCGGCGGCTGGACAAAGTCCTCCACCGGATAGTCCCCCTCCACGGCCTGGCGGTATCCGATCCAGATGGGCAGCGCGGCGCGCGCTCCGGTCTCGCCCCGGCCCATGGGGATGGGCTCGTCGTAGCCCACGAACACGCCGGTGAGCAGGTAGGGGGCGTAGCCCATGAACCAGGCGTCCCGCTCCTCGTTGGTGGTGCCGGTCTTTCCGGCCAGGGGACGGCCGATGACCTTGGCCCCGGCTCCGGTGCCCGACTGAACCACCTCCTTCATCAGGGTGGCGATGATGAAGGCGGTCTGGGGGCTGATGGCCGGACGGGATTCGGGCTCGGACTGGTAGAGGGTCTGGCCCAGGGCGTCCTGCACGTCCAGGATCAACCGGGGCTTGATGACCGAGCCGCCCCGGGGAAAGACCGTGTAGGCCTGGCACAGGTTGATGGGCGCCACCGAGGCCGAGCCCAGGGCCACGGACAGGTCGTGGGGGAAGTCGGCCTCCAGGCCCAGTTCGCGGGCCCGGGTGATGATCTTGTCGATACCGATCCTCTGGGCCACGCGGATGGTGACCAGGTTGCGCGACTTGACCAGGGCGGTGCGCAGCATGGTCGGCCCGTAGAACTTGTTCTCGTAGTTCTCCGGCCGCCACAGGGTGCCCTCGGCCGTGTTCTCGAACACGATGGGCGCGTCCATGACGATGGAAGCGGGGGTGAACCCGTTGTCCATGGCCACGGAGTAGACGATGGGCTTGAAGGCCGATCCGGGCTGGCGCTTGGCCTGGGTGGCCCGGTTGAACTGGCTGAGCATGTAGTCGTAGCCGCCCACCAGGGCCAGGACGCGGCCGTCCCGCGGGTCCAGGGACACCAGGGCGCCCTGCACCTTGGGCTGGATTTCCAGGGCCAAGTTCCACTCGGTCTCGCCCTCATCCGGCGGAGACTGGACCGATGCCCAGACCACGTCGCCCACCTTGAGCACCTGGTTGGCGTCGGGCACAGCCGGAGCCCAGGCGGCGATGACCTTGGGGTCGGGCTTGCGGGCCCAGCTCATGGTCTTGACGTCGATGCGGCCCTTGAACGCGGTCACGGGTATGTCGGTGCGGCCCTTGGCGGCCATGGCCAGCAGGGGCTGGGCCACGCGGCCGGGCAGCATGATGTCCAGGAGCACGGCCTCGCCCTTCATGAAGGACTCGTAGGCCTCGCGGTCGATCTGCTCCAGTGGGTCGGGGAAATGGATGGATTCCTGGGGCACGTCGTCGCCCGAGGCCGGGATCAGGACCTCGGCTCCGGACTTCTCCACCTTGGTGACCAGGACCTTGACCCACTGGCCCTCGGTCAGATTCTCGGAAGGCACGGCGTGGGTGACGATGAAGTCGGCGTACTCCAGGGGATTGATGGCCTCCAAAGGACCGAGCCAGCCGTGGCGCTTGGCCGCGGCCACCAGGCCCTCGCGCACGGACTTCTCGGCAGCGGCCTGGTGCTTCATGTCGCAGGCCGTGTGCACCACCATGCCCGAGGTGTAGACCGCGTGCTCGCCGTAGCGGTCCAGGAGCGTGCGGCGCACCTCCTCCAGGTACCAGGCCCCGGTCTTCCAGGACGGGTCGGGCATGGACTTGAATTCAATGGGCTCGACCAGGGCCTCGTCGTGCTCCTGCTGGGTGATCCAGCCCAGCTCCAGCATCTCGCCCAGCACGTACTCCTGGCGCAGCCGGGCCGATCGGGGGTGCAGGAAGGGGTTGTATCGGCTGGGGGCCTGGGGCAGACCGGCCAGCACGGCGCACTCGGCCAGGGACAGCTCGCCCACGTGCTTGCCGAAATAGGTACGGGCCGCGGACTCCACGCCGTAGGAGTTGGCGCCCAGGAAGATCTCGTTGAGGTAGATGGTCAGGATCTCTTCCTTGTCCAGGTAGTTCTCCAGCCGGTAGGCCAGGATGGCTTCCTTGATCTTGCGCTCGTAGCTGCGCTCGTTGGTCAGGAGCAGCTGCTTGACGATCTGCTGGGTGATGGTGGAGCCGCCCTGCTTGATGGACCCGGACCGCAGGTTGATGAGGAAGGCGCGGAAGATGGCCATCAGGTCCACGCCCTCGTGGTCGTAGAACGAGGAGTCCTCGGCGGCCAGGAAAGCCATGGGCAGCCAGCGGCTCATCTCGTCCAGTCGGACCAGCCAACGCTTTTCCTTGTAGAAGTAGCCCAGGACCTCGCCGCTGCCGGCATAGACCGTGGTCACCACTTCGGGCTGGTAGTCGGCGATTTCCGTAAAGTTGGGCAGATCCTTGGTGGCCCAGCGGTAGACGCCGTAACCGGCGCCCGCGCCGAGCACCATAAGGGCCAACAGGACGTAGAGGAAGATTCTCAGAATTTTCATGGGAACGTTAGAATCCTTTCTTGACCGGGCGCATTCCCTGCCGGGGCGGCAGCCCCCAGACCAGACGCAGGCGGCCCATGAGATCGCGGACCTGGGCCGGACTCGCACCCAGGAGATCCATTATGCCATTCCGATGTACCCCCTCCTTGCGGGCAAGGCAAGCGGCCATGTCGAACACCGTCACTTGGTCCCCGACCATCCAGAAGGGGAACAGGCGGCAGTAGTAGGGCCGTGCCTCCAGGGGCACCACACAGCCGTTCTGGCCCAGGAAGCGGCACTTGCCCTCCTTGTCCACGGCCAGACGGAAGTGAAACTTGTTCTCCGGAAACAGGGACCGCACCAGCTCCCGCTCGTCCGGAAAGAGCCGGAGCAGCATGTCCACGAAGGCCTTGGAGTTGGGCTCCAGGGCAAAGCCGCCCTGGTCCGGGGCCAACTCCTGGATGCGGTCCTTCTCGGCCACGGCCAGGGGAAAGCAGAACTCCTCCTGGCCCGGGGTCAGGATGCAGCAGGTGGGTCCGGCAAGGGCGCACCGCTTGCAGACCGCCGGATCGTTTTTGGAGGTCATGACCCGTTGTGGCCCCGCCCGGGGGATGAGAACTTGACGCGGCCCTTGCCCAAAACGTCGTGCAGGTGCACCAGTCCCCGGACCACGCCCGCCTCGTCCACCACGGGCAGCACGGTGATCAGGTGCTGCTCCATGATGTCCAGGACCAGGGCGGCCGTATCGCCCAGGCAGACCGCGCGCGGACCCGCGGTCATGACCTCGGACACGGGCCGGGCCGGGTCCAGGCCGCCGCGGGCGGCCATACGGCGGACGTCGCCGTCGGACAGCACCCCGGCCAGGCGTCCTTCGTCACCGGTGAGCACCACCAGGCCGAAACCGCCCTCGTCCAGGGTGGCCAGGGCCTGCGAAAGGGGCGCGCCCACGGGCTCCACGGGCAGCCCGTCCACGTGCATCAGATCTTCCACGAACTGGGTCAGGCGCTGGCCCAGGGAGCCGCCGGGATGGAAGCGGCGAAAGTCCTTCTGGTCAAAGCCGCGGCGCTCCATGAGGCAGACGGCCAGGGCGTCGCCCACGGCCAGGGCGGCCGTGGTGGAGGCCGTGGGGGCCAGGCCCATGGGGCAGGCCTCGCGGGGCACGCTGACCAGGATGTGGATGTCGGCCATGCGGGCCAGGGTGGACTCCTGGTCGCCGGTCATGGCCACCACCACCGCGCCCAGGGACTTGAGCGCGGGCAGCAGGGCGTTGAGCTCGTCGGTTTCCCCGGAGTTGGAGATGGCCAGGGCCACGTCGTCCTTGCGGATCATGCCCATGTCGCCGTGCGCCCCTTCCACGGGGTGCAGGAAAAAGGCGGGCGTGCCCGTGGATGACAAGGTGGCCGCGATCTTGCGGCCCACCAGGCCGGACTTGCCGATACCGGTGATGATCACCCGGCCGTCGCAGCAGGCCATCCTGTCCAGGGCCTCGAGAAACCCGCCGTCCAATTGCTCGCGCACGGCCACCAGCCCCTGGATTTCGGTATCCAGGACATCCCGGGCCACGGCCAGCCAATTGGTATCGTTCTTCTTGCTCATAGGCCTCGTCAGCAGAATTCTTTGATGATCCCGGGCGCGCCGCCGTCCTCCAGGCAGTGCTTGCCCCCCTCGGCCGGAGGCGGCACCGGGTAGTTGCCGTCAAAACAGGCCAGACAGTAGTCGTCGCCCTGGGTCACGGACGCCAGCAGACCGTCGATAGACAGGTAGTGCAGGCTGTCCAGGCCGATGAACCGGGCGATGTCCTCCACCGCGTGGTTGGCGGCGATGAGCTCGCCCTTGGACGAGAAGTCGATGCCGTAGAAACAGGGGTAGCGGATGGGCGGGCAGGACACGCGCATGTGGATCTCCCGCGCCCCCAGCTCCCGAAGTTTCTTGACCCGGGTACGGATGGTGGTGCCGCGCACGATGGAGTCCTCCACGATGAGGATGCGCTTGCCCTTGATCATGCTGCGGACCGGGTTGAGCTTCACCCGGACCCCGAAGTCACGCATGTACTGGGTCGGGTTGATGAAGGTCCGGCCCACGTAGTGGTTGCGGATCATGGCCAGTTCCAGGGGCAGGCCGGATTCCTGGGAATAGCCCAGAGCGGCGTAGTTGCCCGAGTCCGGGAAAGGCATGACCATGTCCGCGTCCATGGGCGCCTCGCGGGCCAGGCGGCGGCCCATCTCCTTGCGGCAGTCGTACACGGTCTGGCCGAAGATGATGGAGTCGGGCCGGGCGAAATAGATGAGTTCGAAGATGCACTGGCGCTTGGGCCCGGGCTCGGCCAAGCGGTGGCTGGTCAGCTTGCCGCGGTGGATGACCACCATCTCGCCCGGCTCCAGGGGCCGGATGAACTCGGCCTCGATGAGGTCGAAGGCGCAGGTCTCCGAAGCCAGAACGTAGTCGTGCCCCAGCCGGCCCAGAAGCAGGGGCCGGAATCCGTGGGGGTCCTTGAGGGCGATGAGCTTGTCATTGACCATGATGATCAGGGAATAGGCGCCCTTGACCTTCTGGCAGGCCTTGATGACAGCCTGCTCCACCGTGTTGCCGTTCATGTTCTTGGCGATCAGGTGGACCAGGACCTCGGTGTCCATGGTGGTCTGGAAGATGGAGCCCTCGGACTCCAGCTCACGGCGCAGCTCGTAGGTGTTGACCAGGTTGCCGTTGTGGGCCACGGCGATGCGCAGGTCGCCGAACCGGACCAGGAAGGGCTGGGCGTTGCGGATAAGGGACACCCCGGTGGTGGAGTAGCGGATGTGGCCCACCGCGATGTCGCCCTTGAGCTCCTTGCCCAGATGGCGTTCGTTGAACACGTCGGCCACCAGGCCCATGCCCCGCTGCTCGCGGATCTTCACGCCGTCCCAGGTGCAGATGCCGGCCGACTCCTGGCCCCGGTGCTGGAGGGCGTAGAGGCCGAAATAGGCCATGCGCGCGGCCTCGGGATGGCCGTAGATGCCGAACAGTCCGCAGTATTCCTTTTTCATGCCCTCTATCCCCGGCTGTAATGGTCCTGGAGGCAGGTGACCTCGTACCCCTTCTGGTGGCGTTCCTTGATGGCCTCGGCCATGGCCTTGGCCCCGGCCACAGTGGTGGCGTAAGGAATGTTGTAGAGCAGCACGGCCTGACGGATGTCGCGGGAGTCCGTGACCGTCTTGCTGCCGGTGACCGTGTTAATGGCCAGGCTGATGACCTTGTTCTTGATGTGGTCGATGACGTTGGGACGGCCCTCGGAGACCTTGAGCACCGGCTCCACCTCGGTCACCCCGTGCTCGTACAGGTAGGTTGCCGTGCCCCGGGTGGCCAGGATGCGGAAGCCCAGGTCCCGGAAGGTCTCGGCCACGGGCAGGATGCGGTGTTTGTCCCAGTCGTTGACCGAGATGAACACCTGCCCTTCCATCGGCAGGACCTGGCCCGCGGCCAGCTGGGACTTGAGGAAGGCCATGCCGAAGGTCTGGTCGATGCCCATGACCTCGCCGGTGGAGCGCATCTCGGGTCCCAGGAGCACGTCCACGTTGGGGAAGCGGTTGAACGGAAACACCGCCTCCTTGACCGAAATGAAACCTTCCTTGCGCGAGCGCCAGGGGTCCAGGTCCTTGAGCTTCTCGCCCATCATGATCCGGGTGGCCAGCTTGGCCAGAGGCACGGCAGTGGCCTTGGACACGAAGGGCACGGTGCGCGAGGCGCGCGGGTTGACCTCGATGATGTACACCTCGTCGTCCTTGATGGCGTACTGGATGTTCATGAGCCCGACCACGCCAGCTCCTTGGCCAGGGCCACGGTCTGGCGTTCGAGTTCCTCGATCAACTCCTCGGAAATGGTGTGCGGGGGCAGGACGCAGGCCGAGTCGCCGGAGTGGATGCCGGCCTCCTCGATGTGCTCCATGATGCCGCCGATGTACACGTCCTCGCCGTCGGCCAGGGCGTCCACGTCCACCTCCACGGCATGCTCCAGGAACTTGTCGATGAGCACGGGATGCTCCGGGCTGACCCGGGCGGACTCGCGGAAATAGCGCTCGAACTCGTCCATGGAGTAGACGATGTCCATGCCCCGGCCGCCCAGCACGTAGGAGGGCCGCAGCACCAGAGGAAAGCCGATCTTCTCGGCGATCTCCTTGGCCTCCACCAGGCTCATGGCCGTGCCGTTGATGGGCTGCTTGAGGTGCAGCTCCTTCAAGAGTTTCTTGAACCGTTCCCGGTCCTCGGCCCGGTCGATGGCGTCCGGGCTGGTGCCGACCATGCGCACCCCGGCGTGCATGAGCGGCAGGGCCAGGTTCAGGGGCGTCTGGCCGCCGAACTGGACGATGACCCCCTTGGGCTTCTCGAAGTCCATGATGTTGAGCACGTCCTCGTAGGTCACGGGCTCGAAATACAACCGATCCGAGGTGTCGTAATCCGTGGACACGGTCTCCGGATTGGAGTTGACCATGATGGACCGGATGCCCATCTCGTTCAGGGCGAAGGAGGCATGGCAGCAACAGTAGTCGAACTCGATGCCCTGGCCGATGCGGTTGGGTCCGCCGCCCAGGATGACCACCTTGGGGTCCTGCTCCGGGTTGGTCCACTTCCCGACCGGTCTCGTAGGTGGAGTAGTAGTACGGGGTGTAGGCCTCGAACTCGGCCGCGCAGGTGTCCACCAGGTAGTAGGTGGGCAGAATTCCCAGCCGCTTGCGCAGGGAGCGGATGGTCTCCTCGGACTTCTTCCACAGGGTGGCCAGCTGGCGGTCGGAATAGCCGAACTCCTTGGCCTGCTGGAAGATGGTCCTGAGCTCGGGGTCGTTCTCGTCCAGGCCGTGCTTGAGGCTGAAGTCCTGGAGCGCCACCTCGAAGTCCAGGATGTCCCGAATCTGGCGCAGGAACCAGGGATCAATGCGCGTGGCCTCGTGGATCTCCTCCTCGGTGAACCCGCAGCGCATGGCGTTGCGCAAGGCGTACAGCCGCTGGGAGTTGGGCCGCCTGAGCAGAGCCAGGAGCTCGTCGTGGTCCAGAGGGCAGGTCTCGAACTTGTTGCCCAGGCCGGGCATGCCCACTTCCAGGGACCGAAGCCCCTTTTGCAGGGCCTCCTTGAAGGTCCGGCCGATGGCCATGGTCTCGCCCACGCTCTTCATGGCCGTAGTGATGACGTCCTCGGTGCCTGGGAATTTTTCAAAGGTGAATCGGGGAATCTTGACCACGCAGTAGTCGATGGCCGGCTCGAAGCTGGCCATGGTCTCCCGGGTAATGTCGTTGGGAATCTCATCCAGGGTGTAGCCGACGGCCAGCTTGGCCGCGATCTTGGCGATGGGAAAGCCCGTGGCCTTGCTCGCCAGGGCCGAGGACCGCGACACGCGCGGGTTCATCTCGATGACCACCATATCGCCGTTCTCGGGATTAATGGCGAACTGGACGTTGGACCCGCCGGTCTCCACGCCGATCTCGCGCATGATGGCCAGGGAGGCGTCGCGCATGATCTGGTATTCGTCGTCGGTCAGGGTCTGGGCCGGGGCCACGGTGATGGAGTCGCCCGTGTGCACGCCCATGGGGTCCAGGTTTTCGATGGAACAGATGATGACGCAGTTGTCCTTCTTGTCGCGCATCACCTCCAGCTCGAACTCCTTCCAGCCCAGCACGCTCTCCTCGAGCATGACCTCGCTCTTGAGAGACAGGTCAAGGCCCTTGGCCGCGATCTGCTCCAGCTCCTCGGCGTTGTAGGCCACGCCGCCGCCCGAGCCACCCAGGGTATAGGCGGGCCGGACGATGATGGGGAAGTTGAGCTTCTCGCCCCAGATCCGGACGTCGTCCAGGTTGCGGGCGATGCCCGAAGCCGGAATCTTGAGCCCGATGTTCTCCATGGCCGCGCGGAACAGCTCGCGGCTCTCGGCCTTCTGGATGACCTCGGCGTTGGCGCCGATGAGCTCCACCCCGCACTCTTCCAGCACGCCGAGCTCGGCCACGGCCAGGGCCGTGTTCAGCCCGGTCTGGCCGCCCAGGGTGGGCAGCAGGGCGTCGGGCCTTTCCTGTCGTATGATCTGGGCCACGGTGTGCGGCTCGATGGGCTCGATGTAGGTGCGGTCGGCCAGCTCCGGGTCGGTCATGATGGTGGCCGGATTGGAGTTGACCAGGATCACCTCGTACCCCTCCTCCTTGAGGGCCTTGAGCGCCTGGGTGCCGGAATAGTCGAACTCGCAGGCCTGTCCGATGACGATGGGCCCCGAGCCTATGAGCATGATCTTCTTGATGTCCGTGCGCTTGGGCATGGAATATGTCCCCGGATGGGTATGGGTTTGCGAGCCAGCCTCAGGAAGCCTAGGAATGTAAGCCATTCGCGGCCGATGGGCAAGGGTTGCCCGGCCGTGTTCAACCGTTCGGTTTTACACGATAAAAGCCCTCAGACAAACCACGCGCCGGGCTGGCCGGAAACCGCGCCTTGTGCTAGGCAGGGAGCATGGACCTTTCCCCTCCCCGGCCCAGGCTGGGCGTCAGCACCTGCCTCACGGGCCAAAGCGTGCGCTACGACGGCGGGCACAAGCGCGACCGCTGGCTCATGGACGTGCTCGGCCCGTTGGTGGAATTCGTGCCGGTCTGCCCCGAGGTGGAGGTGGGGTTGGGCGTGCCCCGGGAGGCTATGCGGCTGGAGGGCGACCCGGCCGATCCCCGGCTCATGACCCAAAAGACCCGGATCGACCTGACCGAGCGCATGCGGACCTGGTGCCGCACGCGCCTGGACGAGCTGGCCGGCGAGAGGCTGTGCGGGTACGTGTTCAAAAAGGACTCCCCGTCCTCGGGCATGGAGCGGGTCAAGGTCTACCCGGTTGGCGGCGGCCCGGCCGCGCGCACGGGCTCGGGCATCTTCGCGGCCCTGTTCATGGAGCGCTTCCCGCATCTGCCCGTGGAGGACGAAGGGCGCTTGAACGACGCCGGGCTGCGGGAGAACTTCCTGGAGCGGGTGTTCGTCATGCATCGCTGGCGCGAGTTGGAACGCGCGGGAATCAGCCTTGGCGGGCTGGTGGAATTCCACGCCAGGCATAAGCTGTTGGTCATGGCCCACAACGTGGAGGGGTACCGCAGGCTGGGCAGGCTGGTGGCGCATGGCAAGAGCCGGGACATGGACGGGCTGGCCGCCGAATACCTGGCCGACCTCATGGGCTCGCTCAAACGCAAGGCCACGCTCAAACAGCACCGCAACGTTCTGGAGCACTGTCTGGGCTATTTCAAGAACCAGCTTTCAGGGGACGAGAAGGCCGAGCTCAAGGAGGTCATCGAGGCCCACGCCAACGGCCTGATCCCGCTCATCGTGCCCGTGACGCTCATCAACCACTACGTTCGCAAATACCAGCAGCCCTACCTGGCTTCCCAGGTCTATCTCAACCCGCACCCAATGGAACTCAAGCTCCGGAATCACGCATGAAAAAACCCCGGCCTGGACCGGGGTTTCTTGTTTCGTGGATACAGCTGGCTGACTTTTCCGCCGGGCAACCCATACTCTATAATAATTTATTATTATAGAACAAAAATCATTTTTCTAGCTGACCTTGCCGCCGGGCGGAACTTCGCCGGAAGGCGTGAGCAGCTCCATGCCCTTGTCGGTCTTCACGGCCAGGATCATGCCCTGGGACAGCTGCTTGCGAATCTTGCGGGGCTTCAAGTTGGCCACCATCACCACCTGGCGTCCGGCCAGGTCGTCCGGGGAGAAGTACTCGGCCATGCCCGCCACCACCTGCCTGGGCTCGCCCTCGCCCAGGTCCACCTGGACCAGGAGCAGCTTGTCCGCGTCCGGATGCTTGTCCGCACCGAGCACCGTGCCCACGCGCAGGTCCAGCTTCTGGAAGTCCTCGAACTCGGCCACGGGCCCGTTACTCGCCGCCTTGTCCTTGCCCTCTTTTACCTTGCCCTTGGCCTGAGCCTTGGGCTCCGCCTTGGCCTCTTCCTTGGCTTCCAGGTCCACCCGGGGGAACAGGTTGGAGGCCTTGGCCAATTTGCTGCCCTGCTCCAGCAGTCCCCAGGCGTCCAGCTCCTTGGTCAGGTCGTACTTGGCCGGGTCGAACTCCAGGCCCAGCTGGGCCAGCATGTCCTCGGCGGCCTGGGGCATGACCGGCCAGAGATGAACCGCGATCTTACGCATGTTCTCCAGCAGGATGTAGAGCACGGTGGACAGCCGCTTGGTCTTCTTGCCCTTGAACAGGGCCCAGGGCTGGACCGTGTCGATGTACTTGTTGAGCCCGCGCACCAGGGCCCAAAACTCCTCCAGGCCGCGGGAAAAACGGAAGTTCTCGAAGTTCTCCTGGAACCGGGCCATGGCCTCGCGCCCCAGCTTCTTGATCTCCACGTCCTCCATCTCCTCGGCCTCGTCCGGCACCGGCACCTCGCCGCCGCAGTACTTGTGCGTCATGGCCAGGGAGCGGTTGAACAGGTTGCCCAGGTCGTTGGCCAGGTCGGCGTTGAGCCGCCCCACCAGGGCCTCCTCGGAGAAGCTGGCGTCCGCGCCGAAGCTCATTTCCCTGAGCAGGAAGTAGCGGAACGCGGACAGGCCGTAGGTCTTGATCATGTCCAGGGGCTCGATGACGTTGCCCAGGCTCTTGGACATCTTGGTGTCCTTGACCAGCCAGTAGCCGTGCACGTTGAGGTGCTGGTAGGGCTCGATCCCGGCCGCCTTGAGCATGGTCGGCCAGAACACGCCGTGGGGCTTGAGGATGTCCTTGGCCACCAGGTGGTTGGCCGCGGGCCAAAACTTCTTGAACTTGTCGCCCTTGGGCCAGCCCAGCGCGGTCACGTAGTTGATGAGCGCGTCGAACCACACGTAGCAGACGTAGTCCGAGTCAAAGGGCAGCTCGATGCCCCAGGACAGCCGGGACTTGGGCCGGGAGATGCACAGGTCCTCCAGAGAGCCCGACTCCAGCAGGCTGACCACTTCGTTGCGGTACTGCTCGGGCCGAATGAAGTCCGGGTTCTTGCGGATGTGCTCCAGGAGCCAGTCCTGGTACTTGGACATCTTGAAAAAATAGTTTTTCTCCGAGATGTACTCGGGCTCCACCTCGTGCTGGGGGCACTTGCCGTCCACCAGTTCCTTCTCGGTGTAGAAGCGCTCGCACCCGAAGCAGTAGTGGCCGCCGTATTCTCCGAAGTAGATGTCCCCGGAGTCGTAGACCTTTTGAAGGATTTCCTGGACCACCTTGACGTGCTTGGGGTCCGTGGTGCGGATAAAGGCATCGTTCTGCACGTCCAGGTCGGGCCACATGTCCTTGAACAAGCCGCTGATGCGGTCCACGTATTCCTTGACCGACTCGCCATTGGCCTCGGCCGCGCGCACGATCTTGTCGCCGTGCTCGTCCGTGCCGGTGAGAAAATAGGTCTCCCGTCCCATGAGCTTGTGGAAGCGGCTCAGGGTGTCGGCCAGGATGGTCGTATAGGCGTGCCCCAGGTGGGGTTTGGCGTTGACGTAGAAAATGGGCGTCGTGATGTAGAATCGGTCCACAAAACACTCCTTGCGGGAAAATCGAAAATCCGGATCAGGAGCCGGAGTTCTTTGCCGGACGGCTGCGCTTGCGTCCCCTGCGGGAACGGCGGCCGGGCCCCTTGCCGCTCTTGGCGGTACGCTGGCCGGAAGGGGGCTTGGACGGTTTGGCGTCGGCCGCCTGGCCCTCGGACTCGGGCGCGGACTGTGCTTCGGGCTCCGCCGGGGATTCGGCCTCGGGCTCGGACAAGGGTTCGGGAGCGGACTCGGCCGCGGGCTCTTCGGTGCGCGGAGCCTCCTTGGACAGGCTGCGGGACGGACGGTCCTCGCGCCGGTTGTCCGGGGCCTGGCGCAACTCCTGCCACTGGTCCAGGTCCACCTCCTGCTCAGGGCCGTTCTCCGGGATGAAGGTCAGGGTCTTGCGGAAGAAGTTGGTCCGGATGACCTTGACGCTGCCCAGGGAGGTGGAGAACCGCTTGCCCACCTTGGGGGCCTTGCGGTTGAACTCCTCGTACCCCTGCTGCTCGTAGGACAGGCAGCAGAGCAGACGGCCGCAGATGCCGGAAATCTTAGTCGGGTTGAGGAACAGGTTCTGTTCCTTGGCCATCTTGATGGTCACGGGCACGAACTTGCGCAGAAACCGACGGCAGCAGCAGAGCTGGCCGCAGTTTCCAATGGCCCCGAGCATCTGGGTCTCGTGGCGCACACCGATCTGCCGCAGTTCAATGCGCGTACGGTACTCCTTGACCAGGTCCTTGATGAGCTCCCGGAAATCGATGCGCCCGGGCGCGGTGAAGTAGAAGATCATCTTGGAGCGGTCGAAGAACACCTCCACGTCCACCAACTTCATCTCCAGGCCGTGGGTCTCGATGCACTTCCGGCAGAAGGAGTGGGCCTCGCGGGCCAGGGAGTCGTTCTCGGCCTTGGACTCGAAGTCCTTGTCGTTGGCCAACCGGTAGATGGTCTCGTGGCCGGACTCGATCTCTTCGCCTTCCTCGCCGATGTTGACCGAGGCC
This sequence comes from Desulfovibrionaceae bacterium, assembly GCA_963666895.2. Taxonomy (GTDB): domain Bacteria; phylum Desulfobacterota; class Desulfovibrionia; order Desulfovibrionales; family Desulfovibrionaceae. The sequence goes on along the minus strand of CAXXNS010000009.1, from coordinate 153,010 downwards.
ACGGTGCCGAGGCCCATGCCCTGCTCGGTCTTGACCAGCACGCTCTGGCCCTTCTCCACCACGAACGGCCCGGAGGAGAAGTAATATATTTGACCGTAGTCGTTGAACTTTATCCCGAGCAATTGGCTCATTGTCCATCCTTGGCCGCATAAAAAAGCCCCGTGTTGGGGGGCGACGGCACAGACTACACATATAGTCCTTTTCCGTGGGAACCGCAACGTACGGGCCACGGGCCCGGAAGGCGGCTATTAGACAGGTGTGGCGAGGAGGTTGAGGCTGACCAGTTCGGCCATCAATTTGGCCTCGTCGATGGGCTTGACCAGATAGGAGGTGGCCCCGCCCAAAAAGAAGGCGTCGTGGGTTTCCTTCTTGTCGTCAAGCATGGTGGTGACGATGACCTTGACCTCTTGCTGGGGAGTCACGTCCATCTCGCGCTCGATGGCCCGGATCTCGCGCAGGGCCTGGTGCCCGTCCATCTCGGGCATGACCAGATCCAGGCAGATGAGGTCGTAGCTGCCGCCTTCCTTGAGCGCCTTCTTGAAGGCGAACACGGCTTCTTCGCCGTTTACCGCTATGTCGCAGGAAGCATGGACCCGGAGAAGGTCGTGGATGATGCTGCGGGAATAAAAATCGTCATCAACGATGAGCGCGCGCATGCCATACCCCCTGTCCCGGTCAAGCCAAAAATTCGTCTCGCGGCCCGATTTGTTTGCCACTTCCGCAAGAAAAAGGCAAGGGGTATCAACGCCTCCAGGAAAAACAATCAGCTATAACGGGAGTTCAAAATCCTGGGCAACCGCGAAACACTCCAGTGCGGCGCCCCGCTCACGGATCACTTCCCGGCAGTGTTCCACCATGCGATCCACCCCGTCGTCGGGCCTGTCCTGGTTGTGGTGGTACAGGCCGAACCGGGCCACTCCGGCCTCCAGGGCCAGGTCCAGGGCGGCCAGGTAGTGGGAATGGCCCCAGGTCTTTTTCAACTCATATTCCTCGGGCAGGTACTCGGCGTCGTGGAAGAGCAAATCCGCGCCCCGGGCGAACTCCACGTACTCCTCCCGGGGGCGTCCGCCCTGGTGGATGTGGGATATCTCGTTGTCCGTGAGGAATACGAACCGTTTGCCGTTCTCCTCGAACCCGTAGCCCATGCCCAGATTGGGATGGGACAGGGGGATGGAGGTCACCGTGACCGAGCCGATCTTCAGGGAGGTGACGCAGGCCGGGGCGTATTCGATGCCGGCCTTGATCTGGTTGTAGGGAACCGGGAAGTAGGGCGCGGTCATGGTCCGGGACAGGAGCTGCTCCATGTCGCCCTGGTGCAGGTTGCAGCCGTGAATGATGATCCGCGCGTCTTCGGAATACAGGGGCTTGAAAAAGGGAAATCCCAGGATGTGGTCCCAGTGGGAGTGGGTGAAGAAGAAATTGTATTCCAGCACGCCCTCGGCCAGCAATTGGTTGGCCAGCCGCCGGATGCCGGAACCGGCGTCCACCACGATGACCGCGCCCTCGCTGCTGCGGACTTCCATACAGGTGGTGTCGCCACCGTATTTCACGAATTCAGGGCCGGAAACAGGTATGGACCCCCGCGCCCCCCAGCATCGTATGAGCAAGGCATGCCTCCCTACGATCCCTCACGCCCAAACAACCTCAATTGCTTTACCTTGCTCATCAGGGAAAAGCAACGCTGCCGGAAAACATACGATCCGCCGCCCTCCCGGGCTCAGTCGCTCCCGCCCGGGGTCCACGGACCGGCACGGAAGGTGGCCACCCGGAAGCCGGGCCGGTCCCAGGACCAAGCCATTTCCACCATGCCCTGCTCCGCCGTGGTCAACAGGGGGATGCCCAGCCCGTCCAGGACCTGGCGCACCTCGGGCGCGGGCAGCTCGGAATTCCCACCCCAGGCGTGGCTGGCCACAGCCAACTCCGGGCCCACGGCCCGGTACAAATCCGGACTCAGGCTGCCGTGGCTGCCGTGGTGCGGCAGGACCAGGACCTCGGCGTCCAGACCAAATCCGGACGCCAGCAATACCTGAATGCCCTCGGCCTCCACGTCCGCGGGCAGCAGGGCCAGAGGCCTGCCCCGCCAGACCAGGCGCAGAACCAGGGAGGCGTCGTTGGTGGACAGCGAACCTGTGGGACGGGACGGATGAAGCGTTTCCAGGACCAGATCCCCGCCCTGCCCCGGGTTGAGGACCAACTCCTGCCCGGCCGAGAGCTTCACCGGCTCCAGGCCGTTGCGCGCCAGCCCGACCGCCAGGGGTTCCTTGTAGCTGCTCTGGATAGGGCGGCCATTGTGCGCGTAGGCCCGGACCTGGAAATTGTTCAGCAGCCAGACCACGCCCTGGTAGTGGTCCAGGTGGGGATGGGTGAGCACCGCGCCCTCCAGCCGTGGCGGACGGCCATGGGTCAGGTACGGTTCCACCACGCCCTCGCCCACGTCGAACTGCCCGCTGCCGCTGCCCCCGCCGTCAATGACCCAGCGTACGCCGCCCGGGGCCATGACCACCAGGGCCTGGCCCTTGCCCACGTCCAGCACGACCAGGCGCACCTCGGGCCGCAGGTCCCGGGCCAGACCGGCCACGGACGGGACCAACAGCAGCACGGTCCCTACCAGGACCAGCGCCCAGTCCGGACCGCGCCTGCGGCGCGACAGCGCCGCCACCACGGCCACCAGGACCAGGCCCAGTCCGAGCATGGACGGCCACCAGGGCCTGAGCAGGGCCACCCGGGGAAAGGCCTGCCACTGGGCCAACTGGGCCAGACACCACAACATCCCGTCCATGATCCCGGCCGCCCCGTGCAGCAGCCATCCCCCGGCTCCGGGCAGCACGGCCGTCAGAACCAGCCCGGACACGGCCAAAGGCATGACCGCCAGTCCCAGCAGGGGGATCCACAGAACGTTGAGCAGCAGGTTGGGGGTCAGTCGGCCGAAATACCAGGCCGTCAGCGGCAGGGTGGCCAAATTGGCGGCCAGGCTGATGCACAACAGGGCCGCGGCCCAGGCGGCCACGCACCGCCATATTCCTCCTGGACCGGCCAAGACTCGTTGCAGCCGCGTGGACCAGGGCACGGCCACGGCGATGCCAGCCACTGCCAGGGCCGAATATTGCAGCCGCAGATCGAACAGGGCCAGGGGCGTGACGGCCAGGATCAGGGCCACGGCCAAAAACAGCCCGTCCACGAGCACCCTGCTCCGGCCCATGAGTAGCAGCACGCCCCAGAACCCGAACATGACCGAGGCCCGCACCAGGGAGGGGCTGGCCTCGCCCAGCCAGAGGTAAGCCAGGACCAGGGGCGCGGCCAGGGTCACACCCAGCCTGGGCCTGGGAACACGCAGATAGACGCGGGGCCGGATCAGGCCGGCCAGCCGGGCCAGGCCGAAGCCCAGCAGAACGACGAAGCCCACGTGCAGCCCGGACAGGGCCAGGGTGTGGGCCAGCCCAGCCGAGGCCATGAGCTCGTACTGGTCCACGTCCACGCCGGACCGGTCGCCGAACAGCAGGGCCAGGACCGTGGCCCCGCCCGGGGAATCAGGCAGGCCCTCCCGCACCTTGTCCAGAAGGGCTAGGCGCAGGCCGGACAGGGAGCCGGACGGCGGCGGGCCCAGGGCCACGCCTTTGTCGCCGCGGGAATAAGTGCGCCAGTAGACACCCTGGGTACGCTGCTGAAAGTCGTAGTCCCCTGGCCCGGGATTGGCGTACCAGCGCACGGGCCAGACCCTCCCCTGCAAACGAATCGTCTGCCCGGGCAGGGGACGGCCCGTGGGCTCCTCCCAGGTCCAGGCCAACCGTCCAGGCAAAGGTTCGGACAAGACTTCGGTGCCACCCTGCTCGCGCTCCACCCGCACCTGATCCAACAGGACGCGCAGCTTGCCCTGGTACCGGGAGCGGACCTGGGCCACCACCCCGGACACCATGACCTTCTCGCCCCGGGCCATCCACTGGGGCGGCTCCGGAGCCGGAGCGGGCAGGCGTATCCACGCGTAGCCAAAGGCCAGGAGGAACACGGCGGCGAGCAGGAAGGAGCGGCCGAAAGGAGGCCAGGCGCCCAGGCGTCGGACGGCCCACAGGACCAGGACACACCCGGCCAGACCGGGCACGGGGAAGTGCAGGGCCAGGATGCCGCAGACAACGACGAGAAGAAGAACCTGCCAGGGCAGCAGCCCGGGCAGGCCGCGTCCGGAGTCGGATTCGTCAAACCGGCCCCGGCCGACCACGGGCTACTCCCGTACGCGGCGAAGACGGGCGCCCACGGCTTCCAGCTTGGCGTCCAGGTTCTCGTAGCCCCGGTCCAGGTGGTAGAGGCGCTGGATGCTGGTGGTGCCCTGGGCGGCCAACCCGGCCAGGACCAGGGAGGCGCTGGCCCGCAGGTCCGAAGCCATGACCGGCGCGCCCACCAGCCGCTCCACGCCCTTGACCATGGCCATGCGGCTGCGGAGCCGGATGTCCGCGCCCAGACGAACCAGCTCCAGTACGTGCATGAAGCGGTTCTCGAAGATCTTCTCCTCGATCGTGCTGGTGCCCCGGGCCAGACACATGAGGGCCATGAGCTGAGCCTGCATGTCCGTGGGGAAGCCGGGATAGGGCTGGGTGGTCACGTCCGTGGCGTCCAGACCGTTGTCCGCCCGGACCAGAACCCCGGCGTCGTTCTCCTCCAGGTAGACGCCCATTTGCCGCAACTTGTTGACCACGGCGTCCAGTTCCTGGAACGGGGCGTTGGTCAAGGTCAGCTCGCTGTGGGTGATGGCCGCGGCCACCATGTAGGTTCCGGCCTCGATGCGGTCGGGCATGACCGAATAGCCCGTGCCGGTGAGCTGGTCCACGCCCTGGACGCGGATCAGGCTGGTGCCCTGGCCCTCGATCCTGGCCCCGCAGGCGTTGAGGAAGTTGGCCAGGTCGGCCACCTCGGGCTCGCGGGCGGCGTTCTCCAGCACGGTCTCGCCCTTGGCCAGGCTGGCGGCCATGAGCAGGTTCTCGGTGCCGCCCACGGTGGGGAAGTCGAAAATAATATGCGCGCCCCGCAGGCCGGAGCCGTTCCTGACCTGGCCCGTGATGTCGCCCGAGGTGAGTTCAAACTCCGCGCCCATCTGCTCCAGGGCCCTGAGGTGCAGGTCCACGGGCCGGGCCCCGATGGCGCAGCCGCCGGGCAGGGCCACGGTGGCCTTGCCCCGAAGCGCCAAGAGCGGCCCCAGGCAGAGCACCGAGGCGCGCATGGTCTTGACCAGGTCGTAAGGAGCCTCGGTCTTAAGGTCGCGCACCTCCACGGACACCTCGTTGTTGTCAAAGGAGGTCTCGCAGCCCAGGATGTCCAGCAACTTCAAGGTGGTGCGGATGTCCTGGAGCCGGGGCACGTTGGAGAGCCGCGTCGACCCCTGGCAGAGCAGGCAGGCGATGAGGATGGGCAGGGCCGCGTTCTTGGAGCCGCTGACGGGGATGCTGCCGGACAGCGGATGCCCGCCCTCGATGATCAATTGGTCCATGTTTGTTCAGACTCGCTTCATTCCGGACGCTTCACAACGCCCCGGACGGTTGTTATATTGCCTCTTGACCGCCCGGCCCTGGCCGGGTAAACGATTTCCCTTCACGCGGTGGGTGTAGCTCAGTTGGTAGAGCACCTGGTTGTGGCCCAGGTGGCCGGGAGTTCAAGTCTCCTCACTCACCCCACGATTCCCCGGGGATGGCGCGATCAACGCCGTCCCCTTTTTCATGTCCGGTTTTGAGTTGCCCGTTCCCGGCAAAAAGTCAACGCTGTTCACTCCAGCACAGGAACGGTTTCCTCGCGCAACGGCACGTTCAGGGCCCGGATCAGACGGGCCGCGCCGAACGGGGACACGATGCGCTCCAGCACGATCTGGCGCGGCGTGACCCCGGCGTGGTGGTAGTAGGATTCGTTGAGCCCGGCCTCCACGCCGAACTGCCCGCCCCTAAACGCCAGGCCGCCGTACAGCCCCTCCGAACGGGTGAACAGATACACGGGCTCGTCCGTGACCCGGGTTTCCACTCCGGTGCGGGCCACGTCCTGAACCAGGGTCAGGCCCACGCCCGCCCCGAAGTCCGGGCCCGATTCCAGGGCATCCTCCACGGCTAGGTCGTCGAGCATGACGAATACCAAGGTGGCCTTCTCCACCCCGGCCTGCCAGCCGAAGCTGCCCCGCAGCAGCCGGTAGAACGCGGGCGGCCCCCAATTGCCGCATTGGTCACGGGCCAGGAGCACCCCCTGCCCCCCGGCCGCGCCAAACACGAAACCCAGCCGGTAGAAGTTGGGCACGATGAGCACTCCCCTGGCGTACGGCAGGGTGTCCCGGAAGAACTCGTAGTCCGGGTCGGCCAGCATGGCCTCCACGGCCAGGGCGGCCTTGTCCACCAGGCCCTGGGCCTCGGCCTGGTAAGCGGGATCGTACCCGCGCCCGGCCGGATGGGTGGCGCACGCCGCGCTCAGGCAGATCGCCATGAGCAGGCTAGCCCTCATAATATTCCGGAACTTCATCATGATCCTATACTGCCCTGCGCGGAATCATGGGTCAATGAGAGGCCCTTTTGAAATTTTTTCACCACCCACCCCTGTTTTTTCCCGCCCTCCTTTACCCAACGCCTTTTATCTGCTACATTCGCCCTACTCACAATTGCGTTTTGATATAGAAGGACGCAAGTGAGTGCCCCCTCTGCCTAAAAAACATTCCTTTTCCCACAAAAGGAATCCCGGCACGGGGCGACGACATAGCCCACCCCACCCCCGTAGGGCCGGGTGTTTCCCTTCCTGGGGGCACCCGGCCCGAATTTATGGAAAGGCTAAGACCGGCCGCTGTGCCGGAACCGGCGCACGTCGCCCACGCGCACGGTGAGCCGCTTGCGGTCGAAGTGCTCCAAAAGCGGGATCAGGTGCTTTCGGGTCAGGCCGGTCAGGTCCTTGAACTGGGGCGCGGTCAGCTCCTCGTTGTCCTGGAAATAGGCCACCAGCTTGTCCTCGATGGCCTTCAGGGCCGGGGCATGAAAATAGAACTCCTCGTCCACCCGGACCAGTTCCCCCTGCTCCACCAGGATACGGAACACGTCAGCGGCGGCGGGCATGGACACGCCCAACTCCTCCAGCAGGACCTTGGCCTTGGGCGGCGCGGTCCCGGCCTTGGAGTAGGCATCCAGCAGGATGAAGCGCAGCTCGGACTGGTCAGCGGCCAGGGAGACCTGATGGTCGGCCAGCCGGACCACGTCCGCGCCCTGCACGTCCCCCTGGGCCAGCCGTGCCTGCTTGTGCAGCCGCTCCAACACGTACCCGCCCAGTCCCTCGGGCAGCCCCTTGCCCCAGCCGGACAGGGCCTGGCCCCGGGGCACCCCGGGATGGGAGGGGTTCTTCTTGTGGTAGGCGGCCACAAAGGCCTCCAGCCCGTCCTCCAGTTCGGCCACCACGGAGGCGGCGTGGAAGCGCGCTGCGTCCCGGTCCGTGAGCAGGGCCTTGCCCCGGCTGGCCACGGAGTCCAGCACCTTGCGGGCCCGCTTGGCGTCCAGGTCCAGGCAGATGGCCAGCCGGTCCAGGTCCAGCCCTTCGGCGCCCGCCCGGACCAGTTGCAGCCCGGCCACGGTCTCGGCGTCCGCACCGGCCAGGCCACGGACCAGGTCCACCTGATCGGAGAAGCGCTTCACGCGCCGGGACAGGGGCGAAAGCACGCGGCCGCCGGCCACGGTGCGCAGGGGCGAGAAGGCGCGCACCACCACGCGGTCGTCGAACACCCCGGCCAGGGGCTCGGCGAACCGGACCTGGCAGACCGCGGTCTCGCCGGGCTTGAGCTCGTCCCGGTCCAGGAAGGACAGTCGGGCCAAGGTCTCGCGGGAGCCGTGATGAAAATGCACCTCGCGGCGCTGCTTCAGGGACCTGGGCGAGGACTCCAGGCAGGTCAGCTCCAGTTCCCAAGACTGCTCCGGAAACAGGGTTCCGGGCCGGGCCAGCACGTCGCCCCTGCCCACCTTGTCCCGGTCCAGCCCGGCCAGGTTCACGGCCACGCGGTTGCCGCCGCCCACTTCCTCCAATTCAAGGCCATGACTCTGCAGGCCGCGCACCCGGGCCACGGCGTCGCCCGGGTAGACCCGCACCTGGTCGCCCACGGCCAGGTGGCCGCCCATGCAGGTGCCCGTGACCACGGTGCCGAAGCCCTTCATGATGAAGGCCCGGTCCACGGGCAAACGGAACAGGCCGGTCTGGCCGCGCTCGGCCACCTTGGCCACCACCTGTGCCAGGGCGACCTTGAGTTCGTCCAGGCCCTGGCCGGTGCGGGCGGACACGGGCACCAGGGGCGCATCCTCGAGAAAGCTGCCTTCCAGGTAGGCACGCACGTCCTCCACGGCCATGTCCAACAATTCCTGGTCCACGGCGTCGGTCTTGGTCACGGCCACCAGGCCGTGCCGGATGTCCAGGAGGCGGCAGATGTCCAGGTGCTCGCGGGTCTGGGGCATGACCCCCTCGTCCGCGGCCACCACCAGGAGCACGAAGTCCATGCCCGCCGCGCCCGAGACCATGTTCTTGACGAACCGCTCGTGCCCGGGCACGTCCACGATGCCCACCCGGCCCACGCCCTCCAGGTCCAGGTGCGCGAAGCCCAGCTCGATGGTGATTCCCCGCGCCTTCTCCTCGGCCAGGCGGTCACAGTCGATTCCCGTGAGCGCCTTGATGAGCGCGGTCTTGCCGTGGTCCACGTGTCCGGCCGTTCCCATTACCAGGTGCATGCGCCGCTCCCTTGTTGCTTCATGGCCCACGTCGCGTGGCCGAGATGCGTTTCAGCATGTTTGAGTGTATGGAAATCCATCCACAACCACAAGACGACTCGAAACAACACGGAGGCGATAATGAAGATCACCTTTGAGGGACCGGCCGTGCTGGTCTCGGACATGGACCGGTCCAGGGCCTTCTACGAAAACGTGCTGGGGCAGGAGGTGCTGGCCGACCACGGGCCGCACGTGGCCTACCAGGGCGGCTTCTTCCTGTGGCAGGCGGACCACGCCGCGCCCATGATGCTCGGCCAGGGAAAAAAACGGCCGGACCGTCTGGACGGGGACAATTTCGAACTCTATTTCGAAACCGGTGAGTTGGACGCGGCCTGGGACGCGGCCGAAGCGGCCGGGGCCGGAGTCGTCCACCCCGTGGTGGAGCAGCCCTGGGGCCAGCGCGGTTTTCGGGTCAAGGACCCGGACGGCCACGTAGTGGAGGTGGCCGAACCCCTGTCCGTGCTCGTGGCCCGGCTCGTAAGCCAGGGCCTAGGCCTGGAGGAGATCCACCAGAAGACCTTCATCCCCCTGGAGATGATCAGGGAAATAGTCCGGACCATGTCCGAGCGCGCCTAGCTGCGCAAAAAGGCCTTGAACGCCTCCACCGTGGCGTACATGTCCGCCTTGCTGGTCAGCTCGAAGGGCGAGTGCATGGACAGGACCGGCGGCCCGATGTCGATGACGTCCATACCGTAAATGGCCAGGAACTTGGCCACGGTGCCGCCGCCGCCCAGGTCCACCTTACCCAGCTCGGCCATCTGCCAGGGCACCCCGGCCTCGTCCAGGACGCGGCGCAATTGGGCGATGAATTCGGGGTGGGCGTCGTTGGCCCCCACCTTGCCCCGGTGGCCGGTGAACTTGGAGAAGCTCGGGCCGCAGCCCAGATAGGCGGCGTTGAGCTTTTCGTAGAGGTCCTGCCAGTCCGGGTCCAGGGCGGCATGCACGTCCGCGGACAGGGCCTGGCCCGACTCCATGACCCGCGACAGGCGCGCCCCCGGGTCCCAGGCCTCCATGAGCTCCTGCATGCAATACTCGAAGAACAGGGAACGGGCCGAGGTGGAACCCTCGGAGCCGATCTCCTCCTTGTCGAAGAAGAGCAGGATCTGGCAGTGCTCGGGCTCGTCCTCGGCCAGGAAGGCCTCCAGGGCCGCGAACACGCAGGCCCGGTCGTCCTGGCCGTAGCCGCCGATCAGGGAGCCGTCCAGACCGACCAGTTTGGCCGGACCGGCCGGCACGGCCTGGAGCTCGGCCGAGAAGAGGTCGGCCTCCTCGATGTCGTAACGCTTGTGCAGCAGCTCGAGTACGCGCTGCTTGACCAGGTTGTTCTTGCTGTTCTTGTCGCCGTTTTTGGCGGGCTTCTTGGCCGGGGCGTGGCCCATGACCACGTTGAGCTTCTCAGCCTCGAAGGCCTTGTCGATCTTCAGCTCCATCTGCTTGTAGGCCAGGTGCGGCAGGAGATCGAGGATGGTCAGCACCGGGTCCGAGGCCTTCTCGCCGACCTCCACCTCCACCACGCGGCCCTCCTTGGTGACCACCACGCCGTGCAGGGCCAGGGGTCGGGCCAGCCATTGGTACTTGCGGATGCCGCCGTAGTAGTGGGTCTTGGCCAGGCCCACGCCCACGTCCTCGTACAGGGGGTGCTGCTTGAAATCCAGGCGAGGCGCGTCACCGTGCGCCCCCACCAGCCGGAACCCCTCGGACAACGGCCGCTTGCCCTTGCGGGCCATGAACACGGCCTTGCCCCGCTGGGCCCGGTAGCAGGCCGGGGCGGACAGGTTGTTCTGGAAACCGACATCGTCCAACAGGGACGTGACCCAGGACACCACCTTGCGCTCGGTCTTGCAGCGGGTCAGAAAATCCATGTACCGTTTGGCCAGCTTGTCCATGGCCTTGCGCTGGTCGGCCGAGGAATAGACCTCCCAGCAGTTCTTGCGTTCATGCTCCAGGTTCTTCTTGGGGCTCACGAAATGCTCCTTTAGCGTTCAAGGCGATCCAACGCCCGCACCAGGGCCAGGGCGGCCAAACCGTGCTCGGACGGATCCAGCGTGCGCGGATCGAGACAGAACAGGCCGTCCTCCACGCGGCCCACCAGGGGCGGGTCGCCGTCCAGGAGCGCGGCCTTGAAATCTTCCAGGCTGACGTCCGGCAGCCGCACGGCCGCCAGGGTGGTGGGCAGATCCTTTTCCGGAAACGAGCCGCCGCCCACCCGGGACACGGACTTGCGCGTGGACACCTCGGCCCGTTTGCCCAGTTCCTGGCGCAGGAGCCGGGCCAGGCGTCCGGCCTGGGTCTTGAGGGTCTCGGGGTTGGCCGTGACCATGCGCAGGGTGGGAATCTTGCGCCGGGCCTCCTCCGGGTCCAGGTACAGGCGCAGGGTGGCCTCCAGACCGGCCAGGGTCATCTTGTCGATGCGCAGTGCCCGGTTCAGGGGGTTGGACTTGACGGCGTCCAGCAGGCGCCTGCGGCCGACGATGATCCCGGCCTGGGGACCGCCCAAGACCTTGTCCCCGGAAAAGCTGACCACATCCACGCCCGCGGCCACCACGGACTGCACCGTGGGTTCGCCGAACAGCCCCTGGCCTTCCAGGTCGAAAAGGTTGCCCGAGCCCAGGTCCTCGAAGACCGGCAGGCCGTAGCGGCGGCCCAGGGCCACCAGCTCCACGGCCGAGACCTCCTTGGTGAAGCCCAGGATGCGGAAATTGGAGGTGTGCACGCGAAGGAAAGCGGCCGTCTCGTCGGTCACCGCGCGCTCGTAGTCGGCCAGGTGGGTGCGGTTGGTGGTGCCCACCTCGCGCAACACGGCTCCGGAACGGGCCATGACGTCCGGGATGCGGAAAGAGCCGCCGATCTCCACCAACTGGCCCCGGGAGACCACCACCTCGCGGCCCCGGGCCAGGGTCTCCAGGACCAGGAACACGGCCGCGGCGTTGTTGTTGACCACCAGGGCGGCCTCGGCCCCGGTCAAGCGGCAAAGCATCTCCTCCACCAGGGAATAGCGGCTGCCGCGCTTGCCCGTGGAAAGATCGAACTCCAGATTGGAGTAGTGGCGCATGGCCTGGTCCACGGCTTCGGCGGCCTCGTCGGCCAGCAGGGAGCGGCCCAGGTTGGTATGGACCACCACGCCCGTGGCGTTGAGCACGCGCCTGAGCTTGGGCCGCACGGCCTCGCGCACGGCCCGGGTCAGCCCGGCCAGGAGGATATCGCGGTCCAGATCCTTGGCTCCGGCTCGGCCGGCCAGCACGTCGGCGCGCAGCCTGTTCAGGTGGGCCTCGGCCGCCTCCTTGACCAGGGGCCGGGGCATGGCCGCCAGAAAGGCGTCCCGCTCCAGGTGTTCCAGGGCGGCGTTCATGGCCGGTATGCGGCGCAGCAATCGGGAAGGATCAGTGTTCTTCGGTTCGGGCACGACAGGACTCCGGGAGCAGGAAACGCGGATGAAGCTTATAAAACTCGGCCAGCAAATACAAGGAACCGCAGACCAGCACCGGTCCGCCGCCTTTTACGATCTTTTCCCGGGCCAGGTCCAATGCCTGGGCCGGGTCGGCCACGGCCTCGGCTTCCGGCCCCAGGGCCTGGGCCAGTTCCTTGGGGGACAACAGCCGCTCCAGGCCGGGGATGTCCGGACACAGAACCCCGTTCGTTGCCAAGCGTCGCAGGCTGGGCAGCATGCTGTCCAGGTTCTTGTCACGCATGCAGGCCGTGACCAGCAATCCGGGTCGCAGCCCTTCGGCGGCCAGGGCCTGCTCCAGCGCGGCCAGCCCGGCCTGGTTGTGGGCGCCGTCCAGCAGGAATCCGGGCGGCTCGTCCGCCGTCTGGAAACGGCCCGGCACAAAGGCCCGTTCCAGGCCTTGGCCACAGGCATCGGGGTCGGATTCCCGTTTCAGCATGGGGGCCAGCCGCGTCCAGGCGGCCAGGGCCAGCCCGGCGTTGACGCGCTGGAACGACCCGCCCAGGCCCAGGCGGATTTCGCCCAGGCCGTCCAGTTCCCGGCGGCAGTCCACGGGCTCCAGATCGCCCTGCACGGTGCTGGCCCGGGTCATGAGCTGGTTCCAGGCCTCGGCGGCCTGGGGCGCGCTCAGGGCCGGTCGTCCCGGCTGAAGCGCGTGGGCCTTGTCCTGGGCAATGGCCTTGAGCCCGGAGCCCAGAACCTGCTCGTGGTCCAGGCCAAAGGGCGTGAACAGGGTCAGGCCGTGCTCCAGGGCGCAGGTGGCGTCGAAGCGCCCGCCCAGCCCGGCCTCCCAGATGGCCAACTCCACCTTGTGCTCTGAAAAGGCCAGGGCGGCCAGCCCGGTGACGAACTCGAAATAGGTCAGCCCGCCCTTGCCCGAGAGTTCGAACACCTTGTTGCCCAGCCGGACCCAGTCCTTTTCCGAAAGCAGGTCCCCGTCCACCAGGACCCGCTCGCGCACGCTCACAAAATGGGGCGAGGCGAAGCGCCCGGTGCGCACGCCGTGGGCCTGGGCCAGAGAATCGAGAAAGGCGGCCGTGGAACCCTTGCCGTTGGTGCCCACCAGATGGACGCCCACCAGCCCTGACCGGGAGCCCTTGACGCGCCCGCCCGGGAAGCCCGCCCGGTTCAAAAAGACCTGCATGCGGCCCAGGCTCAGGTCCATGTGAAACAGGCCCAGGGAGTCGAGGTGGCGCTCAAGCTGGGAAAAGTCGGCGAAAGCGGGGCGCTGCATGGCCCTCCTCTACGCGAGAGGCTTGCCCTTGACCAGCGTCCGGTGCATCCCTGCCGACACTCCGTCCGTCAGAACATCCGCTCGAACGACAGGACCTTGTTTTCCGGGTCCTTGCCCCCGGTCTTGCTGATGCGCACGGTGGCCTTCTTGCCGCGAACCTCGATGCGGACCGTGCTGACCACGGCCTGGTTCTTGACCTTCTGGCTCTGGCTGAAGGTATACGTTCCCTGGCCTTCCTCGGTGACGGTAAAGCTGTATCCGTCGCTGGGGAGCACGCAGTAATAATTGGAAGTCCCCATGCGTTGGCAATCCATGGCCCCGCTGCCGTCGGTCTTGCTCCAGACCCCCGCCAGCGTACCAAAGGTTTCCGAATCCTGCGCCTGGTCCGCCTGTGCGCTTCCTCCCTGGATGCCGCCGCTCATGGCCCGGATGCGCTGCTCGGCCTCCTGCCAGATGTTCCCCGTGGCCACGGCCTGGGCCGCGGGATCTGAAGTGGACAGGGCCGCGTTGACCATCCCGCGCAAATCGTCCAGGTCGGCGCAGGCTCCGCTGACCAGCGTGACCTCGGACAGGCTGAACAGACTGTTGCGCGCCTCCCGCAAGGCCCGCCCGGCATCGGCCGCCACCTCCCGGACAAGGGCCTCGTCATCGCCCTGCGTCTGCATGGCTCCGGCGATCATGAAGGTCTGGTGCGCGTATCCCAGGTAAAAACCCAGCCGGTGGTAATTGGACTCGCAAGTCTCCTTGCGCACCACCTCGTCGATGATGAACTGGATGGCCACGGCCCCGGCCAGGGTCTTCATCTTGTTCCTGAGCGCGTCGGCCAGTTGTTCGCGGTACTCGCTGCCGGGACGCCCGGCCTCATCCAAAAGCTTTTGGCCGCGCTGCGCCCAAATCCGCCCGGATGGCGGCGTGGTTCTTCCAGGCCAACAACGGGGCGCGGCTGTTCTCATAGGCCGCGTACACGTGGTCCCCGGCCAAATCCAGGTGCTCCACAATGGTCGCGTCGGCCGGACCGACCGAGTATTGGGCCAGACCCGAGGCCCAACCCAGGTGCGACCCGGCCGCAAACACGTGGTAGCCTGTGGAGGTGATGCCCAGGCCGGTCCTGATGGAGACCTCGGCCTGGTCGTCCCAACCCGCGAGCCACGCAGCGTCCGCGACCGATTCGGAGTCCGGCGACCCCTGCGGCTCATCTTCCGCCACGTTCACGTCCGAAGAGTCGGGAATGTCCGAAAACTCGTCGGGAGCATCGGAATCCCCGGCCGCATCAAGCGTGGCGTTGACCGTTCCGGCATCCATGTCGGCCACGTTGTCGGCGTCCTGGGAAACGGACTCGTCCGGCTCTGGTTCAGGGGTCCAAGGCTGGGCAGCGCCGCTCAGGCAGTCCCGCGCTTCGGCCAGGTCGGCGCGGGCATTGCCGTAGCTCACGGCCAGTTGGTCAACGTCCTGCTTCCAGGCCTGGACCATGGCCCGGGCCAGAACGACCCGCTCGAGCTGCGGCTCGGGCCGGTAGGCCAGGACCACCCTGGTCACGTCGTCCAACGACCTTCCGTCCGGCAGCCGCAGGGCCGAACGGACCCGGGCCTCGTATTCCGGCAAACCGGAATACCCGGCCAATTCGGCACGCAGTGCGTCGCGCCATTGCGCCCTGGAATCCACCCCATTCCAATGCGCGGCCAGAATGGACCCGGCCCGCTCGTGCCAGTACAGGGCTTGGTTCAGGGCGGCCGTATTCCGGCTCCCCAGGGCCGCGTCCGGGATCGTTGACAGGAAATCCCGCGCCCGTGACAGGGCCACGTCCGCCTTGGTCTCCATGATCGTGTCGGCCAGGGCGCTGGCCCCGTTCACCATCTGTCCGGCATCCTGGGTCAGTTGGTCGGTGCGCTCACCCAGGCCCGAATAGTCGAGACTGGAAGCGGTCCATTGCCAGCGGTCAAGCTCCAGCCCCAAACCGCCCAAGCCGTCCATCAGCCCGCTCATCCGCTGAAACGCGCCCCGCGCCTCGGCCAAATCCGCAGCCGCGCACACCTGACCCTTGGACCGCCCGACCTGGGCGGCTACCTCGGCCGCCTTGTCCTTGCGGCTCCTCCATTGGTCAATGCCGAGTTCCTGCAACGCGTTGAGCAAAAACTGCCACCTGGCCTCGAGATCCACGGCCTGGTCCGCCCATTTCCGCTGCTCCAGGTCCAGGCCCAGAACCGGAGCCTTGAGCAACTCCACAGTGACCAGGGCCTTGTCCAGGGACCCGGAATCATACGCGCCCGCCTTGTCCAGGACATCGTCGCAAAATGCTTCCATGTTTCCCTGGAAACCCTCGAGCTCGCCACGGGCCCGGCTCTTCCAGGATGCGTCGCCCGCGTCTTCAGCCTGGCGCGCCAGGACGTCGAGGACGTCCAGATAGTTGATCCACTGCTCCCGGGCGGCAAAGGCCTGTGCCAGTTCAAAGGTCCCGGCCGGTTCCAGGGTACTGAACACGAGTTCACGGTCCACAGCCCTGCCTGCGGTCAGGTACTGGTCCGGATTCACGGCCGCGGATGCCCATGCGGCCGTGGCGAGCCACACGGCGATTGCCTGGACCAAAAATGAAATGACCCGAATAGACACTGCCCCTCCAATGTCCTGAATTATCCAATATGCCGACATGATTACCCGAGAGAGTATTCAAAGACAACGATACGATGCAAATACGTT
Organism: Desulfovibrionaceae bacterium; assembly: GCA_963666895.2. GTDB lineage: Bacteria > Desulfobacterota > Desulfovibrionia > Desulfovibrionales > Desulfovibrionaceae. The sequence goes on along the minus strand of CAXXNS010000009.1, from coordinate 136,887 downwards.
GGTTGTCCGCCCTCCGGTCCGCATGGTCTTCCTGCGAGAGGCTTGCCCTTGACCAGCGTCCGGTGCATCCTATACGAAAGTTGACCCCTTGCGCGCCCGTAGCTCAGGTGGATAGAGCAGCGGCCTTCTAAGCCGCCGGTCGGGGGTTCGAGTCCTCCCGGGCGCGCCAGTCTTACAATTGTGGACCGTCTCACCAAACAAGACAGGGGCCCCTCCGAAGAGAGGCCCCTGTTTCGTTATCATTGTCCGCTTAGCTCTGGAATTTCTTGCGCAATCCGAACAGGCCGAGCACGCCCGTACCCAGCAGCCAAGCCGCGCCGGGAATGGGGGTGGGGTTGGGGGACACGTTGGTCTGAAAGTTGCCGATGTCCATGGAAAAGGAACTGAACAGGTCGTTGCTGGCCTCGATGCCCACCATCAGGTAGGCGCCCAGGCCGCTGGGATAATCGCCGCTGGAGTCGTAGGTGCCGAGCAGCGTGAGGTCGTTGCCGTCCGATCTGTAAAAGAACTTGAACACGCCGCCGTTCTTTTCCACGCGCAGGGTGCCGGAAGTGGCCGCGCTTTCCTCGATGGACCCCTTCGGGCCGCCCGTATTGTCTTTGTCGTTCCAATCCGTGATGGCGTATCCGCTCTGGGTCCCCGTACCGGTATACATCGCGCCGCGGCTGACGCCGATGGTGTAGATGTCATCGCCTTCCGGGCCCGACGCGCCATTGTCGTCGGGCGCGTCGGCCGACCAGCCGAACATCAGGGTCAGGCCCGCGCCGTCCGTGGAGTCGACGCTGCCGAGATTGAGATTGGAATAGTCCACCTGGATGTAGGCCTGATCCGGCATGCTGAGAACGGCATAGCCGACCGAGCCGCCACCATGCCCCGAGACACCGAAGCCGGTGACCGTGGTGCCGGAGGTGAGACGGATGTCGCCGACACCGTCCCAACTGTCGTAGTGCCAATCCGTGGTGATGTCGTACGAGGCTGCGAAAGCGGCGCCAGCAAAGAGCATGAGCGCGAACATGGACAGAATGAGCGTCCGGCGGAATGATTTCAAGGCTCCCTCCTAATCGTAACTCGTTAAAAAATGTCATAAATTTATGCAAATACCGTACCGATATTTCATTCTATAAAGATACCTTAATGTTGCTGAATATTGACGAAAGCAAGCTGTTTTCATTCCAAAAAAACAAGACTGCCGGCTCCTACGTGTTCATGCACACGGAAGCGGATGAGAAGGGAAATCTCGAAGGCGGGGATGGGATGAAGACTATGCCGCGCGGCTCTCTTCCCAAGTTTGTCTGATGCAACCCGAACCTCGGGCCGCTGTCAGGGGCTGTCAGTCCCTGACTTCCGGAAAGCACTGCCCCCTTCGCAAGGCCCGGATGAGGTCCAGGCGCGAGCTGACGGACTTGAGGAACCGGGTGGGCTTGCGTCCCAGTTCCTCCAGGGTGTGGGCGTCGCTGCCGCATACGGCCGTCAGGCCGAACCGGTCGGGCCAATGCCGGGCCATCCGGTTCTCCTCGGCCGTGTTCCGGCCGTTGACGATCTCCAGGGCGTGGACCAGGCCCTTGGCCACCACCTCCCGGTCCGTGGGACGCGCCAGGCGGCAGGGATGCGCAGCCACGGCCGCTCCTCCGGCCGCATCCACCAGGGCCAGCACCTCACTCGCGGACAGGCCCGGAGCCAAGTCCTCGAACGGCCCGAAGAGCAGGAAATCTCCCTGGCTGGTGGCGTACTCCATGCCCACCACCACCACGAGCCCGTCCGGCTGCACGCCCTCCCGCACCACGGAACACGCGGCCATGGTGTCGTGGTCCGTGAGGCACACCCCGTCCAGCCCCAGGGCGCGGGCGCGGGCCAGGATGTCCTCCAAGGACAGGGAGCTGCACGGCGAAATGGCGCTGTGCACGTGGATGTCGATGAGCATGGAATGACCCTAGGCCCATTCAAGAAGGGTGACAAAGGCGGGTTTCTTCCTCTCCCTTTGGCACCAACGTCCGCAACCCTGCTCCCATGCTGGCATTGCCCCGCGCCTTGGGGTAGAATCCAGGGAGAGGAGAACCATGCCGAAACAATGCCTGCTCGTGCTCCTGGACGGCCTGGGAGACCGGAGCCACGCGGAGCTGGACGGCCGCACCCCGTTGCAGGCCGCCCGCACCCCGTGCCTGGACTCCCTGGCCAAGGCCGGGGGCAACGGGCTCTACCACAGCCTGATGGCCGGAGTGGCCATGCCCAGCGAGCTGGCCCACTGGCTGCTCTGGGGCTATCCCCAGGCCCTGTTTCCGGGCCGCGGGGCCATCGAGGCCCTGGGCGAAGGGCTGGACCTGGGCCCGGAGGACGTGGCCGTCATGGCCAGGCTGGTGCACGTGCGCCAAGAGGACGGCCGGTTACGCCTCATGGAGGACACCCCGGCCCTGCCCGACCCCGAAGACGCGGTCCGACTGGCCCAGGCCCTGCCGGACATGACCAGCCAGGGCATGGACCTGGCATATTGCCACATCAAGGGTTTGCACGGCCTGCTACTCATGCGGCCGAACGGTTCGCACCCCAGCCCCCTGGTCACGGACACCAACCCCATCCGGGACAAGGCCTGGCTCATCGAGCCCACGCCTCTGGCCGAAGCGCGGCAGGACGCAAACGCAGTGGCCAGCGCGGCCGCGCTCAAGGAATACCTTGTCCGGGCCCACAAGATCCTGCGCGAGCATCCGGTCAACAAGGACCGGACCAGGCGCGGGCTGCCGCCCATCAACGGACTGGCCACCCAGCGCCCCGGGCAACGCACCGCGGCCGTTCCCTTTGCCCAACGGTACGGGCTCAAGGGCGCGGTCATCGCCTCGGGTGCGCTGTACGGCGGCCTGGGCCTGCTCCTGGGCATGGAATGGATCCGGGTCCAGGACACGGACGACCCGGGCGCGGACCTGGCCCAGCGGTTGGACATGGCCCGCCATGCCCTGAAGGAATTCGACTTCGTGCACGTGCATACCAAGACCCCGGACGTGGCCGCGCACACCAAGGACTGCGGCAACAAGGTGGCCGTCATCGAGTCTCTGGACAAGGGCATGGCCACCATCCTGCCCGACCTGGCCCGGGACCCGGACCTGCTCCTGGCCGTGACCGCAGACCACTCCACGCCCAGCTCCGGGACCCTGATCCACTCGGGCGAGCCCGTGCCCCTGCTCCTGCACGGCCGGGGCGTGCGTCGCGACGAGGTGAAGCGCTTCGACGAGGTCTCGGCCGCGGGCGGCGCCCTGGGCTTCCTACGCGGACCGGAGCTCATGCTCACCCTGCTCGACCTGCTGGACCGGTCCCGGCTGCTGGGCCTGCGGGACTGCCCGGAACCCTTTGACGACATCCCGGCCTGGCCCGGCCAGTACGAGCCCTTCCGGCTCCCCTGAGGGTAGACCATGTCCCGACCCCTGCACCCCCTCGGCGTGATCCACGGCCGCTTCCAGGTCCTGCACCGCGACCACCTGCGCTACCTGCTGGCCGGCAAGGAACGCTGCCGGCACCTGGTGGTCGGCATCACCAATCCCGACCCCAGCCTAACCAAGGCCGAGGCCGCGGACCTTGAGCGCAGCAATCCCCTGGCCAACCCCCTGACCTATTACGAGCGCCAGGCCCTGGTCCGGGCCGCCCTGCGCGAAGCCGGGGTGGCCTGGGAGGACTTCACCATCGTGCCCCTGCCCATCAACTTCCCGGAGCTGTACCGCCACTACGTGCCCCGGGACGCGGTCTACTTCCTGACCATCTACGACCAGTGGGGCCGGGCCAAGAAGGAACGGTTCGAGGGGCTGGGGCTGGACGTGGAGGTGCTGTGGGAGCGGCCGGAGAGCGAAAAGGGGCTCACCGGCCACGAGGTACGCCAGGCAATGATCCAGGGCCTGGACTGGCGATCCATGGCCACCCCGGCCGTGGCCGAACTGCTGGAGCAATGGGACATCCCCGCACGGTTGCGGGAGATGCTTACGGAGTAGTGGCCGCTGCGCCCTGCTTGAAGGTGTTGCGGTGGTAGTAGTCCGCGGCCGACTTGCTGATGGGCGTGAAGCTGGGCGGGAAGTTCTCGGCCGACTGGCGGGCGCATTCCAGCTGGCACCGGTCGTGCGCGGCCTGGGCCTGCATGCGGGCCTGGTACTGGGCGTCGGTCTCGATGCCCGAGAACCTCGGCATCCTGGGGCAGGCCTGCATGCACTGACGCTCCTTGGACTGCCAGTCCTGCCCGGCCAGGGCATGCCCGGGAACCAGGACAAGGACCGCCAGGACCAGCAAGGTCAGCCGCTTCATCATGTCATCGCCTTTGTGTCACTGCTTCTCGTTGCTGTAGTACAAGGGGCAGTTCACGCCGTCCACGCGCTCAAGCAGCACGGGCAGCCGCGTCTTTTTTCCGAACAGGACCACATTGCCCTTGGCGCATTCGATGCCCACGGTGAACATGCCGGCCAGGATCAACAGCAGCAGACAGGACTTCCACATGGTTTCGGCCTCCGGAAAATAATTCCCCCCGGAAAGGATCAGCAACCTGCATGCCAGACCGTTGATTCTTCCACCTCGCTTCACTTTTTCTAACCCCTGCGGTATATCCCGGCTTAACTGAAGTTGAGTGTCAACAAGATTTGAATAAGGAAGGACCGTGATGCGAAAAACACGCATTTTGATTTTTGTCGTCGGTCTGCTGGCCGTGGCCGTGTTGCCGGTGCTGGCCCAGCAGATCATGAGCGTCCAGGTGCAGGAGGCCCAGCTCAGGGAAACCCCCTCCTTCCTGGGCAATGTCAAAGCAATCCTGCCCTACGGCACCCGGGTCACGGTGCTGGGCCAACAGGGCGAATTCATGCGAGTGGTGGCCCAACCCGACTCGGCCACGGGCTGGCTCCACGTCGCGGCCGTGAGCGAACAACAAACCAACCTCTCGGGCTCGGGCGCCACAGCCGCGACCTCGGCCACCAGCGACGAGATCGCCCTGGCGGGCAAGGGCTTCAACAAGCAGGTGGAAGACTCCTACCGCAGCCAGACCGGCCTGGACTACAGCCAGGTGGACTACATGGAGACCCTGGTGGTCAGCCAGCAGGAGGCGAACGCCTTCCTGGCCGAAGGGCAGGTGACGCCCGGGGGAGGAAACTGACATGAACATCCGCATCCTCTCCCTCGCGCTGTCGGCCCTGGCCCTGGTCCTCCTGTTCACGTCCCCGGCCCCGGCCTTCGACCTGGGGGACCTGTCCGTGGAAGACGTGACCTCCATCTTCGAGAGCACCGAGACCATCGTGGCCGGGGAAGAATTCACCCCGGAGCAGGAGTACTACATCGGCCGCTCCGTGTCGGCCAACATCCTGGCCCGCTACCGGCCCCTGCACGACCCGATTCTGACCTCCTACGTCAACAAGCTGGGCCAAAGCCTGGCCATGTTCTCGGACCGTCCCTACACCTTCCGGGGCTACCACTTCCTGGTGCTGGACTCCGAGGAGATCAACGCCTTCGCCGCGCCCGGCGGGTTCATCTTCGTGACCAGGGGCCTCATGCGCTGCTGCCGCACCGAGGACGCCCTGGCCGCGGTCCTGGCCCATGAGGTCTCGCACGTGGTCCTGGCCCACGGCATCGAGGCCATCGAAAGCTCGCGCACCACCCAGGCGGCCACCACCCTGGCCGCCATCGGGGCCAAGTCCATGACCAGCGGGCAGATAGGCGAACTCACGGATATCTTCGCCGACTCCCTCAAGGACATCACCGACACCCTGATCACAGAGGGTTATTCCAAGGACAGCGAGTACGAGGCCGACGCCATGGCCGTGGTCATCCTGTCCCGTTCCGGCTACCAGCCCACAGCCCTGGTGGAGATGCTGCAGGCCATGCAGCAGCGGCTGGTCCCGGGCGGCACGGACTTCGCGCATACGCACCCCAGTCCGGAGGACCGCATAGAGGCCCTGGAGGACGTGTTCACGCCCGCGGCCATGCAGCCGCAGCCCGCGCCGCGCCAGGCCCGGTTCCAGGCCGTCGTGGGAGCGCTCTAGCCCATGGCCAAACAGGGCGCCAGGACCCTTGTCCTGCACGGAGCCGTCCTGGGCCTCATCGCGGCCCTGGCGGCTCTGTCCCTTTCCTGGATGGGCGTGTTCAACTCCCTGGAGTCCGTGGCCTTCGACATCCGGGCCCGCATGCTGGCCCGTCCCGGACCGGCCACGGAGAGAATCAAGCTCATCCTGCTTGACCAGAACAGCCTGGACTGGGCGGCCGAGGAGTTCGGCCTGGGCTGGCCCTGGCCGCGCGAGGTCTACGCGCCCCTGGTGGACTTCTGCCAGCGGGCCGGGGCGAAAGCCCTGGCCTTTGACGTGGTCTACACCGAGCCCTCGGTCTACGGGGTCAGCGACGACCAGGCCCTGGGCCAGGCCCTGGAGCGCATGACCGGCGCCGTGCTGCCCGTTTCCCTGTCGCGCAAGGACGGTTCGGACCAGGCCTGGCCGGACGCCCCGGTTGCCGCCCCGCCGGAAGTGGCTGGTCTGGAAGCCTGGGCAACGGGCCACGGGAAAAACACCAATCGCCCCCTGGCCACCTTCCCCATCCCCGAACTGGCCCAGGCGGCCGACGTACTCGGCAACGTGGCCTTCGACCCGGACGCGGACACGGTCTTCCGCCGCCTGCCCCCGCTCCTGCTGTACAACGGCCTGCCCGTGCCCTCCCTGGCCCTGGCCGCCTATCTGGCTGCCGGGCCCAGGGCCGAGCTGTCCGTGGACGAGGCCGGCCTGCGCGTGGACCAGACCCTGATCCCCCTGGACGACCAGGGACAGGCCCTGCTCAACTACCGGCCCAAGGGCTCGTACCCGGCCTTCGCGGCCGCGGCCGTGATCCAGAGCGAGCTGCGCCTGAACGAGGGGACCGAGCCGACCATCGACCCGGCCGAGTTCAAGGATGCCTACGTGTTCTTCGGGTTTTCGGCCATGGGCCTGCTGGATCTGCGGCACACGCCACTGGGCGGGGTCACTCCCGGGGTGGTGCTCCACGCCACGGCCCTGGACAACCTGCTCTCGGACGACTTCATGGTTCGGACCGACCCCTGGATGGCGGCCGTGCTGGCCCTGCTCCTGTCCATGGGCGGAGCCTGCGGCCTGCTGCTCAGCCGGGGGCCCGGCCTGGGCATCGCGGTCCACGCCGTGGTTCTGGCCCTGCCCCTGGTCCTGGCCGGCTGGGCTTACCTTGCCGGGCTGTGGCTGGACCTGGTGGCCGTGGAGGCGGCCGTGCTCATCAGCTCGTTCGCCGCGGGCACGTACAAGTACGCCACCGAGGGCCGCCAGAAGCGGTTCATCAAGTCCGCGTTCAAGCAATACCTGAGTCCCGAGGTCATCGGCCAGCTGCTCAACCACCCGGAACGGCTGCGCCTGGGCGGGGAGCGGCGCGAGCTGTCCATCTACTTCTCGGACCTGGCCGGGTTCACCTCCATCTCCGAGTCCCTGGACCCCGAAGCCCTGACCGGGCTGCTCAACGACTACCTCACGGCCATGACCGACATCATCCACGAGGAAGGAGGCACGGTGGACAAGTACGAGGGCGACGCCATCATCGCCTTCTGGAACGCGCCCCTGGACCAGCCCGACCACGCCCTGCGGGCCGTGCGGGCGGCGGTCCGCTGCCAGCGCCGCCTGGCCGAGCTCAGGCCCGAGTTCCAGCAGCGCACGGACAAGCCCTTCCGCATGCGCATCGGCCTGAACACCGGCCCGGCCGTGGTGGGCAACCTGGGCTCCCACACCCGGTTCGACTACACCATGCTCGGCGACGCCGTGAACCTGGCCGCGCGGCTGGAGGGGGTGAACAAGGTCTTCGGCACCGAAACCCTGCTCTCGGAAAGCACCCTGGAGGCACAGGAGGAACGGATTCCCTGCCGGGAGATCGGACGAATCCGCGTGGTGGGCAAGAAGTCGGCCGTGCGCATCCACCAGCCCCTGGACGAGGTGGAGGCGTCCCAGGCCGCACGGGACCTCTTTGCCGAAGGGCTCAAGCTCTACTACGCCGGGGACTTCGCCCAGGCCCGGGAGTGCTTCCTGGCCGCAGGAAACGACCCGCCCGCCAAGTCCTACGCCGCGGAATGCGCCCGGCTGGAGGCTGACCCGCCCGAAGAATGGGACGGGGTCTGGACCCTGACCAGCAAGTAGCGCTTACGACCCTTCCAGCCGCCGGGCCGCCCTGGCCATCACGATTCTGACGACCAGCCTGTGAAACGGCTTGACGAAGAAGAAATACGTGGGGCCCAACCAGTTGTTGTAGTGTACCCAGGTGGTCACGGCGACGAACTCCCGCCCGGCCCCGCCGTCCTCCAGCCGCACGGCCGCGCGAAAGTCCAGGTGCTTGTCTCCCTTCCCCATCACGATTTCTTCATCATCCCGGGCCAGCACGGGAATGCAGACCTCCGCGCCGTCCGGCCCTATCCGGTCCCAGGGCAAGTCGGTCTTCAACCCCAGAGGCCTGACCAGGGCGTTGCGCAGTCTGAGCAGTGCGTCCACAAACCCGGGCATGCGCCCAAACGCGGCCAGGGTTGCGGCGTCGAGCCGGGCCGCCTTGTCCTGGATGCCCAGGTTCCCGGGCAGCTCGAACAGGTAGCAGTCCGCATAGTCCACCTTGCCGAACCCGGCCAGGGCCTGCTCCGTGTCCCGGACCTCGCCTTTCCAGACTCTCGTACTCATGACGCCTCCTAGCCTGCGGGTTCCGGCTTGTTCAACGGGCATATCTCGTTCTCACAGACCCGGCACAGATAGCGTCTGAAAACAAGGCTCATGGCCGCCTGGGCCAGCACGTACGCCCCCAGCAGCCACAGGTGCGGCAGGAGCCAGTAGATCGGAATCAGGGCCATGCCCCCGAACACCATGTACAGGATCAGCTTCTCGCCCGGGCGCAACGGCCCGCTCCTGGAATCGGACATCACCTTCCTGACAAAGCCCGCAGACATGAACAGACAGCTGTCCGCCTCCAGGACATGCGGGCAGCGGGGGCACACGGTATAGCGGGTGACCAGCACCAGGCCGCCGTATACGTAGACCAGATAGCCCAGGGCCAGCCACGGGCTGGACAGCCACATGCCGTACGCGCCGATGAGAACCCCGGCGTTCAAGGCCAGTTGGCCGACGATCTTGTCCTTCAACGTGAACCGATACACTTGGCACATACCCAATCCTCCCGTGGTCACTCGTCCCATTCGTATTGGTTGCGCACCCGGAGGCGGCAGCCCAGCTTCTCGAACAACCGGAGCAGGCCGTAGCGGGTCCGGTCCAGGAACACGAAGTCCGAATTCATGGTGAAATGCTTGCGGAACCGGAACACGGTCCGGGACAGCTCCTTGCCCCGGGCGATGAAGTCCGCGTTTCGGCCGAAGTCGAAGGACTGGGGCTTGTACAGCTCGCCCAGCCATTGGCCCAGGCTGTAGGCGCACCCGTAGATGCCCGCCTCCGCCTCCGGGTCCAGGTCGCCCTGGATGAACCGCATGCGCCGCAGCAGGTCGAAATACTCCTCTTGGCTGCCGGTGATGATGATCCTGGGGAATTGGCCGTACAGGGAGACGAACTCCGGGCTGAAGGCCTTGACGCACCCGAAGTCCACCAGGCCCACGGACAGGTCCTCGCCCACGATGAAGTTGCCCGGGTTGGGGTCGGCGTGGATGCAATGCAGCTCATAGAACGAGTACAGGAAAATATTGTTGAGCCGCCTGGCCACCAGGTCCCTGGCCTCCTGATCCGGGTTGGTGGCCAGCCACTGGTTCAGGGGCAGTCCTCGCAGCCTCGTGGAGCTGAGGATGGTGCCCGAGCAGCCCGCCCGCCAGGGCTCGGGCATGACCACGCCGTCCACCCGGAGGTGGTCCCGGAAATAGGCCATGTTGTCCGCTTCCTGTTCATAGTCCACCTCCTCGGCCAGCCGTTCCTGGATTTCCTCCAGGGCCGGGGCGATGAGGGAAAAGTCCGGCAGGGGCCGCAGCAGGCTCTTGACCAGCTGCATGTCGTCCACCACGGAGCGGTTGATGCCCGGGTATTGCAGCTTCACGGCCAGGTCCTGTCCTTGGGGCGACACGGCCGCATGCACCTGGCCCAGGCTGGCCGCGGCAAAGGCTTGGGAGTCGAATTCTTGAAATACCTCCTCGGGCGGCCCGCCCAGGGCGCGCAGGGCCGCCTTGCGGGCCAGGACGCGGTTCATGGGCGGCACCTGGTTGTAGGACCGCTCCAGTTCCCTGCGGATGGCCTCGGGAAAGAGTTCCACCTCCATGCTCAAGAGCTGGGCGATCTTGAGGGCCGTGCCCTTGAGCAGGCTCAGGCAGGCGAAGATGGCCTTGGCGTTGGCCTGGTCCATCTTGTGCCGGGCCGCCTGCTTGCCCTGCTCGGACAGAAAGGGCTTTTTGGCCAGGTATCCGGCCACCCGTCCGCCCACCCGGACCGCGGCGCCGCCGCCGATGAGGCCGCGCCTGAGCTTACCCCTGGGTATCCGGTCGCTCATAGTCACCTTCCATAAAGGCCTTGCCGATGCGGCGCAGGGAATCCATCCGGTCCTTGTGGCCCTCGAAAAAGGTCAGCACGTGGTTCCTGAACAGGAAGGAGCAGATGTCGAACACCTTGTTGGCCATACCGGCCTTGAGCGCGGCCGCGCCGAGGCCCAGGGTCTTGTCGGCCAGGATGGAGGTGTCCGAGAAAAGCTCGGACCGGTCCTTGAGCCAGTAGACCACGATGCCCACGAAATGGTCCCAGTAGAAGCGGACGATCATGTCCTGGAAGATCTGCTCCTCGATCTCGCCGCTCTCCACGGCCGCCTCCAACGCCTGTTCCACGAACCCGAAGAAACGCTCCTGCACGGGCTTGATGTGGCCCAGGTCCAGGGGCATGGCGAAGAACACGATCTTGTACGTGGCCTGGACGAACTCCCGGTCCGGCAGGAACCGTTCCAGCAGCTCTTCGAACAGGGCCTGCAGCCGCTCCTGGAAGGAGTACTTGGCGAACCCCTTCCTCTTTTGCACCGCCTCGGCCGCCTCGGCCATGCGCCACTCGTAATAAGCGAAGTAGATGGATTCCTTGGCCGGGAAATAGTTGTAGATGGTGGCGTCGGCCACTCCGGCCGCGCGGGCGATGCTCCGCATGGTGGCCGACTTGCTTCCCTTGTCGATGACCAGGTCCACGGCCGCCTCGATCAGGGCCTGCCTGGTTTCCTGCTTTTGTTCCTGGCTGATCTTGGCCATTGGTTCCTCCGGTTGCCCCTTGCCGCCTCTCGGCTTATTAAAAATTACTATCTATTAAACTGCCTTCTTGCATTTTTAATTTAGAGTATTTTTGCAATAAGTCAAGTGGGGACAATTCTTTTCTTTCCTGATATTTTCTTATGATCCCAAGCTATTGTGTGGTGACGCACCGGAAATATGCAAAAAAAGGCATGGAGCCCGGGCAACCCAGGGTAAAAGAACGGTAAACAGCCCTGTCCGGTCTGGACCTCGGGGCCGCGAGCGGGTAGCGTGTGTCCAATCCATTCTTCAACCCCCCGGAGGCGTCCATGTCCTTCAAACCGGTGCTTTCCTGGTTCGCCAACCCCAAGAACGCCGTCATCTCCGTCCTGGCCCTGGTGGCCGCCCTGGAACTGGTCCTGCTCCTGGCCGGACCGTCCGACACCACCGCTCCGGCCAAGCCGGACGACAAGACCGCCATCCAGGTGGCGGACTTGACCCTGGACATGGACCGCATGCGCGACCTGTACCTGGAGTTCACCTACCCCCTGGGCAAGGACTTGGTGGGCATGGAGGCCAACGCCTCCCTGGGCACCTTCACCCCGGACATCTCCGGCGCATGGAGCTGGATCTCCCCGACCATGCTCAACTTCAAGGCCGAGGAGCCGTTCGCCCGGGCCTCGGTGTACGAGCTGGCCTTCAACCCGCCGGCCGTGCTCTCCCCGGACGAGTCCTTCGTGGGCGAGACCCTGCTGACCTTCAAGACCGGCACCTTCAACGTGGAGCAGTTCCGCATCGAGCAGCAGCCCGACCCCAGCGGCCCGACCATGGTCACCATCGGCGGCGACATCCGCTTCAACACCCAGGTGGACCCCGAAACCCTGCTGGACAACATCAAGCTCATCGACCCTCTGCGCGGCGAGGAGGACCCGGTTCCCCTGGCCCTGCTGGACGCCTATTCCGGCCGCACCCTGAGCTTCCGCAGCGCACCCCTGGAAAAGACCACCGAGCCCCGGGAGCTGGTCCTGTCCATCTCCCCGGAGCTGAGGCCCAGCCTGGGCAACATTCCCCTGGGACGCGAGGTGACCCAGGCCATCACCCTGTTCCTGGACCCGGTACTCTCCGTGCGCCAGATGGACTACGTGTCCGAGGGCGAGCGCTTCAACGTCGAGATCGACTTCTCCACCCCGGTGTCCCCGGAAACGGCCAAGCAGTACCTGGGCGTGGCACCCCAGGTGCCGTTCACCCTGGCGGCCGACGGCTCGCGCCTCATCCTCATGGGCGACTTCAAGCCCGGGAATCACTACAAAGTAAGCCTCAAGTCCGGCCTGTCGGCCATTGACGGGGCCGTGCTCCAGAAGGACTTTACCGCGGGCGGCATGATGCCCGACCTGGAGCCCCGGGCCGACTTCGCGGCCGCGGGCATGTTCCTGTCGGCCAAGGACTCCCGGCAGATGGTCCTGGAGAGCGTCAACGTGGGCCAGGTCCGCATGGTGGTGGACCGCGTCTTCCCGTCCAACCTGTTCACCCTGTTCTCCCACCACGGCTGGGTGGTGTTCGACTCCGGGTTCTGGGACAACAACGTGCCCCATGTCCTGGGCGACCGCATCCTGGACCAGGAGATGACCCTGGAAAGCACGCGCAACAAGATGGTGCGCACGCCCGTGAACCTGGGCGAGATCATCGACGCCGACACCCCGGGCTTCTACCGCATCGGCCTGCTGACCCCGGACGAGTACTGGGGCAGCCAGCGCTGGGTCATGGTCACGGACATCGGCCTGGTGGCCAAGCAGGGCGCGGACTCCATCCTGGTCTGGGCCGTGTCCCTCAAGGACCTGCGCCCCCTGCCCGGGGTCCAGGTGACCGTGATCTCGGACCAGAACCAGGTCATCGCCACGGGCACGACCGACGGCCAGGGCCTGTGGAAGAAAAACGGCCTGACCGAGAAGCTGAAGGACAACAAACCCCAGGTGGTGCTGGCCCAGAAGGGACAGGACTCAAGCTTCCTGCTCCTGGACCGCTTCCGGGCCGACATGGCCGGGCTGGACGTGGCCGGACGCACCGCGCCCTCGGGCTACATGGCCTTCGCCTGGGGCGAACGCGACATTTACCGACCCGGCGAGACCGTGCGCGGCGTGGTTCTGGTGCGCGACGCCCGCCTGGACACCCCGGCGCCCATGCCCCTGACCCTGACCCGCGTGGACCCGCAGGGCCGCGTCCTGGGCACCTCGGCCCTGGAGACGGACGCCCAGGGCACGGCCGAATTCCAGATGGACGTGCCGGACTTCGCGCTCACGGGCAACTACCGCGTGGAGGTCAAGGCCGGTGAGACCGTCATCGGCGAGTACCGCTACCAGGTGGAGGAATTCGTCCCGGACCGCATCAGCGTGGACATCGAGACCGGACAACCCGCCCTGGTTCCGGGCGACAAGCTGGCCTTCACCGTGTCCTCCAGCTACCTGTTCGGCGCGCCCGCCTCGGGCCTGCCCGTGGAGGCCCGGGTGGAGCTGAAGCCCGTGGACTTCGCCCCGGGCGACTATGCGGGCTACGTGTTCGGCGACCCGGAACGGCAATTCCCGGCCATGGACATCTACGGCCCCGAGGGTGAGGAAGACCTGAAGCTGGACGAGGAAGGCAACCTCGGCTTCCTGGTCACCGTGCCCCTGGGTCTGACCCCGCCTTCGGCCCTCAAGGCCCAGATCACGGCCCGGGTGAGCGAGCGCGGCGGACGCGGCGTCTCGACCGGACAGGGCGTCATGGTCCATCCCTATCCCTACTACCTGGGCATCAACCAGCTGGACCGCGAGGGCGTGGACCCGGGCCAGCCCCTGAACTTCCACTACGTATCCCTGTCGCCCGAGGCCGAACCCACGGCCCACGGCGAACTGACCGCCACCCTGTACCAGGACCGCTGGCAGACCGTGATCACCCGGACGCCCGACGAGGGCTACAAGTACGTCAGCGAGCGCGACCCGCGCGTGGTGGAGACCATGACCATCCCGGCCGGCGAGGCCGAGGGCGACTTCGAGTTCGTCCCGCCCGGATACGGGGCCTACCGGGTGGTTCTGGAGGACGAGGCCACCGGCGCGGCCAGCCAGGTGTCCTTCCACGCCGGGGGCTGGGGCTACTCGCCCTGGGCCCTGGAGAACCCCTCGCGCATCGAACTGGTTCCGGACAAGGCCAGCTACAAGGCCGGGGAGACGGCCACCTTCCAGATCCGGTCGCCCTTCCCGGGCAAGGTCCTGGTCACGGTGGAGAGCCGCGACGTGCAGGAGACCCGCATCGTGACCCTGGAGGGCAACACCGGCCAGATCGCGCTGCCCGCCAAGGCCTCTTACGCGCCCAACGCCTACGTCACGGCCGTGCTGGTGCGCCAGGCCAAGGACCTCCAGCCCGGCGAACCCGGGCGGGCCCTGGGCGCCGCGCCCTTCTTCGTGGGCCTGGACCAAGGCAAGGCCAAGGTCAGCGTGTCCGCGCCGGAGACCATGCGCCCGAACACCGGCCTGGACATCGAGGTCACGGCCCCGCCGGGCAGCCGCGTCACCGTGGCCGCGGTGGACGAGGGCATCCTGCAGCTCATCGCCCAGGACACGCCCAACCCCTTCGACTTCTTCTACGCCAAGCGCGGCCTTGAGGTGCAGACCGCCGACGCCTTCTCCCTGCTCTTCCCCGAGGCCGCGGCCCTGCTGGGCCTGGCCACTCCGGGCGGCGGCATGGAGCTGGCCATGATGAAGCAATTCGTGCGCACCGAGTCCCTGACGCGCGTGAAGCCGGTGGCTTTCTTCTCCGGCCTGCTCACCGCGGACGCCACGGGCAAGGCCAGCTTCCACGCGGACGTGTCCGAGTTCAGCGGCGCGCTGCGCGTCATGGCCGTGTGCGTGAAGGGCAAGACCTTCAATGCGGCCCAGACCCTGACCCGGGTCAAGAGCCCGCTGACCGTCACGCCCACCCTGCCGCGCTTCCTGGCCCCGGACGAGACCCTGACCGTGCCCGTGGTGGTGCGCAACGACACCGAGCTCCCGGCCGAACTGACCGTGACCCTGGACGTGGAAGGCGCGGCTCTGGCGGCCGAGTCCGAGCAGACCACGCAGCTCGACCCGGGCCGCGACACCGTGCTCTACTTCGAACTCACGACCGGCCCGGCCGAGGGCAAGGTCACGGCCGTGGCCCGCGTGGAAGGCGGAGGCGAGTCCTCCACGGCCACCACGGACCTGTACGTGCGCGCGGCCATGCCCTTTGACCGCCAGACCCTGGCCGGTTCACTCACGGACCAGAACACCGAACTGGCCGGCGCGGACGAAACATTCGTGCCCGAGACCGTGACCCGCAGCCTGCGCGTGGGCGGCCTGCCGCTCATGCGCTTCGCCGGGAACCTGGGGCAGCTCCTGGGCTACCCGTACGGCTGCGTGGAGCAGACCGTGTCCAAGGCCTTCCCGCTCATCTACTTCGGAGACCTGGCCCGCGAGCTGGACCCGGACCTGGTGGGAACCAACCCGGCGGCCTGGGTCCAGGCGGCCGTCTCCAAGCTGCACACCATGCAGCTGGACAACGGCGGCTTCTCCATGTGGAGCAACGGCTGGGAGGCCCAGCCCTACGCCTCCATCTACGCCACCCACTTCCTGGTGGAGGCCCGCACGGCCGGATTCCAGGTGGACGACCCGCTGCTCAACAGCGCGCTCAACTACCTGGGCAACATGGTGCGCGACCCCGAGCTGGCCCAGCGCAACCCGGAACGGGCCACCTACGCCCTCTACGTCCTGGCCCGGGCCGGAGCCCCGGAACGCGCGGCCATGGACCTGATCCGCACGGGCATGGCCCAGTCCCTGGACGGCGAGACGGCCGTGCTCCTGGCCGCGGCCTACGGAGCCACGGGCGACGTAAAGAACATGAACGCCCTGCTGTCCCGTAATATCGAAGTGCCCGAGGTGCAGCGGCAGCTGTCCGGCAACCTGGGCTCCACAGTGCGCAACCTGGCCCTGACCGCCCTGGCCCTGGCCCAGGCCGACCCGGCCGACCCGCGCCTGCCCGAACTCATCCAGCGCCTCACCGAGCGCATGGAGCCGGGCCGCTGGTACACCACCCAGGAGAACGCCATCGCCCTCATGGCCCTGGGCCAGTTCTTCCGCATGCAGGCCGACGCCCCGCCCTTCTCGGGCCGCGTCCTGGCCGGTGACGCGGTGCTGGGCGAGTTCTCCTCCGAGTCGGCCCTGTCGCTCACGGACCTGCCCGCCACCGAGCCCCTGGTCATCGAGATGGACCCGGGCTTCAAGCCGGGTTCGGTGTTCTATTCCCAGGTCGTCATGGGCGCGCCCGTGCCGGATGCCTACAAGCCCGTGGCCGACGGACTGGAGGTGGCCCGCACGCTCCTGGACCGCGACGGCAACGCCATCGACCCGGCCGCAATCATCCAGGGCGACCTCGTCGTGCTCAAGACCGACGTGCGCAGCCTGGTGGGCCCGGTGGACAACCTGGCCCTGCAACTGCTGCTGCCCACGGGCCTGGAAGTGGAGAACCCGCGCCTGTCCAACACCGAGATACTGGACTGGATGGGCGGCACCCCGCTGGCCGAGTCCTACCAGGACCTGCGCGACGACCGCGTCCTGGTCTTCGCGGACCTGCCCGACGACGGCACCGAGCAATGGTACACGGTCTACTCCCTGCTGCGGGCGGTGACCCCGGGCCAGTTCGCCCTGCCGCCCGCCCGGGCCGAGGCCATGTACGACCCGTCCATCCGCGCCTCGGGCCCCGCGGGCCAGGTGACGGTATCGGTGCGGCCGTAGGAGGCTGATTTGCGACGACTGGCGTTGCGCGCTGGTCTGGCCCTGATGTGGGCGTGCGTGCTGGGATATTCCCTGGGCACGGCCGCCTTTCAGGTACTGGACGCCCGCTACCCCTTTCCCGAGGCGGCCCTGCACCCGCCCGGGGCCACCCTGGTCACGGACGCATCCGGTGAGGAGCTTCGCTGGTTCCTGGCCACGGACGACCACTGGCGGTTCCCCGTGGAATTGGACCAGGTCTCGCCGGTCTTCCTCAAGGCCCTGGTGGCCTCGGAGGACGCATGGTTCGGCATCCACCCCGGCGTGGACCCGGTGGCCGTGGTCCGGGCCCTGATGGACAACCTCCGGGCCGGACACGTGGTCAGCGGCGCGTCCACCATTCCCATGCAGATCGCCCGGCTGGCCGAGCCCCGGCCGCGCACCCTGAAAACAAAGGTCATCGAAGCCTTCAGGGCGTTGCAGCTATGCACCCACCACAGCCGCGACGAACTCCTGGAGTACTACGTCAACCTGACGCCCTACGGGGGCAACATCGTGGGCGTGGGCGCGGCCGCCCGGTTCTACTTCGGCAAGCCCCCGGCCAAGCTCTCCCTGGCTGAGGCCGCCCTGCTCACGGCCCTGCCCAGGGCGCCCGGGGCCTGGCACCCGGTGCTCCATCCCCAGGCCGCGCTCCAGGCCCGCAACCTGGTCCTGACCCAGTTGGCCGAACGCGGGGTGTTCGAGCAGTCGGAGGTGGACCAGGCCCTGGCCCGGCCCCTGCCCACGGCCCTGGCCCGGCCGCCCCTGACCGCGCCCCACCTGTGCCGCTACGTGCTGGAGCGCCAGGGCCGCCAGCCCGTAATCCGCACCAGCCTGGACGCCCGGTTGCAACGGCTGGCCGAACGCATCCTGGCCGGTCGGGCCAAATGGCTCCACGACCAGGGCATCGAGAACGGGGCCGTGGTGGTCCTGGACAGCCAGACGCGCCACGTCCTGGCCATGGCCGGATCCACGGACTTCCTGGACGACGCGCACCACGGCCAGATCAACGGCGCGCTCATTGCCCGGTCGCCCGGGTCCACGCTCAAGCCTTTTTTGTACGCCCTGGCCATGGACCAGGGGCTGCTGATGCCCCAGAGCCTGGTCCTGGACGTGCCCACGGACTACGCGGGCTACGCCCCAAAGAACTACGACGGCTCCTTCTCCGGCCTGGTCACGGTGGAGCACGCCCTGTCCCGATCCCTCAACGTCCCGGCCGTGCGCACCCTGGCCTCGGTGGGCCTGGACAAATTCCACACCCTGCTGCGCCAGGGCGGCCTGGCCACGGTGGACCGGCCCGCGAGCCACTACGGCCTGCCCCTGGCCCTGGGGGCCTGCGAGGTGCGGCTCCTGGACCTGGCCAACCTTTACGCCGACCTGGCCTCGGGCGGCACGCACCGTGCCTGGCGCGTCACGGCCGGACCGGCCATGCCCGGGTTCCGGCTCCTGTCCCCCGAGGCCGCCTGGCTGGTGACCAACATCCTGGCCCAGGTCACCCGGCCGGACATGCCCCAGACCTGGCAGCTGACCAGCGACGCCCCGACCGTGGCCTGGAAGACCGGCACCAGCTTCGGCCATCGGGACGCCTGGGCCGTGGGCTTTTCCAACCGGCTGACCATCGGCGTCTGGGTGGGCAACCTGGACGGCACGCCGCGCAAGGGCATCTCGGGCGCGAGCCACGCCGGGCCCCTGCTCTTCGAGCTGTTCCGCGCCCTGGAAGGAAACGCGGCCCAACTGCCCGAGCCCCCGAGGCAATTGGACCTGGCAGAGGTCACGGTCTGCGCGCCCACACGTATGCTGCCCAGCCCCTTCTGCCCGGAGACCATGTCCATGACCGTGATCCCGGGCGTCACCCGGCTGGAGCCGGACCACTGGACCAAGCGGCTTTTCGTGGACCAGGACACCGGGCTCAGGCTGTCCGGGGAATGCCTGGCCCGCCACCCGCACCAGGCCCGGGTGCTGGTGGAGTACCCGGTGGAGCTGACTGCCTGGCTGGCCTCCATGGGCGCGGAGACCCCGGGGCCGCCCCCCCTGCACCCGGACTGCGCCGGAGTGCCCGAGGGCGCGCCGCGCATCCTCTCGCCCCTGGCCGAGACCCCCTACCTGCTGCGGCCCGGGGCTCCGGCCGAATTCCAGCGCATCCCGCTCAAGGCGGCCAGCGCGCCCGGAGTGGGCCGGCTGACCTGGTACGCGGACGGGCTGGTGGCCGCCCAGGGAGGTCCGGGCGAGCCCCTGTTCCTGGACGCCGAACCGGGCGAACACCGCCTGGTGGTGGTGGACGACCAGGGGAGAATGGACGCCGTGACCATCCAAGTCCGCTGAACGGACTGAAAAAAGCCTTGATCTTGCCAGCCGATTCGGAAGGGGTTAAAATCCCATACATTCGATTAGTTGCATCCGGCCTTGCCAGGAGCGGTCGAACCAGCTATATGCCTCACTTCCTGGCCTGCGGCCGTATACGGACCCTACCGTGAGCAAACAAAAGATACTCATCGCCAACCGGGGCGAGATCGCCATCCGGATAATGGAAGCCTGCAAGGAGCTGGGGCACGATTTCGTGGCCCTGTACACTCCCGAAGACGCCGATTCCGGCCACGTGGACCGGGCCCGCGAGTTGGGCGGAGAAGGCTCCCTGTACCGCATCCGGACCTACGTGGACGCCGGGGACCTCCTGGCCGTGGCCGACGAAACCCAGGCCACGGCCGTGCATCCGGGCTACGGCTTCTTCTCCGAGAACTACCGCTTCGCCCGCAGGGTGACCAAGCGGGAACGGCCCATGGCCTTCATCGGGCCGTCCTGGTGGGTCATCCGCGACCTGGGCGACAAGATCAACACCAAGCGGCTGGCCCGGACCATCGGCGTGCCCACGGTGCCCGGCTCTGACAAGGCCATCTACGACGAGATGGAGGCCGAGGAACTGGCCGC
The DNA here is from genome assembly GCA_963666895.2 of Desulfovibrionaceae bacterium. Lineage (GTDB taxonomy): Bacteria > Desulfobacterota > Desulfovibrionia > Desulfovibrionales > Desulfovibrionaceae. The sequence continues at coordinate 117,009 of CAXXNS010000009.1, read as the reverse complement.
CAAGCTGTTCGAGTTCCAGGAGTCCCAGGGCATCCGGCGGCCCGTGGTCCTGGTCAAGGCCTCGGCGGGCGGCGGCGGCATGGGCATCGACGAGGTCCACGACTTCGACCGCTTCCGCCAAGTCTACCGGCGCATCCGCAACTACTCCATGCGCCAGTTCAACGACGAGGGCGTGCTCATCGAGCAGCGCATCTTCAATTTCAACCACCTGGAAGTCCAGATCGTGGGCGAGCGTTCGGGCCGCAACCACGTGCACTTCGGCACCCGCAACTGCTCGGTGCAGAGCCCCGGCCTCCAGAAGCGCATCGAGGTGGCCCCGGGCTTCTACCCCGAGGGCATCCAATACTCCTTTGACGCCCAGAAGGTGCTGGACGACGTCACCGCCTACTCCCTGGCCCTGGCCCGGGAGATCGGCTACGACAACGTGGGCACCTGGGAGTGGATCGTCACCCCCAAGGGCGACCCCTTTCTCATGGAGGTCAACACCCGCATCCAGGTGGAGAACGGCGTCAGCGCGGCCATCGCCCGCATCCGGGGCGAGAACGGAGTCAATCTCATCCGGGAGCAGATCCGCACCGGACTGGGCGAGCCCCTGGGCTACACCCAGGCGGACGTGACCTTCGAGGGCGTGTCCATCGAATACCGCATCATCGCCGAGGACACGGCCAACCGCTTCACCCCCTGGACCGGGCGCATCGAGGAGTTCAAGACCGCCAAGAACGACTGGGCCACGCTGCACACCCACGTGCCCCAGGACCGGGCCTACCAGATTCCCACGGACTACGACCCCAACCTGGCCCTGGCCATCATCTGGGGCAAGGACCTGGAGGAGGCCAAGGCGCGCGGGCTGAAGTATCTGGACGGCCTGACCCTGACAGGCAAGGATTCGGGCGGCGGGGACATGAAATCCAACATCGCCTTTCTCAAGGACAGGACGCCCGCCCTGCTGGCGTTCTAGCCGGAGTTTACAGGCATGGACATCTACAAGAAAATCGAAGAGTTGTCCCAGCGCGTCCAGTACGCCAAGGACATCCTGGGCAACAAGGAGAACGCCCGGCTGGAGGCCTTCGGCCAACAGCTGGCCGAGTTCGACTCCGAGGCCTTCGCCTCGCCCGACCGCGCCCGCGACGCCCTGAGCGCCCAGGAGCAGCGCCTGGCCGCCCTGGAATCCCAGATCGACGACGAACTGACGGCCATGGACAAGGTCCGGGTTGTCCGCCACCCGCAGCGCATCTGCCTCAAGGACATCCTGGAAAACGTCTACGACAACTACACCGAGATCGGCGGCCGCGACGAGCACTCCATCGACCCCGGCATGCTCATCGCCCGGGCCTACATCACCCGCCGGGTGGGCTCCAAGGTCCACCACCAGCCGGTCATGGTGGTGGGCCAGGAAAAGGGCCACGGCGAGGAGTACCGCAACGGGGGCTCCATCAAGCCCTGGGGCAACGCCAACGCCCTCAAGTACATGAAGGTGGCCGCCCGCGAGGGCATCCCCATCCACACCTTCGTATTCACCCCGGGCTCCTACCCCGTCGAGGACTTTCCTGGCGCGGCCCAGCAGATCGCCGAGAACATCTACGAGATGTCCGGGCTGTCCGTGCCCATCGTGGCCGTGTTCTCCGAGGGCGGCTCGGGCGGGGCCGAGGCCATCGGCCTGGCCGACCGCCGCCTCATGCTTTCCCACGGCTACTACTCGGTCATCTCGCCCGAGGGCGCGGCCGCCATCGAAGGCCGCATCCGCCAGGGCCAGCGGGCCCCGGTCGAGCTCATCGAAAAGTGCGCCCTGCACCAGCGCATCACGGCCGACGACAACCTGCAGAACGGCTACATCGATCGGGTGATCACGGAACCGGCCCTGGGCGCCCGGCCCGACCATTTCGATTTCTTTCGCAAGCTGCGCTCCGAGGTCATCCAGGCCACGGACGAGATATGCCTGTCCGTGCGGCCCCTGCGCGTGCTGAGCCGCCTGGCCCTGCGCACCAAGAAAAAGGAAAAGCCGGACGCCGAGGACGTGTTCGTGCGCTGGAGCCTGGGCTCCTCGGCCAGGGAGCGGCTGGTGGAGCGGCGGCAACGCAAGTTCCGCGGCCTGTCCGGACACGCCTGGGTGGACAGCCGGACCATCTTCGACAAGGTGGGCGCGGCCAAGACCCACGTGGTGGACGCCACCAACTCCCTGATCCGTTACCGGCTTCTCAAGAAGTTCCAACAGGGCATCGGCCGGTTCACCGAGGAGGTGGGCGAGGAGTTGTCCGTGTTCACGGGCAAGATCGGCAAGATTTCCAAAAGCGCCATGCGTCGCTTGGGCGTGTCCAAGACCATGGACCAGAACGCCCAGATGGCCCTGACCTGCCTGTCCGACGAGGCCGCCTGCCAGGCCGCCGAGGACAACGGCGCGCCTTTCGTCAGCCAGCGGGCCCTGGAGGATCGGGAGTACTCCTGCCCCAACGCCAAGAGCCACGGCTGCCTGGACGTCTGGGCACGGGATCTGTTCACCGACTTCGCCGGGGTCTGCCCCAACTGCGGGCACCACTTCCCCATGGAATACCACTGGTACCTGGCCAACGTGTTCGATCAGGGCACGGTGCGGGAGTTCAACAAGAACATCGAGGCCGGCAACCCCACCCGGTTCCCGGACTTCGACCAGCGGCTCCAGGCGGCAAAGGACAAGACCGGGCTCAAGTCGGCCTGCGTGACCTTCAACGCCGAGTTGGGTTCCATCCGGCTGACCTGCGCCATGCTCACGGCTCCGTTCAGGGGCGGCTCGGTGGGCGCGGCCGAGGGCGAAAAGTTCATCCGCGCCCTGGAGATGGCTGAGCGGCGGCACCAGCCGTTCCTGGCCTACGTGCATGGCACCGCGGGCATCCGCATCCAGGAGGGGGTCAACGGGCTCATCCAGATGCCCAGGGTGACCGTGGCCGTGCGGCGCTACATCGAGGCGGGCGGGCTGTACATCGTGCTCTACGACACCAATTCCTACGCCGGGCCCGTGGCCAGCTTCCTGGGCTGCTCGCCCTACCAGTACGCGGTGCGCTCATCCCGCCTGGGCTTCGCCGGGCCGGGTGTGATCAAGGAAACCACTGGAATGGACATCGCCCCGGACTATCACAACTGCTTCAAGGCCCTGAAGCGCGGGCACATCCAGGACGTGTGGGACCGCCGCGAAATTCGGCGCAACCTGCACCACGTGTTTTTAACGATAGGTGGCCGCAACCTGTACTATCGCTAAAACGTGATCACCGTATATCCCTTCTCCATGTAGTCGCCCATGGCCGGGTGGCCCTGTACGCCCTCCAGCAGGGGCAGGCCCGCCGCCTGAACCGCCTCGGTGGCCTTGAGCTTGGCCGAGCAGGCCTTGCACGCGCCGTCAATAAGCCCGGCCTCCTTGGCCTTCAGATACAGAGGCCTGAACATGGTCCCCTCCTGCTCCAGTTGACCAATGAGCGTGACGGACTCGCCCTCGAACACGATGCGAGCCTCCATGCCCCGCTCCTTCATGTCCAGTGCGTTGAGCAGCACGTGCACAAAACAGAGCAGATCGCCGCGAAAGGCGAACAGCGCGACCTTATTCATGACCGTTCTCCATTGCTCGTACAGGGGTGAGGGGCGGTTCAGGCGAAGCTCTGGATGATGTTCGCCAGGGCCTCCCGGTTCACGGTCCGTGTGGCCAGCGGCCCCTTGCCCAATCCCGGGGCAAGAATCTCGAACGGCGGCCGTTCCGTATTCTTCCAGATCACGCCGATGGGGATGCGGTCCCCAAACTCCATGCCCAGAGCCATGGCCTTATCCCAGTCCGTGGGGTCGTGGTCCTGCCCGATCTTGTAGCAGCGTTCCTTGTACCACTGGAACGTATTGGTCTTGTTGAAGGACACGCAGGGCTGGAGGATGTCCACCAGGGAGAAGCCCGGATGCCGCACGGCCTGGGCGATAAGGTCGGCCAGGTGGTCGGTCTCGCCCGAGAAGCCCCGGGCCACGAACCCGGCCCGCATGACCACGGCCGTGCCCACCGGGTTGAAGGGCATGGACGGCTGGCCCGTGGGCTGGGCCTTGGTCTTGGCCCCCTGCATGGTGGTGGGCGAGGCCTGGCCCTTGGTCAGGCCGTAGATCTGGTTGTCGTGGACCAGCAGGGTGATGTCCGGGTTGCGCCTCAGAGCGGCCAGGAAGTGGTTGCCGCCCTCGCCGTAGTTGCACCCGTCGCCCGACTCGGCGATGACCGTCAGGTCCGGGTTGGCCATCTTCACGCCCGTGGCCGGGGGCAGGCTGCGGCCGTGCAGCCCGTTGAACATGTTGCAGTTCAGGTATTGCGGGGTCTTGGCCGCCTGGCCGATGCCCGAGACGATGCACACCTGGTGTGGGGCCAGGTCCAGGTCGACCAGGGCCTGCTTCAGGGACTTGAGGATGGAGAAGTTGCCGCAACCCGGGCACCAGGCGGTCTCGAACTGTCCGTACTCTTCAATGGATGACATATCGGCCTCCTTTACCTGATGTCCGCCAGGGCGGCGATGATGTACTCGGCCGACAAGGGCAGGCCGTCGCTGCGCAGAATCCTTGAGGTGATGACCTCGCCGGTGGCGTAGGACAGGAGCTTGGAGAACTGGCCCGTGGCGTTGCCCTCCACGGCCACCACCTTGTCCGCGGCCTCGAAAAAGGACGCGTACTGGACCTCGTTGATGGGCCAGACCTGGTTGAAGTGCAGCACGCCCACGGCCAGGTCGTGTTCCCGGCCATACGCCTGGGCCGCTTCCACGCAGGCCCCCAGGCTCGATCCCCAGCAGACCAGGAGCAGGTCCGGGCCGTCGTCGCCGTAGTAGTTGGGTTCCAGGGCGTCCGAGCCCAGGCCGATGCGCTTGCGAAGCCGCTTCTCGTTCATGGCCATGCGGGACTCGGGATCCTCCACGATGTGCCCTTCGGGGCCGTGCTCGTCCGAGTCCACTTTGACCAGGGCCTTGGAGAACCCGGGCACGGCCCGCGGTGACACGCCGTCCTTGGTGATCTCGTAGCGGCGATACTGCTCGGGATTGTCCGGAGCCAACAGGGGGCCGGGAATGTCGGGCACCTTCGACAGATCGAAGGGAGCCACGGAGTGGTAGGCGTCGGCCAGCCACTGGTCCGTGAGCACCACCACAGGGGTCTGGTATTTCTCGGCCATCTCGAAGGCCCGCACCGTGCACCAGAAGCACTCCTCCACCGAGCCCGGGGCGAAGATGGCCCGCGCGAACTCGCCGTGCCCGGCGTGCAGGGCCATGAACAGGTCGCCCTGTTCGGTCCGGGTGGGCAGGCCCGTGGCCGGTCCGGGCCGTTGGGCCAGCGCCACCATCAGCGGAGTCTCGGTGATCCCGGCCAGGCTCATGCCCTCGCACATCAGGGCGAAGCCGCCGCCCGAGGTGGCGACGATGGACCGGGCCCCCGCGTAAGACGCGCCCAGGGCCATGTTGACGGCCGCGATCTCGTCCTCGGCCTGCTCGGACACGAAGCCCAGCTCCCTGCCCTTGGCGATGAGGGTCAGGGCCACGGAGGTGGACGGGGTCATGGGGTAGAAGGAGCAATAGTTGCAGCCCGCGGCCAGCGCGCCCAGGGCGATGGCCTCGTTGCCGTTGATCATGAGCCGCTCGCGTTTCTTGTGCGGCGGCGGGGGCAGGCAGGCGAAGCCCACGTCCTGGGTCTCCACCCAGTCGTAGGCCTTGCGCAGCACCTCCAGGTTGGCCCGGATCACCTCCTCTCCCTTCTTGGCAAAGGCCTCGGTAAGCAGGTCCTCCAGCACGGTGATGTCGCCGCACACGGTCCGCCCCAGCACGCCCAGGGCCACGGTGTTGTAGTAGATTTTCTTGGGCGCCAGGTCTGCGAAGGGCACCTTGAGGTTCTGGTGCCCCTCCACCCGGATATTCTGGTCGGCCACCACCACGGCGTGGTCGGTGAGCTGGTCCTTGTGGATGCGGACCGTTTCCTCGTCCAGGGCCACCAGGATGTCCACGGCCGAGGTGGGCCCGGACACCGGCTCGGCCCCGGTGCGGATGGCGAAGGTGTTGTGCCCGCCGCGGATGCGGGACAGGTACTCCTGGGTGACGCAAATCTCGTACCCGGAGCGGACCAGCATCTTGGCCATGGTCTGGCCGATGGTGGCCAGCCCCTGGCCCGCCTCGCCGCCTACCAGTATGTTGACGCTGCCGTTGCTCACGCCGCCTCCTTACGCTCCGTCGAGCGTGGACAATTCCAGGGCCTGGTCATAGGCCCAGCCCACGGGATCCTGATAATAGGCCTCCAGGTTGGCCAGGGCGCCGATCTGGCCCCGGAGCGCGGAGCGCATGCGCCCCACGAACTCCAGCTCCTTTCCGGTCGGATTCTGGTCCAGCCATCCCCGGTAGAACCGGAAATTGGCCTCCACCATGGCCCGGGCCGCCTGCACCGCGCCCAGTTCGGTCTGACAGGAGTCCGGCGGGGCGTATTTTTCCACCAGAGCGGTCAGCTTGGAGGCCAAATCCTCGTCGGCCGCCTCGTCCAACCGGCAGGCCCCGGCCCAGTCCGTGCCCTTGGACAACTCCTTGGAAAGGGATTCGATGAGCTGCACATGGCTCTTGCCCTCGGCGTCCAGGAGCATGAAGGTCTCCTTGCCCAGGGGGTCGTCGCAGACCGATACGGAGCGGACGAAAACCTCCTGGGTTTCCTTGGCCAGTTCCAATGCCTTGCACACGAAATCGTAGGATTCCATAATAATCCTCCGCTGTTGATCGTTGGGTTCTATGCGTCCGCGGGCGGGGTGTAGACCCGGGCTCCCAGGTCGCGGTCGAGCATGAACAGCCCGCCGCCGTCGCCCACCAGCTTGAGCTTGCCCACCACGTCGGAGAAGGAGTCCTCCTCTTCCACCTGCTCGGAAATGAACCATTGCAGGAAGATGTAGGTGGCGTGGTCCTTCTCCTTCTGAGCCAGGTCGGCCAGGTCGTTGATGCGCCTGGTGACCAGCTTCTCGTGGTTCAGGGAAAACTCGAAGCAGTCCAGCGGGGATTTCCATTGGTGCTCGGGCTGGTCCATGGCCTGGAGACGAATCTTTCCCCCGGACTCCAGCACGTACCTGTACATCTTCAGGGCGTGGAAGACTTCCTCCTGGTACTGGGCCTCCATCCATTTGGCGAACCCGGGCAACCCCAGGTCCGCGAAATAGGCGGCCATGGACAGATACAGGTATCCTGAAAAGAACTCCCACTTGATCTGCTCGTTGATGGCGGCTTCCATGTTCGGGCTCAGCATTATGAATCTCCTTGGCTGAAGGTCATGGAAAAAAAGGACAGGACCTGAAGGGTCAAGATAACGCCTTCAGAACATCTTGGAAAGGGGGCGGGGGGAAATTCAGGAATCGAGCAGGGACTTCTGGTCGAACGCCTCGGCCAGGCGGCGGGCCAGGGCCGTGTACCTGCGGCCGGCCGTGACGTTGTCCAGGCCGATCTGGAAGGCCCGGACCGAACCGATCATCACGGCCAGCTTCCGGGCCCGGGTCAGGGCGGTATAGAGCAGGTTGCGCTGGAGCAGCACGTAGTGCTGGGTCATGACCGGCACCACCACGGCCGGATACTCGCTGCCCTGGGACTTGTGCACGCTCACGGCGTAGGCCAGGGCCAGGTCGTCCAGCTCCGAGGATTCCAGGTGCACCAGGCCGGTGTCGAACTCCACGGCCATCTCCCCGGCCTCTTCGTCCACCTCGGTGATCCAGCCCAGGTCGCCGTTGAAGACTTCCTTGTCGTAATTGTTGCGCAATTGTAACACCCTGTCCCCGGTGCGGAAGGTGGTGTGCCCACGTTTGATCTCCACGTTCCTGGCCAGGGGCGGCCGGGGGTTGAGGCGCTCCTGGAGAAGCTTGTTCAGGGTCTGGGTGCCCGCCTCGCCCCTATGCATGGGCGTCAGGACCTGCACGTCGCGCAAAGGGTTCAGGCCGTAGCGCTCGGGGATGCGGCCGCAAACCGTCTCCACGATGGCCGCCTGCACCCGGGCCGGGTCGTCCTGCTCGATCCAGAAGAAGTCCGCCCGGGGCGGCTGGTGGGGACTCTGAACCGGAAATTGTCCCTGGTTGATGCGGTGGGCGTTGACCACGATGCAGCTTTCCTGAGCCTGGCGAAAGATGTGGGTCAGCACGGCCCGGGGCACGGTGCCCGAATTCAGCACGTCGGCCAGCACGTTGCCCGGCCCCACGCTGGGCAGCTGGTTCACGTCGCCCACCAGGATCAGGCGGCTGGTCAGGGGCATGGCCCGCAGCAGGCTGACAAACAGATGGGCGTCCAGCATGCTGGCCTCGTCCACGATGAGCACCTCGGCCTTGAGCTTCTTGTCCTCACCAAAGGTGAAGCTGCCGTCCGGGGTGAACTGAAGCAGCCGGTGCAGGGTCTGGGCCGGATGGCCCGTGGCCTCGGACAGCCTCTTGGCCGCCCGGCCCGTAGGCGCGGCCAGCTTGAGCTTGAGGCCCAGCTCGGACAGGGTCTGGACCACGGCCCGGGTGATGGTGGTCTTGCCCGTGCCCGGCCCGCCGGTGATGACGAAAACCTTGTTCACGCAGGCCGCGAACACGGCCTCGCGCTGTTCGTCGGTCAGGGTGATGCCCACCCGGCTCTCCACCTCGGGCAGGGCCTTCTCCACCTTGGCCCGGGTCACGGGCGTGGGGTGGCTGATCATGGCCTGGAGCCGCCGGGCCGTCTCCTGCTCGTAGCGGTAGAAATGCATGAGGTAGGCGGCCTCGTCGTCGTCCGGACCCACGGCCTCCAGGTGGACGCGTTTTTTGACCTCCAGGACTTCCAGAGCCTGGTCCACCACGCCGGGGTCCATGTCCCCGCCAAGAAGCTTAAGCACCTCGTCCGTGAGTTTGGGCCGGGGCAGGTACAGATGGCCGTTGCGCTCGGCCTGGGTGAACAGGGAAAAGACCACGGCCGCCTCCACCCGCTCCGGGGCGTCCGCCGCGAAGCCGAGCTTGAGGGCCATGTTGTCCGCGGTACGGAAGCCGATGCCCCGAATCTCGTAGGCCAGCTCGTAGGGGTTGCTGGTCAGCTTGGCCACGCTCTGCGCGCCGTGGAGCTCGAAGATGCGGGCCGCGTAGGTGGGCGGCACCTGGTGGGTGTGCAGGAACAGGATCAGGTTCTTGATCTCGCGCTGCTTGTCCCAGGCCTCCACGATGTCCGCCAGCTTCTTTTTGGTGATGCCCTTGACCGACAGGAGCTTGTCCGGGTCCGTGTCCAGCACGTCCAGGACCTCCTTGCCGAAGCGATCCACCAGCCGCTTGGCGATGACCTCGCCTACCCCGGGCACGGCCGGAGAGGCCAGATACTTGACCACCCCGCGCTCGGTGGCGGGCATGGCCTGCTCGAACTTCTCCACCTCGAACTGGCGTCCGAACTTGGGGTGCTCCTTCCAGGTCCCGTCCAGGATCAGGCCCTCGCCCGGGCTGACCTCGGGCAACAGGCCGATGATGGTGGTCATGCCCGGCTGATCGGCCGCGCGCATGCGGGCCACGGTCCAGCCGTTGCCCGGGTTGCGGAAGACCACGCTCTCCAGCTCGCCGATCAGACGCTCGGCCACGTAAGGGCTCCCTCCGGGCGGCCGGATGTGAAAAAGGGCCGGCGGACCGGCCCTTTCTGGTTCGCGTCGCGATCAGAGCGGATCAAGGCCTCAGGCAACCTTGGTCTCCTCGAATGCGCGGTTCAGGGCCTTGTAGTTCTTGGGGCCCAGCTTGGCGCCGAAGCGGTCGGCGATGACCGTCTCCATCTTGTCCGGGCCCAGCAGGCCGGTAGCCTTGAGCAGGGCGCCGAGCATGGTGGTGTTGGTGATGGGCACGCCCAACTCCTGCAGGGCCACGGTATTGGCGTCCACCGTGGCCGCGTTGGGCCAGCCGTACTTCTTCTTGAGCTCGGCCGGGTCGGCGGCGGTGTTGACCACCACCACGCCGTCCTTTTGCAGTCCCTCGGCCACGTCCACGATATCCAGGAGCGTGGGGTCCAGGACCAGGACCACGTTGGGCTCGTAGACCTTTTCGCGCACCCGGATCTTCTTGTCGTCCACGCGCACGAAGGCCATGACGGGCGCGCCGCGGCGTTCGGGGCCGAAGCTGGGGAAGGCCTGGGCGAACTTGCCCTCGTCAATGGCGGCACGGGCCAGGAGCTCGGCCGACGTCACGCCGCCCTGCCCGCCTCTGCCGTGCAAACGAATTTCTAACATCGAAACCCCCGATAAGAGCTTGTGGTCCGAAAACCGTTCAAACCTTTTGCCTGTGGGTCAGGGACTGCTTCAGAGTCTCCTTGTCCATATACTTCACTTCCCCACCAATGGGAATACCTTGTGCCAGGCGGCTCACAGTCAAACCCGGGAATTCGGCCTCGACAATATTTTTTACGTAAGAGGTCGTATTTTCCGCGTCAACGGTCGAACCGAGGGCGAGAATGAGTTCGGCCACTCCGCCCTCGCCCAGCCGCTTCCGGAGCAGGTCGAAGCACAGGGACCCGGGCACACAGCCGTCCAGGGGGGACAGGAGCCCGCCCAGGATGAGGTAGCGACCCCGGTATACGCTCATCTCCTCCAGGGCCAGCAGGGAATCCCACTCGGCCACCAGGCAGAGCTGGGCGTCGTCGCGGGAAGGATCGGCGCACAGGCGGCAGGGGTCGGCGTCGGCCAGGCCGCCGCAACGCGAGCACACGCACAGGTTGCTCCGCAGGTTCAGCACGCTCTGGCCGAACTCCTCGGCCTGCTCCCGGGGCATGTTCAGCAGGGCCAGGGCCATGCGCATGGCCGACTTGCGCCCCACCCCGGGCAGCCGGGCCAGGTGCTCCACCACCTCCCGAAGGGGCGCGGGAAGGCTTTCCAAGTCTTTCTCCTACCTATCCGTTGAAACGATTTATTTCTTGGGCCGTTCAAAAACCGAGAGGGCAAGGCGCGAGCAAAATTCAAAGGCGACGCGTACTTTTACGGTACGCGAGGATTTGAATTATGCGAGGAACGAAGCCTTCGCGGGAATTTCAACGGCCAGCTAGAACAGGCCGGGGATGTTGATGCCGCCGGTGAGCTTGCCCATCTCGGCCTCCATGACCTCGCGGCCCTGTTTCAGGGCCTCGTTGACCGCGGCCAGGACCAGATCCTCGAGCATCTCCTTGTCACCGGCCTCCAGCACGCTGGGGTCGATGCTCACCTTGGCCACCTGGCCGCCGCAGGTGGCGGTGACCGTAATCATGCCGCCGCCGGCCTGGGCCTCCACCTCACGTGTCTTTAGTTCTTCCTGTAATTCCGACATCTTGCGCTGCATTTTCTGCGCCTGCCGGATCATATCGCTCATGCCTTTCATGGTAGCCTCCAAACATTCCCGCCAGCCCAAACGGACCGCAGGGATCGTGTTCAAGGGAAATGTCAGCGGTTCGTGCGCTGGCCCGCGTCCACCACGCGGGCGCCAAAGGCCTCCACCACCCGACGCACGGCCGGATGGCCGCCAAGCTCGCCCATGAGTTCCTCGCGGCTCTTGGGCCGGGGCGCTTCGTTGAGCTTGACCACCAGGTCCACCTCGGACCCGAAATATTCCTTGATGCGCGCCACCACCTTCTGGCGCTGGGTCGAATCCAGAAGCTGGTCATAGCCGAACCGGGTGCGGCAGCTGGCCAGCAGCCGGGTTCCGTCCAGCTGGAACTCGATCTCCTTGAGCAGGGGCGCGCTGCCGCTGAACTTGCCGTTGAGCTCCTCCAGCCAGGCCAGGAATCCCTCCACGGTACGCAGCCCGTCGGGTACGGAAGAACTGGTCTGCTCCTGGGCAGGCGGTGGTGGCGCAACCGGAACAGGCGGTGTGGGTTGCGGCGCGGCCTGTCGGGGTGCGGCCTGGGCCTTGCCCGGTCCGGGTTCAGGGCCAGGGCCTGGTCCGGACGGCGGCGGTCCGCCGGGTCCCCTGTTGCCCGCGGGCGGTGCACCGCCCCCTCTATTGCCGGTGGACGGTGCGCTGGGCGGCGCGGTTCCTCTGCCTGTGGCGGCCAAACCCTCCAGGTCCAGCAAATCGGCCAGGCTGGCCAGGTTGAGCAGAAGCAGTTCCAGGGCCAGGGCCGGTTCCGGGCTGGTCATGACCCTGCGCTGGCCCTCCAGGACCATCTGCCAACAGGCGTGGATGAACGCGGGCTCAAAGCGCGAGGCCCATTGGGCCCAGGCGGCCGCCTCCTCGTCCGAGAGCTCGAGCAGGCCGCGGGCCTTGTCACCGGCCTGGCGGATGAGAAACATGTTGCGGAAACACTGGCCCAGTTCGCGCAGGAAGAAGCCCAGGTCCACGCCCTGCTCCAGGATGCCCTTGAGCACGTGCCCCACCTGGGCCAGATCGCGCTCATGCACGCCCTGCATGAGCGTGAAGAACACGTCCTGCCCGGCCAAGCCGAGGAAGCCGCGCACCGACTCCTCCTTGAGCTCGCCCTCGCCCAGGGCCAGGGCCTGGCCCAGGAGCGACATGGAGTCGCGCACGCTGCCCGCGCCGCGCTTGGCGATGATGGACAGCGCGCCCGGCTCGAAGGCCACGCCCTCCTGGTTCATGATCTTTTCCAGGTGCGCGGTCAGGGCGGCCTGGGACAGGGTCTTGAACCCGTAGTGCTGGCAGCGGGAGATGATGGTGGCCGGGAACTTGTGTGCCTCGGTGGTGGCCAGGATAAAGGTCACGCGCGGAGGCGGCTCCTCCAGGGTCTTGAGCAGCGCGTTGAAGGCCTCCTTGGTCAGCATGTGCGCCTCGTCGATGATGAAGACCTTGTAGCGGCCTTCCAGGGGCGCGTAGCCGATGTCCTCCCTGAGCCTGCGGGCATCGTCGATGCCCCGGTTGGACGCGCCGTCGATCTCCACCACGTCCACGCCCACTCCGGCCGTGATCTGCTTGCAGGAGTCGCACTGGTTGCAGGGCTCAGGGGTGGGGGCCTGGGCGCAGTTGAGGGCCTTGGCGAAGATGCGGGCCAGGGTGGTCTTGCCCACGCCCCGGGTGCCGGAGAACAGGTAGGCCGGGGCCACGCGGTCCTCGGCCGCGGCCCGGGACAGGATGGCCCGGACGGACTCCTGCCCGGCCACGTCGGCGAATGTCTGGGGCCGGTATTTGGCGGTGAGGCTGGTAGTGCTCATGGACGGCCTTTCACTAGCACAGGACCAACGGCCCTGTCATGCGAACAGTCGGACGGATTTCAAAACCCGACCATCAACACCAGCGATAAATCGTTCAGGCGCGGCGCTGGCAAGGCGCCAGAAAAATTCAGGCCCGACGCGTACTCTGTGTACGCGAGGGCCTGAATTTTGCGCAGCAACACCGCCAGCGGCGATGCATGGACGATTTACACTTCGTAGTAGTGGAGCCAGTGTTTATAGTCGGGATTCTCGCCCTTGACCACCTTGAAAAACTCGGTCTGCAGCTTCTGGGTCACCGGCCCGGCCTTGCCCGCGCCGATCTTGCGACGGTCCACCTCGCGGATAGGCGTGATCTCGGCGGCCGTGCCGGAGAAGAACGCCTCGTCAGCCATGTACAGCATGTCGCGGCCGATGACCTCCTCGCGCAGCTCGTAGCCCAGGGACTTGGCCAGGGTGATGACCGACTCGCGGGTGAACCCGGACAGGACGTTGCCCAGGGGCGGGGTCTTGATGATCCCGTCCTTGACCATGAAGATGTTCTCGCCCGAGCCTTCGGACACATAGCCCTGGGTGTCGAGCATGATGGCCTCGTCGTAGCCGTCGGCCACGGCCTCCATCTTGGCCAGCACGGAGTTGACGTAGTTGCCCGAACACTTGGCCTTGGTCATCATCACGTTGACGTGATGGCGGGCGAAGGAGGAGGTGCGCACCCGGATGCCGGTCAGCAGGGCCTCCTCGCCCAGGTAGGCGCCCCAGGGCCAGGTGGCGATGATCAGATGGATGGGGTTGTCCCCGGGATGCACGCCCATGACGCCCTCGCCCACGAATGCCAGGGGGCGGATGTAGCCGTTCTTCTGCTGGTTGGCCTTGAGCGTGTCCACGCAGGCGGCCACCATGTCCTCGGCCGAAAAAGGCAGCTTCATCTCCAGGATGTGGGCCGAGCCCAAAAAGCGGGCGATGTGTTCCTCCAGGCGGAATACGGCGCTCCGGCCGTCCACACACTCGTAAGCCCGGATGCCCTCGAATACGCCGGTGCCGTAATGCAGGGCATGGGTGAGCACGTGCACCTGGGCCTCGTCCCAGTTCACCAGGCGGCCGTCGTACCAAATCTTGTCCATCTTCTGAACCATGATCCAACTCCTGAAGGCGCTGTTGTTGTGCATACAAAGCCCGGAACGGGTGGCCGCTCCGGGAGTAAGCGAAGAAAAAAACCTAGTGGATGGAGCCGCCCAGGTCAAGAAGGGCCCGGCTCAAACACCGACCTGGCCGGGCACTACATTTTGATTTGACTGACGCCCGTTGCCCCGGATAACAGTGGGGATTCGCATCAACCTGGAAGGAGAAACCATGCAACAGTTCGCCCGCGTCCACCGCCTGCCCCCCTATGTTTTCGCCACGGTCAACCAACTCAAGCACGAGATGCGGACCGCCGGCGCCGATGTAGTGGACCTCGGCATGGGCAACCCGGACGTGCCCACGCCCCAGCACATTCTGGACAAGCTGTCCGAGAACGTCTACCGCCCCGGGAACTCCCGCTACTCGGCGTCCAAGGGCATCAAGGGGCTGCGGCGAGCTATACGGGACTGGTACAAGCGCCGCTTCGACGTGGACGTGGACATGGACCAGGAGGTGGTGGTGACCATGGGCGCCAAGGAGGGCCTGGCCCACCTGGCCCTGGTCATGCTCTCGCCCGGCGACGTGGTCCTGGCCCCGGACCCGGCCTACCCCATCCACCCCTTCGCCTCCATCATCGCCGGGGCGGACGTGCGGCGCATCCCCATCGGCCTGGACCGCGACTTCTTCGAGGACCTGGAGGTGGCCATGCGCCACACCTGGCCCAAGCCCAAGCTCTTGATCATCAACTACCCGCACAACCCGACCACGGCCCTGGCCGACGTTCCCTTCTTCGAGAGGATCGTGGACTTCGCCAAGGAAAACGGCATCTACGTCATCCACGACCTGGCCTACGCGGACTTCACCTTCGACGGCTACGAGGCCCCCAGCTTCCTGCAGGCCCGGGGCGCCAAGGACGTGGGCGTGGAGTTCTTCTCCATGACCAAGTCCTACTCCATGGCCGGCATGCGCGTGGGCTTCTGCTGCGGCAACCCGGACATGGTCCAGGCCCTGACCCGCATCAAGTCCTACCTGGACTACGGCATCTACAACCCCATCCAGATCGCCGCGGCCGTGGCCCTGGACGGCCCCCAGGACTGCGTGCGCGAGATCATGGACGTGTACCAGGACCGCCGCGACGCCCTGGTGGAAGGCATGAACCGCATCGGCTGGAACGTGGAGTCGCCCAAGGCGACCATGTTCCTGTGGGCGGAGATTCCTGACGAATTCAAGGCCATGGGCTCGGTGGAGTTCTCCATGAAGCTGCTGCGCGAAGGCGAGGTGGCCGTGGCGCCGGGCCTGGGCTTCGGCACCTACGGCGACACCCACGTGCGCTTCGCGTTCGTGGAGAACAGGCAACGCATCAATCAGGCCATTCGGGGCATGAAAAAGGTACTCGGCGGATAGGAGGCGAGCATGGAAACGGTCCACCTCGGTCTTGCCGGTTTCGGCACGGTCGGCTCCGGCCTGGCCAAGATTTTGGCCAAGAACAGCGATCTGATCGAAAAGCGACTGGGCAAGAGCCTGGCCATCAAGACCGTTCTGGTCCGCGACACTACCAAGGCCCGGGCCGCCGAGCCCGGACCGGGCGCCACCTTCACCACCGATCCCGAAACCCTGGTCAACGACCCGGACATCGCCATCGTGGTCGAGCTCATGGGCGGGCTGGACGCGGCCGGGAGCCTGATCCGCAAGGCCCTGAACGCGGGCAAGCACGTGGTCACGGCCAACAAGCATTTGCTGGCCGAGCAAGGCCTGGAGCTCTACGCACTGGCTGCTCAAAAGGGCGTGGGCCTGTTCTACGAGGCCAGCGTGGCCGGGGGCATCCCCGTGGTCCAGGCGCTCAAGGAGTCCCTGGCCGGGGACCGGATCACCGAGATCCTGGGCATCCTGAACGGCACGGCCAACTACATCCTGTCCGAGATGAGCGACCTGGACAAGAAGCTCGACTTCGACCAGGCCCTGTCCCAGGCCAAGGACCTGGGCTACGCCGAGGCCGACCCCACCCTGGACATCGAGGGGCACGACACGGCCCACAAGCTGACCGTGCTCATCCGCCTGGCCTTTGGGGTGGACTACCCCCTGGCCGTGCTGCCCGTGGAGGGCATCACCAAGGTCACGCCCACGGACATCGAATTCGCCAGGGAGTTCGGCTACCGCGTCAAGCTCATCGCCGAGGCCCGGCTGGTGGACTCCCCCCAAGGGCCCCAGGTGGAGGCGGGCGTGTTCCCGGCCTTCGTCAAGTACACCTATCTGCTGGCCCGGGTGGGCGGCAACTACAACGCCGTGCGCATCACCGGCGACGCCGTGGGCCCGGTCATGCTCC
This sequence comes from Desulfovibrionaceae bacterium, assembly GCA_963666895.2. Lineage (GTDB taxonomy): Bacteria > Desulfobacterota > Desulfovibrionia > Desulfovibrionales > Desulfovibrionaceae. Next base: position 100,481 of record CAXXNS010000009.1, on the reverse strand, counting down.
ACGGCCAGGGCGCGGGCGACACGCCCACGGGCAGCGCGGTGCTGGCCGACATCATGGCCCTGGTGCGCCACATGCGCTGCACCAATTCCGGGCCCGACAACACCGGCTTCGGCAACGCGGACCTGCAACGGGCGGACATCCTGCCCCCGGCCGAAACCATGTCCATGCACTATTTGCGCTTCACCGTGCAGGACCGGCCCGGGGTCATGGCCGCCATCGCCGGCTGCCTGGCCGAAAAGGGCATCTCCATCTCTCAGGTGGTGCAAAAGGGCGAGGAAGGGGCCAGCGAGGTGCCCGTCGTGTTCCTGACGCACCAGGCCCGGGCCCAGGACGTGAACGAGGCCGTGGCGGCCATGGACAAGGCGGACTTCACCCTCAAGCCCACGGTGCGCTTCCGCATCCTCTAAGGCTCAGGAACGCTTTTTGCTGGCTTCTTGCGGCGGCCGTATTTTCCGGCCGCAAGGAGAAGCCATGCACTACGAGCACAGCCCCAAGATCATCCTCATCGCCGGCCCCCCTGCGGCCGGGAAAAGCCACGCGGCCCAGGAACTGGTCGATTCGCTGGGCTACCGGCGCATCTCCCTGGACGGCATCAACCAGAAGGTCTGCCAGAAACTGGGAATCGACACGTCCATGCTCCCCCAGCCCTTGCCGGGCATGGAGGCCGCGTTCAAGGAGTTCTTTGTCGAGGCTCTGCGTGAGGCGCGGTTCAAGAACCTGGTGATCGAGGGCGTCCGCATCGTGTATCCCCACATCTACGTTCCCCTGATCAAGGCCATCGACACGGCCTACGGGGAATACGCCATCATCCGCCCCTTCCACCTCGAGCCGCCCGAAGAGGTGCGCCACGAGCAATACCTCAAGCGCCGCACCGAATTGAACGAACGCGAAAAGAACAAACCCTTCGAGACCCACGTCAACCCTCCCCTGCCCGGCTTCGCCGTGGTCCGGGACAACGGCCCCATCCTGGGCTGGGCCAAACGGTTCAAGGACGCCAAGCATCCGGACCTGCGCCCCGAATTCGAAAACATGGTCAAGATCGTGGCCGAATCCGAGACCCCCAACCCGTTCTACCAGCGCATCGAGCTGGACGGCCGGGCGGTCATCCGGGGATTCACGGACTCGCAGATGACCTGGAAGAACATCCTGGACATGGGCGTGGACTTCCAGGGCAAGTCCGTGTGCGACCTGGGCACCATGCACGGCTACTTCGCCTTCAAGGCCGAGGAGGCCGGGGCGCGGCCCGTGGGCTACGACATCCGCCACCAGACCATAGAGCTGGCCCGGGCCATTGCCCAGGAAAAGGGCTCCCAGTGCCGGTTCGACGTCCTGGACGTGACCAGGACGCCCCTGGAGCCCTTTGACGTCATCTTCGCCCTGAACATGCTCCACCGCGTCTCGAACCAGGAGAAGGCCCTGGAGAACATCCTGAACTCGGGCCGGGAACTGGTGCTGGAGATCGGCATGAAGCAGGCCGAGACCGTCCTGCCCCAGGTCTTGAGGCAGGAATTCAAGGTGGCCACCACCCACCGCTCGCACCGCAACTCCGAGCTTCTCGGCCAGCGGGTGCTCCTGCACCTGTGCCGCCGGAGCCAGCCCCACGAGGTGCCCGGCCAAGCCCGGCAATCCGCTTCCCTGCAAGCCTGATCCCGGTCCGACCCTGGCCGGGGCCTTTGCAGCAGGCCGGAAATCCGATAGGTTGCCCTCTCCAAACGCAAGGTGGAGAGCATGGCGACAACGAATCGGAAATTTCTCTTTCTCGTGGCCGACGGCATGGGCGACTGGCCCCTGGACGAACTGGGCGGGCGCACCTGCCTGGAAGCGGCCCACACCCCCAACCTGGACGAACTGGCCCAGTCCGGCGTGGTCGGCCGATGCAAGACCGTGCCCGACTCCATGCCGCCGGGTTCGGACGTGGCCAACATGGCCCTCATGGGATTCGACCCGGAAAAGTACCACACCGGCCGGGGCCCCATCGAAGCGGCCGCCCAAGGCCTGGCCCTGGACCCGGACGACCTGATCTTCCGGCTCAACCTGGTCACGGTGGACGAATTCACCAACAAGGGCACCATGCTCGACTACGCGGCCGGGCACATCACCACGCCCGAGGCCATGCGACTCGTGGCCAGGCTCCAGGCCGGGCTGGGCGGTGAAGGCTTCCTGTTCATGGCCGGAGTCCAGTACCGCCATCTGCTCATTCTCAAGAACGGGGCCGAAGGCCCGGAAAAGAACATCCTTGTCCGGCCGCCCCACGACATCCTGGACAAGCCCATCAAGCCCGACCTCAAGGCCCTCAAGGCCAGCCCCAAGCTCAAGGAATTGACCGAGCAGGCCGCCATGCTGCTGGCCGACGACAACCCCACCAAGGCCAACGCGGTCTGGCCCTGGGGACAGGGAAAGCCCCTGACCCTGCCGTCATTCGAGCAGGCCAACGGACTCAGGGGCGCGGTCATTTCGGCCGTGGACCTGATCAAGGGTCTGGGCAACGCCGCGGGCATGACGGTTTTCGACGTGGAGGGCGCCACGGGCCTGGTGGACACCAACTACGAAGGCAAGGTGGGCGCGACCCTGGACTATCTGAAAAACGACGGCGACTTCGTGTTCGTGCATCTGGAAGGCCCGGACGAGTGCGGCCACGGGGGCGACCCGGCGTGCAAGGTCACGGCCATCGAACGATTCGACGCCCAGATCGTGGCCCCCCTGCGCCAGGCCCTGGCCGGGCAGGACGTGGCCTGGCTGGTCTGCTGCGACCACTACACGCCCATTGTGGAGCGCACCCACACCAAGGACCCGGTGCCCTTCCTGCTCAACTATCCGGGCTGTGAAGCCTCGGGGCTGTCCGCGTTCACCGAGGCCACGGCCGATTCCACGGGCCTGAAGCTGGACGCGGGCCACGAACTCATGGGCTGGGCCCTGGAAAGGATGCGGGGATGAGCCCAAACACTCCAATGGACAAAGACGCCAAGCCCAACGACTGCTGGCTGGAGCACCGCGTGTCCTACGGCGAGGTGGACCAGATGGGCTACCTCTACTACGGCGAGTATCTGCACCTGTTCGAGCGCGCCCGGGGCAAGTTCATCCGCGAGTCCGGCATGAGCTACGCCGAGGTGGAGGAGCGCGGGGTGCTCTTCCCGGTGCGCGAGGCCCACGTGCGCTATCGCAATCCGGCCCGCTACGACGAACTGATCATGATCCGCTGCTGGATTCACGAGTGGCGCAAGGCCTCGTTCTACTTCTCCTACGAGGTCTGGGACGAGTCCCGCACGGAGCTCAAGGCCACCGGCACCACGGGCCACGCCTGCGCGGACAAGTCCGGCAAGCCCATCCGCATCCCGGACTGGCTGCGCGGGCTGTTCGCCTAGGCTCTCTGCCCTAGGGCAACACCGCTTCCAGCATGCCTCGGCTCACGGGCCTTCCCGATGCCTCGCCCAAGTCCTTGCGCTTGACCACGCCGTTGCCCTGGATGGTGTAGATCATGCTGCCATGCACAGAGCTCATGCCCACTTCCTTGATGGCCGCCAAATCCGGAATCGCGGTGGCTCCGGGCGGAAGCGGCTTGTCCTGCTCCTTGATGGCCATGCGGGTCAGCGGATGCGGGAACTTGCCCTTCCAGTCCTTGGCATACCTGGAATCCTTGGCGCAGGTGATGGCGTAGTGCTTGGCCCCGAGCTTCTCCAGGTACTCGAAGCTGGTCCCGCGCTTGCTGCCGTGGTGGGCCACCTTGAGCAGGTTGCAACCAAGCTGGTTGACCTTTGACTTGATGATCAGGTCCGGATGGTCGGGATTCCGGACGTCCGCCTTCAATTTGCCCTCGGAATCCTTGACCGGAGGATAGGTCAGGTGCTTGGTGCGGGGGTATTCTTCGCAGACCTTGCCCCAGGAATCGAAGTGGGCGTCCCCGGCCAGGATGGCCGTGCCCCCGCTCTTGCGCACCCGGAGCACGATGGACCCGTCGTTCACGTCCACGCCGTAGGAGTCGTAACGGTTGCGCAGATCCACGGACGGAGCCAGGACCAGCACCTCCACCGGGCCGAAGTGGAACTCGGTGCCCGAGGCCACCCGGGTGAACTGGATCACGTCGGCATTGTCGCACAGAAACTTGAGAATCTTCAGATAGCTCAACGTGTTGTAGCGAAAACCGCAGTCCCAGAACTCGGTGGGCGGAATTCCCGCCCCCACGGCCCACTCCAGCACCGGCAGCATGCCGTAGTAATGGTCGTGGTGGGGATGGGTCAGGCAGAGAAACTCGAACTCCCCCGAATACCCCTGGCCCTCGTTGCGATATTCCAGAAAGGCCTTGAGGTAGCCCAATGTCTTTTCCGCGGAATTGTCCTTGCCCCGTCCACCGGCATCCACCAGCCCGAAGCGTGGGCCGCCGCCCTTCTTGTCCGGAAATTCGATGAGGATGGCGTCCCCGTGTCCCACGTTGACGACGTGCAGGCGGAGGTTCTTGTTCTTGATCATGGCGTTACCTCCGCTTGTTGGATTCGGTTTGTATGTCCAGAAGATCATTGTACATCACTTTGGCCAATTTCCGGACCAGGGGAGTGGCGTCCACCACCTTGTCCGGGGTCTTGCCCTTGGACCAGAACACATAGAACGCCACGCCCTCGGCCAGTTCCACGGACGCATCCAGGCCCAGGGTGCTCAGCAGCCCCTTGAGGCTGGTCTCCCAGGTCTCCACGCTGTCCGTGTCCCACCAGGACAGGTCTTCCTTGTCGGGCGGTCCCTGGTTTGAGGCCGGATTGAACAGGGCCGCCACGCTCTTGGCGCCGCTGTCCGTGGCCCGACAAATCTCCACCCGGGTCAATTCCTCGTCCTGGTCCCACCGTTCCAGAACCCACCGTTCCACCCCTTTGGCACGATCCATGTCCGCCTCCTTGATCTTTTGACCCCCATATATCGGCTGGACGATCATGGTCAAAAGAAAAACCGTTACAATACATCCAATGTCCGGCCCCTTGAGCGGGTGACTGCCCGCCAGGGCTTGCCATACGAGGATTTCGCGCTATCATTGCCCGATGTACGTCGACGTTCACACCCACGCCTACCACCCCAAGATCGCGCACAAGGTCCTGGACATGCTCCGGGGCCACTACGGCATCCAACCCAAGGGCGACGGCACCCTGGACGACCTCCTGGTCCGAACCAAGGCGGCCGGCCTGGACAAAGTTCTGGTGCACACCGCGGCCACGACCCCGACCCAGGTGGTCCCGGCCAACAACTGGGCCATCGAACTGACCCAGAGCCACGAGCAGGTGCAGGGCTTCGGCTCCCTGCACCCGGGCTTCCCGAACAACGCGGCCGAGATCGAGCGGCTGCGGCAGAACGGAGTGCACGGCCTCAAGTTCCACCCCGAGTTCCAGGGCTTTTTTCTCAACGACCCGGGCTTCTACCGGCTCATGGAGCTGGTGCCGGACGACTTCACTCTCATGATCCACGTGGGCGACAAATTGCCCCCGGACGAAAACCCGTCCTGCCCGTACAAGTTCCGCGACCTGCGCCGCGCCTTTCCTGGCCCGACCCTGGTGGCTCCGCACTTCGGCGGCTATCTGCACTGGGAGCACGTGGTGGAGGCCCTGTGCGGGGAGGACATCTACATCGACATCTCCAGTTCCCTGCCCTTCATGGACCCGGCCCAGGCCAAGGCCATCTTGGGCGCCCACCCCGAGGACCGCATCCTCTTCGGCACGGACTATCCCCTGTTCGACCCGCTGGAGGAGATCGAACGCATGGGCCGCGACCTGGGTCTGAGCGGGGCCAAGGTGGAGCGCATCCTGGCCAACGGCGCGGCTCTGGTAACGGGCTGACACCGGCCTGACCGTTTATGGTCCAGGCTGACCGCTCATCGAAAATCTTTGTCTCCCAACAGCGTTTGTGCTATTTGGAAAGGTACGCGTGCGGTTCACCCCCCACGCGCGCACCTCAATCAAGACACACGCCGAAGGAGACAGCAGCATGGCTAAAAAATCCATCTGCGCTTGGCAGGAACTGGCCCTGGGATGCGCCATCCTGGAGGCCGGCAACGCGGCCAAGCTCAAGACGGGTGACTGGCGCACCATGATCCCGCGCCTGGACGAAGAGGAATGTATCAAATGCGGGATGTGCGCTGTTTATTGCCCGGAATTCTGCATCACCGAGCACGATGACGGATTCTTCCGGCCCAACTTCGATTACTGCAAGGGCTGCGGAATCTGCTCCAACATCTGCCCCAAGAGCGCCATCACCATGGTCATCGAGGAGAAGTAGAATGCTCAAACGCATAGGAATCGAAGTCTCCCTGGCCGTGGCAGAGGCCGTGAAGCTGGCCAGGACCGAGGTCGTCTCGGCCTATCCCATCACGCCGCAGACCCACATCGTGGAGGAGCTCTCCCACTACGTGGCCAACGGCGAACTGGACGCCGAGTTCATCCCGGTGGAATCCGAACACTCGGCCATGAGCGCGGCCATGGGCTCGTCCGCGGCCGGCGCCCGGACCTACACCGCCACCTCGGCCCAGGGTTTGGCCCTGATGTACGAAATTCTGTTCATCGCCCCGTCCATGCGGCTGCCCATCGTCATGACCGTGGCCAACCGCTCTCTGTCCGGGCCCATCTCCATCTGGAACGACCATTCCGACATCATGGCCGCCCGCGACATCGGCTGGATTCAGCTGTTCGTGGAGGACGGTCAGGAGTCCATGGAAATGACCCTGGCCGCCTTCAAGATCGCCGAGGACCACCGCGTGCTCCTGCCGATCATCATCAACATGGACGGCTTCATCCTGACCCACATGATCGAACCCATCGAGTTCCCGGACCAGGGCACGGTGGACAAGTTCCTGCCCGACTACAAACCGGCCATGCGCCTGGACCCGGCCAAGCCCGCCACCTGGGGTCCGGTGGGCGTGCCCGAGGTCTACCTGGAAGCCAAGAAGCAGTACGAGCAGGCCCTTATCGACTCCAAGCCGGTGATCAAGGAAGTCCTGGACGAGGTGAACAAGCTCTTCGGACGCGACTACGACCTCATCCAGACCAACGGCAAGAAGGGGGCCAAGACCCTGTTCGTGACCATGGGTTCCCTGGGCGAGTCCTGCTACTCCGCGGTGGAGCGCATGGTGGACGACGGCCTTGACGTGGGCCAGGTGCGCATCCGCCTGTGGCGGCCCTTCCCGGACGAGGAGTTCAAGGCGGCCATCAAGGGCGCCGAGCGGCTCATCGTCATCGACCGGGCCATCTCCCCGGGCTGCCAGTCCGCGCCCGTGGCCCAGGAGCTCAAGGCCGTGCTCTACGGCATGAAGAACGCCCCGGAGATCGTCAACGTGGTGGCCGGCATCGGCGGCCGCGACGTGCCCGTGAACGACTTCCGCGAGATGTACGACCTGGCCAAGGCCGGCAAGCTGGCGAAAACCTACACCCTCTGGGGGTTGGACAGCAATGCATAAGGAAATCACCGGATACGAAAAAATAACGGCCAAGAACCTGCCCACGGAGTCCATGGTCTCCTCGGGCCACCGCGCCTGCCAGGGCTGCGTCGAGGTCCTGGCCATGGGCATGGTCACCAAGGCCGCCGGGCCCAACATCGTGGTGGCCAACGCCACGGGCTGCATGGAGATCATCTCCTCGCCCTACCCGCAGACCGCCTGGAAGGTGCCCTGGATGCACGTGGCATTCGAGAACACCTCGGCCGTGGCCGGGGGCATCGAATCCGGGCTCAAGATTCTGCACCGCAAGGGCAAGATCAAGGACATGCCCACGGTGCTGGCGTTCGGCGGCGACGGCGCCACCTTTGACATCGGCCTGCAGTCCCTGTCCGGCGCGCTGGAGCGCGGCCACAAGTTCGTGTACTGCTGCCTGGACAACGAGGCCTACATGAACACGGGCGTGCAGCGCTCCTCGGCCACGCCGTACGGCGCGTCCACCACCACCTCGCCCGCGGGCAAGGAGTCGCACGGGCAGAACACGCGCAAAAAGGACCTGCCGCTCATCGTGGCCGCGCACAAGATCCCCTACGTGGCCACGGCCAACCCGGCCTACCACCTGGACCTGATGAACAAGGTGCGCAAGGCCATGGCCGCGCCCGGCCCGGCCTACATCCACATCTACTCGGTCTGTCCCACGGGCTGGGGCATCAAGGTCGAGCAGGGCATCGAGCTGGCCAAGCTGGCCGTGAACACAAACGTGTTCCCGCTCTACGAGGTGGAATTCGGCCGCTTCCGGTTCACCCGCGAGGTGAAGAAGCCCAAGCCGGTGCTGGACTACCTCAAGATGCAGCGCCGCTTCCGCCACCTGACCGAGGAGGACGTGGCCCAGATCCAGTCCGACGTGGACGACAACCTGGCCTACCTCCAGGGGCTCGTGGCCGCCACGGGCGGCGGCAAGGCCGACGAAGGCGAAGAATAGAACCCGCATCCGAAAGGGGAGCCTCCAACCGGAGGCTCCCCTTTTTCGTTGCACTACCAAGCAAGGGCTTGTTCATGGCCCTCTCCACTCCCACCCATCTCGTCCTGCCCGCGGCCGGGTTCGGCACGCGCATGAAATCCGTGGACCCGAACCTGCCCAAGGAGTTGCTGCCCCTGGGCGGGACAACGGTCATCGGCCGGGCCGTTCTGGAGGCCGAAGCGGCCGGGATACGGGAGATCGTGGTGGTCCTCCGGCAGGGCAAGGAGGCGCTGCGCGAGTATCTCCAGGGGCTGGACACGCCCTGCTCCTTCACCTTTGCCTTTCAGGCCGAGCAGCTGGGCGAGTGCGACGCCATCGCCTGCGCCCGCGAGATCGTAGGCGACAACAACTTCGCCGTGCTCTACCCGGACAACGTGGCCGCTGACGGGCCGGGCGCGCTCAAGCAGCTCCTGGAAGGCTGGCAGCTGGCCGCCCGAGTGGGCTGGGCCGAGCCCCTCTCGGACATGATCGCCATCTCCCGGACCCGCGAGGACCACCTGGAAACCCTGGGCAACGCGGGCCGCGTCAACCTGGAGCGTCTGGACGACGGCACCTATTCGCTCCTGGATTTCCTGCCCAAGGAGCCGGGGCACTTCATCCAGCGCTACCCGCACGAGTGGCGGGCCAACGGGCTCTACGTCACGGGCCCGCACTTCTTCGACATGGTGGATCAGGTTCGGAAGGAGGGGTACGCGGGCGAGCTGACCGACGGCAAGGTGCGCCGGGCCATCCTGGCCTCGGGCCGCATCATCCACGGCTGCCCGGTTGATCTTGAGATGCTGGATGCGGGCAACCCGGCCGGGTATAAATTACTTAAGGAATATCTTAGGTCATAGGCCAACTGCACCGAATGTTACTTATATAATTTTATTTTTTTGTTCAGTAAACGGATACGATCATGCAAAATTTTTTTATCTCCAGGTAAATCTAAAAAATCCAACAGTTCTTCTCGACTAGCAAACATTGGCCCGAGCGATAGAAATGTTTCTAAGTAAGATTCAACATATATTTTTAATTGCATAAATAAATGCTCATTGTCAGACCTAGAATAATTTGTATGTACAGAACGATTTCTGAATTCTTTTAAATGCGTTACAATATAATTTTGATATTTTTGATCTTTGGCTAGGCTTATTATTCTTTTTACAGTTATATCGTTACTGCAATTAGTAGATAGTGTTATTCTCTCTAGGATACTCCATAACAGAAGATATGATCCCATCAAATCTATACTATCAAGAGCAGAACAGTAGTCTATAAAACAATTATGTAGTATATCTGATATTACTGATAAACGAATTCTTTTTCTTGCCCATCTTTCAGAACGAAATAATCTATCCATATTCCTCATATGGTGAGGCGTTATTTCGTTATACTCCACCTCGTAGTACCAGTTATCACAATATTCGCCTGAGATATAATCATGAATCGAGTGAACCGGACCAAACAACAACTCGTTAACTGGCTTTCGAATCCCCCCCATAGTTTTTCCAATTCTCTTATAATTATAATAAAAATTCCATAGCCCGCGTAAAAAATTCATTTCCTTTAAAGCATTCGATCCAGCTTCCAGATCAGTTCGTGCACTTACAATGGCATACATTTTTTTAAAAGATGATGGGGTCCTCCATTTATATTGCCAACTATATTTCTCTAAAAAACTCTCACGCTGGATATGCTTAGGAAATTTCGACCTAATATATATGTGAACATTATTGATATGTCTTGTAATATCTGGATAATGATTTGGTATTGATATTTCAGTCGCGATTAAATATTTTTTGCGAGGCATATTAACATATTTTTTTTCATATTTGATAATATTGCTTGTAAGCTTTTTAGCATTCAAAACAGATTTAGAAGTATCGTTTAACGCCTTATGTAAAATACTTTCTAAAAAAAATTCAACGTCTTTATTAACAACTATATTAGTCATAAACACAGAAATAACATCGAAAAATACCCATCCAGTAAATCCAACACCGTCTTTTGTCTCAACTTTTGCTTTCTCCAATTTTTTTAAAAATAAATCTAAATCAAATCCATCACGCCATTTCATTCTATGAATCCTCCACCCCGGCCATCATCAGGCCGATGCGCTCAATTTTCTCTTTGTCCGTGACCGGGAACAGGTCCACCAGCCTGCCCCGGAAGATGACGGCCACGCGGTCGGCCAGGTGCAACGCCTCGGACACGTCGCCCGTGACCAGCAGGATTCCGGCCTGCTTACGCGCGGCCAGGAGCCTTCGCCAGACCTCCTCGGCCGCGGACACGTCCAGCCCCTGGGTAGGCTGCTCGGCCACGATGAGCCGGGGCTCGCGGTAGAGCTCCCGGGCCAGCACCGACTTCTGCAGGTTGCCGCCCGAGAGCTGCCAGGCCAGGGCCCGGATGCGGCCGGGCTGAATATCATACTCGGCCACCAGCTTTTCGGTGCGCTCCGTGGCCCGCTTGCGCTCCAACAGCGGCCCCTTGGCAAAACCCTGGCGGGTGGTCAAGAGCAGGTTGTCCACCAGGTCCAGATTGCGGGCCGTGGCCAGGCCCTGCCGGTCCTCGGGGATGTAGGACAGGGAGCGCTTCCAGGCGGGCTTGGCGTAGTGCTCGCGCCAACGGCGGCCCAGAATGAAGAGGGTGTTCACGGGCGGCCGCGACATGCCGCAGACCGCCTCCACCAGGGCCTTTTGTCCGTTGCCGGCCACGCCCACCAGGGCCACGATCTCGCCGCGCCGCACGTCCAGGTCCACGCCGTACAGGCCCAGGCCGGTGAGGTTCTTGATCTCGAGCACGGTCTCGCCCAGTTCGGCCGGGGTCCGCTGCACGTCCATGACCACGTCCTTGCCCACCATGCGCCGGGCCAGGTCCGCCTTGCTGGTCACCTCGGACTGCTCGAACCGACCCTCCACCCTGCCTTGCCGCAGGATGGCGATGTCGTCGGCCACGGCCATGACCTCTTCCAGCTTGTGGGAAATGAAGACCACGGCCTTGCCCTGGTCGGTCATGTTCCACAGGGCCTCGAAAAGCCGGTAGGTCTCCTCCGGGGTGAGCACGGCCGTGGGCTCGTCAAAGATCAGGATGCGGCTTTGCCGGGCCAGAAGCCTCAATATCTCCACGCGCTGCTTCTCGCCCATGGACAGGTCGGCCACCAGGGCCCGGGGATCGATCTCCAGGCCGTAGCGCTCGGCCAGATCGGCCACGTTCTGTTCCAGCTTTTTCAAAGACAGAAAGAAGCCCGGTTCCTGGCCCAGGAACACATTCTGGGCCACGGTCATGGTGTCCACGAGCATGAAGTGCTGGTAGACCATGCCGATGCCCGCGCTGATGGCGTCGGCCGCGGACTTGAAACGCATGGGCTCGCCGTTCACCAGGATGCGGCCCGAATCGGGCTCGTAGCGCCCGGCCAGCATGGACATGAGGGTGGACTTGCCCGCACCGTTCTCGCCCAGCAGGGCCAGCACCTTGCCCGGACAGATGTCCAGGTCGATGCGGTCGTTGGCCAGGACCTTGCCGAAGCGCTTGGTGATGCCTTCCAACCGCACCAGGGGCGGCCCCACCGGGCAGGCCGTACGCGCGGAGCGGTTCAGCTTGGCCAGGCTGCCGGTCACGTCCCCGTAATTGTTGGTGGCGTCGCCCACGGCCTAGCCCTCCGGCTCCACGTTGACGCCCAGGGCGCGGGGAGATTCGCTACGGGCGCCGCGCAAGGCGGAAATGACCAGGACCACCACGGTAAGCACGTAGGGCAACATGAGCAGGATCTGCGGCGGCCAGTTGGTGCCCGTGGCCTGAAGCCTGAGCTGAAAGGCCATGACCCCGCCAAAGAGCCAGGCCCCGACCACGGCCCGGCCGGGCCGCCAGAACGCGAAGATGACCAGGGCCACGGCGATCCAGCCCCGTCCCCCGGAAAGGTTGTTGGTCCACAGATGGGTGTAGGCCAGGGACATGTAGGCCCCGCCCAGTCCCACCAGCAGGCCGCCCAGCAACGTGGCCAGATAGCGCAGCCTAAAGGGGTTCAGGCCGGCCGCGGACGCCGCCTCGGGCATCTCGCCCACGGCCAGCACGGCCAGGCCCGGACGGGTGCGGTGCAAAAAGGCCCAGACCAGCACGGGCAGGAGGTACGAGCCGTAGACCAACAGATTCTGCTTGAAGAAAATGGGCCCCAGCAAGGGAATCTGGGACAGCAGCGGGATGGCCAGTTGGTCGAAGCCCGGGGCCTTCTGGCCGATGAAGGGCGTGCCCAGGAACTCGGTCACTCCCAGGCCCAGGATGGTCAGGGCCAGGCCCGAGACCACCTGGTTGCCCAAACAGGTGACGCAGACGAAGGCATGCACCAGGGACAAGAGCCCCCCGGCCAGGCAGCCGGTCATCAGCCCGATCCAGGCCGAGCCCGTGAGCAGGGCCCCGGTGAAGGCGGCCAGGGCGGACACGGCCATGATGCCTTCCACGCCCAGGTTCAGAATCCCGCCCTTCTCGGTGATGATCTCGCCCAGGGTGGCCAGCAGGATGGGCGTGCCCATGTGCACGGCCGCGGCCAGGAGCAGGATGATGAGTTGGCCGCTCATGACGCGTTCTCCTCACCCGAAACGCGGCGCACGGCCTTGTAGCTCTGGAAAAACTGTCCGGCCAGCACGGTGAGCAGGATGAGCCCCTCCATGATGGTGCCGAAGGAAGCCGGGACCTGGAGCTCCAGTTGCAGGTTCTCCGCGCCCACACGCAAGAGCGCCAGCAGGAAGGAGACCAGGCCGATGGTCAGGGGGTGGAGCCGGGCCAGCCAGGCCACCACGATGGCCGTGTACCCGTATCCGGCCATGATGGACGGTTGCAACCGGCCGACCACGGCCGCGCATTCCAGCCAGCCCGAAAGCCCGGCCATGACCCCGGACAGGCCCATGACGAACATGACCAGGAAGCCGTACGGCAACCGGGCGTAGCGGGCCACGCGCATGCCCTCGCCACCGGCCTTGAGCTCATAGCCCAGGCGCGTGTAGCGCATGAGGGCCCAGACCGCCACCCCGGCCACCACGCAGACGATGATCCCCCCGTGCACCCGGCCGAAGAGATGCCCCACCCTGGCCGCGGCCGGGAACTCCGGGGTCATGGGAAAGCCGGTGGGGTCCTTCCACGCCCGCAGGACCATGAGGTCCAGGAACAGGATGGCCACGTAGTTGAGCATGAGCGTGGAGATGATCTCGTTGACCTTGAGCCGCACGCGCAGAAACGCGGGCACCAGGGCCCAGAGGCACCCGGCCAGCATGGCCGACAGCATCATGGCCGGGATCATGGCCCAGGCGGGCAGGCCCGGGAAGTGCATGGCCACGGCCGTGGCCCCCACCGTGCCCAGGGCGAACTGGCCCTCGGCGCCGATGTTCCAGACCTGCATGCGGAAGGTCACGGCCACGCCCAGGGAGCACAGGAAGATGGGGATGGCCTTGAGAACGGCCTCCTCCAGGGCCCAGGCCTGGCCGAAGGTGCCCTCCCACAGGACCAGCGCCCCCTGGCCCACGGACTTGCCCTGCCAGGCCAGCAGCAGCCCGCAGACCAGCAGGGAAAAGGCGAGGGCGCCCGGAAAAGTCACCAGGGCGCCCCCGCGCAACGGTTCGCTTCGTTTTATGAATCGCAATCCGGTCATGGGACCAGGACTAGTCGATGGTCCCGACAACGCCCTCCACGAACCAGCTCATGCCGAGCAGGTCGCCGTCCGAAGGAATCTCGCCCTCGGGAACCACCACCTCACCGGCCTGGTTCTTGATGGGTCCCATGAACACGGTGTCCTGGCCGGCCACGATCTTGGCCTTGGCCTCCTCGACCATGGCCTTGACCTCGTCCGGGACCATGGGGCCGAAGGGAGCGATGTCCACGATACCCTGGTCCATGCCCATCCACAGGGACTCGCCGCCCTTCCAGGTGCCGTCCTTCACAGCGGTGACAACCTGCTCGTAATAGGGCGCCCAGTTCCACATGGCCGAGGTCAGGTGGGCGTCCGGGGCGAAGGGAGCCATGTTGGAGTTGTAGCCCACGGAGTAGACGCCGCGCTCCTGGGCGGCCTCCTGCGGACCGGGGGAATCCTGGTGCTGGGCGATGACGTCGCAACCGGCGTCCAGCAGGCCCACGGCCGCGTCCTTCTCCAGGGCCGGGTCGTACCAGGTGTTGGTCCAGACCACGCGGACCTGGGCCTCGGGGTTGACCTGGCGCACGCCCAGGGTGAAGGCGTTGATGCCCCGGATGACCTCGGGGATCTGCATGGCGGCCACGTAGCCGATCTGGCCGGTCTTGGTCATGGATCCGGCCACCAGGCCGGTCAGGTAGCGGGCCTGGTAGATGCGGCCGAAGTAGTTGGACATGTTGTCGGCGGACTTGAAGCCCGAGCAATGCAGGAAGGCGGTGTCAGGGAACTCCTGGGCCACCTTCAGGGTCGGGTCCATGTAGCCGAAGCTGGTGGTGAAAACCACGTCGAATCCCTTGCGGGCCATGTTGCGGATGACGCGCTCGGCGTCCGCGCCCTCGGCCACGGATTCCACATACGAGGTGTTGGCGAAGTCCAGGGCCTCAACGGCCTGGCGGCCCAGATCGTGGGCATAGGAATAGCCGGCGTCCCCGACGGGAGAAACATAGACGAAGCCCACTTCCAGGGGCTCCTCGGCGGCCGGTTCCTCGGCGGGCGCGGCTGCTTCCTCGGCAGGAGCTGCGGCTTCCTCGGCGGGAGCGGCGGCTTCTTCAGCCGGAGCGGCGGCCTCCTCGGCTCCCTTGTCGGATCCGCAGCCGGTCAAAACAAAGGCCAGGGCCAATCCCAGGAGGGCGGCCAACAGCAACGAGTACAAACGGTTTTTCACGATCTTCCTCCCAGCTCTTTGCCCCGGCCGCAGACCGGCCGGAGACGATTATTCCTGGCCTTGCTTGGCCAATGGTTCCACGAATTGCGCTCCCGCGTCCCAGGGAAACAGAATCCAGGTGTCCTGGCTGACCTCGGTGATGTGGGTATCCACCAGGGGCCGCCCCTCGGGCTTGGCGTAAACCGTGGCGAAGTGCGCCTTGGGCAGCATCTCGCGCACCAGCCTGGCGGTCCTCCCCGTGTCCACCAGGTCGTCCACCAGCAGCACGCCCTGGCCGTCCCCGGGCATGGTCTTGATGATGTTCAGCTTGCCCTGGTCCAACCAGTCGTAGCTGGACACACAGATGGTGTCGATGTGGTGGATGTCCAACTCGCGGGCCAGGATGGCCGCGGGCACCAAACCACCCCGGGTGATGGCGGCGATGGCCTTGAAAGGCCCCAGGGGCAGCAGCCGCCAGGACAGGGCTCTGCAATCCCGGTGCAGTTGCTCCCAACTGACCGGGTACAGCTTTTCATAACGACCCGTAAGGTCCAATATGTAACCCCTTGAAATTATTAAATGCCGCCCCGCTCCCGGGCGGCGTTCGAAGCACCATAGCCCAGGCTGGCGCGGGCTTCAACTCCCAAGCGCGAACAAGGTTGGAGCAATGTCGATTCGGACTAGCAGGTCCGGTCCAGGGCCTGGAGCGCGCACTGGGCCGCGCCGTAGAGTCCGGCCTCCTGATCGGTCATGAGGCGGACCGGAATCCCGGCCAACAGGCCGTGGTAATCCGGGGACAGGATGAACTCGGCCAGGAAGGCGGGGTGCTCCACCAGGGCAGGGGTCCGGGCGGCCATGCCCCCGGAAATCCAGAGCCCGCCCAGGGCCAGCACGGCCAGGGTCCAGTTGCGGGCCACCCGGCCGTAGAAACGGGCGAACCAGGCCAGGGTGGGCGAATCCGCGCCCAGTTCAGCGGCCACCAGGGAGGCGTCCAGGCTGCGGCCGGTGTGGAACTCATGCACCAGGGACAGGCCCCGGCCCGAAACCACATCCTCCACGTCCGCGTAAGGCGCGTCAACCCGGGCTTCCACGAAGCGGGCGAACTCGGCCTCCTCCGGGCCGACAAAGGGAAAGGCCATGTGCCCGGCCTCCGAGACTACCGGGGCGACCACCGGGGCCGCCCCGCCCGCTCCGGGCACCAGGGCGCAATGCCCCAGACCCGTGCCCGCGCCGATGACGGCCGTGGCCGCTCCGAGGTGCTCCCGGCCCGCTTGCAGGAGCCTGGCCGCCCGGCCCAGGTCCGTGGCCGTGGCGAACGCCTGGGCAACGAAGTCGTTGATCATGAGCACGCGGCCCTGGCCCGGGTTCCAGCCGTCCCGGTCCAGGTCGATGTCCCAGGGCGCGTTGGGCGGGTCGCAATAGGTGCCGCCCACCACGGCCCCGGCCACCCCGAGCGCGCAGCGGTCCGCCCGTCGCGGATCAAACCCCTGTTCCGCGGCAAGCGCGGCCAGATGGGCGAAGGTGGCGGACTCGTGGCTCTTGAACCAGGTCTGGCCGTCCTGTCGCAGGCGGCCGTCGCGGCTTTCGAACCAGGCGAACCGGCTGTTGGTGCCGCCGATGTCCACGGCCAGGATGCGGCAACTCGTTGAAGAACTTGGCATGGGCGAGGCTCCTGGCCTCTTGATACCAGATTCCGTGTCAAAAAAAAGGAGCCCCGAAGGGCTCCTGGTGGTTACGCGATGCGGGTCGAACTCAAGCCGCGCTCTGGGCGGGCTTGGACCCGTTGCCGTTGCCGGACGAAGGCGTGGGCGCGGGCATGAGCGGATTGTCGGTCACTTCCGGGGCCCGCTTACGCTCCTTCTTGCGCTCGATGTGCCGCCGGGTGATGGCGCGCAGAGCCTCGTGCTGGCCCTGCCTGTCCTCCGGGGTCAGGTAGGAGGAAAGCAGCCGTTCCAGGTGGTAGGGATTCTGCTCCCGACGTATGGCCAGGATGCCCTCCAGCACCAGCTTGTGGTTGAGCAGCTGGCTGCGGGTGTTGAAATGGATGTTCTCGGCCACCGGGGCCAGGACCAGGCTGCCCAGGACCACGCCGTACAGGGTGGAGATGAGGGCCACGGGGATGGACTGGAGGATCAGCGTGGTGTCGTTGATGCCCATGAGCAGGCCGATGAGCCCGATGACGCTGCCGGCCACACCGAAGGCGGGAGCGGTGCGGGCCATGTTCTGGAAGATGCGCTCGGACTGCTGGCGGCGCAGCCCGAAAAAGGACATCTCGTTGGTCAGCACCCGGCGGATCTCGCCTTCCTTGCAGTTGTCCACCAGCATCATGAGCCCGTTTCTCAGGAAGGTGCTGGTGGTGTCCTTGCTGGCCTTTTCCAGGGACAGGACTCCGTCCACACGGCAGCGCACGGCCAGCTCCAGCAGGGTGCGCACGATGTCCACGGCCCCGGTCTGGCGGTTGGAATAGGACCCTTTGGCCACGCGCAAGGCGTTGCGGATGTCGGCAAAGGGATAGCTCAGCAGGATGCTGGCCGCCAGGCCCGAGCCGACCACCAGCAGGGCGGCCAGGTTCCAGTAGGCGCCGAGCCCGCCCATGAGCCAGAAACTGCCCACGAACACGGCCCCGCTGACGATCAATCCGATGGTGTTCTTGACGTTCATGTCGCCTCCCCGGGTCGGTCCCGGTTATCCTTTGCCGCCGGTGTTGATGACGATCTCCACGCGGCGGTTGACCATTTGATGGGTGACGGCTGTGGCCGGAATTTCGGGCGCGTGAATGGAGCGCCCGGTGACGGTAAAACGCGCGTCCTCAATGCCCAACCCCTCGATGAGGTGCGTGGCCACGGCCGTGGCCCGCTGGGTGGACAGGGTGAACCCTAACACGCTGTCGGCCTCGCCCTGGCTGGCGTAGCCGATGACGTTGATCCCCCCGGTGGACAGGCGCAGCAACTCGGCGATCTCCTTCAAATACATGCCCGCCTCGGGGTTCAACGTGGACTCCCCGGCCGGGAAGAAGGTGTCGCCCCGAAGCACGATACGCAGCTTGCCCTCGCCCTCGCGCAGAATGGGACACCCCGGACACGTCGGACTTGTACAGCACCTCGGGCCCGCCCACGGCGAAGAAGCCGTCCAGGGCCTTGGAGCGCTGGTCGCCGGACAGACGGCCGATGAGCCCCATGAGGGGGTCGGTCTCCATGGAGGCGGCCTCGTTCTGCTGGGCCCGGAACATGATGCTCACGTCCCGGTGGGTGGTGGTGTACACGAACAGCACCACGAACAGGATGAACATGACCATCATCAGGTCCGACCAGGGCACGGACCAGCCCGCGGCCAGTCCCGCGCCCGCGTCGGCCGGGCCGTATTCCTCCAGGCCGGGCCACTCCTGGCGCATTTCGTTCATATCGCTCATGCAATACCTCGCTCGCCCCCGTACAGGCAGGGGGCTTCTTCCACAGGATGCAAAGCAAGGAACCTGCCAGGGACCGCTTCGAACGCGATTCCAGATGGTTGGAACGCGCCGCATCTTTGGCCGCCCTTCCGGCGACAGTTTCCCGACACCCCTTTCCTTGCGGCCCGACCCGGGCTACCCTGGGGCCATGCTTTCCACCGCCTATGAACCCACGGACACCATCCTGGTCACCGGCGCCAGCGGCTTCCTGGGCCCAGCCGTATGCCGCCGCCTGAACCTGCTCGGTCCGGTGCACGGACTGTCCCGCACCAGCCCTGCCCTGCACCTGCCCCGGGGCCTGGGCGTGACCACGGCCGGTCTGGCCGACCTGCGCGACCAGCGGGCCACGGCCGAAATCCTGGACCGCGTACGGCCCTGGGCCGTGGTCCACATGGCGGCCATGTCCAAGCCCGAGGCCTGCCAAAAGGACCACGAGCTGTCCCGGCGCATGAACCTGGAGGCCACGGAGCTGCTGGCCGACCTGTGCGCCGAACGCGGCCTGTACCTGGCGTTCACGTCCACGGACTTCGTGTTCAGCGGCCAAAACGCGCCCTACGCCGAGGACGCCGACCCCGACCCGGGCACGGTCTACGGCGAGCACAAGCGGCTGGCCGAGCTGGCCGTGCTGGACCGGCTGCCGGACGCGGCCGTTCTGCGGCTGTCCAACGTGGTGGGCCGGGCCCCGCGCCGCAAGCCCGGGTTCGTCCAGGCCCTGCTGGACAGCCCCGGCCGCGCAAGGCCCCTGCCCCTGTTTGCGGACGAGTACCGCACCTTCGTGGACAGCCGGGACGTGGCCGAAGGCATCGCCCTGGCCCTGGAAAACCGGGCCAAAGGCATCTTCCACCTGGCCGGGCCGCAGCGCATGTCCCGCCTGGAGCTGGGCCGCATGGTGGAGAAGCTGTGCGGCCACGGCCTGAACCTGGCCGAGTCCACCCGGGCAGAGGCCGACATGGTGGCTCCGCGCCCAGGGGATCTGTCCCTGTCCATGGAACGAACCAGGGCCGGACTGGGCTTCGAGCCCGTGAACCTGCGCCGCGCCCTGGCCGAGGTGATCACCGAGCCCTGGTGGGATTGATTTGACGGCCCCGGGCTGGCACAACTCCGTCATGCATCCCGACCACCCCCCAAAAGGCATCTATCGGGCCGCCAGGCCCCTGGTCCTGGCCTCGGCCTCGCCCAGGCGACTGGAACTGCTCTCCTCCCTGGGCATCGACTTCGCGGTCCGCCCCAGCGAAATGGACGAACCCGCGCACCAGCCCGGCCAAAGCCCGCGGGGACTACGCCCGGGAAATGGCCCGGCTCAAGGCCCTGGACGTGGCCCGGACCGTGTGGCCTGAAAATCCCGGGGCCGTGGTCCTGGGCGCGGACACCATCGTGGTCCAGGGCGACGACGTGCTGGGCAAACCCGCGGACCAGGCCCAGGCCCTGGACATGCTGACGCGGCTGTGCGGGGCCGAGCATATGGTTGTCACGGGCTGCTGCCTGGCCGCCCGGGGCCGGGAGGAAATCCGGTTCCACGCCGAAACCCGGGTGCGCATGCGCGCGGCCACGCGGGACGAGCTGGCCGCCTACGTGGCCACGGGCGAACCCGCGGACAAGGCCGGGGCCTACGCCATCCAAGGTTTGGCCGCCTGCCTGGTGGAATGGGTGGAGGGCTCTTACACCAACGTGGTCGGCCTGCCGCTGGCAGCGGGTGTTGGAGGTGTTGCTGGATTGGGACGTTGTGGTCCCCAAAAAAAGACTAGAAAAGGGGGACGCGTGAACACAGACATGTCTTGCTTCAATTGCGGCGAACCTGGAGAACTTTTTTTTGGATATCCCATTTGTGATACCTGTAAATCAAAGCTGGGTTTGTTCACAGATAAAACAATCAAGAGCCACATCCTGAAGTACGCCACGGATAATAAAAAGCAACACTCCTATGAAGAAGAGATCGCCTGCAGGATGATTTTTCTGGACAAGGATTACATTAAAAAAGAAAATCAAGCTTCTCTACATCATGAACAGACTGCAACATCTGGATCAGAACTAAAAATGGACACCCCACTGGTGAAGCCGGACAGTCCCACACAACTCCCCGCCAATGGAATGGCAAAGTTAATGACTACAGATAGTTAAAAGTATACCGAGGAATTCCTGAAAACGGAGGAAACCGGCGGTCATTGCTACAACCCTGGGAAACGGATACGTTTGCCCGCAAACACGACGCCTATGCTTGAAACAATCTTTGCTGATTCCTCCACGCTCGAAAGCCTTGGCCACGTGCATAACGACGAGGCTGTCTTCGTCCTGCCCTTCATCGACCGGGAAATGGCGGATCGTCTGGCGAAAGTCCTGGCAATCCGGGCGCAGCATCCCGGCCTCGTGGTGCTGGTCAACGACGACGAGCGCATGGGGTTCATGAAGATCGCCAACTACCTGTGCTCGCATTCCACGTCGCGCTATTTCGGCTACCTGGCCCAAGACGCTTTCCCCGGTGACGACTGGCTGCGCGCGGCCATACGCACGTTGGACGGCTCCAGTTCGAGCCTTCTCGCGTTCAACGACGGACGAATGCACGGCACGCTGGCGGTTTTCGGCCTGGCCAGGAGAAGCTGGCTGGCCACGCTGTACCACAAGTTCGTGTTTTTATCCCGGGTACAAAAGGCATTTCGGCGACACGGAACTGTCCGCCATCGCCGCCCATCAGGAGCAATTCGTCTACAACCCCGGCTGCATCATGGTCGAGATCGACTATGAAAAGCACAAAAAAGCCAACGACCCGGACGACGCCGCGCTGTACAAGCAGCGCGAAGCCCAGGGATTTGACGGGCATATATCGTTCGGGAAAAGCCCTTGACCATGGACGCGACGCCCTCGCCCCTCGACATCATCCTTCAGGCACTCGCCCGCCTGGCCGAAAACACGGACCCCCAGGCCCGAGACATGAAGGGCTTTCTCAAGGAATACAAGTCCCTACTGCGTGGGACGGACACGGTCACCCGCAAGGCCATCCTGGCCATCGCCCGGATGCTCTACAGCCAGGCGGCCAACCTGGACTACGACATCGCCTCCAACGGCGAGGCGTCCGTCATATCAAAATGTTGCGATAACGACAGCGTGGTGTTCGACGTGGGCGCCAACAAGGGGGACTGGAGCAAGGCCGTTCTCTCTCAGTATCCGAAGGCGCGCATCCATTGCTTCGAGATCGTCCCGGCCACGGCCCGGCTCCTGGCCGACGGCCCTGGCCGATACGCCCAACGCCAGCGTCAATCCCTGCGGGCTGAGCGACGCGCCGGGCATGGCCACGGTGCACTATTATCCGGAACACTCGGAACTGTCGGGCATCTACAGAATGCACGACGACCATGATTCCGCGGCCGTCGAGTGCAAGACCACCACAGGCGACAACTACTGCATCCAGAAAAACATCGACCACATCCGGCTGCTCAAGATCGATTGCGAGGGCGCGGAGTTCAACGTGCTGAAGGGATTCATAGAGATGATCCGCGGCAAGCGGGTCGACGTAGATCCAGTTCGAGTACGGCAAGGCCAACATCATGGCCCGGGACCCTGCTCCTGGACCTGTACAATTTCCTGAAGCTGCACGGCTACGCCATGCGGCAAGATCTACCCCACTGGCGTGGACTTCAAGCCGTACGAGTTCACGGACGAGGACTTTGTCGGTCCCAATTACCTGGCCTGCCTGAAATCCGAACACGGCCTCATGGCCGCCGGCTGGCGAACTTCTCGTAAATCTTCTGCAGCAAATCAATAAACTTTTATTACAAAATGTTACGATTCGGTAAAATAAATCAAGAGCCTTTTTCACGCCCCGTTCGGGCCGGACTGGTCCTTTGGTCTCATTGGGAGTATGCCATAGGCCATGCTTGAGACCCAGCCCTCCGCCTGCAACCGCTTCCTGACCCACGCGGCCACTCTGGGCCCGGTGGGCTGGCTGCGCCCTGGGCGCCCGGCACCTGGGGCTCGGCCGCGGCCATCGCCGCCGCCCCCCTGGTCTTCATCCCCCTGCCGGACTGGGCCCGCTGGCTCCTGCTCCTGGGCGTGTTCGTCATCGGCGTGTTCGCCTGCCAGGCCGCCGAAAAGACCCTGGACCGCAAGGACCCCGTCCCAGGCAATCATCGACGAGGTCCTGGGCCAGTGGCTGGCCCTCTTGCCCCTGGCCCAGCCCACGCCCGTGGTCCACGCCCCGCTCTGGGCCCTGGCGGCCGGATTCGGCCTGTTCCGGCTCCTGGACATCACCAAGCCCTGGCCCATCCGCTGGATCGAACGCCGCTTCCCGGGCGGTCTCGGCGTCATGCTGGACGACGCCCTGGCCGGCATCGAAGCGGCCCTGATCCTGGCCCTGCTCCTGTACCTGGCCGCTCCCCGTCCGTAATAAAAAAGGCCGCCCCATCAAGGAGCGGCCCTCTTGTTTTCTCGATAAGGTCCGGGACTATTCAAAGACCCGGAATTCGTCGCGGCGGTTCATGGCCCAGGCGGACTCGTCATGGCCCGGATCCAGCGCCTTTTCCTCGCCAAAGCTGACGATGGACATGCGCGACTCGGACACGCCCAAGGCCTTGAGGTACTCGTAGGCCGCGCGGGCTCGGCGGTCGCCCAGGGCCAGGTTGTATTCCACGGTGCCCCGCTCGTCGCAATGCCCCTCAACGACCAGGGTCAGGCCGGTGTAGACTTCCATGATCTCGGCCTTGCGCTTGAGGATGGCCCGGGACTCGTTGGTCAGTTCGGACTTGTCAAAAGCGAAGTGAATCCGGGTCTTCAGATCGTCGATGGACTGGGCCTTCTGCTGGGCCCGGAGCTGCTCCTCGGTGAGCTGCTGCTCGTCCCACTTGACGTTCACGTCGTCGCCGCTCTGGGTGGTGCTGGCGCCCGGGGGCATGGAATCCTGCCGTTTCTTGGCACAGCCGGCGGCCAGGGCCACGGCCAAGCATACCAGGAGGATCAATCCGATACGTTTCATGGTCATCTCTCCTTGGCTGATAACGTTATCCGCACGTTGTGTTCAGGTTGACGCGCCCGGCATGAACGGGCGTTCCTTTGCTGCTTGATACCTGTTTGGCGGCAAAAAGCAAGCCGCTCCCCGCCGGAATCACTCGATGCGCGAGGTGTCCCAGGCGGGCATGGAGGCCTCGCCGGAGCCCGTGGGCACGAGCATGGGAGCGTCGCCATGCCGGGTGGTCATGTATATCCTGTACCCCTTGCCGCCCCGGTTGGAGGAAAAGGCCACGAAGTAGCCGTCCGGACCAAAGGCCGGTTCTTCATCGCTGCCGGGACCGAAGGTGATCTGCCGCTCGTATCCGGTCTCCAGGTCGTGAACGAATATCTTGTGCCCGCCCGGCATCTGCCGGGAAAAGGCCACGTACCGGCCGTCCGGGCTCAGGCAGGGGTTGGTGTTGTACTTGCCCGCCGTGGTGACGCGGGTCTCCTGGCCCGTGGCCAGGTCCATGACGAAGATGTGCGGGTTGCCGTAGCGGTCCGACACGTAGGCCATGTGCTTGCCCTTGGAGTCGAAGCTCTGGGAAACCTCGATGGCCCGATTCTGCACCATGGCCTTGGTGGGTTTGTAGTTGGAGTCCAAGAGGTAGATGTCCGGATTGCCGGTCATGTTCAGTGTCACCGTGACCTGGCCCGAAGGCATGTAGGCCGGGCTGATGACCGTATGCCCGGTGAAATTGTAGAGTTTCACCTTGCCCGTGGTCTCGTCGTACACGCCCAGGCTGTGCTCGCGCTCGCCCACGTGGGTGAAGATGATGGACCGGCCGTCCTTGGACCACTCGGGCGACAGGTTGACGCCCCCGATGCTGGTGATCTTGGTCAGGTTCCGGCCCTGGGGGCTGATGGCGTAAATCTCGCGCGAGCTGCCCTGCTTGCGCACGAAGGCGATGGTGGTGTTGAAGAACCCGCTACGCCCGGTCAGGGCGCGCATGAGCTCGGCGCAGAAGGCGTCCGCGGCCTTAGCCGCCAGCCGGTCGTCCAGGCCCCGATAGGCCTTGCCCACCAGCCTGCGGCCCTGCATGGTCTCATACACCCGCACCTGGAGGTCGCCGCCCTGCCAGCCCGCGGTCATGACCAGGTCCACCTTGCCCAGCACCAGGGGCTTGAAGTCGATGTCCTCGGCCCTGAGTCCCCGGCTGGGGTCGCCGCCCAACAGATCGGAAACCTCCACCAACTCCAGGAAGGGCAAATAAGAAATGTTCTGGCGCACGAACTCCTCGAACTTGGCCGCCAGGGCCGGAACGGCCGCGCCCTGGGTGCCGCGCGGCGGCAGGATGACCATGCGGACGCTGTTCTGGCCCGGCCGTAGATGTCCACGGACAGGGGCTGGGCCGAAGCGGATACGGCCATGAGCAGGAGAAGCAGGCAAGCTAGGCTGGCGATGCGAGGCATGAAAGGCTCCTGAAGGTTGCTACAATTCCTGAAGGTTGAATATAATGCGTAGGGCCTTGAGGTCGTTGCGCTTGGGCGGAGGCACGGTCTTGGTCAGGTCCACGGCCCGCAGCACGGACTCGTCGAACGAGGCGAAGCCGGACCGGCCAACCAGTTCCCTGGCCACGATGTTGCCCGCGTCGTCGATGTGGATCTCCACCACGGCCTGGAGGTTCTGCTCCTCGCCGTAGCGCGGGAAGGACCAGTTCTTCTTGATCTGCCCGGCCACGATGGACAGGTACACGTCGGCCAACCCGGACCCCTGGCCCACGCCGCCTCCCACGCCGCCTCCCTGGCCGCCGCCGACGCCGCCGCCTCCCTGGCCGGACACGCCGGGAACGCCGGTGCCGTGGCTCTGCTGCATGGCGGCCAGTTCCTTTTCCAGGGCGGTCTGCTTGCTGTCCTCGGACTTGACCTTCTGCTGCAGCGCGGCCAGCTCCTTGGCCTTGATCTCCTCGGCCGTGGGCTTGGGTTTCGGCTTGGGCTTTGGAGGCTCCGGTTTGGGTTCGGGCTTGGGCTCGGGCTTGGGCTCGGGTTCAGGGACCGGCTCGGGCGCGGGCTCCGGCTCGGGCGCGGGTTCCGGCTCGGGCACGGGTTCGGGTTCAGGCTCGGGCTTGGGCTCGGGCTTGGGCTCCGGGGGAACGGCCACGGGCTGGGGTTCGGGCACGGGCTCCGGTTCGGGCGCGGGTTCCGGCACCGGTTCCGGTTCCGGAGCGGGCTCGGGAGCGGCCACCTCAGGCGCGGGAGCGGGCTCGGGCGCCGGTTCCGCAACGGTCTCCGGGGCCGCGGGACCGGGCGCCGGGGCCTCGGGCGAGGCCGGGCCGGAAAAGCCGCCCCCGGGCAGGGTGACCAGATTGACGTTGTAGACGTCCTCCAGGGAAGGCCTGGCCGATCCCGGGACCCAAAACAGGGCCAGCAGGACCACGGCCAGATGCAGGCCCAGGGAGCAGAGGAAGCCCAGTTTCGTTTGCATGGTTTCGGAAAAGCCCTCCGGGCTATTGTCCGTCCTTCTTGTCCTTGGCGGCCTTGGCCGTCTCGGCCGGCAGGGCCACGATGCCCAGGTTCTGGATGCCCGCCGCCCGGACCTCGCCCATGACCTGGACCACGATTCCGTAAGGAACGGTCTTGTCCGCGCGCAGATAGAGCTGCTTGTTCTGGCTGGTCACCAGCCGGGCCAGGTGGTCCTGCAGGTCGACCATCTCCACCTGGTACTCGTCCAGCCAGATGGTCTCATCCGGCTTGATGGACAGGACCAGGTGCTCGGTGTCGTCGGGCAGGGTCTCCACGGCCTTGGTCTGGGGCAGGTCCACGTCCACGCCCTGGGTGAGCATGGGCGCGGTGACCATGAAGATGATGAGCAGCACGAGCATCACGTCCACAAATGGCGTGACGTTGATCTCGGCCAGAAAGGTGTCGGTGTTGGTTCCTCCGCCCACGGCCTAGCCCTCCATGCCCGTGCGGTGGTTCTTGCCGGTCTTGGGCTGGACCCAGGAGACCTCGCGCTCCACCCGGTTCAGGAACGCCCCGGCGAAGTTGATCATCTCGTTCTCCACGGACGTGACCATGGAGCGGAAGAAGTTGTAGGCGATGGTGGCCGGGATGGCCACGACCAGGCCGATGGCGGTGGCCACCAGGGCCTCGGAGATGCCCGGGGCCACGGTGGTCAGGGCCGCGGACTCCTGCTGGCCGATGGAATGGAAGGCGTCCATGATGCCCCAGACCGTGCCGAACAGGCCGATGAAGGGCGCGGCGTTGGCGCAGGTGGCCAGAAAGGAAAGGTGCGACGACAGCCGCTTGATCTCGGCGCTGATGCCCTGCCGGAGCATGCGCCGAAGCGTGTCCTTGACCAGGGCCCGCTTGCGCTCGCGCTCGATGTCCGCCTTTTCCAGGTTGTGGAACTCGCGCACGGCCTTGGTTGACAGCAGGGTCAGGGGCGAGGACGGACGTTGGCCCAGGTCGTTGAGCCCGGCCCTAAGGTCGGCCGCGTCCGTGAACTCCTGGTATCCGGCCGTCACCTGGCGTCGGGCCCGGCCGATGGTCACGAACTTGACGAAAATGATGGTCCAGCTCCACAGGGACATGCCGACCAGGAAGGCCAGGACCAGTTTGACCACAAAGGTGGCCTGGGAGAGCATGGTCAGGATGCCGGTTTCCGGGATCAATTCGGTGGGCATAGTTTCCTCTTCTCTTGGGCATGGCCGGACGGCCCGGCCGGGTCAGGACAAGATTCGCTGCAGGATGTTGCGCGCGTTGGTCGCGGTCTGTGCGTACTCGCTCTCGGTCAGCCCGGCGCCCAGGGCCACGGCCTTCCGGAGCGTTGAATTCACCAAGTCGTGGGGCTGGTGGGCGTCGTTGTTGACCACCAGGAGCGCGCCGTGCTCCCTGGCCAACGCGGCCACGTGGCCGTTGGTCAGGCTGTGCCCGCCCCGGGTGCTGATCTCCAGGGCCACGCCCTTGTCCGCGGCCAGGCGCACCTCCTCCGGGGTGACGAGCCCCGGGTGGGCCAGGACGTCCACCCCGGCCTCGATGGCGGCCAGGTTGGTTCCCTTGGCCACGGGCTCGACCACGGTCTCGCCATGCATGACCACCAGCTGGGCTCCGAGCTTGCGGGCCCGGGCCACCTGCTCGGCGATGAGGGCCGGGGGCACGTGGGTCAGCTCCACCCCGGCCACCAGCTCGATGCCGAAGTAGGGTGCGCAGGTGTCCACGAAGCGGCGCAGGTTGGTGACCACGTGGGGCATGAGGGCCTCGTCCACGTGGTCGGTGAAGGCCAGGGCCTGGTAGCCGATGGACTTGGCCCGGCGGGCCAACTCGGCCGGAATCAGGGCGCCGTCGCTGAAAACGGTGTGGGTGTGCAGGTCGATCATGGCGTCACATCTTGTATTTGGTGTCGTCCAGGTCCAACTTCTTGAGCTCCTCGGTCCACTTCTCGGCCTCGTCGGTCTTGAGCACGGCCTCGTAGGCCTCCGGGTTCTTGGCTCCGGCCTCCTCCAGCACGGTCTCGTCCACGAACACCGGGGCGTCGGCGCGCACGGCCACGGCGATGGCGTCCGAAGGCCGCGAGTCGATGCGCCGGACCTCGCCCTTGATGTCCAGGACCAGCTCGGCGTAAAAGGTCCCCTCCTCCAGCCGGGTGATCTCCACCCGCGTCACCACCCCGTCCATGCCGGAGATGACCAGCAGGAGCAGGTCGTGGGTCATGGGCCGGGGGAAGGCGACCTTGTTCAGGGCCAGGGAGATGGCCATGGCCTCCATGGCCCCGATCCAGATGGGCAGGACCTTCTCGTCCTCCTTGTCCTTGAGGATGAGAACCGGGGCCTGTGTCTTCTCGTCCATGGCCAGGGCCGAAGACGCGCATTTCTACCATGGTGCACCTGTCCTTTCCCCGATCAGGGAATGGTTCTTCGCCTCGACGATGCGGACCGGAATCATGCTTCCGGCCAGGTCGGCGGCGTCGGCTTCGGTGACGTTGACGATGCGCCCGCCGGGGTCGCGGCCGCGCCAGGAGCGGCCGGTCTCGCCCTGCATGCGGCTGACGCCGTCGCAGAGAATGACGTCCGCGTTGCCAACGCAACGCTCCAACTTCGATCTGGTAATGGCATTCTGCAAATTCTGCAACCGGGACAACCGGGCCGACGCCTCCTCCGGGTCCATCTTGGGCGTCATCCGCTCGGCGGCCGTGCCGGGCCGGTCCGAATAGATGAAGGAGAAGCTGGACTCGAAACCCACCCGCTCCACCATGTCCAGGGTGGCCTGAAAATCCTCCTCGGTCTCGCCCGGGAAGGCCACGATGAGGTCCGTGGTCAGGGTGATGTCCGGCCGGGCCCGCTGCAGGCGGTCCACGATGTCCAGGTAGCGTTCCATGTCGTACTTGCGTCCCATGCGTCTCAAAATCCGGTCCGAGCCCGCCTGCAACGGCAGATGCAGGTGGGGGCAGAGGTTTTCCAGCTCACCGAAGGCGGCCACCACCTCGTCGGCGATGTCCTTGGGGTGCGACGTAGTGAACCGTAACCGATCCAGGCCCTCAAGGGCAGCCACCCGCCGTAAAAGTTCTGCAAAACCCGGACCGCCCGAGCCGCCGTCCAGGCCGTAGCTGTTCACGTTCTGCCCGAGCAGGGTGATTTCCCGCACTCCCTGGGCAACCAGGCCTTCGCACTCCTCCAGCACGGCCCCGAACGCCCGGGACTTCTGCGGGCCGCGTACGTACGGCACGATGCAATACGCGCAAAAATTGTCGCACCCTTGCATGATGTTCACGAACGCGGACCTGGGCCCGGCCGAGGATTCGTCCCCCTGGTCCTCGGGTTCGGGCGCGTATTCACGCTCCACGTAGGTGTCGGACATGTCCAGCAGGGCCATGCGCTGATCCGGCTCGTTGGCCAGCCGGACCAGGGCGTCAGGCGCCTGGGCCAGGCCGTCCGGGCCGAAGACGAGGCGCACCAGGGGGTAGCGGGCCAGGAAGTCCCGGCCGCACTGCTGGGCCACGCACCCGGCCACGGCCGCGAAGGCCCCGGGCCGATCCACGGCCCTGAGCATGCGGTTCAGCCGCCCGAGCACGGAGTGGACCTTCTGCTCGGGCTTGGCGCGCACGCTGCACGTGTTGATGATGAAAACCTCGGCCTGTTCCTCGTCCGTCCTGGTCCAGCCCCGGGAGATGAGGGACCGGGAGAGCCAGTCCGAGTCCAGGACGTTCATCTGGCAGCCGAAGGTGATTATGGTGAACCGCACGGCGGGATGCTACCGCAAAGCCCTTCACCGGTAAAGAGAGCCGGCAATGCGGGCCGGGGGTCAGGAAGCGGTGCGCTTGAGCCACTCCAGCACACAGCCCAGGGCCGCCTCGGTCCCGGGCTGGGGATCGTCGCCCGTGTTGCCCACCAGGCACTCGGCCTTGGGATCGGGCTCGAACGGCTGGTCCACGCCGATGACCGGGCCCAGGCCGTCAACCTGCCGGCCGGTGCGCTTGCGCTCCAGGGCCTGGCGGTAAAGCCCGGCCATGACCTTGCCCTGGGGACGGGCCGCCTCGCGCTCCATGGCCAGTTCCACGGGACAGTCCACATGCACCTCGGCGAAACGGCGGATGGTGTCGCGGGCGTATTTGCGCCAGACGAGCCGGTGGCCCGTGGCGTCCAGGAACACGCCCTTGCCGCGCTCCACCATGTCCCGGGCCTCGTCCACGAATCGGACGTAGGCCTCCTCGCGCTCCTCGTCGGAATAGGTGGGGTTGGAGACGTAGAACCGACGGCGCACGTCCATCTGCCACAGCACGACCTCATACCCGCGCGCGGCGAGCAGGTCGCGTACGCGCATGGACAAGGTGGACTTGCCTGACCCGGGCAACCCGGTGAACCAAATGCAGAAACCGGTCACAATGCCTCCATGTACCCGTCCACGTTCCTCCAGTCAAAGGCCCGATCCTCGAGTACGTTGGCCATAAGCCTGAGCAGACTGTTCCGGACCTGATCGGAGTGGCCCGGATACCACTCTGGCGAGGAGATCACCAGGAGCCGGAAGACCAGGAAGGGAGCCATGACCTCCAGGCACTGCTCGTCGCCGGTCCGCTCCAGGTACTCGGCGAAGAAGGCGTCGTACAGTTCGCGGAACGGGCCCGCCAGGCGGCCGCGCTCCAGCAGGCCAAAGAGCAGGTAGTTGGCGGCCATGGTGCATACGTCCCCGGCCGGCTCACCCCACTCGCCCCGGCTGCGG
Organism: Desulfovibrionaceae bacterium; assembly: GCA_963666895.2. Taxonomy (GTDB): domain Bacteria; phylum Desulfobacterota; class Desulfovibrionia; order Desulfovibrionales; family Desulfovibrionaceae. The sequence goes on along the minus strand of CAXXNS010000009.1, from coordinate 69,681 downwards.
TCCAGGACGCGAAACCCGCCCTGGCCGTCCACCAGGATGTTCCAGGGGTGGAAGTCGCCATGCACCGCGGCCAGGCGATGGGCGTACTTCTTGAGCCGCCAGCGCCAATCGATGAGCCGCTTCTCCAGGTCGATGAAGGACTCGTCGGACCAGGCCGCCCAGGGGTGGGGAAAGGCCTCGTCCACCAGGCCCATGATGCATTCGCTGGAGCCCAGCAGGTTGCGGACGCGGCGGTAGTACAGGTCCGGGTCATCGTGCTTGAGGGTGTGGATGCGGGCCAGCCAGCGGGCCAGCTCCCGGGCCTGCTCCACGTCGGCTTCCCGGAAATCGCCCTTCATGATGCGCTTCAGGTCGTCGGCGTAGTCCCAGCCGGACAGCTTCTCGTTGAGGATGAAGAACTCGCGCGGGCCGCGCAGGGGCACCAGGTCGCCCTTGTCGTCCACGTAGCCCAGGCCCAGGGGCTTCACGTGGCCCTCCAGGCGGTCGCTGGTCTCGAACTGGAACATGAGGATGGCCGCCCGGTCCCAGTAGAACTGGTGGCCGTACTTGTCGCCCTTCATGACCGAGAGCACGCCCTCGGCCTCTTGGCCGCCCGCGCGCCAGCGCACCAGCAGGGGTTTGCCGTAGCCGAACCGCTTGATGGAGGACTTGTCCAGGGTGCCGATCTCGCCGGCGTCCAGCAGTTCGGCGTCCTGCCCGAACTGCTTCTTCAGGTAGGCCTCGATACGGGGCAGTGTCAGGTCTTCCATGGCGCACTCCCGGGGTTGTTCTTCGAGCCTACACCATGTCTCGCGCCGAGAACAAGATCAGGAGAATGCCCAGTCCCCAAAGGTCTGCTCGTAGCGGGAGCGGAAGGCCTGGTCGGCCATGGAGAAGGCGTGCTCCTGGGTGCCCTTCTGCTCCACCGAGAAGGAAGCGGTCACCGCGCCCAGCTTGCAGGCCTCGGGCACGGACAGGCCCAGGGCCATGCCCTTGAGCATCCCGGCCCGGTAGGCGTCGCCCGCGCCGGTGGGGTCCAGCACCTGTGCGGCCGGGGCCACGGGAATTTCGGTCACCTTGCCGGGCTCCACCACCCGGGAGCCCTTCTCGCCCAGGGTGGTCACCAGGCAGCCGGTGATCTCCAAGAGCTTGGCCTTGTCCATGCCCGTGGACTCCATGATCAGCTCCAGCTCGTAGTCGTTGGTCACCAGCATGCGCGAGCCGGCGATGGCCCCGGACAGCTGCTCCCCGGAAAAGGCCGTGGTGTTCTGGCCGGGATCGAAGATGTAGGGCACGCCCTGCTTGCGATAGAAGTCGGGCAGGCCCAGCATGTCCTCCAGGTTGCCCGGGGAGACGATGGCCAGGGAGGCCTCGGGCTTGAGGTCGGAAAAAGCGTAGCCGCAACGGTGGTTCATGGCCGCCGGGTTGAAGCCGGTGATCTGGTTGTCGGACATGTCCGTGGTGATGTAGGCCCCGGCCGTGAAGTCGTCCTCCACCCGTTTGACCCCGGACAGGTCCAGGCCCAGGTTCTCCAGCCACTGGGCGTAGGAGTCGAAGTCCTTGCCCGCCGAGGCCAGCAGCGTGGGCCGCTCGCCCAGCAGGGCGAGGGTGTAGACGATGTTTCCGGCCGTGCCTCCGAAACGCTCCTCCAGGCCGTTGACCAGGAAGCAGACGTTGAGGATGTGGATCTTGTCCGGCAGGATGTGGTCCGCGAACCTGCCGGGGAAGGTCATGATGCGGTCGAAGGCCAGGGAACCGGAAACATAGATGCGCATACGCTCTCCTCTTTTATGTCCAAGAGGTGGCCTACGGGTCCATGCGTCCGGTGTCAAGACGGTTGGTCAATCCACCTCCCCGGCGATCCAGTCCAGGAAGTCGGCATGGCCGTCCACGATGGGCAGGACCACCACGCACGGGCACTCGTAGGAGTGCGCCTCCACCACGGCCTCGGTAAGCCGGGAAACGCGATCCGTGCGGGTCTTGGCCAGGAGCACCACCTCGTCGGCGCTCTCCACCTGGCCCTTCCACCAGTACAGGGACCGCATCCTGTCCAGGATGTTGACGCAGGCGGCCAACCTCCGCTCCACGAGCATGGCCCCGATGCGCTCGGCCTCCTCAAGGCTGCCCGTAGTGACGTAGACCAGGCTGGCGGCCACGGGTCAGTTACAGACCACGGGCTTGGCCAAGGCCGGATCGGCCAGGAACTCGGCGGCTCCGAGGGCGGCCTGGCGATCTAAATCACAGCCCTTCTGGACCATCCGGGCGATGAGCACGGCCCAACCGGCCTTGTCCAGGGTGCCGATCTTGGCGCAGACCTTGTCCAGGGAGTGGCACTTGCCGCAGGACGCCATCACCACGGCGGCCCCGGAGGCGGCCTCGCCGGTGGAGACCACAACCTCGCCGGCTTCGGTCTGCTGGGCGGCCGTCTGCCCGGCCGCCTGCTCGGCCTTGGGGGCCGCCTCGTCATCCGAACCGCCGCACGCGACCAGAGCAACCAACACGCCCACCAGGACCAACAACAACATGAGATTTTTCATAATTCCCCCATCACAGCAGGTATAACGTGAAGTTTTACTAATCCACGCCCAGAATACACGAACCTCGGCTGGTTGCAACGGCCGGGCTTTCTTGTCTGCCGGAGGGCAAAGTGCTACCAGACCTGCCATGAAAACCGACAAGAACACCCGGGCGCGTGCAATCTTCGCCCGGCTCAAGGCCCGCTATCCCGAACTGCGCTCCGCCCTGGCCTGGAAGTCCGCCTGGGAACTGCTGGTGGCCACGGTGCTGGCCGCCCAGTGCACGGACGCCCGGGTCAACCTGGTCACGCCCGAATTCTTCCGCCGCTGGCCCGGACCGGCCGAGCTGGCCAGGGCCGACCAGGCCGAGGTGGAGGAGGTCATCCACTCCACGGGCTTCTTCCGCAACAAGGCCAAGAACCTCGTGGGCGCGGCCCAGGCCATCATGGAACGCCACCACGGGCAAGTACCCAAGACCATGGCCGAACTGACCGCCCTGCCCGGCCTGGCCCGCAAGACCGCCAACATCGTGCTGTCCGGGGCCTTCGGCATCAACGAGGGGCTGGCCGTGGACACCCACGTCAAGCGGCTGTCCTTCCGCATGGGCCTGACCAAAAACACCGACCCGGTGCGCATCGAGCGCGACCTCATGCCCCTGTTCGACCAGACGGACTGGGGCGACGTGAACCACGCCCTGGTCTACTTCGGCCGCGAGGTCTGCCAGGCCCGCAAGCCGCGTTGCTCAGAGTGCGAGCTGGCCGACCTGTGCCCGAAAAAGGGGGTGGAATCGTGAGCTCGCCTGGAGATTTCCGCGTCACGGCCACGGACGGCGCGGCCCGCACGGCCGAGCTGGCCACCCGGCGGGGCCTGGTCCGGACTCCGGCCTACATGCCCGTGGGCACGGCCGGAACGGTCAAGTCCCTGACCCCGGAAGACCTGCACGCGGTGGGCGCCCAGATCATCCTGGGCAACACCTACCATCTGCACCTGCGCCCGGGCGACGAGCTGGTGGCCGAACTGGGGGGACTGCACCGCTTCATGCACTGGGACGGCCCCATCCTCACGGACTCGGGCGGCTACCAGGTCTTCAGCCTGGAGGGACTCCGGACCGTGACGGACGACGGGGTGGCCTTTGCCTCGCACATCGACGGCTCGCGCCGCTTCTTCAGCCCGGAAAAGGTCATGGAGATCCAGGCCAACCTGGGCTCGGACATCCGCATGGTCCTGGACGAGTGCGTGGGCTGGGGCACCAGCCGCGAGGACACCGTCAAGGCCCTGGAGCGCACCACGCGCTGGGCCGAGCGCTGCCTGGCCGTCCACCCCCATGACGGAGCCCTGGTCTTCGGCATCACCCAGGGCGGCTTCCACAAGGACCTGCGCGAGCAAAGCGTGCGGGAAATCACGGCCCTGCCCTTCGAGGGCTACGCCATCGGCGGCCTGTCCGTGGGCGAATCGCGCGAGCACATGGACGACATCCTGCACCACACCGCGCCCCTGATGCCCGAGCACAAGCCGCGCTACCTCATGGGCGTGGGCACGCCCCGGGACATCGTCTCGGCCGTGTCCGCGGGCGTGGACATGTTCGACTGCGTCCTGCCCACGCGCAACGCCCGCAACGGCACCCTGTATACCAGCCAGGGCAAGGTGAACATCAAGCGGGCCGAGTTCCGCAACGACGACCGGCCCCTGGACCCGGCCTGCTCCTGCGAGGCCTGCCGCAACTACTCCCGCGCCTACCTGCGCCATCTGTACGTGTCCCGGGAGCTGCTGGCCTACCGGCTGAACTCCGTCCACAACCTGGCCTACTTCCTCGGCCTGGCCGCCCGCTGCCGCCAGGCCATCGCGGTTGGAGCCTTCCAGGATTTGGCCGCCGAGATCATGGGCCTATACCGCGAGGAGGCCTGAACCGTGTCCGCGCGCAAATTCGTTGGACGCGCCCTGCAGGTGGTCGGCCTGCTGACCCTGCTCGGCCTCATCGCCTCGGCCGCGGCCCTGTACTTCGCCGGGCAATGGCTTCAGGAATCGGACCAGCCCGCGCCCGGGGACGCCATCGTCTGCCTGTCAGGCGATGCCCAGCGGCTGCTGTACGCCGCGGACCTCTTTCACCAGGGATACGCCCCGCGCATCCTGGTCAGCCGCGTCCGGCCCGTGCCCAGGGACCCGCGCATGAAAGAGGCGGAACAGCGGCTCGGCTACCCCCAGTTCGCGGACCAGGAAACTTATGTGCGCGCCTTCCTCTCGGCCCGGGACGTGCCCGGACAGGCCGTGGAGTTCTACGGCCGGGACGTGGTCAGCACTTTGGAGGAGGCCGAAGCCCTGCGAACATACCTGGACGGCCGGGCGGCCACACTGCTGGTGGTCACCTCGCCCTACCACGCCTTTCGGGCCGGGATGATCTTTCGGGACACCCTACCGGGCTGCACAGTGCTGGCCCTGGGCAACCCCAACGAGCACTTCACGGCCCGCTGGTGGACCGACCAGCACTCGGCCATCCAGGTGGTCCTGGAAACGGCCAAGCTGGCCCACTACCTCCTGGGCGGGGCCTTCCGGTCCACAGACCAGGCTCCGGCGCAATAGAATCATTTCTCCGGGGTTTCCGGCTCCACCAAGTCAAACACGATGGACCGCTCCCCATACTCCTGGGCATACTCGGCCAGGGAGCGGTTGGCCGGACTGGCGTCCCCGGCCTTGTCCAGGGCCTCGAACATGGTGTCCACGAACCGGTAGCGGCCGTCCAGGCCCGGCCCCTCCTCCTGGTTCCCGTTCACGCAGGCCACGGCCCGCTGCACGCGGGTGATGGTCACCAGCCTGGGGTCCACGGCCGGGACGTAGTACGCCCGCTCCTCGTCCTCGGCGGGCAGGACCAGCCCCTCGTGCTCCAGCCCGGCCATGATGTCCACCACCAGTTCCTCGGGGACCATGAGCCCGTCCGAGAACTCGGCCACGTCGGCCTGAGGCTCGCCACGGGTGAACCGCCGGGTCATTTCCAGGAGCATGAGCACGGCCAGCTTCTGGCGTTGCCTGAGCCCGGCCTTGCGCATGAAACGCTCCTTGGTGAAGCTCTTGAGGTGCTGGAACGCGAAGCTGACCTCCGCGCCCAGGAGCACCACCACCCAGCTGATGTAGAGCCACATGAGGAACAGGGGCAGTTGGGCAAAGGAGCCGTAAATGGCGTTGTAGTTCTTGGCCCCGACCTGCCAGGAGATGTAGACCCACTGGGCCAGTTGCCAGAGGATGGCGGCCACGGCCCCGCCCAGGGCGGCCGAGGAGAAGCGCACCTTGGCGTTGGGGATGAAGGAGTAGACGAAGGTGAAGCCAAGCCAGAGCAGGATCAGGGGGGCCAACTTGAGCAGCACGGCCTCGATGTAGCCGATGGCCGAGACCGACAGCAGGGTCTGGACCAACTGGTGCTGCTGCACGGTGACCGTGAAGCTGGTTGCCAGGATGGCCAGCAGGGGGCAGATGAGGATGACCGAGAAGAAGTCCGTGAACTTGCGCCACGGCGTCCGCCCCCGGGCCACGTTCCAGATGTTGTTGAAGGCCTGCTCGATGGTGGAGATCATCATGTAGACCGTGACCAGGAGAGTGGCCACGCCCAACCAGCCCAGGGTCTTGACGTTGGTGTTGGAGATGTAGCCCAGGATGTTCTCCACCACCTGCTCGCGCCCGGCCGAGACGCGCATGAGCAGGTCGCGGATGAACTCCGTGTTCTGGAGCCCGAGGCCCTTGGAAATGGAAAAGGCCACGGCCAGGAACGGCACGATGGACAGCACGGTGGTGAAGGTCAGGGCCGAAGCGCGGATGATGCACTGGTCCCCGAAGAACCCCTTGCCCACCAAATAGATCCAGCGGGAAACCGAACGGATCCGCTCCATGAACCGGCCGCCCTCGTCCGGCTCCAGATTCCAGATGTCCTGGGTGAAGAAGCGCAGCAGCTTGGCCGCCCACCCGTCGTTGTTCTTGCTCACCTTGCGTCCTCCGGGTTCATGCACCAGCTATACAAACCCCGGGGAACCTTCGCAAGGCCGGTTATCAGAAAAGGTTGTCGCGCAAGAACTGGAAGGGGCGCAGGGGAATGGAAATGATGTCTTCCACCGCGTTCTGCAGAATCTCGTCCCCGGGCACGCTCACGTCCGGGTCGGACAGGCAGCCTTCGATGTAGATGGGCACGTCCGGGGCGGCCACGAAATCGGCGTTGATGGCCAGGTCGATGGTGTTCTTGGCCATGTCGAAATTGCCGCCGCCCGTGGCCGACATGGCCAGGGCCTTGAGCTGGAAGTCCTGCACCTCGTAGCGGCCGTTGAAGACCTTGAAGTCGGCCCGGGCCAGGCTGAAGGCGGTCCGGTTGCTCTTGGGCGCGTTGGGAGAGGCCATGGCGTTGTCCTGCTCGGGCTGCGCGGGCTCCTCCTCGCCGGCCTTGGACGCGCCCAGGAACTTGTAGGAGCCGTCGCGGATGACGAAGCCTGCGGTGCCGCTCTGGCTTTCGATGAGCTCGTCGTTCGTGGCCCCAACGGTCTTCAGGTGGAAGTGCAGCTCGGACAGCCCCCGGACGTAGTCGCGCTCGAACTGGTCGCCCAGGAAGTCCTCGGCCTTGAAGTTCACCGCATCCAGGTTCAGGTTCATGGACAGCGAATCCCTGATCACGGACACGCCCAGGCTGCCGTCCATCTTGCCGCCGTAGAAGTCCGACCCCAGCGGGGTCACGGAGATCATGCCGTTCCCGGCGTCCATGGCCAGGGACAGGTTCTGGAACCGGAACCCGTAGATCTTGAGCAGATCCAGGCTCAGGCTGCCCTCCAGGTCCAGGTCGCGCAGGGTGTCCAGGGGCAGGGGCGTGGGCGGCTTTCCGGAACCGGCCGAGCAATCCTCCGTGTGCTGCTCCTCCTTTTTCTCGGCCCTGGGCTCACGGTAGCGGTCCAGGTCCAGGGCGCCGCCCCTGAGGTTGAAGGCCACCCGGCCGGAGCCCAGTTCCTTGATCCGGGCGCGGCCCGTGAACTCGGTCTGGTCCAGGGTCAGGACCAGGTTGACCAGGTCGATGTTGTCCCCGGCCACCAGCACGTCGGCCTGGCCGGTCAGGATCTTGAGCGCCTCGGGATCGGCCGTGTTCACGGTGTTCTCGTCCCGCAGCAGGGCCAGCGTCCGAGTCGGATCCGGTGAGGACAGGCGCACGGAGCCGCCGTAGGAGTATCCCTGCGACAAGGCATTGCTCCCGGTCAGCCGACCGGTCAGGACCGCGTCCACGGCCTCCAGGCGGATGTCCGAGAACAAGGCCGTGTCCTTGGCCGTGTCCAGGTCCACCACCGCGGACAGCACGGCCACGGGATCGGCCGTTGGCAGGGGGGCGCCGTGGTACTGGAGGCCCAGGTCGGCCTTGCCCAGCCGCAGGCTCTCCAAGGGGAAGTCCAGGGCCAGGTCGCCGGTCAGCTTGGTGGTGGCGTTCCAGGCCGGGCCGTTGAGCTTGAGCACCACCCCGGCCTGGTACTGGAAGTCGTCGTGGACCACGCCTCGGCCGTTGCCGGTCAGGGCCAGGTTGAGCTTGGCCTGATCCCAGGACAAGACCTGGTCGCCGCCGCCTTCGTCCTCCTCCAGGGTGACCAGGTCCCCCGGCCCCAGGGAACAGCCCAGGGTCAGCCGGGCGTCGCGGAGCAGGTCGTCGATGATCTGGTCCAGGGCCATGACCTTGTCCGTGACCTCGAAGCTGAAATTCATGTCCCCCTGCCCGGTCAGGAGGTGGTCCTCGCCGGAACCCAGGGGCAGCCGGCCGGCCTGGGCACCCACCACGCTGCCCCGCGCGGCCAGGGAGACCTTGTAACCCTTCCCGGCCGAGGCCACCTTGATGGAGCCGTCGCCGGTCATGCCCCCGCCCATGACCCGGGCCTGGCCCACGGTCACGGCCATGAGCCCGTCGAAGCAGGTCAGCCGGAGCACCAGTTCCGAGACCTCCTCGCCGGCCAGAATGGTGTTCGCCAGGTTGAGGGTGCCCTCGGCCCGCCAGGTGCAGACGAATTCCGGGAAAAAGTCGGCCAGGATGAAATCCTCGGGCGTGATGTAGAGCCGGTAGTAGCGATCGAAGTCCAGGTTGTCCACGACCAGGTTGAAACCCAGGGTGCCGTTGTCGTCCATGGGCAGGTCCAGGTTTCCGGTCAGGTGGCTGTCGTCCATGCGCAGGTCCAGCTCGTTCACCCCCAGGGACGTGCCGTCAAAGGTGAAGTCGGTGGTCACCCTGCCCTCGCGGAAGATGCCCGGATCGTCGGGCGGAATCATGCCCGGAGACAGGGCGTTCAAGAAGTCGCGAGGGGCAAAGACGCGGGTTTCCACGTGGCCCTTGGCCACGGGCTCGGACAAAATCCCGGTCACCAGCACGCGCCCGGTGAGGTCCAGTCCGGCCGCCTGGGCGTAGAGATTGTCCAGAAGGAGCTCTTCGGTGGACGAGTCCAGGTCCACTGTGGCCGTGACCCGCACGGGGTCGCCCTCCTCCTTGATCAAGGGATACCGGAACTCGGCGTCCATGCGGCCCTCGTGCAGGCGCAGGTCGCCGGTGGAGAAGTCCACCTGCACGGACCCGGTGACCGTGACCTTGCCCTCGATCTCCTGGTCCGGCGAGGCCACCTGCGCCTCCAGGGACACGGCCACGGCCTGGCCCTGCTCCAGCACGCCGGTGCGGGTGTTCAGTCCGGCCACGGTCCAACTGCGGCCCGCGGCCTCGTCCAGGTAGGTCAGGCTGCCGTTCTCGATCTGCACCCCGCGCATGGTCATGGCCGGGGAGCCGCCGTCCTGGGCTTCGGTCTTGTCTTCGGTGGGGGTCAGGGCCCGGATGAGGTCGTCCCAGTTGGTCTGCCCGTCCTCGGTGCGGACCACCAAGGCGGCCATGTCCTCCAGCACGATGACGTCCAGGTCCACCTGGCCGGAGATGAGCGGCAGCAGGCGCACCCCGGCCGAGGCCCGCTGCACCGAGATCAGGGGCTCGGGCTCGCCCGGCTTGAGCAGGGCGGCCGGGCCGGTGGCGATGCCGATCCAGGGGTACAGGGTGACGCCGATGTCCCCTTCCATGACCAGGTCGTAGCCCGTGCGGGCCTTCACGGCCCGGGCCACTTTCAGCTTGAAGCTCTCGGTGGACACGTACCAGTGCAGGCCGACCAGACCGGCCACGCCCAGAAACAGCATCAGGGCGCTGAAGGCGGTCATCATCTTGATCAGTCGTCGGTACCGAGTGAGCATGTTGTCCGGAATACTCGTACGCCAGGGCGGAAGCCGCTGGGTCCAGGGAATGAGGGGCCGACCAATTCGGTCACCGATACCCCCACACTATTCCCCAAGGCCGGGCTTTTCGCAACATGGGACCACAAAAAGCAATTTTCGCCCCCCAACCCCAAAATGGACGCATTATGCGTCTTTTTATCACTCCCGCGTCCCGCAACAACCTTTTTTCATTACATAAAAAATGGTGGCACAATGGTTGCTCCCGTTTCCATGCAAAGTCAAACAAGGAGGCTGTCATGCCTGGAATGAACGGAACCGGACCCCTGGGCCAGGGCGCCATGACCGGCGGCGGCCGCGGCCCCTGCGGCCGTGGTTTAAGCCGCGGCTTCGGCCGGGGCATGGGCTACGGCGCCGGCATGGGCCGGGGCTTTGGCCGGGGCCGGGGTTTTGCCGGCTGGGCGCCGGGCTACGGCGCGGCTCCCGCTGACCGGCAAGCTATGGAGCAGCGGCTGCAGGACCTGGAAGCCGAAGCCCGCCTGCTGCGCGAGCAGCTCGCCGCGGAAAAATAACCCTTAACCGCGTCCGGTTTCGGGCCAGGCCCAACGCCAAGGCCGTCCCGGAACCGGGCCGATGTCATTTCGCCAGCCACGTTCAACCACTTCGCAGGGAGAATCCGCATGGAAAAAGTGCTCATCATCGGCTGCAAGAACACCATGAACGAAATCTGCGTCGGCTGCTCGCGATGTATGGTGGCCTTCAACCGCCGTGTGGGATCCTTTGAGAAATACGGCCCCGACGCCCAGGTCCTGGGCCTCTTGTCCTGCGGCGGCTGTCCGGGCCAGGGCGTGGTGGTGCGCATGGCCCAAATGAACCTCTGGAACGCGCCCCTGGGCGAGAAGCCCACCGTGGTCCATATCGCTCCCTGTCTCATGGACCACTGTCCCTACGCCGAAACCCTGGTGGCCAAAATCAAGGCCAAGGCCGGGGTGGACGTGGTCATGGGCACGCACCCCTTCATACCCAACGACATCTTCAAGCCCGAGGCCTGACATGCCCATCCACGAATTCCAGTGCCCCGACTGCGGCAAGACCTACGAGGAGCTGGTCTGGAACGACGCCGTTCCACCCTGCCCGGGCTGCGGCTCGAAAAAAGGGGAGCGGCTGCTCTCGGCCACCAGCACGAGCACCGGACGAACCGGACAGGACCTGCCCGGCCCGGGCGACACGGCCTGTTGCGGCTCGTCCCCGGGATCGGCCGCGGGCTGCGCCGGGCCGGGTTCCTGCTGCGGCAAGAACCTCGGTTGAGCCTGGAAATTATTCTTCAGGGGATTCAGTTGATTCCGGCGTGTTGGCGGCCAGGAGTTCGGGAGTCAGGCCGACCACGCTGATGCCCGCCTGGTCCGCGGCCCGGACCGTGGCCTCCTGGTTGAAGAGCAGGCTCCGGCCCGCCTCCAGGCCCAGGCACACGGCCTTGCCCTTGCGCATGGTCTTGATGGTGGACCGGCCCGCGCTGGGCAGATCGGCCCGCTCTTCCTGACAGGGTTTGAACACCTTGACCACCACGCAGCCCGGCCCGCCCAGACGGCAGCCGCGGCGTATGGCCGCGTCCGTGCCCTCCAGGGCCTCCATGGCGGCCACCACGCCATGGCGGACCACCAGGCACTGGCCGATATCCAGTTCACCCAGAACCTTGCCCATGTCAAAGGCGATCTTGAGATCGATCCAGCCCTGGGCGTCGGGCTGATGCCGACCAAGCACCCCGGCCGGGGTCAGCAGTTCGGGCACGTGCACGTGGGGCGGCACCACACGCATGCCCTCGGACTCGAACTCGGCCGCGATAAGCGTGAGGGCCGTGGCGTCGCCCATGTCCTTGCGCCTGCCGATCAGAGCCCTGGCCCGCTTGTCGAAATGCCTCAGGTCCATGATCCGGGACTTCTTGATGTGCCCGGCCATGATGACTTCCTGGACCCCGTTGTCCTTGAAATAGTCGATGAGCGGCCCCAACTGGCCGAACTTGAGCTTGCGGAACACGTGGGCCTTGGGAGCCACGTCCATGTTGGAATGTCCGAAAAAGGCGGCAATGACCAGGCGGTGTCCGGCGCGGCGCACCGCGTCGGCCACCATGAGCGGGAATTGCCGCCCGCCCGCGATGAGCCCGATGACCGTGGGTTCGCTCATGGCCGCCCCAATGTCAGGTGTCGCTGTTCCCGTTGCCGTTGCCGTTCTTGTGGTAGTCCGGGGCCACGCCGCGCTCGCTGGAGCGGATGAAGTCCAGCAGGTGGCCCACTTCGGCCACCTGGCCCAACTCGGATTCCACCTGGGCCAGGGCCTCTTCCTTGGACATTTTCATACGGAAGATGGTCTTGTAGGCCCTTCGCAGGGCCTGGATGGTCTCCTTGGTGAAGCCGCGGCGCTTGAGCCCGATGACGTTGGGGCCGAAAAGCTTGCCGCGCACGCCGTGGGCCAGCATGTACGGCGGGATGTCCAGGTTGTAGCCGCTGGCCCCGCCCAGGAAGGCGTAGTCGCCGATGCGCAGGAACTGCTCCACCGCGGCCATGCCCGAGATGACCACGAAGTTGCCCACGTCCACGTGCCCGGCCAGGTTGACCGCGTTGGCCAGGATGACCTGGTCGCCGAGGCGGCAGTCGTGGGCCACGTGGCTGTAGGCCATGTACAGGCCGCCGGAGCCGATGGTGGTCTGGCCGTGTCCCTGGACCGTGCCCCGGTTCATGGTCACGTACTCGCGCATGACGTTGTTGTCGCCGATGACCAGCCTGGTGTCCTCGCCCTTGTACCCCAGGTGCTGGGGCACGCCGCCCAGGCAGACGTGGGAATGGATATGGTTGCCGCTGCCCATGCTCACGTGGGACTTGATATGCACGTAGGCGTCGAGGACACAGCCGTCGCCAATGACCGCGCCCGCTTCCACCAGGCAGAACGGACCCACGGTCACGCCGTCGCCAATCTGCGCCGAAGGATCGACAATGGCGGACGGGTGTATGGATGAACTCACTATAGAATCTCCCGGGGAACCAGGTTGCCGGTGAACGTTCCCTCGGCGGCCACGTCTCCGTTGACCCGGGCCACGCCGTGCATGCGCCACATGGTCATCTTGTGCTTGATGTTGTCCACGTGCAGGGCCAGCTTGTCGCCGGGCACCACGGGGCGCCGGAAACGGACCTTGTCCATGCCCGAGAACACGAAAACCTTGCCGGCGATGTCCAGGTCCGGGGACTCCAGGACGTAGACGCCTCCGGTCTGGGCCAGGGCCTCCAGCACCAGTACGCCGGGCATGAGCGGCAGATCGGGGAAATGCCCCTGGAAAAACGGCTCGTTGATGGTCACATTCTTGTAGGCCAGAATATGGGAACCCGGGACATACTCTTCCACGCGGTCCACCAGCAGAAACGGATACCTGTGCGGAAGCAACTCCATGACTCTGCGAATGCCGATGGTCTTGATTTCAGTCTCCATCGCCTTCCCTTTCCCCTTTGGTTGCGGCCAACCGCTCCAACTCCTTCTCCAATCTGCGGACCCGGGTGAACAGGTCGGGCAGTTGGGGCAAACGCGCGTTGACTTTTAAAAACTTCTGATAGTCCATGGCGTAGTAGCCGCTGACCTGGCTCCCCGGCGGCAGATTCCTTTGCACCCCGGCCTTGCCCCCGACCATGCAGCCATCCCCAATGGTGATGTTGTCGTTGACCCCGGCGTTGCCTCCCAGCACCACATTGTCGCCGATCCTGGTGCTGCCGCCCACGGCCACCATTCCGGCCAGCAGGCAGTGCTTGCCGGTGCGGACGTTGTGGCCGACCTGGACCAGGTTGTCGAGCTTGGTTCCCTCGCCGATCAGGGTCACGTCCAGGGCGGCCCGGTCCACGCAGGAATTGGCCCCGACCTCCACGCCGTCCTCGAGCACGGCGCGGCCGATCTGGGGAATCTTCATGTTCGCGGAACCGGTCTGGGCGTAGCCGAACCCGTCCGCGCCGATGACCGCACCCGCGAACACGACCACGCCTTTCCCCAGCACGGTCTCGGCCATGAGAACCGAGTTGGGATACAGGACGCAGTCCTCGCCCACCTGGCTACGTTCCCCAACGTAGCAGCCGGGATACACCTGCGCTTTGGAACCGATCCGGCACTCCTCGCCGATGAAGGCGAAGGGATAGACCGTGGCCGTGGGATCCACCTCGGCGGTCTCGTGGATGAAGGCCAGGGGGCTCTGTCCGGTGAAACACCCCTGGGGCTTGGCGAACAAGGTAATGGTTCTGGCCAGGTCCATGTAGACGTTGGAACTGACCAGGCAGGCGGGATGCGCCCCGGCGTGGGACGCATCCACAAGCACGGCCCCGGCCCGGGTGGTCCCGAGCAGGGGCGCGTACTTTGGATTGGCCAAAAAGGTGATGTCACCCGGGCCGGCGCTCTCCAGGGTGTTGACCCCGGTGATCTCCACCGGAGGCCCCTGGTAGTCCAGACCCAATTTTTCGGCTAGTTCGCTAAGCAGCATTCCCAAGACAAATCCTACCGGGCATTCCAGGCTGCATCCAACGCCTTGACCAGCTCATCCGTGATGTCGAGCTTCTCCTCGTTGATGAACAGCACGCCGGAAACGCGCATCTCGAGAAGGAGGTCGTAGCCGTTCTCCTTGGCGAACTCCTCGGCCACCTTCTGCATGAGCTCCTGGACCGGCTTGGTCAGACGCTCTTCCTCGGCCTTGGCGAAGCGCTGGAACTCCAGCTTCATGTCCTCGATGTCCCGGCCCTTGCGCTTGAGCTCCAGCTTCTTGGCGTTCTGGACTTCCAGGGAATAGGCGGAGCTCTGCTTGATGTAGTCTTCCTTCAGGCGGTTGAATTCTTCATCAACGCGCTGAATTTCCTTGACCTTGGGCTCAAGGGTGGTCTTCATCTGCGCGGCCACTTCCTGCCCGGCCAACGATTCCCGCGAGTACTTTTCCATGTCCAGGACACCGATCTTGATGTCCTGGGCCATGGCCGGAACCTGCAAGACAAAAAGCAAGAACAACGCAGAGGCGAGCACTTTTTTCATTAATCTATCTCCTTGTCGTTTCCAAAGATTTCATAGTCCGCAAAACCTTGGTCCGGGCCGTTTGAACAGACCCGGACCGTCAACAACGGGAGCTGGCGCTCCTTTTCTGCCTAGAACAACTGCCCCATGGAGAACTCGATCTTGTGGTTCTGGCTGCCCTCCAGTTCGTCCAGCCCGAAACCATACTCGAAGCGCATGGGACCCATGGGCGACATCCAGCGGATTCCGGCGCCCACGCTCTTGTAGATGCCCATGAACGGGGAATCGTACTCCTGGCCGGCCTCGATCTCGTCGAAGATCATGTCGCCGTCCGCCCAGGCGCCGCCCGCGTCGAAGAAGACCACGCCGATGAGGCCCAGGTTGGTGCTGATAGGAGCGAAGAACTCCAGGTTGGTGTACAGCATCTTGTCGCCGCCGATAGCGTCGTCCCCCTTCTTGTCGCGCGGCGAAATCATGCCGTTGGAATAACCCCGGACCGACGTGATGCCGCCGAGGTAGAACAGTTTGTTGGTGGGGATCTCCTCCCCGCCGAAGTTCTCATGCACGTAGCCCGCGCCGCCCCGGACGTGGAAAACCACGTCCGCGAACAGGTTGGCGTACCAGTCCGCGCTGCCGACGTACTTGATGAAGGCGTCGTCGCCGCCCACGGCGCAGCCGGCGTAGGTGACGCTGAACTCCTGCTCGTTGCCCGACACCGGCAGGAAGCCGCGGTGCTTGACCGTGGTCCGGTCGAGCTGGAAGCTCACGCTGCTCAGCAGGTGCTTGCCGGCGTCGTCCTTGATGTCGCTGGAAGCGTCCTCGTCCACGTCGTAGATGTCGTACTGGCTCAGGGAGTAGATGAAGCGGTAGAGCGTGTACCGGCCGAGCGGATGGGCTATGCGGAAATCGGCGCCCGTGCTGTCCATGTCGTAGTACGAGTAGGTCGTGCTCTCGTTGTGGGCGCTGATTCCCATGGCCCACTTGGTGTCATTGATCTTCGGATTGACGAAGTCCAGGGTGAAGTCCGTGGTCTTGCCGCCGAAGGTGCCGGTGAAGGACAGGCTGTAGCCCTTGCCGAACAGGTTGTCCTCGGAAATGGTGCCGCCGAAATAGGCGCCCGCGTAGGAGCTGTAGCCCACGCCGCCGCTGATGTGGCCGGTGGACTGCTCCTTGACCGTGACCTTGAGGTCCATCTCGTCCGGGTCGCCCGTGGGAACGGTCTCGATGTTCACCACCTCGAAGTAGCCCAGGCCCTCCAGGTGCTCCTGGGACATCTCCAGCCGGGTGCCGCTGAACTGGTCCCCGTCCACCAGGTACATTTCGCGAAGGATGATGTTGTCGCGGGTCTTGTCGTTGCCCACCAGGAGCACCCTGCGGATGTGGACGCGCTGGTGCTTGCTGATGTCGTAGGTGACGTTGAGGGTCTGGTCCGCCTCGTTCGGGTCCAGGCTGGGGGTCACCTCGGCGTAGGCATAGCCCCGGTCGTTGTAGAACCGGGTCAGCTTGTCCAGGTCCTCCCGCATGACCTCGGTGGAGTAGAACTCCTCGTCTTCCTTGTGCTCGTCCAGGGACACGACTTCCATCAGCTCCTCGGCCGGAACGATGACGTCCCCGCCGAACCCGATGTCGTTGACCTTGTAGCGAGGGCCTTCCTCAATAAGGAAGGTGACGAAGATGCCGTCGTCGCGGATGTCCACCTTGGGACGTCCGACCTTGACCTGCAGGAAGCCGTTGTTCTGGTAGTAGGCCTGAATGGCCGAGGCGTCGCGCTCCAGGCTCTCCTCATTGAGCACGCCCGAATCCGTGAACCAGGAGAAGAAGCCCGTCTCGGACAGGGAGAGCAGGTCTTCCAGGTCGTCCTCGTCCACCTGCTCCACTCCGTCGAAAATGATGTCCTCGACGTACAGGACCGGCCCCTCGTCCACCACGAAGATGAGCCGGGCCTGGCCGGTCTCGCCGCCCTCGATGCGGTAGTTCACCTGGGACTTGTAGTGCCCTTCCTTGCGGTACAGGATGCGGATCAGGTTCAGGTCGTCCTGGAGCACCTTGAGGTTGAGGATGCTGCCCTCGGTGGTGGTGATGACGCCCAGGATGTCGTCGGCGTCGATGTCGTCGGCCCCTTCCACGCTGATGGCCTGGATGCGGGGTTTCTCCTCGATGACGAAGACCACTTTCTTGCCGTCCGCCACGTCGGTGACGCGGACCTCGACGTTCTCGAAATATCCCAGGTCGAAAATTGTCTTCAGGTCGTCGTTGATGCGTTTGGGGCTGTAGTCGTCGCCCTTGCGGATGGACAGCCGCATGAGGACCACTTCCTTGTCCAGGATCTTGTTGCCCTCGACGTCGATCTCGGCGATGACCTTCTCGCCCAGCAAGTTCTTCTTCACCTGGGCCACCAGATCGTCGGCCGCGGGAAGCAGGTTGATCAGCCCCTGCTTGCTCACGGTCAGGGGAACGGCCGGGGAGAGCCCGAAGGCCTCCACCAACTGGGCGTCCATGCTCAGGGACTCGCCCAACTGGTTGAAGCTGCCGTACAGGGCGTAGCCCGCGCCCACCAGCAGGGCCACTTCGCGGGCCGCATCCGCGTCCAGGGTGGTGATGCCCTGCTCGTCGAGGACGCGCTTGACCTCGTCCGCGTCCACCGCGACCAGATCGGCCTGGCGCAGGCGGTCCACCAGGAGCTGAGGAAGGGAATCCTTAAGGTAGGCCAGGTCGTCACCGGCATTGACCTCAAACGGGAGCACGGCCACCGTGACCCCCTGCTGTCCGACAGCTTGCTGCGCCAGCCCGGGAGCGGCGAGAGACAATGCCAGCAGAACCAGCAGGGCGAGTACCAGGCTTCGACGACTAATGGGCATAGAGCTCTCCCGAACGCAATTCAAGCCGACGCGCCATCCGGCCGGCCAAATCCTGATTGTGCGTCACCACCACGAACGTCATTCCCAGATCCCGGTTGAGGCCCTCCAAAAGGTCGGCCACGCGGGAACCTGTTTTTTCGTCCAGGTTGCCGGTGGGTTCGTCCGCCAGAACGACCTTGGGCCGTTGCAGGATGGCCCGGGCAATGGCCGCGCGCTGCCGTTCCCCTCCCGACAGCGTGGTCACCCGGTGATCCTTGCGGTTGGACAACCCCACCAACTCCAAAGCTTCTTCGGCCATTCCCAGGGCTTCCTTCAGGGGACGCCCGGCCACGATGGCGGGCATGGCCACGTTTTCCAGGGCGTTGAATTCCGGCAGGAGGTAGTGGAACTGGAACACGAAGCCGATCTCCCTGTTGCGCATCCTGGCCTTCTTGCCGATATCCAGCCGTTGAACGTCCTGGCCAAGGAAGTGTACTTCCCCGCGGCTGGGTTCGTCCAGCGTGCCCAAAATATGCAGCAAGGTGCTCTTGCCGGAGCCCGATGCGCCAAGGATGGCCACGGATTCCCCCCGCGTCACGGTCAGGTCGATTTTCTTCAACACTTCCAACCGCTCGCGTGGCCCGACAAACTCCTTGCCAACGCCAATCAGGTTGTATACCCGCTCACTATTCATAACGCAAGGCGTCGGCCGGACGCAAGGAGGCTGCTCGACCGGCGGGATACAGGGTTGCCAGAAAACACAACAAAAACGCCGAGATACCGATAATCGCCAGGTCGAACACGTCCAGCCGGATGGGCAGGTACTCCACCGGGTAGACGTCCGGCGGCAGCTTGATGAACTGGTATTTCTTGAGCAGCAGGCTCACGGGCACGCCGATGAGGAAGCCGATGCCCGTGCCCACCGAGCCGATGAGCGTCCCCTGGAACATGAACACCCGCCGGATGGCTCCCGGCAACGCGCCCATGCTCATAAGGATGGCAATGTCCTTGGTCTTCTGCATGACCAGCATGACCAGGGTGGTGACGATGGAGAAGGAGCCCACCAGCACGATCATGGCCAGGATGATGAACATGGCCGTCTTTTCCAGCTTGAGCGCGGCGAACAAATTGGCGTTCATCTCCTTCCAGTCCTCCACGGACACGGGCCGGTCGCCCAGGTCGTCCCGGATGCGCTGGGCCACCACGTCCGAGGCGTAGACGTCGGCCACCTTGACCTCCAGGCCGGAGACCAGGCCTTCGGGCCAGCCGAGCAGATCCCGGGCCGCGTCCAGGGTGACGTAGGCCATGGTGGAGTCGTACTCGTAGAGCCCGGTGTGGAAGACCCCGATCACGGTGAAGGGCTTGGTCTTGGGCGAAAACCCGGCCGCGGTCTGGGTGCCCGAGGGCGACACCAGATGCACCTGCTGGCCGGGCAGCACGCCCAGCCGGGAGGAAAGCTGCTGGCCGATGATGATGCCCGGGGTGTCCGCGGGCAGGGACAAATCGGACAGGCTGCCGTAGACCATGTCGCCGCCCAGGCTGAGCACGTTCTCGGCCGCCGCGGGGTCGATGGCCCGCAGGGCCAGTCCCTTGACCCCGCCGGTGGTGGACAGCATGACCTCGGAATAGATGAAGGGCACCACCCCGAGGACCCCGTCCACTCCGGCCACGGCCTCGGCCACGGGCTCGTACTCCCGCATGGCGCCCAGGCTGGAGCTGACCACGATGTGGGCGTTCACGCCCAGAATCTTGCCCTGCAAGTCCTTGGTGAACCCGTTCATGACGCCGATGACCACGATCAGGGCGGCCACGCCGATGGCCACGCCGCAGACCGCGAACAGACTGATGATGGAAATAAAGGATTGCTTGCGCAGGGCGAACAGGTATCGCATGCCCACGAAGCGTTCGAACCTCACGACTGGCCCCCTGCCTCGGGCTTGAGCAGCGGAAACAGGATCACCTCGCGGATGGACGGGGAGTCCGTGAGCAGCATGACCAGGCGGTCGATGCCCACGCCCTCGCCCGCGGCCGGAGGCATGCCGTACTCCAGGGCCCGGACGTAGTCCTCGTCCATGGAGTGGGCCTCCTCGTCCCCGGCCTCCTTCTCGGCCACCTGCTCCTCGAAGCGCAGGCGCTGGTCAACGGGGTCGTTGAGCTCGGAAAAGGCGTTGGCCATCTCGCGTCCGGTGATGAACAGCTCGAAGCGGTCGGTGATGGACGGGTCGTCCTGGTTGCGCCGCGACAGCGGGGAGATGTCCGTGGGATAATGATAGATGAAGTGCGGCTGGACGAGCTTGGGCTCCACCAGGATGTCAAAGAGCTTGGCCTGGAGCTTGCCCAGCTTCTCGCCCTCGACCACCTTCTCGCCCTTGGCCTTGACCATGGCCTTGAGCGCGTCATAGTCGGCCAGCACCTCCCAGTCCACGCCGCCGATGTCGTGCAGGGACTGGATGAAGGGAATCCGCTTCCAGCCGGGCCCCAGGTTGATGGTCTGGCCCTGGTACTCCACCTGGTCCGTGCCGCAGAGCCTCCCGGGCCACGGTGGAGAAACATCTCCTCGGTCAGGTCCATGAGGTCATGGAAGTCCGCGAAGGCCCAATAAAACTCGAGCATGGTGAACTCGGGGTTGTGCCGGGTGGAGATGCCCTCGTTGCGGAAGTTGCGGTTGATCTCGTAGACCCTCTCGAACCCGCCCACCAGCAGCCGCTTGAGGTAGAGTTCCGGGGCGATGCGCATGTACCAGGCGCATGTCCAGGGCGTTGTGGTGGGTGGTGAAGGGCTTGGCCGTGGCCCCGCCCGGGATGGGCTGGAGCATGGGGGTCTCCACCATCCAGAAAGCCGCGCTCGTCCAGGAAGCGCCGCAGGGGCGGCCACGATGCGCGTGCGCTTGAGGAAGATGTCCCGGGTGCGGTCGGTGACGATGAGGTCCACGTAGCGCTGGCGGTACCGGGGTCTCCACGTCTTTGAGGCCGTGGTACTTCTCGGGCAGCGGCCGCATGGACTTGGTCAGCAGTTCGAAGGTTCTGGCCTTGAGGGTCAGCTCCCCGGTCTTGGTCCGAAACAGCGTTCCCTTGACCCCGACCACGTCGCCGATGTCGCTTTTCTTGAACAGCCGGTAGGCGTCCGCGCCCAGGTCGTCCCGGGCCACGAAGACCTGAATGCTCCCGGCCTGGTCCTGGAGATGGAAAAAGGTCACCTTGCCGAAGCTGCGCCAGCCCTTGATGCGGCCGGCCACGGCGAAGGTTTCGTTCAGCTTCTCCAGAGCTTCGCCGTCCTGGCCATCGTATTTGTCAAGAATATCCTTTATTTCCGAATCTTTACGAAAATCATTGGGATAGAGTTCCAAAGATTCGTCCAGAAGAGCGCAGGCCTTTTCCACACGGGTCTTGAGGACTTCGTTGAGCTCGTCGCGCGAGGCCAGGGCCTCGAGGTACGGCATGAACCGGGCCACGTAGCGCGAGTCGGTAGCCAGCTTGATTTTCGTCTTTTTTTTTCTTCTGTTCGGCCAAAATCGTCATCCACCCGGGAAAATTATGAAAAAAGGCCAGAAATTAAGATTGCCTATCCCAACTAGCTTCGGGGCGTCAAGGAAAGTGGCATTCACTAATAATAATTACGCCCGGTTTGCAACGGTTCCAGGGTGACAAATCCCGGCCGGGCACAAGGGGTTGACGAGCCCTGTAACATGCATTAATCATCCTTGCTCCCGCCACGGCGGGAGAATGTTCCCCAGTAGCTCAATCGGCAGAGCGGGTGGCTGTTAACCACTAGGTTCGCGGTTCAAGTCCGTGCTGGGGAGCCAGAAAGAACAAGGGCTCATGAGTAAATCGCTCATGAGCCCTTTTTTCGTGGATCGTCAACGTGATCAAGTCTCAATGCCGCTGCTTGCCATGCACCGCGCGCCATGCGTCTCCGTCGCGCCGCACCAATAGCACGGGCTCGCCCGCCATCAGGGCGGGGCGGAGCCAGTTCCCGGTATGCACGGTGTCGTCCGGCAGGGGCACCGCGGGGTCGCGGTCCACGGACAGGGCCCGGATGCCGCTTTGCTGCAGATCGGCCACGGTGAGCGGATCGCCCAGTTCGCGCAACCGGCCGTACTCGATGAACCGGCCGCACCAGCCGTACCTGGTCAGCCCCACCCCGGCCGCGGCGCCGATGATGCCGTCGTTGGTCCCGCCCAGCCCGCGAAGCACGAGGCCTTGGGTCGCGTCCAGGGCGTCGCGCTGGGTGACCTTGCGTCCCGTGGTCCGGACGCTGAAGTCTACCAGGCTGTCGGGAATCCGGTCGGCCCGGACCACGCACAGCCCGGGGTCGCTGCCATCAATAAAATGCTCCTGGAGGTGGTCGGTGGCCAGATCCACGAGCCGGTCCTGGCCGTCGCCGTCCTCCATTGTGACCACCGCGCAGGCCGAGCTGTTGTTGCTGGTGAAGGGAATGTCATCGAACTTAGGAAGTTGGTGCCGCAACACTCCAACAAGGCTGCAATCATCGGGCAACGAATAACAGAAATTGCGCATCAGCCGCCCGGTGCCCATGGGAGCGCCTTTTATGTCTGTATCGTCAAATGCAATATAGAAAGTGAATTTGGACATTATCAGTTTTGTTCCCCATTGCTTACTTTTTTTACAAGGGTAGTGGACATTCAAAATCGGCCTCGGTTCCATTATGTGCCTTTTTTTGCATAGCACGAACCGCCACGAGTGAGAAGGCCTGAACCGGGGCCAAAACGCGGCCCGCCGCGCCATCCGCGGGGTCCGGCCCGGACGCCAAGCCCTTTTTTTATACTACTTCACATTTTGTGCGCTTGGTTCACCCCCGATCTCCGTTCAATACCCTAGAGAGGAGATCGCGGACCCATGTGAACGCGACAAAAACAAAGAACCGGAACACGTTCTGGAGCCTTCATGAAATGGTTTTACAAGGCGGCCATCGCCGCCATCCTGATCGGTCTGATCATCGGGGCCAAGCTGCTCTTCTTCCCGGCAACGGAGACCACCCAATACCTGACCTCGCCCGTAACCCGGGGCGACATCCGGGAAACCGTCCTGGCCACCGGCACCCTGACTGCCTTCAAGCAGGTCAGCGTGGGCGCACAGGCCTCGGGCCAGGTGAACTCCCTCAAGGTGGACCTGGGCGACTCGGTCAAGCAAGGCGACCTCATCGCCGAGATCGACGCCCAGTCCCAGGAAAACGCCCTGCGCATCGCCGAGGCGGACCTGGAAAACATCAAGGCCCAGCGGGCGGCCAAGGAGGCCACCCTGAAGCAGGCCCAGTCCGAATACAAGCGCCAGGGGAACATGCTCAAGGCCAAGGCCACGTCCCAGCAGGACTACGAGGACGCCCTGGCCACCCTGACCGCGACCAAGGCGGACATCGCCGCCCTGGACGCCCAGATCGTGGCCGCCACCATCGACGTGGACACGGCCCGAGTCGATCTGGGCTACACCCGGATCACCGCGCCCATGGACGGGGTGGTGGTGGCCGTGGTCACCAAGGAGGGGCAGACCGTGAACGCCGCCCAGTCCACGCCCACCATCGTCAAGCTGGCCCATCTCGACACCATGACCGTGGAGGCCGAGATATCCGAGGCGGACGTGGTCCACGTGCAGGCCGGGCAGAAGGTCTTCTTCACCATCCTGGGCGAGCCGGACAACCAGTATGAGGCCGCGCTGCGAAGCATCGTGCCCGCGCCCGACTCCATCGTGGACGACGCCGACGGCACCACCACCAGCTCGGCGGACAAGGCCATCTACTACAACGCCCTGTTCGACGTGCCCAACCCGGACCACAAGCTGCGCATCTCCATGACCGCCGAGGTGACCATCGTGCTCGACGAGGCCCGGGACGTCCTGCTCATCCCCGAGAGCGCCCTGGGAAACAAGGACGGCCAGGGTGCGTACCCGGTCCGCATCCTGAACCAGGACGGCCGACCCGAGACCCGCAGCGTGCGCGTCGGGCTGAGCGACTCGGTCAACATCCAGGTTCTGGAAGGCCTTGAGGAAGGCGACCTGGTCATCCTCGGCCAGGCCAACGGGGACGCCACGAAAAACGGCTCCAACCGCCCCCATGGACCCATGAGGTTCTGATCATGCCGCTTCTGGAACTGGAAAACATCCGCAAGGAATACCCCGCGGGCGACCAACCCATGGCGGTGCTCAAGGACGTGAACCTGAGCATCGAGGAAGGGGAGATGGTGGCCATCGTCGGCGCCTCGGGCTCGGGCAAGTCCACGCTGATGAACATCCTGGGCTGCCTGGACACGCCGACCAGCGGCACATACCGCGTCGCGGGCCGCGACGTGTCCGAACTGGACGCGGACGAACTGGCCCATCTCCGGCGCGAGCGTTTCGGCTTCATCTTCCAGAGCTACCACCTGCTCTCCTCCCTGACCGCCCTGGGCAACGTGGAGATTCCGGCCATCTACGCGGGAGTGGGCCAGGCGGACCGCCGCAAGCGCGCCGCCGAACTGCTCACCCGGCTGGGACTCGAGGACCGCACCCTTCACAAGCCCGGCCAGCTCTCCGGCGGCCAGCAGCAGCGGGTCAGCATCTCGCGGGCCCTGATGAACGGCGGCCAGGTCATCCTGGCCGACGAACCCACCGGCGCCCTGGACAGCCAGAGCGGCCGGGAGACCATGAAGCTGCTGACACAGCTCAACGCCGAGGGGCACACCATCGTGGTGGTCACCCACGACATGGAGGTGGCCGCGTTCGCCCGGCGAATCATCGAGATCCGCGACGGCGAGATCATCTCGGACCGGCCCAACGGAACCCCTCGGGAACCGAAGTCCTGGAACCAGCGGCCCGTTCCCCCGCGCACGGCCCTGGCCGCCTGGATGGACCACGGCCGCGAACTGCTACGCATGGCGCTCTCGGCCATGACCGCGCACAAGCTGCGGACCTTCCTGACCATGCTCGGCATCATCATCGGCATCGCCTCGGTGGTCTCGGTGGTGGCCCTGGGCCAGGGCTCGCAGCAAAGCGTGCTTGAAGACATCAGCGCCATCGGCACCAACGTCATCAACATCTATCCGGGCGCGGACTTCGGCGACCGCCGTTCCGGCAACATCCACACCCTGGTCCCCGCGGACGCCGAGGTACTGGCGCAGCAGTCCTACGTGGACAGCGTCACGCCCAAGGTGGCCACCTCGGTGGACCTGCGCTACCGCAACGTGGACGTGGACGCCTCGGTCACCGGCGTGGGCGACCAGTACTTCCGCGTCTACGGCTACGAGATGGACCAGGGGCGCTCCTTTGACAACGGCATGATCCGCAAGATCAGCCAGGTGGCGGTCATCGACCAGCACACGTACCAGCGCCTGTTCAGCGCGGGCGAACAGGCCGTGGGCAAGGTCATCATCCTGGGAAACGTGCCCTGCCGGATCATCGGCGTGACCGAGGAGAAACAGACCTTCGGCCCCGACAGCGACTCCCTGAACGTCTGGGTGCCGTACACCACGGCCATGTACCGCATGCTGGGCCAGTCCCATCTGCAGAGCATCACCGTGCGCATCAGCGACGGCGCGCCCATGCAGGCCGCGGAACAAGGCATCGAGCATTTGCTCACCCAGCGGCACAACATCAAAGACTTCTTCATCATGAACACGGACACCATCCGCCAGACCATTGAGAGCACCACCCAGACCATGACCCTGCTCATCTCGGCCATCGCGGTCATCTCCCTGGTGGTCGGCGGCATCGGCGTGATGAACATCATGCTGGTCTCGGTCACGGAACGGACCCGCGAGATCGGGGTGCGCATGGCCGTGGGCGCGCGGCGCAACGACATCATGAGCCAGTTCCTCATCGAGGCCGTGCTGATCTGCCTGCTGGGCGGCATCCTGGGCATACTGCTGGCCCTGGCCCTGGGCCTGGTCGTGTCCCAGACCGGCAGCGACTACACCCTGGTCTACTCCACGTCCTCCATGGTCCTGGCATTCGCCTGCTCCACCCTCATCGGCGTGGCCTTCGGGTACCTTCCGGCCCGCAGAGCCGCGCACCTGGACCCGGTGGACGCCCTGGTCCGCGAATAGAAAACGAGGAATTCCATGCAACGCCTCCCCTGTCTGATCCTGCCCCTGGTCCTGTCCTTGTCCCTGCTGCTCACCGGCTGCGGAGCCCTGCTCAGGACCGAGTACCAGCCGCCGGAAACGACCACCCCCGAGCAGTGGACCGCGACGGGCAACGCCACCACGGACAATGTCACGACGGCGTCCCTCGCGGACTGGCCCACGGACTTCGGCGATCCCGAGCTGACCCGCCTGGTCGAGCTGGCCCTGAAACGCAACAACGACCTGGCCGCGGCCGCCATCAAGGTGCGCAAGGCCCAGCTCCAGGCCGGACTGGCGTTCGACGATCTCCTGCCGGACCTTTCGGCCACCGTAAAGAGCGACCACTCCCTGAACCTGGCCAAGGGCGGCACCTCGCTGGCGACCAAGGAAGGCTACTACGACTGGACCAATTCCTATTCCGCGTCGCTCGGCGTGAGCTACGAGGCCGACCTGTGGGGCAGGCTGGCCCGGGCCCACGACTCGGCCGAGTGGGAGGCCCTGGCCACGGAGCAGGACCGCCAGAGCACGGCCCTGTCCCTGGTGGGCACGACCATGAACCTTTACTGGGAGATCGCCTACGACAACGTGCGCCTGGAACTGAGCAGGAGCAACACCGAGTCGGCCGAGCAAACTCTGGAGCTGATGGAGGCCCAGGAACTGTACGGCGCGGTCTCGGCCCTGGAGGTCAACCAGGCCCGGCAGGACCTGGCCAACCTGCGGTCCAGCCACCAGACCCTGGAGCAGGCCCGCACCGAGGACGTCAACGCCCTGGCCGTGTTGTTCGACATGCCGCCGGGCCAGGTCATGGCCGATCCCCAGGACCTGTCCCTGGCCACCCTGCCGGCCATTCCGGCCGGACTTCCCTGCGAACTCCTGGCGCGCCGCCCCGATCTGCGCGCGGCCGAGCTTCGCCTGCGCGAATACCTGGCCGACACGGACGAAGCCCGGGCCGGCTTCTACCCCACCATCTCCCTGACCGGCAGCCTGGGCGGCACCAGCGACCAGTTGGCCTACCTGCTGGAAAATCCCGTGCTCGCCCTGGCCTCCAGCCTGGCCTTCCCGTTCCTCAACTGGAACAACCTGAGCCTGAACCTCAAGGTCTCCCAGGCCGAATACGAGCAGGCCGTGGTCGAGTTCCGCCAGACCCTGTACGAGGCCATGGTGGAGGTGGAGAACGCCCTGTCCAACCGCGGCCGCCTGGCCGAGCAGGCCAAGCATTTGGATGACAATCTCGAAGCAGCCCGCGAGGTGGCGCGGATCTACGAGGTCCGCTACCGGTCCGGCTCCGGCACCCTCAAGGACTGGCTGGACGCCCAGGACACCCTGCGCTCGGCCGAGGAGTCCGTGGCCGAGAACCGCTACAACCAACTGGCCAACTTCGTCACCCTGTACCAGGCCCTGGGCGGAGAGCCCGCGCAGCAGGCGTCCGGGGAAGAGGCAACCGCGCGATAACGCGTTGAATGCCCCTTCCGCACCCACCGACCGCCTTTCTACCGAAACCGTATTCACCCTTTGGACCTCTTCTGATAAAAAAGCCTAAAGAGGGCGACGGCCTTTCCTGATGCCGCAGGCTCCCGAACCGTTCACGAACAACAAGGAGGAGGCACATGCCAAGCGAACAACCCGTCGGCTGCGCCAGGCCCACCGGAGGCCCCGTGGGCCAACCCGAGGCGGAGATCAAGGTTCCGCCCCCAACCCCCAACCAAGGAGCCAGGCCAATGATCCAGATCGGCAAGAAGGCCCCGGACTTCGCAGCTCCGGCCTTTTTCAACAACGAATTCACTTCGGTAAAGCTCTCCGACCACCTCGGCAAGTGGGTGGTGCTCTGCTTCTATCCCGGCGACTTCACCTTCGTTTGAGCCACGGAAATCTCGGCGGTCGCCGAGAAGCATCCCGAATTTGAAAAGCTGGGCGTCCAGGTCCTCTCCATGAGCGTGGACAGCATGTTCGTGCACAAGATGTGGGTGGACACGGAAATCTCCAAGATGGTCTCGTCCGGAA
Organism: Desulfovibrionaceae bacterium; assembly: GCA_963666895.2. Classification (GTDB taxonomy): domain Bacteria; phylum Desulfobacterota; class Desulfovibrionia; order Desulfovibrionales; family Desulfovibrionaceae. The sequence continues at coordinate 42,076 of CAXXNS010000009.1, read as the reverse complement.
CCGTCCCCTTCCCCATGCTCTCCGACGCCGGAGGCAAGGTGGGCGAGGTTTACGGCGTGTACGACCCGGACAACGGGGTGGACGTGCGCGGACGGTTCATCATCGACCCCGACGGAATCGTGGTCGGCTACGAAATCCTGACCCCGCCCGTGGGACGCAACGTGCTGGAGACCGTCCGCCAGATCCAGGCCTTCCAAGTGGTGCGCGCCTCCAAGGGCGCGGAGGCCACGCCGTCCGGCTGGCGGCCAGGCAAGATCACCCTCAAGCCCAGGCCCGAGCTGGTGGGCAAGGTCTGGGACGAGTGGAAGGTCGGCATGGCCTTCGATGAATAACCTCCTGGTTCGCGGTTAAAACGGCTGGCCGCGATCCAGGTCGCGGCCGGCCGAATTTCTAACGCGATTCCACCATGTCCGCCTTGCGTTCCTCCCTCCGGGATCATACATTGAAAGTGTGAAAAAAGGGTAACCACGTGAGGCCGACATGGGCACCGAAGCCAGAGACATCATCCGTCGCTACGCCCCGGATTTCCCCCTGCGCCACTGCGGCCGCATCTACACCGACACCACCGAATTCATGTCCATCGACTACGGCGACGTCATCGCCGTGGGCGACCGGTATTACCTGGTGGTCCGCAGCGAGGCCGAGCGCAAGTTCGGCCTGGAGGATCCCAAGTACTGGGTCAAGCGCTGCCGCGACCTGGAAGCGGGCGAGTCCCGCATCCTGAAGCTCGTGTTCCACGAGAGCTTCACCGAACAGATCGGCGCAGTGACCATCAAGAGCCACCGCAGCGAACACAAGGAGGCCCGCATCCTGGACCTGGTGCGCGGCGACAACCGGTTCATGCAGGGGTTCTCCGTGCCCGACGACGCGGGCAACCTGGTCCGCGTGCTGGAGATCATCCGCGGCCGCCGCCTGGACGAGATCGTCTGGGCCATGGACATGGACCACGAGCCTTACTTCCACGAGCACTTCCCGGGCCTGCTGGCCAAGTTCATCGACTCCTGCCTGGCCATCGGCCATCTGCACTGCCACGGGGAAAAGCACGGCGACGTGCGCAGCGACCACATATGGGTGGAGTCCAGCACCGGGGACTGGCGGTGGATCGACTTCGACTACACCTTCGAGTTCGCGGAGAATCCCTTTGGCCTGGATCTGTTCGGCCTGGGCAACATCCTGCTGACGATCACGGGCAAGGGGGTCTACTCCGGCAAGGACCTGGTCCCCATGGGTGTCCCGGCCGAACGCATCGACAGCCTGGAGCCCGAGGACCACTCCATCATCTTCACCAACCGCGTCATGAACCTGCGCAAGGTCTTCCCCTACGTCCCGGCCGACCTCAACAACGTGCTCCTGCGCTTCTCGCTCAGGTCCGACGTGTTCTACGACAGCGTGGACGAACTGGTGGACGACCTGCAGGGCTGCCTTGAAAACCTGACCCAACCTCAAAATTAGGAGGCGGGCATGAAGTTCAGAAAGATCCTCGTGGCCGTGGACGCCTCGGACAACGCCCGGCGCGCCGTGGACTACACAGGCCAGATGCTTGGCGGCATCGAGGGCTCGCCCCTGTGCGGCGACTTCCACGTCATGCTGCTCTGCGTGGAGCGCCTGCCCGACCGCGACCTCTACCCCGACGACGGCGTCTGGCGGCAGGAATGCCTGAAGCACCAGACCACGAACAAGACCTTTCTCGAGGAGGCGCGCGCCGACCTGATCGCCAAGGGACTGCCCGAAGCGGCCGTGGAGACCCGCTACCTGGAGAGCATGCGCTCCCCCCTGCGCAAGAAGGACGCTCCGTGCAGCCTGGGCACCAGCGTGGCCCAGGAAATCCTGCGGGTGCTCAAGGAGGAGGACTACGGCACGGCCGTCATCGGACGGCGCGGCGTGTCCAAGGCCGAGGAGTTCCTGTTCGGCAGCGTGTCCACCAAGATCATCCACTCGGCCAAGGACTGCACGGTCTGGGTGGTGGCCTGAGCCCGCCCGTTCAAAGGGCTTCCGTCCATTCGCCTCGCCCTCCAGGGCGGGACGAATTCATGCTCCTTTTTTTCATGGCGTCCCGCCAAAATCATTGACGAAACCAACCATTAAGAAAGATAAAGGTATAATGGGCCAATGGCGTTGGGGGATAGGCCATCGGCCCGGATACACAGGCTCTTTCTCGTTCGGTGGGGATCATACAATAGTGAGGGGCTTCGTATGAACCACGTTCGTATCGTTCAGGCCTTCATCGTCCTGTTCCTCCTGCTTTTCCTGGCCGCGCCGCCCTGCCCCGCGGCCCAACAAACACTGACCAAGACCGTGGCCGGTCCCACCTGGCTCCTGGACGACAATCCGCCGCCCAAGACCTACTGGGCGCCCTGGTATCCCATGCCCACCCAGGCCCTGGTCCGCTACGGCATGGGCTTCCGCGTCTCCACGGGCGCGGTGGCCGTGCGCTGCCCGGTCAAGGTCACGGTGCGCTGGGACGACGCCCAGGCCAAGGGCGGCGAGACCCTGGTCCTGCACGTCAAGGCCGAGCCCGTGCCCTCCCTGGGCGGGAACGACAACCAGCGCACCTTCGACGCCGGGTTCGGCATCGGCCTGCCCACCAAGGTCCAGCTGGGCTTCGTGGGCGTCACCGGCCTGCCGGACATCCTGCCCTGGAAGGACCTGCCCCTGGACCTCTGGGGCCTCATCGGCCTCATTCCCGAGGTGGGCGGAACCATCGCCTCGGCCGCGTCCAACATCGGCGTGTACATGGACTCCACGGACGCCTGCCCCCTGGGCAACAGCGCCGAGTTCCACGACGCGCGCGACCTGATCTCCGTGGACCTCAAGGACCTGATCACCGACGCGGACACCGGGAACAAGCCCAAGGACCTGGCCACCAGGCTGTGGGACAGGGTGCCCGGCACGGTGAAGACCGTGGTCAAGAACGGCATCAAGATCGCCGACATGGTCAATGACGAGACCGCGCAGAACAAGGCCATCGACCTGATCGCCGACGGTCTGGCCCTGGTCACCAGCGCGGGCGAACTGACCCTGAGCGCGGACCCCTACTGGCGGGTCCAGGGCGAGAAGCTCGTGGTCCTGATCCGCTACCGCATCCCGGGCAAGATGTTGTCCGGGAACGTGCCCCTGACCTTCACCGCCCCGGGCCAGGAGCAGGACATCACCGTGCCCCTGCCCGCCTTTGTCAACGACGCCCACAACCTGGAAATCCTGGTGGACGAAGTGGAGTACGACTTCAGGCTCTACCAGAGCATGTCCGCCCAGATCACCTTCAGTTCCATGGTGGACTTCAGCCTGGGCGACGCCGAGAAGCTGGTCCGCTGTCCCCAGGCCCGGGCGACCTTCACCACGGCCAACGACCTGCACGTGCCCCTGGCCCCGCCCGACGAGACCATCGTGGGCTACCGGGCCCGGCCCGGCTTCGGGGCCCTCATGGTCTACTTCTCCTCCCCGGCCCTGCCGGTGAAGGCCACGGCCGACGTGTACAAGGGCGGCCAGAAGGTCAAGAGCGTCACCGAGTCCAGCCTGCGCACGGCCCACGCCATCATCGTGCCCGGACTGGAGGAGAACACGGACTACACCGTGCGCCTGAGCTACGTGGACAGCGGCGGCAACGCCTACGACCACGACCAGGCCGCCTCCTGCCGGACCAAGACGGGCGACGCGCTGGACTACCTCAAGACGAACATGACCCAGGGCGACGAGTCCATGACCACGCCCAACGTCTCGGTGACGCAGACCGCGGCGCACTTCAACTGGACCTCCACGCGGACGGGCACGACCTTCGTCTACATCTCGCCCCTGGACGACTTCAACCTCTACACCTCGGCCATCAAGCACGTGAACGGCCTGGTGTCCGTAGGCGACTGCACCTCCGAGGAAGGCAACCCGGAGATGACGCAGAACCACAACATCGACGTGCCCGACCTGGAGCCCGGCACCACCTACCAGTACGTGTGCCGGACATGGTTCTACGATGACGACGATCCCACGGACAATCCGGACTTCGCCCTGGCCTATCGGGGCTCCTTCACCACCCAGGCCGCGCCCCCGCCGCCCCAGGCCACGGTCCAGCTCAAGAAGGGCGCCACGCCCCTGGCCGGGATTCCCCTGACCGTGACCCGGCTCTCCCCGGCCCCGGTGGAGCACATAAACGTGGTCACCGGTAGCGACGGCAAGACCCCGGTCTTCGCCCTGACCCCGGGCGGCCAGTACCGGGCCACCGTGACCGACCAGGCCTGCGTCCAGGACGGCACGGCCACCTGGAACGCCCCCCCCAGCGCCGGGTCGAGCCCGTCCATTGTCCAGCTGAACCTCAACCCCAGGCCCCATCCCGGCGGCTTTGTGGTGGACGTGAGCGGCACCCCCCTGTCCGGGGCCTCGGTCTCCCTGTCCGGCAAGTTCCAGGCCACCACCACCTCGGCCCAGGGCCGGTTCGCGCCCGCGGGAACCATCCCGGCCCCGGGCGACTACGCCCTGAACGTGACCATGGGCGGCTACCTGCCCGGGACCATGCATGCCACGGTGGACGCCTGCGGCCTGGTCTCGGCCGACACCTGCGTGCTGACCCGCTCGCAGTCCTCGGTCACGGTCCGGGTCCTGCGCCCCAACAACCAGCCCCTGGCCGGGGCCCAGGTGCAGCTCTGCCTGCCCACCCAGCCCACCAGCTGCCAGCCCGTTGGCGGAACCAACTCCGAGGGCATCGCCAGGACGATCTTCACCTTCACCGCCAACGAGACCCTGGAACGGCTGGTCAAGGTCACGCCCCACGCCACCACGCCCTTCCTGCCCGGCGAAACGACCATGACCCTGGTCCCGGGGGGCGACAATCCCACGGTGGAGGTCTACTGCGACGCCAAGCCGTTCCCGGAGATCACCGCCTTTGCGGCCTCGCAGAAGAACGACCGCATCCGGGTCCGGATCAACCTGGCCGAGCAGGCCCGGGCCGGACTGGAATACGTGACCCCCGCGGGCCAGACCCTGACCATCGATCCGTCCCAGACCTTCGCCACCAGCCACACCCTGGAGATCACGGGCTGCGCCTCGGGCACTTACCGGGTGCGGGGCTGGCTCTACGACACCTTCGGCCGCCCGTTCTATTCCGGATGGCAGGAGGTGCGCTACTGGAGCGCGGCCGACTGGAACCTCCAGGCCTCGAACCTCCAGACCACGGACGCCACGCTGACCTGGAGCAAGTACGACGGACCGGCCGGGTTCAAGGGCTACGTGCTGACCGTCGGCGGCCAGCAGCCCCTGACCATAACGAACCAGGGCAGCCTGACCCGGGGCGTGAACAACCTGACGCCCAACCAGCCGACCACGGTCGGCATCTACGCCAAGGACGCGGACGGCGATGCCATGACCGAGACCGCCCAGGTGACCTTCACCACCACCAACCAGCCCCCGACCATCGGCGACGTGTCCCTGGCCCCGAACACGGTGGCCGTAGGCCAGCAGGCCCTGTTCCAGGCCACGATCAGCGACCCGGACGGCAAGCTGGCCCGCATCCTGGTCACGGACCTGGACCACAACGTGGTCTACGACAAGAAGGGCGGCGGCTCGTCCACCACCATCAAGGTCAAGATCGTGCCGGACAAGCCCGGGGACGTGACCTACCTCATCCGGGCCGAGGACGAGTACGACGCCACCCAGGTGGGGGAGACCCTGCACGTGGTGCGCATCGCCACCCCGGAGTTCAAGTCCTCGGGCCTTCCGGACCAAGCCGAAATACTCCGCGAATGGAAGGGAAGCTTCAAGCTCCTCAACGCGGAGCAGCTGTCGGGCTTCCTGACCCTGTCCGTGACCTGGGACAAGGAGCAGCCCGCGGAGGTGGCCCTGCCCGAATCCGTGCTGGACTCGGGAGCCTTCGAGCTGACCCGCACCTTTGACGACGCGGGCACGCACAGGCTCCAGCTGACCATGACGGCCGAGGCCGAGGGGTTGTCCTTCACCTCCAAGCCGGTCAAGGCCCAGGTCAAGGCCGTGGAGAACCCGCCCCAGCTGGCCCTGAGCTACACGGGCCAGGGGCCGGAAAAGGTCTTCCACGTCACCGTGACCCCGGGCTCCCTGGACATCGACCACTGGACCCTGGACTTCGGCAACAAGAACCTGGGCCTGCAGGCCCAGGGCCAGGGCCCGGCGGACCAGGACGTGCCTTACACCTACACCACCCCGCCCGGGCAGAAGCCGCTCAAGAGCGCCACGGCCACCCTGACCGCCTGGGACGTGCGCGGCAAGGAGTACAAGGCCAGCACGCGCGTTTCCATCGCCGCGACCCAGGACCAGGACCAGTCCTCGCGGGACGACAAGCCGGAAGAAGGCCTCGCCCAGACCAGGGAGGGGGCATCGGCCAAGGACGAAGAGACCGTGGAAGCCGGTGAGGTCGAGGCCGACCTGCTGCTCTCGGCCAGCATGCCCTCCAAGGGCGTGGCTGGTCAGGAGCTGGTCATCAAGGCCAAGGTCACCAACCGCTCCAAGCAGGACCTGGCCGGGATCAAGGTGGCCCTGTACCTGGACCGCGTGAAGGTGGGCACCCGGGAGCTGGACCTGGCCGCCGGCCAAAAGGGCGAGGTCGAGTTCACCTACACCCCGGAAGAGGCGACCATCCTGTACCCGGAGCTGGAAGCCACGCCGCCCAAGGGCGTGACCGATCCCAAACTCAAGAACAACACCGACAAGGGCCGGATCAAGGTGCTGCCGCCCAAGGAGTGATCGCCGGAGGGAACTACTTCCGCTTGCCGATGGAGCGCCAGCCCGTGGGCCGGGTCAGCAGGGGCCGGTACATGGAGGGCCGGATGACCCGGTTGACCTCCCCGGCCAGCTCGGTGACGTAGAAGGGGTCGGGGTCGCGGGTGCGGATGAGGCGCATGATGCCCTTGAGGTCGCGGCGCCGACACACGATGTACAGTTCGGTCACCGGGCCGCTGCCGCCCTCGCCCTGAAAGGTGGTCACGCCGTACCCCTCCTGGCGCAGCATCCCGGCCACTTCCTTGCCCGCGTCGCCCTGGATGATGACCCGCAGGATGAGGTTGCCGTGGGCCAGCTTCCGCTCCAGCCAGATGCCGACCACGTTGCCCGAGGCGAAGCCCAGGGCGTAGAACACCCCGAGCACGGGCTCTTCCGCGATCTTCTGGACCACGGTGGAGATGACCACCAGCCAGATGGATATCTCCACGAAGCCCAGGAAGAAGGCCAGCTTCGTGCGGCCGTGCACAATGGACAGGGTGCGGACCGTGCCCAGGGTGACGTCCACCACCCGGGCGAAGAACACGGCCAGTCCGGTCAGGATCGTGAACAGGTCGAGGGACATGGGGTTCTATTGCACCATTCGGTCGTCCACCTCCACGGCCGCGCCGAAGCCGTGGGGGATGTCCAGGGCCAGGAGTTCGTCGGCAGAGAGGTCCGGGCCCACCCAGAGCTTTTCCAGGGGAGCCCGCCAGGAACGGACCAGTTCCTTGGCCCGGCTGATGGCTTGGCGCACCTGGGACACGTAGTCCCGCCGTTCGAAATGGTATTCCACGTCGTGGGTCCACTCGGGCAGGGGCTCGTCCGGGTTCCAGGCCAGGGGCTCGCGCACCTTCCAGATCACCTGGCCGGGCTCGTGGGAGACCAGAACCCCCTCGTCAATGCCCACGCAGGAGGGGTCGCCGCAGCTGCAGGTGTACAGGAACATCTCGCCGGACAGGCCCGCGCTCATGGCCAGATCCACCGGGTCGACCCAGTGTTCCTGCGTGTCGTGCAGAGGGTTGCCGTCCACGGTCAGATGAATGTCCAGGAACGCCTCGCCCTTCCGATCCGGATCCGGGTTCAGGGTGACGGAAATTTCCAGGCGGTTCCGGCGTCGCGCGTGCATGGCGTCATGCTCTACCCCAAGCGCGGGGCCTGTCAAGTACGCTCAAAGGCCAGGGCCGCGAACCCCACGGCCGAGTTGGTGAGTTCCTCGCGCCACAGCCCCCGGTCCAGCAGCCGGCCCTCGACCCCGCCCAGAATGCGCACGGCCTCCACGGCCACGGCCAGGGAGAGGAAGGAGCAGACGTGGTACTGGTTGTCCACAAGCACGGACTCGTCCCACAGGCTCTCGGGATCCAGGCCGGTCATGGCATCGAGCAGCCGTTTCTCGTGGGCCGTGGCCCCGGGCGCCAGGTCCGAGGCCGGGAGCGTATGCCCGAACTTGGGCCCGATGTGGCAGAGGTCCGCGCCCACCAGGAGCAGGGTGTCCTTGTCGGCCATGAGTCCGGCCAGCTCCTCGCAGAACGGGCCCAGGGCGTCGAGGAATGCCTGGCGCGAATACTCGGGCAGCCCGTGGCCAGAGCCGAAGAGCGCGGGCACCAGCGCGGGCGCGTCCGGCCCGAACAGGTGGTGCATGAAAACGGCCTGGAATTCCACGGAGTGTTCGGACCGGTGAGTGAAGTCGTCCGGGGCCAGGCTCTGTCCGGCCGCCCGGGCCAGACGGTCCACGGCCGCGCGGTCCGTGGCCATGCGGCCCAGCGGGGTCTGGAAGTCCTTGGCGCACAGGCTGACCAGGCCGTGGACCATGTTGTGCCCGGTGCCCAGGACCACCACCCGGCCGGGCCGCTCCGCTTCGGGCATGGCGGCCAGGGCTCCGTAGGCCGCGCCGTAGACCGCGGCTCCGGCCTGGGGGTCGATGTGCGGGGCCACCAGGCAGGCCAGGCGGCCACGCGGCTCGTAGGTCCCGGAAAGGGCCACGATGTCCGCGGCCCAGACGGACAGCTCACCCGCGTCCTCTGGATAGGCCGATCCGGCCAGGGCGGCCGGGCGGACCTCCAGCCCCTGCCATTGGTCGACCACCGCCCGCCGAGCCTGGATCAACGACTCGGATTCCAGCAGATGAAACTGATCCAGCCCCTGGACAAGCTCCCGCACCTGGTCCAGGCCCACGGTTTGGCCGCCCCCGGCCCGGGTCAGGGCGTTCTGGAAATCCCCGTGCACCGCTCCGGGCGGCAGGCTGTTGATGATGCGCAGAATGTCCAGGGAAAAGACCCGGTCCCCGGGCACCAGATCCAGGGGATCGCGGACCAGGACCATGGCCCGGCCGTCGTGCTCGATGGGGACCAGATCCAGGTCCGTGCGCAGGGGAGGAACAGGGGTCTGCGGCATGGCTCTCTTGTCCTTGTCAGTCGCGCCCCTGGAACAGGCGGACCCAGTCCAGCGGCTCCAGGCTGCGGGCGTTGCGGGCCTGGAGCCAGGCCCAGCCCTCCTCGGAGATGACCCGCACCGGGATCAGGTTGGCGTACTGCTTGGAGTCGTCCCCGCAGCAGCCGCAGGAAAACCCGCAGATGTCGCAGGTGCAGCCGCCGGTCTTGACCATTTCCTTGGCCGTTCCGGAACGGTCGCAACAGTGGTCGCACAGGCGCAAATGGGCTATGGCCCCGATCCGCGGCATGGTCATCCTCGGCCCAGTGTACCCTGTGGGCCGCAATGCGCAACCCCTTGCCAACAGAAGCCGGTCCGAGCATCATTGCGGCATGGAATTCTTCCTCGGCGCGCACATGTCCGTATCCGGCGGCCTGCACAAGGCCGTGGAACGCATCCGGGCCGTGAACGGCACCGCGCTCCAGGTCTTCACCCGCAACCAGCGGCAATGGAACCCCGCGCCCCTGTCGGAGGAGGAGATTCGGGAGTTCGCCCGGGCCCGCGCCCAGTGGGGAGATTACCCGGTGGCCGCGCACGACTCCTACCTCATCAACCTGGCCAACCCGGACCCGGACAAGGCCCAAAAGAGCGCGGCCACCTTCACCGCCGAGCTGGAGCGGTGCGCCGGGCTGGACATCCCCTTGCTGGTCACGCATCCGGGCTCCCACCTGGGCGCCGGAGTCGATGTCGGGATCGAACGCTACGCGGCCAACCTGGACAAGGCCCTTGAAAAGGCGGGAGAACGCGGGCCCACGGTACTTCTGGAGACCACGGCCGGGCAGGGCACCAACCTGGGCTCCACCTTCGAGGAGTTGGCCGCCATCATGGCGGCGTCGCGCCACGCCGAGCGGCTGGGCGTCTGTCTGGACACCTGCCACGCCTTCGCCGCGGGCTACGAGCTGCGCACCCCGGACGGGCTGGACCGGACCATGGACCTGTTGGACCGGACCGTGGGACTGGACAGGCTGAAACTGGTCCACCTCAACGACTCCAAGGGCGACCTGGGCTCCCATCTCGACCGCCACGAGCACATCGGCCTGGGCGCGTTGGGAACCGAGGCCTTCCGGCTCCTGCTCCGGTTCCTGGAAGCCGACCCGGACCTGCGGAGCGTGCCTCTGGTTCTGGAGACCCCCAAGGACGGGACAAACAAGGACGGGCTGGCCTATGACCGCCGCAACCTGGCCCTGCTCCGCCGGCTGGCCGGACGGTCCACGCCCCTGCCCGCCAGGCAGGCGCCGCCCCTTGAGGAGGCTCCCCCATGAGCGCGGCCCAACTCCTTTTGCTCAAGCAGGGCCCGGCCCGGCCCGACCACATCCCGGACGGATCGCCCGACCCCTCCCTGGACGATCCGGAGTCCGGACGCAAGCTGGTCTGCCGCGCCTGCGGCCACGAGATCACCCATTCCGGGGCGCGCATGTCCGTGGACGGCTCCCATAAGCACGTGTTCAGCAATCCGGCCGGTTACGTGTTTGAGATCGGCTGCTTCCGGACCGCGCCGGGCTGCGCGCACCAGGGTCCGCCCAGTCCGGACTTCACCTGGTTCCCGGGTTTTTCCTGGCAGGTGGCGGTGTGCGGACGGTGCGGGATACTCCTTGGATGGCTCTATCAACCGATTCTGGGTGCCGAAACCGGATTTCACGGCCTGATTTTGCCCCATTTGGATGAAATTTCCGACGCCGAGTAACAAAACAAAACAATCTACAAGAAAGCACACGACTTGCATTGAATGGAAGATTCATGCAAAAGGGTTGGAACCATCACAATCCGGAGGGGTGCAATGGAACAACTGGACGTCGGGAGCAAGCTTCTTCTCAGTTTTGCTGACATGGGCGACAGGCTTGTTGGCGTACTTGTGGGCAAAAAAATCGACGATGGCCTGGTAGTATACGCGAATTTGCCCGAAGAAACGCGAAAACGCATCAAGAAAAACAACAAAGTGACTGTTCAATTCGCACATGAGAGCACTTTGCTTGGTTTTCACTCTCAGGTGGACGGTCCCGACCAATCCGGGGAATGCATTTTCCATCTTTCCTGGCCCCGCTCGGTGGAGGAGATGGACCGCCGCACCAACCCGCGCGTGCCCTGCTTCTTCCCGGGCCGCATCCACGTGGACGGCGCCACCCAGGCCTGCCTGGTGGAGGACATGTGCGAGGGCGGATTGCGCGTGCGGCTGCGCGGCGCCGAGGCCGAGGAACTGCGCCAGAAGATCCAGCCCGGCCAGTCGGTCACCCTGGACTTCGCGCCCTTTGACCCGGACCACCTGTACAACGCGCGCTGCACCCTGCTGAAGACCTATCGGGCCAAGCGGTCCCCCTACCTGGTCCTGCTCCTGGACAAGGTGGACGAGAACTTCCGGACCATGATCCGGGATCACGTGGAACGGGTGCGCGAAGAGGCCATCTGAGCCGGGGGGGCCTCCCCCCTTTTCGGGCCGAACAGGCGGGCCAGTTTGCCGAAGTCAGGCGCGCGCCTGGCGTTGAACCAGTCGCAGGCCCGGTAGTAGCGCAGGTCCTGCCACCACATCCGGCGGAAACCCGGTTCGGACAAAAGCCCGGTGAACAGCCGCAGCGGGTTGCCGAGCACCTCCAGCAACGGCTTGGCCAGGACGCTGGGGTCGCGGAAGCATTCCCAGTCGCAACGTTCGCATTCCTCTTCCCTGCCCCGAGTCCGCAGGTCCAGGTCCCAGAACTTGCCCAGGCTCTCCTCGCCCCGGTAGCCGCACGGGTAGACGTTCATGTCGTCCGCGCCGAGGAAGAAGAAATCCAGCCCGCCCCGGCAGGGGAAACGACCCTGGTCCAAACCCACGGACTGGCGCATCAGGACGTGGACCGCGCTGCGGGGCGTGAAGATGCGCAGCCGGTGTCGGAACTCGGGGATGGTGTCCAGCAGGGCCTTGAACATGGCCGCCTTTTCCTCTGGCCGGAACCGGATCATGTCGGCCCGGCTGGTGGCCGCGTAGACCGCGCCGTCCCCGACCTCTTCGTCCACGCTCATGGGATAGCAGGCGTTGACCGTGACGAACCCCAACTCCTCCACGAACCGGTAGAACTTGCGAAAGGCCTGGCGAAAGGACTGGTACATGCGCGGCTGGTCAAAGGGCTCGTCCGGGCCCGGGACCAGGCCGGGGCCTCCCGTGAGCCGGTTGATGCCCAGGTTGGCGGCCGGGTAGATGCCGTGCTCGCGGAAGATGGGCAGCCCCTTGCGGATGCCCTCCACCACCCCGGACAGCCCCCGGTTGGACTCGTGGGATTTCGGGTCGGCCGAGTCCAGGCTGATCCAGAAGGTCTGCAGGGGCGTGTCGGCCAGGGTTTCGGCCACCTTGCGCACGCGCTTCTCGAAGTCCGGGCTCTCGGGGTTGCGGAAGATGTACCCGTTGGTGCCGGTGCGTACGTAAGGGATGCCCGCCTCATGAGCGTAGAGCATGAGCGGCGCGATCTCGTCCAGGCAGAGCAGGGGCTCGCCCCCGGTGAAGGACACCGCGGCCACGCCTTGGGCGGCCATGGCGTCCAGGGCCCTCTTGACCTGGTCCGGATCCAGAGTGGCCCGCTCGAAGCGGTTGGACGTGCGCATGCCGCACTGGGAGCAGGCGGCGTTGCAGCGGGTGGTGTACTGGATGACCACCTGGCCGGGAACGCGGCCCCGGAACAAGGCCTTCCAATGGCGGACCGAGCGGAACGGAGACGGATGCTTCATGGCCGGGCTCCTGCGATGGTTCGCAAAAGCCTAGCACGACCAGGTTACAAACCCGTGACGGCGGAAATGCTGATCAGTCCCGGAAACGCTGCTGGATTTCCAGCACCCGGTCCAGGTGGTTGAAGAAGGTGTCCAGGACCTGGGGATCGAAATGCTTGCCCCGACCCTCGCGTATGATCTCCAGCGCCTTGTCGTTGTCGTAGGGCTCCTTGTAGGGCCGCTTGCTGGTCAGGGCGTCGAACACGTCGGCCACGGCGCAGATACGCCCGTACAGGGGAATCTGCTCCCCGGACAATCCCTTGGGATAACCCGAACCGTCCCACTTCTCGTGGTGCGAAATGGCGATGACGGCCCCGGCCTCCAGGAAATCAGAGGACATGGTCTCCAGGATATTGGCACCGATGGCGGCGTGGGTCTTCATGATCTCCCACTCCTCCGGAGTCAGGGGCCCGGGCTTGAGCAGGATGGAGTCCGGAATGCCGATCTTGCCGATGTCGTGCATGGGGCTGGCGTGCAGGATGAGATGCGTTTCCGGTCCGGAGAACCCCAGCTTCTCGGCCATGAGCGCGGAATAGTGGCTCATGCGCGTGATGTGGTTGGCGGTCTCCTCGTCCTTGTACTCGGCCGCGGACGAGAGCTTGTGCAGGGTCTCCAGGTGGGCCGTGATGGTGGCCTCCTGGGCGGATTTCAGGTTGTCCATGGCGATGCGCAGGGCGCGCGTCTTGGTCTCCACCATGGCCTCGAGCCCGGCCTGGTAGACCTTGAGCTCGTCGTGATACTCCTTGATCTTGAGCTGGGAGCTCATGCGCACCTGGAGCTCGGTGGAGTCGATGGGCTTGGACACGAAGTCGCTGGCCCCGGCCTGGACCGCCAGGAGACGGTCCTCCTTGGCCGTCAGGGCCGTGACCATGATGATGGGGATGTCCCGGTACTCCTCCCGGGCACGGACGCTGCGGCAGACCGCGAACCCGTCCATGTCCGGCATCATGATGTCCAGCAGGATCAGGTCCACGTCGGGCCCGAGCCGGGCCAGACCTTCCTGGCCCGAGGCCGCGTCCACGGCCTCGTGGCCGAAGGAGTGCAGCAACCCGGTCAGAACCTTGCGGTTGATCTCCTCGTCGTCGATGACAAGAATCTTCTTCTGGATGGGCAGATTTTCTTCCATGGACTCAAAACCGGGATAACAGGTTGATGGGACAGGACGAACCTTGCACGTAACGTACCCTTGCACAAAGAGGATGTTCGCGCAACCCCCTTCCTTTATTAAGGCTCCCTCCTTCCACTCCTTTGCATTTTCACCTTGGCGACGATAGAGAAGGAAGCCAGGAGCAGGGAGATGACGAGGACATGACGTTCAAACTGATCGGCGCGCTGGCCGGCGGCCTGGGGCTCTTTCTGCTGGGCATGCGCCTCATGACCGAAGGCATGAGCCTGGCCGCCGGGCACCATCTGCGGAGCATCCTGGGCCGCTGGACCCGGACGCCCATCCTGGGCATCTTCTCCGGCTTCCTGATCACCGCCCTGGTCCAGTCCTCGTCCGCGGTCACCGTGGCTGTCATCGGCTTCGTCAACGCCGGGCTCATGAACCTGACCCAGTCCCTGGGCGTCATCCTGGGGGCCAACGTGGGCACCACGGTCACGGGCTGGATCGTCACCGCCGTGGGGGTCAGCGTGGACGTCAAGGTTCTGGCCCTGCCCCTCATCGGCCTGGGCGCGGCCATGCGCCTGTCCTCACCCAACGGAAACCGCCAATACCTGGGCGACGCCCTGGCCGGGTTCGGCCTGTTCTTCCTGGGCATCGAGGTGCTCCAGGGCGGATTCGTCAACCTGGAGAGCCGGATGGACCTCTCCTCCCTGGCCGCCACGGGCTGGTTCTGCGTGCCCCTGTTCACGTCCGTGGGCTTCCTCCTGACCCTGACCATGCAGAGCTCCAGCGCGGCCATGGCCCTGGTCCTGACCGCGGCCATGAGCGGCATCATCGGGCTGGAGTGCGCCGCGGCCACGGTGGTGGGAACCAACATCGGCACCACCTCCACGGCCGCCCTGTCCGTCATCGGCGCCACGCACCAGGCCAAGAAGGTGGCCGGTGCGCACATCATCTTCAACCTGGCCACCGGCGCCCTGGCCCTGGCCACCCTGCCGCTTTTGCTCTGGCTCATCGGGCACGGCTTCGCCCTGGCCGGGGTCGAGTCCTCGCCGGCCGCCGTCCTGGCCACCTTCCACACCCTGTTCAACATCCTGGGCGTGATCCTGTTCCTGCCCCTGACCGGACGCCTGGTCCGCTTCCTGGACCGCCGGATCGGCCGCCGCGCGGCCGACCAGTCCCGGCCCCGCTACCTGGACAAGAACGTGCTCAAGACCCCGGGCCTGGCCCTGGACGCCCTGTTCATGGAGACCGGACGCATGGGCGAAATGGCCCGGCTCATGGCCCAGAAGGCCATCGCCTCGGACTACAACCACCCCGAGCTGCACAAGGAGCGAGCCGCCCTGGACGGACTCATCCAGACCACCCGGGAATTCGTGGTCGCCCTGCAGAAGCAGGGGCTGCCCGGCAACATCGCCCAGGCCCTGACCCGGGTGCTGCGCGTGCTGCAATACTACTCCACCGTGTCCGAGATCATCATGGAGGTGCACCAGGCCCACCGCCGGGACGACCACAGCCTGCCCGCCAACCAGGCCGAGACCCGTTTCGCGTTCCGGAGGTCCTGCAAGGACATCCTGAACATCGCCCACACCCCCTGCACCCCGGAGTTCGAAAACATCGAGGGCGAGATGGTGCGGCTCACGGACGTGTACCACGAGCTCAAGAACTCCCTGCTGGCGGCCGGAGCCGACGGCAGCCTGGACGTGGACCGCATGGCCTCGGAACTGGAGGTCGCCTCCCGCACCCGGCGAATGGTGGAGCAGGCGGTCAAGGCGACCATCTACTGGTCCTCCCTGCGCGACCTGACCGACACCTGCCGCACGGCCACGGAAGACAACGAGTTCTACTGGAAAGAGCACACCCTGGAGTAGGCCGGGCCGTCCCGGTCCTTGCCTTTCCGGCCCGTTCCTGCCACAAGCTGAATGAAATAGACCGCAAGGAGCATCGGCGTGAGCACAGGAACGAACACCGGCCACAGCATGCGCCAACGCGTCGAGAACGAGCGGCGCCGCTGGCCCAGGACCCCGTGCGGCCAGGAAGTGGGCATCATCCAGGGGATTCCCCGAGACGACCCCAAACGCGGACGCAAGGACGAGTGCGGCCACCTGTTCGTGGAGATGATGGACGCCGGGCAGAACGGCGCCTCCTTCATGTGCGAGCAGGCCCTGGACCAGGGAACCGACCTGGACCTCCTGCTCCAGGACAAGGAGACAGGGGCCTGGGAGGGCTACCCGGCCCGGGTCATCTGGACCCGGAAGCACGAGGCCTCGGACCTCCGCCACGTGGGGCTGGAATTCCTGGACCAGGAACGGGAAGCCGGGACCGTCTGCCAGGTGGCCCCGGAGACGGACCGGGCAACCGTCGCGGACCTGGACTTCCTGACCGGCACCTCGCTGCTCTCGGCCATCCCCAGGCAATCCCTGTGCCCGCTGCTCAACTGTTTGCGCTCGCGCCGCCTGGAGGCCGGGGAACGGCTCATCGTCCAGGGCGAAAACGGCGACCGCCTCTTCCTGGTCCAGGACGGGGAATGCGCCGTGCGCGTGGAATCCGAGGGCGAAATCTTCCAGGTGGCCAAGATCCGGCCGGGCGAGGTGGTCGGGGAGATGGCCGTGCTCACGGGCGAGCCCCGCACCGCGCACGTGGACGCCCTGACCCCGCTCAAGGTCTGGGAACTGTTGAGCGAGGATTTCGAGCGCGTGGCCGCCCAGTACCCGGACATCCGCATCTTCCTGACCGAACTCATCACCAACCGCTTCGAGAACTCCCCGCACACCGCGGACCGCAAAGTGGGCAAGTTCACCATCAAACAGCCCCTGGGCAAGGGCGGCTGGTCCATCGTGTACCGGGGCGTGCACACGCGCCTGGGCATGCCCGTGGCCATCAAGATGATGCGCCACGACATGGCCATGGAGACGGACTTCATCACCAGCTTCCGCTCCGAGGCCGAGCTCATCGCGCCCATGAGCCACCCCAACATCGTGCAGGTCTTCGACATCGACGAACTCTACCGCACGGTGTTCATCGTCATGGAATACCTGGAGGGATTCAGCCTGGAGAGCCTGCTGGAGCACCGGGGCATGCTCTCGGCCTCCCGGGTGCTGAACATCCTGATCCAGATATGCTCCGGCCTGGCCTACGCCCACGACCGCGGCATCGTACATCGGGACATCAAGCCGGCCAACATCTTCGTCCAGGCCGAGGACCGCATCAAGATCCTGGACTTCGGCCTGGCCTGCGCCCCGGGCACCGAGGACATGTCCTTGGCCGGGACCGTGAAGTACGCGCCCCCGGAACAGATCGAGGGCGACCCCGTGGACGGCCGAGCCGACATCTACTCCCTGGGCATCATGGCCTACGAGATGATCACGGGCCAGCGCCCCTATCCCGAGGACGACGTGATGCAGCTTATGGACCTGCACTGCGAGGCCGACATCCCGGATCCGGCCCTCATCGTGCCGGACATCCCCCTGGGCCTGCGCCAGTTCATCCTCAAGGCCTGCCGCCGTCCGCCCGGGGAACGCTACCAGTCCGCCGACGAGGCCCGGGAGGCCCTGGAAGCCGTGTCCCGCAAACTGGGCCTGGACGTGGAGCGGGCCGTGCTGTCCGAGCACCACATGACCTCGGTGTTCGTGTTCTTCAACAACGCCCAGAAGCAGGACCTGACCCGGCTGCTGGAGGAATTCGGCGCCAAGGCCCACGAAATGGGGGTCGTCATCAAGGTGGCGGAATTCAAGGACGTGCTGTAAGAAGTTCCGCATGCAGCACTCCGCCCTGACCCACATAGGCCTGGTGCGCACGGAAAACCAGGACCGCCACGCCGTATTCCAACCCGATCCCGCCCACCTCCTCCTGGTGCTGTCCGACGGCATGGGCGGCGAGGCCGGGGGCGCCCTGGCCGCGGAAACCGTGATCAACACCCTGGACAAGATGGATGTCGGCCCCAATACGGACCCGGACCCCGAGGAAACCCTGGCCCGGCTGACAGTGAAAGCGGGAGAGCGCATCCTGGAAAAGGCCCGCGCCGACCAGAAGCTGGAAGGCCTGGGCGCCACGGCCGTGGCCGTGCTTCTGGGCCCCGGCCGAGCCCACTGGGTCAACCTGGGCGACAGCCGCCTCTACCACCTGGGCAAGGGCGGCCTGCGCCAGGTCAGCACGGACCACAGCTT
This sequence comes from Desulfovibrionaceae bacterium, assembly GCA_963666895.2. Lineage (GTDB taxonomy): Bacteria > Desulfobacterota > Desulfovibrionia > Desulfovibrionales > Desulfovibrionaceae. The sequence goes on along the minus strand of CAXXNS010000009.1, from coordinate 23,932 downwards.
CATCCAGGAGCTGCTGGACGCCGGGGACCTGACCAGGGAGGAGGCGCGCCGCCATCCCATGCGCCACGTCCTGGACCAGTGCGCCGGAACGCCCGGGGCCGAGCCGGACACCGGCTGCTTCGACCTGGTGCCCGGCGACGTGGTGCTGCTCTGCTCCGACGGCCTGCACGGCTACGTGACCGACGAGCAGATCGCGGACATCCTGGACGACAAGACCGACCTGGACGGCATGGCTCGATCCCTGGTGGACGCGGCCCTGTCCGCGGGCGGCCGGGACAACATCACCGTGGTCCTGGCCAGGGTCTAGCTCCTCCCTCGATTTGCATAAAACAAGGGCCGGACGATCACCGTCCGGCCCTTGTTGCGTTGTCACGGAAAAGGATCAGAAAAAGGTCTCCCTGGCGCCCAGCCCGCGCCACACATCGGCCACAAAGCCCATGTCCTGGGCCTCGTTGCGCAGGGACTCGGCCACGTCGCCCACCAGGCCGAAGGGCTTGTCCTGGGCGGTGAAGTCCCGCAGGGCCGCGCACAGCAATTGGTAGAAAAACACGTCCGCCTCCTCCAGGCCGGAGGAGTCCAGCACCAGGCCGGCGCATTGCTCCAGCCCGGCCCGCAGCACGCCCTGGAAATCGGCCGTGTCCGAACGTCCGACCTTGGCGGGCAGGGCCACCCGCCCGATCTGGTTCTCCACCACCAGCTCGAAGGAGCCGAAGACCCGCTGCTCGGCCACGGCCACCCGACCGGACTCCCGGGCGTCCTCGATGGGCGTAATGCGCTTCTCGTCCAGGCCCACCAGGCCGCCGAGGTGCTCGGCCTCCAGGATGGTGGCGTAGAGCACGTACAGGGGGATACGGTTGCTGAAGTCGCTCTCCAGGTCCCCCACGGCCGCAAAATCGAGCTTGCTATCCACGATGCGGCCCGCGTCCTCGATCCCCTTGAGAACCTGCCAGGGATACTTGTCCTTGGCCTGGAAGTCGTGAATCAGGTCGTATTCCAGCAGAAAAATATTGTTGCCGCCCCGCCGGGCCTGGTCCAGGCTGACCGCGTCCACCTCCATGACCCGCTCCGGGCCCACGTCCACGGTGGCCTGGGCGGTGGCCAGACCCTGGTCCGCCTCGGGCAACCCGGACGTGACCACGGCCACCAGCTTGTCCACCTGGTCCTGGATGGGCATGCCTTCCGACTCGTTGATGTTGAGAACCAATTCCTTGAGACGGTCAAAGCCGTCCAGGAGCACGCCGATGATGTCCTTGACCGGCTCCAGTTCCCCGGAACGGATCATGTGCAGAACGTTCTCCAGCTTGTGGGCCAGCTCCTTGATGGTGTCGAAGCCGAGCATGCCGGCGCCGCCCTTGATGGAGTGGGCGGCGCGGAACACGGCGTTGATCATGTCCTCGTCCGCGTCCTTGCCCGCGGCTTCGATGTCCAGGAGGCTCTGTTCGATGTTGTTCAGATGCTCCATGGAGTCATCGACGAACCCATCGGTCAGTTCTGGGGATTCAAAGGACACTGTTTCCTCCTCAAGCAGGCGTGATGGCGAAGTGCTTGTCCAGGCGCATGGTGGTCAACAGCCTGTGAACGTCCTCCGGGGCCTTGATGATCTCCAGCTGCCCACCGCCCGACTTGAGGGAATTGTGGGTGGCCACCAGGAGCCCGATACCGATGGAGTCGATGATCTCCACCTGGCCGCAGTCCAGGGTGATGTTCTTGACCCCGTCGGCCATGAACCCCTTGAACTCCTGCTTGAACATCTCCACGTCCGAGGCGGAGATACTCTTGTCCACGACCACCGTCACCGTCTCTCCATCACGTTTGGCGTCAATGTTCATGCGCCCTCCCTGTCATGCGATCCGTTTGCGAATCGTGATCTCGTTGCCCTTGTTGTTGAACCCCATTTCATCCGAGTAGGCCCGGATGATGAACAACCCCCGGCCGCCCACGCTGTCTTCCGCGGGCAGGGAATAGTCATGGTTTCGCCAATTCCAGCCGTCCCCCTGGTCCACCACCGAGATGGTGGCCCAGCCTTTGTCCACGCGAAGCTCATACCGCACCAGCCGGGCCGGGGACAGGCCGCAGCCGTGGATGACCGCGTTGCAGATGGCCTCCCGGGACATGAGGCCCAACTCGAACACGTGCTTGTCCAGGTTCCGCCCGCGCAAAAAGCCGCGCACCGCCTCGCCCGCCCGGTCCACCATATCCATGGACGGCGGGAACTCCAGGCAAAGGGCGCCGGGCTCCTCGGTCTTGTGGAACCGCTTCACACTTCCACCCCCATCAGAACCACGTCGTCGCCCGGGACGTTGCCGTTCAGCATGCTGTCGAGCATGACTTGCACGGCCTCGCCCAGGGGCCTGGACTTGGTCTCGCACCCGGCCCCGCACAACCGCTCGAGGTTCCCGGCAACCGAGGACAGCATGCCGGACTTGCTCTCCAGCAAACCGTCCGTGAACAAAAACAGGCGCTCCCCGGCAGCCACGTCCAGATCGGCCACACCGAACTCCACGTCCTGGTACATGCCGATGACATCCCCGGCCAGCCCCAGCACCGACGCCCCCTCCCCGGACACGCGGACCACGGGCGGATGCCCGGCCGAGGCCAGCCGCGCCCGGCCGGAGTCCCGGTCGATGACCACGTAGGTGGCCGTGAGGTACATCTCCGGCGGGGTGATGACCTTGAGCACGGAGTTGATGTCCCGCAGGGTCTGCTCGGGCTCCTTGTCGGGCCCGGCGTTCTGTCGGAACAAGGCCTTGAGCGAAGAGGTCACGAACCCGGCCCCCATGTCATGCCCGGACACGTCGGCCACAAAATAGCCGGTCCGGGCCCCGCCCAGGGAGATGACGTCGTAAAAGTCGCCCCCCACCTCCACCACGGGCACGAAGCGGACGCCGAACTTGGCCTCAGGCACCTCGTCCGGATCGACCAGGATGGAACGCTGGGCCGTGCGGATCTGCCCCAGCCGGTCGGCCTGGGCGTCGATGATGTCCTGCTGGCGGCGCTTGAACCCGAGGTGGGCCTTGATGCGGGCCAGGACTTCGTTGGCGTGGAAAGGCTTGGTCACGTAATCCACCGCGCCCAGGTTGAGGCCGGTGATCTTGTTGGTCACGTCGTCCAGACAGGTCAGGAAGATGACCGGGATGTCCGCGGTCTGCGGGTTCTGCTTGAGCTTCAGGCAGGTGTCGAACCCGGACTCGTCCGGCATCATGACGTCCAGCAGGATGACGTCCGGCTGGTGTTCCACGGCCAGGTCGAACCCCTTCGGCCCGCTGCTGGCGGTCAGAACCTTGTATCCGGCCTTGCCGAGGATGCCTTCCAGAACGTGAAAATTGACGTGTTCGTCATCAACGACCAGGACGGTATTGGGTGTATCCATGTTTCCTTTTTCCATAGGCACGAAAGTACGCAATGATTCAATACAGGGAATATACCAAAAAAATAACAAAAAGCCACCCTGTTGAAGCTTTTCTAACCTGATCGCTCTTGCAGGACAATCCGGTCGCAACAATGGCTATTTCTGCATTTTTTACAGTCCGACCCCCTTGACTTCCCAATGGGAGATGGGCAAGTTGAGCAAAAATCTAAAAAAACTTTAGAATAAAACATGTCAGGACTCAAACGCATCCCCGCCAGGCACCTAAAAAAGGGCATGTTCCTGGTGGAATATGGCGACGGCTCCTACCAGTCGCCCCGTGTCGAACCCAACCGATTCGTTGAGGAAGACACGGACATCGAGTCCATCATCAACGAAGCCTACTCGGTCACCATCGACACCAGAAAGGGTCTGGACACCCACATCTCCCCGGACGACGAGACCGCGGAAACCCTGTTCCAGGTCAATCCGGACGAGCACACCTACCCGGTCCCCGAGGTGGCCTTCGGCGAGGAACTGACCCAGGCGCGCAAGGTGTACAACCGGGCCCTGGACTTCACAAGCCAGTTCCTGGCCCGCGTCCGCGACCGCCAGCCCCTGGACCCCAGCCAGGCCGAGCCCGTGGCCCAGGAGATCACCGACACCGCGGGCCGCAGCCACCGCGCCGCCACCAGCCTGGCCGTGGTCCGTTCCCACGGCTGGCTCACCAACCACAGCGTGAACACCGCCTTCCTGGTGGCCGCATTCGCCCGCTGGCGTTCCCTGCCCGAGGCCGAGGTCCAGCAGATGGTCCTGGCCGGGCTGTTCCACGACGTGGGCAAGGTCCACCTGCCCGACGCCATCATGAACAAGCCGGGCAAGCTGACCACCGCGGAGTTCGAGATCGTCAAGCGCCACCCCCTGGACGGGTGCGCCATACTCAAGGAAGCGGGCGGCCTGCCCAACTCGGTGCTCCGGGCCGTGATCGAGCACCACGAGAACGAGGACGGTTCGGGCTACCCGCGCGGCGTCAACGGCCCGGACATCAGCCCCATGGCCAAGCACCTGTCCGTCTGCGACATCTACGACGCCCTGATCAGCTACCGCACCTACCGGCGGGCCATGTCCCCGCTGGAGGCGTTACGCTGCCTGTACCACGACCGGGGCAAGAAGCACTGCCCCGAATGCCTGGACTCCTTCATCCGCTTCATCGGGGTCTATCCCGTGGGCAGCTTCGTGCGGCTGAGCGACGGACGCCACGGCGTGATCACGGATTTCTCCGAGTCCAAGTCCACCCGGCCCACGGTGAAGATCGTCTATGACAAGAAACTGCGGTCCATCCTGCCCCAGACCGTGAACCTCTCCGAGGCCCGGGGCGAGATCAAGGTAGACGAGTGCATCAACCCCCGCGACCTGAAGATCGACATCGAGCTTTTCCTGCCCTGACCGCCCCGGCTCAATCCGCACCCGCGGGCGAGCCCTTCCGCCACAGTTCCAGCGCAGCCATGATGGACGGCTCCCGCGTGGAGCGGCCGATGTCCGCGGCCCTGCGGGCCAGCCCGACAGGATCGCTCATGAATTTCCGAATGGCCGCCAGCAGGGATTCGGTCTTTGCGGCCAGGCCGGATTGGTCGACCCTGAAAAGAATATTTTTGTATTCCTGATAGGACTCCAGACCGGGGCAGAGGACCGTGCGCAAATAGGCCGCCGGAATCGCCTCGGACGCATTGCCGAGGGCCGCGGCCTCCCGGGTCAGGTAGGCGTATCCCGCGTCCCACAGGGGCTCCTGGCGGATCAGGGAACGCAGGTGTTCCATGGTCGGCTGCTCTTGATAGGACCGCTCCAATTCCTCGCACCGGGCCGCCGGGAGGGTGGCGATGAGTTCCAGCCAGGGGGTGAACGCCGGCTCGAACCCGTCTGCGGCGAGCATGGCCCCGTAATCCTCGACAACGTCCCGGCAACGGCGGCGGAGCAAGGTGAAGTTTTCCTGCTCGCGCTCGAACCGGCCCGGGGTCTTGTTGGTGTGGTGGTGGACCACGCTGTCCGGGACGACCGTGAAATACCCCCCCTTGGCGCCGATGCGGCAGCACAGGTCCACGTCCTCCATGCCGTTGACGAAGCCCTCGAAGAATCCGCCCTCGGCCGCAAAGAGGTTGGCCCGGACCAAAAACGCGGCCGCGGTCAGCACGCTCAGCCGCTTGCGCCTGCGCACGGCCGGGTGATCGGCCGGGAACATCTCGTACAGATGGCGGAACTCCGGACCGGGGGTCACGGTGATGCCCAGGTGCTGGACCCGGCCGGACCGGGGGCCCCCGTCCTCGGGAAAGAGCAGGAGCGGGCCCACGCCGGCCAGACGCCTGTCCGCCTCCAGCTCCCGGATCAGGGGAGGCAGCCAGCCCGGCTCCACCGTGGTGTCGTTGTTCAGGAAAAACAGGTAGTCGGCCGAACTGTTCCAGGCTCCCTGGTTGCAGGCCCTGGCGAAACCGAGGTTCCCCTCCAGGCGCACGAACACGAAGCGCTCCCCAAACAGGGCCCGGCCCAGGGACGGCGCGTCCTTCGGGGTGGCGTCCGTGGAGCCGTTGTCCACCAGCACGACCTGCAGGGGAATCTCCGGGGTGTTGGCGGCCAGACTTTCCAGGCACGGGCGCGTCAGCGTCCAATTGTTCCAGGCGGGGATGATCACGGAGACGGGGTGGTCGTGCTTGCCCATGCGCGGACTATCACACCCATACATGAAAAAAAGCAACAGAACAGGCTGCGGCCGACACTCCCGCATGTTCCTGAATGCCATACCTGGCAAGAGACCGGGCAAGAAATCCATAATACTTGACCAAATTGTTTCCCCTTGATTAATGTGGGGTTATATCCGTTAACTAGATCTTTAGTCTGGAGGACTTGCCGTGTCGCAATCAACTTCTTCCCAGGTTCGAACCGTGGCGAAAATCCTCGTGGTCATGTTCTGCATCCTGCTGCTGGCCACCCCGGCCCTGCCCCACGGCGGGGGCGGCGGCGGTGGCGGTGGCGGTGGCGGTGGGGGCTCCGGCGGCACGTCCATCGGCAGCTTCGGCACCACCACCACCGGAGCTTCGTTCAACAACGGAATGGCCGGAATCTATACCCAATACTCCTCAGGCATCCACGACTCGCGCTCCGCGCAAGCGGCAGCCGACAAATGGGACGCGGAGAGGAACGAGGGGTTCGACACCAGCACCCTGGCTGAGGAGATGGCAATGTCCATCGCCATCTCCAGAACCGCCTGGAACGGCAAGGCGCCCCCCCAGGTCGCCTACATCTGCATGATCCTGGAAAGTTTGATCGAGGCCGGCAAGATCAAGCCGAGTCAGGCCGTTGCAATCGCCAAAGTGATCTTCATCGGCATGAAGAGCCGAATGAACAACCCTTCCTAGCAGGAAAAACAGCCATGCGCCATTTCATACGATATGTATCGCTTGCCGTTTTCGTCCTGGCCGTCACAGGGTGCGTCGAGACCATGGGAACATCCTCCGTCAAGACTCCCCCGGTCAAAGCCTACCAGCCCGCGCCGACCACCCCCGGCACACTGACCCCGGACCAGAACCTGATCGTCTTCGCCATGGACCTGGCCCGCAGCGGACAGGAGTTCACCGGGCCGACACTGGTCCTGGCCCAGGGCGCCCGCACCCAGCTCAAACCCCTGGAACCCGGGTTCACCGTGGGCAAGGAGGGCGTGGCCGTAGGCGCGGGAACCATCCCCGGCACCCAGATGGTGGATGTTCTGAGCCAACGAAGCGACGCCCTGGGCCGGACGGCCTTGGTGGCGGACAGGGTCGAGTACACAACGCGCCCGCCCTCCATAGGCGAGACCGAACAACTGACCATGCTTCTGCAACAGGACTACAAGGCGGTCATGACCGCGGCCGACGCCGGGTTCAAGGACGACACCCGCAAGGCCGTGACCGGCTACCAGCAGGACAAGGGCCTGGCCGCGGACGGCCTGCTCGGCCCGGGCACGGCCAAGACCCTGGCCAAGGATATGGAGATCATCGAGATCAAGTCCATGCGCAGCGTGACCCTGTATCCGTCCAAGGTCCGATTCGAGTTGTACGTCGTACCTGAAGGCGTGGTCAGGTCCGGCGGGGAGCGCTTCAAGCATGGATTCGGCAGCCTGGAGGCCGTGCGCGCGGCCGCCGTGCCCCCGGAAAGGCTGGACAGCGAGGCCCGCAAGGATGGCAACTTCGTGATCTTCGTCTACTTCATGGACCAGGTGTCCCCCTTCTCGGCCATCGAGGTGGGCTTCTCCACGAGCCCGGGCAAGAAGGACTTCAAGAACAGGCAGGCCACCCTGGACGCGGTCTACGCCGCGCCGGACTCCTGGCCGGTCATCGTGGCCCCGTTCAAGCTGAAGGACGCGGGAGTCAGGCTCTACGCCAACGTGTTCGTCAACGACGAGTGCGTGGGCAACGTCAAGCTCAAGTAGGCGCCGGACAAGCGACAGAAAAAGGGGTCGGCGTCTAAGACGCCGACCCCTTTGTCGTCTGGTGGGCCACCAAGGAATCGAACCTTGAACCTCCGGATTAAGAGTCCGCTGCTCTGCCAATTGAGCTAGTGGCCCGAACGAGGGAGTTTTGATAGCCATCCCGGCCCGGCAAGTCAAGAAGAATCTACCCTTGTTTTTCATCCGGACGCAAGCCTTCCCTCCCTTGACCTTGGTGCCGGTTTCTGGTCCATCTGGCAGATGCGCCGCGCTTTGCTTTCCTTCCTGCTCTTGGCCGCCCTGCTGGGAACGTTCCATGCCCCGGCCCAGGCCCAACTGGACCAGGGACCGGTCAGCCTGTCCTGGGAGGTCTTCCGTCTGGACGAAAAGGCCCAGGCCGAAGCCGGAACAGACACCCGGCTGCTGGCGGTGCTGACCGTGACCCCGGACCCGGGCTGGTACACCTACGCCAACCCGGACCCCGGACCCAACAAGCGGCCCGTCATCCTCACAGCCAAGTCCCCCGACAGCGCGGACGCCCTGCCCGCGTACTACCCCTCGGGCAAGCCCAAGCAGGACACCTTCGACCCTGCCGTCACCATCCTGACCTACCAGGGCCCGTTCCGGATCTACCTGCCCCTGCCGCCGGACCTGAAGCCGCCCCTGGCCCTGTCCGCCAGCCTGGAACTGGTCCTGTGCCAGGACACCCGCTGCGCCGAGCCCCGGCTTTCCGCGGACTTGGCCGTGTCCCTGGACCAGGCCGTGGCCGCCCAGCCCGCCCAATACCAGCCCTGGTGGCCCGAATTCCTGGACGCCCTGGAGCGCGGCCCGGGCAAAACCAAGACAACGTCCGGGCCGACCTTCAAGCCCGTGAGCAATGAAACGGCCCAGTGGATTTTCACGCCCAAGTCCCTGCAATCCTCGGCCGAGATCAAAGGCATCCTGTCGGCCGTGCTCCTGGGCATGCTGGCCGGGTTGATCCTCAACGTCATGCCCTGCGTGCTGCCCGTGGTGTCCATCAAGCTGGCCGGGATGCTCTCAGCCACGGGCGCGGACAAGGCCGCCCGGCAGCGGAAAATCCGCAGCCACTCCCTGTTCTTCGCCCTGGGCGTGCTCCTGTATTTCCTGTTCCTGGCCGGGCTGCTCGGCCTGACCGGCCTGGCCTGGGGCGAGCTGTTCCAGAACCCCGGTTCGGTCCTGACCATCACCGTGGTGGTCTTCGCCCTGGCCCTGTCCATGCTCGGGGTCTTCCATTTGCCCGTGGTGGACCTCAAGTTCGACCGCAAGGCCAAGAATCCCCGGACCCAGGCCCTGCTCACCGGCCTGCTGGCCACCCTGCTGGCCACGCCCTGCTCCGGTCCCTTCCTGGGCGGGGTGCTGTCCTGGTCCCTGGCCCAGCCCCCAGGGGTGGTGGCCGTGGTCTTCCTCGGGGTGGGCCTGGGCATGTCCGCGCCCTACCTGGGGCTGGCCGCCTTCCCGGGCCTGGCCCGCGCCTTTCCCAGGCCCGGAGCCTGGACCTGGTACGTGGAAAAAGGCGTGGGCCTGTTCCTCATGGCCACCTGCATCTACCTGCTGAACATCCTGCCCTCCTCCCTGCTGATCCACGCGCTCATCGTGCTCTGGGCCACCGGCGTGGCCGCCTGGCTGTGGCGCGAGTCCGGCACCGGGCTGTCGCGATTCAGGCCTCTGCTGCTCAAGGGGCTGGCCCTGGCCCTGGTCATCGGCTCCATGCTCTGGGCCCTGAACCCGCGCTCCGGCGCGGACCCCTGGGAAGCATTCGACCCGGCCGTATTCGACGAGGTGCTGGGTGAAGAAATCCTGATGGTGGACTTCACCGCGGACTGGTGCCCCACGTGCAAGCTTCTGGAGACCACCACCCTGGCCGACGCCAAAGTGGCCAAGTGGGAAGCCGACTTCGGGGTCCGGGCCATCCGCGTGGACCTGTCCGAAAACTTCCCGGCCGGCGAGGCCCTGCTCAAGGCCCTGGGCCTGCGCTCCATCCCGGCCCTGGCCGTGTTCCCGGCCGGAGGCAAGGCGAACAATCCCCTGATCCTGCGCGACCTGTTCACCGCTTCCCAGGTGGAACGGGCCCTGGACCAGGCCATTCACAATCCATAGTATTCCGGAGAATCCATGCTCAATTTCCAGTTCCATCTACCCACGCGCATCCTGTTCGGCAACGGCTCCCTGGAGGAGCTGAGCACCACGCCCTTCCTGCCCCGGGGCGACAAGGCCCTGATCGTCATCACCAAGGGCGGAACCATGCTCAAGCGCGGCTATCTGGCCCGAACGCAGGGTTATCTCTCGGCCCAGGGCGTCAAAAGCCTGGTCTACGACAAGGTCACGCCCAACCCGGAATCCGACCAGGTGGACGAGGCCGCGGCCATTTGCCGCGACATGGGCGTGGACATGGTGGTCGGCCTGGGCGGGGGCAGCGCCATCGACACGGCCAAGGGAGTGGCCCTGTGCGCGGCCAACGAGGGCTCCATCTGGGACTACATGGCCACGGGCTCGGGCAAGGGCAGGGAAATCGAAAATCCGGCCCTGCCCATCATCGCCGTCCCCACCACCGCGGGCACGGGCTCGGAGACCGCGCCGGGCCTGGTGATCTCCCGGTCCGGCGGCACGGAAAAGCCCTCGTTGCGCCATCAGTCCACCTACCCCGCCCTGGCCGTGGTGGACCCGGAGTTGACCCTGTCCATGCCCCCGAGGCTGACCGCCCTGACCGGGCTGGACGCCCTGTTCCACGCGGTGGAGGGCTACCTGAGCCTGCGCCGCCAGCCCCTGACCGACATGCTGGCCCTGGAGGCCGCGCACCTCATCAGCCACACCCTGCCCCTGGCCGTGGAGGAGCCGGACAATCTGCGCGCCCGGACCATCCTGTCCTGGGCCGCCCTGGCCGCGGGCATGGTCCTGGGCCAGGCCGGAGCCACCTCCCAGCACTCCCTGGAACACGCCCTGTCCGCCGCCAGGCCGGACCTGCCCCACGGGCTGGGCCTGGCCATACTGTCCAGGCCGTACTTCGCCCGGCTGTCCCAAAAGTCCCCGGAGCGGTTCGACGACCTGGCCCTGGCCATGGGCGTGGACGAGGTGGACGAGCTGCCCGAGGCCGAGCGCCCGGCCGCGTTCCTGGCCGCCCTGGACGAGCTCCTGGGCCGGGTGGGCATGGCCAACGAACGGCTGGCCGACTGGGGCTTCAAGCCCGAGGACGCCGAAACCCTGGCCGACAACGCCTACCAGACCATGGGCGCACTGTTCGAGATCACCCCGGGCAACATGGTGCGCGACGACGTGGTGGCCGTGCTGCGCGCCGCTCTGAGCTGATCGACTCAAAAAATTTTCCCAATCACGAAAAGCTGTTGCGCACGGTTTGACATCTTGTCCCACTTCTAATACAAATGCATTAAACGTTTGTATTAGGAGGGGCCGTGGACCCGACCATCGACAACACCAAGCTACGGATATTCCTGGCCGGAGTGCGGCTGTTCGCAGCCAAGGGCTACAAGGGCGCCACGGTGCGGGACATCTGCCGGGACGCCGAAGCCGCCAACCTCAACGCCATCAACTATTACTTCAACGGCAAGGAAGGGCTGTACCGGACCATCCTGGAGGCCATGTTCGGCGAACTGGGCAAGCGCTGGGACGAGGCGGACGCGGACGCGCCGCCCGACCTGCCTCCTGAGGAACGGCTGCGCCGGTACGTGCGTATCTACTGCTCCCTGCTCTATGCGGAGCAGCCCCTTGGCCGCGAGTTCACAACCATCTTCCTGTCCGAGATGGTGCATCCCTCCCCGTTTCTGGCCGAGGCCACGCAGCATCTGGTGGCCCCCCAGACCGAACGATTCATGAACCTGATCCTGGAGCTGCTCGGCCCAAACGCCGACCAGACCACTGCCGGGCATTGCCTGGTCAGCGTCCTGGGGCCGCTGCTCTATCCCGCGGTGGTCTGGCCCGCGGCCGAAAGTTTCTTCCAGGCCGCGGTCACGGAGCAACTGGACAGATTCATCGACCACGCCTTCCATTTCGCCCTGGCCGGAATCCAGGGCACCCGAAACAATCTCGCCGCCAACCAGGGAGAAAACCATGAATAACCGTCTCCATCACCTCGACAGTCTGCGCAGCGCCCTGGTCCTGGCCATTGTCGTGCTCCATGCCGCTATGGCCTACAGCCAATGGGCCGTGTGGTGGTACGCGCCGGACAGCTCTTCCGTGCCCGGAATCGACGTCCTGACCCTGCTCCTGGACGTCTTCCCCTTGCCCGTGCTGTTCTTCCTGGCCGGATACTTCGCCCCGCCCTCCCTGGACGCCCGGGGAAGATGGCGGTTCGTCCGCGCCAAGCTCCGCCGCCTGGGCCTGCCCCTGGTGCTGGTCTGCGCCTGCCTGATCCCCATCATCCCCTGGATCGCCATGACCACCAGGAACCTGCCCGTACCGCCCCTGCCGTCCTACTGGATCGACTATCTCTCCCGCGCGCTCGTTCCCGAGGCGCATCTGGTCCAGGGCATGCCGGACTACTCCCAATACGGCTTCCAGTTCAGCCAGTTCCACGTCTGGTTCATTTCCCTGCTGCTCTGCTTTTTCCTGCTCTACGCCCTGGTTCCCAGGGGCAAGGTCCGGCGGGAGCCCTCGAATCCGGGACGCAGCCTGTCGGCCCTGGCCCTGGCCGGACTGCTCATGGCCCTGGCCATGGCCGGTCTGGGCACGACCATGATGGAATGGTCCTGGCTGAACCTGGGCTGGCTGCTCTTCCAGCCGGTCCGGATTCCCCTGTACCTGGGCTTCTTCCTTTTGGGCGTGGCCGCGTACCAGGGAGGGTGGCTGCGAAACGGCAGGCTGCCCGGTCCGCTCTGGGCCTGGCTGGCCGCTTCGGTGACCATGCTGGCCTTGTTCCTCGCGGTCTCGCCGGCCCTGCTCATGACCGCCACGCCCCTGCCCTTCCATCTCGGCCTGCTCCAGTCCAGCCTTCGCGTGTTCTTCTGCCTGGCCTGGCTGGGCCTGCTGCTGGCCCTGTTCCAACGGTTCGCAGGCAGGCCCGGTTCCATGACCGCCAGCCTGGCCGCCTCGTCCTACGACATCTACCTGATGCACCTGCCGGTCTGCGTGGTCACGCAATGGCTCCTGATGTCCAGCACCCTCGCGGCCCTGCTCAAGTTCGCCATCGTCCTGGCGGTGTCCACCCTGCTGCCCTGGGGGCTCAGCGCGGCGTACAGAAGCCTGGCCAGGAAAAATCGCCCATCATGACCGCTTGAACGATCCACACTCCCCGGGTAAGGGAAGGGACGAAACCGATTCAACCCCTTCCCGCCCGAGGAGAACCCGTGGCATCAAACAACTCCCTGTTCCAACGCACCATGCTCGCGTCCCAGGGGCTGCTCCTGCCCTGGCTGGGGGCGGCCGCCCTGCTGGTCGGCCTGGACTACCTCCAGCCCCTGTCCCCGGAATCCTGGGCCCAGACGGCCATCCGCATGGGCAAGCTCTACTTCATGGCCGGATTCGCCTACGCGGCCTGGAGCCAGATGGCCGGGCTCACGGACGACCCCCTGGTCAAGCGCTTCTTTGTCGGCAGCCTGTGGCTCTTCGCCTACTACTTCGTCATGGGCGTGGCCGTGAACATCGCCGGTTCCGTGCTGGCCATGCCCCTGATGTACCTGGGCGCGGTGGTCGGCTCCCTGGCCGTCCTGCTCCTGACCGCGGCCCAGAATATCATCATGACCTATTTCCTGGCCGCCGCGGCCGGACGCGACTTCATTGTCGGGGTGCAGTCCATGCGCGCCCTGTTCATGCGCACCCGGAAATGGGCCCTGGGCATGGCCCTGGCCAACCCGGGCCTGGCCGTGCTGGGCGGCATCATCCTGTCCCGCATGGACCAATCTCTCAGCATCCCCGGGGCCGTGGCCGTGACCCTGGTCCAGAACCTGCTGACCCTGTTCCTGCTCATGGGCGTGACCCTCTGCCGAGTGGACATGGACCAGGAAATGGAGGCCCAGGCGATCCAGGCCGAACAGGAGAGCCCGACCCCGACCGGATCGGACGAGGAGGAATCATGAGCAAGGCTGAATACGCTGCGGAACTGTTGATCTCGGGGATGTCCTGCTCCCAGTCCATGCTGGCCGCCTTTGGCCCGGACTACGGGCTGGACCGGACCCTGGCCGTGCGGCTGGGCGCGGGGCTGGGCGGCGGACTCGGCCTGACCGGGAACGTCTGCGGCGCGGTCAACGGCGCCTGCATCCTGCTCGGCCTGATCCTGGCCGATCCGGACAACACGGACAAGGAACGCCAGAAGATGGTCTACGAGGCCACCGCCCTGTTCCTGAAACGCTTCCAGGAACGGCGGGGCTCCACGCAGTGCAGGGACATCCTGGCCAAGGAAGGCTACAACGTCCCGGAGGACTGGCCCATGCTCAGGGAAAAGAAAATCCTGGCCGACCTCTGTCCCGGAGTGGTCCGGGACGCGGCCCAATGCCTGGAGGACGTGCTGGCGGTTTGAGCCTACTCCACGCAGACGATTTCGTACTCGTCGCCCGTGATGCAGGCCGCGCCGCCTTCGCGCACCTCGAAGGTGTTCTCCACCCCGACCATGCCCAGCCCGGGCACGGCCTGCTTGGGCTCGATGGCCAGGACGCAGCCCGCTTCCAGGGGCCGGTCGAACCCGGCGGCCAGGGGCGGATAGGTATCGATGGCCAGACCGATGCCGTGGCCCACAAAGGGCACCTTGTTGCCGCCCTGGCCCATGAACCCCTCCATCATGCCCTCGCTCTCGGCCAGTTCCAGGGACGCCTGCCAGACCTGGGCCGGGGTATTGCCCGGTTTGGCCGTCTCGGCCGCCCTGGCCTGGATCCGGATGCAGAAGTCGTGGGCCCGGCGGAGTTCGTCGGGCAGGACCGACCCGGGCCCGGCGAAATAGACCTGGGTCTTGTCCGTGCAGTAACCCTCCAGGGAGAAGCCGATGTCGCAGGCCAGCACCGAGCCCGGCTGCCAGGTGATCTCGGCCGAGCCCATGTAGGGGATGGCCGGGTGCTCGCCCACCACGCCCAGGGGGCCGTTGAAGGCGCTGGAGTGGTTGCCCGACTCCCCGGCCGACACGTGGCCCAGGAATATCTCCTCGCCGAACGACTGCATGCGCATGTGCCCCATGTGGCCCAGGGAGTAGAACACCTCCCAGGAGATGTGGGCGATCTCCTGCTCGGTCATGCCCGGGGCGATGCGGCCGGGCAGCAGGTCGTGGAGCGCTTGGTGGTGCTTGGCCCCGCAGCGGCGCAGGACGTCCAGTTCGAAGCCGGTCTTCACGGACTGGGCCACGGCCAGGGCCGTGTCCCCGGGCACGAAGGCCGTGTCCGTGACCCGGGCCTTGAGCATGTCCCCCATCTGCCAGGACAGCCCGGCCGTCTGCACGGCCACGGTCTTGGCCAGGGGGTTGCCCGCCTCCTTGGCCAGGGGCGACAAATCCTTGAAGGACCGGAACTCCACGATGGACCGCACCGCGCTCTCGGCCCGGGCCCGCTCGATGCCCTTGCGGCAGAAGAGCACGGGCTCGCCTTCGAGCGGCAGCCAGCAGGCGCCCATGGCCAGGGTGCCGGTGAGCCAGTAGATGTGCATACGCTGGAACACGAGCAGGCCGCCCGCTTCCGGGGCCAGTTCGGCCAGGGCGGCGCGGGCCTTGGACCAGCGCAGTTCCAGTTCGTGGCGCGACAGGTGGTAGACTTCCTGAACCATGACGACTCCTATGTGGCGGGAACGGACGGCAGCGCCCGGGGCTAGGCATTCACAGCGGATTGGAGTACGCTTGCGAGCCGAATCAAACGAGGATTATTGCCATGCAACCCAGTGACAAAGAGCTAACCGCGCTGCTCTCCAAGGTCAAGGCCATCGCCATCGTGGGCGCGGTGGACAAGCCCTCGCGGCCCGTGGACGGAGTGGGCCGTTACCTCATCGAGCAGGGCTACAAGGTCATCCCGGTCCACCCCAAGCGCAAGGACGTCTGGGGGTTGACCACCTACCCGAGCCTGGCCGACATCCCCGAGCCCGTGGACCTGGTGGACCTGTTCCGGGCCCCGGAGCACTGCCCGGCCCATGCCCGCGAGGTCCTGGCCATGACCCCCCGGCCCATCCTGTTCTGGATGCAGCAGGGCGTGACCAGCCCGGAGGCCGAGGCCGTCCTGGAGGGCTCCGGCGTGGCCGTGGTGGAGGACTTCTGCCTGGCCGTGGCCCACAGCCGCTTCTTCCCCCGCTGAACAAGGACGTCCATGACCACGACCCTCATCGCCTTTTCCTGCCAGCGCTGCGGCCATTGCTGCCACGGCGAGGGCGGCATCATCCTCAAACCCTCGGACGCCGAACGGCTGGCCGCGCACCTGGGCCTGACCCGGGCGGAGCTGTTGGAACGCTACGGTGCGGACAAGGGCTCCAAGCCCAACCTGAAGACCGGTCCCGACGGGTACTGCGTGTTCTTCGAGCAGGGCGTGGGCTGCGGTGTGCACCCGGCCCGGCCCGACATCTGCCGCGCCTGGCCCTTTTTCCGGGGCAACCTGGTGGACGAGGCCAGTTGGGAGATGGTCCAGGACTACTGTCCGGGCATCAACCCCGAGGCCGGGCACGCCGAGTTCGTGCGCCAAGGCCGGGAGTACCTGGCCGAGAACGGGCTTCTGGGGCACGACCCCCACAGCGATCCCAACGCGCTCCTGACCGAACCTCCCGAACGGGACGAGGACTGACCATCATGGACCTGCGCCAGTGCTACACCATCCTGGGAGTACCCCCCGGCGCGACCCTTGATGAAATCAAGTCGGCCTTCCGCAAGCTGGCTTTCAAGCTTCACCCGGACCTCAACTCCTCTCCCGAGGCCGTGGAGGGCTTCCGCCAGGTCAACGAGGCCTACGTGCTGCTGTCCAAGGCCCTGGCCCAAGAGGAACGGGCCGGGTACCACGCCCGCACGGCCGGACCCCATGCCGGACCCCATGCCGGAGCCCAGGCCAAGACCGAGTCCAAAGCCGACCCCGGTCCAAAGGCCCAGCCGGGACCCAAGGCCAGGCCCGCGGACGCGGCCGGGGCCTACGCCAAGCAGAAACGGCGCAGCGAAAAAAAAAGCTGGACCCCGCCCAAATCCGGCCGGACCAGAAACTCGTCCATGGGCACGGGCAAGGAAGAGGAGTTGCTCCGCGACCTGCTCAAGGATTCCTTTGCCCGCAAGGTGTTCGAGGACATCTACCAGGAAGTGCGCACCAAGAACCCGGGCGCGCGGGCTCCGAGGCGGCTGCGGGACCGCAGGCTGGAGCTGAGCTGGGGCGATCGCCGCTTCAGCCTGGACCTGTCCCGGGGCATCTTCGGCGGGGCCAAGCACTGGTTCCGCAAGCAGTTCGACGAAGAGCGCACCATGCACTTCCCGGCCTCCATGCTCTTTCCGGGCCGGACCCTGCGCATTTCGGTGCACCAGCGGTTCTCGCCCCGGGCCAAGATCGTGGCCGTGACCCTGCCGCCGGACTTCGCGCCGGGCAAGCCCATCCGGCTCAAGGGACTGGGCAAGAAGCTGGGGCCCGTGGCCGGGGACCTGATCCTCAGGCTCCTGCCGCGCTAGGCGCACCAGCGCATCCTGCCCGTTTCCGGGCGCAACAAATCACTCTGTGGGAAAAACCGCGGGCCGGACGGCCCGGTCGGCTCTATTCTCCGGACCGCTGGTCCTTGGAGTTGGTGGACGCCAACGCCCGGCAGGCGCGGTCCAGACGTGCCAGGAACAATCCCAGCCCGGCCAGGGAGACGAGAACCAGTGCGGTGTGCATTATCTGCTCGAACATGGAATTGCCTCCGTTTGCCCCACACCTTTGCGAAGAGCATGCCAATAATTAACATATTGATATAATAGTAATTATTTTTTGACACTCTGCCCATTGCGCAGGCATCGGCCGTCAAACCTGCACCACAAGGCAAGATTTTGCACTTCTTGCCGCTTGTGTTCGGTCAGGAATTTTACTAACGCCAGGGCAAATCAGTACAAAGGAGCCGCTCTATGCTGGCCATACTGGACTACTCCGCGGGCAACCAGACAAGCGTCCGCAGGGCCCTCGATTTCCTGAATATCGAGAATGAGATAACAGCCGACCCGGACCGGCTTTCCCAGGCCCAGGGCATCATCTTCCCGGGCGTGGGCGCGGCCGGCGCGGCCATGGACGAGCTCACCGGCGGAGGTTTGGACGAAATTCTCAAGGCTCTCATCTGGCAGGAGAAGCCCCTGCTGGGCATCTGCGTGGGCTGCCAGATCCTGCTGGACTACTCCGAAGAGAACGACACCAAGGCCCTGGCCGTGATCCCGGGCGAATGCCGTTTGTTCAACCCCTCCTGGACCGACGAAAACGACGTGCCCATCCGGGTGCCGCACATCGGCTGGAACCAGGTCCGGCTGACCGACGACTGCCCCCTGTTCGACGGCATCGAGGAAGGGGCCGAGTTCTACTTCGTGCACTCCTACTATCCCGCGCCCCGGGAGGAATTCATCCTCGGCGTGACCACCTACGGCCGCGAGTTCTGCTCCTTCCACGGACGGCCCGGCCTGTGGGCCGTGCAGTTCCACCCGGAAAAATCCGGACGGCCCGGCCTGGCCCTGCTCAAGAACTTCCATGACTTCTGCCTGGAGAACAGCTGATGCTTTCCAAGAGAATCATTCCCTGCCTGGACGTGCGCGACGGCAAGCTGACCAAGGGCATCAAGTTCAAGGGCAACGTGGACATCGGCGATCCCGTGGAAACGGCCCAGCTCTACTACGAGCAAGGCGCTGACGAGATCGTGTTCTACGACATCACCGCCTCCAGCGAGGGACGCGGCATCTTCCTGGACGTGGTGGAGAAGGTGGCCTCGGTGATCTTCATCCCCTTCTCCGTGGGCGGGGGCATCAACTCGGTGCAGGACATGCGCGACGCGCTCCTGGCCGGGGCCGAGAAGGTGTCGGTCAACTCCGGGGCCGTGAAGAACCCGGATATCATCTCCGAGGGCGCGGCTAGGTTCGGCAGCCAGTGCGTGGTCCTGGGCATGGACGTCAAGCGCGTGCCCAAGTCCGAGGACATCCCCTCGGGCTTCGAGGTGGTCATCCACGGCGGACGCAAGCCCATGGGCATCGACGCCATCGACTGGGCCATCGCCGGAGAAACCCTGGGCGCGGGCGAAATCTGCCTCAACTCCATCGACGCGGACGGCACCAAGGACGGCTACGACATCGAGCTGACCCGCAAGGTGGTGCGGGCCGTGAGCATCCCGGTCATCGCTTCGGGCGGCGCGGGCCATCCCAAGCACATGGTGGAGGCGGTCACGGACGGCCTGGCCTCGGCCGCGCTCATCGCATCCATCGTGCACTACGGTGAATGGACCCTGCCGGACATCAAAAAGTTTATGGCCGGCGAGGGCGTGAAGGTCCGCGAGATCTGGTAGCCCAAAGGTCACAAGGCAACAAAAAAAGCGGCCCTCGGTTTCCCGGGGGCCGCTTACTTTTGAACGCGGGTTGAAATCTAGTCGTTCACGAACTCGCCCGACTTGCCCCCGCACTTGTACACCACGCGCAGGTCCGTGATGCGCACGTCCTTCTGCACGGCCTTGACCATGTCGTAGAGCGTGGCCGCGGCGATCTGGGCCGCCACCAGGGCCTCCATCTCCACGCCCGTGGGCGCGGTGGTCCGCACCTCGCTCTCCACCTCCACGGCGTTCTCCCCGTCCAGGGGGATCAGGCGCACGTCCGCAAAGGTGATGGGCAGGGGATGGCAGAGCGGGATGAGCTCGGCGGTCTTCTTGGCCGCCTGGATGCCCGCGATGCGGGCCGTTCCCAGTGCCTCGCCCTTGGGCAGGGACTTGTCCGTGAGCATGGCGAAGGTCTTCGGGGCCAGCAGCACCTTGCACCGGGCGCGGGCCGTTCGGGCCGTGACCGCCTTGCCGGACACGTCCACCATGCGGGCGGCGCCCTCGGCGTCCACGTGGGTCAGCTTGTTGTCGCCCATGCTATTCCCCCATGACCTTGCCGACTGTTTTCTTGAAGAAATCCTTGGCCTTGGTCAAGGGCTTCTCGTCCTCGATCTTGGCGAACTCGTGGAGAAGCTCCTCCTGGCGCTTGTTGATCCGGGTGGGCGTAAGCACCCTGATCTCCACCAGCAGGTCGCCCTTGGCCCCGCTGCCCACGTGGGGCAGGCCCAGGCCGCGCAGCCGGAAGATCTCGCCCGACTGAGTGCCCTTGGGCACGTCCACGGTCACGGGCTCGTCCAGGGTGGAAACCTGCACCTTGGCGCCCAGGGCGGCCTGGATCATGCTCACCTCGGCCAGGACCACCAGGTTCTGTCCGTGGCGGCGGAACGTCTTGTCGTATTCCACGTTGATGACCACGTAGAGGTCGCCCGCCGGGCCGCCGTGCAGGCCGGCCTCGCCCTCGCCGCGCAGGCGCAGGCGGGCACCGTCGTCCACTCCGGCCGGGATGCGGACCTTGAGGTCGCGGGTCTCGGGCACGGAGCCGCGGCCACGGCACTTGGCGCAGTATTTCTCGATGATCCGGCCCTGGCCCCGGCAGACCGGGCAGGTGACCGCGATGCGGAAAAAGCCCTGGGCCTGCTGCACCCGGCCGCTGCCGCCGCACTGCTGGCAGATCTCGGGCTCGGTGCCGGGCTCGGCGCCCGTGCCCTTGCACTCGGGGCAGGTGGTCTCGCGGGGGATCTTGAGGTCCACCTCCGCGCCCTTGGCCGCGTCCCTGAAGGACACGGTCAGGTTGTAGCGCAGGTCCGCGCCGGCCTGGGGCCTGGGCCCCCGGGAACGGCCGAACCCGAACAGGTCGCCGAAGATGTCGGAGAAGGAGTCAAAGATGTCGTGGACGTCCGTGAAGCCCTGGGAGTAGCCGTTGCCCACGCCCTCGTGGCCGAACCGGTCGTACCGGGCCCGCTTGTCCGCATCGCGCAGGCAATCGTACGCCTCGGCCGCTTCCTTGAACTTGGATTCGGCCTCGTCGTCGTCCGGATTGCGATCGGGATGGTATTCGAACGCGAGCTTGCGGTAGGCCCGCTTGATTTCGTCCTCGCCGGCGGTCTTCTCGACGCCCAGGACTTCGTAAAAGCAGCGCTTGGCCATGCTCCTAATCGGCAACGGCTTCCGCGGTCACCCCGGCCTCGCTGATGTCCTCGGCGGGCAAGACCTTGGAAGCGGCGATCTCCCGCAGGGAGGACACCACTTCCTTGTTCTTGCTCTCCACCAGCGGGTCGTACCCCTCGCGGTACTGCTTGACACGCTTGATGGCCATCTGGACGATGAGAAACCGGTTGCCGACCTCTTTGAGGCAATCTTCTACTGTAATTCTGGCCATGAAATTCTCCTGCGGTCGGGTCTTGGGCTTGGCCCTGATCCCGGGCATGAACATAAGTCGTCCGGGCGGCCTGTCAATGGCCTGGGTCCGGGATCGCGCCGCTCGGCGGCACCGCCGGCAGCGCAAGCGAGAGAATCTAGCCGCAGCGGCCTTGCAAGTCAAGGCGGATTCCTCTATGCCCAACCGAACCGCGGCCCCGGACGGGCCGCAGACTCCTGGTCGGGAAATCCGCATGGCCTCGTTCGGTAAACTCTCCTTCGCCCAGAAACAATGCGTGGCCGGCGTCGGCAAGCTCATGCAGCAGTCGGCCATGGTCCACGAGGGCGCCCGCGTGGGCGTGGCCGTGTCCGGCGGGGTGGACAGCTTCACCCTGCTCCACGTGCTGCGCATCCGCCAGGCCATCGTGCCCTTTTCCTTCGAGATCATGGCCCTGCACGTCAATCCCGGCTTCGTGCCCGGCGAGCACGTCCCCCTGGCCGACTGGCTGGCCAAACACGGCGTCAGCGGCCACCTGGAGGTCACGGACTACGGCCCCCGGGCCCATTCGGACGAGAACCGGGCCAACTCCCCCTGCTTCTTTTGCGCCCTGCTCAGGCGCAAGCGGCTCTTCGAGCTCTGCCGGACCTACGGCCTGACCCACCTGGCCTTTGGCCACACCGTGGATGACCTGGCCGCCACCTTCTTCATGAACCTGTTCCAGAACGGCCGCGTCGAGGGCATGTCCCACGCCGAGTCCTTTTTCCAGGGCAGGCTCAAGGTCATCCGCCCGGCCCTGAGCGTGGAAAAAAAGTTCATCAAGGCCGCGGCACGGCAATGGGGATTGCCTATATGGGAAAACACGTGCCCCTCCAACGGGGTCAGCAAACGGGATGAAATAAGCCGCTGGCTGGCCGATTCTTGGCGGCAACATGCACGAATAAAAAACAATGTTTTTAACGCTCTGAGACGGCACCAACTTGACTTGAAATGAACTCTGCAGTATTACCCCAGCAGCGGTGAGGGACTGCTTACGGGGGCTTCCTTCTAACCTTTCAAAAAGACTATGCTCCTGAGAAAATATCACATCGTTGTCTTTCGAGACAAACAGGGGTCGTGCAGAAAACTCCAGGTGCAGGGGTGGATGTTTCTGTTCGGGCTGCTTCTTATGGCAGCCCTTGCTGCAGGAAACGTAATCCTCTGGAATTACTATCAGGACTACACCCTGATCGAACGCGGCCTCAACCTGTCCGAAAAGACCGTCCAGGAGCAAAAGACCCAGCTTTTAAGCCTGTCCCAAAAGATCGCCAACCTTCAGGAAAACCTCACCCGCATCCAGAGCTTCGACTCCAAACTCCGGGTCATGATGAACATCGACCAGCAGTCCGGGGAGACCGTCAATCCCCAGGGCGGCCCCACCGGCGCGGATTTCGCCGAGGACTACCTGCCGCTCTACCGCCAGGAGCTGCTGGCCCGCAAGATGCACGACTTCCTGAACCAGCTCAACGTGGAAGCCCGCCTGGAGGAGGTCCGCCAGCAGGAAATCCTCCACGTCCTGCGCAGCAACGAGTCCATGCTGGAGACCATCCCCTCGGTCTGGCCCACCTCGGGCTGGGTGACCTCGGCCTTTGGCTGGCGCACCAGCAAATTCACGGGCAAGCGCGAGTTCCACAAGGGCGTGGACATCTCCGCGCCTCCCGGCACCCCGGTCTACGCCCCGTCCTCGGGCAAGGTCATCTTCGCCGGGCGTGACGGCTCCTACGGCCTGTCCATCAAACTGGCCCACAGCGACGACCTGCTGACCCGCTACGGGCACATGCAGAGCCTGGAAGTCAAGGTGGGGCAGGAAGTGGCCCGCGGCGAACTCGTCGGCTATGTGGGCAACACCGGCCGCTCCACGGGCCCGCACCTGCACTACGAGGTCCGCCTGGCCGGGCTGCCGGTGGATCCCATGCACTACATCCTGGACTAGGCCCGACTCCATCCGACTTTCCAAGCCCCCGTCCGCGGGGGCTTTTTCATGCCCATTCCCGTGCTTTCCAGGCACGGTCGATCCATGTATAAACATTTTTTTAGACAATCACCCCACGGGCTCTGGCCCGCAGTTTGCTAGAAGCCATCTCAGAAATAAAAAGCATGGCTTCTACGTCGTCCGAAAGGACGGTGCGCCGCCGGAAGGCGGCGGAGCAAGCCGAAAACCACGCTTTTCGGCGCAGCGATCAATTGCAGGACTGACGCATGGACTTTTTCCAGTTCGACCCCAACCAGCTCTTAAGCTTCTTCCTGACGATGTTCCGCGTCAGCATCGTGCTTTTCCTGCTGCCCTTTTTCGGCGGCCAGTCCGTGCCCAACATGGTCAAGGGAGCCATCGTCCTGGTCCTGACCCTGGCCATCTGGCCCCAGCTCTCGTTCCCCGGCACCCTCATGCCCAACAACGGCTGGGAGATCGCCACCATGTTCCTCGGTGAGATCATCCTCGGCCTGGTCCTGGGCCTGCTGGTCAACTTCCTGTTCGCGGCCGTGCAGACCGGGGGTCAGATCATCGGCTTCCAGATGGGCTTCGCCATGATCAACGTGGTGGACCCGGTGACCGGCGTGTCCGAGGCGGTCACGGCCCACTTCCTGTACATGGTGGTCATGCTGGTCTTCCTGGTGCTCAACGGCCCGCTCTACCTCATGACCGCCCTGGGCAAGAGCTTCGAGCTGGTGCCGCCGGGCGGCCTGCTCCTGACCCCGGAGCTGACCCACGAGGTCCTGGCCTTCTCCGAGCAGATATTCCTCCTGGCCATCAAGATCGCGGCCCCGGTCATGGCCGCCCTGTTCATGGTCGACCTCTCCCTGG
>CAXXNS010000008.1:0-162038 GCA_963666895.2 Desulfovibrionaceae bacterium | reverse complement strand
CCAGGGCAAGAAGGTCGTGGTGGTGCTGTCGGCCATGGCCGGGGAGACCAACCGCCTCCTGGACCTGGCCGACCAATGGGCCTCCTGCCCGGACAAGGCGGAAATGGACTCCCTGGTCTCCACCGGGGAACAGGTCTCCAGCGCCCTGTTCGCCATCCTGCTCAACGCCAACGGCATCCGGGCCCGCTCGGTGCTCGGCTTCCAGGCCCTGATCCGCACGGACTGCTCCTACGGCCGGGCCCGCATCCTGTCCATCGACACGGACCGGCTGCGGGACATGTTCCGGGACTACGACGTGCTGGCCGTGGCCGGGTTCCAGGGCTTCGACCAGGGCGACCGCATCACCACCCTGGGCCGGGGCGGGTCCGACACCTCGGCCGTGGCCTTGGCCGCCGCGACCAAGGCCGAGGTCTGCGAGATCTTTACCGATGTCCCCGGCGTGTTCACCACCGACCCCAACATCTGCTCATCGGCGCGCAAGCTGGACCGCATCGCCTACGACGAGATGCTGGAGATGGCCAGCATGGGAGCCAAGGTGCTCCAGATCCGCTCCGTTGAATTCGCCAAGAAATACAACGTCAAGGTGCATGTGCGCTCGACCTTTTCCGACGAGTGCGGCACCATCGTGACCAAGGAGGACGACAACATGGAAGCCGTGCTCGTATCCGGTATCGCCTACGACCGCGACCAGGCCCGCATCACCCTGGTCCATGTTCCCGACCAGCCGGGCATCGCCGCCTCCATCTTCGGCCCCATCGCGGACCAGAAGATACTCGTGGACATGATCATCCAGAACCTGTCCAAGGACGGCCTCACGGACATGACCTTCACCGTGCCCCGGGCCGACGTGGAACAGACCAAGTCCATCATCGAGGGCCTCAAGTCCACCATCAACTACGAGGAAGTCCTGGTGGACAAAAACGTGTGCAAGGTCACGCTCATCGGCGTGGGCATGCGCAACCACTCGGGCGTGGCCAGCAAGGCGTTCCGGGCCCTGGCCGCGGAAAACGTCAACATCCTCATGATCTCCACCTCGGAGATCAAGGTCACCTGCCTGATCCACGAGAAATACACCGAACTGGCCGTGAACACCCTGCACGCCGCGTTCGAGCTGGACAAGGACAACAAGCCCACCTGCGAGACGCCATGAGGGAAGTCCAGATATACGACACCACGCTGCGGGACGGCACCCAGGCCGAGGAGTTCAACCTGACCTGCGAGGACAAGATCCTGGTGGCCAGGAAGCTCGACGAACTGGGCGTGCACTACATCGAGGGCGGCTATCCCGGCTCCAACCCCACGGACAAGAAATTCTTCCAGCGCATGGCCGAGGTCGAGCTCAGGAACGCCCGGCTGACCGCGTTCAGCGCCACACACCACCCCATGAACGCCCCGGCGGACGACACCGGCCTGGCGGCGGTGGTGGAGTCCGGCGCGCGCGTGGCCACCATCTTCGGCAAGACCTGGGATCTGCACGTGCGCGACGCCCTGGGCGTGAGCCTGGAGCGCAACCTGGAGCTGATCACCAACAGCGTGGCCTGGCTCAAGGAGCGCATGGACGAGGTCATCTTCGACGCCGAGCACTTTTTCGACGGCTTCCGGGCCAATCCGGACTACGCCCTGGCCTGCATGAAGGCCGCGGCCCAGGCCGGAGCCGACGTGCTCATCCCCTGCGACACCAACGGCGGCCGCCTGCCCCACGAGATCGAGGAAGTTCTGCAGGCCCTGAAAAAGGCCGTGCCGGACACGCCCTTCGGCATCCACTGCCACAACGACGCCGAGCTGGCCGTGGCCAACACCCTGGCCGCGGTGGAAAACGGCGCGGTCCAGGTCCAGGGGACCATGAACGGATACGGCGAACGCTGCGGCAACGCCAACCTGTGCTCCATCATCTCCAACCTGGAGCTCAAGATGGGCATCCGGACCATCGGCCCGGAAAACCTGAAGAAACTCACGGAAATCTCAGGCTTCATCACCGAAGTGGCCAATCTGCGCCCGTTTTTGCGCCAACCCTACGTGGGCCAGGCCGCGTTCGCGCACAAGGGCGGCATGCACGTCTCGGCCGTGCTCAAGAACCCCGAGACCTACGAGCACATCAAGCCCGAGGTGGTGGGCAACAAGCAGCGCGTGCTCCTGTCCGACCTGGCCGGCAAGTCCAACATCATCTACATGGCCAAGCAGTGCGGCACGGACCTGGACAAGAACGACCCGCGCCTGGGCAGCCTGCTGGACTGCATCAAGGAACGCGAGGCCATGGGCTTCGAGTACTCCGTGGCCGAAGCCAGCTTCGAGCTGCTGCTCAACCAGTTCCTGGGCGAGGACACGGAATACTTCACCTTCCACAACTTCTTCGTGGTGGACTCCAAGCGCGAGGAGGACAACCAGCCCCAATCCGAGGCCACGGTCATCGTCTCGGTCAAGGGACAAAAGGAACACACCGCGGCCACGGGCAACGGACCGGTCAACGCCCTGGACCGCGCCCTGCGCAAGGGACTGGAGCGGTTCTATCCGTCCATCCAGGACGTCAGGCTGACCGACTTCAAGGTCCGCGTCATCTCCGGGGCGGTGCGCGACACCGGGGGCACGGCCAGCTTCGTACGCGTGCTCATCGAGTCCTCGGACAAGACCGACCGCTGGACCACGGTGGGCGTGTCCCACAACATCATCGAGGCCGCCTGGCAGGCCGTGGTGGACGCGCTGAACTACAAACTGTTCAAGGACGGCAAGCAGGCCCAGGCATGAAGATCACCCTGCTGGCCGACAACACCCGGTCCAAGGGGTACGGGTCCGAGTGGGGCCTGGCCATGGCCCTGCACCTGGACTCGGGCGCGCTCTGGCTCTGGGACACCGGCCAGAGCGGTTTGTTCCTGCGCTCGGCCCAGACCCTGGAAATCGACGTCACCCAGGCCGCGGGCCTGGCCCTGTCCCACGGCCACTACGACCACACCGGCGGCCTGGAGGAGTTGTTCGAGGCCGGGTTCCAGGGGCCGGTGTTCGGGCACGAGGACATCGTGCTCACCCGCTACAACGTGGGGCGCGGCGAACCCAAGCAGATCGGCATTCCGGGCCTGATCCCGGAGTTCGTACGCGTGCATTCCGCGTCCAGGCTGGACCAGGGACTGCACATGCTGGCCGACATCCCCAGGATCGAGGGGAATTTCCAGTCCGTGGCCGGATTCTTCCTGGACCGGGAAGGAACCCAGCCGGATTACGTGGCTGACGACGCCTGCCTGGTGGCGGAAACCGCCAAGGGCCCGGTGCTGGTGCTGGGCTGCTGCCACTCGGGCCTGGCCAACACCCTGGACTGCGCGGCCAAGCGGCTGGGAATCCACCGCTTTTACGCCATCCTGGGCGGGCTGCATCTGTACGGAGCGCCCAACGAAGCGCGCGAGGAGACCGCCCGGGCCATCGAGCAGTGCGGGGCCCGGTTCGTGGCCGCGGGCCACTGCACGGGCAGCCAAGCCCTGGCCTGGCTCCAGTCCCATCTGCGCTGCAAGGTCACGGGCCTGCACACGGGGCTGGTCCTGGATTTCTAGGCCTATCCAAACCTTCAAGCACGACTTGAGGGTTTATTCGAACCCAATCAATTTCCTGATCTTTTTGTCGGCCTGATCCAGGCCCTGATCATACAGCACGTTCTGGGCCCGCCACAGGTCCGGCTCCAGGCCCATGAGCCGGGTCCGCTCCACCAGGGTGCGCGCCCTGCCGGTTTCCCCGGCCTCCAGGGCCTGGGCCACCAGCCCGCCCACGTGCCTGCACAAATGCTCCCGGGCCGAGTGGCTGTCCCCATGCGTGGTCAGGAACTTGAGCAGGTCCTGCCTGGGAGCCGGGTCCTGATCGGACAGGATGAAGGCCAGGGCCAGGCCGGGCCAGAGCGCGGCCCAATAGTCCTCGCCCACCTGGGCGAACTGATGGGCCCGAAACTCCAGGAACCTGGGCAGAGCCTCCAGGCCCAGCCTGGTCCACTGGTCGCGCAGGGCGTCGCGCTCGGCGTCCAGCCAGCCCAGCACGGCCAACTCCCTGTTCTTCCAAAACATGTCCTGCGGCCGGATGGCTTCCTCGCCCCCCTCGCCCTGCACCAGAATGGTCCCGGCAAAGGGATCATGCTCATCCCGGTCCTGCCAGGTCCAGGACATCTCCAACTCCTGGGCTCCGAACCGCCAGGACAGCAGGGCCGTGCCGCGCGAATCCCCTCCGTCCGGCTCGTGGCGCACGGCCACCGACGCCCCGGGCCAGGCCAGGGCGCTGGCGCCCACGGTCAGTTCCCCGCGGGCGTGCAGCACGGTCAGGGCCAGGGCCAGGATGCGGGCCTGGTCCTCGCCCCTGGGCGCCACCTCGCGTTCCCAGAGCTCCCGGCCGGTGTCAAAGCGCGGGTCATTGGGCCGCACCTGGTCCAGCCGGGACAGCAGGGTCTCGGACAAGTCCCCTGCCCCAGTCATTTCAGCCAGTTGCAAGGCGCGCAAGGCGAAGGTCAGGGCGTTGCGCGGCTCCACCCGGGAGATCTCGTCAAAGAACCAGGCGCAAGACGCGAACATGGCCTGGGACCAACGAACCATGTCCAGGAGCATCCAGGCCTTGTCCAGAGAATCTTTGGATAATTTGACAATGAAATGTGACGCCTCGAAATCCTTGTGCGCCACTGCCCCACACAAAACCCGGCCGAATTCCAGACGCGCTGCCTCGTGGTCCTGGAACAAGGTCGGGCCCAGGGCCTGGAAATGGGCTTCCAGGGCTTGGCCCAGCTCGTCCAACCCCTGGCGCAGGGGAACGCGCCACTTCTGGTTCCAGTCCGAATGTCCGCCCGTGGTGCATCCGCAGTCCGAGCGCCAGCGCTCCACTCCATGCACGCAGGACCAGGACGAGGGCTCGTGCAGCCGCACCTTCTGTTTGGGCGGATTGGCCTGCAGATAGGCCGCGAAATTGGTCAGGCCCAGGCTGTCACGGCCCTGGCGGGCCTGGTCCAGCACGTAGGCCAGCCCCATCTCCCCGAACTGGAAGTGATGGCCATAGGTCTCGCCGTCCGTGGCCAGGGGCAGGAGTGCGCCCGGCTTCTGGCTGCTGGACTCGGCCCGCAGCCGCTGCCAAAAGGTCTCCCCGTCCGCGATGAGCCGCTCGAACGCCACGGCCTGGGACAAGGGGCCATGGTAAAAAAACACGGCCAGTACCCGGCCAGACGGCAGATCGGCCCAATACGGCCGGGACACGTCCGGCCCGCCGTCCCCCACGTTCACCCAGTCGTCGTGCCCGCCCAGCACGGCCTTGGCCTGGCGCGGAGCCAGGATGGTGAACTTCACCCCGGCTTCGGCCAGGGCTTCCAGGGTGGGCGTGTCGGCCGCGGTCTCGGCCAGCCACATGCCCTCGGGATCACGACCGAATCGGCGGCTGAAGTCGGCCAACGCCCAGTGAATCTCCACCTTTTTCCGGTACTCGTCGGCCAGGGGAAGAATGATGTGGTGCTGGACTTGGGCAATGGCGTTGCCGAACCCCCAGCGTTCCAGGCTGGTGCGGTCCGCGTCCAGGATGCGCTGGTACGCGGACCCGGCCTCGCGCTCCATCCAGGCCAGAAGCGTGGGCCCGAAATTGAAGCTGATCCACTCGTAGCAATTGATGATTTCGGAGATGCGGCCCTGGCCGTCCAGCCGCCGGGCGAATGCCACGGGCGCGTAGCACTCCTTGAGAATCCGGTGGTTCCAGTTCTCGTCCGGCCCGGCCGTGCCCTCGGGAAAGATGATCTCCAGCCACGGGTCTTCGCGCGGAGGCTGGTAGAAGTGGCCGTGGATGACCAGGGACCTGTCCGGCATGGCTCCCCCTGGAAGAAAAACACCCCCCGGTCGGTCGGGTCCGCGCCGGGGGGTGTGTTGGTTCGTTATGGCCGTTTTTTCAACGGGCTAGATCGTAGCGGCCACCAGACGGCAGAGCCGCAGGAGCTGGTTGGTGAACCCGGCCTCGTTGTCGTACCAGATGATGAGCTTGACCTGGGTGTCGCCCATGACCCGGGTCAGCTGGCCGTCCACCACGCCGCCGAAGGTGGAGCCCATGTAGTCCGTGCTGACCAGGGGCTCCTCGGTGTAGCCCATGGAATCGCTGGCCGCGGCCTTGAGCTTGGCGTTGACCTCCTCGGCCGTGGTCGCCTTGCCCAGCTCGCAGACCAGGTCCACCAGGGACACGTTGGGCGTGGGCACGCGGATGGCCATGCCGTCCAGCTTGCCGGCCAGGTCGGGCAGGACCAGGCCCACGGCCTTGGCCGCACCCGTGGTGGTGGGCACCATGTTCACGGCGCAGGCGCGGGCCCGGCGGATGTCCTTGTGGGAGCCGTCCAGGATGCGCTGGCTCATGGTGTAGGAGTGCACCGTGGTCATGATGCCGTGCTTGATGGTGAAATTCTCGTGCAGCACGCGCGCGGCCGGGGCCAGGCAGTTGGTGGTGCAGGAGGCGTTGGAAATGATCTTGTGCGCCGGGTCCAGCTCGTTCTCGTTGACCCCGACCACGATGGTCTTGTCCACTTCCTTGCCCGGGGCCGAGATGACCACCTTCTTGGCCCCGCAGGCCAACATCTTTTCGCAACTGGCCCGGTCCGTGAACTTGCCCGTGGACTCCACCACCAGGTCGCAGCCCATGTCGCCCCAGGTCCACTCGCCCGGCGCGTTGCGGGTGACCAGCACCTGCTTGCCCCGTACCGTGAAGCCCTTGTCGTTGGGCTCGCAGTCCATGAACCGACCATGCACCGAGTCGTATTTCAGCAGGTGGCAGAGATCCTCATTGGTCGCCCTGGCGTTGACGGCCACCAGTTGCAGGGAGGGGTCATCAGCCAAGAGCCTGGTCAGGTAGCGGCCGATGCGGCCGAATCCGTTGATTCCGATCTTCACAGCCATGAGAACGCTCCTTGTTTCGAACGTTGGTGATGTCCGTGTGGATGGCCGCCATTACAAGGCGTACCGTCCAGAACATTACGACAAAACGTAATTAATTGCCAGCCGTGGAGAATACTTTGTTGGCTGCTAGATTCCGAGTCCGGAGAGCATATCCAAAGTGTCCCGGTCATTAAAATCAAATCTGAGCGGGGTCAGGGTGGCCCACCCCTCGGTGAGCAGGGCACGGTCCGTGCCGGGCCGGATGTTCTCCTGGGGGATGAGCCCGTCCAGCCAGTAGTAAGGCCTGCCGCGCGGATCCTGGCGCTCCTCGTACCAGTCGCGGTACGCGGCCCGGGTGTGCGGGCAGACCTTGAGGCCCTTGCACTCGCCAAAGTCGCCCACGGGAAAATTCAGGTTCAGCAGGGTCTTTTCCGGCACCTTGTCCCAGGGGATGCGGGACAGCAGGTCCGTGGCGTACCCGGCCTGGGCGGTCAGGTTCGTGGGCTGGAAGTCGTCCACGCTCACGGCCATGGCCGGAAAGCCCATGAGCGCGCCCTCGGTGGCCGCGGAGACCGTGCCCGAATACACGATGTCCACGCCCACGTTGGCCCCCTTGTTGATGCCCGAGAGCACCAGGTCCGGTACGGGCTTGATCAGGGTGGTCAGGCCGAGCTTGACGCAGTCGGCCGGGGTGCCGGTGACGCCCAGGCCCTGGAAGCCGTCCTCCTTGAACTCCACCACCCTGAGCGGAGTGAGAAAGGTGATGGCGTGCCCCACGGCGGACTGCTCCTGCACCGGGGCCGCCACGGACACCTCGTGCCCGGCCCCTCGCAGGGCATGGTACAGGGCCCGCAAACCCAGGGCCTGGATGCCGTCGTCGTTGGTCAGAAGGATTCTCATGGGTTACGGGCCTCGATGCTTGGCTTCATTGACAATCGCCCAAATATCGGTTCCAAAATGGGGTGCGCCGCGCCATGCGGCGTTCGTAGTCGGGCTAACCTACTCCCCGTCCCAAGGCAAGCGCCCCAAGGCAACCATATGGAAAAGACCCAATATGTGACCGACATCGCGCCCGGCGACACCGTGGCCGAGCAACCCTTTCTCCTGGCCGACGTGCGCCGCGGCCAGGCCCGCAACGGGCCCTACGTCAAGCTGGTGCTCCAGGACAACACCGGCCGCGTGGACGCGGTGATCTGGAGCCCCCTGGCCGAATCCTGCCCCGATCTGGCCGCCGGAAACCTGGCCCTGGTGTCCGGGGCCGTGACCAGCTTCCAGAACGCCAGCCAGGTGCGCGTGGAGCGCATCCGGCCCCTGTCCCTGGAGGACCTGGGCAACGACCTGAGCCCGTTTCTGCCCTCGTCCAGCCAGGCGCCCGAGGACATGCTCGAGGCCCTGGACGACATGGTCCTGGAGCACATCGAGCACAAGCCCCTCAAGACCCTGGTGCGCAAGGTCCTGTCTGACAAGACGGTCAAACCCAGGCTGTTGGCCGCGCCCGGGGCCAAGACCGTGCACCACGCCTACGTGGGCGGCCTGCTGGAGCACACCCTGGCCGTGGCCCGGCTGTGCATGGAGGCCTGCCGGGTGCATCCCCGCCTGGACCGCCAGATTCTCCTGGCCGGGGCCATCCTGCACGATTTGGGCAAGGCCTGGGAACTGACCAGCGAGCTGGCCTGCGACTACACGGACGAGGGCCGCCTCCTGGGCCACGTCAACCTGTCCCTGGAGGTCCTGGAGCCATTCTTCATCAAGGCCAAGGACCTGGAGCCCGAGATCATCCTGCACCTCAAGCACCTGGTGGTCAGCCACCACGGGGAGCACGAATTCGGCGCGGCCGTGCGGCCCAAGACCCCGGAGGCCTTTGTCCTGCACTTCATGGACAACCTGGACTCCAAGCTCAACCAGGCGGCCGGTCCCCTGGCCGAACTGGACGACGACGGCCCGCACTGGACCCCGTTCCAGCGCTTCCTGGACCGCCAGCTCTACAAGGCCG
Source organism: Desulfovibrionaceae bacterium (assembly GCA_963666895.2). GTDB lineage: Bacteria > Desulfobacterota > Desulfovibrionia > Desulfovibrionales > Desulfovibrionaceae. Next base: position 153,194 of record CAXXNS010000008.1, on the reverse strand, counting down.
TGCGCGTACCGTCCAAGACCGACCTTGAAAACAAGAATTCCGCCCCGGAGAACCAATGTTTATTACCTTTGAAGGGATAGAGGGCACGGGCAAGACCACCCAGATCAAGCGGCTGACCGATCATCTGCAGTCGCGAGGCCGCGACGTGCTCCTGACCCGGGAGCCCGGGGGCAGCCGCATCGGCCGCGAGCTCAGGAAGATGCTCCTGCACATGGAGTCCACGGACCTGTGCTCCGAGGCCGAGCTCTTCCTGTACATGGCCGACCGGGCCCAGCACATGGCCCAGGTCATCAACCCGGCCCTGGAAGCGGGCCAGGTGGTCATCTCCGACCGCTTCGCCGACTCCACCATCGCCTACCAGGGCTACGGCCGGAGCCTGGACCCCAAACAGCTCCACCAGTTCAACCACGTGGCCATCCAGGGCCGCTGGCCCGACCTGACCATCCTCCTGGACCTGGACCCCGAACTGGGCCTGAAACGGGCCATGACCCGCAACCTGCAGGAAGGAAAGGTCAACGAAGAAGGCAGGTTCGAGGCGGAAAGCCTGGAGTTCCACACCCGGGTGCGCGAGGGCTACCTGACCTGGGCGGCCATCCACCAGGAACGTATCCGCGTGGTGGACGCGGCCCGCTCCCCGGACGAGGTGTTCGCGGACGTCCGCGTCCTGGCCGACGAACTCCTGGACCGCCTGGGGACCTGATGGCCCTCGCCTGCGGCCAGGACATACGGTTCACGCCCCGGCAACAGCTGCTGGGCTGGGCCAAGTTCCTGGCCCTGTCCGGGCTCCTGGTCTGGGCCCTGGCCCTGGGCACCGGCAACCTGGGCTACAACTGGCAATGGTACCGGGTTCCCCGCTTTTTGTTCACGCGCACCGAGGCCGGGCTGGTTCCCGGGCCGCTCCTGGACGGGCTGTGGGTGACGGTCAAGATCACGGCCCTGGCATTCGTCCTGGCCTTCGCCATCGGCCTGGCCACGGCCCTCATGCGGCTGTCCTCCTCCATCCTGGGCCGCGCCCTGGCCCGGGGCTACCTGGAGCTGATCCGCAACACCCCGCTCATCATCCAGATATTCTTCCTCTATTTCGTCATCGCTCCCATACTGGCCATCCCGGCCTTTCACGCGGCCGTGCTGGCCCTGGCCCTGTTCGAAGGAGCCTACGCCTCGGAAATCTTCCGGGCCGGCATCGTGTCCATCGACCGGGGCCAGTGGGAGGCCTCCCTGGGCACCGGCCTGACCCGGACCCAGGCCTACCGGTTCGTGATCCTGCCCCAGGCCGTACGCCGCATCCTGCCGCCCCTGGCCGGGCAGGCCGTGTCCTTGGTCAAAGATTCCGCGCTGGTGTCCACCATCGCCATCTACGACCTGACCATGCGGGGCCAGGCCATCGTGGCCGAGACCTTTTTGACCTTCGAGATTTGGTTTACAGTGGCCTGCATCTACCTGGCGCTGACCCTGACCCTGTCCCTGGCCATCGGCAGGCTCCAGCGCCGTTTTCAGGCAACCTGTTGAAACCACGAAAACAAAGGGGACGACAATGACCTTATGGCGAACCGTGACCACAGGCCTGGCGGCCTGCATCCTGATCCTGGGCGTGGCCTCCTCCCTGTGGGCCGGAGACGTGCGACAGGACCTGGCCCAGCAATCCACCCTGGAAACCGTACTGCAGAGAAACACCCTGAAGGTGGGCTTCTCCACCTTCGTGCCCTGGGCCATGAAGTCCAAGTCCGGCGACTTCATCGGATTCGAGATCGACGTGGCCCGGCAACTGGCCCAGGATATGGGCGTTGAGATCCAGTTCGTGCCCACCAAGTGGGACGGCATCATCCCGGCCCTGCTGACCGGCAAGTTCGACGTCATCATCGGCGGCATGGGCATCACGCCGGACCGCAACCTCAAGGTGAACTTCACCGTGCCCTACGAATTCTCGGGCATGTCCCTGGCCGCCAACGCCAAGACCGCGCCGGGACGCACCAGCCTCGAGGATTTCAACAACCCGGACACGGTGGTGGCCGTACGCCTGGGCACCACGGCCCAGAAGGCGGCCAAGGAGCACCTGCCCAAGGCCACCCTGGTCGAGTTCAATGACGAGGCCCAGGTGGTGGCCGAGCTGCTCACCGGCCGGGCCCAGGCCATGGTCGCCTCGGCTCCCCTGCCCGAGCAGACCGTGGCCAAGTATCCGGACGCCCTGTATCTTCCCCTGGACGAGACCTTCACCAAGGAGCCCATCGGCTTCGCGGTGCGCAAGGGCGACCCGGACTTCCTGAATTTCCTGAACAACTGGATCCTGGTCAAGGACTACCAGGGCTGGCTCAAGCAGCGCTACGACTACTGGTTCCGCAGCCTGGACTGGCAGGACCAGATCGAGTAGCGGAGCCCGGCCTTGGCACTTCAAAAGCCGCGGCTGACGTGGCTGGACGGGGTATTGGCCGTGCTCCTGGCCGCTGGAGCGGGCTGGCTCGTCCATCGCGCGGCCGTGAACCTGGAATACCGCTGGAACTGGTCCGTCATTCCCCGCTCCCTGGTCTTCACGGACCAGGACGGGGCGTGGCGGTCCGGCCAGCTCCTGCAGGGCCTGCTCATCACCCTGCGCCTGTCCCTGTGGTCCGGGCTGCTGGCCCTGGTCCTGGGCGTGGGCATGGGCCTGGCCCGCACCGGGACCAGCCATTTCTGGCGGCTGGCCTCCGGGGCGTACGTGGGCTTGGTGCGCAATCTGCCGCCCCTGGTCCTGGTGTTCGTGTTCTATTTCTTCCTGGGCGACCAGATCATGGCCCTGGCCGGGCTGGACGACCTGGCCCTGGCCCTGGACCGAAGCCTGGACCCGGGGGCCAAGGGGGTTCTGGAAGCCCTGTTCGGCCCCCTGCAGCAGGTTCCGGCCTTTTTCTCGGCCGTGCTCACCCTGGGCCTGTTCGAGGGTGCCTACATCACCGAGATCGTGCGCGCGGGCATCGAGAGCGTGGAGCGCGGCCAGTGGGAAGCCTCGGCCGCCCTGGGCTTCACCCGGCGGCAGCAGATGCGCCTGGTCGTCCTGCCCCAGGCCTTTTCCCGCATGCTGCCCGCCCTGGCCGGACAGTTCATCTCCACCATCAAGGACTCGGCCATCGTCTCGGTCATCTCCATCCAGGAGCTGACCTTCGCCGGGCAGGAGCTGGTGGCGGCCACCTACCGGACCTTCGAGGTCTGGATCACGGTCCTGGCCCTGTACTTCACGCTCTGCCTGTCCTGCTCCCTGCTGGTGCGCAGGCTGGAGACCCGGGCCGGACGGGGCACGCGCTCGTCCACCCTTTGACAACCCGGCCAAAAGGACTCATCTTGTTGAGTGCCGGGCCCGGCCCGCTGAAACAGAAAGGAGACATCATGGATATCAAGTTCTACGGCCTGACCACCTGCATCCACTGCAAGAACGCCAAGGCCTATCTGGAGGAATGCGGCGTGGACTTCACGCCCGTGTTCGTGGACAAGCTGGAAGGCGACGAGCGCAAGACCGTCATCGACGAGGTCCGCCAGTACAACCCGGCCACGTCCTTCCCGACCATGGTCCTCAACGGCACCGTGGTGGTGGGCTTCAACAAGGACAAGATCAACGCCGCCCTGGGCATAGGATGACACCATGGATGCCAAGACCCTGTACAAACAGCTCAAAAAGCTTCAGGAGCCCAAGGGATACTTTTTCAACAAGGACCTGGAGGGCATGACCCTGCCCCTGATGGAGAGCCTGCTCGCCAACAAGGAGCGGTACGGGTACATGGCCTGCCCCTGCCGGTTGGCCAACGGCGACTACGAGGCGGACAAGGACATCGTCTGTCCCTGCGTGTACCGCGAGCCGGACGTCAAGGAATTCGGGGCCTGCTATTGCGGGCTGTACGTGTCCCAGGCCTGGAACAACGACGAGATCGAGCACGTCACCGTGCCCGAACGCAGGCCGCCGGAAAAAATCTTGTTCTAGAATAGCCGGTTACTTCGGCTTCTTGCACGGATCGCACTTCTTGAGGAATTCCACCAATTCCTCGTATTCCAGTGGCTTGCTGAACAAATAGCCCTGGATTTGGTCGCAGCCCAGTTCCTTGAGCAGCTTGAACTGGCCCGCGTCCTCCACCCCCTCGGCCACCACGGTCAGCCCGAAGTTCTGGGCCAGCTGGATCACGGTCTTGACGATGTTCTCGTCCCCCTCGTCCTTGCCCAACCCCATGACGAACGCCCGGTCCACCTTGAGCGTGCTGATGGGGAAGTGCTTGAGATAGGCCAGGGAGGAATACCCGGTGCCGAAGTCGTCCACGGACACGGACAGGCCCATGCCGCGCAGCCTGGCGATGCGGGCCACGGTTTCCTCCAGGTCACCGGCCAGGACGCTCTCGGTGATCTCCAGCTCCAGCCGCTCGGCGGGCAGCCCGTTTTCCTTCAGAACCCGCTCCACGGTGCCGTACAGGTCCTCCATGCGGAACTGCCGGGCCGACAGGTTCACGGACACGCGCACCCCTTGGTCCGCGTCCTGGAGCAGGCCGCGGCACTGCTTGCAGGCCAGGTTCAGGACGTACAGCCCCAGGGGGATGATGAGCCCGGTCTCCTCGGCCAGGCTGATGAACTCGTCCGGGGGCACCACCTCGTCGCCCCTGCGCCAGCGGACCAGGGCCTCCATGCCCCGCACCCTGAGGGTCTGCACGTCCACCTTGGGCTGGTAGACCAGGAACAGGTCCCCGCCCGCGATGGCCCGGCGCAGATCACCCTCCAGGTCGAGGCGCCGCCGGGCCCGCATGTTCAGCTCGTTGGTGAACAGGTGGTACTGGTTCCTGCCCTGCTCCTTGGCCTGGTACATGGCCAGGTCGGCGTGCTTGAGCAGGGACATGGGGTCCTGGCCGTCGGACGGATAGATGGCGATGCCGATGCTCGGAGAAATGTACAGCTCCCGCCCGGCCGCGGCCAGGGGCAGCTCCATGCTCTCGATGACCTGCAGGGCCATGTGCGCGGACTCGGACTCGTCGGCCAGGCTGTCCACCAGGAAGGCGAACTCGTCCCCGCCCAGCCGGGCCAGGGTGCCCCCGTCGCGGACCAGCTTCCTGAAGCGGTCGGCCACCAGCAGGAGCAATTCGTCGCCCACGGTGTGGCCCAGGCTGTCGTTGACGGTCTTGAAGTTGTCCAGGTCCACGTAGACCACGGCCACCTTGTTCTTGTTCCGCTTGGCCCGGCCCAGGGCCATGTCCAGCCGGTCCAGGAACAGGTTGCGGTTGGGCAGGCCGGTCAGGGCGTCGTGGTTGGCCTGGAACCGGATCTGCTCCTCCTTGCTCTTGATCTCGGTGATGTCGTGGAACACGCCCACGTAGTGAGACACGTAGCCGTCCTCGTCCTTGAGGGCGCTGATGGACAGCCATTGGGGATAGGCCTCGCCGTCCTTGCGGCGGTTCCACAACTCGCCCTCCCAGAACCCGTTCTCCTCGATCTCTTGCCACATGTCCTGGTAAAAGGCCTCGTCGTGGCGGTCCGACTTGAGCATCCTGGGATTGCGGCCCATGACCTCCTGGCGCGAATATCCGGTGATGTCGGTGAAGGCCTGGTTGACCTCGGTGATGCGGGCATCGGGGTCGGTGATGACGATGCCTTCCAGGGCGGTGTCGAAGAACTTGCCGAAGAGCTGGAGCTGGTAGTCCATGTTCTTGCGGCGGGTGATATCCTTGTCCACGCCGAAGTAGCCAGCGAAATTCCCTTCCCCGTCGTAGATGGGCACGCCGTTGGTCAGCAGGCAGAGGCGGCGGCCGTACTTGGTCTGGTTCCAGTTCTCCAGGTCCACGATGGGCCGCCTCTCGGCCAAGAGGTTCTTGAACTGCTCCCGCACCCACTCCACGTGGCCCTCGGTCATGAAGTCAAAGGGCGACGCGCCGTACAATTCCTCGGGCGTGTAGCCCAGTATCCGCTCCACGGACTCCGAGGTGTAGACGTAGCGCCCCTGCGCATCCACCTGCCAGATCCAGTCGCCCGAGGTCAGGGCCACGTTCCTGAGGCGTTCCTCGCTCTTGCGCAGGGCTTCCTCGGCCTTTTTCTTCTCGGTCACGTCCACCAGAACGGACAGCGACCGGACCACGGCCCCGGTCTCGTCCCGCTCGCCGGTGGCCGCCAGCAGCACGTCCACAAGACGGCCGTCCTTGGCCACCATCCGGTAGGGGATGTCCGTGCAGAACCCGGTCCGGAAAAAATCCGGCACCACCACTTCCCGGGAATACTTGGCCGTCTCCTCGGTCATGAACTCGTAGGACGTGCGGCCGAGCACCTCGTCCCGCTCGTAGCCCAGGACCTCCAGCCAATAGTCGCTCACGGACAATATCTTGGCGTTCCGGTCAATGGAATGGAGCATGGCCGGGGTCTTGTTGTACAGGATGCGATAGCGTTGCTCGTTTTCCTTGAGCGCGGCCTCGGCCCGGTTGCCGGCCGTGACGTCCACCACCACGGCCAGGGAGCGGACGATCCTGTTCTTCTCGTCCCGTTCCGAGATGGCCGACAGGCGCACCTCGATGACCCGGCCGTCCCGGGTGACCATCTCGTAGGGAACGTCCTCCACCTTGCCCAGGGCGAAGAACCGGGGCAGGATCACGTCCTTGGCGAACCGGGCCGACTTCGTGGACAGGAAATTGAACAGGGGCTTGCCGATCACCTCGTCGCGCTCGTAGCCCATGACCTCCAGCCAGTAGTCGCTCACCGCCAGCATGTTGGCGTCCGCGTCGATGGAGTGGAGCATGGCCGGAGTCCTGCGATACAGTGTGCGATAGCGCCGCTCGCTGCGCTCCATCTCCATCAGGGCAAGGCGCTCCTCGGTGCGGTCGGTGCAGACCCAGGCCACCTCGTCGCCGGGCAGCCTGAAGATGTAGAACTCCCGCCAGCCCTCGATCTGGCCGGCCTGATACAGGGGCATGACGAAAAGCTCCGAGAGCGCGGTCTGCCAGACGCGGCGCATGACCTCGAGCAGGCCCAGGGTCTCGGACTCGGGGAACACCTCGGTCAGGCGGCGGCCCACCGCGTTCTCCCGGGACCTGTTCTCGATGCGCTCCGATCCGGCGTTGAACGCGGTGATCTCGAAGTCCTCCCCATCGTCCACGGGGCTGCACACCACCAGGCCGTCGTTCATGTTCTCCACCACGGCCTCGAAGCGGGACCGGGTGCGGACCAGGTCCGAGGAGGTCAGGGCGTCGGCCTGTCGGCGGGAACGCAGCCAGCGCAGCGCCAGCAGCACGATGGCCACGGACACGCCCACCAGCAGGGGAAGGACCAGCTGAAAGACCAGAAGCGTCCGGTGCGTCTTGCGGGCGAATTCCTGCTCACCCTCGGAGATGCGTTGCGACAGGATATCCCCCAGGGCCTTCCAGGTCTGGATGAAGGCTTCCTGGTGCAGGGCGTATTCCGGCCCGGCCAGCAGCGCGGCCGCCTCTTCCCGGAGATCCTGGCGGGCCCAGTACAGGGCCTCTCTCTCCAGGGCCAGCAACTGGTCGTTGATGGACGCGAGCCGTTCCAGGTTCGACTCCATGTTGGTTCCGGCCCCCAGTTCGGACAGCTGGTCCAGGATCCGGGTCAACTGCCCCTCGACCTGCTCGTGCTCCCTGAGCCAGGAGTCCTCCCCGGTGTCCACGTACATGCGCACGGCCATGGACAGAACCTCGTCCAGGTAGCCGGCGGCCACGGACAACTCCTTCATCTGGTGCTGCTTGTGATGGAAGTCGGTCAGATAGGTCCGCAGTTTCCAGACGTGCCAGCTCTGGAAGCCGAAAACCCCGAAAATCGAGATCAAGGTGACGACGATCAGAACGGTCCAGGAAACGCGAACGGTCCGCGAACCGGCATTGGCATTGGGGGGGGGCGCCATTCCGGGATCATACACGATTTCTTGAAGAAATGACAAGTCAGCGGAAGCAGGAGCAGCAAGGGGGCCCGAAGGCCCCCTGCAGAATCGTCTTGCGCTGCGGGGCTAGAGCCCGCTCTTGAGCTTGGACCAGTATTCCTCGTAGACCATGATGGCTTCGCCCACGTCGGTCTGGAACTCGCTCTGTTCGATGACCTCGTGGGGCGGGAAGATGACCGGAGAGTCCTTGAGCTCCTCCGGCAGCAGCTTCTGCCCCTCCAGGTTGGGGGTGGCGTAGCCGTACTCCTCGCAGAGCTGGGCGGCCACGTCCGGACGCAGGAGGTAGTTGATGAACTCCAGGGCCTCGTCATAGTGCGGGGCGTCCTTGAGCACCACCAGGTTGTCCATCCACAGGATGCCGCCCTCCTTGGGCCAGACGTACTGGAAGTCCGAATTCTCCTCCATGACCTGCCAGCCCTCGCCGCTCCAGATCATGCCCAGGTCCGCCTCCCCGTTGAGGAAGGGCATCTTGGGGTTGTCCGAGTTGAAGACCCGGACGCCCGGGACCATCTTGACCAGCAGCTCGTAGGCGGCCTTGATGTGGTCCGGGTCGGTGTCGTTGATGGAGTGCCCCAGCAGCAGCAAAGCCGTGCCGAAGACCTCGCGCAGGTCGTCCTGGAGCATGATCCGGCCGGCCAGGCGCTGGTCCCAGAGGGCGTTCCAGGACACCGGGAAGTCCGTGACCTTGGTGGCGTCGTACACCAGGCCGGTGCCGCCCCAGAGGTAGGGAATGGAGTACGTGTTGCCCGGGTCGTAGGACTTGTCCAGGAAGGCCGGGTCCAGGTTGCCCAGGTTGGTGAGCTTGGCGTGGTCGATGGGCGCCAGCAGCCCCTCGTTGGCCATGCGGCTCACGAAATAGGTGGACGGGACCACGATGTCGTACCCCTCTCCCCCCTGGAGGGTGACCTTGGCGTACATGGCCTCGTTGGATTCGTAGGTGGACAGCACCACCTTGATGCCGGTCTCGGCCTCGAAACTGTCCAGCACCGCCTGGGGCAGGTATTCCGTCCAGTTGTACACCGAGACCTGACGGGCCTCGTCCTGGCCGCATCCGGCCACCCCCAGGCACAGCGCCAGGCCCGCCAGGGCCAGGGTCAGAATCATCCCCTTTTTCATTGCTTCTTTCTCCTTAACAGAAGTTGCGCCGTGAACACGCAAACCACCGTCACGGCGATGATGACCGCGGACAAAGCGTTGACGTCGGGCTTCACGCCCAGACGCACCATGGAATATATGCGCAACGGCAGGATTTCAAATTCCTGACCGGTGACGAAAAAGCTGATGATCACGTCGTCCAGGGACAGGGTGAAGGCCAGGAGCCAGCCCCCGAGCACCGCAGGCCAGGCCAGGGGCAGGATGACGTGGCGGAAGGCCTGGAACTCGCTGGCGCCCAGGTCCTGGGCCGCCTCGATGAGGTGCCTGTCCAGCCCCTGGAGCCGGGAATGCACGGTCACGGCCACGAATGGCGAGCAGAAGGTGATGTGGGCCAGGAGAAGGGTCAGGAATCCCGGGGTCATGCCCACGCCAATGAACAGGATGAGCAGGGCCACGCCCATGACGATGTCCGGGCTGATCATGACCACGTACAAAGAGGTGGAGAGCACGGCCCGCAGCCGGAACCGGTAGCGGTACAGGGCCACGGCCGCCAGCACCCCCAGCGCCGTGGCCAGGGTGGCCGAGATCAGGGCCACCTTCAGGGAGTTCAGCGCCGCCTCCACCAGCAACCGATTCTGGAACAGGACCGTGAACCAGCGCCAGGTGAAGCCCTTCCAGGCCACGGAATACTTGGAGTCGTTGAAGGCGAAGACCACCAGCACCAGGATGGGCAGGTACAGGAACAGGTACACGGGCCCGAACTGCAAGAGCCGGATTCCCGCCCGGCCTCCCTTGCGCAGGACATCCATCAGGCCACCCCCTTGCGGAAGGCCTGGATGGACCGGCGGTAGACCAGGAGCGTGGCGATCAGGGCCAGGGTCAGGACCACGCTGGCCGCGGCCCCGGCCGGCCAGTTCCGGGCCACCAGGAACTGGTTCTTGATGTAGTTGCCCAGGATGAGGTGCTTGCCCCCGCCCAGCAGATCCGGGATGTAGAACATGCCCAGGGCGGGCAGGAAGACCATGAGCGACCCGGCCACCACCCCGGGCATGGTCAGGGGCAGGGCCACGTGCACGAAGGCGCTGAACGGCCCGGCGCCCAGGTCCCGGGAGGCCTCCAGCAGCCGCTCGTCGAGCTTCTCCACCGAGGCGTAGATGGGCAGGATCATGAACGGCAGCAGGGTGTAGACCAGGCCCACGAACACGGCCGCGTCCGTATACATGAGCGACAGGGGTTCATTGGTCAGGCCCAGGGCCATGAGGATATGGGAGAACAGGCCGTTGGCCTTGAGGATGAAGACCGTGGCGTAGGTGCGGATCAGGGAGTTGGTCCAGAAGGGGATGACGATGAGCAACAGGAGCAGGTTCTTGGCCCGCCCCGCCCTCCGGGCCAGGAAATAGGCGAAGGGGTACCCGGCCAGGAGGCAGAGCGCGGTGGCGCCCCCGGCCAGGACCAGGGAACGGGCCAGCACCCGCGCGAACACCGGGCTCAGGATGGTCCGGTAGCCCTCCAGGGACAGGGCGGGCTGCACGAACGCGGCCTCGCTACGGGCCAGCAGGCTGACCGCGGCCACCAGGAGCGTGGGCGCCAGCACGAACAAGGTCAGCCAGGCCAGGGGCAGGCCCATGGCGGTCCTGCGGAACAGTCCCCTGCCCTCGCCGAACCTAGCCATGATCGCCCTCCGGAAGGCCCTCCACCGCATCGATGACGGCGTCCGGATCGGAACCGTTGGCCAGGACCACTTCCCAGCCCGCGTACCAGCTGACCACCACCTTCTCCCCGGCCTGGAAGCTCATCTCCTCGGCGTCCTCGTCGAAAAATTCGGTGACCAGCATGCGCTTGCCGCATTCCAGCCCGATGATCATGTCCCAGGTGGAGCCCTTGTAGATGGTCTCCTCGATGACCCCGGGCAGCCAGAGCTTGTCGTCGTCCTCGGGCACGTCCCGCTCCACCAGCAGGTCCTCGGGCCTCAGCACCACCTTGATGTTCTTGCCCGGGGCGAACTCCTTGCCGGTCAGCAGGGTGGTCTCCATGCCCTCCACCGTGGCCTTCACCCGGCCGCCGGCCTCGCCGCCGACCTCGCCGCCGACCCGCTCCCCGGCCACGGCGTCCAGGATGTTGGTCTGGCCCACGAACTCAGCCACGAACAGGTTCACGGGCTCCTCGTAGACCTCCACGGGCGTGCCCAGCTGCTCGATGCGGCCCTGGTTGAGCACGGCCACCCGGTCGGACATGGAAAAGGCCTCTTCCTGGTCGTGGGTGACGAAGATGAAGGTGATGCCCAGGGTGCGGCGCAGCTGCTTGAGCTCCATCTGCATGCGCTGCCTGAGCTTGTAGTCCAGGGCGGACAAAGGCTCGTCCAGGAGCAGGGCCCTCGGCTTGTTGACCACGGCCCGGGCGATGGCCACGCGCTGCTGCTGTCCCCCGGACAGGCTGTCGGGCCTGCGCTGGGCGAACTTCTCCAGGTGGACGATCCTGAGGGCGTCCATGACCCGCTCACGGACCTCGCCCTTGGGCGCGCCCTCCATGCGCAGGCCGAAGGCCACGTTGTCGAACACGTTCATGTGCGGGAACAGGGCGTAGGACTGGAACACCGTGTTCACGCGCCGCTGGTCCGGGGGCAGGCCGTCCATGGGGCGGCCGCCAATGAAGACGCGCCCCTCGTCGGGCTGCTCGAACCCGGCGATAAGGCGCAAAATGGTTGTCTTGCCGCAGCCCGAGGGCCCCAGCAACGTGAGGAATTCTCCGTGGCGCACGTCCAGGTTCACGTCCTGGACCGCGTACTCGTCGTCGAATCGCTTGGAGAGGTTCTCCAGCCGAATGACAAAGTCCTGGTGCGACATCAGGACCCCCCTCTCTCTCACCTCCTCGCCATGCGGCGGAAGCAAGGGATTAAACGCTTTCCGCCAAAAAGCAAACCATTTTCTCGCTTCGATCCGTTATTTCTGCGATGCCTTGAGCGCCTGGTCCAGGTCGGCCGGGATTCCATCCCTGTGCTCGATTCCCACAGAAGGCCACCATGTCCATTTATTTCATAAAAAAATAAATGGACACATTTTTTTTATTATTTCTGCGAGGCTTCCAAGGCCTGGTCCAGGTCGGCCAGGATGTCGTCGACGTGCTCGATGCCGACTGAAATCCTGACCATGTCCGGGGTCACGCCCGCCTTGAGCTGGTCCTCCGGGCTGATCTGCGAGTGCGTGGTGGAGGCCGGGTGGATGACCAGGGTCCTGGCGTCCAGGATGTTGGCCAAATGCGAGCACAGCTTCACCGACTCGATGAACCTCCTGCCCGCCTCGTACCCGCCCCTGATCCCGAATCCGAACACCGCGCCCGGCCCCAGGGGGAAGTATTTGGCGGCCCGCTGGTGGTCCGGATGGTCCGGCAGGCCCGCGTAGTTGACCCACTCCACGGCCTGGTGCCCGGCCAGGAACTCGGCCACGGCCCGGGCGTTGGCGCAGTGGGCCCGGGCCCGCAGCGGCAGGGTCTCCAACCCCTGGATGACCTGGAAGCTCGACATGGGCGCGGGGCAGGCCCCCACGTCCCGGGCCAGCCCGGCCCGCAGGCAGGTGGTGAAGGAGCCGTCGAACTCGACGATCTCCGGGAACTTGCCGGACGCGGCCCAGTCGAACCCGCCCGCCTCCACCACGGCTCCCCCGATGACCGTGCCGTGGCCGGACAGGATCTTGGTCAGGGAATAGACCACGATGTCCGCTCCCACGGCCAGGGGGTCGAAGATGGGCGGCGGGGCCGTGGTGGCGTCCAGGACAAAGGGAATCCCGTTGTCGTGGGCCACGGCGGCGATCGCCTCCAGGTCGTCCACGTTGCAGCGCGGGTTGCCGATGGCTTCGGTGTAGACCAGCCGGGTGTTTTCATCCACGGCCGCGGCCATCTCGGCCGGATTCGAGGCGTCCGTGAACCGGACCTCGATGCCGAAGCGCGGCAGGGTGTGGGAGAACAGAGTATGGGTGCCGCCGTACAGGCTGGTGCCGGAGACGAAGTTCCGGCCCGCGGAGGTAATGGCGGCCACGGCGTAGAACACGGCCGACATGCCCGAAGCCGTGGCCAGGACGGCCGAGGCGCCATGCATGGCGGCCAGCCGCTTCTCCAGCACCTCGGTGGTCGGGTTGGTGAGCCGGGTATAGATGTGGCCCTGCTCGCGCAGGGCGAACAGGTCGGCCGCGTGGCCCACGTCGCGGAACACGAAGCTGCTGGTCTGGTAGATGGGCACGGCCCTGGAACCGGTGGCGGAATCCGGGACGTGCCCGGCGTGCAGCACCTGGGTTTCCAGGCGGCGCTTTTTCTGGGTCATGACGCGATCCTCCGATCGGACAGCATGGCCCAAACAGGGACCGGAATCAAGAACCGGAAAGGGTCAATCGTCCCTGTGGACCTTGTCCATCAGGCTGAGCAGCCGCTCCCGGGCTCCGTCGGGAACGAACGGCTTGCCGTACTTCTTGGCCAGGTTGGGGTTCTCGGCCAGGCGCAGGCCCAGGTCGCCCAGATCCTGGGCCTCCTCCAGGCCCGGGTTGGCGTCCAGGCAGGACTCCAGGTACTTGGCCATGCCGATCCAGTCGCCCTTTTCATAGTGGGCCCGGGCCAAGTTGAAGTACAGATGGTCGTCGTCCTTGGTGAATTCCAGGGCCCGCTCGTACAGGGAGACGGCCTCGTCGCTCAGGCTGTTCTTGCGCAGCGCGATGCCCATCTCGTTGAACAGGTGTTTGTGCTGGGGTTCGAAGGCCGCCTTGAGGTCGATGAGGTCCCGGAACACGTGCATGGCCTTGTCCGTATCCCTGCGCTGCAAGTGGGTCAGGCCCAGGCCGAACACGGCCCGCACGTTCTCCTCGTCCAGTTTGAGGGCCTGGTCGTACTGCTCGGCCGCCTGCTCGAACTTGGCCACCCTCCGCAGTTCGTCGCCCCGATGCACGGCCCCGGTCATTTCGTACACGGCCGGGTACACGTTCTTGTTGTAGTACTGGAGCTCGGGGTGGAAGGACTGGAGCAGTTCGTCCTTGGTCAGGATCTTGCGCTCGCCCGTGGGCACGTAGTTGGGGTTCAGGGCCCACAGGGCGAAGTTGTCCGCCCCAATCTGCTCCACGTACCAGAAGACGTTGATTTCCTGTTTCCTGGCCGTGGTCCCGGCCCCGATACGGATGGTCCGCTTTTCCGAGAAAGCGCACCGCAGGCCGCCCGGGATGGCGTCCGGGGAATGGGAAAATTGCTCGTTGTCCTGCGGTTCCCGGTCCGTCCGTCGCATGAAAAGCCCTCATGCCCCCGCATGCATAACACTAGGGCAGCCGCCCGTCCCGGTCAAGGGACAGGGGCGCCCAGACGCTTCATGGCGTCCTTGGCCTCCACGTCGTGCTTGTTCCTGGCCAGAAGGCGCTTGTAGATTTCCCTGGCCCGGGCCCGCTGTCCGGCCTCCTCGTATCCCTGGGCCAGATTCAGGGCCACGTTCCTGGACTGGTCCTCGAGCTTGGGATTGATGCGCAGGGCCTCGTCGAAGCATTGCGCGGCCTTGCGGAATTCGCGGCCGTCCACCCAGGCCAGGCCCATGTTGTAGTGCAGGCCCTCGTCCTCCGGGGCCAGGTCCAGGGCCGCCTGGTAGTTGTCGATGGCCTCCTTCCACTTGCCCTGGCGGCGCAGGGTCATGCCGCGGCGGTTGAACAGGCCGATGTCCTCGCTGCTCAGGTCGTTGGACTTGAACTGCAACAGCCGGTTCAGGTACTTCTCGGCCATCTCCGCGGACTGCTCGGGCAGGGAATCCACGATGTCCAGGGCCACGTTCTCGATGATGCTCATGGACTCCTGAACGGCCCGCTCCAGGGCGGCATCGAAATATTTCTCGGCCTTTTCCGGGTCGCCGCCCCGGATGAGCAACCGGCCGATGTCGTATTTGCGCCGGATGTTCAGCGGACTGATCTTGTCCAGCTTCTTGAGGTAATGAAGCTGCTTGTCCTCGTCCACGCCCCGGTACGCCTCCACCAGCAGCTTGAGCGGCTCCAGGTACATGGGCGAACTCTCGTGAGCCTTGGTAAAGGACTCCACGGCCAGTTCGTGCTCGTCACGGGCCAGCAGGGCCTCGCCCCGGAGCATGAGCGCGGCCGGGCTGCCGGGCTTGAGCTCCAGGATCTTGTCGGACAGCTCCAGGACGCGGTCGGTGCGCCCCTTGGCCAGCATGCGGCGGCCCTCCTCCATGAGCTTGCGGATCTTCTCGGGCGGCCGGACCAGGTAGGCCAGCTTCTCCACGATGTCGTTGGTGGAGGCGGGCTTGGTCAGGATGGAGTCCACTCCGGCCTCGTGCATGAAGGCGGACATGTTCACGTCGGCCTCGTCCGTGAGCAGCATGATGCGCACCGAGGGCGAGCTGCCGCGCAGGGCGATGATGAACTCCGCGCTGGAGCGGAAGGCCACCTTGCGCTCCACCAGGGCCAGGGCCAGCTCCTGGTTGCGGTTCTTCTCCATGAGCATCTTGAGCGCCGACTCAAAGGAATAGAGCTGGCGGACCACCGGGCCGGACACGCCCAGGGTCTTGAGCACCACGGAACGCAGGGTCTTGGCGAAGAAATCGTCCTCGCTGAGCAGGACCACCTCGCCGTCCTTCTCCAGGAAGAATTCGCGGACGATGTCGTCGGCCGAGGGCAGCGGCGTCATCATTTCTCCAGGGGGGTGAGATACATGCGGTCCAATGCCTGCTCCAGGGACAGAGGGGTCAGGGGCTTGACCAGGTAGCCCTGGCAGCCCTCCCAAAAGGCCGTGCTCATGCTCTTCATGTCGTCCAGGGCCGTGATCATGAGCACCTTGGCCGGTTCCGCGCCGCGCTCCTCTTCCAGCTCGCGCAGCGTCTTGACCAGGGTCGGGCCGTCCATGCCGGGCATGCGGTAGTCCACCGTGACCAGCCCGTAGGGCTCGCCCTGGTCCAGCCCCTGTGCATAGAGCCGAAGGGCGGACGGGCCGTCCTCGGCCGCGGTCACGGCGCCGTAGGCGTTGAGCAGGACCTCGGCCTTGATCCGGGCCACCATCTCGTCGTCCACAACCAGGATTCGCACGCCCCTCTTTTCCTCCATATGGGAGGAACCGTAACAAGATCAGGTTGTTTGCACAAGACAGGGAGAGGCTTTGAGGTGATTTCAGGACGAACTTTTCATCCATCGGGCCAGGGCCTGGCTCGCCCGGGCCGCGTACAGGGCCTTGCGCTCCCTTTTGCCCACCTTGACCCTGCGCCCGTTCTCGTTGATCCGTACCCCGGGCACGGGCGGCAGTAGGCCGAAGTGGACGTTGGAGGGCACGAAGCGCTTGGCCGGTTCGGCCAGGTGGCCCAGGAGTCCGCCCAGGGCGGTCTCGGCCGGAAGGGGCGGCAGGTCCTTCCCGGACAGGCGCGCGGCCAGGACGTACCCCAGCCAAAGCCCGCAGGCCGCGGACTCCACGTACCCCTCCACCCCGGTGATCTGCCCGGCCAACCACACCCCGGGCCGGGCCTTGAGCTGGAGTCCGTCCAGGACCTCGGGCGCGTTGACGTAGGTGTTGCGGTGCATGCTGCCCAGGCGCAGGAACTCGGCCTGCTCCAGGCCCGGGACCATGCGGAAGACCCGCTCCTGCTCCGGGTAGGCCAGCTTGGTCTGGAACCCGACCAGGTTGTAGGCCGTGCCCTCCAGATTCTCCGCCCTGAGCTGGATCACGGCGAACGGCCGCCTGCCGGTGCGGGGATCGTCCAGGCCCACGGGCTTGAGCGGACCAAAGGCCAGGGTCATGTCGCCCCGGTCGGCCATCTCCTCCACGGGCAGACAGCCCTCGAAATGGACCTCGTCCTCGAAGTCCCGGGCCGGAACCCGGCGGGCCGTCTTGAGCTCGCGCACCAGGGCCCGGTACTGCTCCTCGTTGAGCGGGCAGTTGAGGTAGTCTCCGGGCTCGTCAGGCAGCCAGCGCGAGGCCCGGAACACGACGCTCCTGTCGATGGAGGCCGCGTCCACGATGGGAGCGATGGCGTCGTAGAAATACAGATGGTCGCCCACCACCCGGGCCAGGTCTTTGGACAGGGCGTCCGAGGCCAGGGGCCCGGCGGCCAGGACGATCGCCTCGGCCCCCGCGAGCGCCTCATCGTCCAGGCCGGTGATCTCGCGCCGGACCACCTCGATGTCGGGATGGCCCTGGACGCGTTCGGTGATCCAGGCGGCGAACCGCTCCCGGTCCACGGCCAGGGCCTTGCCGGCCGGCACGCGGGTGGCCTCGGCCGCGTCCATGACCAGGCTGCCCAGCCCGCGCATCTCCTGCTTGAGCAGGCCGACCGCGGTTTCGGGCTCGTCCGAGCGCAAAGAGTTGGAGCAGACCAGCTCGGCCAGGTCCGGGCTGGAGTGGGCCTCGGAACAACGGTCCGGCTTCATCTCGAACAGGCGCACGAAAACGCCGGACTCGGCCAGCTTCCAGGCGCATTCGCACCCGGCCAGGCCGCCGCCCACGATGGCCGCCCAGGGCCTGTTGTTCGGTTCCGCCATTGTCTCCCGCGCCCTTTTGCTCTATCTATTCCAAAGGAATTCGCCAGATGCCAGACACCGACACCATTCTCGACACCATCCTCGACACCATTCTCGATATCCGGGGCCTGACCACCGGCTTCGCCTCTGCCGAAGGCGTGGCCCACGCGGTTGATAGCGTGGACCTGTCCATTGGGCAAGGCGAAACCCTGGGCCTGGTGGGCGAGTCCGGGTGCGGCAAGACCGTGCTGGCCCTGTCCGTGCTGGGCCTGGTGCCCGACCCGCCCGGCCGGGTGACTGCCGGGCAGGCATTTTTCAAGGACACGGACGACGCGGCCCGGGACCTCCTCTCCCTGAACGAGAAGTCTCTGCAGCGCATCCGCGGCAACCGCATCGCCATGATCTTCCAGGAGCCCATGACCGCGCTCAACCCGGTCTTCCGGGTGGGCGAGCAGATCGCAGAGGCCGTGCGCCGCCACAAGGGAGCCACGGACCGCGAGGCCTGGGACCGGGCCGTGGAAACCCTGGCCCTGGTGGGCATCCCCAACCCGGAAACCCGGGCCAAGAGCTACCCCCACGAGATGTCCGGGGGCATGCGCCAGCGCGTGGTCATCGCCATGGCCCTGTCCTGCGACCCCGTGCTCCTGTTCGCGGACGAGCCGACCACGGCCCTGGACGTGACCATCCAGGCCCAGATCCTGGATCTGCTGGAATCCCTGCGTGAACGCCTGTCCGGCGGCGGCCTGCTCATCACCCACGATCTGGGCGTGGTGGCCCGGCTCTGCCGACGGGCCGCGGTCATGTACGCCGGGCAGATCGTGGAGCGCGCCCCGGTGCGCGATTTGTTCAAGGACCCGGCCCACCCCTACACCCAGGGGCTGCTGGCCTCCCTGCCCCGGCCCGGGGTGCGGGAACTGATTCCCATCCCCGGCCTGGTGCCCTCCATCTTCCACCTGCCCCAGGGCTGCCGGTTCCACCCCCGCTGCCCCAAGGCCTTCGAGCCCTGTCTCCAGGCGGAACCGCCCGAGTTCGACCTGGGCGGGGAACGCAAGGCCCGCTGCTGGCTCCATCAATAGGAAAGGACATGCTGCTCACCCTGGACAACGTCAAACGCCACTACCCCGTGACCCGGGGCGTGCTCGGCACGCGGGCCGGGCTGGTGCGGGCCGTGGACGGGGTGGACCTGGCCGTGAACCAGGGCGAGACCCTGGGCCTGGTGGGCGAGTCCGGGTGCGGCAAGTCCACCCTGGCCCGGCTGGTGCTGCGGCTGGAGCGGCCGGACGCGGGCTCCATCGCGTTCCAGGACAAGCCCCTGGACGACTGGGACGGCCGCGACCTGTCCCGGCGCATCCAGATGGTGTTCCAGGACCCCTACTCCTCCCTGGACCCACGCCAGAAGGTGGGCTCCATCGTGGCCGAACCCCTGGCCATCCACAACCAGGGCGACCGCAAACAGCGGCGGGACAAGGCGGCCGAACTGCTGCGGCTGGTCGGTCTTCGGCCCGAGCACGCGGGCCGCTATCCGCACGAATTTTCCGGGGGCCAGCGCCAGCGCGTGGCCATTGCCCGGGCCCTGGCCCTGGAGCCGAAGCTGGTGGTCTGCGACGAGCCCGTGTCCGCCCTGGACGTGTCCATCCGGGCCCAGGTGCTCAACCTGCTCAAAGACCTCCAGGACCGCTTCGGCCTGACCTATCTGTTCATCACCCACGACCTGTCCGTGGTCGGCCATTTGTGCGACCGGGTGGCGGTCATGTACCTGGGCCGGGTGGTGGAGCTGTCCCCGGCCGCCGCCCTGTTCAGTCAACCGCTGCACCCCTACACTCAGGCCCTGCTGGACGCCGTGCCCCGGCCCGACCCGGATGACCCGGGCGCGCGCAGCAACATCACCGGCGACCCGCCCAGCCCGCTGAACCCGCCGCAAGGCTGCCGGTTCCACCCGCGCTGCCCCCGGGTCATGGACATCTGCTCAAGGCAGGAGCCCGCGCTCCTCGAAGTCCGGCCCGGGCTTCACGCGGCCTGCTGGCTGCACCAGAATTCGCAAGACCAAGGAGAAGCATCGTGATCAGCCGACAAGACGCCTACGCCCTGCTCCTGGAGCACAACTCCGAGCAGCACCTGATCCACCACGCCCTGGAGGCCGAGGCGGTCATGCGCGGCCTGGCCGAAAAGCTGGGAGGCGACCCGGAGCTCTGGGGCGTCACCGGCCTGCTCCACGACCTGGACTACTCCAAGACCAAGGACAATACGGCCCGCCACGGCCTGGACACGGCCGAAATGCTGGACGGCCGGCTGCCCGAGGAGGCCCTGTACGCCATCAAGGCCCACAACGAGGAGTGCACCGGAGTCAAGGCCGAATCCCAGTTCGACTTCGCCCTGCGGGCCGGTGAGTCGGTCACCGGGCTGGTGCACGCCAACGCCCTGGTGAGACCCACGGGCATGGAGGGCATGAAGGCCAAGAGCCTGAAAAAGAAGATGAAGGAAAAGGCCTTCGCGGCCAGCGTGGACCGCGAACGCATCCGCGAATACGAGAAGATCGGCCTGGAAGCGGGCGACTTCTTCACCATCGCCATCCAGGCCATCGACGGGATCAAGGGTCAGGTGGGGCTGGGGTAGCCCGGCCGTTGCACTTTCCCAGCTTCTGTGTCACCTCTCCCGGGTGACCGATCTCGTGGAACGCTTCGCCGAGGGCGACTCCCCCATACACCGCCTGGACCCCCGGTTCCGGCTGGCCGGAGCCCTGCTCCTGGTCCTGCCCGCGGCCCTGGCCTCCACCAACCAAAGCGGACTGCTGGCCCTGGGCCTGGGCGTTGCCCTGGTGCTGATGGCCCGGCTGCCCCTGGGGCCGACCCTGCACCGTCTCAAGGGCCCCATCCTGTTCGTGGCCCTGTTCTGGGTCTTTTTGCCCTTCAGCGTGCCCGGCCAAACCCTGTTCGAGTTGGGGCCGCTCACGGCCACGGCCGAGGGCGCTCGCCTGGCCCTGCTGGTCAGCCTCAAGGCCTCGGCCATCCTGCTGATCCTCCTGGCGCTGACGGCCACCATGCCCATGCACGCCCTGGGCCGGGCCCTGCAGGGGCTCAAGGTGCCGGAAAAGCTCTGCCACATCCTCCTGTTCACCTTCCGCTATTTGCACGTGCTGGACGAGGAGCACCATAGACAGCTCAGGTCCGTGCGCGCCCGGGGCTTTTCCCCGCGCACCAGCCTGCACACCTACAAGACCTACGCCTACCTGGTGGGCATGCTCCTGGTCCGCAGCTGGGACCGCTCGGAGCGGGTCTACAAGGCCATGCTCTGCCGGGGATTCGCCGGGAAGTTCCACTCCCTGGCCCGGTTCCGCTCCGGCCCGGGCGACCGCGTGTTCCTGGCCCTGGCCCTGTGCTGCGGCGCAGGCATCATCACCCTCGACCTGCTGTCCGGAGGCGGATTGTGGTAGATTCGACGGTTCCCGTGCTCGAGCTGTGCAACGTGCACGCCGACCACCCCGGCCGGGGCGAGGTCCTGTCCGGCGCGGACCTGGTCCTGAACCCGGGCCAGCGCATCGGCCTGGTCGGCCCCAACGGCGCGGGCAAGACCACCCTGCTCCACGCGGCCATGGGCCTGATCCCCGTCACCAAGGGCGAGGTGCGCCTGTTCGGCCAGGCGATGGAAAAACCAAAGGATTTCGAGAAGCAGCGCCTGCGCCTGGGCTTTTTGTTCCAGAACGCGGACGACCAGCTCTTCTGCCCCACCGTGCTGGAGGACGTGGCCTTCGGCCCGCTCAACCAGGGACTTTCGGCCAAGGAGGCCAAGGAACTGGCCCTGTCCGTGCTGGCCGACCTGGGGCTTCAGGGATACGAGGACCGGCCGCCCTACCGGCTGTCGGGCGGGGAAAAGAAGCTGGTCTCCCTGGCCACGGTGCTGTCCATGCGGCCCGAGGCCCTGCTCCTGGACGAGCCCACCAACGGCCTGGACCAGGACACGCGCAAACGGATCATCGAGGTGCTCAACAACCTCAACGGCAAGGGCGTGGCCGTGCTGGCCGTGTCCCACGAGCCGGACTTCCTGTCCAAGACCACGGACGAAATCCTGGTCATGCGCCAGGGCAGGATCGTCCCGGGCGAGGCCGTGGTCCACACCCACGAGCACGCCCACGAGGGCGGCGACGCGGACCACTGCCACTCGCCGTCGCGATTCAACAAATCTTAGGGAAAGACCGGGCGATCAGAGGGGTTCGTCGTCCACGGCCCAGGGGAAGTGCGCTCGGGCCCGCTCCAGGGCGAAGGTCTCCACCTCCTGCCTCCAGGCCAGGTACTCGTCCACCAGCCGGTGGCCGAGCTCGGTGAGCTCATATCCCTTGCGGCCGCCTCCGGCCTCCACCAGGGATTTGCCCAGACGGGATTCGGCGTCCTTGAGCCTTCCCCAGGCCTTGCGGTAGGACATGCGCATTTCGGCCGCGGCCTTGTTCAGGGAGCCCAGGCGACGCACGCCCTCCAGCAGGGCCAGGCGGCCCGGCCCGAGCAGCGCCCCGGAGTCGGATTCGATCCACAACTTGATGCCCAGCCGGACGGGATGCTTCTCTTCCATTACCGCACCATAGCCCGTCCGAAGCAAAAGAGCAAAGCCCCCTTGGCAAACCCGGACAAGTGATTACACTGCACCGGATGCGCTCCACCCGAACCGAGGACATTTCCACCACCCCCTACAAAACCATCTGGCGCCTTGCCTGGCCCCAGATTCTCATGACCCTGACCCACTTCCTCATCGGGGCGGTGGACGTGTGGGTGGCCGGGCGCATCGACGCCTCGGTGCAGGCCTCCCTGGGCCAGATCACCCAGCTGATCATGTTCTTCCTGATCATCGGCATCGCCACGGCCAACAGCACCGTGGCCGCCATCAGCCAGTCCGTGGGCGCGGGCAAGTGGCACCGGGTGCGGCGCTACGTGGGCCTGTGCCTGGAACTGGCCCTGGCCTTCGGCCTGCTCATCCTGGCCGCCGGGCTCCTGGCCAAAGGCCCCCTGCTCTCGGCCCTGAACACCCCGGAATCCATACGGCACATCAGTTCGTATTTCCTGAGCATCTCCGTGCTGGTCCTGCCCTCGCACTTCGTGGTGCTCATCACCAACGCCATCTTCCGGGCCCAGAAACAGGTGCTGCTGCCCCTGTACTGCATGATCCTGATCACCGGGCTGAACACCGTGGCCGACCTGGGCCTGGGCCTGGGACTCTGGGGCCTGCCCGAGCTGGGCTACCGCGGCCTGGCCTGGGCCACCTTCGGCTCCGTGACCCTGGGCGCGCTGTTCAACATCTTCCAGCTCATGCGCAAGGGCATGCTCACACGCGAGAGCTTCGCGCCCTGGCGCTGGGTGCGCAAGGCCGCGCCCTACCTGTTCAAGGTGGCCTGGCCCGTGGCCCTGATGTCCTCCATCTGGAACCTGTCCTACCTGGTCATCTACTCCCTGATCGGGGCCATCCCGTCCGGCGGCGAGTCCGCCCTGGCCGGGCTGACCGTGGGCAACCGCATCGAGGCTATCTTCTTTCTTCCGGCCATGGCCTTCAACTTCACCTCGGCCATCCTGGTGGGCCACTTCCTGGGCGCGGGCGAACCCCAAACGGCCAAGGCCTTCGGCTGGCGCATCGCGCTCATCGGCACGGCGGCCATCTCGGTCATGGCCCTGGTCGGCTGGTTCTACATCGACCAGATCACGGCCTTTTTCGCCCCGGACCACACCGTGTCCGCCGAGGCCGTGTCCTATTTGCGCTGGAATCTGCTGGCCATGCCCTTCACCGTGGTCGGCATGGTCCTGGTCGGTTCGCTCAACGGGGCCGGGGCCACCCTGTACAACCTCTGGAGCCTGGGCATCTCGGCCTGGCTGGTGCGCATTCCCCTGGCCTGGGTGCTGGGGTACAAGGTCATGGGCACGGCCGAAGGCGTGTGGATCGCCATGTTCACCTCCCAGGTGCTGCAATGCCTGATCCTGGCCTACCTGTACCAGAAGCGGGACTGGTCGCGCTTTTCCATGTACGCCCAAAAGCAACGCAACAAACTCTCCAAGGAGCTGCCCCGTGGGCACCACCCCGCTCAGATTCGAAGCTGTAAGCCTTGACCGCCAGGAGGAGTACCGAAGCATCCTGGCCGCCTGCCCGCAGCTGGTGACCTCGGACTTCGCCCTGGGCAACGTGTACGGCTGGGCCGAGCCCTACGGCCTGGAGTGGGCCTTTTCCGAAGGGCTGGCCTGGATTCGGCAGACCAGGCCCGAGCCGGTCTGTTGGGCGCCCATCGGCCCCTGGGACCACTACGACTGGAACAACTGTCCCCTGCTGCCCCAGGCGGGCCGGTTCACCCGCATTCCTGAGTACCTGGCCATGCTCTGGCGGCAGATCTTCGGCCCCCGCATCCGACTGGAGGAGTGCCGCGAGCACTGGGACTACGTGTACCGGGTGGAAGACATGGTTTCCCTGGCGGGCGACCGGCTGAAAAAGAAAAAGGAGTCCCTGGACGCCTTCAAATCGCAATACCGCTGGGAATACACGCCCATGGGCCCGGAATGCGTGGAGGAGGTCCTGGCCATGCAGGAGAAGTGGCTTTCCTGGCACGAAAGCCGGGAGCCCTCCCAGCCCCTGGTCATGGAGAACAAGGCCATCGCCCGGGTGCTCAAGCAGTTCGACGAGATCGGCGGGCTCATGGGCGGGGCCATCCGCGTCCAGGGCAAGGTGGTGGCCTACACCGTGGCCGAACCCCTGGGCAAGGAATCCGAGTCCCTGGTCATCCATTTCGAAAAGGCGGACACGCGATTCGAGGGCGCCTACCAGGCCATCAACCAGATGTTTCTCAAGGACGCGGGCCAGGAGTACACCTACGTCAACCGCGAGCAGGATTTGGGCGACGAAGGCTTGCGCAAGGCCAAGCTGTCCTACGACCCGGCCTTGTTCCTCAAGAAGTACGAGGGCGAACTGCACACGTGAGCCGTTCCCGACTGGTCCTTCTCGGCCTGGACGGCCTGCCCTTGGACCTGGCCCGGTCCCTGGCTCCCCAATTGCCGAACCTGGCCCGACTGGCCGAGCGAGCCGGAACGGTCGAGGCGGAAATCCCGGAGCTGTCCCCGGTCAACTGGACCTCGCTGTACACGGCCCAAGGCCCGGAAACCCACGGCATCTACGGCTTCACCAAGCTGGACCCCCAGACCTACCAACTGTCCGTGGTCTCCTCTTTGGACGTGGCCTGCCCGACCATATTCGACCGCCTCGGAGAAGCCGGGCTGGTGTCGCGGGTGGTCAACCTGCCCAATACCTGGCCGGCCAAGCCGTTGCGCGGCATGCTGGTGGCCGGGTTCGTGGCCTGGGACCTGGAGCGGGCCGTGCACCCGCCCTTCCTGGCCTCGCAATTGGCCGGGTACAAGCTGGAGGCCGACACCAGCCAAGGCGCGTCCGACCCGGACCGGCTCCTGGCCCAGTGCTCGGCCACCCTGGACTCCCGGCGCATGGCCCTGGACCTGCTCTGGCCCGACCTGGCTTGGGATTTGTTCGTGTTCGTGCTCACGGAGACGGACCGCATCCTCCACTTCCTGTACCCGGCCGTGGCCGACCCGGACCACCCGCGCCACGCCGACTGCCTAGGGTTGCTCGTCAAGTGGGACCGGCTCATGGGCGAGGTGCTGGAACGCTATGACGGGCTGCCCGAGCCCAAGCGGCTGGTGGTCACTGCGGACCACGGCTTCACCGAGCTGGTCATTGAGGTGGACCTCAACGTGTGGCTGCATGAGCGCGGCCTGCTTTCCCTGTCCGGCCCGCCCAGGGACGAATGGGACGCCTCCGTCATTTCCCCGGAAACCAAAGCCTTCGCCCTGGACCCGGGCCGCATCTACCTGCACCGGGCCGATTGCTTTTCCCGGGGACGCCTGACCCCGCAACAGGCCGGGGACCTGCTTCCGGCCATGCAAAAAGGATTGGCGGACTTGACCTTTGAGGGCCGTCCGGTCATGCAGGAGGTGCTCACGGCCGAGCAGGCCTATGGGCCGCATCCAATCGGCCCGGTCCCGGACCTGGTCTGCGTGCCCGAGCCCGGGTTCGACTGCAAGGCCAAGTTCGACCGGGACGCGGTATTCGGCCGCTACGGCCGCTTTGGCGCGCACACCCGGTCCGGCGGCATCTTCCTGGACAGTCGCCGGGACAGCCTGGGGACCCCGGATACACCGCCCAGGCTGCGGGACGTGGGCCACCTGATCCTGAAACACTTCGCACTGGAACCCGAGAGTCGATGACCGCCAAGCCCCTGGACCTGGAACGCCACCTCAATCCGCAGCAGCTCGAGGCCGTGCGCCACGACCAGGGCCCGCTCCTGGTCATCGCCGGGGCCGGTTCGGGCAAGACCCGGACCATTGTCCACCGGTTGGCCCGGCTGGTGTCCGAGGGCGTGGACCCGGAATCCATCCTGCTGCTGACCTTCACCCGCAAGGCGGCCCAGGAGATGCTACTGCGGGCCGAGGCCATCCTGGGCCGTCCCCTGACCGGCACCAGCGGCGGCACCTTCCACTCCTTCGCCTTCGGAGTCCTGCGGCGCAACGCCGGGCTGTTGGGCAGCGAGGCCGGGTTCACCCTCATGGACCGGGCCGACTCCGAAAACCTGCTCCGCGACATCCGGGCCAACCTGGAGATCGCCAAGGGCGACAAGACCTTCCCGCGCAAGAACACCCTGGCCGACTGCGTCACCAAGTCGCGCAACAAAGAGATCTCCATGGCCTCCCTGGTGGAGGCCGAGGCCTTCCACCTGACCCCGCACCTGGGGGACCTGGAGGCAATCGCCCAGGAATACGAGATTTTCAAGCGCGAGCACGGCCTGCTGGACTACGACGACCTGCTCTTCCGGCTGGAGGAGCTGCTCGTGGCCCATCCCTTGGTCAAGGAGGGGCTGCGCGCCCGGTACCACTACGTCATGGTGGACGAGTACCAGGACACCAACCGCGTCCAGGCCCGGCTGGTGCGGCTGTTGGCCGGGAAGACAGGCAACGTCATGGCCGTGGGCGACGACGCCCAGTCCATCTACGCCTTCCGCGGGGCCAACGTGGACAACATCCTGGACTTCCCGCAGATTTTCACCAACACCAAGCTGGTCCGCCTGGAGCAGAACTATCGCTCCGTTCAGCCCGTGCTGGACCTGACCAACTCCCTGCTGGCCGAGGCCCGGACCAAGTTCGACAAGGCCCTGTTCTCGGACCGCAAGGAGGGGCCCATGCCCCAGGTGGTGCGCGCCCTGTCCGACCAGTCACAGGCCTCCCTGGTGCTGGACAAGGTTGTGGAATTGGCCAAGCGGCTGCCTTTGCACGAGATCGCCGTGCTCTTCCGGGCCGGGTACCAGGCCTTTCCCCTGGAGGTGGCCCTCAAGCGCATGGGCCTGGACTACCAGAAATTCGGCGGCATCCGCTTCCATGAGGCGGCCCACATCAAGGACGTGCTGGCCTTTTTGCGCCTGGCCGTGAACCCCTCGGACATGCCCGCCTGGCGCCGGGTCCTGGAGCCCCTCAAGGGCATCGGGCCCAAGACCGCGGACCGCATCGCCCGGTCCGTACTGTTCAAGGACGACAAGTACCTGGACACGCGCAAAAAAAAAGCACCCGGACCTGTCGGCCGCCCTGAACCTCTTGGACCGGCTGCGCGCCCGGGACCGCAAGCCCGAGGACGCCCTGGAGGAGGTTCTGGAGTACTACACGCCCCTGCTGCCCGAGCGCTTCCCGGACGACTACCCCAAGCGCCAGGCCGGGCTGGACCAGCTGGTCCAGATCGCCCACCAGTACGACACCCTGGAGACCTTCCTGGCCGACCTGACCCTGGACGGGGACGACGAATCCGAGTCCCGGCGGGAGAACGCCCTGGTCCTGTCCACGGTGCATTCGGCCAAGGGGCTGGAGTGGCGGGCGGTCATGGTCATCGACCTGGCGGAGGACCGCTTCCCCTCGCGCAAGGCCATGTCCAAGCCCGAGGACCTGGACGAGGAACGCCGCCTGCTCTACGTGGCCTGCACCCGGGCCAAGGACGAGCTCTATCTGTTCGCCCCGTCCTCGGTGTACAACCGGGCCACGGCCATGGCCGAACCGGCCCAGCCCAGCCCCTTCCTGCGGGAGCTGGACCCGGACCGCTACGTGGAGCTGCGCGAGTCCTTTTCCGGCCGTTTGGACCAACGGGATGAACACAAACCCAGAGTTTGTGACGATAAATCCAGAAGCGCATCCAAACTGGGACTTTGTCGCCACAAAATCTTCGGCCAGGGCAAGATCATCGCTGAAATTCCGCCCAACAAGTACCGGGTCAACTTCCCGGGCTTTGGGCTCAAGGTCATCGTGGCCGACTACCTGGAGCTGTTATGATAATGTCACGGAGAAAGACTTTGACAAAGGGCCGTTGGCCCGGCTTACACTGAACCGGTATTCCAGCCCCTGTTTTCAGCCTTGGTGTCAGAAATGAAACTTCAATCCGAACAAAATTTTCTGGACATAATTGACAGCCATTTCCCGACACTGTCGGACACTGTCCGGCTGGGCCGGGGGGATGACGGCTGCGTCATCGATGCCGGCCCCGGGCTGACCCTGTCCACGGACCTGTTCCTGGAGGACGTGCACTTCCGCCGTTCCTACTTCGCCCCGTCCCAGATCGGACACAAGGCCCTGGCCGTGAACCTGTCGGACATGG
Source organism: Desulfovibrionaceae bacterium (assembly GCA_963666895.2). GTDB lineage: Bacteria > Desulfobacterota > Desulfovibrionia > Desulfovibrionales > Desulfovibrionaceae. Next base: position 125,096 of record CAXXNS010000008.1, on the reverse strand, counting down.
CGGCCATGGGTGCCAAGCCCTTGGGCTTCCTCATGAACCTCATGGTGCCGCCGGACATGGACGAGAAATTCCTCCAGGGCATGCTGGCCGGCATGGCCGCCCTGGCCGAGAAACACGAGGTGGAGCTGGCCGGGGGCGATCTGTCGCGCTCGGAACGCCTCGGCCTGGCCATCACGGTCTGGGGCAAGGCCGGACCCACGGGCCGCTTCCTGACCCGGTCCGGATTCGGGCCCGGCGACCTGCTCTTCTGCGTTGGCCCCCTGGGCCTGGCCCGCACCGGGCTCCTGGCCCTGGAGGAGCGCGGCCCGTCCGCGTGCAAGACCCGCCCCGCGGCCTGCAAGGCCCATCTGGAGCCCCGGCCCCTGGTGGCCGAGGGGCTGCTCCTGGCGGGCCTGGAGGACGTGCTCGGGCTCATGGACGTATCCGACGGCCTGGCCATGGACCTGCCCCGATTTTTGGCATCGGCCGGGCTGGGCGCGGACCTGCGCCTGGACCCGTCCTCGCTCCACCCCGAGGTGCTGGACGCGGCCGGATCGGCCGAAGCGGCCGTGGAAACGGCCGTGCGCGGCGGCGAGGACTACGCCCTGCTGGGCGCGGCCCGGCCCCGGGCTCTGCGCCTGCTCCAGGCCACGGTGCCCGGGCTGGCCGTCATGGGCTCGGCCGTGCCCCGGCCGGGCATCCGGGTCAATGGGCGCAATTTTTCCGGGAAAGGCTTCGACCATTTCAATCGATGAAAAACCATATGGAACTCAAGCAGATCGGCATTGTCCGCTCCTCCCTCACCAACCGCTGGACCGCACCCAAGCAGGGCTGCGAAGGCGCGCCCGCGGCCCAGGTGGTCATGGACCCGGCCTACGGGGAGGCCCTGCAGGGCCTGCGGCAGGGGTCCCGCGTCCTGCTCTTCACCTGGCTGCACGAGGCGGACCGGGACACCCTGCTCGTGCATCCCCGGGGCGACGAATCCCGGGCCATGCGCGGCGTGTTCTCCACGCGCTCCCCCGACCGGCCCAACCCCATCGGCCTGCACGATGTGACCATTACGGACATCCAGGGGCTGGTTTTGACCGTGGAACCCCTGGAAGCCATCGACGGCACCCCGGTCATAGACATCAAATCAATGTAAAGTATCCTTGTCCCCGCTCCCTGGTTTGCGGTATGCATGTAAAAAACCAAGGAGCCGCACATGCGTTACGTCCTGCCCCTCCTGTTGCTGCTGGCCCTGGCCGCCTGCGATTCGGGATCCACCGCCAGCGCGCCCAAGACCCAGGTGAACCCGGCCCTGGCCGCCCAGCAGGAAAAGATATCGGCCATCTTCGCGCAAGCCGAGAGCATGGACGAATCCGATCTGCAGGGCTTCGAGCGGCTCTACAACCAGGCCCTGGAATGCTGCCCGGACACCCGGCGCGTACACGAGGCCTATTTCCTGCTCGGCAACCTGTACCTGTACGGGATCGACCCGCCCGCCCTGGACAAGGCCCAGGCCCTGTACGAGCAGTATCTGGAACGCTATCCCGACGAAATCCCGGGGCTCTGTACCGACTTCGAGAACAAGCTGACCGGGATCTACGACCGCACCGAACAATACGACAAGCTGGCAGCACTCTACGACAAGCTCCTGGCCGAGGGGCTGGAGGGCTGCCCCCTGTCCCAGTGCGACCGGCACCTCTTCTCCTACGCCAACGCCCTGGAGCGAACCGGCCGGACCAAGGACGCCCTGCGCTGGTACAAGGCCTATTTGGAGCACGACCCGTCCGAGGTGCTCATGGATGTAGCCGAGGAAGCCATCGCCCGGCTGGAGGGCGCGGGGGAATAGTCCCGCGCCTGTGCGCGTGTAAGCGTTTACTTTGGGCATGCTTCCGGCTACCGTTCCGGAAACCCCGGAAACCCTGGAGGGAAAGCATGCTCAAGCAGATGGTTGCGTTGACTTTATTCCTGGCCCTGGCCGTCCCGGCCCTGGCCCTGGACGCGGACGAGGTCAAGCTCCCCGACACCATGCAGGCGGCCGAACAGACCGTGCTGCTCAACGGCACGGGCCTGCGCGTGGCCTACGGCCTGGTGGACGTGTACGTGGCCGGGCTCTACCTGGCCCAGAAGACCAGCGACGCGGACGCCGCCCTGGCTATGGACGGGGCCAAGTACATGTCCATGACATTCGTGCGGGACGTGGACGGCGAGGACATCTGCGAGGCCTGGATCGACGGCGTGGAGGACAACGTGGCCGAGGCCGAGGTCCCGGCGCTGACCGTGCGGCTGGAACGGCTGTGCTCGGCCACCCCGGACATCGTGGAGGGGGACGTGATGACGTACGAGTACGACCCGGGCAAGGAGAACACGACGTTTGCGGTCAACGGCGCGGTCAAGGTGGTCATCCCGGGCAAGGATTTCTTCCACGCCCTGCTGGCCTGCTGGATCGGCCCGGACCCCGGCCCGGGCGACGACTTCAAGGAAGATCTGCTCGGGCTTGAATAAAGGAGACATCCCATGCGCAACCCCGTCCTGTTCATACTTCTGTTGGCCTGCGTCCTGGCTTTTCCCGCCTGCGGTTCGGATACGCCCGGCCAGACGCCCGGCCAGACGCCCGCGTCCCAGTCCGGCGCCACGGACCAGGATGCGCAGCTCCAGGACATCTTCAAGGAAATCGAGACCACCGACAGGTCCGACGTCCCGGCCCTGGAGCAACTCTACAACGAGGCCATCATCCTCTGCCCGGACGCCGGGCGGGTGCACGAGGCCTACCAGGGGCTGGCGTCCATGTACCTGTACGACATGGACCCGCCCAAGCCGGACAGGGCCATCATCGTCCTGGAAAGCTATCTGCAGGAATACCCGGCCGGGCCCCAGGTGGACGCCTTCAAGGAGGAGCTGCTCACGGCCTATGGGCTGGCCGGGCGCACCGAGTCCCTGGTGGACCTGTACGACGAGTTCTTCAAGAACGGGTACGAGGCCTGCACCCTGACCGAGTGCCGGGGCCATCTGCTCAACTACGGCGACGCCCTGGTCGAGGTCGGGCGCGAAGACGAGGCCGTGGCCTGGTACAAGCTGGCCTATCAGGAGTATCCCGAGGGCGACATCATGCGAGCCATGGCCAAGAACAACCTGGCCCGGTTGGGCGTGTCCGTGGAATAGCCATGCCCAGACAGACGCTTGCCCTGGCCCTTGTGCTGGCCATCGCGCTGGCCGTCCCGGCCCTGGCCCCCGAAGCCCTGGCCCAGGATGCTACGACCCAGGATGCTACGACCCAGGATGGTCCATTCCTGGACGCCGAAGAGGTCGCGTACCCCGAGACCATGCAGGCGGCCGGGCAGACCGTGCTGCTCAACGGCACGGCCCTGCGCATCGGCTGGTCCACCGGCGACCTGTACGTGGCCGGGCTCTACCTGCCCGAAAAGACGCACGACCCCGAGGCGGCCATGGCCATGGACGGGGCCAAGGCCCTGGTCCTGACCTTTGTCCAGGAGCTGGAGGCCAAGGCCCTGTGCGACGAGTGGAGCATCGGGATGGAGGACAACCTGGATGACGCGGCCGCGCTGGCCGGGAAGTTGGATCGGTTGTGCAAGGCCACGCCGGACTTGGCTGTGGGGGATGTGCTGGTCTACGAGTACGACCCGAACGCGGAAACCACGACCTTCCTGATCAACGATTCGGTCAAAGCGACCATCCAGGGCAAGGACTTCTTCCACGCCCTGCTCATATCCTGGCTCGGCCCCGTTCCCTTCCCGGGGGATGAATTCAAGGAAGACATCCTTGAACTAAAATAACCAATTCTAGTCCAATAGAATTGTCTCCATCCCTTGATAGTGGATGGCGATTTTTTTGACATTATATCCCCTCGGGGTGTATAGGCACTTCGTATCCCTATCGCTTATCTTACAAAGGTGGAGCTATACATGTGCCCAATCATTACACCAGATACTTTCATTGACTATGCGATTGATGCGTACATAAATGATATTGAAATTAAAGAAATCAAGTTTTCTGATGATTTTAATATCCATATAAGGTTACGTGGAGAACAATGGGATGGATTAATAGATTATAGGATTGCAGGCTACATTCAAAAATTGCAACGCGATTTTATTAAAATATACAATGATATTACTGGAAAAAATATTTCATTAAGAAGTTCAAAGGAGGTGATCGATCCATTAACCATTAAAGTTCATATTGAAAAAGGAAGCACGATCCTTGACATATTAGTACAAAAAGCTTTGGATTCTATTGTATCTGACATTAGTAACCCATACTTATTATCACTTTTTGCATTAACAATAATTTGTTCTTTTGGATATCGTGGCTTTCAAAAATACATGGACACAAAAGAAAAAATAGAAGCCAAAGCAAAAGATGAAAAGACTAAAAGAAAACTTGTTGAATTAGCAGATACCGCCCTCGCAATTGCGGGCAACAGCGCCACAGCAAATACATACTTATTAAACCAACTTGAAAATACAGACACGTTTAGCCAATCTGGTGTATTTCAAAATTTAGACAAAGATACTGCAAAAAGACACTTAACTCCCATTGATTTTCCTGAAGAAGTACATGAACCAATAACTTATATGTGCGATGATGATTATTCTGTAACAGTATTTGATTTAGAAAACCAAACAATAACTCTGAAAAAAAATAGTATTACATTTGATGCTTCTACAAAAATACTTTCAGAACCTGACAAAAAAGAACTACATAGAATAGAAACCGAAGCAGATTTACAACTACAGATTCCGAAAATAGAATTAAGAGTTTCGTGCATAGTTGTAGGTGGTCGTATTGATGAAGCCTATGTAACATCCTTGGGTGAACCTCGAAAACAGTCTGTGCCTGTAACAAAAATAATTGCTGAATCTAGTTGTAAAAAACTGCCAGCCGTTCAAAGTTCACTATTAGACCACATATAGTAGAAAACCGCCGCCCGGTTGCCCGGACGGCGGTCTTTCTTAGCTCGTTAAACGAGTCGGCTATTTCTTCAGCCAGCTCATCATATCCCGCAGCTTCTTGCCAACTTCCTCAATGGGATGATCGGCATTGATCCGGCGCATGGCCTTGAAGCCCGGATTCCCGGCCTGGTTCTCCAGGATGAACTCCCGGGCGAAGTCGCCCTGCTGGATCTCCTTGAGAATCTCCTCCATCTCCCACTTGGTCTCGTCGGTGATGATGCGGGGGCCGCGGGTGTAATCCCCGTACTCGGCCGTGTCCGAGATGGACCAGCGCATCTTGGCCATGCCGCCCTCGTACATCAGGTCCACGATGAGCTTGAGTTCGTGCAGGCACTCGAAATAGGCCACCTCGGGCTGATACCCGGCCTCCACCAGGGTCTCCCACCCGGCCTTGGCCAGGGCGGTCAACCCGCCGCACAACACCACCTGCTCGCCGAACAGGTCGGTCTCGGTCTCTTCCTTGAAGGTGGTCTCAATGACCCCGGACCGCGTGGCGCCGATGCCCTTGGCATAGGCCAGGGCCTTGTCGTGGCACTTGCCCGAGGCGTCGTTGTGCACGGCCACCAGCGCGGGCACGGCCCCGCCCTCGGTGAAGGTCCGGCGCACCAGATGGCCCGGGCCCTTGGGCGCGATCATGGCCACGTCGATGTTCTTGGCGGGCTCGATCTGGCCGAAATGGATGTTGAAACCGTGGGCGAACAGGAGCATGTCCCCGTCGTTCAGCCCGGGCGCGATCTCCTCGCGAAACACCTTGGCCTGGTGCTGGTCGGGCAGCAGGATCATGACCACGTCGGCCTGGGCCGCGGCGTCGGCCGCGCTCATGGGCTCGAACCCGTCCTCCTTGGCCTTGGTGTGGTTGGGGCCGCCCGGGCGCTGGGCCACGATGACGTTGACCCCGGAGTCGCGCAGGTTCAGGGCGTGGGCATGGCCCTGGCTCCCGTAGCCCACGATGGCCACGGTCTTGTCCTTGAGGAATTTGAGATCAGCGTCTTTCTCGTAATAGACTTGCATGGTCGCTCCTTTTGGTGTCTGCGGCGGCCGGGGCACCCTTGCGGATGAACCCCGGCCGCCCTCCTCCCTCCCAACTCGATCCGACGGCCGAACCCGACCCGATCCGGCCAGGGAGATATATTACTTGGTATTAACCGCTTACTTGCTTGGCCCGCTTGAGGGCCACGGTGCCGGTGCGGGCGATCTCCTTGATGCCGAACCGGCTCAAAAGCTCCAAGATGGCCTCGATCTTGCCCCGGTCGCCCGTGACCTCGATGGTCAGCTCCTCCAGGGACACGTCCACCACCTTGCAGCGGAAGATGTCCACGATGCGGAGGATTTCCGCCCGTTTCGCCCCCTCGGCGTTGATCTTGATCAGCCCCATCTCGCGCTCCACGGCCTTGACCTCGGACAGGTCGCGGACCTTGATGACCGTGACCAGCTTGCGCAGCTGCTTGACGATCTGCTCCATGATGGCCGCGTCGCCGGTCGTGGCGATGGTCATGCGCGACACGCCGGGGGTCAGGCAGGGGGCCACGTTCAGGGACTCGATGTTGAAGCCGCGGCCCGAGAACAGGCCGGCCACCCGGGAGAGCACGCCGGGCTCGTTTTCCACGGAGATGGACAACACGTGCAGCATGGCGTCCTCCTAGACCAACAGCATTTCGGTCAACGACGCGCCGGCCGGGACCATGGGGTAGACGTTCTCTTCCTTTTCCACCCGAACGTCCACGATGACCGGGCCCGGGGTGTCGAACAGGGCCTTTTTCAGGGTCTTGCGCACGTCCTTCTTGTCCGTGACGCGGAACCCCTTGGCCCCGTAGGCCTCGGCCAGCTTCACGAAGTCCGGCTGGGCGTCCATGCAGGTGGCGCAGTAGTTCTTCTCGTAGAAGAGCTCCTGCCACTGGCGGACCATGCCCAAATAGCCGTTGTTCAGGATGACGATCTTCACGGGCAGCTGGTTGCAGACCACGGTGGCCAGCTCCTGGATGCACATCTGGATGGAGCCGTCACCGGCGATGTCGATGACCAGCTTGTCCGGGAAGGCGCGCTGCGCGCCCATGGCGGCCGGGAAGCCGTAGCCCATGGTGCCCAGCCCGCCCGAGGACAGGAAGGTGTTGGGTTTCTTGTACTTGTAGAACTGGGCCGCCCACATCTGGTTCTGGCCCACCTCGGTGACGATGATGGCGTCGCCCTTGGTCAGCTTGTAGAGCTCCTCCACCACGTACTGGGGCTTGAGCTTGCCGGGCTCGTCCACCCAGGTCAGGGGGTGCTCCTTGGCCCAGCCCTGGACCTGCTTGATCCAGGCCTCGTGCTGGCCCTTGAAGTCGTGCTCCTTGAGGGTGGCGGTCAGCTCCTTCTTGAGCGCGGACAGGGCCGATTTCACGTCGGCCACGATGGGCACGTGCACGGCCACGTTCTTCTTGATGCTGGTGGGGTCGATGTCCACGTGCACGATGGTGGCCTTGGGCGCGAAGGTGGCGATCTTGCCGGTCACCCGGTCGTCGAACCGGGCCCCGATGGCCAGGAGCAGGTCGCAGTTGTTCACGGCCATGTTGGCCGCGAAGGTGCCGTGCATGCCGAGCATGCCCAGGAACAGCGGGTCCTCGCCCGGGAAGGCGCCCAGACCCATGAGGGTGCTGGTCACGGGCACCTGGGCGTTCTTGGCCAGCCAGGTCAGCTCCTTGTTGGCCTTGGCCGAGATGACCCCGCCGCCCGAGTAGATCAGGGGCCGCTTGGCGTGCTTCAGGAGCTCGCCCACCCGCCGGATCTGCATGACGTGGGGCTTGGTGTGCGGGTTGTAGCTCCTAAGCTTGATCTCCTCGTCCTTGGGGAACTTGAACGAGGTCTCGGCCTGCATCACGTCCTTGGGAAGGTCCACCAGCACCGGCCCCGGGCGGCCGGAGCGGGCTAGGTAGAAGGCTTGGCGTACGGTCCGGGCCAGATCCTTGACGTTCTTGACCAGGTAGTTGTGCTTGGTGCAGGGCCGGGTGATGCCCACGATGTCCACTTCCTGGAAGGCGTCGTTGCCGATGAGCGGCGTGGGCACCTGCCCGGTGAAGATGACCACCGGGATGGAATCCATGTAGGCGGTGGCGATGCCGGTGACGGTGTTGGTGGCGCCGGGGCCGGAGGTGACCAGGCATACTCCCACCTGGCCCGTGGCCCTGGCGTAGCCGTCCGCCGCATGAATGGCGCCCTGCTCGTGGCGTACCAGGATGTGCTCGATCTTGGAGTCGGGCAGCGTGTCGTAGATGTCGATGACCGCGCCGCCGGGAAAGCCGAATACGACCTCCACGCCTTCCTTCTCGAGACACTTCAACAGGATCTGCGCGCCGGTAAGTTCCATGGATCAGGCCTCCATTTGTCGATACTTGTCCAGCAAAAATTCGAGTTTGGTCTTGCCCGCCAGCTTCTTCTTCTTGAGCTGCTTCATCTCCTGGTGCTGGGTGGGGCTCAGATAAGGCTTGCTCTCCATCTTTTCGAGCATCTTCTCGTATTCCATGTGCTGGTCCCATAGATCACGAAGTTCCGGATCCTCGATCCCGTACTTTTCGATCAGAGCAATGTCGTTGGATTCCATGCGTCGCTCCTTGGTTATTGGTTCAGCACCATAAACCGGCCTATGGCAGCACGCGCCGCCAGTCAGGCTCGGATTCGCTTTCAATGATCAGGGTCTTCTTCCGGGACGCGTGCCCCGCGTCCAGGTTGACCTGCCGGGACTTGAGCCCCAGCAAAGCGGCCACGTATCCCACCAGGGCCTTGTTGGCCTTGTTGTCCACGGCCCGGGCGTTGAGGCGCACCTTGAGGCTGCCCTGGTACAGACCGGCCAGTTCGTCGCGCTTGGCCCCCGGCTGGACCCAGACGCTCAAACGCCAGCGTCCCTCTCCGGCCGGGGTGACGGGAGATTCCTTCGTACTCGTCCTCACGTAGCCTTCTTCAAATAGGTCAGCTTGGACTCCTGCTCCTCGGCCTTCACGTTCGCATCGTCGGGCTCCAGCATGCTCAAATGGCTCTGGATCACGCCCTTGATCTGGATGCGGAACTGGTTGCGCTGCCGCTTGAGGGACTCGATGTCCTCGGAGAGGTGGGCCAGGCGCGTATGGGCGTCGCGCAGGGTCTCGTCCGCCTTGCCCCGGGCGTCGCGCAGGACCTCTTCGGCCCGGCCGTGGGCCTCGTCCAGGATCAGCTCGGCCTCGCGCCCGGCCGACACCTTGAGCTCGTCCACCATCTTCTGGGTGGACATGAGCGTGTCGCGCAGGGTCTCGTCGCGCTGCTTGTATTCGGTGAGCTGGGCCTCCAGGCGCTTGATGCGCCGGACCAGCTCCTTCTTCATGTCCGCGTACTCCCCGAGAACCTCGGCGATCTCGCCCAGAAACTGGTCCACTTCCTGTACCGCGTAACCCATGGGGCGGCGGGGAAATTTCTTGTTCAGGCAATCGATCTTGGACAGGTTCACGGGAAACCTCCTAAACGGCCAGGGTGGCCGCCAGTCGATACAACAGGTTGGGCAACACGAAACGCAGGAAGGAGACGGCCAGGATGACCACGATGGGGGTCAGGTCGAGCCCGCTCTGGTAGAGGAAGGGCATGAGCCGCCGCACCCGGTAGAACAGGGGTTCCGTGAGCTGGCGCAGGATGCGCACGATGGGATTGTACGGATCAGGGTTGACCCAGGTGATGAGCACGGCCACGATGACCACGAACATGTAGATGGTCAGGATGGTACTGATGATCTGGGCCAAGCCGACGAGTATGATATCCATTGGGTTTGGAAGCTCCCTTAGAATGGCGGCCGGCCGGCTATGCCCGTCCGGAGCGGCCACCTGTTTGCAAATTCGCACACTGCCGATGAAGAATCAAGTCCGGAACGCCCTTGCGCAGGCCGGAAACAGCCCCTGGCGCGCCGCCCGCATGAGCCCGCCCTTGAGGGCCATGAAATCCGGCACATGCAGGTCCGCGTCCAGGCTGGGGTTCTTGTAGGCCCAGAACCGGACCCCGGCCCGCCTGGCCGTGGTCTGGTCCACGGACGAATCGCCCACGAACACGATGTCGCCGCGCCCAAGCCGCCACATGGCCAGGATGTGGTGCAGGCTCTCGGGGTGCGGTTTGGGATGCCGGACCTTGAACGAGGTGACCACGGGCATGAAATAGTGGTGCAGTCCCCAGTACCCGGCCACCATGTCCATGGTGTCGGTGCGGCTGGTGTTCACGCCCATGAGCACGCGGGTGGACTTGAGCCAGGACAGAAGCTCGATGAGCCCGGGCTCCAGCCGCAGATGGGGCAGCACGTCGCTGTAGTCGAACTCCTTGCGGGCCTCCAGGCCCTTTTCGTAGAGGTCGCCCGGCAGGATGCGCCGCAGGGACTCGTACACGTGGTGGGCGTGGACGTAGGCCGCGTCCTCCGGGCTCATGGGGCCCAGGCCGACCCGCTTCCGGATGGCGTTGTAGTACCAGGCGTTGGCGTCCAGGGAGTCCAGGAGCACCCCGTCGCAGTCGAACACGATGCCCCGGACGTTCGCGAACACGCCGGAGCCGGTGGTGCCTTCCAGGCTGGTCATGCCTCCTAACCTCCCAGGGCCCACACGGTCACGGGCCGCTTGAGCAGGTCCGAATCCGCACGCCGCCCCACCAGTTGGCCCAGCAGGGCCGTGGCCCTCCGGGAGCCTTGGGGCAGGCCCGCGTCCTTGGCCTCGTCAACAGCGTCCTCAAAGGCGACCTCGGCCTCTTCCCAGGCGGCCAGGACGTCCGGATCGCTGACCACCAGCTCCGCGTCCTGGGGCAGGAAGCGAACCATGGCCTCCAGCATGGGACGCCAGGGATAGACCTGGTTCTCCGAGTCCAGGTCGGGCCGCCACAGGGAGGTGTCCAGGGAGGCCTTTTCGCCCTCCTCGTCCTCGCCCAGCCCCAGGCTGGAGTCGAAGCGCTTGCGCCGCTCCGCCAGGTCGGCCTCCAGCCCGGTCAGCTCGATGAGCCGATCCTCCAGGTGCCAGGCCAGGAGCAGCACGAACTGGGCCTGGGCGAACGCGGCGGTCTCCTGCCGGTCCTCGGCCGAGCCCTTGATCCGGGCCATGAGCTCGGCCTTGATGGCGGACTCGGTCTCGCACTGCTTGCGGTCCACGGACAGGCCGTGCCAGGCCATCTCGCCCGGGGTCTTGAACTGTTCGCCGTAGCCCACGGCGTCGGCCACCAGCCGCTGGGCGGCCGAAGGCTCCAGAGGCAGGCCCTGGGGCCGGAACGAGCCCTGCTCGGGTTCGGAGGCAAAGCCGGGGTCGAAGCGCAGGGCCCCGGGAATCTCGGGAGCCGGGTCGAGCGCTTGGTGCATTCGGGGAAAATGGATGCGCATCGTTGTTCCGTTCGGGGTTCGGGTTCAGGATTCGGGCTCGAAACGCGGGCAGAGCCCCTCGCACCGGGGAAGCCGAAGCCGGCAGAGCCCGGTCTCGAAGCGCACGCAGCCCAGGGGGTCGCCCCCGGGCCCCTCCAGGGGCCGGTAGTCCGGACAGTCGCGGCCGCCGTCCACCAGGGCCTTGAACCGGCGCGACCACAGTCCGGCCGCCTGGCTCTGGCCCAGGCCGAAGGCCTCCACCCGGTCCACGAACTCCTCAAACTCCGCTTCCCAACCGTCGAGCACCAGGCAACGGTACTCCTGATGGAACCCGGGGTTGAGATGCTCCTCGTACAGGCACCGCCCACGCGAATAATGGCGGCAGCCCGATCCTGGCAACCGGATGACCTTGGCCGACACGTGTTCTGCTTCTCCTGGGGCCGCAAGCGGCCCGAAACAAGGCTTGTACACTCTTCGCGCACCGGAGTCGAGAAGCGTAAAACCGCATTTTGGCTGCTTGACGGGTACCCGGGCCGCGTGTATATCCACTCGCACCGCTAAAGATCGGGAGGCATTATGTTTGGTCTTGGTGTTTGGGAACTGGTACTCATTCTTCTCATCGTCGTGCTCATCTTCGGCGCCAACAAGCTGCCGGCCGTGGGCCAGGGGATCGGGCAGGCCATCAAGAATTTCAAGAAGGCCACCAACGAACCCGCGGAGATCGATGTCACCCCGAAAAAGGACGCCGTGGACGACAAGGAAGAAGAAAAGAAGGAAGACTAGAGTCCCGCTCGGATACGCACGGAACAAGGCCCGGAGGAGACTTCGGGCCTTTTTTACGGCCTATTTCCCCACCATCTCGGACTGGTCCGCCTTGTTGTCCCGGCCGTCGTTGGCGCCGCCGGGCAACAGGCCCAGGCCGATGAGCACGTAGTCGATCTCGCTCCACAGGGTCAGCAGCGCGGCCACGGACAGCAGGGCCCAGCGCACGGCCTGCTCGTCGATCCCGGCCGTGTGCTCGAACATGACCCACAGGACCAGCAGAATCTGGGCCAGGGTGGTGGCCTTGCCCAGCCAGGTGGGGTTGATGCGCTTGCGCACGTCCACGCCCAGATAGTGGATCAGGAAAAGCCCGCCCACGATGATCACGTCCCGGCCCACCACCAGCACGGCCAGCCACTTGGGGAGCCAGCCGATGATGGCCAGGCAGATAAAGGACGTGTCCAGCAGGAGCTTGTCGGCCAGGGGGTCCAGGATGCTGCCCAGGCGGGAGCGCTGTTTGAGCAGCCGGGCCAGGATGCCGTCCAGGGCGTCCGAGGCCCCGGCCACGCCGAACAGGACCCAGGCCAGGTCGAAACGCTTGTTGACAAAGGCCATGACAAAGCCGGGCACGAGCATGATCCGGCCCACGGTGATCAGATTGGGGATGGTCCAGCCGCTTCCGTTCATCCACTCCCCACCCGTTACGGTCCGTCGGCCCCGATGAGCCGGTACGTCAGGCCCCGCCCGGCCAGCCAGGAATCCAGCAACGAGGAGAGACGGGCCTTGTCCGTCACCCGCACGCTCCAGCGCGCCTCCACGCCCGTGGGGACCATGTCCACGTCCACCAGGCGCACCTCGCTCACGGCCTGGTCCCAGCCGTCCAGCACGCGGTCGAACTCAAAGGCCCCGTCCGGGGTGAACCAGCCCGAAACCATGAGCACCTGGCCGCCGCCGGTGTCGGCAAGGGCCTCCAATCTCGCGAAATACTTGCCCCACAGTTCGATCCACACCGCGGCCGGGTTGGGGCCCGAGGCGGACCAGCCGCCCTGGTCCGTGACCAACTCGCCGGTCATCAGGTCGTCGCCCACGCGGTAGGCCTTCAACCGGGGCATGACGCCCAGGGTGGCGGCCATGCCCGAGAGCACGGCCAGGTCGCGGAAACCGGCCGCATCCTCCTCGGTCAGCCCGTCGCCGGGCTCCAGGGCGAAGGCCATGTGCTTCTCGCAGGTGGCGGCCAGGCCCAGGGCGCGCAGGTCGTCGCGCAGGAGCCGCCGGTCCACCTCCACCTCCATCTCCAGGCGGAAGCCCTCGGCCGTGTGCCCGGACTCCAGCTCCAGGTAACTCAGCACGTAATGGTCGGCCCGGGACTTGAGAACCTCGGCCAGCATCGCGGCCCGCTGCTCCCCGATCTCGCAGGGCAGCATGCGAACGGCCAGCTCGGACACGGCCTGGGCGAATCCCATCTGCATGGCCTGCTGGCGCAGGTCCGTGGCCGTGACCCCCTCCTCCGCGGCCTTGAACACCGACACCGTGACCTGGGCCTGAACCGGAGCCGCGGCCACGGCCAGGAACACGGCTAAAATTATTACTACGCGCACCGTCAATCTCCCTTGGCCGCGGTCAGTCCACCAGGACGACCAGGGCTCCGGCCGCTCGAAGTTCTTGTTTTTCGAATACTTTGCGTATCAACGCGCCGTCGTCCACGCTGACCACCACGTCGCAGGCCGGATCGCCGATGGCGGCCAGCCCGCGCACCCACAGGGGGTCCGCACCGGCGCGCTGGGCCAGGCGCGGGTCCGAGCGCCCGGTCACGTAGACCGCGATTCCCTGGTCCACGGCCACGGCGCGCGAGGCCTGGAAGGGTCCGTAGGCGCCCAGGCCGTTGCGGTCCATGATCCGGGGCAGCAAGGCGGGGCGCAGCCCCAGGCCCCGGGCGTCCACCACCACGCCGGTGAATCCGCCCAGTTCGGCCAGGGACTGGCGGTAGGCCTCGTCGGCCGGGGTCACGGCCGAAGGCGGCACCAGGGCCGGGTCCATGTCCAGCTTGAACGGCAGGCCGGTCTGGAAGGGTTCGCCCACGGGAACCAGACGCTGGGCCACGGGTCCGGCCAGGTCCAGCTCGGCCTTGACCACGCACTGGCCGTCCTGTCCGGGCATGGGCTCGTCCACCTCGGTGGTCAGCCGGGAGTTCTGGGCCAGCCCGCGCAGCTCGGCCTGGACCGCGTCCTCTCCGGCCAGGGCCTGGACCACGGTGCGGGAGCCGTCCAGGGGCAGGTCCAGCAGAACTTGGAGAAGGTGCTTGCGCGCCTCCACAGCGGCCGTGCGCTGGGCCAGAGCCTTGTCGCGGCCCGGATTGACGCTGTCCGCGGGCAGGTCAGCCACGCCGGCCGCCCGGGCCTTGCCCGTGCCGAAGTCCACCAGGGCCGGGCCGGACACCGCCTGCAGGGCCGTGGCGTTGTGCTGGCCGTCCATCAGCCGGTCCAGGCCTGGAGGAGGTTCGACCGGAACTTCGGCCTGGCCGTCACCCAGGTTGGCGCGGATCCAGTCCTCCACGTCCGACAGGTTGTCCGGGGAGGTGCCGTTGGCCGTATCCTGGACCGTATCCTGGGCCGTATCCTGGGCCAATACGGGCACGGTCGCGACCGTAAGGGCCGCGACGAGCAAAAGGGCCTTGAAAAGGGCTCCAAAAATCGTTTTGAGCATGTCGATGTCTTTGAATGCGTTCGAGTGTAGCGTCCTCACGCGCTTCAGCCCACGCGCTTCACCGCATGTATCCTGCATAAGGACTTTGCGCAAGAAGGAGCGCCCTTGCCCGGCCCGGTGGGCGCGTGGTAAAAGAAGCCAGGAGAACCCTATGCGACTCTTCTGCATGCAGCACGGCGCGTGCCTTTCCAAGGAACTGGACCCCAACCAGCCCCTGTCCCCGGTGGGGCGGGACGTGATCCGCAAGAGCGCGGCCGCGCTCCGGGCCCTGGGCCTGAACTTCGACGCCATCCTGTCCAGCCCCAAGGAGCGTGCCCTCCAGACCGCGTCCATGGTGGCCCGGGCCGTGGACTATCCCGAACACGGCATCCGCGTCACCGAGACCGTCAAGGCCCTGGCCACGCCGACCGAGACCATGGAATTCCTGCGCGACTACCGCGACGCGGACCAGGTCTTCCTGGCCGGGCACCTGCCCCATTTGAACAAGCTGGCCTGCCGGTTGCTGGGCGCAGACAAGGACCTGGACCTGGGCGTGGAACAGGGCGGGCTCATCTGCCTGGAGACCGACCTCGGCCCCCGGCCGGGAAGACTGCTCTGCGTGACCCCGGTGGCCATTCTCCATTCCCTGTGCGGGAGCAAGGGAGAAAGTGAATAATATAAAAATAGCAATACTATTTTTATGAAAAGAATGCGGGACCAAGAGAGAGTGAATAAAACTCAGCCCGCCAGCCAGTCCGCCACGGCCCGGCCCAAGGCGGCCGGGTCGGACGCCTCCACCCAGACGATGTCCTTTTCCCGCCTGCACCAGGTCAGCTGGCGCTTGGCATAGGCCCGGGTGTTCTTGAGCCACAGATGTTTGGCCTGGTCCAGGCTGAGCTCCCCTTCCAGGTGCGCGCGCAACTCGGCGCAGCCGATGGCCGACCACACCGGGGCCTCCTGGTCCGGGCACTTGTCCAGCAGGGTCCGGGCCTCGTCCAGGGCTCCGGCCGCGAGCATGGCCTCGATGCGCTCGGCCAGCCTGGGCTCCAACTCGTCCAGGTCCACGGTGAAGGCCAGCTTCAGGGCCTGGAACTCCCCGGCCGGATGGGCCTGGGAGTGCCAGTGGGTCATGGTTTGGCCCGTGCCCAGCCAGACCTCCATGGCCCGGGCGTTGCGCTGGGTGTCGTTGGGATGGATGACCCGGGCATAGTCCGGATCGATGCGCTCCAGCTCGGCGTGCAGGGCCTGCGGCCCCTCCTGCTCCACCCGCTCCAGCACGGCCTGGCGCACCTCGTCCGGAATGGACGGGATGGGCGCGATGCCCTCCAGCAGGACCTTGAGGTAGAAGCCCGTGCCGCCCACCAGCACGGGCAGCCGGCCCTGGGCCGCGCACTCGCCTATGGCCTTGGCCGCCAGCGTGGCGAACCCGGCCGCGTCCAGGCCCTGGTCCGGTTCCAGGAAACCGTAGAGCCAATGCGGAGCGCGGGCGCGTTCCTCGGCCGAGGGCTGGGCCGTGATCAGGGGCGCGTCCGCATAGACCTGGCGGGAGTCGAAATTGATGATCCCGGGCCGCTCTGGCAGGTCCATGGGCAAATCCAGGGCCGCGGCCGACTTGCCCACGCCCGTGGGACCGAGGATGGAGACGATGCGCGTAGGGGCCACGGGACTCTAAGGCTGCTTGGTGCGGCAGTCCATGTCCGTGCCCGCGAACTTGGCGTACAGGGGCGAAATCACGCTGTCCGGCACCAGCCCCTTGATGTTGCCGCCGTGGGAGGCCACTTCCTTGATGATGGTGGAGGACAGGAACATCCATTTGTAGTCGGTCATCAGGAACACTGTCTCGATGGACCGGTCCAGGCGGCGGTTCATCAGGGCCATCTGGAACTCGTACTCGAAATCCACCACGGCCCGCAGGCCGCGCAGGATGGCGCCCGCGCCAAGCTTTTCCACGTAGTCCACCAGCAGGCCGTCAAAGCCCTGGACCACCACGCCGGGCTCGTCCTGGAACGCGCACTCGGCCAGCTTGATGCGCTCCTCCTGGGTGAACAGGGTCTTCTTGGGCGTGGACGCGGCCACGGCGAAGACCACGGACTCGAAAATCTTGAGCCCCCGCTTGACCAGGGACACGTGGCCGTTGGTCACGGGGTCGAAGGTGCCCGGATAGACCGCCAGGCGCGGGTTCAGCTTGTCCATATGAGTATCCTCGTCTGACCGTACAGACGGTCGTCCTCCAAGGCAAGGGGGCCCACGGATTCCTCCGGCAGGTCCCAGGGCCCCATTTCGGCCTCCACCTCGGCCGTGACCAGCCCGCCCGGGGCCAGCCAGCCTTTGGCAGTCAGCAGCTTCAGGGCCGGGGCCAGCAGCTTCTTGCGGTACGGCGGGTCCGCGAACACCAGGTCAAAGGGCTCGGGCGGCGGCCTGCGCAGCACCTGGGACACGTCCTCGGTGAACAGCCGCCAGGACCCCGGGTCCGCGCCCAGGGCCTTGAGGTTCCCGGCCAGGACATGGGCCGCCTTGCGGTTCATCTCCACGAACCAGGCCAGGGACGCGCCCCGGCTCAAGGCCTCGATGCCCAGGCTGCCGCTGCCCGCGAACAGGTCCAGCACCCTGAGCCCCTGGAAGCCGCCCAACCGGGAGTCCAGCAGGGAGAACAGGGCTTCGCGCACCCGGCCCGTGGCCGGACGGTAGCCCGGCCCCTCGGCGGTCTTGAGGGACCGCCCGCCGTATCGGCCGCTGATGACCCGCATGCCGACTCCCCTGCCCCACTCACATCTCGGAGATCAGTTCCGTGGCCAACCGGTTGATCTCCATGAACCGGTCGCGCAGGTCGGCCTGCTCCACGTAGGCGCGGCCCTTGACCCGCTCGGTCCGCTCGCGGAACTCGGCCAGATGGCGTTCCGCCTCGGCCAGCAGGTAGCCCCAGTCCACGGTGGGGTGGCCGCGCTCCACGTCGGTCACGCCCAGTTGCTCCAGGGCCTTGCCGGGCTCCAGGACAATCTCTTCCAGATACTCGGGAATCACCGGCTCCACGCCGAAGCGCTCCCGAATCTTGGCGGCCAGGGCGTCCTGGGCCCGGGGCTCGCCGTGGGTCAGAATGACGCGCACGTCCTTGGTCAGGAAGGTGTCCAGCCATTCCAGCAGCTCGCTCTGCCCGGCGTGGCCCGAAAACCCGCCGATGGTGAAGACCTTGGCGGCCACGGCCACCTCTTCGCCGAAGATGCGCACCCGCTTGGCCCCGTTGACGATGCGCCGTCCCGGCGTGCCCATGGCCTGGAACCCGGTGAAGACCACGCTGGCCCCGCGCCGCCACAGGTTGTGCTTCAGGTGGTGCTTGATGCGCCCGGCCGTGGCCATGCCGCTGGCCGAGATGATGATGGCCGGTTCGCGGTTGGCGTTGATGGCCCGGGACTCGTCCGTGGTCTGGGTGAAGACCAGGTTGGGCAGGTCCAGGGGGTTCTCGCCGTTGGTGATGTACTCCTGGGTCTTCTCGTCGAAGTATTCGGGATGCTTTCGGAATATCTCCGTGGCCTTGATGGCCAGGGGGCTGTCCAGGTAGACCGGCATGTCCGTGGGCAACCGGCCCTGCTTGCGCAGCAGGAACAGGGAGTAGATGAGCTGCTGGGACCGCTCCACCGCGAAGGCGGGGATGACCACCTTCTCCCGGTTGTCGTAGGCGTAGGCGATGGCCTCGGCCAGTTCGTCCAGGCTGGCCGTGTCGTCCTTGTGGTCGCGGTCGCCGTAGGTGGACTCCAGGATCAGGACGTCCGGCGTGCCGTCGGGCTCCTCCGGGTCGGCGATGATGAGCTGCTCCGGGCGGCCCAGGTCGCCGGAGAACAGCATACTGCCCTTGCGGCCCTCCTCCAGGTACTCCAGGCGGACAAAGGCCGAGCCCAGGATGTGCCCGGCGTTGCGCAGGGTCACGGTCAGGTTGTCCGCCGGATGGAAGACCTGGTCGTAGTCCACGGTCTTGAGCAGGCCCAGGGCCTGTTCCGCGTCCGCGGTGGTATACAGGGGCACGACCGGGCCGTTGCCGTGGCGGCTGCGCTTGGTGGACCGCCATTCCGCCTCCATCTCCTGGATGTGGGCCGAGTCGCGGAGCATGATCTCCAGCAGGTCGCGGGTGGGCGCGGAGCAGTACACCGGCCCGCTGAAACCCTTGGCCACCAGCCGGGGCAGCAGGCCCGAGTGGTCGATGTGGGCATGGGTGATGATGATGAAGTCGATGTCCCGGGGCTTGTACAGGCCGGTGTCCGCGTTGCGCTTCTCGATCTCGTCGTTGCCCTGGTACATGCCGCAGTCCACGGCGAACCGGCTGCCGCAGCATTCCATGAGATAGCAGGAGCCGGTCACGGTCCGGGCCGCGCCCAAGAAGGTTATTTTCACGTTCGTTCTCCAGGTTGCGCCGGGCCCAGGGAAGCTTCCGCCCTTTCCCTTTGGCCTCCGGCAATGTTACAGTCCGTTCGTCGGGCGTCGAGGGCTGTTATGGCCCAACTCGGCCGCCCCCGCAACCTCACGCCACACCTCATCCAAGGAGCACCCCATGCACCGCTCGCGCCAATACATCATCGACGACCTGACCATCCAGGACTCCTGGCGGCTGTTCAAGATCATCTCCGAGGTGGTCGACGGCTTCGAAACCCTGAGCGACGTGGGTCCGGCCGTGTCCATGTTCGGGTCGGCCCGGGTGAAGCCGGGCCAGGAACTCTACAAGACCACCGAGGAGATGGCCCACAGCCTGGCCCAGTCCGGGTTCGCGGTCATCACCGGCGGCGGCCCCGGCCTCATGGAGGCGGCCAACAAGGGCTGCCAGGAGGCGGGCGGCGATTCCGTGGGCCTGCACATCCACCTGCCCCTGGAGCAGAAGCCCAACGACTTCCTCGATATGCGCTGCGACTTCCGGTATTTTTTCATCCGCAAGCTGGTCTTCGTCAAATACGCCCTGGCCTACGTGGCCCTTCCGGGCGGGTTCGGCACCCTGGACGAGCTCTCCGAGGCCCTGGTCCTGATCCAGACCAAACGCATCAAGCCGTTCCCCATCGTCATGCTGGGAACCAAATTCTGGAAACCGCTGGTGGACTGGTTCCGGTCCCAGATGCTGACCAACGAGTTCCTCCACGAGGAGGATCTGGATTTGTTCCTGGTCACCGATTCGGTGCCCGAAGCCGTGGCCCACATCAAGAAACACGTGGTCATCTGACCGGCCCGGGTCCGGGCGGGTTGCCTTAGTTCGTGAATCTGATAGGTTTCGTCATCACGCAGCACTCGCACCCTGCGGCCGCATCCGGGGGAACTAAGAGAGGGGCCTCTTAAGTACATGAGTCCGCTTGCAAAAGATATTCTCTCCAGCCAGGAGGGCAGGTACGATGCCGCCTTCGATCTGGTGGACACGATCATTGTGGCCCTGGACCGGACCGGGGCCATCACCCTGCTCAATGCGGCGGGCTGCAGGCTGCTCGGGTTCGAGGAAAAGGAACTCCTGGGCAAGAACTGGATCGAGGCCATCATCCCCGAAGACCAGAGGGAACGGGTCTCGGAAATCTTCTCCAGCATCATGGCCGGGGACATCGACCCCTTCCGCTCCTCGGTGGACGGCGACGTCATCACCAGCCACGGCGAACGCCGCGTCATCTCCTGGTCCAACAACGTGCTCCGCGAGGAGGACGGGAACATCATCGGCACCCTGAGCTCGGGGCGCGACATCACAGAACAACGCAAGGCCGAAGAGGCCCTCACCGAGTCCTCCACCTGGCTGACCAGCATCTTCTCCAGCCTGGACGACGCCATGTTCATCCTCAGCCCGGACCGGCGGATCATCGACGTCAACCCGGCCGGGGAGGTCCTGACCGGGTATTCGCCCGACGAGATCATGAACAAGTCCATGGAGCTTTTCCACCTGGACAAGGAGCACTACCAGGAGTTCGAGCGCCGCGTGGAGGACGCCTTCGACCGCAACGAGACCGCGGTCTTCGAGTTCGAGATCCGGCGCAAGGACGGCTCCACCTTCCCCACCGAGCACTCGGTGACCATGCTGGAGCGCGAGGGCGGCAACCCCCTGGGCATCGTGTCCGTGTTCCGCGACATCAGCGACCGCAAGCAGGCCGAGGAAGACCGCCAGCGGGTCTTCAACATGTCCGTGGACATGCTGGCCGTGTCCGGGTTCGACGGCATCTTCCGCGAGATCAACCCCTCCTGGGAGCGCACCCTGGGCTGGGGCGAGCATGAGCTCAAGACCCGGCCGTGGATCGAGTTCGTGCATCCCGACGAGCAGGAGGCCACGCAAAAGGCCATGGAATCCCTGGCCCGCGGGGAATCCGTGTTCAATTTCGAGAGCCGCTACCTGCACAAGGACGGCACCTACCGCTGGATATCCTGGAACTCCCTGCCGGACATGGACCGGGACATCATCTTCTCCGTTGTCCGGGACGTAACCGAGCAGAAGCAGGCCGAACAGGCCCTGGCCGCCAGTGAAGAGCGCTTCCGCATGCTCATGGAGCAGGCCCCCCCTGTCCATGGAGCTCTACGATCCCGAGGGCTGCCTGATCCAGTGCAACCAGGCCTGGGCCGAGCTGTGGGGAGTGTCGGACAGCGAGTCCATGCTCTGCTCCTACAACCTGTTCAACGACGAAAAGGCCCAGCGCCTCGGGCTGGCCGCGGCCGTGGCCGAGGCCCTGGAAAAGGGCGAGCCAGTGGACATCCCGGAGATCCAGTTCCAGCGCGCCCCGGGCACCCTGCGGCCCGACACCATCTCCATCCACTCCCGGGTCTATCCCCTGCACGACGCCTCGGGCTCCACCCAGTACGTGGTGGTCATGCACGAGGACATCACCGAACGCAAACGCCTGGAGGAGGAGCTCAAGCGGCTGGCCACCACCGACTCCCTGACCAACACCCGCAACCGGCACAACTTCATGGAAACGGCCGGGCGCGAGCTGACCCGGGCCATCCGATACGGCCTGCCCCTGGTGGCCCTGATGATCGACATCGACCACTTCAAGAACATCAACGACACCTACGGCCACCACACAGGCGACCTGGTGCTCAAGGCCATGGTGGACGCCTGCCACCAGGACATCCGGGAAAGCGACGTGTTCGGCCGGCTGGGCGGCGAGGAGTTCGGCCTCCTCCTCACGGACACATCGCCCGCCAAGAGCCTGGAGGCGGCCGAGCGGCTGCGCGAATCCCTGAGCAAGGTGGAGGTCAAGACCGAGGACGGCATCGTTCAGTTCACCGTGTCCATCGGCCTGGCCGCCCTGCGGGACAATTACGAAAGCCTGGAAGATTTGCTCAAGCGGGCCGACGCGGCCCTGTACGAGGCCAAGCACGCCGGACGGAACCGGGTGGTCATGGCCGAGGACGAAGACTAGAAGGCCGTTGAAAATTCCGCGATCGCTTCGTTGCTGCGAAAAACTCAAACCCTCGCGTATGTGAGATACGCGTCGGTCTTGAGTTTTTCTTGCGTCTTGCCCTCGCGGCTTTTGAACGGCCTGCACTCCGGCTGCTTTTCAGCAGCCGAGTAACCTCACTCGTCAGGTATTTTTTACAAAAAATCTGGGTCGATGCTGGCCCGGCCCTGGGCCAGGATGATCTTCATGAAGCGCAGCCCGCGTTCGTCCACGGGCACGATGGGAAAGCTCTTGCGGCAGGCGTCGCACTGGGCCATGGCCGGGCGCGTGGGCGCGATGAGCGGCACCTCGCGCTGGCAAAAGGGGCAGGGATAGAGAAAAATGATCTCCATGCCCGTGGGCCGCACGGGCGTTACCGGCTTCTTGTCGCTCACCGTTCCCCCTCCCCCGTCAAATTCTGCCCGGTCATGCCGTCCCCGACTTCCATGCCCCACAGCCCCAGGATGGTGGTGGCCAGGTCCCCGAGCCTGCCGGGCCGCAGGGCCGCGTCCTCGTGTCCCTCGCCCACCAGGACCAGGGGCACCGGGTTCAGGCTGTGCGCGGTCTGCACCTGGCCGGAACGGTCCAGCATCTCCTCGGCGTTGCCGTGGTCGGCCGTGAGCAGGACCATCGGCGCGCCCGAACTCCGTGCACGCTTGCGCCACGATGCGGCCCACGGCACTGGTCCACCACCTCGCACGGCCTTGATGGCCGCCGGCCATGATGCCGGTGTGGCCCACCATGTCCAGGTTGGCCAGGTTGCAGACCACCAGGTCGTAGACTTGCCCCGGTCCGCATTCGGCCAGGAGCTCGTTCCGTGACCTCACGGGCGCTCATCTCGGGCTTGAGGTCGTAGGTGGCCACTTCCCGGGGCGAGGGGATCAGCGCGCGGTCCTCCCCGGCAAAGGGCTCCTCCAGCCCGCAATTGAAGAAATAGGTCACGTGGGCGTACTTCTCGGTCTCGGCGATGCGCAGTTGGGACTGAGGCCGGCTTCACTGACCACCTGGCCCAGGGTGTGGCTGATCTCCTGGGGTGGAAAGGCCACGGCCAGGGGAAAGGAGGACTCGTAGCGGGTCATGGTGCCCATGCCCGCCAGTTGCGGCCGGATGCCCCGGTCGAACTCGCCGAAATTGTCGTCGAAAAAGGCGCGGGACAGCTGCCGGGCCCGGTCGGCCCGGAAATTGTAGAAGAACACCGCGTCCCCGTGCCCGATGCGGCCGTCCACGCCTTGCACCACGCAGGGCTGGACGAACTCGTCGGTCTCGTCCTTGGCGTAGGCGTCGCGGATGCCCTGCACAGGATCGTCGATCTGCCTGCCCCGGCCGTGGACCAGGGCGTTCCAGGCCCGCTCCACCCGGTCGTAGCGCTTGTCGCGGTCCATGGCCCAGTAGCGGCCGATGACCGTGGCGATGCGGCCGACGCCCAGGTCGGCGCACTTGGCGGCCAGGGCCTCCACGTACCCGGCTCCGCTGGTGGGCGGCGTGTCCCGGCCGTCCAGAAAGGCGTGCACGTACACCTCGGGTACGCCCCGGTCTCTGGCCATGGCCAGCAGGGCGTAGATATGCTCCTGGTGGGAGTGAACCCCGCCGTCCGAGACCAGGCCCATGAGGTGCAGCCTGCCCGATGCGGCCTTGGCCTGATCCATGAGCCGGACCAGGGTCGGGTTCTCGTACAGGGAGCCGTCCTCGATGGCCATGTCGATGCGGGTCATGTCCTGGTAGACCACCCGCCCGGCCCCGATGTTCATGTGCCCGACCTCGGAGTTGCCCATGAACCCGTCGGGCAGGCCCACGGCCCGTCCGGAGCAGGCCAGCTGGGTCCGGGGCCACTCGTTCAGCAGCCGGTCCAGGTTGGGGGTGCGGGCCTGAGCCACGGCGTTGCCCGGGCCGTCCGGGGCGATGCCCCAGCCGTCCAGGATGAGCAGCAGGGTCCGCCGCGGGCTCACGCCACGTCCTCCGGATCGTCGTCGGAGTCGTCGGCATTTTCGTCGGGGGTCTCGGCCAGGCCCGTGTCCAGGGGAATCCCTTCGGCCCACAACCCTTCCAGGTTGTAGAAGGAGCGCACCTCGGACTGGAAGATGTGGACCACCACGTCGTTCAGGTCCATGAGGACCCATTCGGCGCCCTTGTAGCCCTCCATGCCCAGGTACTCGATGTTCTCGCTCCCGGCCATGTCCAGCACGTGGTCGGCCAGGGCCTGGGCGTGGCGGCCCGTGCGGGCCGTGGCCAGGACGATGACGTCCGTGACCTGGCTGATGCCCCGCACGTCCAGGGCCTTGATGTTCCCGGCCTGCTTGTCGTCCAGCCAGGCGCAGACGAGCCGGGCCTTGTCCGGGGATGGGATGTCGCTGTATTTCTTCGTTTTCTTTTTTGCCATGCTAACTCAATCGCTTCAGGATGATATCGGCCGTCTTGCGCTTTGGCACGTGGTGGACGTCCTTGTCGTCGCGCCAATACTTGATGTCGCCTCCGGGCGCAAGCTCCTCCAGGACCACCTCTTCGGCCGCCTTGCCCAGGGCCAGCACGTAGACGATGCGGATGCCTTCCGGCAGGTCCAGGACCTCGGCCAGCTTGGTGCGGTTCACCGAACCCAGCATGCAGCCGTTGTAGCCCTGCTCCACGGCGGCCAACAGCATGGTCTGCATGGCCAATCCCGCGTCCACCTGGGCGAACTCGTCCTGGCTCTCGTCGGACAGGACAACCACGTAGCCGCCCGGACGCTCCCCCTCGGCCGGACCCTTCCAGCCCTTGAGGTATGCGGCCCAGGCCAGGCAATCGAACACCCCGTTCCGTGCCTGGCCGGTGACCAGGGCGTAGCGCAGGGGCTGGCGGTTGGCCGCCGAGCCGCAAAGGGCGGCGCAGTCCACCAGGCCCTCCAGCATGTCCAGGGACAGGATTTCGTCCTCAACGAAACGCCGAACCGAACGGTTGCGCCGGACCAAGCCGGGGAGGATGTATTGTGTCTTCATTTCCTCAATCTACCCCTTTCGGGTCCGCTTGCAAAGCCCGCGAAAAACAACGGGCAATCCGCGCCCTCCTTGACCTGGGACCACGGTTGGGGCAAGTACGTGGATGCAAGACCGCAAGGAGGGAAGGCGATGATCTTCGACGTGGAACACGAAACGCTCCCCAGGGAGGACCTGGAGAAACTTCAGCTGCGGCGTCTCAAGACACTCTGTGAGCGCGTTTACCAAAACGTGCCCTTCTACAAGAGAAAGTTCGACGAGGCGGGCATCAAGCCCGAGAGCGTGGAGAGCCTGGCCGACCTGGCCCGGCTGCCCTTCACCCAGAAGCAGGACCTGCGGGACCACTACCCCTTCGGCCTGTTCGCGGTCAGCCGCGACAACATCGTGCGCATCCACTCGTCCAGCGGCACCACGGGCAAGGCCACGGTGGTCGGCTACACCAAGCGCGACATCAAGAACTGGGGCCAGTGCATGGCCCGCTGCTTCGCCATGTCCGGGCTGACCAGCGAGGACATGATCCACAACGCCTACGGATACGGCCTGTTCACCGGCGGCCTGGGCGCGCACTACGGAGCCGAGGAACTGGGCGCCACCATCGTGCCCGTGTCCGGCGGCGCAACCAAGCGCCAGATCATGCTGCTCAAGGACTTCGGGGCCACGGCCATCTGCTGCACCCCGTCCTACTCCCTGTACCTGGCCGAGACCGCCCTGGAGATGGGCATCGACTTCCGCGAGCTGCCCCTGAAGGTGGGCATCTTCGGAGCCGAACCCTGGTCCGAGTCCATGCGCCGGGACATCGAGGACAAGCTGGGCCTGACCGCCCTGGACATTTACGGCCTGTCCGAGATCATGGGCCCGGGCGTGGCCAACGAGTGCGCCGTGGCCAAGAACGGCCTGCACGTGCAGGAAGACCACTTCCTGGTGGAGATCATCGACCCGGTCAGCGGCGAGCCCCTGCCCCCGAACACCCCGGGCGAGCTGGTCATCACCACCCTGACCAAGGAAGCCATCCCCCTGATCCGCTACCGCACCCGCGACCTGAGCATGCTCAACACCGCGCCCTGCCGCTGCGGCCGCACCACGGCCCGCATGCAGCGCATCCAGGGCCGCAGCGACGACATGCTCATCATCCGCGGCGTCAACGTGTTCCCGCAGCAGATCGAGTCCATCCTGCTGGAGACCGACGGTTTGTCCCCGCACTACCAGTTGGTGGTGGACCGCCAGGGCTCCCTGGACACCCTGGAGGTCCAGGTGGAGATCACCGAGGGCACCCTGACCGACGAAATCAAGGGGTTGCAGCGCATCGAGAAAAAGGTTCAGAAGACCATCAAGGAGTTCCTGGGCGTCACCGCCTCGGTCAAGCTTGTGGAGCCCAGGGGCATCGAACGTTCCCAGGGCAAGGCCAAGCGCATCATCGACAACCGCCCCAAGGATTAGGCAACACACAGCAGACCAAGGAGAGAGATCATGAAGGTCGATCAACTTTCCATCTTTTTGGAGAACAGGGCAGGCCGCCTGGCCCGACGTGACCCGGGTCCTGTCCGAAGCGGGCGTCAACATCCGCGCCCTGTCCCTGGCCGACACCTCGGACTTCGGCATCCTGAGGCTCATCGTCTCGGACTTCGAGAAGGCCAAGACCACCCTGAAGGACAAGGGCTTCACCGTGGGCCGGACCACCGTGGTGGCCGTGGAGGTCAAGGACAAGCCCGGCGGGCTGCACGCCATCCTCCAGGCCCTGCAGAAAGAGAACATCAACGTGGAGTACATGTACGCATTCGTGCAGCAGTCCGGAAAGGAAGCCGTGATCATCTTCCGGTTCGACCGCACGGACGAGGCCATCGACCTGCTCCAGAAGAACAAGTTCACCATCGTTCCCGGCGAAACCCTCTACAAGATCTGATCCCCCGGGGAGGGCGCGGCCGCGCCCTCCCCTTTCCTCATGCCCCAGTTCATCGGCCGAGGCCCCTGCCGCTGGTCCCTTCCACGCGCCAAGTCGAGCGCGGACACCCTGCTCGTCGCGGACGGGTCCCTGGCCGCGTCCATGGACCCGGCCGCCCTGGAGCAGCTTGCCCGCGTGGCCGCGCTGCCGGGCTGCGTGTCCCCGGCCGTGCTCATGCCCGACGGCCACTCCGGGTACGGCTTTCCCATCGGCGGGGTGGCCGCCTTCGACCCCAAACAAGGCGGGGTCGTCTCGGCCGGAGGCGTGGGCTTCGACATCGCCTGCGGGGTGCGCACCCTGCTCACCAACCTGACCCGCGAGGACGTGCTGTCCCGGGCCGACGACCTGGCCGAGGCCCTGTACGGCTCGATCCCCTCGGGCGTGGGCCAGGGCGGCGAACTGGTCCTGGACACGGAAGAGATCGACGCCATGCTGCAAGGCGGCGCGTCCTGGGCCGTGGCCCGTGGCATGGGCCGCCCGCGGGACCTGGCCCGCATGGAGGAGTCGGGCCGCATGCCCGGGGCCGACCCGGCCAAGGTCTCTGACCAGGCCAAGGCGCGCATCCGCGACCAGGTCGGCAGCCTGGGCTCGGGCAACCATTACCTGGAAGTCCAGTGCGTCGAGGAGATCCTGGACAAGGAACGGGCCCGGGCATTCGGTCTGGCCGAGGCGCAGGCCCTGCTGTCCGTGCATTGCGGCTCGCGGGGGCTGGGCCACCAGATCGGCCGGGACTACATGGCCCGCATGAAGGCCGAGGCCAAGCAGCACGGATTGGCGATCAAGGACCCGGAGCTGGCCTGCGCGCCCATCAACTCGGACTTGGGCCGCGACTATCTGGCGGCCATGCGCTGCGGGGTCAACTGCGCCCTGGCCAACCGGCAGGCCATCACCCACCTGGCCCGCCGGGCCCTGGACTCGGTGTTCCCGGGCCAAGAAGCGGACCTGCTCTACGACGTGTCCCACAACACCTGCAAGCAGGAGAACGGCCTGTTCGTGCACCGCAAGGGGGCCACGCGGGCATTCGGCCCGGGCCACCCGGAACTGCCCCGGGACCTGGCCGAGGCCGGACAGCCCGTGCTGGTGGGCGGCAGCATGGGCACGGCCTCCTACGTGCTGGCCGGGCTGGGCTGCCCCGACGCCTTTTCCTCGGCCCCCCACGGTGCGGGCCGGGCCATGAGCCGCACGGCCGCGCGCAAGCGGTTCAAGGGGCGCGACCTGGTCGAGTCCCTGCGCCACAAGGGCGTACTGGTGCGCACGGGCAGCCTCAGGGGCGTGGCCGAGGAGGCCCCGGACGCCTACAAGGACGTGGAGGCCGTGGTCAGGGCCGCGGAAACGGCCGGACTGGTCCGGCTGGTGGCCCGGTTAAAACCCATGATCTGTGTCAAAGGTTGACATACCGCTGGCACAAAATATCGAAGGGTGTTATCGTGGCCGCGCCATGGCTGAACACATTCCCATCCGACAGACATTTCTGCAATCAATGCAAGGCAAAGAGGCGTTTCTCAAGCGCCTGTTCACGGTCTTCCTGCAACACGAACCCGGCCGCGTGGCCGACCTGCGCCACGCCCTGGAAAAGGACGACCTGCCCAAGGTCCGCTACCTGGCCCACTCCCTCAAGGGCTCTGCGGCCACCATGGGCGCGGACGGGCTCAAGGACCGCTGCCTGGACCTGGAGAAATCCGCTGAAAAGGGCGACCGCAACCGCTCCCTGGCCTGCATGAGCAGCCTGGAGGGGAGCATCAACGAGGTCTACGAGTTCATGAGCCGGTTCATGGACGAGCACTGACCCGACCCGAGCCAAAACAAAAGACCGATCCCAAGGGACCGGCCTTTTTTCGTGCCTGATCGTTCGCGCTAAAAGATGTCTTGCATCGAATAAAGCTTGCCCGGCTTCTGCTGGGCCAGCCACTTGGCCGCGCGCAGGGCTCCGGCCGCGAAGGTCTCGCGGGAGTGGGCCCGGTGGGTGACCTCCACCCGCTCGCCCGGGCCGAAGAAATAGGTGGTGTGCTCGCCCACCACGTCGCCGCCCCGGATGGTCTGGACCCCGATCTCCTTTTTGGGCCGGGCCCCGATGATGCCCTCGCGGCAATACTTCTTCACCGCGTCGTAGTCCCAGTCCCGGGCCTCGGCCAGGCACTGGGCCAGCTTGATGGCCGTGCCCGAGGGCGCGTCCTTCTTCTTGTTGTGGTGGGCCTCCACCATCTCCAGGTCGTAGTCCGGCCCCAGGGCCTTGACCAGTTGGGGCAGGACCTTGAGCAGCACGTTGATGCCCACGCTCATGTTGGGCGCCCAGAACACGGGCGCGGACTTGGCGGCCATTTCCAGGGCCTTCTGCTGGGCCGAGTCCAGGCCGGTGGTGCCGATGACCAGGGGATTGCCGTGCTTGGCGGCCATGCCGGCCGCGGCCACGGACGCCTCGGGCGCGGTGAAGTCCACCACCACGGCCCCGGGCAGCTCGGCCATGACCTTGCCAAGGTCGTCGCCCACCAGGCAGCCGTACCGCTCCAGCCCCTCGGTGCTTCCGTGCCGCTCGCAGACACCGGCCACGTGCAGGTCCTCGTCCTCCCAGGCCATGCGCGCCAGGGTGGAGCCCATTCGGCCCTTGGCCCCGTTGATGATGACGTCGATCATATCGCCCTCCCCCTGTGAATGTCGTTACGACCGGTTGCCCGCCATTTCCTGAAACCGGTCGAAGTCTATTATGGATATCCCCAGGCTGCGGGCCTTGTCCAGTTTGGAGCCCGCGTTGTCCCCGGCCACCAGGTAGTCCACCTTTTTGGACATCGAGTCCGTGGCCTCTCCGCCCAATTCACGCACCAAGTCTTGAGCCTTGGATCGAGAAATCGGAATGGAGCCGGTGAACACGAAGCGCAATCCGGCCAGGGGGCCGCTTTTCTCCCCCCCGCCCCGGGGCCACAGCCCCAGTTCCTTGAACCTCGCCAGCAGGGCCTGGTTCCTGTCGTTGTCAAAAAAATCGTGTATGGCCTCGGCCATGACCGCGCCCACGTCCGGCAGCTCGGTCAGGATCTCTTTCCACTCCTCGGACCGGGCCACCTCGCCCAGCTCGTCCAGGTCCTTGTATTGCCCGGCCAGGGTGCGGGCCGTGCGCTCGCCCACGTTGCGGATGCCCAGGGCGGCGATGAGCCGGGCCAGGGTGGCCTTTTTCTTTGCCGCCTCCACCGCGTCCACAAAATTTTGGGCCGACTTCTCGCCCATGCGGTCGTAGCCGACCAGGTCCGCAGGCGTCAGGACGAACAGGTCGGCCGGGGACTTGATGCGGCCGTCCTGGGCCAAGCGCGTAAGCCACTGCGGACCCACGCCCTCCATGTCCAGACCAGACCGGGAAACAAAATACTCCAGCCCGCGCTCCAGTTGGGCCGGGCAGGACAGGTTGGGGCAGCGCACGGCCGCCTCGCCCGGCTCGCGCACCACGGCCGAGCCGCAGACCGGACAGTGCGTGGGAAACACGAACTCGCGCTCGGACCCGTCGCGCTGCTCCTTGACCGGGCCCAGGACCTGGGGAATCACGTCCCCGGCCCGCTGCACCTCCACCATGTCGCCGATGAGCAGCCCCTTGGACGCGATCTCGTCCTCGTTGTGCAGGGTGGCCCGGGACACCTCCACCCCGCCCACGCGCACGGGCTGAAGCAGGGCCACCGGGGTCAGCACGCCGGTGCGGCCCACCTGGACCTGGATGTCGTTCAGGCGGGTCACGGCCCGATGGGCCGGAAACTTGAGGGCCATGGCCCAGCGCGGGGCCCGGGCCGTGCTGCCGAGGAACTCCTGGAGCGCCCGGTCATCGAGCTTGGCCACTACCCCGTCAATCTCAAAGGGCAGGGAATCACGGGCCGCCTTAAGCTCAACAAAACGCTCTTCCACGGCCTCGGGGGAGTCGCAGAGGCCCGCCTCGGGCGGAATCTCCAGGCCCTGACTCTCCAAATGATTCATAAGGGAGCTTTGTGTAGGCCACAAAGACGTTTCCGAGTAAGGAGCCCCAATACCATATGCCAAAAACCGAAGAGGTCTTGAGGCGGCCACCTTGGAGTCCAACTGGCGGACGGACCCGGCGGCAGCGTTTCGCGGGTTGGCGAACTCCTTGTCCCCGGACTCGACCTGGCGCTCATTCAGGGCATAAAAATCCTTTTTGGCAATGACCACCTCACCCCGAACATCCATAGGGATAATTGCGAACTCGCCCCCAATCTCCAGCGGCAGATTCCGAACCGTACGCATGTTTACGGTGATCACTTCGCCAGTGAAGCCATCTCCACGTGTGACGGCCTGAATGAGTTCGCCCTTAGAATTGTAAATAACCTCCACTGCCAAACCGTCCATCTTGGGGTCCACCCAGAAGCGACGCAAAGTACTCTTAATATCTCCCCAAACCGACTCGGGGAGGAAATTAAAATTCAAAGGATCTACGGCCTGGCCAAGCAACCCACCACCGGAAAGATCATCCCGAATGGCGTTCATGGAGGCCTCGAACCCTTCTCGATCAGCCCAACCATCTTTAAGAAGAAAGGTTTCTGCAGCACGACGAGTAGCGGTGTAGGCTTTTTTTCGCTCTTTTTCCTCCAAGTCACGATGTAAAGAATTCATCAGGGCGTTATGCGCCCACAGCTGCACCCGCTCAACAAATGAGTTGACCAGCTTCTTGTGCGCGAACTCGCGCCAGGCCGCGAAGTCCAGGCCGTCGCCCGACTCCACGATCATGGCGTTGTCCAGGCTCATCATGGCCACGGAGTGGCGGGCCGTGTCGAAGCCCTCGGCCGGTTCCCCGCCCACGCGCCGGGTGGGCGAGTTGGGGTCGTCCAGCCCGGGGTACTCGCTCTCCAACGCCTGGAGCTCCCGGAACAGCTCGTCGTATTCCAGGTCGCTGATCTCGGGATCGTCCAGCACGTAGTAGCGCCGGTTATGGTACTCGATGAGCCTCCGCAGCTCGCGGACGCGACGGACGGCCGTGTCGGGCGCGTTCACCGGAACTCCCCGCTATAATGCCGCGCGTATGGAATTGAGATCGCGCTGATTGCCCACCACCAGCAGGGTGTCCTCCTGCCGGATCATCTCCTTGGCCCCGGGGTTGTAGACCATCTCCCCATCACGTTTCTTGATGGCGATGACGATGAGGTTGAACCGGGGACGGATGTTGGAGTCCATGATGGTCTTGCCGGCCAGTTCGGACTTGCCCGTGACCACCAGTTCCTCCATCTGCAGGTCGATCTGGCCGCGCATGGCCAGCTCCAGGAAGTTGATGACCGTGGGCCGGAGCACGTTCTGGGCCATGCGGGTGCCGCCGATAAGGTGGGGCATGACCACACGGTCCGCCCCGGCCAGCTCCAGCCGGTTGATGTGCGTCAGTTCGCTGGCCCGGGCCACGATGTACAGCTTGGGGGCCAACTGCCGCGCGGTCAGGGTGACATAGACGTTGGCCGCCTCGGAGGACAGGGCCGAGATCAGGGCCTTGGCCTTTTTCAGGCCCGCGGCCAGAAGCTGCTGGTCGTCCGTGGCGTCGCCCTCCATGCACAGGAACCCGTCGGCCATGATGCGTTGCACCAGCTCCGGGTCCTGCTCCAGAACCACCACGTCGTGCCCTTCCTTGCGTATCTCGTTGGCCACCACGTAGCCGATGCGGCCGTAGCCGCAAACGATGAAGTGCTCGTTGAGCTTGTCGATGCTCTTTTGCATTCTTCGTTTCCCCCAAAGCATTTGCAAACGCCCTTCCACGAGCATCTGCGTAAAGGCCGCGGCGATGTAGAGAAAGCCGCCCACCCCGCCGAGGATGAACAGGGCCGTGAACAAGCGGCCGGCCTGGGACAGGGGCTGCACTTCCATGAAGCCCACGGTGGAGAGGCTGATGACCACCATGTAGAAGCTGTCGATGAAATTCCAGCCCTCGATCCACCGATAGCCGATGATGCCCACGATGGACACCAGGAACACGAAGATGGAACCGGCGACGACGTTCCAGAACGGCCCGAAACGGCGCCGGAGCAGAAGTATGTGGCGGGTGCCCTTGCCCATCTAGCCTCCAAGCTCCATCAGTCGCTCCTTCAACTCCACGATGCGGTCCCGCAGGCCCGCGGCCCGTTCGAATTCCAGTTCCTGGGCCGCCTGGCGCATGCTCCGTTCCAGCTTGCGGATGGCCTTCTCCAGGTTCCGGGGGTCCAGCCCGTACTCGGCGAAGTCCTCGGCCGCCTTGGCCATCTGCGAGGTCTCCGTGTGCAGGATGCCGAGCACGTTCTCCACGGGCTTGCGGATGGTCCGGGGCACGATGTGGTGCTCCGCGTTGTGGGCCACCTGCTTTTCCCGCCGCCGCTCGGTCTCCTCCATGGCCGTGTTCATGGACCCGGTGACCCTGTCCGCGTACAGGACGACCCGGCCCTCCACGTTGCGGGCCGCCCGGCCGAAGGTCTGGATCAGGGACCGGGCCGAGCGCAAAAAGCCCTCCTTGTCCGCGTCCAGGATCGCCACCAGGGACACCTCCGGGATGTCCAACCCCTCCCGCAGGAGGTTGATGCCCACCAGGACGAAGAACTCGCCCGCCCGGAGCGACTGGATGATGGCCATGCGCTCCAGGGTGTCGATGTCCGAGTGCAGGTACCTGGCTTCCACCCCGAAGCGGACCAGGTACTCGGTCAGCTCTTCGGCCATGCGCTTGGTCATGGTGGTCACCAGGACCCGTTCATCCTTGGCTTTCCTCTTTTTACATTCCGCGAGCAGATCGTCAATCTGTCCCGCTGTTTTCCGCACCTCGACCACCGGGTCCACCAGGCCCGTGGGCCGGATGATCTGCTCCACCACCAGCCCCTGGGCCCGGTCCATCTCCCAGTCGCCCGGGGTGGCCGAGACGAACACGGCCTGGTTGTAGCGGCCCAGGAACTCCTCGAAGTTCAGGGGCCGGTTGTCCAGGGCCGAGGGCAGGCGGAACCCGAAGTCCACCAGGGTGGTCTTGCGGGAGATGTCGCCGTTGTACATGCCGCCCACCTGGGGCACGCCGATGTGCGACTCGTCCATGAACAGGATGAAGTCGTCCGGGAAATAGTCCAGGAGCGTGGCCGGGGGCTGGCCCTTTTTGCGGCCGTCCAGGTGCCTGGAATAGTTCTCGATGCCGTTGCAGTAGCCCAGCTCCTCGATGGTCTCCAGGTCGAACTGGGTGCGCTGCTCCAGCCGCTGGGCCTCCACCAGCTTGCCCGCGGCCTGGAACTCGGCCAGGCGCAGCCGCAGCTCCTCGCGGATGTCGTCCACGGCCCGGTTCAGGTTGTCGCGGTCGGAGACGTAGTGTGAGCCGGGATAAATGACGGTCTTGTTCAGCCGGGAGACCACCTCGCCGGTCAGCGGGTCGGTCTCGTACAGGGCCTCGATCTCGTCGCCGAAGAACTCCATGCGCAGGGCGCGCTTGTTGCTGTAGGCCGGGATGATCTCCACCACGTCGCCGCGCACCCGGAAGGTGGAGCGGTGGAAGTCGTAGTCGTTGCGCTCGTAGTGGACCTCCACCAGCCGGGTGACGAGCTCGTCCATGGACAGCCGCTGGCCCTCCTCCACCGGGATGATCATCTTGGCGTAGTACTCGGGCGAGCCCAGGCCGTAGATGCAGGACACCGAGGCCACGATGAGCACGTCGCGGCGGGTCAACAGGGCGTGGGTGGCCGCGTGCCTGAGCTTGTCGATGTCGTCGTTGATGGACGAGTCCTTCTCGATGTAGGTGTCCGTGCGCGGCAGATAGGCTTCCGGCTGGTAGTAGTCGTAATAGCTGACGAAATACTCCACGGCATTGTGGGGAAACAACCCCTTGAACTCGCCGTAGAGCTGGGCGGCCAGGGTCTTGTTGGGGGCCAGGACCAGGGCCGGGCGGTTCAGTTCGGCCACCACATGGGCCATGGTGAAGGTCTTGCCCGTGCCCGTGGCCCCGAGCAGAACCTGGTCGCGCACGCCCTGGCGCAGGTTGGCCGTCAGCTCGGCGATGGCCTGGGGCTGGTCGCCGGTGGGAACCAGGTCGGTCTCCAGGCGGAAGGCGTTCACCAGCGCCCTTCCGGGGCCGCCGTTCTCAACCCCTTGAGGCAAATCGAATTCCTACGTATCATTGCTGTCGAGTCCATTTCCCAGGAGAATACATGAAGATCACCGTCATCGACCCCCCGGCCCCGCCGGCCGCCCAACGATGCCACGCCGTGAGCATGGTCATCAAGAGCTTCAAGGGCCGCCGCGATGTGGAAGTGCACCTGTTCCGCCGTGAATGGGACCCGGCCGAGGAGGCATCCTACGATTGGGACGCCCTGCTCGGCGCGCCCCTGGAGGGCGGCCCGGCCTCGCCCGAGCAGACGCGGCAGGTCCTGCTGGAGTCGTTCACGGCCGAGGAGCGTGACCGGATCATTGATTACCTGAAAGACCAGTACGCCACAAGGTTGAGCTCCATCACCTCGCGGCCGCTGGACCTGCCCGTTCCCATGGGGCTGCCGCCCCTGTGTTCCCTGAGCGAAGGCAAGAACATCGGGTTCATCCGCTTCGAGAAGATCCCCAGCTATTCCCTGGGCCTGCCCATGCACGGGCTCTACGACCTGTCCCGCCATCCGCCCCTGGTGGAGGAAACGGGCGGGGAATAGGCTCAGCCCTGGGCCAGTGCCCAGGCGATGCGCCCGCTGGGGTCCTTGCCGGACAGGAGCAGGCGGAAGTGCTTGGCCGCGCCCGCCTTGTCGGCCAGGTCCCGCGCCAGCAGCAAGTCGGACAGCCCCTCCTTCATGCGGAAGGCCTTGACGTTGGTCATGCCCAGGTCGAAGTGCGTGCGCCATTCCCCGGGCTGATGCAGGGCCAGATGGGACAGGATGCCCAGCCGGCTGGGCTCCGTGCCCGGCACGTCGGCCAGGGCCGCGTCCAGGCGGCGGTGGGTCTCCAGGTCCTTGGGGTCCAGCCGCAGGGCCCGCAACAGGCATTCCTGGGCCGTGGCCGGGACCTGCCGGTCCTCGTCGTAGGCCTGGCCCTGCCGCCTCCGCAGCCCCCGGCGCCACAATTCCCTGGCCCACAGCCGGTACAAATCCACGGGCGATTCGGGCTTTTCCGGCAGCCGGGCCGGACGGGGCATCTGGTACCAGAAGACCTTGGCCAGGCCGAAATCGTTGCGGTGCAGTGCGGCCAGGGAGCAGGCCGCGGCCAGCCGCTCCTCCAGCTCCGTCTCCTCCTGGGCCAGTCCGGCCAGCAGGGGGAACAGCCGATCGTCCATGCCCTCCCCGGCCAGGATGCGAACCTGGACGGCCAGCACCTCCTGGGTGGGGGGCAGCTTCTCCAGCATGTCCAGCAGGGTCTGGGCGGACATGGCCAGCCGTCCGGCCTCCCACATGGCGGCCACGGTCAGGCCGAAGGCCACCTGGGCCTCGGGCCCGTGGCAGGCGCCCCGGGGCGCGTCCAGGACCAGGGACAGCATGCGCTCGGCCCGGTGCTGGGCCAGGTGCTCGGCCCGAACCCGCTCCCAGGCGGCCCGCCCCAGGGCCTCGGCCTGGTCCGGCCGCTTGCGCAGCCGCTCGGCCAGGGTCGTGAACTGGACCGCGTCGTGAAAGACCAGAATCTCCTCGTCCGGCTCGAACAGCTCGTCCAGGCCCGGGCTGGGCGGGGTGAGCACCAGGCAACCGCAGGCCGCGGCCTCGAAGAGCCGGAAATTGACCTCTCCACAGATGGTCTCGTTGGGCGCGATGCGCGTGTCCTGGTAAATGTCCAGCATGTGGGCGAAGTCGCGGCTCTCCTGGGCCTTGACCTGGAACTCCTGCTCCAGGAGTTCGGCGAACCACTGCCGGGTGGGCCGGTGCTTGGTGACGCGGGCCACGAACGACATGGCCCGGCCGCGCTCGACATGAGGCGTCCAGTCCCGGGCCGGGCCGTACCAGGGCAGCCAGGCCACCCGGGGCGCGCCCTCCCGGCGCAGGTCGTCCAGCCAGCCCTTCTGGGTGCACAGCACCAGGTCGAACAAGCGGCCGTACAGCCCGTGCCAGTACAGATTCAGATGCACGTCGATGGCCCAGAAGGCCTTGCGGCAGGACAGGCGCTCCAGCCCGCTGAGCAGCACGCGCTCGCGCAGGACCTCCACCTGGATGAGCAGGTCCGGCTCGCAGGTCCCGCTCGTCCAGTTCGGCCGCGATGTCGTGGTACGGCCCCTCGGGCCGCAGATGGACCACCTCGTGGCCCTGTTGCCGCCAATGGTCGGCCAGGACCCTGGAGCCGTGCACCAGGCAGATGGTCAGCTTGTCGTGAGGCATAGGACATGGTTAACAAATCGTCCGCAAAAGGCAATGCGCGGCCCCCATGACATCCGGCCCGCCCTGGGGTAAGAACCGTCATGACGCTCTGGCTCCCCCTCTGCCTCGTGGCCTGCGCGGCCGGTTTCATCCAGGGGCTGACCGGCTTCGGCTCGGTGCTCATCTCCCTGCCCCTGCTGTCCCTGTTCCTGCCCATCAAGACGGTCATCCCCGTGGTCACCCTGTTCGGCCTGACCATCACCATCTTCCACAGCATCGCGCTGCGGACCCATCTGCGCTTCAAGCGGCTGACCGTGCTGGTGGCCGCCACCCTGCCCGGGCTGCCCCTGGGCGTCTGGGCCCTTACCGCCCTGCCCGCCTGGGTGCTGACCCTGGCCGTGGGGCTCATGCTCGTGCCCTACGGGCTCCAGGCCCTGCTGTTCACGCCCCGGCCCCGGAACCTGGGGCGGGGATGGGCCGCGCTGGCCGGATTCCTGGCCGGAATCCTGGGCGGGGCCATCGGGGCCAGCGGGCCGCCGGTCATCGTGTACACCGCGCTCCAGCCCTGGCCCCGGGACCAGGCCAAGGCCCTGCTGGCCGGATACTTCCTGACCACGGGCGGCTGCGTGGTGGCCGGGCAGGCCCTGGGCGGCGTGGTCACCAGCCAGGTACTCCTGTACTTCGCCGGATCGGTCCCGGCCCTGGCCCTGGGGCTCGGCCTGGGCGTCTGGGCCTACGCCCGCATGGGCGAACGGGGCTACCGCAGGAGCATGCACCTGCTCATCCTGGCCCTGGGCCTGTTCATGGCCATCCGGGGCCTGCTCCTGGCCTAAAGCAAAACGCAAAGTCGGCCGATACGAACGCTGAAGCCCCGGAAACCGGGAGATTCCGTCGGCACCAAGGGGGGACCGGCCATGGAGAACCTGATCCACGTCATAGGATTCAAGAAAGCCCTGGAGCTTGCCTGGGCCGGCCGGCTCGAGGAGATGAAATCCCTGTTGGCCGGGCTCCAGGACGAATACCTGGCCATGTTCGAGGAAAACGAGGCCCTCAAGTCCCAACTGGACGAGGTGGCCCAGATACTGGACATGGCCGAGAACATGGAATTCGACGGCCAGAAATACTGGCTGGAGCAGGACCGGCGGCGGGAAGGCCCCTTCTGCCAGCTGTGCTACGACCGGGACGGCCTGCTCATCCGGCTGGAGGAGCAGGACAAGCACTGGCGTTGCCGCAACTGCGCCAGCGCCTACATGAAGCCCCTGCCCTCGCCCGCGGTGCGCAAAAAGGACGACGCGCCCTTGCGGGGCGTACTCAGGGATCCCATCCCCCTGTTCGTGAAGTAGACGGAACCGTCCGAAAGGAACACCAAGGGAGTCTTTAGGCTCCCTTTTTTGCGGCCCAGGGCATGGACCACGGCCCGCGCCGGGTGGATTGGCGCAGGCCCCGGGCCAATTGGGCCAAAAACTCCCGCCTGGAAATCTCCCGGGCCCCGAAGCGCAGCATGTGGCTGGTGGTCTGCTGGCAGTCCATGATCGTGAAGCCCCAGCACTCCAAGGCCCGCACCAGCCGGACCAGGGCCGCCTTGGAGGCCTCCGGCACCCGGTAGAACATGGATTCCGCGAAAAAAACCCCGCCCAGGCCCAGGCCGTAGACCCCTCCGGCCAGTTCGCCGCCCAGCCAGGCCTCGCAGGAATGGGCGAACCCCAGCCGGTGCATCTCCTGGTAGGCGTCCACCATGTCCGGCACCAGCCAGGTGCCTTCCTGCTCCGGCCGGGGCGTGGCCGCGCAGCCCTTGACGACCTGGTCGAAGGCCGTGTCCATGGTGAACTCGAAGCGGTCCTGGTTGAGCACGCGCCTGAGGCTCCGGGGCACGTGCAGATTCCCCGGAAACAGGACCAGCCGGGGATCGGTGGACCACCACAAAATGGGCGAGTCAGGCCCGTACCAGGGGAAGATGCCGCTGGAATAGGCGGCCAGGAGCCGCTGCGGGGACAGGTCGCCGCCGATGGCCAGCAGGCCGTCGGGATCGGCCTCCTCCGGGTTGGGGAACACGGGCGCGGCGAAGAGTCTGTAGATGGTCACGAACCCACCCTAACGCCCGGACCGGGCGGGAGGCAACGCTACGAACCAGGGGAATTGGGGAAAATCAGGTGGAGTCGGAGCGGGGCGTGTCCACCCGGGGCAACCGGGTCTTGTCCCCGTTCTCGTCCAGGCGGACGAAGGTGATGAGCGTGGAGAACACGTGGCGTTCCTCGGTTGCGCCGGGCGCGTCCGCGAAGATGTCCACCTTGTAGGTCACCGAGGTCTCGCCCTGGTTGTGGCGCAGGACCCGGAAGCGCAGGATGGTGCCGGACACGATGCGCTCGCGGAACACGATGTCGTTCATGGCCATGGTCACCAGGGTGCAGCCCGGGTAGTCCAGGCTGGCCGTGAGCCAGGCGAACTCGTCCACCCATTTCAGCACCGCCCCGCCAAACAGGTAGCCGTGATGGTTCAGGTGTTCCGGCCGGACGATGGCGTAAGAATTCATGACGCGCTCCCAGAAATGAAAAAAAGGCGGCCCGAAGGCCGCCCGTGATGTTCGTCAGTTCAAGGGGACTGGTTTGCCCTTGGAGTCGAAGTACTTGAAGGTGAAGTCGCCGGACAGCTCGCCCGACCTGCGGTCGTGCTTGACCGGCTTCTTGTCCGCCCCGCGCTTGAGCCCGACTTCCACCTCCCCGCCCTTGGACAGGGTCCCGAACAACAGCTCGTCCGCAATGGCGTCCTTGATCTCCAGCTGGATGACGCGGGCCATGGGCCGGGCTCCGAAGGCCGGGTCGTAGCCCATGTCGGCCAAGCGGGCGCGGGCCTTGTCGGTCAGGCGCACCTGGACACGCTTCTCCTTGAGCTGACCGTTGAGCTCCTTGAGGAACTTGTCCACGATCATCTCCATGATGGGCTGGTCCAGGGCCTTGAACGGCACCACGCCGTCGAGGCGGTTGCGGAACTCGGGGCTGAACAGCTTTTCGATGGCCTTGAGGCCCGCGTCCTTGCGGTCGCCCTCGGCGTCCCGCGAGAACCCGATGGAGCCCTTGGCCATCTCCCCTGCTCCGGCATTGGAGGTCATGAGCAGGACCACGTGGCGGAAGTCGGCCTTGCGGCCGTTGTTGTCCGTCAGCGTGGCGTAGTCCATGACCTGCAAAAGGATGTTGAACACGTCCGGGTGGGCCTTCTCGATCTCGTCGAACAGCACCACGCAGTGCGGGTTCTTGCGCACGCCGTCCGTGAGCAGGCCGCCCTGGTCGAACCCCACGTAGCCCGGAGGCGCGCCGATGAGCCGGGCCACCGCGTGCTTCTCCATGTACTCGGACATGTCGAAACGCAGGAAGTGAA
Source organism: Desulfovibrionaceae bacterium (assembly GCA_963666895.2). Lineage (GTDB taxonomy): Bacteria > Desulfobacterota > Desulfovibrionia > Desulfovibrionales > Desulfovibrionaceae. Next base: position 84,520 of record CAXXNS010000008.1, on the reverse strand, counting down.
CGCCCATGACCCGGGCCAGTTGCCGGGCCAGTTCGGTCTTGCCCACGCCCGTGGGGCCGGTGAGCAGGAAGGCGCCCGTGGGCCGCCCCACCTGCTTCATGCCCGCGCGGGAACGCTTGATGGCCCGGGCCAGCAGCTCCACGGCCTTGTCCTGGCCGAATACCTCGGCCTTGAGCTCGGCGTCCAGGTTGGACAGCCGGGCCTTGTCGGACACGGACAGACGTCCGGCCGGGATGCGGGCCATGCGGGCCACCACGTGCTCGATGTCGGACACGGAGATGCGGTCGTCCTTGCGCTTGCGCGTGCAGAGCCGGTACCGGGCCCCGGCCTCGTCGATGACGTCGATGGCCTTGTCCGGCAGGTAGCGGTCGTTGACGTGCCGGTCGGACAGTTCGGCTGCGGCGCGCAAGGCCGGATGGGTGTATTTGACCCCGTGGTATTCCTCGTAATACGGCCTGAGCCCCTTGAGGATGTCCACGGTGTCTTCCACCGTGGGCTCGCTGATCTCGATCTTCTGGAAGCGCCGGGACAGGGCCCGGTCCTTTTCGAAATGGTTCTTGTATTCCTCGTAGGTGGTGGAGCCGATGCAACGCACCTCGCCGGACTGCAAAAAGGGCTTGAGCAGGTTGGAGGCGTCCAACGAGCCGCCCGACACCGAGCCCGCGCCCACGATGGTGTGAATCTCGTCCACGAACAGGATGGCCCGGTCGTTGCCGGCCAGCTCGGCCAGCACGCCCTTGAGGCGCGCCTCGAAGTCGCCGCGGTACTTGGTCCCGGCCAGGAGCGCGCCCATGTCCAGGGCGAAGATGTCCACGTCCTTGAACGCGGCGGGCACCTTCTCCTCCACGATGCGCAGGGCCAAACCCTCGGCCATGGCCGTCTTGCCCACGCCCGGGTCGCCCACGAAGATGGGATTGTTCTTGCGGCGGCGCGACAGGACCTCCACGGTGCGCTCCAGCTCGGGAGTGCGGCCGATCAGGGGGTCGATATGGCCGTCGCGGGCCTTGGCCGTGAGGTTGATGGTGTACTCCTCCAGCGGGGTCTTTTTCTCGTCGCGGCGCTCCGTGGGAGCGGGCCGGACGCCGGGGCGCATGGTCGGCTGCTCGTCCAGGGGCCGGTGCGCGGCCTCGCCGGACAGCCCCTCGCCGGGCATGGCGTGGGAGATGTACTCCAGCACGTCCAGGCGGCTGACGTCGTGGGTGCGCAGGAAGTAGACCGCGTAGGAGTCCTCCTCGTCGAACAGGGCGGCCAGAACGTCGCCCACTTCCACGATCTCCTTGCCCGCGGCCCGTTTCTGCCACACGGCGCGCTGCAGCACGCGGCGCACGCCCAGGGTCTGTATCACCTCGCTGCCCACGTTCTCGGGCAGCTGCTCCATGTTTTCCTCGAAGAATCCCTCAAGCTGCTCGCGCAGGCGCGACACGTCCACTCCGCAGGCGTCCAAAATGGTTTCGCCCACGGACTCCTTGGACAGGGCGTAGAGCAGGTGCTCCAGGGTCAGGTATTCGTGCTGCCGCTGCTTGACTTCGTTCACAGCGGTGGTCAGCGCGTTTTCAAGGCCTTTGCTCAGCATGTCTCATTCAACCTCGTCGCTGGTCTCCCATGCGGGAATCATTCTTCTTCCATGCTGCACCGGAGCGGAAAACCCGCTTCCCGGGCCAGGCGATGGACCAAGTCCACCTTGGTCTCCGCCATCTCGGCGGTGTAGACGCCGCAAACGCCCACACCTTCGTTGTGTACCGCCAGCATGATCCGCGTCGCCTCGGACTCGGCCTTCTTGAACACGCGCATGAGAATTTCCACCACGAATTCCATGGTGGTGTAATCGTCGTTGTGCAACAGGACCTTATACCGATCGGGCTCCCTGACCTCGTTCTCCGAGAGGGCCCCTGGCCGGGTCTCGTTGTCGGGAAAGTGGGCGCCCATGATCCTAAGCTCCGATGCCGGACTTTTCCAACGCAGTGGTATAATAAATCCTCTTTCCGCAGTTGTCGAGCCTGGGACCGTGACAATCCGTTGCCGGGCCTTGATTCCCAGGGAAATCAACCACGGGGGCTCCCCGCGTCCAACTCGTCCAGGATGGGCTCCAGGGCCTGGTCGTCGAACACGAAGCTCTCCTGGGGCTCAAGCCCGGCCTCGCTCCGCACCCGGGCGTTGATCTCGAAATAGGTCTCCTTGGAGGACTTCTCCAGGTCCAGGCCCAGGGCCCGGGCCGCCTCCAGAACCGCCTCCTCCGGGCCTTCCAGCTCGGCGTAGGAGCCGAAGGGCAGCAGGTCCAGGCAGACCAGCAGCCCGCGGTCCATGCGCCAGGCCTCGCGGACCTTCTGGTAGACCAGGACCTCCCGGTAGCCCAGCCCGGCCAGCAGGGTCTCGGTCTGGGCCGGGTCCAGGACCTGGGTCTCGTACTCCTCGCAGACCTTGAGGCGGCAGGGATCGTCCGTGGCCTGCTTGAAGGTCAGCAGGCCGTGGCTGGTCCCGGCGCAGGTGCGCAGCCGAAGCAGGCTGCCGTTCTTGCACAACCGGCCGGCCGGGTCGTCGAAAACCTTGTTTGTCTCCAGCCAGCGTCCCTCGAACACGCCGCCGGCCGACTTGATGCGCGGACGCAGCTCGTCCATGTCCACGTCCAGAAACTTGAGCTCGGATTCGCGAGTCATATTCTTCCTTTTCTCCCGTGCGCCTTGTTGCTACACTGCGCCCACAACAGGCAACCCATGCGCACCATTCTCTTTCTCGCCCTCGGCGGAGCGGCCGGGACCCTCTCCCGGTACTGGCTCTCCGGCCTGACCCACCGCCTCTTCGGAAGCGGGTTCCCCTTCGGCACCATGGCCGTGAACCTGCTCGGCTGCCTGCTCTTCGGTATGGTCTGGGGCCTGTTCGAGAGCCGGGTCTACCTCGGCGCCGAGGCCAGGCTCTTCGCCCTGACCGGATTCCTCGGCGCGTTCACCACCTTTTCAACGTACATGTTCGAGTCCGCCGGACTGCTGCGCGGCGGACAACTGGTCCTGGCCCTGGTCAACATGGCCGGGCAGACCCTGGCCGGCCTGGCCCTGGTCCTCACCGGCCTGGCTCTTGGCCGACTGCTGTAGGAGGATGGTATCATGCCCGACCGCAACGCACAAAGCGCTGAATCCGGGGACCACAGCCTGAAGCTGCCCAACCGGGCGGAACGGCTGCGCATCTTCATCGGCGAAGGGGACCGCCACAAGGGCAAGCCCCTGTACGAGGCCATCGTGCTCGAGGCCAAGAAGCAGGGCCTGGCCGGGGCCACCGTGCTCCGGGCCATCATGGGCTTCGGAGCCAACTCCAGGGTCCACACCAGCCGCATCCTGCGCCTGTCCGAGGACCTTTCCCTGATCGTGGAGATCGTGGACCGCACCGAACGAATCGAAGCCTTCCTGCCCCTGCTCGACGACATGATTCAGGAAGGTCTGGTCACCCGCGAACCGGTGGAGGTCATTCTGTATCGCCACGCGGCCTGCGATCTGGACTAGCTCGCCTCGGAGGCCACCTTGCGCACCAGGGCGGGCACGTCCAGAATGAGCGCGATGGTGCCGTCTCCCTTGATGGTGGCGCCGGACACCCCGGGCACGTCCTTGTAGACCTTGCCCAGGCTCTTGATCACGGTCTGGTGCTCGCCGATGACGTGGTCCACCACGATGCCCACCCGACGGCCCTCCACGCCCGTGACCACGATCTGCTCGATGTCCGGCCGCCCGCCGTTGATGTCGAACCAGTAGCGCAGGGTGACGTAGGGCACGATCTCTCCGCGCAAATCCAGGATGGACCGGCCCGCCACCTCGGCCTCGCGGTCCTTGTGCTCCACGCACTCCTCCACCAGGGACAGCGGGATGACGAAGAACTCGTTGCCCACCTGCACCTGAAGGCCGTCGATGATGGCCAGGGTCAGGGGCAGGCGGATGGTGATGATGGTTCCCTTGCCGAGCGTGGAGTCGATGTCGATGGTACCGCGCAGGGAGTCGATGGCCCGCTTGACCACGTCCATGCCCACACCGCGTCCCGAAACATTGGTCACCTTCTTGGCCGTGGAGAAGCCGGGCTCGAAGATGAGCTTGAAGGCCTCCTTGTCGTCCAACTCGGCGTCCGGCGAAATGAGGCCGCGCTCCAGGGCCTTGGCCCGGATGGCGTCGGCGTTGATGCCCTTGCCGTCGTCCTCGATGCGGATGAGAACCTCGCCTCCGGAGTGCTCTGCGGCCAGGACGATGTTGCCGGTGCGCTCCTTGCCCGCTTCCTGGCGTTCCCCCGGGGTCTCCAGGCCGTGGTCGATGGAGTTGCGCAGCAGGTGGACCAGGGGATCGCCCAACCGCTCCAGCACGGTCTTGTCCAGCTCGGTCTCCCCGCCCTCGGTGACCAGCTCGATCTCCTTGTCCAGGTCCGAGGACAGGTCGCGCACCAGGCGGCGGAACTTGGCGAAGGTGGTGCCGATGGGCAGCATGCGGATGGACAGGGTGGAATCGCGCAGTTCGTCGGACAGGCGCTCCAGCTCCTCCGAGACCACTGTCAGCTGGGGGTCGCTGCGCTCGCTGACCAGCTGGGAGATGCGGGCCTGGACAATGACCAACTCGCCCACCAGGTCCACGAGGCTGTCCAGCTTGTCCGCGGCGACGCGCAGGCTGGACGCGGCCTCCTGTTTGACCTGGACGGCCTTGGACTTGCGCTGCTCCTCCTGCTTCTTGACGGCGCGCTCCACGGCTTCCTCCGAGACCTTGCCGGAATCGGTGAGAATCTTGCCCAGGGGTTTCTGCTGGGCAAGGGCCTCCTCCAGGTCCTCGGGGTTGACATCGCCGCTTTCCAGCAGCAATTCGCCAATCTTCTTGGGCGCCTCGTCCAACTCCTCTTCAGCCTTGCGCCATTCGTCCTTCAGCTCATGCACCCGGGCCTGGTCCAAGGCTTCCACCGTAACATCCATATCCAGGTCGGAGAAGAAAAAAACCTCGCGAACCGAAGATTCTTCCACGGAATCGGAAAAAACCACTTCCCAGCCCAGGTACAGGGCGGACGGGTCCAGCTTGTCCAGGCCGGGCACCTTGGAGGCGTCGGCCTTGATCAGGCAGGAGCCGAGCTTGCACAGCTCGTCCAGCAGGGACCGGGGATCGTACCCGTCCGATGCCGCGGACGGATCCTTGGGAATGAAATGCACGCGCAGGCCTTGGGCCCGGCCGGGCTCGGCGGCTTCTTCCGAAACGGATCCCGGAGCCGCTTCCTCGACAACAGACTCTTCGGCGGCTTCAGGGGCCGGTTCTTCGACAGGTTCCGGCTCGGGCTCCTCTCCAGGGGCCAAGGCCATGTCCAGTTCCACGGACTCCCCGGCCGCCAGCCGGTGCAGCCCGCCGAGGATGGTGCCCACGGCGGACACGTCCACCTCGGAGTCGTCGCAGGAAGCGTCGAGCAGGACCTGGATATGGTCGCGGGCCATGAACACCAGGCTGATCAACTCCTTGGTCACCGGGATCTCGCCCGAGCGTACGCGCTCGAACACGGTCTCCACCTCGTGGGTGAAGTCCGCGATGTCGTCGAAGCCGAACATGGCCCCGGACCCCTTGATGGTGTGCAGGGCCCGGAAGACGCGGTTGGTCAGGTCCGCGTCCTCGGAGTTCTGTTCCAGCTCGAGCAGCGTGGTTTCCAGCTCGCCCAGCAGCTCGTAGGCTTCGTCGCGATAGATTTGCTTGTTGGAATCGTCGTTCATTACCCTGCCCTTTCAGCTACACCCACACCAAGCGATACCGGGCCCCCCCAGACCGTGGCCTCAACCCAGGAAACGAATCTCCGCACGGACCGTTTCATTGTCCAGGGGCGTCATCTTGACCTCGATGCGCTCGCCCTTGAACTCGGCGACACCCAGCAGGATGCCCTCGAAATAATCGAACAGGCCGCGCTTCGAGCGATAATTCATGAACAGCCGGTCCCCCTTGTCCTCATAGGTGAACGAAGGCGGCTTGATGCCCGGCTGGTCCTTGGTCAGCTGGGCATGCAAATCGTTCATGCGCAGGAAGAAGGTCTTCAAATCCTCGTCCTTGAAATACCGGGGATACATGCGCTGGAAGGCCCCCGGGGTGAAGCGGCCGAACCCGAGGAAGAACTCGCGCTCGGACGTGCCCTCGATGGCCTTCACGGCCTCGGCCATCTGGTGCAGGATCTGGTCGGGATAGCCCTTGGCCGGCAGGAAACTGGGATGGCCCAGGGCCTCCTGCATGGCGTCAAAGGCCTCCTTGCCGTACGCCTGCTCCACGTATTCCTGCGCCAGCTTGGGCAGCACCCCGCGCATCTGGCCTTCCGAGGCGCGCAGCTTGCTGGCGTCCGTCTTCACGGCCGAAAACTCGTCGGACACGGTGAGCAGCTCCTGAGCCAGTTCGGCCAGGTCGCGGGTGGCCGCGGCGGTCTGGCCCGCGCCCTCGTCGGCCTCGGCCGCCACCTGGGCGATGTCCTCGATGCTGCTGTTGATCTCCTCGGCCGCGGAGGACTGCTCCTCGGCAGCGGAGGCGATCTGGGAAACGCGATCCACCATGTCCGTGATGGCGACCATGATGGTCTGGAGCGACTCCCCGGCCTTGTTGGAGAGGTCCGTGGCCTCGTCGACCTGGGCGCCGGTGCGGTCCATGGACTCCATGGCCAACCGGGACCGGCTCTGGATGGTCTTGATGGCCTCCTCCACCTCCTTGGTGGCGGTCATGGTCTTTTCGGCCAGCTTGCGCACCTCGTCGGCCACCACGGCGAACCCGCGGCCCGCCTCGCCGGCCCGGGCGGCTTCGATGGCCGCGTTCAGGGCCAGCAGATTGGTCTGGTCCGCGATGTCGTTGATCACCGCGATGATCCGGCCGATCTCCCCGGCCTGGCTGTCCAGCTGGGAAACCTCTTCGGAAAGCTGCCGGGCCGAGTCCGAGACCGAATGGATGGAGGTCACGGCGTGCTTGACCATGTCCACGCCCTCGTCAGCCGACCGGCGCGCACCGCCGGCGGCCTCGGAAGTGGCCGTGGCGTTGCGGGCCACCTCAAGCACCGTGGCGGTCATCTCCTCCATGGCCGCGGCCACGGTGTCGGTCTGACCCTTCTGCTTCTGGGCGCCGCGCGCCTGCTCGTCGGCCGAGGCGGACAGTTCCTCCGCGGCCGAGGCCACGCGCTGAGCGAGCTGGTTGACGTTGCCGCCCACGGTCATCATGTGCTCGGCCTGCGCCTTGCGGGCCTTTTCCTCGGCCACCAGGGCATGCTGGTCGATGAAGGACACCAGCCCGCCGAGCACCTCACCGGCGTCGTTGACGATGGGGGTCATGAAATACCGGATCACGGCCGTCTTGCCGTTGTACAGAACCAACTCCATCTGGCCGTCGATGGCCTTCCCGTCCTGGAGCACCTTGTCCAGAGCCGTGTCCCGCTTCTCGTTGTGCATGATCTGGCCCGTGCTGAAGCCCGTGACCTGGGACATGGGCTTGTCCACGAACTCGCAGAGCGCCTTGGTGGCCAGGATGACCCGGCCGTTGGGATCGGTGACCATGACCGGGTTCTTGAGCGACTGCACCACCCGCTCGGCCAGCATGGCCCGCTCGCCGACCTGGGCCAGGGCCTGGGCCAGGGGTGCGCTCAACACGCCCAGTTCTCCGGCCTCGGCCATGGCCGCCAGTTGCTCAAGGTCCGGTTCCTGGCCCAACCGGGCGGCCAGGGCCTTGGGCAGGCCGTCGCCCTTGCCCCGGGCCGCGGCCGCGAAAGCCAGGCTGGCCACCAGGGCCGCACCGGCCGCGCAGGCCAGGGACAGGTCCATGCCCAGACCGAGCAAGGGGCCGACTAAATAACCGGCCGCGAATATGATAATGAGAACAATTCCCTGTAGAAGCATGTGCAATCCGACTCCCCCCCTGGTCCCCGCCATGACCCTCTCCTTGCACCCCGCGCCGCCTCCCGGAGCACGGCATGTAACAGGTCTTCATATTCCTCTTATGGGTATTCGGTTTCCAACGAAAATGCAATCTTATGCGGAATTGTTTCAAGTACTCCGCTTGCGTTGCCGGCGCTCCCTGCGTATCTGCCGATAGCGTTTCACCGCGAACAAGGTCAGGAAATAGAGTGCGGTTCCGCCCACGGCCCCGAAAACAACGCCCCCGGCCACCATGACCAGAAACATTTCCCACCCGGCATGGATCAGTTCGGTCATCTCCAGGTGTTTGGGGTCAAAGGCCACATTCTCAAAGGGAAAGATGAATATGCCGATGCGATAGAGAAAATAATAGAACGGCACCATGGTGAAGACGTTGGAATAGCCCGTGGCCAGCCAGGTGACCAGCTTGTTGGTCCGGAACGCGAAGGCCAGGAGGATGGAGACCACGGTCTGGAAGGGGATGATGGGCAGGGCGCCGATGACGAAGCCCAGGCAGACCCCGCGGGCCGTGGTGTGGGGCGAGGCGTGCTGGCGGACCACCCGCAAATACCAGTACCGGGCCAGCCGCAGGAGCCTGTGTTTGCGTTCTCGTCGGGTTCCAGGGACTTCCGCCATGGGAAGGTTCCTCTATTGGAGCACGTCGAACCGGGCGAAGCGCATGACGAACCCGGCCCGGCCCTGGGTGGCGGAGCGCAGGTCCGTGGAGAAGCCGAAGAGCTTGCCCAGCGGGGCCAGGGCCTGGACCACCTTGAGCCCGCCCCGGTCCAGCATGTTCTCGATCTTGGCTCCCTTGGCCCCCAGCAGGCCGACCACCTCGCCCACGAAATCCTCGGGCGCGGACAGTTCCAATTCCATGATGGGCTCCAGGAGCACGGGACCGGCGTCGGCCAGGGCCTGCTTCAGGGCCATGGCCGCGGCCATGCGGAACCCGGCCGGGCTGGACTCGCCCTCGCGCCGCTCCATGCCCAGCACGCGCACGCGCACGTCCTGCACCGGGTAGCCCTTGAGCACGCCGCTCTGCAGGCCGTCGGAAACGCCCTCCTCCGCCGCCTGGAGCCATTGGGCGGGCCAGGTCTCCACGTCCAGCTCGAAGCCGATCTTGCGGCCCTCGTCGCGGCCCAGGGGCTCCACGGACAGCCGGACGTGGCCATGGTGCATGACCTCGCCCAGCTCGCGGTGGAAGGTGCCCTCGGCCGCGGCCTTGGAACGCACGGTCTCCTGGTAGACCACCTGGGGCTTGCCCGTGCGGGGCTGCAGGCCGTACTCGCGCCTGAGCCGCTCCAACACCACCTCCAGGTGCAGCTCGCCCATGCCGGACAGGATGACCTGGGCCGTGTCCTCGTCGTGGGTCACGGTCAGGGTCGGATCCTCCATGAGAAACTTGTCCAGCACTTCATCGAGCTTGTCTCCTTCCTCGGAGTTGCGGGGCTCGATGGCCAGGCTGATGACCGGGCGGTAGGCCTCGATGCGCTCCAGGATGAGCGGGTCGGCGCGGTGGCACAGGGTGTCGCCGGTGCGGGCCAGCTTCATGCCCGCCGCGGCCACCATCTCCCCGGCCACGGCCTCCTCCACCCGCTCCTTGCGCCCGGCGTGCAGGCGGAAGAGCCGAGCCACGCGTTCGTCCTGGTCCTGGGTGGCGTTGTACACCGTGTCCCCGGTCTTGATGCGCCCGGAATAGAGCCGCATGATGGCCATCTTGCGGCCCTGGTCCATGGCCACCTTGAACACCAGGGCGGACAGGGGTTCGGACGGGGCCACGGCGAAATCGATACTGGTCTTGGTGCCCGGTTTGACTCCGGAAGCCGGGGGCACCTCGCCGGGATTGGGCAGGTAGTGGCACACCGCGTCCATGACCGGCTGGACCCCGATGTTCTTGAGGGCAGAACCCGCGAACACCGGCACCACCTCCCGGGCCAGGGTCAGCTTGCGGATCACGGGCCGCAGGTCAACGGCCGCGAGCTCCTCCCCGCCCAGGTAGCGCTCCAGCAGGGAGTCGTCGTGCTCGCAGACCACGTCCAGGAGCTTGTCCCGCCAGGGGCCGATGCGCTCGGCCTCCTCGTCGGTCAAGTCCAGGGCCTGGTAGCTGACCCCGGAATCGGACTGGTCGAACACCAGCTTCCTCATGTCCAGGAGGTCGAACACGCCCCTCAAGTCCGGGCCCTCGCCGTCGGGAACCTGCAGGGCCAGGGGGTTGGCCTTGAGCCGGGTGCGGATGGACTCCAGCACGGCCTCGAAGTCCGCCCCGGCCCTGTCCATCTTGTTGACGAAGACCAGCTTGGGCACCTTGTAGCGCTCGGACTGGCGCCACACGGTCTCGGACTGGGGCTCCACCCCGGACACGCCGCAGAACACGCCCACCGCGCCGTCCAGCACGCGCAGGCTGCGCTCCACCTCGATGGTGAAGTCCACGTGGCCCGGGGTGTCGATGATGTTGATGAGATAGTCCTGCCAGGGACAGGAGGTCAGGGCCGAGGTGATGGTGATGCCCCGCTCCTGCTCCTCGGGCATGTAGTCCATGGTGGCGGTGCCGTCATGCACCTCGCCCATGCGGTGGATCTTGCCGGAATAGAACAGGATACGCTCGGTGAGCGTAGTCTTGCCCGCGTCGATGTGCGCGATGATGCCGATGTTCCTCAGCTTGGCCAGGTATTTGGCCGGACCTCGCTTGCCGGGTTCCCCGCTCATGGCCGCGCTATTCCTCCTGCTTGGGCTCCTGCGCCTCCAGGGCCCAGGACACGGACAAGAACCGTTCCGGCCCCAGGCCGGGCCAACCCCAGACGCCCTCCTGCCCCGGGCCGAGATGCAGTCCGGCCGGTAAAGCCCCGTCAGGAGCCCGTCCCTGCCAGACCGAATCCCTGGGCGCGGCGGACAGACCCTTGTCCAGGCCGTTTGAATCGCCCACCCCGAGCAGGATGCCCGGGCCGGTTGCGAACAAGTGGCCGGCAAGCCTTGCACCCTCGTCGGCCGAGAGCGCGTAGGCCTCCTCCACCCCGGCCAATTCCAGGCCGCAGAGCACGTCGTCCGGAAAATCGCCGTCAATGCGCGCCGCCATGACCCTGGGCACGCCCATGAGCCGGGCCGGAGCGGCCGCGGCCAGGACCTGGGCCGCCGAGCACTCCCCGTCGAACAGGACCAGGGCCCAGTCCAGGGGGCGGCTGGTCCGTGTCAGGACCAATCCCTGGCGGACGATCCGCTCCTGGCGCTCGCTGGGAGGCGCGGCCGGGGCATAGACCTGGCACAACGCGGCCAACGCGGTCTTGAGCCGGGCGCGCAGGGGTTCGTCAACGGCCCGCCAGGCTTCGGACCAGGCCTCGTCCGGCAGGGTCTTGGCGTCGATCCAGGTGGACGTATCCCAATCTTTATCCATGCGTGCTTCGGGTCGGCGGCCGGTCAGAGCCACTCGAAATAGTCTTTCCAGGTGCCGTAGGTCTCGTCGCGCTTCTCCGCGCTCTCTTCCTTCTGGTATTCGAAGTACGAATGCTCGGCGCGCTTGCGGGCGTATTCGTGCAGTTCGGGAAGGTCGGGGAAGTTCTCCACCACGTAGGAATACCGCTTCCAGGCCGCGCCGTACCGCCCCGTGCGCCAGAAGAAGTCGGCGATGTAGAGCTCGTGCTGGGCCAGGATGGAACGGCTCTTGACGATGTATTCCTCCGCGGCCGCGGCGTAGGGGGACTCCGGGAACTGCTCCTTGACCCGGTAGAAGTACTCCAGGCCGTCGCGCACGTTGCTCTGCCGCAGGTCGATGGTCCGGAACATCTGGAAGTTGGACAGGCCGATCTGGTAAAGCACGTAGGGCATCTCCGGATGGGCCGGGTGCAGGGCCTCGAACTCCTTATAGGCGTCCGCGGCCATGAGGTACTCCTCGTCCAGGAAATAGGCGTCACCCAGGGCCAGTTCGGCGTCCACGGTAAAGGGGCTGAACGGATAGCGGTCCTTGAGCTTGGTGAAATACTCCACGGCCTCGGAGTAGTCCTTATCGGCCATGGAATCCATGCCCGCCTCGTACAACTCCTGGGCGGTCTCCTCGGGCGGAGGCAGGAAGTAGTAGTCCAAAAGGCCGCAACCCGAGAGCAGGCCGGTCAGTCCGGCCGTCAGAACCAAGGCGACGAACAAAGGCGCCAGTCTATTCATCCAGCAATTCCAGGTAGGCGTGCGCGGAAGTGGCCGCCGTGGCGCCGTCGCCAACGGCCGAGGCCACCTGCCGGCACAGTTTGGAGCGCACGTCCCCGGCCGCGAAAATCCCGGGCACGTTGGTGCGCATCTCGGTGTCGGTGATGATGCCGTTGCGGTCGCGGCCCACCGCCTCGGGCACGAATTCCATGACCGGATCGAATCCCACGAACACGAACACCCCTGTCAGGGGCAGGACGCTCTCCTCCCCGGTGTCCGTGCGCTTCAGGGCCAGGCCCGTGACCCCGGACTGGTCGCCCTGGATCTCCCGGACCACGGTGGAGCGGTGAATGACCATGTTGTCGGCCAGCACGCACTTGTCCAGGTAGCACTGCTGGCCCCGGAACTCCTCGCGACGATGGATGAGATGGACCTTGTCCACGATGCGGGCCAGGTACAGGCTCTCCTCCAGGGCCGAGTTGCCGCCGCCGACCACGGCCACTTCCTGGCCGCGGTAGAAATTTCCGTCGCAGATGGCGCAATAGGACACGCCCCGGCCCAGGAACTCCTGCTCGCCGGGCACGCCCAACTTGCGGTACCGGGCGCCCGAGCAGAGGATGATGCTGCGGGCCTCCACGGTCTCGTCGCCGATGACCACCCGGTGCGACCGCTCGCCGATCTCGATGGTGCGCACCTCGTCGTTCTTGCGGGCCAGGTCGTAGGGCTCCACCTGGGCCATGAGCAGGTCCACCAGCTCGAAGCCCTTGATGCCGCCGGGAAAGCCGGGGTAGTTCTCGATCTCCTCGGTGAGCAATACCTGCCCGCCCGGGGAAAGCTTCTCCGCCAGCAGGACCCTGAGTCCGGAACGCAAAAGATAGAGGGCGGCCGTCAAACCCGCCGGACCGCCCCCGATGATGACGGTGTCAAAGGTCTCCATCAGGCGACCTTGCCGCTACAGGGCTTTCTTGCTGATCATTTCCTTGATGCTCGACTTGGAGACGGCACCCGTGGTCTGGTCCACGACCTCGCCTCCCTTGAACAGGATCAGCGTGGGGATGGCGCGGATGCCGTACTTGCTGGGCGAACCCGAGTTCTCGTCAACGTTCATCTTGCAAACCTTGACCTGCCCCTCGTATTCGCCGGCCAGCTCGTCGATGACCGGCCCCATGGCCCGGCAAGGGCCGCACCAGGGCGCCCAAAAATCCACCAGCACAGGAATGTCGCTCTTCAGCACTTCCTGCTCGAAGTTGCCGTCGGTTACCTGGATAGCCATACATTCTCCTTGGGATTCGGTCATGTTCGAGTAGAACGGGCCGACAAGGCTTCGGGCACGCCGCTTCGGACGCCCCCGCACTGCCCAAACCGGGCCCTCAAGTTGTCCAAACTAGTGCCCGTACGCGCCCCTGTCAAGACGGTTTTGCTTAAGTGGCCGGGGGTTTTCCTCTGAACGGCCCGTAATCCGAGGGTACTTTCCGGCCCCGGGGCACGGCCGCCAGATCCAGGCCGTGGCCCAGGCCGCGCGATGCCAGCAGCCACCCGGCGTGGGCCACCATGGCCGCGTTGTCCGTGCACAGGGCCGGGTCGGGCAAGACGAGTTCCAGGCCGCGCTCCGCGGCCACCAGGCCCATGGTCTCCCGGAGCATGGAGTTGGCGGCCACGCCCCCGGCCACCACCAGGGCGCGCGCGTCGTCCATGCGGTCCAGGGCGCGCTCCACCTTGATGCGCAGGGTGTCCACCACGGCCAGGTTCAGGCTGGCGCAGACCCGGGCCCGTTCCTTTCCGGCCGCGCTGTCGGTCTCGGGCTCCTGGTCCATGCAGGACAGGACCAGCTCGGCATGGGCGTCCACGTACTGGGCCACCGCGGTCTTGAGCCCGGAGAAGCTGAAGTCCGGGCTGGGCGTATCCACGAAGGCCCGGGGAAACAGGCGCGGGTCCGGGTCCAGGAACTTCATGGCCAGCCCGGCCAGCCGGTCCACGTGGCGGCCGCCCGGGTACGGCAGGTTCATGCGCTTGGCCGCCTTGTCCAGGGCCTCGCCCGCGGCGTCGTCCAGGGTGCGGCCCAGCAGCGTGTATCCGGTCTCCGAGTCCAGCCGGTAGGTGTGGGTGTGCCCGCCCGAGACCAGCAGGCCCAGGGCCGGAAAGATCAAGGGCCTCTGGAGCCCGGCGGCCATAAGGTGGGCGTGCAGATGGTCCACCCCGACCAGCCCCGCACCCGTGTTCAGGCAGAGCCCCTTGGCGAAGCTAACCCCCACCAGGAGCGCGCCCAGCAGCCCGGGCCCCCGGGACACGGCCACCGCGTCCAGGTCGGCCGGGCAATGGCCGGTCTCCCGCATCAGGGCCTTGAACAAACGGGGAAGCAAACGCAAATGCTCGCGCGAGGCCAGTTCGGGCACCACCCCGCCGAACAGGGCATGCACGTCCTCCTGGGAGGCGAGCTTCTGGCCGCGCAAACGACCGTCCGAGACCAGGGCCACCCCGGTCTCGTCGCAAGAGGTCTCCACGCCGAGAACGAGCATCAGCCCGATTTGCAACCGTGTTTCTTGTAGATTTCCGCCACCTTGAGCACGTCGTTACGCGACCCCACGAACAGGGGCACGCGCTGGTGCACATGCTCGGGCTCAATGTCCAGGATGTTGTTCACCCCGTCCGTGGCCAGGCCCCCGGCCTGCTCCACCAGCATGGCCATGGGGTTGGCCTCGCAGGTCAGCCGGAGCTTGCCCTTGGGCTTCATGGGGTCGCGGCGGTCCGAGGGGTAGAGGAAGATGCCGCCGTAGATCAGGTTGCGGTGGAAGTCCGCCACCAGGGAGCCGATGTAGCGCAGGCTGAAGGGGCGGCCGATGGCGTTGTCCATGCCCGTGAAATAGCTCATGACCTCCCGAGTAGGCTCGTCCCAGTAGGCCTGGTAGCCCGCGTTGACCGAGAAGATCCTGCCCTGCTCCGGAATCTGGATGTTGGGATGGGAGAGCAGGAACTCGCCCACGCCCGGGTCCAGGGTGAAGCCGTCCACGCCCTCGCCCGTGGTCAGCACGAGCATGGTGGAGGAGCCGTACAGGATGTAGCCCGCGGCCACCTGCTCGCGGCCCGGCTGGAGCACGTCGGAAAGGGTGACCTCGTCGTCGATCTCGCCGCGTCGGCGGTAGATGGAGAAGATGGTGCCGATGTTGACGTTGGCGTCGATGTTGGAGGAGCCGTCCAGGGGATCGAAGATCAGGAAGTATTCGCCCTTGGGATACTCGCGCGGAATCTCGATCAGGTCCGCGTTCTCCTCCGAGGCCATGGCGCAGAGCACCCCGGCCTTGGACATGCGGTGGATGAGGATGGAGTTGGCGTATTCGTCCAGCTTCTTGACCCGCTCTCCCTGCACGTTGCGCTCGCCCGTGAAGCCCAGCACGTCCACCAGCCCGGCCTTGTTCACCTCGCGGGAGATGATTTTGGCCGACAGGATGATCTCGTTGAGAAGGAAGGTGAAACGGCCGCGGGCCCGTATCTGGGACTGCGAATACAGAAGATGTTCGTGAACAGTGACGTTGCTGGTCACGTTCGCCTCCTTGGAAGGTGCGATCATTGCAGAGGCGTTTATGTTAGCAGAGTTCGCCACTGGAATCCATTAAAAGAGCCAACTGTCACTGTATTCCGGGTCCACGGACTCCACGACGTAGATGTAGGGGTCGTCGGCCACGTAGCGCACGATCCAGGTCCACTGCCTGCCGCCGGCCTCGACCTGGCCGCTGACGTCGTCCTCAAGGATCTCGTCCCAGGGCATGTCCTGCAGGGGCTGGGTGTTCAGGCTCTTGTCGTTGGTCCAGGCGCCGCCCTTGGGCTGGATGATGACCAGCTTGTCCGGGTCCGGGCAGAAGTTGAACAGCACCCGGGGGTCGAAGCTGGCGATGATCAGACCCGCGAAGTCGGCCCCCTGGAACCAGGGCGTGCCGATGTAGAACTCGGGCCCCAGTTCGGGGTGGTCCACCACGGTCTGCAAAAAGGTCTCGCGCCATTTGGCCTCGTAGACCAGGGGCTGGCTGATGCGCTTGATGGGGTCCTCGGGGAACCGGTCGAGCATCCAGCCGTCCTTGTCCACGATGATCAGGGAGTGGACCCAGGGGTAGCGCAGGAAAAACACGTCCACCCAGTCCACGGGGGGATAGGTGTCCATGTCCGAGAGGAACCGGGTCAGGGAGCCCAGGGGGCCGTCCACCGGGGTGAAGAGCCGGGCCAGCTTGGCCTGGTTGGGATCCTCCAGGGTATAGCGGTCCGTCTCCACCGTGGGGTCGGGATTGACCAGGTCCTTGGTGGCGTTGTAGGTGCTCTCGCCGATGTAGGCCGTGTTTTCCCAGACCGAACAGGCGGCCAGGACCAGGGCCAGAAGGCTTGCAAGGCAATAAAAGATGACGCGCGGCACTCGGAATGCTCCGTGTTTCTTGCTCGGATACGGGCGGCGAAGGGGTCGGCCCCGACAGCCGCTTAAACCATCCCGCGCAGGACGTTGTCAATGCCGGGTCGGGGCGAAAGGCTCCGGGCCGGGATCCCGGTCAGGACCGGACGCGGGCCTCGAAACGGGCGGCCAGGGTCTCCAGGGTGCTTAAAAGCCGGTTCTTGGCGTGCTTTCCGAACACGTTCTCCTCGTCCGCCACCGCGGTCTCCCCGGCCTCGGCCAGGCGGACCTGCATGCGCTCGATGCGCTCCTCCAGGTCTTCCTTCTCCCGCTCGGACGCGGCCATGCCGAGGCGCTCGCGGTAGATGTCCAGGGCGGCCCGGTAGTCCCCCTGGGTGGCCAGCAGGTCGGCCATGGTCCGGGTGCGGATGCCCTTGCCCTGGCAGGCCGGACCGGCCTCGCCGGAACCGGGCTCGTCCAGGTCGGGCGGCTCCAGATTCAGTTCGTTGTCCAGGTCGCTCCCCAGGTCCGGGGGAGCCATTTCCGCGATTGCTTCCTCGGGCTCCACGTCGCCCACCAGCCGCTCGGAAAGATTGTACAGCCCCTCCATGACCACGTCGCTCCACTTGATCTCTTCCGAAGTCAGGTTGGAGGCCACGAGCATGAGGAACACGGCCAGGTCCTTGTTGGCGCCCTTGACGTGCTGGGCCCAGAGCTTCCAGAAGGCCGGATGGGCGGCCATGGGCTCGGTGACGTGGTCGATGTGGCGGCGGGCCTCGCCCACCTTGTCCAGGCGGACCAGCAGGTCCACCAGCATGAGCCGGGCCTCCAAAAAGTCGGGATGACGGTCCAGGCCGTGCTTGAGGGTGTTCACCGCGCGGTCGGTCTCGCCGATCTCCACGTAGAGTTTGGCCAGGGGGAAGAAGACCTTGGAGCCGGGCTCCAGGGACAGGACCTCCTGATACCACTCGATCTTACTTTGCATCGCCCTCTCCCTTGGCCGTCTCCCCCTGGGGGAAGAGGTACAGGATCTCGCCCTGGCGCAGGTAGTTGAGCTCGTCGCGCACCACCATCTCCTGGTAGCCGGGGTCCGAGGTCATCAGCCGGATGTCCCGGGACAGCTCCCTGCTCATGCGGTCGGCCTCCTCGATCTGGCGGTTCAGGGCCTGGTGGCGGTCCCGCAGGTCGAGATAGGAAAACAGGCCGTTCTCTCCGGTCACCAACCCGGCCAGCAGGACCAGATTGAGGATCGTCACGGCCACGAAAACGATCTTGCGCCAGGGCATAAGGCCCTCACTGCACCAGGTTGCGTCCCGGCGGGGCGATCCCCGCCTGGGCCAGCGGCGCGCCCAGTTCGTCGAGGAAGGTGGCCGTGGCCCGCTCGATGCGCTCCACGTCCGCCTCGCTCATCTCCACCCGGTCCACCTTCTCCAAAAACGCCTTGAGAAACACGAACTCCTCCAGCAGCCCATCCCCCACCTCCAGCCGGGACAATTCCGGCTCCAGGTCCAGGATGGCCTGCAGGCAACTCGTGATGCGCATCAGGCGGCTTTGGTCGTTGAAATTCTTCATGTCCCGGGGTCCGAACACGCCAATTCGGCTACTCCACTCTCTACGAATTCTTTAGCAAATTTTTATAGAAATTGTACAGGTAATTTCCGCCGGAAAAAAGTGTAATCACCATCGCGACATAGAGAAGGACCAGCCCGACGAGCTCCAGATCCAGGAACCACAGCCTGCCGCCCAGGATCAGGGGGGACAGGGCCACGATCTGCAGCACGGTCTTGAGCTTGCCGTACCGGTCCGCGGCCACCACGATGCCCTTTTCCGCGGCCACGGCCCGCATGCCCGTGACGGCCATCTCCCGGGACAGGATCAGGACCACCACCCAGGCCGGAGCCCGGTCCAGATGGACCAGCATGACCAGCACCGCGCCCATGAGCACCTTGTCGGCCAGGGGGTCCAGGAACTTGCCCAGGCTGGTGACCATGTCCCAGCGCCGGGCCAGCATGCCGTCCACCAGGTCGGTCAGGCAGGCGGCCACGAAGACCAGGCAGGCCACCCAGGCCATGCTTCTTCCCGGGAAGTACATGAGCACCATGACCACGGGCGCGGCCGCCATGCGGGCCAGGGTGATCATGTTCACCGGGTTGAGCACGGGCCGCTGCGACATGGTCTATCCGTGCACCGAGGCCGCGGCCTCAAGGCTCTTGTTGGCGGCCGCGTCCACGTTGTCGGCCAGGGCCAGCAGGGCCTGCTTGGCCGGGGTTTCCTCGTCCAGAAGCACCACGGGCTTGCCCAGGTCGCCCGCCACCACCGTGGCCGGGTCCAGGGGGATGCTGCCCAGCAGGTCCAAGCCGTACTGCTCGGCCAGCTTGGCGCCGCCGCCCTTTTTGAACAGCTCGATCTCCTTGTGGCAGTACGGGCAGACTAGGCCGCTCATGTTCTCAACCACGCCCAGGATGTTGGCCCGGGCGTACTGCAGGAAGTTGATGGCCTTGCGCACGTCGGCCAGGGAGACCTGCTGGGGCGTGGTCACCACCACGCACAGGGCCTCGGGGATGGTCTTGAGCACGGTCATGGGCTCGTCGCCCGTGCCCGGAGGCGAGTCCACCACCAGGTAGTCCAGCTCGCCCCACTGCACGTCGGACACGAACTGACGGATGGCCGAGGTCTTCATGGGCCCGCGCCAGAGCACGGCCTGATCCGGATCCTTCAAGAGGGAGTCCATGGACACCACGTGCAGGTTGTCGTTGTAGCGCTTGGGCAGGATCAGGCTGCCCCGGTCAACGTCCAGGGCGCCCTCCAGGCCGAGCAGCGTGGGCACGGACGGGCCGTGGAGGTCCACGTCCATGAGGCCCACCTTGTGGCCCTTGGCGGCCAGGGCCGCGGCCAGATTCACGGCCACGGAGCTCTTGCCCACCCCGCCCTTGCCGCTCATGACGAAGAGTTTGTACTTGATGCGCGCCAGGGTCGAACTGATCAGCTGATCCTGCAGGGCGTGCTTGGTCGAAGGGTCCGAAGAGCCGGAGCATCCCCCGGCCGATCCGGAAGTGGAACAGGAACTCATGGGCGTCTGCCTCCTGAAACGCTCGCAAGGAGCGGTATTGTTTTGTTCAAGATGGGGCCGCACGGCCGCGGAGTCAAGACCGGAGCTACCAGCCGTGCTCGCCCACCAGGTCCACGAAGCGCACGCCGCCGTGCCTGGTCTGGCGCACCCGGCCCTCCTCCTTTTCCACCATCACCAGCTCCTGGTCGCTGCGGCCCTTGCCCACCGGGATGACCAGCCGTCCGGGGTCGGCCAGTTGGTCCACCAGGGGCTCGGGCACGGACGGCCCGCCGGCCGTGACCAGGATGCGGTCGAAGGGCGCGCCCTCGGGCCAGCCCAGGGTGCCGTCGTCCAGCCGGGGCTTGATGTTGAACAGGCGCAGGTCGGCGAAGAGGTCCCGGGCGGAATCGTACAGGGGCTTGATGCGCTCCACGGTGTAGACCTGGGCGCCCATGGCCACCAGCACCGCGGCCTGATACCCCGATCCGGTGCCGATCTCAAGCACGCGCATGCCGGGCTGCACGTCCAGCATCTGGGTCATCAAGGCCACGACGTAGGGTTGTGAAATGGTCTGGCCGTGGCCGATGGGCAGGGGGGAGTCCATGTAGGCCTTGGCGGCCAGGGCCTCCTCCACGAAGCGCTCGCGGGGAACGGACTTCATGGCCTCCAGCACCCGCTCGTCGCGGATGCCCCGGGCCTGGATCTGCTCCCGAACCATGCGTTCGCGCTGCCGTCTTCTGTCCAGCCCCATCTGCTTCCTCACCGGGGTTGCAGACCAGATATCGTCTGGTGTGTCAATAGCATAAAGACGTATTTTTCTCGCTAGAACAAGCATATTAAATTGACACGCATCAGAGTTTGGGTCATTATTAAGTGTATTAACAAAGTAGGGTACTTTTTATGATAGTCAAAGATGTCATGACATCTCCAGTCTTCTCCCTGAGGGAAACCGACACCCTGCAAAGCGCCCGCGAGCTCATGGCCCTGCAGCGCATCCGGCACGTGCCCATCGTGGGTTCGCAGGAGATGTTCATCGGGCTCATCACCCACCGCGACCTCCTGTCGGCCACCATTTCCCACCTGGCCGAAATCGACCCGGAAACCCAGCGCGAGATCGACTCGGGCATCCCCATCAAGGAGATCATGCGCACGGACCTGCGCACCGTAGACACGGACACCCACCTCAGGGACGCGGCCCGGCTGCTCCTGAACCACAAGTACGGCTGTCTGCCCGTGGTCCACGGCGGGAAGCTGGTGGGCATCGTCACCGAGGCCGACTTCCTCAAGCTGACCATCACCCTGCTGGAGGCTTTGGACAAACAGTCAGCCTAGGCCCCGCGCCCCTTGCCGGGCAAGGCGAAACAGCGTAGCAAGCCCCCATGGCGAAGCAAAAAAGACCCCAGCTCAATTCGCGCAATTCCCCGCGGCAGCGCCGTTTCCGGCGACTGCCGCTCCTTTTTCCCCTGCTCCTGCTGGCCGTACTCCTGGCCGCCGGAGGCTACCTCCTCTTCCGGGACACCGAGCCCCCGGCCATCGTGCTGGCCCCGGAGCAGGAGATCGTCAACCTGGGCGTGGCCTTCGAGCTCCACGTGCTGGACGCCAAGTCCGGCCTGGAGCGCGTCGAGATCACCCTGACCCAGGACGGCCGGGTCAAGCAGCACATCGAGAAGGTCTTCACGTCCGAGACCAGTTCCCACACCGAGGCCTTCCAGTTGGACAAGGACAAGTACTCGGACGGCCCCTTCGAGGTCCGGGTGACGGCCGAGGACGCCTCGCTCTACCCCCTGGGCCACGCGGGCGAAAGCGAGCTCGACCGCACCTACACTTTGGACGCCACCAAGCCGTCCATCGAGACCGCGGGCGGCCTGCACTACCTGGACCAGGGCGGGGCCTCGGCCGTGCGCTTTACGGCCAACGAGCCCCTGACCCGGGCCGGGATCATGGCCGGAGGACGCTTCTTCCCGGCCTATCTGCAGCCCGACGGCACCTGGTTCTGCCTGTTCGCCATGCCCTGGGACACCCCGCCCCAGGACTTCAAGCCGATCATCTCGGCCACGGACCGGGCCGGCAACGAGAACACCCGCTCCATCCGGGCCCACTCCGACCCCACCCACTACCGCAAGGACACCCTGCGGCTGCCCGACAGCTTCCTGGAGGCCAAGGTCGAGCTCTACCAACAGGTCTATCCCGAATCCACCGAGTCCGACCCGCTCAAGATGTACCTGGCCCTGAACAACGACCTGCGCAAGAAGAACGCCGAGGAGCTGCACCGCATCGGCATGATGACCAGCCCCCAGCCCCAGTGGGACGGCGCCTTTCTCCGCGCCCAGGGCTCGCGCACGGCCGGATTCGGCGACAAGCGCGACTACGTGTACGACGGCCAGGTGGTGGACCATCAGACCCACATGGGCGTGGACCTGGCCGACAAGGCCGAGAGCCCCATCATGGCCGCCAACAACGGCGCCGTGGTCTTCGCCGGGTTCCTGGGCATCTACGGCAACGCCGTGGTGGTGGACCACGGCCTGGGGTTGCAGACCCTCTACTCCCACCTGTCGTCCATCACCGTGACCCAGGGCCAGAAGGTGGCCAAGGGCGAGCAGGTCGGGTTCTCGGGCATGACCGGCCTGGCCGGCGGCGACCACCTGCACTTCGGCATCCTGATCTCGGGCATTCCCGTGGAGCCCAAGGAGTGGTGGGACGGCGAGTGGATCAAGAACAACATCACCGCGCATCTCGAATAGTTCGTCCAACAATTCGTAATAAAGGCCGTTCCCCTTGGGGAGCGGCCTTTTTTCGGCACCATGCTTGCACGCCTTTTTGACCAGGAAAAACCTGCCGGAGGCGCAGCATGGACATCCTATCCGTCACCGATCCCGCGGCCCTGTCGTCCGTCACACCCACGGAATCCCAATCCGAGGAAGACCAGAGTTTCGCCGACCTGCTGGCCCAGGCCGGGGAGCTGGAGGAATCCGGGCGGGAGCAGGCCTCGTCTGGCCTGTCCATGCGCCGGCCCCTGACCAAGGAGGAGGAACGCAGGCTGGCCGAGCTCCAGGACCAGCTGCGCCAATGCCTCATGGACATGGCCGACCGCCCCTCGAAGGAAACCGAGCGGCGCATCCGGGAGATCGAGGAGGAGATCGCGGATCTGACCGGGGTGAAGATCAAGCACAAGCTGTCCGAGACCGTGGACAAGCTGCCGCTTGAGAATGACGAGGACGAGGAGGACGAGGAACGCAAGGCCCGCCCCATGCCCGGCGACCTGGCCATGGAGCTGGGCGTCCGGCCCGTGGAAAGCGACCTGCCCAAGCCCGGTGAAGGCGTGCTGGACTTCTACAAGCAGAACCTGGCCGCGTTCATGGCCGTCGCCCCGACCAACGACCTCTAGCCTTTCCCATATCCAACAACAAAGGCCGGACTCCCTCGGGAGCCCGGCCTTTTATTCGTCACTGTAAAGGCTAGTGGGTTTTCTGCTTGGGCGCTTCCTTGACCAGAAGATTGGCCAGGGGTTCGAAGTCCTCGTTGCGGCAGAAGGGCCGCTCGGCTCCCTCGCAGCGCAGGGCCTGGTCCAGCACCTCGTCCATGCTCTCCACCGGGATGATCTCCAGGTCCTTGAGGATGTCGGCCGGAACCTCCTTGAGGTCCTTTTCGTTGTCCTTGGGAATGAGCACCTTCTTGACCAGCCCGCGGTGCGCGGCCAGCAGCTTCTCGCGCAAGCCGCCGATGGGCAGCACCCGGCCCCTGAGAGTGATCTCGCCGGTCATGGCCAGGTCGTTGTCCACCGGGATGTTGAGCAGGGCCGAGGAAATGGCCGTGACCAGGGTGATGCCCGCGCTGGGTCCGTCCTTGGGCGTGGCGCCGTCGGGCACGTGCACGTGGATGTCGATCTCCTGGTGGAAGTCCCGCTTGAGCCCGAACAGGTCGGAGCGGGAGCGCAGGTAGGACAGGGCCGCCCGGGCCGACTCCTGCATGACGTCGCCCAGCTTGCCCGTGATCTCCACCTTGCCCTTGCCGGGCATGATGGCCACCTCCACCACCAGCAGCTCGCCGCCGAACTGGGTGTAGGCCAGGCCCGTGGTCACGCCCACCTGGGCGCTCTCCTCGCGCTCGCCGTGGCGGAACTTGGACACGCCCAGCAGGGTGGCCAGGTTCTGCTTGGTCACCGAGACCACCTTGTCCGGGTCCTTCTCCTCCACGATGCGCATGGCCGCCTTGCGGCAGATGGCCGAAATCTCGCGCTCCAGGTTCCGGACGCCGGCCTCGCGGGTGTAGGTCCGGATCACGCCCAGCATGGCGTTCTCGGAAATCTTGAGGTTGTCCGGGTCCAGGCCGTGCCGCTCGACCTGCTTGGGCATGAGGAACTGCTGGGCGATCTTGAGCTTCTCGGTCTCCAGATAGCCGGGCAGCCGGATGATCTCCATGCGGTCCTGCAACGGCAGGGGGATGGACTCCAGGGTGTTGGCCGTGGTGATGAAGAAGATCTTGGACAGGTCGTAGTCCAGGTCCAGGTAGTGGTCGTTGAAGGCCGCGTTCTGTTCCGGGTCCAGCACCTCCAGCAAAGCGGCCGACGGGTCGCCCCGGAAGTCCATGGACATCTTGTCCACCTCGTCCAGGCACATGACCGGGTTGTTGAACTCGCAGCGCCTGAGGGACTGGATGATCTTGCCGGGCAGCGCGCCCACGTAGGTACGCCGGTGGCCGCGAATCTCGGCCTCGTCGCGCACGCCGCCCAGGGACAGGCGCACGAACTCGCGGTCCATGGACCGGGCGATGGACTTGGCGATGGACGTCTTGCCCACGCCCGGAGGACCGACGAAACAGAGGATGGGGCCCTTCATGGTCTCCACCAGGCTCTGCACGGCCATGTACTCCAGAATGCGCTGCTTGGGCTTGTCCAGGCCGTAGTGGTCCTCGTCCAGGATGGCCCGGGCCTTGGCGATGTCGATCTCGCCGGGCTTGAGCACGTCCCAGGGCAGGTCCAGAATCCAGTCGATGTAGTTGCGGACCACGGTGTATTCGGCCGAGGACGGCTGCATGGCGCGCATCTTCTTGATCTCGCGCTTCACCCGCTCCCGGTTCTCCTCGCCCATGACCTTCTCGTCCAGGCGCTTTTCCAGCTCGGCCGCCTCGGCCGTGGGGTCGTCGTCGCGGCCCATCTCCTTGTTGATGGCCTTGATCTGCTCGTTCAGGTAGTAGTCCCGCTGGTTCTTCTCCATCTGGGACTTGACCCGGCCCTTGACCCGCTTCTCAATGCCCGCGATCTCGATCTCGCCCAAAAGCAGTTCGTAGACCTGCTCCAGCCGGGACAGGGGGGCCAGGGTCTCCAAAATCTCCTGCTTGCGGTCGAAGTCCACCTTGAGGTGGGGCATGATGGAGTCGGCCAGTTTGCCCGGGTCCTTGAGCGTACTCATGGCCAGCACGGCCTCGGGGGCCATCTTCTTGTTGACCTTGCCGTACTCGTCCAGGGACTCCTGCACCGTGCGGACCAGGGCCTTGGCCTCCTCGTCAGGGGCCTTGGGCTCGTCCAGGTACTCGACCATGACCAGGGGAGCCTCGTCGCTGTCCAGGTCGTGGGGGTCGGCCAGCATGCGGGCCCGCTTGAGGCCCTCGAACAGCACCTTGATGGTGCCGTCGGGCAGGCGGAGCATCTGCAGGATCTTGCTCACCGTGCCCATGCGGTACAGGTCCTCAGGGCCGGGTTTTTCCTTTTCGGGGCTTTTCTGGGTGACCAGGAAGATACGCTTGTCGTAGCCGGACAGGGCGCTCTCCACGGCCTTGATGGACGCCTCGCGCCCCACGAACAGGGGCACGATGGAGCGCGGGAACATGACCACCTCGCGCAGGCTCATCATGGGCAGGGTGGCGGATTCGGGGCTATTATGATCAGGGTCGATACCGAAGCTCGGCATGGAACCTCCGAAATTGCTCATGGGTTGCCGCCATCCGGAGGGACGGCGGGTTGAAGGTTCATGGTAAGACCGGGTTCGGTGTTGTCAATCAGGCGGACTTGACCTCCTGGTGATAGATCAAAAGCGGCTCGCGGTTCTTGTCCACCACGGCCTTGTTGATGACGCACTCCTTGACCCCGGTCAGGGACGGCAGCTGGTACATGACGTCCAGCATGGTGGATTCCATGACGTTTCTGAGACCGCGCGCCCCGGTCTTGCGCTCCAGGGCCTTGGCCGCGATGGCGCCCATGGCGTTGTCCGTGAACCGAAGCTTGACCTTGTCCAGCTCGAAGAGCTTGGCGTACTGCTTGGACAGGGCGTTCTTGGGCTCCACCAGGATGCGCACCAGATCCTCCTGGGTCAGCTCGTCCAGGCCGGTGATGACCGGAATACGGCCCACGAACTCGGGGATGAGCCCGAACTTGATCAGGTCGGCCGGCTCGGCGTCCAGCAGGACCTCGCCGATGGCCCGCTCCTTGGCGGCCTCCACCTTGGCGCCGAAGCCCAGGGCCGAGCCTTTCTGGCGCTGGGTGATGATCTTGTCCAGGCCGATGAAGGCCCCGCCCAGGATGAACAGGATGTTCCCCGTGTTCATGCGGATGAACTCCTGCTGCGGGTGCTTGCGGCCCCCCTTGGGCGGGATGTTGGCCTCGGTGCCCTCGATGATCTTGAGCAGGGCCTGTTGCACGCCCTCGCCCGACACGTCGCGGGTGATGGACGGCGAGTCGCCCTTGCGGGCGATCTTGTCGATCTCGTCGATGTAGATGATGCCCCGGGAGGCCGACTCGATGTCGTAGTCCGCGTTCTGCAGCAGCTGGACCAGGATATTCTCCACGTCCTCGCCCACGTACCCCGCTTCGGTCAAAGTCGTGGCGTCGGCAATGGCGAAGGGCACCTTGAGGATGCGGGCCAGGGTCTGGGCCAGCAAGGTCTTGCCCGAGCCCGTAGGGCCGATGAGCATGATGTTGGACTTGTCGATCTCCACCTCGTCGTTGATCGACTGGGCGTAGAACACGCGTTTGTAGTGGTTGTGCACGGCCACGGACAGGATCTTCTTGGCCTGGGCCTGGCCGATGACGTACTCGTCCAGCAGTTCGTTGATCTCCATGGGCGGCAGGAGACGCCGGTCCTCGAATTCCTCGGACACGGTCTCCTGGGCCATGATGTCGTTGCACAGGCTGACGCATTCGTCGCAGATGTACACGTCCGGCCCGGCGATGAGCCGCTGAACGTCGGACTGCCCCTTGCCGCAGAACGAGCAGCACAGCTCGCTGGTGGTCTTGCCCTGATTGCTCATGTCGAAAACCCGTCTAGGTGGCTTGCTCCGCCTCGGCGCGCGAGGCCAGAATCTTGTCCACGATACCGTATTTCTTCGCCTCTTCGGCCGTCATGAAATAGTCGCGCTCGGTGTCCTGCTCGATCTTTGCAAGTTTCTGGCCGGTGTGTTGGACCAGAATGGCGTTCAGGGACTCCCGCATGCGCAGAATCTCCTTTGCCTGGATGCCGATGTCCGTGGCCTGGCCCTGGGCCCCGCCCAGGGGCTGGTGGATCAGGATGCGGCTGTGCGGCAGGGCGTAGCGCATGCCGGGCTCGCCCGCGGCCAGCAGCAGCGCGCCCATGCTGGCGGCCTGGCCCATGCACAGGGTGGCCACCGGCGCGGCGATGTACTGCATGGTGTCGTAGATGGCCATGCCCGCGGTCACGGCGCCGCCCGGGGAGTTGATGTACATGTTGATCTCCTTCTCCGGGTCCTCGGACTCGAGAAAGAGCAGCTGGGCGCAGATCAGGCTGGACACGTGGTCGTCGATGGCGCTGCCGAGCAGGATGATCCTGTCCTTGAGCAGACGGGAATAGATGTCGTAGGCGCGCTCGGTGCGGCCGGTGGTCTCGATGACGATGGGGACGGCGGTCATGCCGGTTCAACTCCTTGGGCGATCTACCGCCTCATCGGCGGTTGTGTGGATTCACTTGAGCGTTTCGGGCCCGGAAACAGCGTCCTCTCACGCCGCAGGAGCCCCGCCTGTAACAGTATGGTTCATTTCATGGGAGAGGACAAGAGGGAAAATGGCACGGAATCTACACAATGTCTAGAGAAGCACGGCCTATGAAAACCGCTTGTCCAGGCCCTCGTGGCAGTCCCGCAAAAAGGCCAGCATGGGGGCGCGGTCGCCGGAATCATAGAACGCGATCATGCCCGCGTTGTACTCGGCCTGGCGCTTGGCCGGGATGGACAGGGGCGGATATCCGTTGCTCATGAGCAGGCCATTGGCCATGAGCAGGCCGGTGCGCTTGTTGCCGTCGGAAAAGAACTGGTTGCGGGCCATGTCCAGGTGCAGCCGGTAGGCCTGCTCGCGCACGTCCTCCAGGGCCGTGATCTCCCGGACCATGTCCGCGAAGACCTGGTCCAGTTCCGTGGCGGCCGGAGGACGGTGTTCCGTGCCCGCGATGCCCACCTGCATGGTGCGGAACATGCCCTGCTCCACGGCATCCTCCTTGGCGATGACGGCCTGAAGCAGGCAGGCCGTGTCCTTGTCCAGGACGAACGCGTCCGTGCGCACCAACTCGATAAGCCTTTCCCAGCCAAGGCCCTGTTGCTTCAGCTTGGTCTCGTCGCTCACCTTGTGGCCGCCCACGGTCACGCCCTGCAGATAGGTCTGGACCTCGGGCAGGGTGAAGGGCATGCCCTCCAGCTTCTGCACGTCGAACACCAGTTCGGCGAACAGCTTCCCGGCGATGAACAGTGCCCGTTCCTTGTCTTGTCTCATCTTCTCTGTCCTGTTTCACAACGCATGTCTTGAAACGGCTGGGGAGTCAACTCGTGGCCAACAAAACACCCCCGCCAGCCGCCTGGGCGGCCGACGGGGGCGGTTGCGTCATTGAAACGAGACTACTTTTCGTCCTTCTTGGCCTCGGCCTTTTTCGGGGCCGCCTTCTTGGGCGCGGCCTTTTCGGGGGCGTCCTTCTTGTCGCCGGGCGCGACCTTGGTCACCTGGGCCTTGTCGTAGACCAGGTCCATGGCCTTGTCCGCCAGGATGCGGTCCTTGAGGGGCACGAGCAGGTTGTGCTCCTCGTAGTAGCGCTTGAGCTCCTGGAAGGGCTGGCGGGTCTGCATGGCCACCTTGGCCAGGGTCTGGTCGATCTCCTCGGGGGTGACGTCCAGGTTCTCCTTCTTGGCCACGGCCAGCAGGACCAGCTCGGAACGGCAGGCCGCCTCGGCCTCCTCCCGCTGGTCGTTGCGCAGCTCCTCCAGGGACTTACCCAGGGAGGACAGGGACTTGCCCTGCCGGTCCAGATGGGATTCCATGTCCGCAATCATGCGGTCCAGGCGGTCCTCCACCATGCTCGGCGGCAGGGGGAAGTCCAGGCCGTCGCACATGGAGTCCAGCAGGCTCTTCTGGGCCTCGGACTTGTGCATCTGGCCCCGGCTCTGCTCGTAGGACTCGCGGATGCCCTGGCGCATCTTCTCCACGGACTCGAAGCCGGCCTTCTTGGCCACCTCGTCCGAAAGCTCGGGGATAATTTTGGTCTTCACGGCGTGAACCTTGGCCCGCATGGTCAGAGTCTGCCCGGCCATGGACGGGTTGATGAAGTCCTCGGGGAAGGTGACTTCCTTCTCGCCCTCCTGGCCCGGGGCCAGGGTCTTGACCAGCTCCTCGAACTCCTGCAGGGCCTGCTCGCTGCCCAACTCCAGGTCGAAGCTCTCGGCCTTGATGCCGTCGAACACCTCGCCGTCCTTGAGGGCCGCGAAGCTGACCGTGACGATCTCGCCGTCCTTGGCCGGACGGGCGTCGTCCAGAGTCTTGACCTCGGCCGCGCGCTCCAGGATGCGCTGTTCCACCTGGGCGATGTCGTCGTCGGACACCTCCACGGCCACCTCGTCCACCTTGAGATTGCCGTAGTCCGGCAGGTCAAGCTCGGGGGCCACCTCGAAACTGATCTTGTAGGTGAACTCCTGGTCGCGCTCCAGGCTGTCCGCGTCCACGTCGATGCGGCTCATGGGCTGCAGGGAGAGCGCGGACATGATCTCGTTGATCTGGTAGTTGATCAGGTCCGTGGTGGCCTCGCCCACGATGCGGGCCTTGAACTTGGATTCGATGACCTGGGCCGGGGCCTTGCCCTTGCGGAAGCCCTTGACCTCCTGGCCGCGCCGGTACAGGGCCACCGTGGTGGTCAGGGCGGCGTTGACTTCCTCCACCGGCACCTTGACCTCGACCTCCCGTTGGACCGGGGAAACTTCCTTGACGTCGTATTCCATGACGAATGTATCCTCCTCGTGCGCCTGACGGCGCGTATTCTTCACGGGCGCAAATTGGTGCGAGAGGGGAGACTCGAACTCCCACGGACGAAGCCGCCGGCTCCTAAGGCCGGTGCGTCTACCAATTCCGCCACTCTCGCAAAAGAGGGAGGGTTATACGCATGGGGGTTTCAGCCTGTCAACCGGACGCGGCCTCCAACGGACCCGCATCGCGCCCGAATCAGGCCCGAATCAGGCCTTTCCGAGCGCTCCCAGCACCGTGGAGACGCGCTCCACCAACTCCTTGGCCGTCCTGCCCAGCAGAAACACCAACGGCTCCACGCCCTGGTTGCCACGGTCCAGCACGGCCCCTATCCGGCCCGGCTGGGTGGTGGCGTTGAGGGCGTGGCACAGGCCCCACTCCAGGGTGGCCGCCTCGTTGTTCCGCGGGGCCGCGCCCGCGCGGGAAGCGCCGGGCTCGTTGGCCCGGTCGAACCAGGTCGCGGCCAGCTTGGCCTTCTTCAAGGCCGCGATCACGGTCTCGTCCTGGCGCAGGGTGGCCAGGCAGGTGACGTCCGGCCGGACCTTGCGCGCGGCCAGCAGGGCCCTGGCCAGCCGGGGCTGGACCCCGAAGCCCGGGCACCCGGCCCGGACCACGTCCCCGTCCAGGGTGGCCATCAGGGGCACAGTGAAGGAGGCGATGTCCCCGTCTCCCTCCACCCACTCCATGGCCAGGGCCAGGCCGAGCCCGTGCCCCGGCACCAGCCGGGCCAGTCCGGGCAGCCCGGCCAGGGACCGGACCAGCATGTCCAATTCCTCCAGCACGGCCGCCCTGCCCTGCTCCTTGAGCATGGGGGCCAGGTGGTTGGGCGGGCCGCTGCCCCGTCCGATGTCGTACCCGGTGCGCAGGCAAAGATTCAGGTAGGCCTGGGCGCGGCGCACGGCCCGGGGCATGTCCAGCCCGCGGGCCAGCCAGGCGGCGATGGCCGAGGACAGGGTGCAGCCCGTGCCGTGAAGATTTCTGGTCTTGACCCGCTGCTGCATGAAGGGCAGGGGCTTGTCCCCCTTGGCGCAGTACCAGTCCGTGGCCGCCACCGAGTCGCCCAGGTGGCCGCCCTTGATGAGCACGGCCTTGGGCCCCATCTTGAGCAGCTTGGCGGCCGCCTTGTGTACGTCGGCCGGAGTCTTGACGGCCACGCCGGTGAAGAATTCGGTCTCGGGCGCGTTGGGGGTCAACAGGTCGGCCAGAGGGAATATCCGCTCGGCCATGGCCTCCACCGCGCTGTCCTCCAGGAGCTTGCCCCCGGACTGGGCCACGCAAACCGGGTCCACAACCAGGGGGAAGTCCTTTTTCTTGAGGAAGGGAGCCACGGCCTTGATGATGGCCCCGGAGAAGAGCATGCCGGTCTTGGCCGCGCGCACGTCCAGGTCCGAGAGCACGCTGCGCATCTGCTCGGCCACGAAACGGGCCGGGGGCGCGTGGATGTCGGCCACGCCGGTGGTGTTCTGGGCTGTCAGGGCGGTGATGACCGACGCGCCGTAGACCCCCTGCATGGCGAAGGTCTTGAGGTCGGCCTGGATGCCGGCTCCGCCGGACGAGTCGGACCCGGCGATGGTCAGTGCGCAGGGAAGCGGCTTAACCACAAGAAAGTTTGACGTAGTCCTCGATGGACACGCCGGACCAGGACTTGCTGGTCCAGTAGGCCGTGGCCCAGATCATGATGGCCGTGGCCTGAAGGTCCGAGAGGCGGTGGATCTTCACTTCCAGGTTATTCTTACTGGCCCCGTGCTGGATATGCACGCCGCGTTCCTCGCAGGCCTCCTCCACGCGCAGGAGCAGATAGGCCTGCTTGGACTGGTTGGGCATCAGCTTGATGTCCTTGTGGGCCTCAAGGATGGTCTTCAATTCGGCGATGGAGAAGTCCTGGGAAACGTTTCGGATGGACTTGAAGAACACGTCCACGGCCCAGGGCAGAATGAACTCGGCCCCGGCAGACTTGGTCTTGAAGTACTCCTTGAGCCACTTCTCCTGATCATGCGTGATTCTGGCTGCAACCTGAGGCATACCCCCTCCTCCCCAAGCAAACGGAACATGGAAGCCACCACTCCATAGCAGAAAATCAATCGAAAGATCAAGATTTTATCTAGAAAAAAATTAAGCAATTTGCATATATTCTATCAAGACTCCCCGGAAAATTCGTCACGGACCTGTTTGAACAGGGACAAAAGCAGGGAATCGGGAACGTCCGAACCGTCTATGTTCAGGCGCACGATCTCGGTGACCACGTTCTTGGACGGGGTGATGGTCTTGCGCACCACCAGGAGGATGGACTGCTCGCTGCCGGTCTCCACGTCCCGGGCCGCCACCACCAGCACCCACTGCTCGGAGCGGCGCTCCCACTTGGTCCGGATGCTGCGGCGGCCGGAGATGTTGCGCTCCATCAGGGTGATGAAGTCGCCCAGGGTGAAGTGCTTGCGCCCGCCGCCCAGCACGCCCAAATACTCGCCCTGGGCCGTACGGATGACCAGGGGCCTGGACAGGAAGGCCTCGGACGGGGCCAGCCCGCCGGACGCGGCCCTGGACCGGGGCCCCTCGCCCACGCCGCCCTTGGCGGCCTTGTCCTTCTTCTCGCGCCCGGGCTTGTCCGCCCCTTTGTCCGCCCCGTTGCCTTTCCCGGCCACCCGGTCGCCCAGGTCGAAGAGCATGCGCCGCACGCCCTCCAGTTCGGTCTCCAGCCGCTCGATGCGGCCCAGCCGATCCTCGGCCGCCACGGCCTGGTCCTTGCGCATGGCCTCCATGTCCCGGGCAAGCCCCTTGATGGCCGCGCCCAGGTCGGCCTGCCCCTTGGCCAGGTGGGCCAGTTGCTCCAGCACCACCGAGGGCACCGGCGGGATGTCGGGCTGGGGAACGCGGGCCGCCTCCCGGGCGGCCTTGGCCGGATCACCGGACCCGAAGGGCGGCACGGGCGGTTTCTGTTTTTTGGCCAGGGCCTCCTCGATCTGCTCGGCGGACCAGTTGTTGTCGAACATCTCCCGGATGGACCGGAAGATGTCCAGCACGGCCTCGGGATAGCGCATGCGGCGGCCCTGGCCGCCCTCGGACGGGATGTGGGAAGCGAAGCGGTCCTTGTAATAGACCACGGTGGAGGGGGGGATGCCCAAACGGCGTCCCACTTCGCGCAGGGAAATGTAGGTCTGGGTGTTCGCCATCTGGGCCACGCTGTTCGCCATTGCTCGGCATTGCCGTTCATGGACGAGGTAGCCCGGCCTCCCCGGGGGTGTCAAGGACGCGGACGGTCAGGGCGTGCCCACGGACAGCTCTTCGAGCATCTCCTGGATCTGTGCGATCTTGGCCGCCTGGGCCGGATCGGTCACCGCCCCGGACAGGGCCGCGGCCTGGATGCGCATGTCGGACAGGATGCCTTCCAACACGGCCTGGCGAACCATCTTGGCCTGGATTTCCTCCAGGGCGCCGAGGCGCTCGTCCAGGCCGGCCACGTACTGGTTGGTGCCCTGGACCAGGGCCTGGAGCCCCTCCACCTGGCCGCGCAGCTCGGACACGGCCTGCACCTCGTCGGCCACGCCGGTGACGTTCTGGGTCAGCCCGAAAAAGAAAATCAGCACCAGGACCAGGGACAGCAGCGACACCACCATGGCCCATTTGGACAGGTCGCGGGCGCGGCCCGACGCCGATCCGGCCGGGGACGCCGGAGGCACGGGAGCCTCGTCCTGCTGCTCGCGGATTCGCTTGGCCTCGTCCAGGGAATGCACGTTGTCGCTGCCGCTCATGAGGGTCCTCCAATTCATGTTCTGGTCACGGTATACGGCATGGACCGTGGAGCGGCAACCCCGACGATTCACGTTCATGCCTTACGCAGCACGTTTCCCGGGAGCCCACGCAACATGATTTTCACATTCCCGACAGTAGCCGAGGAGCGCCACACCATGCCCCCGGAAGGTAGGGAAACAAAATGATACATTGAGAAAAATGTTGATTTTCCGGCCAAGACGGAACACACTGCGGAACATGAATTTCGTACTAGTTGAATAATTCAACAAAACGATGGATTTTTCCTTTCTGCCATGATAAGTTCCTTTCTCAACGTTGTTGAAAAAACAATAGGGGACTTGGCAACACCAACACAAGAGGAGACATCATGATGGAAGACTACATCAAGGAAGCACTGGATATCGTCAAAGCGCAGGCCAGCGTGCGCACCATGACCGAGGAGGAAATCACCTCCATGGTCAAGAAACTGGCCGACGGCATCAAGGCAGTGGCCGAGGGCCGCTCCCCGGACGAACCCGAGGACGCCGCCTGCGATCCGGCCAAGGCCATCCGCGAGAAGTCCATCATCTGCTGCGTGTGCGGCAAGTCTTTCAAGATCCTGACCAAGAAGCACCTGGGCAGCCACGGCCTGACCCCCATCGAGTACCGCGAAAAGTACGGCTTCAAGAAAGGCCAGCCCCTGGTCTGCAAGTCCCTGCAGCGTGAGCGCCGCAAGAAGATGAAGGAGATGCAGCTCTGGAAGAAACGCGGCAAGAAGAAGGCCGCCAAATAATCCCGGCGCACGTTTTTTCGCTGAATCGTAACGGGGGGGGCCTTGGCCTCCCCGTTATCTTTTTTAGTCTCTCGCGCGGTTGCCGGATGGGTTTTGATGTGCTAGTCCGCCCTTTTTCAAGGTCCGAACCCCCCAAAAAACAGATCGAGGCGGTCATGAGTCGTACATCCCAGCATACTTCCCAGGAATGCATCCAGTTGGAGGAGCGCTACGGAGCGCGCAACTACAAACCCCTGGACGTGGTCCTGACCAAGGGCCGCGGCGTGTGGGTCTGGGACCTGGAGGGGAACAAGTATCTGGACTGCCTGGCCGCCTACTCGGCCGTGAACCAGGGCCATTGCCACCCGCGCATCCTCAAGGCCCTGAACGAGCAGGCCACCAGGCTGACCCTGACCTCCCGCGCCTTTCGAAACGACCAGTTGGGCCCTTTTTACGAGGAAATATGCGAGCTGACCGGCTCGACCATGGTCCTGCCAATGAACTCCGGGGCCGAGGCCGTGGAAACGGCCATCAAGGCCGTGCGCAAGTGGGGGTACACGGAAAAGGGCGTGCCCAGGGACCAGGCCGAGGTCATCGTCTGCCAGGGCAACTTCCACGGCCGGACCATCGCCGTGGTCGGCTTTTCCAGCGAGGACGCCTACAAGGAGGGCTTCGGCCCGTTTGCGCCGGGCTTCGTCATCGTGCCCTACGGCGACGCCGAGGCCGTGGAAAAGGCCATGACCCCCAACACCGTGGCCGTGCTGGTGGAGCCCATCCAGGGCGAGGGCGGCGTGGTCATCCCGCCCGAGGGCTACCTCCGGCGGTTGCGCCAGGCCTGCGACCGGGAGAACGTCATGCTCGTGCTGGACGAGATCCAGACCGGGCTGGGCCGCACCGGCAAGCTCTTCGCAGAGGAGCACGAGGGCGTGGAAGCGGACTGCACCCTGGTGGGCAAGGCCCTGTCCGGCGGCTTCTATCCCATCTCGGCCGTACTGGCCAACCGCGACATCCTGGGCGTGTTCCTGCCCGGGGACCACGGCTCCACCTTCGGCGGCAACCCCCTGGCCTGCGCCGTGGCCCGCGAAGCACTCCGGGTGCTGAAGGACGAGGACCTGATCGGCAACGCGGCCCGGCTGGGCGAATACTTCATGGCCGAGTTGCGGAAGATCGACAATCCGCTCATCCGCGAGGTCCGCGGACGCGGCCTGCTCATCGGGGTGGAGATGCTGCCCCAGGCCGGTGGGGCGCGCCGCTATTGCGAGGCGCTCATGGACAAGGGCCTGCTCTGCAAGGAGACCCACGAACACGTCATCCGCTTCGCCCCGCCCCTGGTCATCACCAAGGAAGAGATCGACTGGGCCCTGGAGCGCATCCGCCAGGTACTCGGCTGAATCAGGGCCTAGGCCCCTGCCCCCCTACTCGTCCATGAGCTCGGGGTGGGCCTCCATGAAGGACAGGACCATGCGCATGACCTGCTGCTCGTTGAACGGCATGGTATCCATGGTGAAGGGGATCATCTTCTCGGCGATGGAGCGGCCCACGTCGGATTCATAGAACTCGGCCATGGCCTCCAGCTCCTCCAGTGTGAAATGGCGGACCATAAGCTCGGCCATGGCCGGCTTGTACTTGTCCCGCATGTAGGCCCCGAAGTGGGCCTTGAAGTCCTCGCGGACCTCTTCGGGCACCTGGGTGGCCATGAGCTCCAGGGTGTCCTGCATGATCTGGTCGTAGCGCATGGCCTCGAAATAGCGCAGGGCCGCCTTCATGGCCTGAGGATTCGGGGCCTCGGGGTCCGGAGCCTCGGTCTCCTGGGCCAGGGCATTCGGGGCCAGGGCCGTTCCGACCAACATCATCCAACAGGCGCACGCCAGTGCCAGCCAGCGCTTCATCCCACCCTCCTCGGGCTTGCCGGTTCATAGATATTCCGAGGGGGTACGCCAGCCCGGCCAAGGCTGTCAACGGCCGGTCCGCGCCCCCTTGTCTTTCATGCCGCATGGGCTAGGATGTGAAGACAAGGCAAGCACCGCCAACCAACAAGGAGCCCCTCATGGACGCCCTGGAATGCATCCACACCCGGCGCAGCGTGCGCAAGTACACCAAGGACCCGGTCAGCCCGGAGCACATCAGGGAGATGCTGGCCGCGGCCATGACCGCCCCCAGCGCCTGCAAGCAGTTCCCGTGGCACTTCGTGCTGCTGGACGACCCGGCCAAGCTCGGCGCGGTCAAGTCCTTCAGCCCGCACGCGGCCATGGCCGCCCACGCCCCCCTGGCCGTCCTGGTCTGCGCCGATCCGAGCCTGGAGACCCGCTGCCCGGGCTTCTGGATCCAGGACTGCGCGGCGGCCATCGAAAACCTGCTCCTGGCCGCCAGGGCCCTGGGCCTGGGCGCGGTCTGGACCGCCTCCTACCCCCGCGAGGACCGCATGCAGGGCTTCCGCAAGCTTTTGGGCATCCCGGAGAACATCGTGCCCGTGGCCCTGCTGGTGGTGGGGCACCCGGACGAGCCCCAGGAACGGGAGAACCGCTACATGGCCGACCGTGTGCATCAGAACGGCTGGTAAGGAGTCCGACATGTCCGGCAAGAAAGCCATCGGCCCGGTCAACGCCCTGTACCCGTCCCTGACCGTGCTCCTGGGCGCGGAGGTGGACGGCAGGGTGAACTTCGTCACCATCGCCCACGTGGGCATCCTGAACCACGGCCAGCCCCAGTACCTGAGCTTCGGGGTCAACAAGGCCCACTTCACCAACGCGGGGATCAAGGAACACCGGGCCTTCAGCGTCAACATTCCGGGGAAGGACCTCATGGTCCAGACCGACTACGCCGGGCTGGTCAGCGGCGCGGACACGGACAAGTCCGGGCTGTTCGAGGTCTTCTACGGCCAGACGGCCCACGCCCCGCTCATCAAGGCCTGTCCGGTGTGCATGGAGTGCCGCCTCAAGGACGTCCTGGAGTACGGCAAGCACGACATCTTCGTGGGCGAGATCGTGGAGACCCACGCGGACGAGGCAGTGCTCACGGACGGCAGGCCCGACCCGGCCAAGGTCCATCCCCTGCTCTTCGACATGGCCACGGTGCAATACTACGGATTGGGCCCGGCCCTGGGCCGCTGCTGGAGCGTGGGCAAGGCGCTGAAGAAATAGGCCGGACTAGACCGTGTTCAAGACCACGGACAAGGCCTTGAACTGGAACACGGCATCGTCCCCCACGGACAGGCCCAGTTCCTTCACACTCTCGGCCGAGACCAGGGCGCACAGCTTGTTGCCGAGCCCGGTCCGGCCGGAAACCTCGGTCAGAACGTCGCTGGAGCGCAGGGAGGTGATGGTGGCCCGGAAGCGGTTCCGGGCGCTGCCCGGCGTCGCCCCGAGCTGAAACACGTCCACCAGGGGCGCCTTGACCGTGGCCGCCACGGGCGCCCCGACCTCCAGGCCCAGGGCGGTCAGGCTCTCCTGGGTGATGACCGCGTACAGCCGCTCCTTGTCCTCGGTCTCCAGGCACACGTCGGCCATGACCCCGTCGCACCGGACCTGGCTGATCTGGCCCAGGAAGGTGTTGCGGGCGCTGGTGCGGCTGGGCAGGTCCCGCAGGGCCAGGCTGCGCACCAGGGAATTGGCCGCGCCCTGGGAAAAATGCTGGAACACCGAGGTCAGGTCCGTGGAGGACTGGCCCAGGATGTGCCGGACCACGCCCAGGGGCACGCCGCTGCGCAGCAGCTCCACGGCCCGCGAGTTCCGCAAAACGCGCGGATTGGCCAGCTCCGGGGAAAGGCCGCACTCCTTGGCCCGGGCGTAGAACACCCGGCGCAGATATCCCTGGTCCACGTGGAACCAGCCCTCCTCGTGGGCGCGCTCCCGGACCATCATGGACGGGTCCTGCAGCAGGCCCCGCAGCTCCCGGGCCAGCCGGTCGGGCACGGGCACCTCCCTCCGGCTCTTGCCCCGGCCCAACCGGACCACGCCCGCCGTGGCGTCTATGTCCTGGTCCACGTCCAGGGCCAGCACCTCGCCCAGCCGGGCCCCGGTATGGCGCAAGAGCAAAAATATCAGTTGCATGCGGCGGCGCGAAGGAATCCAGGCCGGCACCCCGGCCCGCTCGCGCCAGTCCGCGAAGGCATGCTCCAGCCGGGCCAGTTCCTCGGCCGTCAGATGGCGCACCCCCTCGGGCACGGTGAACACCTCTTGCGAGGCCAATTGAAGTTTGCCGCGTTCGCTCATGATCCCCGCTTTATACAATTGTGCAAAACCATGTCACGCGTTCCGGAATTCGCGTGACCTGATTGCCCGACCCGACCCGCCAGTCCTATTGTTCGGCATGCCCACGATAGGGTCAACCCCACCGTATTGCAAACCAAGAATGAGGTGTATCCCATGAAACGACTGTACGCGCTGCTCGCCCTGTTCCTCCTGGCCTTGCC
This sequence comes from Desulfovibrionaceae bacterium, assembly GCA_963666895.2. Taxonomy (GTDB): domain Bacteria; phylum Desulfobacterota; class Desulfovibrionia; order Desulfovibrionales; family Desulfovibrionaceae. The sequence continues at coordinate 45,973 of CAXXNS010000008.1, read as the reverse complement.
GCTGCCCGCGGCCGCGGCCGACCTGTTCATCGCCCAGGCCGCCAACTTCATGCCGGCCATGCAGGAGATCATCCCCCTGTTCGAGGCCCAGACCGGCCTGAAAGTGGAAGCCACCTACGCCTCCACGGGCAAGCTCTACGGCCAGATCACCAACGGAGCGCCGTTCGACATGCTCCTGGCCGCGGACCAGAAACGGCCCGACAAGCTCTTTGCCGACGGCCTGGCCGACGAGCCCTTCATCTACGCCAAGGGCCAGGTGGTGCTGTGGACCCGCGACGCCGATCTCTGCGCCATGCCCTGGACAGAGGCCGTGATGTCCGACAAGGTGGCCAAAGTGGCCATCGCCAACACCGAGACCGCGCCCTACGGCACCTCCTCCATGCTGGCCATGCAGGCGGCCGGGCTCTGGGACGCCGTGCAGCCCAAGCTGGTCTTCGGCCAGTCCATCGCCCAGGCCTTCCAGTTCGCCACCTCGGGCGCGGCCGACGTGGGCTTCTGCGCCTACTCCTCGGTCTTCACCGAGGAAGGCCAGAAAGGCTGCTACACCCTGGTCGAGGAGGCCCCCGAGGTCATCCAGGCCGCCTGCGTGCTGAAGAGCGCCCCGCACCCCGAGGCCGTGGCCAAGTTCGTGGAGTTCCTGGGCACGCCCGCGGTGCAGGAAATCAAGACCAAGTACGGATACAAGTAACCTGGAAGACGCATGGACTGGACCCCGCTCTGGTTGTCGGCCAAGCTCGCCTTGCTGACCACCATCCTCATACCGCTTATCGCCGCGCCCGCGGCCTATCTGCTCGCCTTCCGGCGCTTCCCGGGGAAGAGTCTGTTCGATGCGCTGATCACCATGCCCATGGTCCTGCCGCCCACGGTGCTGGGCTTCGGACTGCTTGTCGTCATGGGCCCCAGGGGGAGCCTCGGCTCCTCCTGGGAGGCCCTTTTCAACAGCCGCCTGGTGTTCAGCTTTTCCGGCATCCTGCTGGCCTCCCTTATCTTCAATCTCCCCTTCGCGGTCCAGCCCATGCGCGCTTCCTTCCAAAAACTCGACCGGCGCCTCCTGGAGAGCGCCTCCATCCTGGGGCTGACGCCCTGCTCGGCCTTCTTCCGGGTCGTGCTGCCCAACTGCCTGGGCGGCCTGGCCGCGGCCTCGGTCCTGGTCTTCGCCCACAGCCTGGGCGAGTTCGGGGTCATCCTCATGGTCGGCGGCTCCATCCCGGGCCAGACCAAGGTGGCCTCCATCGCCATCTTCGAGGCCGTGGAGGCGCTGCGGTTCAACGACGCCATCAACCTGTCCCTGGCCCTGGTCCCCATCAGCTTCATCGTCCTGCTGATCATCAACAAGCTCAACGGCGGGAGGGACTGATGCTCACGGCCGTTGTGCACAAGAAGCTCAACTACTTCGACCTGGACGTGGAGATATCCTGCATGCCCGGCTCCCTGACCGCCCTGGTCGGGCCCTCGGGTGCGGGCAAGACCACCCTGATCCGGGTCATCGCCGGGCTGGAACGGGCCGACCAAGGCCGGGTCAACCTCAACGGCCAGACCTGGGTGGACACCCGGAAGAACATCTTCGTGCCGCCCCGCAAGCGCGGCCTGGGCTTCGTGTTCCAGGACTATTGCCTGTTCCCCCACCTGACCGTGCGCAAGAACGTGGCCTTCGCGGCCAAGCGGCCCGAGCGCGTGGACCAGATCCTGGACCTGTTCGGCATCCGCCACCTGGAGCACAAAAAGCCCTCCCGCATCTCCGGGGGCGAGCGCCAGCGGGCCGCGTTCTGCCAGGCCCTGGCCAGCGACCCGGTCCTGCTCCTGCTGGACGAGCCCTTCTCCGCCCTGGACGTGGCCACCCGCGAAGGGCTGCGCCGGGAACTCAAGGCCATCAAGTCCGACCTGGAGATTCCCATCCTGCACGTGACCCACGACCTGGACGAGGCCGAATTCCTGGCCGACGACATCGTGCCCATCGTGGACGGCCACGCCGACCCCCTGTGGCAGGCGGACCGCCTGAGCACCCGCCACGACGACCTGAAAAACTGATTTTCCCGCCGTCCCTCCCGGGACGAAAACTCCCTTTTCAGACCATTCATTTCGTCAATATCGCCTAAGGGCGTTGACCACTCATGTCTTTTCAGGCATAATTAATATAAGCGGTTAGTATTACAAAACAATGGTGTCTTCCTCCTTGGCGCCGCACCGGGCGCGACAGGCGGGCGGACACCCGCAAACGGATTGATCGGAACGGAGCAGAGGGATGATCAAGACCGTATCGGTGCGGGATGCCGTGGGCATGGTGCTTTGTCACGACATGACCCGCATCATTCCCGGCCAGTGCAAGGGCCCGGCTTTCCGCAAGGGGCACGTGATCAAGCCGGAAGACATCCCCGAGTTGCTGGACATCGGCAAGGAGCACATCTACGCCCTGAGCCTGGAAGACGGCCAGGTCCACGAGGACGAGGCCGCCCAGCGCATCGCCCGGGCCATCGCCGGGCCCGGCCTGACCCTGTCCAAGGTCTGCGAGGGCCGCGTGAACCTGCGGGCCGACCCGGGCCTGCTCAAGGTCGACGTGGACGCCCTGCGCCGGATCAACTCGGTGGAAGAGATGGCCGTGGCCACCGTGCACAACAACACCCACATCCAGACCGCCCGCGACGTGGCCGGAGCCCGCGTGGTGCCGCTGGTCATAGACGGGGCCAAGGTGGAGGCCGTGGAGGCCATCTGCGCCAAGGCCGGACCCGTGGTCCGGGTGGCTCCCTTGGCCCGCTTCCGGGTCGGCCTGGTGACCACGGGCAACGAGGTGTTCCACGGCCGCATCCAGGACAAGTTCGGCCCGGTGATCCGCAAGAAGTTCAGCGCGGTGGAGTCCGTGGTCATGGACCAGAAGCTGGTCAGCGACGACCCGGTCATGACCCGCCGGGCCATCGAGGACTTCCTGGACCAGGGCGCGGACATGGTGGTGGTCACGGGCGGCATGTCCGTGGACCCGGACGACCAGACCCCGGCCGCCATCCAGGCCACCGGGGCCAAGATGGTCACCTACGGCGCGCCCACCTTCCCGGGCGTCATGTTCGTGCTGGCCTACAAGAACGGCGTGCCCATCCTGGGGCTGCCCGGCTGCGTCATGTACTACAAGGCCAGCATCTTCGACCTGGTGGTCGTCCGCCTTCTGGCCGGGGAGCGCGTCGCCAGGGAGGACATCGTGGACCTGGGGCACGGCGGCTTCTGCTCGGGCTGCAAGGTCTGCCACTACCCCATCTGTCCGTTCGGCAAATAACCGAGGCAACTCTTCACAATGGCAATACTCGAATAGACCCGCCCACAGGGCGCAAGGAGGTTTGATTCATGTTGAAGCGAACGCTTACCATCAACGGAGTCTCCCGCATGGTCATGGCCGACGGGGACGACTCCCTGGCCACGGTCCTGCGCGAGAACGCGGGCCTGACCAGCGTCAAGATCGGCTGCGCCCAGGGCCAGTGCGGCGCCTGTACCGTGTACATGGACGGCAAGCTTGTCCGTTCCTGCACGCGCAAGTTCGGCAAGCTCGACAACGGGGCCGACATCCTGACCCTGGAGGGCATCGGCCAGCCCGGCAACCTGCATCCCATCCAGGTGGCCTGGATCGCCCACGGCGCGGCCCAGTGCGGCTTCTGCTCCCCGGGCTTCATCGTCTCCACCTACGCCCTGTTGGACCAGAATCCCAAGCCCACCCGCGCGGACGTGCGCGACTGGTTCCAGAAGCACCGCAACGCCTGCCGCTGCACCGGGTACAAGCCCCTGGTGGACGCGGTCATGGACGCGGCCGCGGTCATGCGCGGCGACAAGTCCGTGGACGACCTGCTGTTCCAGATTCCCAAGGACGGCCGCATCTGGGGCACCAAGTATCCCCGTCCCACGGCCATCGCCAAGGTCACCGGCACCTGGGACTTCGGCGCCGACCTGGGCCTGAAGCTGCCCAAGGGCTCCCTGTACTGCGAGCTGGTCCAGGCCGAGGTCTCCCACGCCAAGATCAAGAACATCGACGTGTCCGAAGCCGAGAAGATGCCCGGCGTGTTCAAGGTGGTCACCCACAAGGACGTCAAGGGCAAGAACCGCATCACCGGCCTGATCACCTTCCCCACCAACAAGGGCGACGGCTGGGACCGTCCCATCCTGTGCGACGAGAAGGTGTTCCAGTTCGGCGACGCCCTGGCCATCGTGTGCGCGGACAGCGCCAAGAGCGCCAAGGCCGCCGCGGCCAAGGTCAAGGTGGACCTGGAACAGCTGCCCGAATACATGAGCGCGCCCGCGGCCATGGCCGACGACGCCATGGAGATCCATCCGGGCACGCCCAACGTCTACTACCTCCAGAACATCGCCAAGGGCGGAGACACCAAGCCCGTCTTCGACAAGGCCGACGTGGTGGCCGAGGGCGAGTACTACACCCAGCGCCAGCCGCACATGCCCATCGAGCCGGACGTGGGCTTCGCCTACATGGACGAGGAGGACCGCCTGTGCATCCACTCCAAGTCCATCGGCCTGCACCTGCACCTGTTCATGATCGCTCCGGGCCTGGGCGTTGAGCCCGAGAAGATCGTCATGCGCCAGAACGGCGCGGGCGGCACCTTCGGCTACAAGTTCAGCCCGACCATGGAAGCCCTCGTGGGCGCGGCCGCCCTGGCCACCGGACGGCCCTGCTTCCTGAACTACTCCTGGTACCAGCAGCAGACCTACACCGGAAAGCGCTCGCCCCAGTTCACCAACGTGCGCTTCGCCGCGGACAAGGACGGCAAGCTGCTGGCCATGGAGACCGACTGGACCGTGGACCACGGCCCCTACTCCGAGTTCGGCGACCTGCTGACCCTGCGCGGCGCGCAGTTCATCGGCGCGGGCTACAACATCCCGGCCATCCGCGGCGAGGGCCGCACCGTATGCACCAACCACGCCTGGGGCGCGGCCTTCCGCGGCTACGGCGGTCCGGAGGCCGAGTTCGCCTCCGAGGTGTGCATGGACGAACTGGCCGAGAAGCTGGGCATGGACCCGCTGGAGCTGCGGTACAAGAACGTCTACCGCAAGGGTTCCACCACGCCCACGGGCCAGGACCCCGAGGTCTACTCCCTGCCCGAGATGATCGACAAGCTGCGGCCCAAGTACAAGGCCGCCCTGGAGAAGGCCAAGAAGGACTCCACCGCCGAGGTCAAGCGCGGCGTGGGCGTGGCCGTGGGCGTATACGGCTCGGGCCTGGACGGCCCGGACGCCTCCCAGGTGGACATCGAGCTCAACGCCGACGGCAGCGTGACCCTGTACACCTGCTGGGAGGACCACGGCCAGGGCGCCGACATGGGTTCCCTGGGCACGGCCCACGAGGCCCTGCAGCCCCTGAACCTGGCTCCGGACAAGATCCACCTGGTCATGAACGACACCAGCCTGGTGCCCAACTCCGGCCCGGCCGGGGGCTCCCGCTCCCAGGTCATGACCGGCCAGGCCACCAAGAACGCGTGCGAACAGCTCATCGCGGCCATGACGAAGCCCGGCGGCGGCTTCCGCACCTACGACGAGATGGTGGCCGACAAGCTGGCCCTGCGCTACGAGGGCAAGTTCACCGCCCCGGCCAACAACTGCGACGAGAACGGCCAAGGCAACCCCTTCTGCTGCTACATGTACGGCCTGTTCATGGCCGAGGTGGCGGTGGAGACGGCCACGGGCAAGACCACGGTCGAGAAGATGACCATGGTGGCCGACGTGGGCAAGGTGAACAACTTCCTGGTGGTGGACGGCCAGCTCTACGGCGGCATCGCCCAGGGCATCGGCCTGGCGCTCACCGAGGACTACGAGGACATCAAGAAGCACTCCACCATGGCCGGCGCCGGGTTCCCGTACATCCAGCAGATCCCGGACGACATCGAGCTGATCTACGTGGAGAGCGCGCGTCCCGACGGTCCGTTCGGCGCGTCCGGCACGGGCGAGATTCCGCTCTGCGCCCCGCACCCGGCGGTGATCAACGCCATCCACAACGCCTGCGGCGTGCGCATCCGCCAGCTTCCGGCCCTGCCCGAGAAGGTCCTGGCCGGACTCAAGGCGTAGACAAGGCCGCGTAATAAACCGACAATGGGCGGCGGTCAGGTCATGGGACCGGCCGCCGCCCCGTATTTCATCCCAAAAGGGGCCTGGAGGGATCATGGACCAGAAGGATCTGCGCCTGTGGGAGGCCCGCTGCATCCAGGAGGAGCAGCCCCGCTGCCAGGCGGCCTGCCCCCTGCACGTGGACGTCCGCGCCCTGTGCGGCCACCTGGCCGAAGGCAAGGCGGACCGGGCCTGGAGCGTGCTGGCCAAGACCATGCCCCTGCCCGCAATCCTGGCCCGCATCTGCGACGCCCCGTGCCAAAAGGCCTGTTTGCGCACCGAGACCGACGGACCCGAAAACGGCCTGCGCATCCACGCCCTGGAACGCTTCTGCGCCGAGCAGACCAGCAAGCCCGGGCGCATCCTGCCCCTGCCCGCCAAGAACAAGAGCGCGGCCGTGCTGGGCACCGGGCTGGCCGGGCTGTCGGCCGCCTGGGAGCTGGCCCGCAAGGGCTTCAGCGTCACCCTGTACGGCCCCCGAATCCAGGGACTGCTGGCCGGTCTGGACGAGGGGAAATTGCCCGCCGAGATTCTGGACCAGGAACTGGAACGGCTGGCCCGGCTGGGCGCGGGCCGCTCCGAAGACCTGCCGTCCCCCAAGGACGCCCTGGAGAGCCACGACGTGGTCTTTGTCGACCCCGAGGCCGCGCGGGACGATGAATACGGCCCGGCCGACCCCCTGAGCCTGGGCACCCAGTGGCCCGGCCTGTTCAGCGGCGACCCGACGGTCGTGGACCTGGCCTCGCCCGTGGCCCTGGCCAGCCTGGGACGGCGGGCGGCCAACTCCATGGAGCGCTTTGTCCAGGGCGCGTCCCTGACCTCGGGCCGCGAAAAGGAAGGTCCGTTCGAGACCCGGCTGTTTACCAACAATCGAAGGCGTGGAGCCCGTCCCGCCCGCCATCGGCCCCGGGGACGAGTCCGCGTCCGAAGACCAGGCCAGGGCCGAGGCGGCCCGCTGCCTGGACTGCCAGTGCCTGGAGTGCGTGAAGAACTGCGTGTTCCTGGAGCACTATAAGTCCTATCCCAAGGTCTACGCCCGCCGCATCTACAACAACGCCTCCATCGTCATGGGCACCCGCCAGGCCAACCAGATGATCAACTCCTGCATGCTCTGCGGCCTGTGCGAGACCCTGTGTCCCGAGGACTTCTCCATGGCCGACCTCTGCCTGTCCGCCCGGCGGGACATGGTTCAGCGCGGCAAAATGCCGCCCTCGGCCCACGAGTTCGCCCTGCGGGACATGGGCCACGCCAACAGCCCCCAGGCAGCCCTGGCCAGGCCCGCGCCCGGCTCCGACACCAGGAACGGCACCTGCGCCACGGCCTTTTTCCCGGGCTGCCAATGGACCGCCTCGGACCCGGACGGCGTGGCCCGGGCCTATGCCCTGCTTCGCCAAGGGGACCCGGACATGGGGCTCCTGCTGCGCTGCTGCAACATCCCGGCCCGCTGGTCCGGCCGGGAGGACCTGTTCCAGGAGAACCTCCAGGCCTTGCGCGAGGAGTGGAAAAAACTCGGCTCGCCGCGACTGGCCGCGGCCTGCCCGACCTGTCTTCGTACCCTTCGCGAGGAGCTGCCCGAGGCCGAGGCCGTGGGGGTCTGGGACCTCCTGGGCAAGGCCGGACTTTCGTCCGTTGCCAAGGCCGGGCCCCTGGCCCTGCACGACCCCTGCACCGCGCGCCACGACCAGCCGTTGCAGGACCAGGTGCGCGGGCTGCTCAAGGGGTTGGGCGTGGAGTTCACGGAACCGGCCCTGACCCGCGAGTTCACGGAATGCTGCGGATTCGGCGGGCTGCTGGCCGAGGCCAACCCGGAACTGGGCCTGGAGGCGGCCGTGCATCTGGCCCAGGGCTCGGACAAGGACTTCGTCACCTACTGCGCCATGTGCCGGGACATGCTGGCCCGGGCGGGCAAGCGCGCCCTGCACGTGCTCGACCTGCTGAACCCGTTGGAGGGAGCCGGGGACGACCCGGCCGCCCGGCCCGCGCCCGGATACTCCGAGCGCCGCGAGAACCGGGCCCGGCTCAAGGAACGACTGCTGGCCGAGCTGTGGAGCCAGACCGGTGAGGAACCCTGGGACTTCGAACAAGTGGCCGTGCGCATGGAACCGGACACGGCCCAGCGGCTGGACCAACGCCGCATCCTAGTCAGCGACCTGCAGAAGGTTCTGCTGGCCGCCCGAACCAGCGGCCGGTTCCTGGTGTCCGGGGAGACCGGGCATCGCCTGGCCAGCCTGCGTCCGTGGAACGTCACCTACTGGGTGGAATACGAGGAGGACGGGGACGGATTCCTGGTGCACAACGCCTGGAGCCACCGCATGGAAGTCCTGGGCAAATCCCACGGCAAGGAGCAGATGCGCGTGCCCGAGGCCGAGGCCGGCGGTTGGAAGTGCGGGGCCTGCGACGAGCCCCTGCGCCCCGCGCCGGTCGACCTGGACTACCTGGGCAGCCGCTTCACCGTGGAGCTGCCCGTGTGCGCGAAATGCGGCCAGGTCCTGATCCCCGAAGCCCTGGCCCTGGGCAAGATGGCCGAGGTGGAAAAGCTGCTGGAGGACAAGTGACCCAAGTGACCATGGAGGTCTGCACCACCCCTCTGTGGCGCACCCCGGCCATGCGCCGGGCGGCCGGAGACACCCTGCGGCCCGGAGGCCTGGCCCTGACGGACCGGGCCGCCGAGTTGGCCGGGATTCTGCCGGGCCAACGGGTGCTGGACGTGGGCTGTGGCCGGGGGGCCACGGTGCGGCGGCTGCGCTCCCGATTCGGGGCCCGGGCCGTGGGCCTGGACCTGTGCCCGGACCCGCCTGACGGACAGCCCACTCCCCTGGTGCGGGGCCATGCCGGACAACTGCCGTTCGCGCCGGGCTCCTTCCACGCCCTGGTCTGCGAATGCGTGCTCTCCCTGTTGGACGACCCGGACGCAACCCTGGCCGGGTTTGCCCGGGTTCTGAAGCCGGGCGGCGTGCTGGCCCTGTCCGACCTGTATTTGCAACGACCGGGATCGGGAGCCTGTTCGGCCTCGCCCTGCGCGCGCGGGGCCGTGACCCGAACCGAGATGGAATCCCGCCTGACCCGGACCGGATTCCGCGTCCTGCGCTTCGAGGACCACTCCGGCCTGCTGCGCGACCTGGCCGCCCGCCTGGCCTGGCAGGAAAGCGGACAGGCTTGCATCCGGCCGTCCGGCCTGGGCTATGGCCTGCTGCTGGCAGATATCCCCAAGGAGGATGACCATGTTCGATGAACTGGAAATGGAGGTCATGCGGCTTGGCGGAGCGGGCTATTGCTGCAGCCAGATCATGCTCCTGCTCGGCCTGGAGGAACTGGGCCGGGAAAAACCCGGATCTGGTCCGGTCCATGTCCGGGCTCTGCCACGGCATGGGCGACTGTTCCGGGACCTGCGGCGTGCTCACCGGCGGGGCCTGCCTCCTGGCCCTGCACACGGGCAAGGGCACCGAGGACGAGGAGCGGCACGACAAGCTGACCCTGATGCTCTCGGAGTACGGCGACTGGTTCCGCGACCTGGCCCAGGGCGAGTTCGGCGGCTTCACCTGCGCGGCCATCGTGGACGGCGAGTGCGGCAAGCCCAACCCGCAACGCTGTCCCAGCCTGGTGGCCCGGGGCTACGCCCGGGTGCGGGAACTGCTCGCGGAAAGCGGGCTGGACCCGGCCGAAGGCAGGGAGGCCTGAGTTGGCCGAGGTCATGTCTGACGGCAACAGGAGCGTCTGTCCCATCTGCCTGCGCCCCGTCCCGGCCCGGCACGAGACCCGGGGAGACGACGTTTTCCTGGCCAAGGAATGCCCGGAGCACGGCCCGTTCCGCACCATTGTCTGGCGCGGCGAGCCCGGCCTGACGAACTGGAAACGGCCCAAAACGCCTTCCCACCCCGCCCAGCCGGGCGCGCCCGTGGACAGGGGCTGCCCCCTGGACTGCGGACTGTGCCCGGAGCACGCCCAGCACACCTGCACCGCGGTGGTGGAGGTCACCTGGCGCTGCGACCTGGGCTGCCCGGTCTGCTTCGCCTCCTCGGGCGGGTTCACGCCCGAGCCCGATCCTCCGGCGAAGGCCATCGCCAGGCAGCTTGACGGGGTGCACCGGGCCTCGGGCCCGTGCAACATCCAGTTTTCGGGCGGCGAGCCCTCGGTGCGGGACGACCTGCCCCGATTGATCAAACTGGCCAAGGAGCGCGGCTTTCCCCTGGTGCAGTTGAACACCAACGGGCTGCGCGCGGCCCGGGAGCCGGATTTCGCTGAGCGCCTGGCCGACGCCGGTCTGGACTCGGTATTTTTGCAGTTCGACGGCCTGGACGACGCCGTTTACCAGACATTGCGCGGCAGGCCCCTGGCCAAGGAGAAGCTGGCGGCCGTGGAGCGCTTCGGCGCGGCGGGCATCGGCGTGGTCCTGGTGCCCACGGTGGTGCCCGGGGTCAACGACGGACACCTGGGCGACCTGCTGCGCTTCGCCGCGACCAACTCTCCGGTGGTACGGGGGCTGCACTTCCAGCCGGTGAGCTATTTCGGCCGTTATCCCGGCTCACCTGGGGACGAACAGCGCATCACCCTGCCCGAGATCATGCGCGGCCTGGAGGAACAGACCGACGGGCTGGTGCGAACCGAAGATTTCCTGCCCCCGGGCTGCGAACACGCCCAGTGCTCGTTCCACGCCAACTACCTGATCAAGGAGGACGGCGGCCTGCAACGGCTGTCAGCGGGCAATCCAGGGGGCAAGTCCTGCTGCTGCGGGCACGAACCCGCCGAACCCATACAAGCCGCCGAGGGAGCCCGGCAGGCCAAGGCATTCGTGGCCCGGCAATGGTCCGCGCCCAAAGAACGCCTGCTGCCCATGGACCAGGGCCGACCCGACGACCTGGACAAATTCCTGGCCCGGGCCTCCACGCACATCCTGGCCGTCTCGGCCATGGCCTTCCAGGACGCCTGGACCCTGGACCTGGAACGGCTGCGGGGTTGCTGCATCCACGTGTCCTCGCCCGACGGACGCCTGATCCCGTTCTGCGCCTATAACCTGACCAGGCTGGACGGGCGGACCCTGTACAGGCCCGAGGGCCGCGGAGGCTCGGCATGACCCGGGCTCCGCTGGACGACTGGCTGCGTTCCTGCCTGGATCTGTGGAGCGTGGACGCCCGCGCTCTTCGGCAGTGGCAGATGGCGGAACTCCGCCGGACCCTGGCCCACGCCCAGGCCAGCGGGCCGCTGTACCGCAGCCTTCTCGGCCCCTATGACCCGGCCGCACTGCGCAGCCTGGGCGACCTGGGACGGCTGCCCCGGATCACGGCCGACGACCTGCGCCGCCACCCCGAAGCCCTGCTCTGCGTGTCCCAGGATGAGGTGGCCCGGGCCGTGACCCTGCAAAGCTCGGGCACCACCGGCCCGGGCAAGCGCATCTTTTTTTCGGCCGGGGACCTGGAGCGGACCATCGACTTCTTCCACCACGGCATGCGGCTGATGATGGAGCCGGAACAGACCGCCCTGGTCCTGCTGCCCGGGGACCGTCCCGACAGCGTGGGCAAGCTCCTGGCCGAGGCCGTGAAACGGCTGGGCGGACGCGGCCTGGTCAAGGGCCCGCTGGACGATCCGGAGGCCACGCTGGACATCATCCGCTCCGAGCGCGTGTCCTGCCTGGTGGGCTCTCCGGCCCACCTCAACGTCCTGGCCGCCCTGTGGCGCAGCCAGGGGCTCGGACCCGGAGACTCGCCCGTGCGCGCCGCCCTGCTCTGCTGGGACGCCGTGCCCGACGCGGTGGTGCGGAACCTGGCCGCGGCTTTCGGTTGCCGTTCGCACCGCCATTGGGGCATGGTGGAGACCGGCCTGGGCGGGGCCGTGGAATGCACGCCCGGTTCGGGGCTCCACCTGCGAGAGGCCGACCTGCTGGTGGAAATCGCGGACCCGGACTCGGGCCGTTCCCTGCCCGCCGGGGAGTGGGGAGAGATCACCGTGACCACCTTGCGCCGGAGGGCCATGCCCCTGGTGCGCTACCGCACGGGCGACCTGGGCCGCATCCGGCCCGGAGCCTGCCCCTGCGGCAGTCCCCTGCGGCTCCTGGACCCGGACATCCGCCGCCTGGGCGGAGCCCACCAGGAGGTGGACTTGACCCTGTTGAACGAAACCCTGTACTCCCTGACCGGATTGGCCGATTTCACGGCCTCGGTGGAGCCGGGCGAACTGCCCGGGGAATCCGTGCTCCACATCCGGGTCTGCTCCCCTAACCGGGATCCCGGCCTGCCGGACCGCGCGGTTCAGGCAGTGCGGGAGCTGAAAAACGTGCGCCAGGCCCTGGCCGCGCACTCCCTGAACGTACAAGCGAAGCTGCTGGACGGCCCGGGCCCGGCCGAGCCCGGTCTGGCCAAACGCTACCTGAAGGTGAACGAATGAAGACCTTTGTGCGCAACGTCAACCATTTGCTCGAGCAGGGCGAACCCGTTGTCCTGGCCACCATTGTCGGCCACTCCGGGTCCACGCCCCGCTCCTCCGGGGCCAAGATGGCCCTGCCCCGCTCCGGCAACCTCCTGGGCACCGTGGGGGGCGGGATCGTGGAGGCCCAGGCCATGGACGCGGCGCGCGGCATGCTGGACCAGGCCCCGGGCGCGGCCGCCATGCTGGACATGGACCTGACCAGCGACCTGGCCGCGGGCACGGACATGATCTGCGGCGGCCGCATGACCCTGCTCCTGGAACGGCTGGACCCGGACGATCCGGGCGGCAAAGCCTGGGGCCGGTTGGACCGGGCCCTGCGCACCGGCCAAACCTCGGTGCTCGTGACCCGCTTCGCCTCGGACCCGAACCTGCACGCCGTGGAGCACTTCCTGATTCCGAAATCGGACCAGGCCCCAACGGAACTGGCCTGTCTGCGGGACCAGGCCCTGGAGCGCGGCGCGGCCGTGCTGGAAGACTCCGATGGCCTGCTGACCCTGGCCGAGCCGTTCGTGCCGCCCGCGCCCCTGTTCCTGTTCGGGGCCGGGCACGTGTCCCGGGCCACGGCCCGCATGGCCGGGTTCGTGGGCTTCCGGGTGGTGGTCCTGGACGACCGGGCCGACTTCGCCAATACGGAACGCTTTCCCGACGCCGACGACATCGTGGTCCTGTCCTCCTTTGAAAAGGCGCTGGACGGGCTGGGCGTGGACGAGACCGCCTATCTGGTCATCCTCACCCGTGGACACGCCCACGACAAGACCGTGCTGGCCCAGGCCCTGAACACGCCAGCCGGGTACGTGGGCATGATCGGCAGCAAGAAGAAGCGCGACGCCATCTACGAAGCCCTGCGCGACGAGGGCGTGAGCGAAGCGGACATCGCCCGTTGCCATAGCCCCATCGGCCTGGCCCTGGGCGCACAGACGCCCGAAGAAATCGCCTTGAGCATTGTTTCCGAACTGGTGGCCGTGCGGGCGGGCGTGCGGGAAGGGAAAGGGGCATGACCCGCCTGGCCGCGCTCCTCCCCGGCCGCAGGCATGTCCTCGCGCATGGGCCCTTTCAAGCCCCTGCTCCCCCTGGGAACCGGAACCGTGCTGGCCCTGTCCGTGCGGACCTTTCGGGCCGCGGGCGTGGAGCGCGTGGTGGTGGTCACCGGCCACCGGGCCAAGGACGTGGCCCGGGAGGCCGAGGCGGCCGGAGCCGAAAACCGCACACAACCCGGACTTCGAGAAGGGCATGTTCACCTCCATCCAGGCCGGGGTCCGTGTCCTTGGCGACGCGAAACACTTCTTCGTCCTGCCGGCGGACATCCCCCTGGTGCGGCCTCAGACCGTGCGCCTGCTGGCCCGGACGCACCTGGAAAGCGACGCCCTGCTCACCTGCCCGACCTTCCTTGGGGAACGCGGCCATCCGCCCCTGCTCAGCCGGGACCTGGCGCCGCTCATCCTGGATCATGACGGGCAAGGCGGCCTGCGTGCCATAACTGGAGCAGGTGGAAACCCGGCAGCCGAACCGGATGTGCGAGCATGCCTGCGCCGACGCGGGCGTACTGGCCGACCTGGACAGCCCTGAGGACTACGAGGCCGCCCTGGACCGCGTGGACATGGACTACCCCCTGCCCGAGGAATGCCGCGCCCTGTGGGACATGCAAGGGCTGGACGAGCCCCTGCGCGACCATTGCCGGGAGGTGGCCCTGGTGGCCCCCGGCTGCTCACGGCCGCGATCAATGCCGGACAGCCGGGCGAGAGACAGCTTTCCGAAAACCTGGCCATGAGCGCGGCCCTGGTCCATGACCTGGCCAAGGGGGGGCCGGACCACGCCCGGGCCGGAGCCGAAATCCTGCGGATGCACGGCTTTCCCCAAGGCCGCGGACATCGTGGCCGCGCACCCGGACCTGGAACTGCCCCCGGACGCTCCCCTGACCGAGCGAGAAATCGTGTTCCTGGCCGACAAGTACGTGCGGGGCTCCACACGGGTGCCCCTGGAAACGCGCTACCAAGCCAAGCTCGAACGCTACGGGGCCGGACCCCGAGGCGGCCAGGGCCATCCAGGGCCGACTGGACCGGGCCCAGGCCCCCCCCCGTGCGCGACCGGGTCCAGGCCACGACCACACTCCCCCTGACCGAAATCCTGGAGATCGCCACATGATCATCCTGCTGCGCCACGCGGAAACCCAAGGCGGAAACGGCCGGTACATCGGAAGCACGGATTTGCGACTGTCCCCGCACGGGGAAAAGCAGGCCGAACGGGTGGGCCGGGCCCCTGGCCCAGATGGGACTGCTCTCCATCCACTCCAGTCCGCTGGTCCCGGGCCATGGACAACGGCCGCCATCATCGCCCGAATCTGCGGACCTGCACGTGGTGGGCCTCATGCCCGAGATGGCGGAGATCCACCTGGGCCAGTGGGAGGGCCGAAGCATGGCCTCCATCAAACGCGACCAGACCGGGAGCGTACGAGGCCCGGGGCAAGAATTTCGAGGGCTTCCGCCCGCCGGACGGCGAGTCCTTCGGGGACGTGGCCAAGCGGGCCGTCCAGGGATTGGAAAAAACCTGACGGACGAGCCCGGTCCCAGTCTGGTGGTCCACCCACGCCGGAGTCATGCGGGTGCTGCTCTGCCACGCCCTGGGCCTGCCCCTGAACGATCTGTATCCAATTCCGCCCCCCGGACGGCCCACGCCTTCCTGCTCGAGCCCGACGGCAAGGGCTGGCGCGTGCTGCACCAGGACGTGCCGCCTGAAAACCCCTGTCCCTTGTCCAGACTCTGTAAAACCAAAAAATACGAGAAAACTCATGCAGGTACGATCGCTGAAGCTGGTTTGTTTCTCCCCCACCGGGACCTCGAAGACCATTGCCCAGAGCCGTGGCCAAAGGCCTGGCCCTGGACAACACCGACCTTGTGGACGTCACCACCCCAGGTGGCGCGGACGGCAGGCGCTGCGCGCGGCCAAGGACGAACTGGTGTAGTTAGAGTGGCCATGCCGGTCTATGGCGGCCGGCTGCCCAAGCTGGGCGGCCGACTGGCTCGAGACCCTGGACATCCAGGGCGCGCCCTGCGTGTGCCTGGTGGTCTACGGCAACCCGCGCCTATGAAGACGCCCTGCTGGAGCTCAAGGACATCGTCACCGACCGGGGCGGGCAGCCCCGTGGCCTGCGCCGCCTTCGTGGCCGAGCACTCCTTTTCCAGCGACGACGTGCCCATCGCCGTGGCCCGGCCCGATTCGCAGGACCTCAAGCAGGCCGAGGCCTTTGGCGCCGCGGTCCCGGACGAAGCTGGACGCCGCTCCGGACGGGCAGGGATTCCAGGACGTCCCCGGTGCCGGGCGACAGGGCCGTACAAGGAGCGGAAGCCGCCCATGACCGAGACCTTCATCGTTGTGGGCGACAACTGCACCCAATGCGGCCAGTGCCAGGAAATCTGTCCCGTCGGGGGGGCCATCGACCTGGAGCAGGACATTCAGGCGGACATGGGCCAAGTGCATCCCGCTGTTGCGCCTGCATCAAGGTCTGCCCGGAGCAGGCCCGCCGGATGATCAAGACCAGCAAGATGATGGAAATCTCCCAAGTGGCTGTACGACAACTGCCAGGAGCGTAAGGAGCCCGGAAATATTCTTATAATTTAAGGCCCTGAGGGCTTATTGGTTGACGACCGGCCATTCTCCTCGGGGGAGTACCGGTCCCCCTGGACCTTGTCGGCCAATTGGTTGAGCACGCCGAGATCCTCGTCGCTCAGGCGGCAGTCGAGCGCGCCCAGGTTGGACTCCAGGTTGGCCGGCTTGGTGGTGCCGGTGATGGCCACGAACGTGGTCCCCCCGGCTTCAGCACCCCAGGCCAGGGCGACCTGCGCCGCAGCGGCATCCCATCCCGGCGGCCACGTCCTTGACCGCCTCCACCAGCTCGAGGTTGGCCTCCATGTTGCCCGGCTGGAACCGGGGCTGCATCTGGGCCCGGTAGTCCGTCTCGCCGGTCGGCCGCTCGCCGGCCGAGCCATAGCGGCCCGTCAACATTCCCCGGCCCAAGGGTGAGTAGGCGACCAGGCTGACGTTCAACTCCACGCACGTGGGCAGAATGTCCCGTTCGATGTCCCGGCTGAAAATGGAGTACTCGGACTGCAGGGCGGCCACGGGATGAACCGCGTTGGCCCGCCTGAGGGTCTCGGCCGACGCCTCGGACAGCCCGATGGCCCCGATCTTGCCCTCCTTGGCCAGCTTGGCCATCCTTCCTCCCACCGTGTCCTCGATGGGCGTGGAGGAATCCACGCGGTGGAGATAGTACAGGTCTATCCTGTCCGCACCCAGCCGCTGAAGGCTCTTTTCGCAGGAGCTGCGGACATTGGCCGGGGAGCCGTCCACCCCCAGGAAGCCGCCCGTGGCCGGATCCCTTTGGGGTCCGAACTTGGTGGCCAGCACGATCTGGCCCCAACGCCCGGCAAAGGCCTTGCCCAGCAATTCCTCATTGCGCCCCATGCCGTAGAGTTCCGCGGTATCGAAGTGGGTCACCCCCAGGTCCATTGCCCGGTGGAGCAGATGAACGGCTTCCGACTCCTGCACGGGCGGCCCGTAAAACTCGGACAGGCCCATGCAACCAAGCCCAATGGCCGACACTGAAATTCCTGATTTCCCGAGAGCGCGCGTGATCATGGCCAGCTGCCTCCAGTTATTGGTCCGGGCTTATGGTATGGCCTGATTCCAGGACGGTTGTCCAGACGCCCCAACCAAAAAGCCCCGTTAGATATTTCTAACGGGGCTTTTTATGAAGTAATGCCCTGGCAGCGACCTACTTTCCCACACCCAACGATGCAGTATCATCGGCGATGGAGGGCTTGACTGCCGAGTTCGGAATGGAATCGGGTATACCCCCTCCTCCCTGGCCGCCAGGACAAAATATGAGTTCATAGGGGGAAGAGGACGACGATTTTTTAAGTCATAAGCCGCACGGCCTATTAGTATCGGTCAGCTGAACGTGTCGCCACGCTTGCACTTCCGACCTATCAACCTCGTGGTCTACGAGGGGCCTTCAGGACTTGCGTCAGGGAGAACTAATCTCGAGGCTGGCTTCCCGCTTAGATGCTTTCAGCGGTTATCCGTACCGGACATAGCTACCCTGCGATGCGGCTGGCGCCACAACAGGAACACCAGAGGTCCGTCCATCCCGGTCCTCTCGTACTAGGGACAGACCCTCTTCAATTCTCCAACGCCCACGGTAGATAGGGACCAAACTGTCTCACGACGTTTTAAACCCAGCTCGCGTACCACTTTAATCGGCGAACAGCCGAACCCTTGGGACCTGCTTCAGCCCCAGGATGTGATGAGCCGACATCGAGGTGCCAAACCGCATCGTCGATGTGAACTCTTGGATGCGATCAGCCTGTTATCCCCGGCGTACCTTTTATCCTATGAGCGATGGCCCTTCCATTCGGAACCACCGGATCACTAAGACCAACTTTCGTTCCTGATCGACATGTCTGTCTCACAGTCAAGCTCCCTTATGCCTTTGCACTCGACGGCTGGTTTCCAATCAGCCTGAGGGAACCTTTGCAAGCCTCCGTTACTCTTTAGGAGGCGACCGCCCCAGTCAAACTACCCGCCAGACACTGTCTCCGGCCCGGATAACGGGTCCAGATTAGAATCCTAGACACACAAGGGTGGTATTTCAAGGTTGGCTCCACCGACACTGGCGTGCCGGCTTCAAAGCCTCCCACCTATCCTACACGTGAATGCCCAAAACCCAATGTCAAGCTGTAGTAAAGGTGCACAGGGTCTTTCCGTCTTACCGCGGGTACCCGGCATTTTCACCGGGAATTCAATTTCACTGAGTCTCTGGTTGAGACAGCGGGGAGATCGTTACGCCATTCGTGCAGGTCGGAACTTACCCGACAAGGAATTTCGCTACCTTAGGACCGTTATAGTTACGGCCGCCGTTTACCGGGGCTTCGGTTTAGAGCTTCGCTTGCGCTAACCCCACCCCTTAACCTTCCGGCACCGGGCAGGCGTCAGTCCCTATACGTCGTCTTACGACTTCGCAGAGACCTATGTTTTTAGTAAACAGTCGCCCCCCCCGATTCTCTGCGGCTCCGGATTGCTCACAAAGCAAGTAAGATCACAATCCAGAGCACCCCTTATCGCGAACTTACGGGGTCATTTTGCCGAGTTCCTTAACCAGAGTTCTCTCAAGCGCCTTGGTCTACTCGACCCGCCCACCTGTGTCGGTTTGCGGTACGGTCTGCACGCACTATACTTAGGAGCTTTTCTTGGCAGCATGGAATCAATGGCTTCCGTCGATAATGACTCGGCATCGCGTCTCGGCCGTACAGAGGGCGGATTTGCCTACCCTCAAGCCTACTCGCTTGCACCGGGATATCCAACACCCGGACCATCTATCCTTCTGCGTCCCTCCATCGCGCGAACGCACAGGTACAGGAATATTAACCTGTTTCCCATCAGCTACGCTTTTCAGCCTCGCCTTAGGGGCCGACTCACCCTGGGAAGATTACCTTTACCCAGGAAACCTTGGGCTTACGGCGAACGAGTTTCTCACTCGTTTTATCGTTACTCATGCCAGCATATTCACTTCCCGTTAGTCCAGCATCCCTTACGGAACACCTTCATCCCATCCGGGAACGCTCCCCTACCATCGAAACAAGTTCGATCCGAAGCTTCGGTACCATGTTTAGCCTCGATACATTTTCGGCGCAACATCGCTAGACCAGTGAGCTATTACGCTTTCTTTAAAGGATGGCTGCTTCTAAGCCAACCTCCTGGCTGTCTCAGCAACGTCACTTCCTTAGCCACTGAACATGGATTTAGAGACCTTAGCTGTCGGTCTGGGCTGTTTCCCTCTCGACCTTGGACCTTCGCACCCAAAGTCTGACTCCCGGACAACATCTTACGGCATTCGGAGTTTGATAGGGTTTGGTAATCTGGTGGGACCCCTAGCCCTTTCAGTGCTCTACCTCCGCAAGACTTATCCGAGGCTATACCTCAATATATTTCGGGGAGAACCAGCTATCACCGGGTTTGATTGGCCTTTCACCCCTATCCACAGGTCATCCAAATCGTTTTCAACCGATACTGGTTCGGTCCTCCACAAGGTTTTACCCTTGCTTCAACCTGCCCATGGATAGATCACCCGGCTTCGGGTCTGCCACGCCGTACTGGTCGCCCTATTCAGACTCGCTTTCGCTGCGGCTCCGGATCTGTCATCCTTAACCTCGCACGACACGGCAACTCGCTGGCCCGTTATGCAAAAAGCACGTGGTCACTTGCGCTCCCACAGCTTGTAGGCATCCGGGTTTCAGGTTCTATTTCACTCTCCTAACAGGAGTTCTTTTCACCTTTCCCTCACGGTACTGGTTCGCTATCGGTCGCCAGGGAGTATTTAGCCTTGGGAGATGGTCCTCCCAGATTCCCACGGGGTTCCACGTGTCCCGCGGTACTCAGGTGCCGTCTGCGCCGCTTTCGATTTCAGGTACGGGGGTTTCACCCTCTACGCCCGAGCTTCCCAGCTCGTTCCCCTATCTAATCACGGATCACGTATGACGGTCCTACAACCCCGAATGCTCGAAAGCACTCGGTTTGGGCTAATCCCATTTCGCTCGCCGCTACTTTGGGAATCTCTCTTGATTTCTTCTCCTCCGGGTACTGAGATGTTTCACTTCCCCGGGTTCGCTTCCTAAGGCCTATGCATTCAGCCAAAGGATGACCGGGCATTACCCCGGCCGGGTTTCCCCATTCGGAAATCTCCGGATCAAAGCCTGTTTGGCGGCTCCCCGAAGCATATCGCAGCCTTCCACGTCCTTCATCGCCTCCTGGCGCCAAGGCATCCACCAGATGCCCTTACATACTTACAACTTTACTCGTCGTCCTCTTCTTACCCTATGTAACTTTCAATGAACTGGAAAAGCTCGCCTTTTTGGTCCTGGCGGCGTTGCTGCGGCGTTCAAGCCGCGGTCACGTAGCGCTGCTACGCTCCCTTGCTTGATCGCCTGGCGCCTGGCCAGGAACAAAAAACTTCGCTTTTCAATGAGCCTTGGAGAAAAAGTCTCTCCGCTCAACCGCCCCCTCACCAAAAAATGGTGGAGGTGAACGGGATCGAACCGATGACCCCCGGCTTGCAAAGCCGGTGCTCTCCCAGCTGAGCTACACCCCCACATAGTGGGCGAGATTAGCGTGGTGGGCCTAGGTAGATTTGAACTACCGGCCTCACGCTTATCAGGCGTGCGCTCTGACCAACTGAGCTATAGGCCCTAGCGGCTCAATGCAAAGAACCATGCGGATCCTTGCAATGAAACAGCGAGTCGGACAATTTACTCTGTAAAGGAGGTGATCCAGCCGCAGGTTCCCCTACGGCTACCTTGTTACGACTTCACCCCAATCACCAGTCCTACCGTAGGCGGATGCCTCCCGAAGGTTAGCCCACCGACGTCGGGTAGAACCAGCTTTCGTGGTGTGACGGGCGGTGTGTACAAGGCCCGGGAACGTATTCACCCCAGCATGCTGATCTGGGATTACTAGCGATTCCAACTTCATGCAGTCGAGTTGCAGACTGCAATCCGGACTGGGACGCACTTTTTGGGATTGGCGTGGCCTCGCGGCTTAGCTACCCTTTGTATGCGCCATTGTAGTACGTGTGTAGCCCTGGACGTAAGGGCCATGATGACTTGACGTCGTCCCCACCTTCCTCCCGGTTGACCCGGGCAGTCTCATTAGAGTGCCCACCATCATGTGCTGGCAACTAATGACAAGGGTTGCGCTCGTTGCGGGACTTAACCCAACACCTCACGGCACGAGCTGACGACAGCCATGCAGCACCTGTCACCGAATTCCCCGAAGGGCACACCTCCATTTCCGGAGGCTTCTCGGGATGTCAAGTCCAGGTAAGGTTCTTCGCGTTGCATCGAATTAAACCACATACTCCACCGCTTGTGCGGGCCCCCGTCAATTCCTTTGAGTTTCAGCCTTGCGACCGTACTCCCCAGGCGGGATGCTTAACGCGTTAACTCCGGCACCGAAGGGCATCCCCCCCGACACCTAGCATCCATCGTTTACAGCGTGGACTACCAGGGTATCTAATCCTGTTTGCTCCCCACGCTTTCGTACCTCAGCGTCAGTATCTGTCCAGCAGGCCGCCTTCGCCACTGGTGTTCCTCCGGATATCTACGGATTTCACCCCTACACCCGGAATTCCGCCTGCCTCTCCAGAACTCAAGCCAAGCAGTTTCAAAGGCAATTCCTCGGTTGGGCCGAGGGCTTTCACCCCTGACTTGCCTGGCCGCCTACGCACGCTTTACGCCCAGTGATTCCGATTAACGCTCGCACCCTCCGTATTACCGCGGCTGCTGGCACGGAGTTAGCCGGTGCTTCCTCTGGAGGTACCGTCAGCCAAGAGCCCTATTCGAGCTCAAGGGTTTCTTCCCTCCTGACAGCGGTTTACGACCCGAAAGCCTTCTTCCCGCACGCGGCGTCGCTGCGTCAGGGTTTCCCCCATTGCGCAATATTCCCCACTGCTGCCTCCCGTAGGAGTCTGGGCCGTGTTCCAGTCCCAGTGTGGCTGATCATCCTCTCAGACCAGCTACCCATCGTTGCCTTGGTGAGCCGTTACCTCACCAACAAGCTAATGGGACGCGGGCCCATCCGGTAGTGGTAGCTTATAAATAGAGGCCACCTTTCCCCCATGAAGTTAAACATGAAGCACATCCGGTATTAGCAGACGTTTCCATCTGTTATCCCAGTCTACCAGGTAGGTCGCCCACGCGTTACTCACCCGTGCGCCGCTCTACTCATTCACCGAAGTGAACTTTCTCGCACGACTTGCATGTGTTAAGCACGCCGCCAGCGTTCAATCTGAGCCAGGATCAAACTCTCCAGTTGAAAACTAGTGAGTAGATCTCTTTGTGCAAGGCCAAACCCCATACGGGGTCAGGCTCTTCAATTCTTGTCCGACTCGCCATTTCATTGTCAAAGACCCGCGGACGCCCGGTCAACCAGCCCGAAGGCCGGAACCAAAGCGGGAAAGATAAAAATACCTCTCTCACCCGGTCGTGTCAACCGCAAAAGACCTTTTCCTTCGCAGGAGCGTCTTTTGGAAACGTCCAATATCCTTTGGAAAAGAACATCGCGCCCAGGTGGGTCCCGGCGGACCGGGCCGCAGGCGCAGAGGGGTGTTTAGGGTAAATGGAGACGGGTGTCAACCCCGGACCACTATTTTTTTCCGCCCCGTCCCGAATCGGGATCAGAACTCCAGGTGCCGGGGCGTGCGCGGGAACGGGATGACATCTCGGATGTTGGACACGCCGGTCAGGAACATGAGTAGGCGCTCCAGGCCCAGGCCGAAGCCCGAATGCGGCGCGGTGCCGAAGCGGCGGGTGTCCAGATACCACCAGTACTCCTGCCTGGACAGCTTCATGGCCGCCATGCGCCGGGTCAGCACGTCCAGCCGCTCCTCGCGCTGCGACCCGCCGATGATCTCGCCCACCCCGGGCACGAGCACGTCCAGGGCGGCCACGGTCTCGCCCTGCTCCGCCTCGTCGTCGTTGAGCCGCATGTAGAACGGCTTGATGGAGGTCGGGTAGTTGTAGACCATGACCGGCCGGCCGAAATGCTCCTCGGTCAGCCAACGCTCGTGCTCGGTCTGCAGGTCCGCGCCAAAGTCCACGGGATACTCGAACCTGCGGCCGCTCCCTTTCAGGATGTCCACGGCCTCGCGGTACGGCAGCCGCACAAAGGGCTCGCCCAGCAGATTGTCCAGCCGCTCATCCAGCCCCTTGTCCACGAACCGGGCGAACAACTCCAGGTCCGGGGCGCACTCCTGGCGCACCCGGGCGACAACCGTGCGGACCATATCCTCGGCCAGGTCCATGGTGTCGGCCAGGTCGAAAAAGGCCATCTCCGGCTCGATCATCCAGAACTCGGCCGCGTGGCGCGGGGTGTTGGAGTTCTCGGCCCGAAAGGTGGGGCCAAAGGAATAGACACGTCCCAGGCCCAGGGCCAGAAGCTCGGCCTCCAGTTGGCCGGACACAGTCAACTGGGCCGGGCGGCCGAAAAAGTCCTTGTCCGGGTCGGTCTCGCCCGGAGGCAGGCTGGTGACGCGGAACATCTCGCCCGCGCCCTCGCAGTCCGAGCCCGTGAGCACGGGCGTGTGGACCAGGAAGAAGCCGCGCTCGCGGAAAAAGGTATGGATGGCCAGGGACAGGCTGGACCGGATGCGCAGGATGGCCGAGTACTTGTTGGTCCGGGGCCGCAGATGGGCGATGGTACGCAGGAATTCGTCGGAGTGGCGCTTCTTCTGCAGGGGGTAGGTTTCCGGATCGGCCTGGCCCAGAACGGCCAGCTCCCGGACCTTGATCTCGAACCGCTGGCCCTGGCCCGGGGACTCGGCCAGGTCGCCGGTCACGACCACGCAGGCCCCGGTGTCCGCGGCCTGGATCACGTCCATGCGCTCCGGAGCGTGGTCCACCACGGCCTGGAGGTTGGCCAGACAGGAGCCGTCGTTGAGTTCCAGGAAGGAGAAGCCCTTGGCGTCGCGGCGCGAACGCACCCAGGCCTGCACGCGCACGTTTTCCCGGGGGCCCGCTGCCGTGAGCGCGTCGCTGACGCGCAGGTCAATGCTCAAAGAATCGCTCATGCAGGGCTTGTAGACCGGGCCGGACCCCATATGCAAGAGGGGGGCAAGCGGTTGTCACGACCAGCGGCTTGCGCTACACCTTGCGCACCGAACGACCAAAGAGGATTGCATGGGATTCTTCTCCAAGTTCAAGAACGTATTCAAGGGCGACGACGCGGCCCAGCCCACAGCAGCGGAGACCGCGCCCCAGACCGCCCAACCAAGTCCGGACGACCAGGCCTGGCAGGCCGACCTGACCCTGGCCCTGCGCAAGGCCGAGCCCAAGCTGTCCGAGTGGCTGGGGGTCATCCTCCAGGGCGTGGACCAGGCCGGAGACCTGCTCTGGCAGCGCCTGGAATTCCTGTTTCAGGCCCTGGACGCACCCGGGGACGAGGCCAGGGATTTCGTATCCCGATTCCGCGCCTGGCTCGGCCAGATGGGCTACCGCAAGGTGGCGGAGTTCCGCAG
Source organism: Desulfovibrionaceae bacterium (assembly GCA_963666895.2). Taxonomy (GTDB): domain Bacteria; phylum Desulfobacterota; class Desulfovibrionia; order Desulfovibrionales; family Desulfovibrionaceae. Next base: position 21,405 of record CAXXNS010000008.1, on the reverse strand, counting down.
CGAGCTCCAGTACCGCCTGGCCCTGGCCCTGGACCTGGAGGACGAGGAGGACGAGCGCGACCGCCTGTTCCTCAAGCTGTCCGAGTCCATCTCCAAGACCAAGGAGCAGATCACCCGGCGCATCGACCAGTTGGTGGCCGGGCGCGACTCCCTGGACGAGGCCTTCTGGGAGGAGTTGGAGGAAATCCTGATCATGGGCGACGTGGGCGTGGAGTCGGCCCTGGAGCTGACCCAGCGTCTGCGCAAGCGGGTGCGGACCGAGAACGCCGGACCCGAGGACTTCAAGGCGCTCATGGCCGAGGTGTTGGCCGAGGTCTTCAAGGCCCCGCCGCGCATCCAGGCCCTGAACCCGCCCGAGGTGGTCATGATGGTCGGGGTCAACGGCACGGGCAAGACCACCACCATCGCCAAGCTGGCCCACCGCGCCCAGATGCAGGGCCGCAAGGTGCTCATCGCCGCGGGCGACACCTTCCGGGCCGCGGCCATCGACCAGCTCAGGGTCTGGGCCGAGCGCATCGGCACGGACTTCTACTCCAAGGGCGAGAACGCGGACCCGGCCGCCGTGGCCTACGAGGCCATGGACAAGGCGGTCGGCGAAGGCCACGACCTGCTCCTGCTGGACACGGCCGGGCGGCTGCACACCAAGGCCAACCTCATGGAGGAGCTGGGCAAGATCAAGCGCGTCCTGGACAAGAAGCACCCGGGCGCGCCCCACCGCACCGTGCTGGTCATCGACGCCACCACGGGGCAGAACGCCCTGTCCCAGACAAAGTTGTTCAAGGAGGCCGTGGGGCTGGACGAGATCATCCTGACCAAGCTGGACGGCACGGCCAAGGGCGGCGTGGCCGTGTCCGTGGCCATGGCCTTCGGCGTGCCCATCACCTTCATCGGTTTGGGCGAAAAGATGGAAGACCTGCGGCCCTTCAGCGGTGAGGACTTCGCCAGGGCCCTGGTTGGTTGACCCGGCCGTCGAAACGACGCAAAAAAAACCGTCACTCGCTTTCTTTTTTCCCCCTCATGGAATATTTATCCATAAGGGGGCCCATATTATGGACTGCGATTTCTACAAACAGGTCTTGAACAGCATTCAGGACGGCGTCTACCACGTCGACAGAAACCGGGTCATCACGTTCTGGAACAAGGGCGCGGAACGCATCACCGGATTCACGGCGCGGGAAGTGGTGGGGAACAGTTGCGCGGACAACATCCTGCGCCACGTCACCGCGGAGGGCGTGGAGCTCTGCGTCCAGGGCTGCCCCCTGGCCGACACCATGGTCGATGGGAAAATCCGCGAGGCCGACGTGTACCTGCACCACAAGAAGGGACACCGGATTCCCATCCGGGTCCGGAGCGCGGCGCTCCGCGACGAGGCCGGGAAGATCGTGGGCGCGGTGGAGACCTTCTTCCCCAGCCTGACCAAACTCCGCACCAACGAGGAGTTGAAACGGCTGCAAAGGGAGGTCTTCATCGATCCGGTGACCGGAATCGGCAACCGCAAACTGGCCGAGGCCACCCTGCGCCAGCGCATGTCCGACCTCAAGGAATACCAGGTGCCTTTCGGCGTCCTGTTCGTGGACATCGACCACTTCAAGGCCGTCAACGACACCTGGGGCCACGAGGTGGGAGACGAGGTATTGCGCGTGGTATCCAATTCCCTGGCCGCCGGGCTCAGGAACATGGACGAGGTCTGCCGCTGGGGCGGCGAGGAATTCCTGATCATTCTGCCCGGCGTGACCCTGGACCACATGAATTCCGTGGCCGAGCGGCTGCGCATACTGGTCATGAACAGCTGGCTGGACAAGGACGGCCAGCGGGTGCAGGCCACCATTTCCGTAGGCGGCCTGCTGGCCCACGATCCCAAAATGTCCCTCGAGACCGTGGTCAAGCTGGCGGACGAACAGATGTACCTGTGCAAGAAACAGGGCCGGAACCGCTGCCTGATGGCCGCCAGCGAGGCCTAGCCCCAGTCCGGCTCCACCTGGACCGAGAACCCCGGCAGGTCCGCGCGCTGGTGGTGCAGCCGAAAGCTTCCCTCACCCCCACCGTACAGCGCGTCCCCAACCAGGGGATGGCCGACCGACGCCAGGTGCGCCCGTATCTGGTGCCGGGCTCCGCGTTTGATGCGCGCCCGGACCAGGGTATTTTCCCCAACGATTTCAATCGGCTCCACCTCGGTCCAGCGGGCCGGGTCCGGGTCGTCGGTGCGTAGCGCCCGCGTCTTCTTGCGGTCGTCCGTGTCCAGGGCCAGCCGAACCGTGAACCCCTTGTCCACCCGTCCCCTGACCAGGGCCAGGTAGGTCTTGGCCACCTGTCCGGCCGCCTCGCGGGCCAGGTATTCCCGGCGGGCCTCTTCGGTCAGGGCCGCCAGCAGCAGGCCGCTGGTGCCCTGGTCCAGCCGGTTGAGCAGCATGGGCTCGCGGCCCGGAAAAAGCTCGGCCAGCCGGTCCTCCACGCTGGGACCGCCCCCGGCCACACGGGCCGAATGGACCCCGGCCGGCTTGCACACCGCGGCCAGGCCGCCGTGCTCGTGGACCACGCGCAGTCCGGACGGGAATTCCGGCTCCGACACGGACGTGAGCCGAATTTCCTGCCCGGCCCTGACCCGCGTGCCCGGCGAGGCCGTACGGCCCTGCAACAGGACCTGGCCGGTCTCGATGAGCCTGCGCCGATGCCGCAACCCGCTGTCCGGCAGGAGCGCGGCCAGGGCCTTGTCCAGCCGCTGTCCCTCTTGCTCGGGGGTGATGAAAAATTGATCCGTGCTGCCCATGTTCGACGACCTTTACACCATTCGCTTGGTCCGGGTACAACCGTGACGGCATGAAACACTCCCGCCTGCTCCAGGTCAAGGCCTCTGCCGGTTCCGGCAAGACCTTCAAGCTCACGCAACGCTTTCTGGCGCTCTTGTCCGGAGCCGAGGGGCGGGCCGAAATCGACCCGGACCAGTGGGCCTGGGACCACGCGGCCTGCTCCGCAGCCCCGCGCAAGGGCTACTCCTGGCCCGAAATCCTGGCCGCCACCTTCACCAACAAGGCGGCCACGGAGATGAAGGAGCGGCTGGTGGGCGCGCTCAAGGGCCGCGCCCTGGGGCAAGAAACCGACCTGATGGACGATTCCTGGACCCCGGCCCTGGCCGAGGACCAGCTGACCGCCATCCTGCGCCGCTACCAGCGCCTCAACATCCGGACCATCGACAGCCTGCTGCACATGCTCCTGTCCATCTTCGCCCTGGAGGCCGGGCTGCCGCCGGACTTCCAGCTGGCCTTCGACGAGCAGGAACTCCTGGACCTGGCCCTGGACCGCTTCCTGGCCCGATGCGAAGCCGGGGACGAGGAGGCCAGGCAACGCTTCGAAACGGCCATGCGCACCCTGATCCAGGCCCAGCAGGCCAAGGGGTTCTGGCTGGCCCAGGGCTTCCGGGACCGGCTGGGCGATCTGGTGCGCCACCTCATGGACCACCCCAGCCACCCGGACACGGATCAGGAGCGACTCCTGGCCCTGCTCCAGGCCTCGCGCACCGGACTGGCGGACGCGGTGCGCGACCTGCGGTTGGCCCTGGCCCGGGAGAAGCTGGCGGTCAACAACAATTTCATCAAGTATCTTGAAAAGTTCGACGGCCTGAACCTGTTCGACCCGCCCCCGGACTCGGCCTTCGCATCCAAGGCCCATCTGGACGAATGCCTCAACGCCGCTTCCAGGGGCGCGGCCTCGGCCCAGGCCTGCGCGGCCTACCAGCGGCTGGTCCAAACGGCCGCCGAACACCGGGGAGAGTTCAGCGTGCTCAAGGGCGCGTACGTGCTGGCCCCGTCCGTGGACCTGGCCCTGGAACTGCTGGCCTGCCTGGAGGAGATCGAGCGCGAGCAGGCCAGCCTGCCCATCCGCAGGCTGCCCGGGCTGGTGCACCGGCTCCTGGACGAGTCCACGGGCGTGCCCGACGCCTTCTGCCGGTTGGGCGGGCGGCTCCACCATCTGCTGGTGGACGAGTTCCAGGACACGGGCCGGGACCAGTGGTCCGCCCTGGCGCCCCTGGCCGAGGAATGTTTGTCCAAGGGCGGCAGCCTGTTCTACGTGGGCGACGTGAAGCAGGCCATTTACGGCTGGCGCGGCGGGGACGCCCGGCTCTTTGACGAGGTGGCCGGGCAGGGTCTGGCCATGCTGGCCGGGCCCGACATTGAACGGTTGCCCTGCAACTGGCGCAGCCTGAAGCGGGTGGTGGGCTTCAATAACGACTTCTTCACCAACCTGGCCCAGCCGGATTCCGCCCAGGCTCTGGCCAACGCGCTGCTGCCCGGGGGGGACCCGGACCAGGCGGACGAATTTGTGCAGGACCTGGAGGCCGCGTTCGCGGACGCATCCCAGGAATTGCCCCCGGACAAGGACCGTAGCGGCGGGTACGTGCGCTTCGAGCGGCTGCCCGGGGGCTCCAAGGCCGAGATCGAGACGCAAGCTGTAGAAGCCGTGGCCCAGCTCCTGGTCACGGACCTGGCCGCGCGGCGGCCCCTGTCCGACCTGGCCGTGCTGGTGCGCACCGGGGACCAGGCCGAGCAGGTCTGCGCCCGGCTGCTGGAGGAGTCCATCCCCGTGGTCACGGACCAGAGCCTGCAGATCGCCCGCCACCCGGTCATCCGCCAACTGACCGCCCTGCTCTCCTGGCTGGACTTCCCCGAGGACGGCCTGTCCCTGGCCGAAGTCCTGTGCGGGGACGAGGTCTTTCTCACGGCCACGGGCCTGGCCCGGGAAACCGTGCTGGACTGGCTGGCCCGGCCCGAGCAATCCAAATCCCTGTGGCACGACTTCCGCCGCGACTTCCCAAAGCAATGGGAAGGCTTCCTGCACAACCTGCTGGACCGGGCGGGCATGGACGCGCCCTACGATCTGCTGCGCCGGGCCCTGGCCCGCTTCCGGGTCCTGGAAAACAACCCCGGGGCCGAGCTGCCCGTGCGCCGCTTCCTGGAGGTGGTGCATCAGGCGGGCGAGCACGGCCACGGCTCCCTGACCGCGTTCCTGGACTTCTGGGCCGAGCGCGGCCACGAGGAGAAGACCCCCCTGCCCGAGGGCCTGGACGCGGTGCGCATCCTGACCATCCACAAGGCCAAGGGGCTGGAGTTCCCCGTGGTCCTGGTGCCGTTCCACCACTGGAAGGTCGCGCCCTGGAACGAGTTCGCCCTGGTGGAGCACGGCGGCCGCCAGTACCTAGCCGACCTGTCCCCGGGCCTGGGCGCGCCCTATAGGCAACGGCTGGCCCACAACGCCCTGGAACAACTCAACCTGCTCTACGTGGCCTGGACCCGGGCCCGGGAGGAGTTGTACGGGTTCTATCCGGACAACGCCCCGCGCATTTCCAGCGCGGCCCTGTCGGCCATGAACCTGCTCCTGCCCAAGGTATTGGGCGACTCGCTGGAATCCGGCGAACGGCCACAGCAGCCCATGCATCCCTTTGCCCCGGCCCCGGCCGCTCCTGAAAAGCCCGTTACCGAACCTCCCGAAGAAGAACCGGCCGGACTGCCCCGGCTGCGTGTGTACAGCCACCTGGAGCAGTGCGGACCGGACCAGGGCGTGCGGGCCAGGCAGCGCGGAGAGGCAGCGCACAAGGCCCTGGAGCTGCTGCGCCCGACCGGCGACGACGCGGCCGATGCCCGCCGGGCCGTGGAGGCGTCCCTGCGCTTCTTCCCCCTGCTGGACACCATGGAGCCGGACCAGCGCGATGTCTTGGCCCAAGAGCTGGAGGCCATGGTGGCCTGGGCCCTGTCCCTGGACGAGCTGCGCCCGGCCCTGCTGAACGGACGTTACGAGCCCACCTTGCTGGCCGAGGGCGACAAGCCCCGGCGGCCCGACCTGCTCCACGCCCACGAGCGCGGCAGCCTGGTGGTGGACTTCAAGACCGGCCGGGCCGACCCGGAGCACCACGGCCAGGTGCGCCGCTATCTGGCCATCCTGGCGGACATGGGCGCGCCCGGACCCCTGTCCGGCCTGCTGGTCTACCTGGATGAGCAGCGCCTTGAGCGCGTAGAGGTCCGGCCATGACCAGGCCCGTGTACGTGGCCGACTGGCGCGGCCGCTTCATCCCGGCCCTGGCCCGCTTCCTGCTGCGGCCGGACGCCCCGCCCCTGTCCCGGGCGGTGGTGGTCTTTCCGCACGACCGTCCGGCCCGCTATCTGCGCGAGTGGATGGCCACGGCCGAGGAGATTCCCAGGCCCTGCTTCCTGCCCCGGCTGTACACCTCCCAGGGGTTCATGGCCCTGCTGGCCGACGGGCTGCGGCCCGAACCGGCCCGCCAGGCCGGGCGGCTGGACCAGGCCGGGCTGCTCCTGGACATCGCGCAGGAGTTGCAGGCCCAGGGCTCCGGACTCCTGGCCCTGTTGCCCCGGGAGGCCGAGCCCTTCCTGCCCTGGGGCTTCCGCCTGGCCGGGCTGCTGGAGGAGATGCTGCGCCAGGACGTGGCCCCGGCCAACCTGGCCCACCTCCAGGGCGAGGTCACGGACTGGGCCGCGGCCCTGCTGGAACAATTGGGCGTCATCGCCGGGCAGTACGTGTCCGAGTTGGAAACCAAGGGATTGACCACGCCGGGCCTGGACGCCCGACTGGTCCTGGCCAACATGGACCAGGCCCTGGACAACCTGGAGACCGGGCTGGACGACGCGCCCGTGGTCTCGGCCGGGTTCTACGGCCTGTCCGGGGCGGAGCGGGCCCTGTTCACGGCCCTGCGCGACCGGGACAGGCTGGAGGTGCTGTGGCACGGCGACCCGGCCTTGGCCCTGGGCGGACAGGTCCACCCCTGCGAAACCGAACACCGGGCCTGGCTCAAGGACTGGGGCGTGAAGGCCGAACTCCTGGAGCCGCTGGACCCGACGGCGGGAAACGGACCCGAGGTGTCGTTCATCGAAGGCTTCGACCTGCACTCCCAGCTGGCCGCGCTGGAACAGGAGCTGGCCCGGGCCGAGAGCCTGGAGGACGCGGCCGTGGTCCTGCCCGAGACCTCGGCCCTGATCCCGGCCCTGCACCACCTGCCGCCCACGGACCTCAACGTGTCCATGGGCTACCCCCTGACCCGCACCGGGCTCTACCAGCTGGTGGAAATGGTCATGGCCCTGCAGGAACATGCGGTCCGCGACCAGGGGCATGACCAGAGCAGGGCCCTGTACCGCTGGCGCGACCTGATCGCCCTGCTGCGCCACCCCTGGATACGCATGCTGGCCCGGCCGGGCCAGGACGGCCGATCCCTGCGGCCCCTGCTCCGGGCCTGGGAGCAGGCCGTACGGGCCGGGCTCAAGCACCAGGACCCGGAGGAGTGGACCCCGGCCTTTGGCGTCGCGCCCCTGGAGGACGTGGACCAGGAAACCGGACTGGCCCTGGTCCGGGATATTGTTGCAGTTTTCATCAGGAATTTCGAAAATCTGTCCAACCTGGGCCACCTGGCCCGGGCCCTGACCCGCATGGCCGACCTGCTCATCGAGCGCGGCCGGGACCACTGGAACAGGCATCTCATCGACGCCGAATACCTGGCCCGGCTGCGGGCCGACCTCGTGCCCCAGCTCCTGGCCAGCCGGTTGCGCGACCGGGCCTTCCAGCCGGGCACCCTGTTCTCCATCCTGCGCCAGCTCTGCCGGGGCGAGCGGGTCTCGTTCGAGCCCGAGCCCCTGGCCGGACTCCAGGTCCTGGGCATGCTGGAGACACGGCTGTTGGCCTTCAAGACCCTGTTCGTGCTGGACGCCACCGAGGACAAGCTGCCCGGCGCGGCCGCGCCCGACCCCCTGCTGCCCGACCCCCTGCGCCATCTGGCCGGGCTGCCCGACGCCCGCCAGCGCGACCACGTGGCCGCGTACAACTTCACCCGGCTGCTCATGGGCGCGGACAAGGCCGTGCTCCTGTACCAGGCCGGCGTGACCCCGGGGTTGTTCGACTCCAAGTCCCTGCGCTCCCGGTTCGTGGAGCAGTTGCTCTGGCAGCGGGAAAAGGAGCTGGGCCATGTGCTCAAGCCCGGGGACGAGCCCTTGCGGCTCCTGCGCTTCCCCACCGCGCCCCCGCCACGGCGCGAGCGGGCCGTGCCCAAGACCGAACCCCTGGCCCGGGCCGTGCGCCTTTGGCTGACCAAGGGAACGGTGCCGGTCACCGGGCTGGACGCCTATCTGCGCTGCCCCAGGCAGTTCTACTTCACCAAGCTGGCCGGGCTGTCCCCCCTGGAAGGGGTCAGCGAGGACGGCGATCCGGCCGAATTCGGCCAGGCCGTGCATGAGGCCCTGCAACGGTTCTACAAGCCGCGCACGGGCCAGGACCTGGACCCGGCCGGCCTGGACCCGGAACTGTTGACCGCCCTGCTGGAGGAGGAGCTGGACAAAACCGCGTTCTTCCGACAGACCCCGTACGACGTGCGCCAGAGCCTGCTGGCGGCCGGACGCCACCGCCTGGCCCGCTACCTGGAAAACCAGCCGTGCACCCGGGTCCTGGAGCTGGAGACCGCCATCCACCGGGAAGTGGAGATCGAGGGGCTGCGCGTGACCCTGTCCGGCAAGGTGGACAGGGTGGACCAGCGGGAAGGCGGACGGGTCATCCTGGACTACAAGACCGGCTCCCTGCCCGGGTTCGCCAAGGGCTTCTGGGAAAACGTGGACCTGCATGACCGGCTGGAGGCCTGGACGCCCGAACTTGACGAGGGACCGGATTTGTTGTCCGAAACCGCCAGGGCATCGGGCGGGATCCAATTGCCCGCCTATTTGTGGATGGACGCCCTGGCGCAGGGCAACCCGCCCCTGGACGCGGGTTGGGTGGAGTTGGCCGACAAGGGACGCGAGGTCCTGATGCTCGGCCCCAAACGCACCGGCCAGGAACGAAAGGAAGCGGCCCTGGAGACCGCGCCCCTGCTGGTGCGCTTCGTGGTCCGGCACCTGCTCCTGGCCCCGGACTTCCCGGCCCTGCGGGACCGCCGCTGCGATTGGTGCGCGGTGAAAAACCTTTGTGAACCCTGACGAGGAGACCCCATGCAATATGAGGAAGGAAGAGTGGGCCGGGTGTTCGTGCTCCGGCTGGAGGACGGCGAAACCCTGCCCAAGGTCGTGGAGGACTTCGCCGCGGAGAAGAACATCCGGGGCGCGGCCTGCTGGCTCATCGGCGGACTGGGCCCGGGCACGGTGGTGGCCGGCCCCAAGGACAAGGACGCCGTTCCCCTGGAGGTCATCCAGGAGTCCTTTGACGAGCCGCGCGAGGTCCTGGCCGTAGGCACCCTGTTCGCGGACGAGTCCGGCGTGCCCAGGCTGCACATGCATGCGGCCACGGGCCGGGGCCGCGAGACCCTGACCGGCTGCATCCGGCCGGGCGTGGACACCTGGCTCATCGGCGAATTCCTGATCATGGAAATCACGGGCACGGCCATGCTGCGCAAGGTGCAGCCGGATACGGGACTGGCCCTGCTGTCCAAGCCATAACAGGCCGTTGAAATTCCCACGATGGCTACGTTGCTTCAAAAAGTTCAAACCCTCGCGTACAGATTGAGTACGCGTCGGTCTTGAACTTTTCTTGCGCCTTGCCCTCGCGGTTTTTGAACGGCCTGCCGGAAAGATTTTTAAAAGACAGAAAGTGATGGAACGCGCTGAAGTCGTCATCTGCGGAGCCGGCATCACCGGCCTGGCCCTGGCCCGGGAGCTGGTCCTGCGGGGCCGGGAGTCCGTGCTGGTCCTGGACAAGGAGGACGCGCCCGGGCAGCACGCCTCGGGCCGCAACTCCGGGGTGCTGCACGCCGGGGTCTACTACGCCCCGGACAGCCTCAAGGCCAAGGTCTGCCTGGCCGGAAACCGGGCCATGAAGCAGTGGTGCCGGGAGCGCGGCCTGCCCCTGCTGGAATCGGGCAAGGTCATCGTGGCCCGGAACGAGGGCGAGATTCCCGCCCTGCTGGAGCTCCTTCGCCGGGCCACGGCCAACGGCGCGGACGTGGCCCTGATCGACGAGCAGGAGCTGGCCGAACTGGAGCCCCACGCCCGGACCACGGGCCAGGCGCTCCTGTCCCGGGAGACCGCCCAGGTGGACCCCCGGGCCGTGGTGTCCCGGCTGGCCCAGGAACTGGCGGACACGGGCCGGGTGCGCTTCCTGCACGGGGTGCGGGCCTTAGGTCCTGTAAAACCGGACGGCCACGGCCTGTTGCGCACCACCAGAGGGCCGGTGGCCTACGGGCTGCTGGTCAACGCGGCCGGGGCCTTTGCCGACAAGCTGGCCCGGGCCTTCGGCAAGGGCAAGGGCTACGCCCTGATCCCGTTCAAGGGCGTGTACCGCAATTTGCGGCCCGAGCGGGCCCATCTCTGCCAAGGCAACATCTACCCGGTGCCGGACATCGCCAACCCCTTCCTGGGCGTTCACTTCACCCGCTCGGCAAGCGGCTCCGTGCATCTGGGCCCCACGGCCATCCCGGCATTCGGCCGCGAGAACTACGGCATCCTGCGTGGCATCTCGGCCGAGGCCCCGGCCATCCTGGCCCACGACGCCAAACTCTTTTTCCGAAACAAGGGCTTCCGGGCCGTGGCCCTGTCCGAGCCGCGCAAGTATTGGGCCCGGGCCTTTTTCAAGGACGCGCGGCAGCTGGTGCCGGAGCTGCGCTTCGAGGACCTCATGCCCTCGGCCAAGGTGGGCATCCGGCCGCAACTGGTGGACACGCGCACGGCCCAACTGGTCATGGACTTCGTGCTCCAGGACGGCCCGCGCCAGCTCCACGTACTCAACGCCATCTCCCCGGCTTTCACCGCCTCCTTCGCATTCGCCAAACTCCTGGCCGACCGGCTGGAAACCCTGGACTGACAACACCGAACCAGGCATTCTTTTCTTCTTGACGACCGTCAGGAACGGGCACATGACAACTCGGCGCTGTTCCAAACGGAGGTTCGGCCCATGTTCCGCATCCGCCGCGTCCACGCCGTGCGCACCCCGGCCGACCGGGAGGCCATGGCCGCCTGCAAGGGCATCCTCGCCAACCAGTTCCAGCTGCTGAGCGAGGACGAGATCGCCAAGCTGCCCAAGGTTCTGGCCGACCCGGTGGGGCACGGATTCAAGGCCGTGCTCCTGGTGGCGGACAAGGCCCGGGGCAAGGTGCTGGGCTTCGCCCTGGTGCTGCACTTCACGGATCTCGGCTTCAGCTACCTGGACTTCATGTCCGTGACCCCGGGCCGCACGGGCGGCGGCATCGGCGCGGCCCTGTACGAGCGCGTACGCGAGGAGGCCCGGGCCGAAGGCTCGCCCTGGCTGCTCTTCGAGTGCCTGCCCGACGACCCGGCCCTGTGCCGCGACGCCGCGGCCTTGGATCAGAACGCGGCCCGCCTCCGCTTCTACGAACGATACGGCGCGCGTCCCGTGGCCGGCACGGCTTACGAGACCCCGGTCCTGCCCGGTGACGACTGCCCGCCCTATCTGGTCCTGGACCAGTTGGACCCGGACCGAAACCTGAATGCCATGGAGGCCCGCCAGATCGTGCGGGCCATCCTGGGGCGCAAGTACGCCGGAATCTGCGGGCCGGACTACACCGACAAGGTGGCCGCCTCGTTCACCGAGTCTCCGGTTCCCCTGCGACCGCCCCGCTACGTGAAAAAGCCCGCGCCGCGTCCGGCCGGAAACCACCGCCCGGACCTGGAGCGGGTGGTCTGGCTGACGGTCAACGACCGCCACGAGATCCACCACATGCGCGACCGGGGATACGTGGAATCGCCGGTGCGGGTGGGCTCCATCCTCAAGGGCATCGAGCCCACCGGCCTGTTCCACCGCCTGGAACCCCACCGCTTTCCGGAGGAGCACATCAAGGCCGTGCACGACAAGGCCTTTGTGGACTACCTGAAAAAGGTCTGCGCCAACGTGCCGCCGGGCCGCTCGGTCTACCCCTACGTCTTTCCCATCCGCAACCAGGCCCGTCCGCCCAAGGACCTGCCCGTACGGGCCGGATACTACTGCATCGACACCTTCACACCGCTCAACGAAAACGCCTACCGGGCGGCCCGGCGGGCCGTGGACTGCGGCCTGACCGCCGCCCAGATTCTGCTCGACGGAGCGCACCTGGCCTACGCCCTGGTGCGCCCCCCGGGCCACCACGCCGAGTCCAAGGTCTTTGGCGGATTCTGCTACTTCAACACCTCGGCCGTGTGCGCCCGCTACCTGTCGAAACACGCCCGGGTGGCCGTGCTGGACGTGGACTACCACCACGGCAACGGCACCCAAGACATCTTCTACGAGCGTTCCGACGTGCTCACCGTGTCCATCCACGGACATCCGAGCTTCGCCTACCCCTATTTCTCGGGCTATGCGGAGGAAACCGGCCTGGACGACGGCCAGGGGTTCAACCTCAACCTGCCCCTGCCCGAACACGTGGACGGCGCGGCCTATCACAAGGCACTGGCCAAGGCGCTCAAGCGGGTGGTCCGGTTCGAGCCGGACATCCTGGTGCTCGGCCTGGGCCTGGACACGGCCAAGAGCGACCCCACGGGCACCTGGACCCTGACGCCCAAGGACTTCGCGGCCAACGGGGAGATGATCGGCGGGCTCGGCCTGCCCGTTCTCGTGGTCCAGGAAGGGGGCTACCGGGTCCGCACCCTGGGCACCAACGCCCGAGCCTTTTTCGAGGGGCTGGTGCGCGGGGCCTTTCCTTCCCGCTGAACGCCATAAAAAAGGCCGGGACGTCCCGGCCTTTTTCATTGCGTATCGAACGCCCTAGCCGTCGAAGCGGGACGCCTTGGAGATGTAGACCGGATCCTTGGGCACGTCCTGGTGATAGCCCTTGGTGGTGGTCTGCACCTTGCGGATCTTGTCCACCACGTCCATGCCCTCGGTGACGCGGCCGAACACGCAGTAGCCCCAGCCGTCCGGGGTCTTGGAGCTGTGGTTCAGGAAACCGTTGTCCTTGACGTTGATGAAGAACTGGGCCGTGGCCGAGTGGGGATCGTTGGTCCGGGCCATGGCCAGGGTGCCCCGGTCGTTGGCCAGACCGTTGTCCGCCTCGTTCTCGATGGGCGCGCCGGACTCCTTCTCACGCATCATACCGTCCATGCCCCCGCCCTGGATCATGAAATTCTCGATGACCCGATGGAAGACCAGGCCGTCGTAGAACCCGTCGTCCACGTACTTGAGAAAATTCTCCACGGTCTTGGGCGCCTTTTCCGCGTCCAGCTCGATGAGGATCTCGCCCTTGTCCGTCTCCAGAAGCACCATGGGATTGCTCACGTTCAATCTCCTTGTTCGTCGTTTTTGTTCTTGCCCTTTCCGATCCCCTTCCCGGTCCTGGGGTGCGCCTTGTCGTACACGCGCATGATGTGGTCCAGGTCCAGGTGGGTGTACCGCTGGGTGGTGGTCACCCGCTCGTGCCCCAGAAGCTCCTGCACGTCGCGCAGGTCCGCCCCGGCCTGGAGCAGATGCGTGGCAAAGCTGTGCCGAAGCATGTGCGGATGCACCCCCTCGGCCAGTCCGGGTCCGAGCCCGGCCGCCCGGGCCAGCCGAACCAGGATGCGCACGGCCTGTCGGCGGTCCAGCCGACGCCCGCCGCGCGAGCCGATGAACAATGCCCTTTCACCGGGTTCGGGGTCAAGGGCGGACCACTGCTCCAGCCAGCGGGACAGCCGGTCCACGGCCGCGTCCGAGAGCGGAGCCAGCCGCTCTTTGCTGCCCTTGCCCATCACGCGCACGAACCCGTCTTTGGGGTGGACGTCCTCCACGTCCAGTCCCAGGGCCTCGCTGATGCGCAGGCCGGACCCGTAGAGCAGCTCGGCCAGGGCCAGGTCGCGCAGGCCCTCGGGGTCGGGCGTGACGGCCGCCTCCATGAGGCTGACCGCCTGGTCCACGTTGAGCGCCCGGGGCTGGCGCTTCTCCTGCTTGGGGTTCTTGATCCCGGCCAGGGGGTTGGTGGACAGCAGGCCGTTCTGTTCCAGGTATTTGAACAGGGCCCTCAACGAGGAAATCTTGCGGGCCACGGAGCTCTTCTTCAGACCGCGCCTGTGCAGGTCGGCCAGCCAGGACCGCGCCTGCTCGGCCTTGACCGCCGTGAACGCGGCCAGGGAGCCGCCGGACTTGTCCAGGTGGGTCTCGAACTCGGCCAAATCCGTGGCGTAGGCCCGCACCGTGGCCGGAGAATAGCCGCGCTCGGTCTCCAGGTGAGCCAGGAAGCCCCGGCAGACCTCGGGCAGGCCGTCAGTTCCCTCTTTGGTCCAGGACATAGCTGCTGGTGGGGGTTTCCTTGGCCTTCTTCTTGAGCTCCATGGCCGTGGCCGACGCCTCGCCGTAGTGGGTGAGCTTGGCGTCGGGGTTGTAGACCACGGCGATGGACACGGCCATGAGCGGGAAGGTGCGCACCTGTCCGGTGCGGTCCGTGGACACGATGGCCTTTTGCTTGCGGTCCTCGGGATCGTAGAAGCTGGGCACGATCTTGTCGAAGTCGGCGATGATCCGCTTGCAGGCCTCCTCGGCCACCTCGGGGGCCACAATGAACACGAAGTCGTCGCCGCCCACGTGGCCCACGAACGGCCGCACCGGATACTTCTCGGACTCGAACCGCTTGATCGTGTTGACGATGACCCGGGAGGCCATCATGAGCACCTCGTCCCCCCGGGAGAAGCCGTACTTGTCGTTGAAGGACTTGAAGTGGTCCAGGTCGCAGTAGCCCAGGCCGAAGTTCTCGCGGCGGTCGATGAGGTCCTGGATGCGCTGGATGATGGAGGTGTTGCCGGGCAGGCGCGACAGAGGGTTGGCGTCCAGGGCGCGCAGGGCGCGGCACAGGGTCAGGTTGATCCGGTCGCGCACCTCCTCGGCCGTGAACGGCCTGACCAGGAAGTCGTCGGCCTCCACCTCGTTCCAGTTCCACGGGAACTCCATGTCCTCGTGGTCCAGGCACAGGATCACCGGCACCTGGCGGTACACGTTCTCGCCCTTGAGCAACCGGATGACCTGGGCACCGGTCATGTCGGCCAGGCGGTTGTCCACCAGCAGAAGGTCCGGGGGTTCCTGGAGGAACTGCTCCACGGCCCTCCGGCCCCGGTCGAACACGATGACCTCCATGCACCCGGGCCACCAGAGGTCCATGAGCAGCTCGGCCAGCTCGGCGTCCGGGCTCATGAGGTAGACCTTCTGGCTGCGGGGAAAGGGGCAATCGGATACGCGGACGCTCATGGCCGCCAGCCTAGCAAGGGGCTAGGAAAGCGTAAAGCCCTGAAACGCTAGAACGTGACCTCGGAAATATCCAGGAACTGATCGGACAGTTCGTCCATGATGGTCTCCAGGTCCCGGGTCCGGAGCTTGAGCAGGTCCACGGCCGCCGGGCTCAGGGGCACGATGTGGTCGTCGCCAGGGTCGCCGAACTCGAAGGCCCGGACCATGAAATCCCCGATGTGGGCCACGGCCGCGTGCTCCTTCCAGTTGGGCGCGCCCTCGGGGTTGTGGTGGTGGCTCATGGCGTCGCGCACCGTGCCGGGCAGGTTCCAGTGCCGGGCCACCCAGGCGTTGATGCGGTCGTGGCCGAAGCCCATGACCTCACGCTCGGCAGTGATGTAGTCCACGTCCGCGCTCTCGATGGTCGCCTTGACCTTGGCGTGGAGCTCGGGCAGCTGGACCGCGGCCACCACCTTGCCCAGGTCGTGCAGCAACCCGCTGACCGCGAACTCCTCCGGGTCCTGGAACCCCACCTTGCGGGCGATGATGGAACAGGCCGTGGCGCAGCCCAGGCTGTGCTCCCACAGCCCCTTCATGGCCTGCTCCATGATGTCGAAGACCGAGGTGGAGATGATGATGCCCCGGATGACGTTGAAGCCCAGGAGCACCAGGGCGTGCTGCACCGTGCCGATGCGGCCGGGAAAGCCGTAGACCGGGGAGTTGACCATCTTGAGGACCTTGGCCGACAGGACCAGGTCCCGGTCGATGAGCTTGGCGATCTGGTCGGTGGAGGATTCCGGGTCCTCCACCAGCTTGGAGACCTCGTCCAGCACCTGGGGCAGGGTCGGCAGATCCTTGACCCCCAGCACCTGGCCCTTGACTTCGGTCTTCAGGTCGTTGTCCACGCCCTATTCTCCGTTCTCTTCGCCGCTGTCGTCCACGTCCTCCACCTCTTCCACCTGCCCGGCTCCGGCTCCGGCCGACTTGATCTTGAAGTAGTGGTGGAGAAAGACCTTGACCTTGCGCATCCAGGGGTCGGAGCCGTAGTTGCGGAACAAATGGTCCAGACGCTCCAGCCGCTCGGTGAACACCGCGCCCCCGGCGGCGCCGTCCAGGTCCACGGGGTTGCCGTCCACCACGATGCGCTCGACCTTCATGTTCTCCAAACGCTGGATCAGGGAGTCGGTGAGCTCCAGGCCCTTGGCGGCCACGGTGATGCCGTTGTCGCGCTCCACGGGACGGGCCAGCACCATGCCCGCCCTGGCCAGGTTCAGAGGAATCTTCTGCATGCGTCGCGTCCGTGTCGGGCCTAGTTGCCGCCCTTGCCCTTTCCCTTGCCTTGTCCGCCCTGTCCCTGGCCCTGTCCCTGGCCCTGGCCCTGGCCCTGTCCCTGACCCATGCCCTGGCCCTGGCCGCCCTGGCCGTAGCCCTGGCCCAGGCCCAGGCAGTTTCGGTTCTCGGCCCATTCCTGGTGGGTCAGGCGACCATCGCCATCGCCGTCCATGGTGGCGAAGGTTTCCTGGTCGGCGCTCGGAAACGCGGCCTGGACCTCGTCATAGGACAGATACCCGTCCTGGTCCGTGTCCATGGCGTCGAACCGGGTGGTCTGGGCCGACACGGCCACGGGAATCGAGGCGCACAGCGCCAACACGGCCACAAGAAGCAACAACTTGGTTTTCATGGCAAGACCTCCATAGCTGAGAATGGCTGGATTCCCCGCCCCCGTACGGCCCAGGAACCCTTCCCGGAGCCGTACCCTCAAGAGTAGAGAAAACTTGGCCTTCATGGCAAGGGTAATCAGCACATATAAAGTTACGTTAGCACGGGCTCATAGCGCATCCCGGGCAGTTGCCGGACCAGGCCGCGGATCTCCAGGCCCAGCAGGACCCGGCTGGTGCGCGGGCTGTCCCAGTCCAGGGCCCGGGCCAGCTCGTCCAAATGAGGCCGCTCCCGCTGGGCCAGTTCCCGCCACAGGTCCAGGTCGTCCCCGTCCAGGTCCGGTGCGGGCGCTGGTTCGGGTTCAGGTTCGGATTGGGGCGGCGTGAACACCGGCAACGGAACCTCGGGCTCCAGGTCGGGCAGGCGCAGCAGGGGGTTCGCGTCCCTGGCTCTCGGCGCGGGAAGCACGGGCTCTCCCTTCAGACTGCGGGCCAGGGGCTCGCGCAGCTCCCGGACCACGTCCTCGGCCGACTCCACAGGCACGGCCCCGTCCTCCAGCAGGCTGCGGCAGCCCTCAAAGGTGTCGCCGTCGCCGCCACCGGCCAGGGCGAAGACCTCCCTGCCCTGCTCCCCGGCCAAGCGGGCCGTGATCAGGCTGCCCGAGCGGGACGCGGCCTCGGCCACCAGCACGCCCAGGCACAGGCCGCTGATGATCCGGTTGCGGTGCGGGAAATGGGTGGCCGACGGGCGCACGCCCGGGCCGTACTCGGTGAGCACCAGGCCGCGCGCCTCCAAGGCCTTGCGCACGTCCGCGTTGCCGGCCGGGTAGTCGATGTCCAGGCCGCAGCCCAGCACGGCCACCGAGGAGCCCGGCCCCTCCAGCCCGCCCTGGTGGGCCTGACGGTCGATGCCCAGAGCCAGGCCGGAAACCACGGTCAGACCCATGCTGGACAGCCCGTGGCTGATGGCCCGGGCAGCGGCCAACCCCCGCCGGGTGCACTGCCGGGACCCGACCACGGCCAGGCCCGGGTTGGCCAGCAGGGAGGGGTCGCCCGCATAATACAGCACCAGGGGCGGGTCCGGGATGGCCCGCAGCAGGGCCGGATATTCGGGATCGGACCACAGGAGAACGCCAAAGCCGCGCTCCAGCACCCGGCGGTACTCGTCCTCGGCCGTCTGCCGCCACGCACCCTTGGCGCAGGCCGCGGACGCGGGCTTGTTGGCCACCTTGCGCTCGGGCCAGGAACGGGCGTCGGACACCGCCGCCCCGGCCGAGGGGTAGGCGTCCATGATCTTGCGGATGGTCTTGCACCCCAGGCCAGGGGTGTGCTTGAGCGCCAGACAGGCGAAGAATTCCTGTTTGCGGTCAGGGTCGTCCATGGGATGGTCCATGGGCCCGGGGATCAGGGAGCCAGTTCGTGGAGCACCGGCTTGGCCAGGCGGGCGGGCTCGGAATCCGGGTACTCGTCCACCAGGGTGCGCAGGTAGAACAGGGCGTTGTCCACGTCGCCCACGTTGCGGTAGGACATGCCGATCTTGAGCAGGGCGGCCGAGGTCTTGTCGTGGTCCGGATAGTTGGTGCTCACGTCCTTGAAGGCCAGGATGGCCTGGGGATAGTTCTTCTCGGCGTAGTAGGTCTCGCCCATCCAGTACAGGGCGTTGGGAACCAGATCGTGCTTGGGATACTTTTTCAGGAATTCCTGGAACATGGGGCGCGCCTGTTGGGGCTTGTCCGCCAGGGTCAGGTCCAGGGCCCGCTTGTAGAGCTGCTGGGGCCCGGCCTGGGAGGCGTAGACCGTGTCGGCCGAATCATTTCCGCCCGCGGAGATGTTCGGCTCGCCCGGCACCTCGGCCCAGGGCTTGGCCTCGTCGGATTCCGGCCCGGCCAGGACCACCGGACCGGTATCCTTGGGCTCGGTGACCATGGGCTCCACCTCGGCCTTGGGCCTGGGCTTGGCCACGGGCTGGCCGGTCAGGTGGCTCACGGCCTGCTCAAGGGCGGCCAGCCGGGCTTCCACGTCCTCGTGCCGGGTGGCCTGACGGCGCTGCTCCTCCTGGAACTCAAGAAAACCCGATTCCAGGCTCTGGACGCGCCAGGCCATGCTGGAATCCGAGGTCTCGGTGGCCACGCAGCCCCCAAGGCCCGGCAACAACGCGCAGGCACCGACCAGCAAAGGCATGAAAAATCGTCGCATGAACTTGAACTCCCGAGCCCCATACGGCCCTGGATTCAAATAGGCGATACGCCACGTTTTTGCAAGGCGTCTGCACGGAAAAACACCAGAAGGCCTCCTGTGAAGCCCGCTCCGGGCCTTGTCAGCGGACCCGATTTGAGGCAGGTAAAACCCCTGCGCGCCGGGCGGTTCCCGGCGGCGACATCCGCTGAAAACCAACAAGACGGACCTTGACCATGGATACCCCCACGCTCTTGGATTTTCTGCTTCAGATGGCCGCGCCCGCCTTCTTCGCCTTGCTCTTTCTGGCCGCCCTGGGAGCCACGGTCTGGGCCGGGCTGGCCCACGCCAGGGGCACCATGCAGAACCGCGTGTTCTGCGAACTCATGGCCCGCCAGATGACCGGCATGGCCTGGCCCCACCTGCTCCTGACCCTGGCCGCCGGGGCCTTCTGGGTCTGGTCCCTGGGCAAGCACATGGCCTGGCTGCCGGGGCGCTTCCTGTCCGGACCCATGCTTGCGGCCCTGATCGCCGCGCTGGCCGCCCTGGTCCTGTGCCTGGTGGCCAACGCGGCCTGGAAGGCCCTGCAGGGCAGCCGGGGCCTGCGCATGGTCCTGTGCCTGGCCGCGTGCCTGGCCGCCCTGGCCGGAATCTACCTGCTCACGGCCGGGCTCAAGGACGTGGCCGCGGCCATGCTCGGAGACGGCCAGCACGCCCTGCCCGCCAAGGCCCTGTACCTGCCCGGGCGGTACGCCCTGTTCTGGCCCGCCCTGGCCGGGCTGACGTTCCTGGCCCTGACGGCCGGAAGCGGCCTGGGACAGGCCTGGATGGCCCTGCGGCGCAACCGGGACGACTTCGGCCGCGACTACTACAACTACGCCCTGCCCCGGGCGGCCAAGGGCGGCCTGGCCTGCGGCCTGGTCTTCCTGGCCTGCCAGGGCTGGCTCTTCGCCATGTTGTCCGGGGAGCTGCGCGGGCTGGTCCTGTCCGGGGACCTGGGGCTCATGTGGGGCGCGGGTTTGGCCTGTCTGGTCCCGACCTGTCTGTGCTGGCTCATGGTGGCCCGGAGCAAGGCCCCGTTGCGGCTCAAGGGGTTGATTTTCGCGGCCATGTTCCTGCTCTGGCCCGCCTGTTTGCTGATCCTGTCGGCCATGTCCGCATTGGCCTCCCTGATCTAGAAAAAACCAGTCCGAAAAAAATCGGCCGGAAGTTTTGGCTTCCGGCCTTTTTTGCTTTCAACGGCCCGGACTATTCTTCGATGGCCTTGGCCTTGGCCTCGGCCTTGCCCAGGGAGGGGCGTTCCTGGCCGCGGATCTGCGGTTTGCCCGCGGACGTGGCCAGGTTGTAGATCTCGTGCGGGTCCAGGATGAGGACCACCGAGCCGTCGCCCATGATGGTGGCCCCGGACAGCCCGTCCAGGTTGAAGCCGGACAGGTACTGGCCCAAAGGCTTGATCACGATCTCCTGGCGTTCCAGGAGCCGGTCCACCACCAGGCCCACGCGCCGGTCGTTGTCCTGGACGATGACGATGGGCAGGACCTCGCGCTCCTCGGTGTTCAGCGGCATGTCCAACAGCTCGGCCAGTTCCACGATGCCCAGGACCTCGCCGCGCAGGGTCACGGCCTTGCGGTTGTTCACGTCCTTGAGCTTGGAGGCGTGGATCTTGGTGGTCTCGCTCACCGCGTCCAACGGGATGGCGAAGGTCTCGCCGGCCACCTGGATCATGAGGGCGTCGATGATGGCTAGGGTCAGCGGCAGGGTCAGGGTGATCTTGGTCCCCTTGCCCACCTCGCTCATGGTGTGCACGCTGCCCTTGAGGTTCTTGATGTTGGTCTTGACCACGTCCATGCCCACGCCGCGGCCGGAGATGTCCGTGATCTTTTCGGCCGAGGAGAAGCCCGGCGCGAAGATGAGCTCGATGGCCTCCTGGTCGTCCAGCTTGTCGGCCTCGTCCGTGGAGATCAGCCCCTTGCGCACGGCCACCACCCGCATGTTCTCGGGGTCGATGCCCTTGCCGTCGTCCTCCACCTCGATGGCCACGGAGTTGCCCTTGTGGTAGGCGCGCAGCCAGACGTGGCCCACCGGGCTCTTGCCCAGGCCGACGCGGGTCTCCTCGTTCTCCAGGCCGTGGTCCACGGCGTTCCGCACCAGGTGGACCAGGGGATCGCCGATCTCCTCCACCACGGACTTGTCCAGCTCGGTGTCCTCGCCCTCGAGGATGAGCTCGATCTGCTTGGCGCTCTTGCGGGACAGGTCGCGCACCAGGCGGGGGAAGCGCGAGAACACGGTCTGCACGGGCACCATGCGCACGTTCATGATGGTGTCCTGCAGGTCGTCGGAGATGCGGGCCATGGAGTCCGTGGTCTCGACCAGCTGCTGGGCCACCACGTGGACCTCTTCCTCCTGCTCCTCAAGGGCCCGGGCCAGCATGGCGTACCGGTTGCGGTTGATGATCAGCTCGCCGATGAGGTTCATCAGG
>CAXXNS010000007.1:0-76673 GCA_963666895.2 Desulfovibrionaceae bacterium | reverse complement strand
TCGGTCTGCAATTCGGCGGACACGTATCCGAACCGCCTGCGGGCCTCGGTCAGGTCGGCCGGTCCGGGCAGGCCGAAGTATTCGGGCCAGGGCCGCTCAAAGGGGTCCTCCAGGCCCAGGACCAGGCGCAGCAGGGTGGACTTGCCCGCGCCGTTGTCACCGGTCACGGTCCAGTGCTCGCCCGGCCGCACGGCCCAGGACACCGCGTCCAGGATGCGGTTGCCGTCCTTGACCACGCTCACCCCGGCCAATCGGAAGAACTCGTCCGGCAGGGTCCCGGGCCGTACCGGCTCCAGGGCCTGCCCGTTGTCGGCCATGGCCGGTCCGCTGGTCGCGGCCACTTCTTCCAGGGAGCCCGTGGCCACAATCCGGCCGTTTTCCAGGCGCAGGGCCTTGTTGACGCAGGCCGGCAGATCCCGGGCCCGGTGCGCGGCCACCACCAGGCCGGTGCGTCGGGCGGCCTTGTCCATGAGTTCCAGCATGGCCAGGCGCGAGGCGCGGTCCAGGCCGTCCAGGTACTCGTCCAGGAAGAGCAGGTCCGGACCAACGGCCAGGGCCCGGGCCAGGAGAATCTTGCGCAGCTCGCCCGTGGACATGGTCATGACCGGCTTGTTCCCCAGGCCGGACAGGCCCAGGTCGGCCAGCAGGTCGCGGACGCGCTGCTCGTCCCGGGGATCGGCCGGGCCGTACAAAAAGCGGTCGTCGGTCAGCCCGGCCAGCACGGCGTCCTGTCCGGTCAGGTCGCGCATGGGACCGGACAGGTCCCCGGGCGTGGCCGAATACAGCTCCTGCTGCTCCGGGGCCACCAGGGGCAGGCGCTGGCGCAGGCCGATGGGCGAGGACTGGGTCTCGCCGTCCAGACGATAGGTCCGGTCGCCGCTGGTGGGAGGCAGGTCGCCGCGCACCAGTTTGAGCAGGGTGGACTTGCCCGCCCCGTTTTCGCCCAGCACGGCCCAGTGCTCTCCGGCCCGGATGGTCCAGTCCACACCGGCCAGCAGGTCGGCCCCGGACCGGCGCACCCCGGCCTTGGACAGCCGGATCAATACCTTGTCCGCATCCTCGCGCATGGGGGGAACATGCCCCTGGACACCCGGCTCTGTCTACCCCCGGCCTGTCCAGCCCCTTGCCACGCACCCCGGCCCAAGCTATGACCCCTGCATGTCCGTGATTCGTCGCCGTCTGGTGGTCACCGGCCAGGTTCAGGGGGTCGGATTCCGGCCCTTTGTCTACCGCCTGGCCGTGGAGCGCGATCTGACCGGCACGGTGGGCAACACCTCCCAGGGCGTGGTCGTGGAGATCCAGGGCCCGGCCGAGGCCGTGGCCGGGTTCGAGCGCGCCTTTCCCGAGGAGCTGCCGCCCCTGGCCCGGGTGACCAGGCTGGAAACCTCCGACGCCGAGCCCGTGCCGAACGAGCAGGGCTTCGCCATCCTCAAAAGCGAGGGCGGGCACGGACATCACGTACTCATCAGCCCGGACATCGCCACCTGCGCCGACTGCCTGGCCGACATGGCCGACCCGGGCAACCGCCGCCACGACTACCCCTTCACCAACTGCACCAATTGCGGGCCGCGCTACACCATCACCCGGTCCATCCCCTACGACCGGCCCGTGACCAGCATGGCCTGCTTCCCCCTGTGCCCGGACTGCCAGGCCGAGTACGAGAACCCCCTGGACCGCCGCTTCCACGCCCAGCCCAACGCCTGCCCGGTCTGCGGGCCCCAGGTCTGGCTGGCCGACCAGGGCGGCAAGGAAATCAGCCGCGGGGACCAGGCCCTGACCGAGCTGGCAGAACGGCTGGCCCACGGAGAGGTGGCCGGGATCAAGGGGTTGGGCGGATTCCATCTGGCCTGCGACGCCCGGAGCTCCGAGGCAGTATCCCTGCTTCGCGAGCGCAAGCACCGGCCGCACAAGCCCCTGGCCGTCATGGTTCCGGATCTGGATGCGGCCAAGGCCCTGGCTGAAATCGGCCCGGCCGAGGCCGAACATCTGGCCGGGTCGCGGCGGCCCATCGTGCTCCTGCGCGAGCGGCCCGGGTGCTCCCTGTGCCCGGAGATCGCGCCGGACACGGACTATGTCGGCCTGATGCTGCCCTACACGCCCCTGCACCACGTTCTCCTGGCCCGGGCCAAAAAGGCGGGCACGGACGCCCTGGTCATGACCTCGGGCAACTTTTCGGGCGAGCCCATCTGCCTGGGCAACCGCGAGGCCCTGATGCGGCTGGGGCATCTGGCCGACTGCTTCCTGTTCCACAACCGCGACATCCTGGTGCGCACGGACGACTCGGTGCTCCGCGTCCTGCCCGACACGGGCGAGCCCCAGTTCATGCGCCGCGCCCGGGGCTTCGTGCCCGAGCCCGTATTTTTGGAGAACCCCGAGGACACCGGCCACAGCAGCGACCCCAGCGTGCTCGGCCTGGGCCCGGAGCTCAAGTGCACCCTGACCCTGACCAAGGACGGCCAGGCCTTCGTCAGCCAGCACGTGGGCGAGATGGAGAACCTGGCCGTGCTGGGCTTCTGGCGCGAGACCCTGGCCCATCTGCGGGACATTTTGCAGGTGGAGCCCGAGCTGATCGTGCGCGACCTGCACCCGGACTACCTGACTTCGCGCCTGGCCCCGGAGCTGGCGGAAGAACTGGGCGTGCCCGTGGCGCCCCTGCAGCACCACTTCGCCCACATCCACGCCGTGCTGGCCGAGCGCGGGGCCCATGGCCCGGACGGGACGCCCGTGGTCGGCCTGGCCCTGGACGGCACGGGTTTCGGTGAGGACGGCTCCATCTGGGGCGGCGAGGTCCTGTACGTGAACCCGCGCGACCTGGCCCAGCGGCGGCTGGCCGGGCTGGCTACTTTTGGCCTTCCAGGCGGCGAGGCCGCGGTCAACGAGCCCTGGCGCATCGGCCAGTCCCTGCTCTGGGAGATGGGCGAGCACGACCCCACGCCCGACCGGGCCCGGCCCTGGCTGCCGGAGAAAGGCGGCGAGGCCGGGCTGGTGGTCCAGATGCTGGACAAGGGGGTCAACTGCCCCCGGACCTCCAGCGCCGGGCGGCTGTTCGACGGCGTGTCCGCCCTGCTCGGGCTGTGCCTGGAGATTTCCTACGAGGGCCAGGCCCCCATCCGGCTGGAGCAGGCCCAGGACCTGTCCGAGAGCGGGGCCTACGAGTGCCCCCTGGTGGAGGTGCAGGGCCTAGGAGGGGACAATGAGCCCGACATGGTGGACGGCCTGGCCCTGGCCAGGGCCGTGGTGCGCGACATCCGGGCCGGGACCGCGCCCGGGATCATCGCCCGCCGCTTCCATCTGGGCTTCTGCCAGGGCATGGCCCGGGCGGCCGCGCACCATTGTGCTCAACTGGGTCTGGACACCGTGGCCCTGTCCGGCGGGGTCATGCAGAATTTGACCGTGGCTCTGGAGCTGCGTCGGGCCCTGGAAGGCCTGGGACTCAAAGTCCTGGCCCATCGCCAGATGCCGCCGGGCGACGGCTGTATCTCTTTAGGTCAATCCGTGTGGGGAAGACGTTCCCTGCAACTGGGCCTCATCAACTCCTGAATCGAGCCAGCAGGTTCCGAATTCGTCCCCGGGCCACGCGCACCGGGGCGAAGGTCAGCTGGTCCAGTTCCACCGGAATCTCGAACCCCGTGGCGTCGAAGCTTTCGGGGTGCTCCAGGGGAAAGTCCAGGTCGTCCGGGTCCGCCCCGATCAGGCCGCGCCTCTGCGCCTCGCCCCACAGGGGAACCTGGTCCGGGGACAGGCCCAGGATTTCGTACAGGGCCGTGTCCAGGGCCACCGGGTTGGTCGACGCGGCCAGCAGGTTCAGGGCGAAGGGCTTGCCCTTGATGGGGCCGGTGACGTGCATGGCTTGCACCGCGTCCAGCAGCACGGCCGTGGGCGGCAGGGCGGCCAGGATGTCCAGGATCATGCCCGCGAATTCGCTGTGGGACTCCCCGAATCGTGTGTGGGCCACGGCCTTGCGCCAGCCCGTGACGCAGCCGAATAAATTCTTCACCCCGGCCGTGGCCCGCATCTGGCAGTGGGCCTTGAGCCGGGGCAGGTCCAGGATGAGGTCGGCCTCACGGGCCCGGGCGGACAGGCCGATGCGGCGGCCTGTGGACAGGACCAGGGCACGCGGCGCGCCCAGGCTCTTCACCGGCACGCCCAGGGGTTTGAGCAAGGGCGTCAGGCCGATGTGCCGGGCGATTGCCTTGGCCGAGCCGAAGGCCGGGGAGTCGGCCACCACCGGCCTGGCCCCTTGGTCCAGGAGCCAGGCGCAGGCCGCAACGATGACCCGGGGGTCGGTGCAGGCCAGTCTGGAGGTCAGGGACACGAAGTTGGGCTTGACCACCACCCGCGTCCCACGGGCCAGGCCCGGCAGCACCTTGTCCAGGAGCAGGCCCACGGTGTGATTTAAAGTCGGTGATTGGTAGTCATCCTCATGAGCGAGGAACACGCTTTCAGCCATGGCCGGAATGTGGCCGGTTTCTCGACAACTGGCAAGAAACAGTTCTTTTCTTCAGACCGTTCAAAAAACGCGAGAGCAAGGCGCAAGAAAAATTCAAGACCGACGCGTACTTTTACGGTACGCGAGGGTTTGAATTTTTTGAAGAAACGCAGCTATCGCGAAATTTTCAACGGTCTGTCAGCGTTTTTCCGTGTACTTGCCCTTGATGGCCAGGATCACGTCGTAGATGTCCAGAAAGGCGTCCACCACGTCCGGGTCGAACTGTTTGCCGCGTTCGTTCCTGAGCAGGTCCAGGGCCTTGTCCTCGGGCCAGGCGTCCTTGTAGCAGCGTTGGCTGGTCAGGGCGTCGTACACGTCGGCCAGGGCGCAGATGCGGGCGGGCAGGGGTATGTCCTCCCCGGAGCGCGGGGCCTGGTTGAGTTTGTCCACCTTGGTCAGGTCCCGGTCCAGCGCGCCCGGATAGCCGCGCCCGTCGTAGCGCTCGTGGTGCCCCACGGCGATTTCCCGGCACATCTCGTCCAGCTCCGAGGTGGAGTGGGCGAACAGGGCTCCGCCGTAGACCGTGTGCCAGCGCATGGTCTCGAACTCGTCGTCCGTGAGCCGCCCGGGCTTCTTGAGGATGGCGTCCGGGATGCCCACCTTGCCCACGTCGTGGAGCATGGCCGCCAGCCGCACCAGGTCCTTGGTCCGCTTGCGCTCCAGATGGTCCATGCCCCGGCCGAGCATCATGTGGTGGTATATCTCCGCCGAGTAGGCGGCCACGCGCTGGACGTGGGAGCCGGTTTCGGACGGGTCGCGCATCTCGGCCATCTTCATCATGCGCAGGATCAGTTCCCGGGTCATGATGCCGCGCTCGATGGCCACGGAGGCGTGGTTGGCGAACAGGGGGGCGTAGCCCAGGTCGCTGTCGTCAAAGGCCCGGATGTTCCCGGAAGGATCCTTGGCGTTGAGGAGCTGCATGACCCCGACCTTTTCCCCGCGCAGGGTCTTCAGGGGAACGGTCAGGATGGAGCGGGTGGTGTAGCCGGTTTCTTCGTCGTAGGTGTGGTTGAAGGCGTAGGGCAGACCCTTGTCCAGGGCGTAGGCATCCGGGATGTTGAGGATTTTTCCGGACAGGAAGGCGTAGCCCACGATGGAGCACTTGTCGATGGGCACGGTGAAGGACTCGTACACCGCCTTGTTCACCCCGTGCTCCTCGAACAGGGTGTCGTTGTGCACGTAGCTGAAGCTGAGCTTGTCCTCGCCCTCGCGCAGGAAGATGGACCCGGCGTCGGCCCCGGTCATGCGGCGGGCTTCGAACAGGACCTTGTCCAGGATGGTCTCCACGTCCTTGAGGTGGTTGAGCTCCTCGAGAACTTCGAGAATGTCCCGGACAACGTCTTCGGGGCGTTTCTGGCTGGAGGCCTGGTTCATGGCGTCGGCTCCTGTCCCTCGTTGCCGTTTTTGCCCTCACCATATACAAAGTTACACTGTATATATGGGAAAATCCAGTAGGGCGGAAATACAGTGACCAAACCGGGCTTCATCATCCAGGCGGCCGGGGTGCTGGATGCGGCCGAGGCGGACCTGCTGGTCCGTTGCGGAGCCACGCACCTGGGCTTCCCCCTGGGCCCCGGGGTGCGCACGCCGGACATGGACGCGGACCGCGTGTTCGAGACGGCCGCCGGCCTGCCGGGCTACGTCACCGGGGTGCTCATCACCTACCTGGACCGGGCCGACGCGGTGCGCGACCTGGCCCGGGCGGCCGGGTTGCGGGCGGTGCAGCTGCACGGCCCCGTGGACCCGGACCAACTGGCCCGGCTCAGGCGGGCCGAGCCCGGCTGGTTCCTGATCAAGAGCCTGGTTGTGGGCCGGGGCGATGACCGAGTGGAGGCCGAGATGCGAGCGGCCGCGCCCCACGTGGACGCCTTCCTGACCGACACCTTTGATCCGGAAACAGGGGCCTGCGGGGCCACGGGCAAGCCCCACGACTGGGCGGTGAGCCGCGGGCTGGTCCTGGCCTCGCCCAGGCCCGTGATTCTGGCCGGGGGGCTGACCCCGGACAACGTGGCCGACGCCGTGAGCGCGGTGCGTCCGGCCGGGGTGGACGCCCATACCGGCCTGGAGGGACCGGACGGCCGCAAGGACGAAAAAAAGGTGCGGAGCTTCGTGTCCCGGGCGGTGGAGGCGGTTGCCTCTTTTTCCGAAGCGTTGTAAGGGAGTTCAGCCCCTTGGATGACCCCGTCCGTTCGGGGCCGGGGCTGGAGAGAGTATGGCCAAGGAAGAAGCCATCGAGGTGGAAGGCTTGGTGCAGGAGGCGTTGCCCAACGCCATGTTCCGGGTGGAACTGGAGAACGGGCACGTGGTTCTGGGACACATCTCCGGCAAGATGCGCAAGCATTACATCCGCATCCTGCCCGGGGACCGCGTCAAGGTGGAGCTTTCCCCCTACGACCTCACCCGCGGGCGCATCACCTTCCGCCTGCGCTGACCGCTCGGCCGCATTGCGCCGCGGCCGACTTCACCCTATGCTTATGCCGGGAGGCCATCCGTGAAGAGCGGCAACCGGGTGCAAGGCACCGTTTCCTGGTTCAACGAGGAAAAGGGCTTCGGGTTCATCACCGGACCCGACGGCCGGGACGTGTACGTCCAGTTCCAGGAAATCCAGCGCAAAGGGTTCCAGACCCTGAACCAGGGCGAGGCCGTGACCTACGAGCCGGCCGGGGACGAGGTGGCGCCCAAGGCCATGGCTGTCCGGCCCGTCAATCCCGACTAGTCGATTTGCTGGGCGAAGGGCGAGCCGAGCGCCTGATCGAAATCAATCGTCTTTTTGGTCATCTTGCCGCCCCGGATGTCGTAGCGGGTGAGCTTCTTGTCCAGGTGGTCGATGAAGTCCACGCCTCCCCAGCCCTTGTCTCCCAGCAGCTCGACCATGCGGTCCAGGAAGTCGTCGATCCAGATGAACTTGCCCTCGTGGTCCACCTTGAGGACCCCGTCCTTGAACTCCACCTGGGGATAGGGAATCTCGTCCCGGATGGCTTCGAAGTCTTCCTGGCTCAGGCCGTGGAAGTCGCCGTAGGTGCGGATGTCGTCTCTCATGTCCCGCTCTCCATATCCTCAAGGATGATGTCCGCGGCCCGTGCCGGAGCGCCGGGCTCGCCCATGAGGGCGCGCAGCTCCCTGAGCCCGGCCCGGACCTGTTCCAGGGGTCCGTCCAGCAGCCACTGTTCGGCCAGCTCGGCCAAGGGTCCGGCCGTGGCCTGCTTCTGGAAGCGCTCCGGGAATATTTCCCGGCCCAGGATCAGGTTGGGCAGCCCGGCGAACTCCACCTGCACCACGCGGCGGGTCAGGAAGTAGGTCAGGCCCGAGAGCCGGTAGCAGATGATGGTCGGCGCGCCCACCAGGGCCGCCTCCAGAGCCACGGTGCCGGACGCGGCCACCAGGAAGCGGCAGGAGCGCATGGCCCGGTAGCGGTCCCCGGGGTCGGCCAGGTCCACGTCCACGCCCTGGGGCCAGAGCTCCATCAGCCGGGAGGGGTCCACGCCCGGGGCCGGGAAGAGGCGGAATTTCACCTTGTGCTTGGCGGCCAGGATTTCGGCCAGGCGAGCCAGCTCGGGCATCAGGGCCCGTATCTCCTTGCCGCGCGAGCCCGGGAGCAGGCCGACACGGTCCGGCTCGGGCTCGATGCCCTCCAACTCGGCCAGGGGAATCTGGTCCAGGAGCGGGTTGCCCACGTACTGGGCGGCCGCCCCGCGTTCGGCGTACCAGGCTTCTTCAAAGGGCAGCACGCACAGGGCCTTGCGGAAGTGGCGGCGGAAGAGCTCCACCCGTCCGGTGCGCCAGGCCCAGACCTGGGGGCAGACGTAGTAGTAGGCCGGGATGCCCAGCTTGTGGGCGATTTTGCCGACGCGGAAATTGAGTTCCGGGCAGTCGATGACCACCACGGCCCTGGGCCGGTTGCGCTCCAGGCTGCGCCGGATGTCCCCCAGCAGGCGGAAGAAGCGGGGGATGGTGGCCAGGACCTCGGTGAAGCCCATGGAGGAGATGAGCTCCATGCCGTACTTCAGGTCCACGCCGGCCGCGGCCATGGCCGGGCCGCCCATGCCCGCGAGCTTCATTTCCGGGTCGCGGGCCAGAAGCGCGCGGGCCAACAGGGCTCCGTGCATGTCGCCCGAGGCCTCGCCCGCGCTGATCCAGATGGCGTCCTGCATGGGCCATGAGGTAGAGGTTTTTGGCCCGCGAGGCAACCGCTAAATATCAGGCCGCGTCGCTCTCCAGGGCCTTGGACAGGGTGCGGTCGATCTCGCGCACCTTCTTGAGGATGTCGCGCTGGATGGACCGGAAGTCGGCCAGGTCCGAGGCCACGTACCTCTGCCGTGCCTTGACCAGGCCGGACAGGTTCAGGGTCTCGTTGAACAGGTAGGGCAGGTAGAGCTGGTCCTGCTTGATGTAGAACAGCACCTGCTCCAGCAGGGCGTTGATCTCCTCCCGGTTGGAGGACGGCTTCTTGAGCAGCTTGGTCAGGCGGCGTTCGGCCCGTCTGAGGTCCGTGGCCCAGAGGTTGCTCTTGGGCGTGAACGAGAAGCTCTTGCTGAATTCCCTGGCGTGCTCCAGCCGGGCCATGAAGGCCTGCACCGTGCCCGGGGACGAGGCCAGGATGCCGTGCACCCGCACTTCGTCCATGGTCACGTCGCGGGCGCCGATGATCTGCGCGCCGCCGCCGTACAGGTTGTACATGGGCATGGGCTCGCGCTTGAGGTCTTCCTCCAACTCGCGCTTGCTGGCCAGGTACTGGCGGGAGCTGACGATGTCGTCGCCGTCCCGGTTCTTGAGCCGCACGTGGCTGCCGGGCCGGAAGCGGAAGCCCCGGCCGGAACTGTGGTGGCCCTGGGCATGGGTGTCGCCGTCCTCGCGCCAGGCGAAGTCCTGGCCCACCAGCAAAATCTGGGACACGCCGCACCAGCGCAGCAACCGGACCAGGGTGATGGTCACGTTGCCGCCCGCGTTGAGCACCAGGTCGCGGTTCTGCATGGCGAAGGTGGCCAGTCCGCCCAGGGTCCACAGGGGCACGGTCTGCCCGGGATAGCGGCGGACCACCTCGGGCTGGACCTTGGTGGAGTAGATGAAGGGCACGTCCCTGGCGAACTCGGGATCCAGCCGGTCGTAGACCTTGAGCATGTCCGGGTTGAAGTCGATGGCCAGGCAGACGTGGGGCTTGATGCCCTGTTCCTGGAGGATGGGCATGGTCTGGAGCGCGGTGGCGTACAGGGCGTAGCCCGGGTCCTGGCGCAGGACCGGGGCGTAGGACTTGAGCGAGTTGCCCGCGGACAGGATCACGGCCGAGAGCCCGGCCGCGCTGTCCTTGAGGCCCATGAGGCTGCCGTCCTCCAGGGTGCGGGAGAAGTTGCCCAGCTCGTTGCCGACCATGACGTCCTGGCGGTGGCGCAGGGTGGCCAGCTCCACGGAGAAGTTGTCCAGCCGGTCGCGCACCTTGCGGCCCCACAGGGCGTACTCGGGCCCGATCTGCTGGGACGGGATGTCCAGGCGCAGGAAGATGCGGCCGTAGATGAACTGGAGGTCCATGTTCTGGACCAGGCTGGCCAGGTGCTCCTCGTCCGGCGGGCAGAAGTGCAGCCGCTTGGACTCGATGAAGGGCCGGTAGTCGGTCTGGCCCAGGCAGGCGATGAGCATCTCGGGACGGGGCTCGAGCACAACCACCTTGTGGCTGGCCGGGGTGTTGATCAGGACGTGGTTCAGGCCGTAGCCCAGGTTGCAGCCGACGATGATGGTGGCGCTGGTGTCGGCCTTGTCCTCGGGCATCCAGTCCCTGTAGAGGCCCTGCACGGGCAGGTTCTGGAACATGCCCTTGCCCGAGGGCAGCTTCCAGTCCAGCACGCCCCAGGAGTTGGTGCACAGGTTCTGCTGGAGCTCGTCCTCGTTCCAGGGCTGGTTGGAGAGCCACTGGTGCAGGCGCGGGCTCTTGCGGGCCAGGGTGTCCACGTTGTCTTTGAGATAGGGGTAGGCCGTCGTCATGCATCCGTCCTTTGATAAGTTCTTGGCCTTTGAAAAGGGTTCTGGGCATGCGATGCAAGGCCGGTGCCACAAACCGGGCCCGTCAACGGGTTGCGGGGCGGTGGATTTTCCCCTACACCGGACAAACGCCCGTGGTTCGGCGTCATGCCGCGCCGCACGGGCCATGCGAGAGGAACGGGAATGATTCACGAGAACGTGCTTAGCCGCATCGGCAACACCCCCCTGGTGGAAATCCGCCGGTTGAACCCCTATCCGGGCGTCAGGATTCTGGCGAAGCTGGAGGCGGGCAACCCGGGCGGGTCCATCAAGGACCGGGTGGCCCTGGCCATGATCGAGGCGGCCGAGCGTTCGGGCGAGCTGACCCCGGACAAGACCATCATCGAGGCCACCTCGGGCAACACGGGCATCGGCCTGGCCATGGTGGCCGCGGTCAAGGGATACAAGATCAAGCTCCTCATGAGCGAAGGGGCCAGCCGGGAGCGGCGCATGATCCTGCGCGCCTACGGGGCCGAGATCGGCCTGACCCCGGCCAAGCTGGCCACGGACGGGGCCATCGAGGAGGCCTACCGCATGGCCCGCCAGTCCCCGGACAAGTACGTGCTGGTGGACCAGTACAACAACCCGTCCTCCATCGAGGCCCATTACAACGGCACGGGCCTGGAGATTTGGGAGCAGACCGACGGGAAGGTCACCCATTTCGTGGCCACCCTGGGCACCACGGGCACGGCCATGGGCTGCACCAAGCGGCTCAAGGAGATGAACCCGGACGTCTGGTGCGCGGCCGTGGAGCCGTTCGCCGGGCACAAGATCCAGGGCCTCAAGAACATGCACGAGTCCTACCCGCCGGGCATCTACGACCGCAAGGCCCTGGATCAGGTCCTGCACGTGGAGGACGAGCGGGCCTTCGACCTCTGCCGCAGGCTGGCCAAGGAGGAAGGACTGTTCGTGGGCATGAGCTCGGGCGCGGCCCTGGGCGGGGCTTTGCAACTGGCCGAGGCCCTGGCCGCCGAGGGCCGCCAGGGCATGGTGGTGACCATTTTCCCGGACTCCGGGGAGCGCTATCTGTCCACCTCTCTTTTCTCGGTTGAAGACGTGCGCGGCGTGTCCCTGTATGACGTGGCCTCGCGCAAAAAGGCCGTGCTTTCTCCGGAACCGGCGCGCGGGCTGTACACCATCGGGCCCAGCCTGGACAACGCGGGCGGCCTGGACGCCTGGCGGCGCGTGGTGCTTACCGACGTGCTGGCCCGGCGGCTGGAGGCCCTGGGCGGGGAACCGGCCGTGGCCGTGGGCCTGGCCGACCTGGACGACCGCACCCTGGCCGCCTGCCGGGCTGCGGGCGAGACGCGCGAGGCGTTCAGCAAGCGGGTGCGCGACGGGCTCAAGGAGCGGGCCGCGCGCCTTGGCGTGCGCGACCACACCCGCTGGCCCCTGGCCTCGGGAGCCGTGGACCGCGCCCTGAACGCCTGCCGGGCCATGCTGGGCAAGGGGTTGGCCTACGAGAAGCTCCGGAGCGTGTATTTCGATGTCTTCCGGGACCACCGCTACGGCGAGATTTCCGGCCGCGACCTGGCCCAGGTGACGGCCGGGCGCACCGTGGACCTGGACGCCTACGTCAAGGAGGCCCCGCACGACTTCACCCTGCTCAAGCGGGCCAGCCTCCAGGACCTGAAGATGGGCGACGTGGTGGAGACCGAGTGGGGCAACGTGCGGCCGTCCTGGTTCCTGCAGCACGCGGCCGCGGCCCTGGAGAGCCTGGGCAGCGTGGACGTGTTCCTGGGCAGCGAGGCGCACCGCTTCCCCCACCTGGAGAATTTGCGGGCCCTGTGGTCCGTGGCCGGGGTGGAGCCCGGGGCCTGGCTGGTGGACCAGCCCGTGGCCCTGCCCGAGACCCTTGAGGAGGAGCGCGAACAGGGCGGCCCGGAAAACCTGGAGCGGCTCATGGACCAGGCCGGGAACCCGCACGCGGCCCGGTTCTGGCTCTTGTCCGGATCCTACCGCAAGTCCCTGACCTTTTCCGAGAAGAGCGTGGCCATGTGGGCCAAGAACTGGCGGCGGGTCCAGGAGGCGGCCGGTTGGCTGCGGCTGGCCGCTGAAACCGGCCGGTCCGGCGAGGCCGATACTCTGGAGGCCCAGGCGGCCCAGGACCTGTCCCAGGCGTTCGACACGGCCGTGGACGACGATTTGTCCCTGCACCGCTTCTGGCCCGCGCTCAACGAGTTCGCCAAGCACGTCAACGGGCTGGCCTTGGACGACCGCATGACCCGGGCCGGAGCCGCGGCCTGTTTGCAGGCCCTGAATCAGGTGGATGAGGTGCTGTGCATCCTGGATCAGGCCCTGCTGCCCCTGGCCTTGTCCGAACTGCCGGATCAGGCCCAGGCCCTGGTGGCCCAGCGCGAAGCCGCGCGCAAGAGCAAGGACTTCGCCGCGTCCGACCGCCTGCGCGATGAACTGGCCGCCCTGGGCTTCCGTGTCGAGGACACGCCCAAGGGCGCACGGGTCTATCGGACCTGATCTTTTTTACGGCAAAGAAAAAGGCCGCCCTGTTCGTCGCAGGGCGGCCTTTATTTTTGTGGGCTAAGAGGACTTCTTCTTCCTGGCCGGGGGCGAGGCCGTGTAGCGCTTGGGGTCGATGCCGTACTTTTTCACCTTGTAGTTGACGATGCGGTACGACACGCGCAGGTCCCGCGCGGCCTGGAGCATGTTGCCCCGGGTCTTTTTGAGCGAGTCCACCAGCAGCTCCTGCTCGAACTTGCCCACGGCCTCGCCAAAGGACAGATTGGTGCCCGTGGCCGAGGAGTCCGCGGTCTGCAGGGTGGGCGGCAGGTGGTAGGTGCGGATGACCTCCTCCTCGCAGACCAGTACGGCCCGCTCCACGCAGTTGCGGAGCTCGCGCACGTTGCCCGGCCAGTGGTACAGGGTCAAAAGCTCGATGGCCGGAGTGGAGATGCGGCGGATCTGCTTGCCGTACTCCCCGGCGAAGTCGCCCAGGAAGTGCTCGGCCAGGGGCAGGATGTCCTCGCGCCGCTCGCGAAGGGGCGGGATGAAGACCGGAAATACGTTGATGCGGTAGTACAAATCCTCGCGGAACCGGCCCGAGGTGAGCAACTCCTCCAGGGGCTGGTGCGTGGCGCAGATGAGGCGCACGTCCACGATGATGGGCTGCTCGCCGCCCACCCGGGTGATTTCCTTCTCCTGGATGGCCCGCAGCACCTTGGCCTGGGCGTCCAGGGACAGCTCGCCGATCTCGTCCAGGAATAGGGTGCCGTTGTTGGCCACCTCGAACAGGCCGCGCTTGTTTTGGTAGGCCCCGGTGAACGCGCCTTTCTGGTAGCCGAAGAGCTCGGACTCCACCAGTTCGGCGGGCAGGGCCGCGCAGTTGAGCTTGATGAGGGGCTTGTCCGAGCGCGGGGATCCGGCCTGGATGGCCTCGGCCAAGAGTTCCTTGCCCGTGCCGGACTCGCCGCGCAGCAGGACCGTGGCCCGGGACGGGGCCACCTGCCGGGCTTGGCGAAGGACCATGCGCATGGCCTTGGAAGCGGCCACGAAGTTCGACGGCGGCGGGGTGTCCGGCCCCATGCTCATGCCCTGGGACATGAGGTGCTTCTGCAGAGCCATCTCTTCCTGGAGGCGGGCCACCTGGTTGGCGATCATCACGGCCGCCACTTCCAGCAGGCGGCGGTGGTCGTCCAGAGCCTCGGTGGGCATGAGCGGTAGGTCCACGGACAGGGTGCCCAACACCTCGGACTCGCCGCCGGACTGGCTGACCACGGGCACGCAGATGAAGCCCAGGCGGGCCAGTTCCTCATCGGGGCGTCCGAAGGCCTTGTTCAGGAACTCCTTGTTCTCGGACATGCGCGGCACCACCACGGCCTTGCCGGTCTCGAAGACCTGGCCGATGACGCCCTGGCCCGGGGAATAGGTGACCTGGTCGGATTTGGATGGCGAATGGGTGAGCGATATCTTCAGGCTCTCGGTTTCCGGGTCCATGATGGCCAGGAAGGCTCGCACGTAGCCCTGTTCCTTGGCCAGAACCTTGAGGAGGCTGCCCAGGGATTCCTCCAGGGGCGCCTGGGGAGCCAGCTCGTCCAGGAGCCGGCGCAGGGTGTCGAGATGGTCGCCTGCTGGTCCGTTCATGGTGTCCTCACGCCCGGGCGGCCGCCACGCCCAGGTCCAGGGCCTTGAGGTTGACGCCTGCGATCTTGGGATTCAGACGTTTCTCCAGGGTGGAGCGGAGCGCGTTCTCGTCAAAGGGCAGGGCGCCGGACGCGGCCACGGCTCCCAAGAGGGCGATGTTGCCCGCCTGGAGCGCGCCCGCTTGCAGGCCCATGGCCTGGCTGGGGTAGAAGCGGGCCTTGTCCGTGCACTGGGACGCGGCCGCCTCGATGGTCTCCAGGCTCGGGCAGGTGGCCTGTCCCATGGACACGGCCAGGGGCCACTGGAACTCGGAGCTGGAGAAGATGTGCCCGCCGGGTTTGAGGTAGGGCAGGCCGCGCAGGGTCTCCAGGGCCTCGAACCCGATGAGGATGTCGGCCTCGCCCGGTCCCAGCTTGGGGCTGGCGCAGTTGATGAGGATGGTGGACTCCACCACCCCTCCGCGCTGGGCCATGCCGTGGATTTCGCCCGAGGTCACCTCCAGCCCTTGGTCCAGGACGGTCTGGGCCAGCAGGGTGGTGGCCGTGAGGGTCCCCTGGCCGCCCACGCCGGTCATGAAGATGCGGATCGCTTCAGCCATTTCAGGACCCCCTCTTGCGGGCCTTGATGCCCGGGCACACCTGGAGACAGAGCATGCAGCCGTTGCAGAGTTGTTCATTGATCTTCAACGCGCCCTCGCAGAACTCGAAGGCCGGGCAGGCCAGTCCGGCGGCCAGGTCCATGTCGATGTCCACGCCTTCGGGCACGTAGGCCGCCTGGGTGGGCTTCTTCCTGGTCACGCGCCGGGCGTGCAGGGGGCAGGGCTCGCGGGCGATGAGCACGCGCACGCCGTCCATGTCCTTGAGTTCCTCCAGGGCGGCCCGGGATTTCTTCTGGTTCAGCGGGTTGACCGTGCGGATGGCCGCGACGCCCAGGCCCTCGCAGACCTTCTCGATCTCGATGCGTCGGGTGTTCTCGCCGTGGATGGTCACGGGCACGCCCGGGTGGGGCTGGTGCCCGGTCATGGCCGTGGTGTGGTTGTCCAGGACCACCAGCAGGACGTTGTGGCCGTTGAACACCGCGTTGGCCAGCCCGGTCATGCCGGAGTGGAAGAAGGTGGAGTCGCCGATGAAGCCGACCACGGTCTGGCCCGTGGCCTTGGACAGGCCGGACCCGGCCGAGATGGACGAACCCATGCACACGAGCATGTCGGCCATCTTCAGCGGGGGCAGCAGGCCCAGGGTGTAGCAGCCGATGTCCGTGGAGTAGATCGCGTCGTCGCCAAAGACCTGCCGGACCGCGTAGTACATGGCCCGGTGCGGGCAGCCCGCGCACAGGTTCGGCGGACGCATGGGCAGGCCCTCCACCGCGTCGCAGCTCTTGCGCCGGGCGGGCTCCCGGCCGGTCAGCCGCTCCAGGGCCGAGGCCGCCATGCCCACGGAATACTCGCCGTTGAGGGGCAGCCAGTCCTTGCCGTGGATGGGCAGGGTCTTGCCAAGCTCCTGGGCCAGGGCCTTGAGCCCGTTCTCCAAAATGGGCTCCAGCTCCTCCACCACCAGCACGCTTTCCAGACCGCTCAGGAAGGAGGCCAGGGTCTGTTTGGGAAGCGGGTAGGTCATGCCCAGGTCCAGGACCTTGACCTTGCCGGTCAGGCCCAGGTCGCGCAGGGCGTCGCGCACGTAGGCCCGGGAGATGCCCGAGGCGGCCACGCCCAGGGTTCCCTTGCCGGAAATGGTGTTGAACCGCGAGGAGTCGGAAACCTCGGCCAGGGTGGCCATGCGCTTGAGCAGACGCTCGTGCATGGGCCGGGCGAACGCCGGGATGGGCACGAACTGGGCCGGGTTTTTTTTCAGGCCCGCGGGCTTGGCCGGCTTGGCGATCTCGTCGAAGACGACCGGGCCGCGAAGATGGTTGACCCGGGTGGTGGTCCGCAGCAGCACGGGTCCGCCCACCTCGCGGGACAGGGCCAGGGCGTGGGCGGTCATATCCTTGGCCTCCTGGGCCGTGGACGGCTCGAAGACCGCCATGCCGCCCAGCCGGGCGTAGTAGCGGTTGTCCTGTTCGTTCTGCGAGGAGTGGCAGCCCGGGTCGTCGGCGGACAGGAGGACCAGGCCGCCGGGAGAGCCCGTGTAGCACAGGGTCATCAGAGGGTCGGCGGCCACGTTCACGCCCACGTGCTTCATGGTGCACAGGGATAGGGCTCCGCCCAGGGTCGCCCCCGCGGCTACTTCCAGGGCCACCTTCTCGTTGACCGAGTATTCAAAATAGTAGTCCCCGTCCGGGGAAAGCCGGAAAAAGGTGTCCGGGACCTCGGACGAGGGCGTGCCGGGGTAGCAGGACACGAATGCCACGCCCGCCTCCAGCGCGCCGCGCACGATGGCTTCGTTGCCCAGCAGGAGATGGGTTTCGCCTTGGGCGCCGTTCAGCAGAGGGTTCGCCATGGATGGACCTCGTTTCAGCTTCCGGTCTGGGCGTCAGCCGAGAGTTGGTTGAGCTTGTAGAGCAGGTATTCGGTGTCCACGCCTTGCCCCTTGGACAGGAGCTCCTGGTACGCGGCCACGGCCACGTCGGGCTGTCCGGCGGCCTCGGCCGCGGTGGCGTAGAGCCGGGTCACCGGGCCGGAGTAGGCCTCGGGCACCGCGTCCTTGACCGCCCCCAGTACGCCCATGGCCTGGTCGGGCCGGCCGTCGAGGAGCAGGCACCGGGCCTGGCTCATGGTGGCCAGGGCGCGCAGGTCGGGGTCCGTGGTGTTGGCCAGCTCGGCGAAGGTCTGGGCGGCCGCCTCGTACTCCTTCGCGTCCGCCTGGGCGGCGGCCAGCTCGAAGCGGGCGCGCAGGGCCACGCCCTCGGGCGCGTCCTCGGCCAGGGCGGCCAACTGCTCAAACTCGGTGTCCGAGGGGCCGGAGAGCAGAATCTCGGCCAGCTCGTCGCGGGCCGAGGATTCCCGGTGCCCCGTGACCACCTTGATCACGGAGTACGCGGCCACGGCCAGGATGACCACGGAGAGCACGCCGATGATCAGCTTGCTGTTTTTGCCCGCCCAGTTCAGGATGGGGTGCAGGGTTTCAGGGACGTTGTCCTGCAGGTCGCGCAGGTCGGGAATCTTGGGTTGCGGTTGGCTCATGTTCGGGTTTGCCTCGTGTTGATGTCTTTGTATGACAACAGTGATTGAAGTGAGAGCCGGTGTATTAATCAAAAATGTAAAAACAGTCAAAGGAAAGGCGTGAGGTCGGCCGGGAAAAAACGCGGATTGTTCCAAATGGGCCGTGGTCCGCGCCCGGCCGCGTTGACTTCGCCATGCGCTCGGGGTAGCCACAAGTATGGAGACTGACAAGCTGCGCTTCAACGGCTTGCGAACATAGGAGATTTTCATGTCCAAGCATAAAGAGCTCCGCGAAGCGATACTGAACATGGCCAAGCGGGCCCGGGCCGCCTCCCGGGCCATGGCGTCCGCGGACGGCCGGGCCAAGGCCCGCGCCCTGGAAATCCTGGCCGACCTGCTGGACAACAAGCGGGAATTCGTCCTGGCCGAGAACGAGAAGGATTTGGCCGCGGCCAAGAAGCGCGGCCTGGACAAGGCGCGCACCCAGCGGCTGACCATCACCGACAAGGTGCTGGCGTCCATGATCCAGGGCTGCCGCGAGGTGGCGGCCATGCCCGACCCCGTGGGCGAGATCGGGTCCATGACCAAGCGTCCCAACGGCATGCTGGTCGGCCGCATGCGCGTGCCCCTGGGCGTCATCGCCATGATCTACGAGTCCCGGCCCAACGCCACTATCGAGGCGGGCATCCTGTGCCTCAAGGCGGGCAACGCGGTCATCCTGCGCGGCGGCAGCGAGGCCGTGCATTCCAACACCGCCCTGGCCGTCCTCATGCACCAGGCCCTGGAACAGGCCGGGCTGCCCAAGGACGCGGTGCAGATTCCGCCGACCACGGACCGCGAGGCCGTGACCGAGATGCTGGCCCTGGCCGACTACATCGACGTGGTCATCCCCCGGGGCGGCGAGGGGCTCATCCGGGCGGTCACCGAGCAGGCGGCCATGCCCGTGCTCAAGCACTACAAGGGCGTCTGCCACATCTACGCGGACAAGACCTGCGACCTGGAAGCGGCAGTGGAGATCATCCACAACTCCAAGACCCAGTACCCCAGCGCGTGCAACGCCCTGGAGTGCCTGCTGGTCCACGCGGCCGTGGCCGACGACCTCCTGCCCCTGGTGGCCAAGCGCCTGGGCGAGGCCCGGGTGGGGTTCAAGGCCTGCCCGCGCTCCCTGCCGCTGCTTGGCAAGTACGCCGAGCCGGCCACGGACGAGGACTGGGGCTTCGAGTTTCTGGACCTGATCATGGCCGTGCGCGTGGTGAACAGCCAGGCCGAGGCCCATGAGTTCATCGCCGAGCACGGCTCCAACCACACTGAGGCCATCCTGACCACGGACTACGGCCGGGCCCTGCGCTTCATCCGCGAGGTGGACGCCTCCCTGACCATCGCCAACGCCTCCACCCGGTTCAACGACGGCGGCCAGCTGGGCCTGGGCGCGGAGATCGGCATCTCCACCTCCAAGCTGCACGCCTACGGCCCCATGGGGGTCAAGGAGCTGACCACCACCAAGTTCGTCATCCTGGGCGACAACCAGATTCGGGAGTAGGCGCGGAAGGGCCATGAAACGCGGAATCCTGGGCGGCAGCTTCAACCCGGTCCACGCCGGGCACGTGCGCATGGCCGTGGAGGCCCTGGAGCAGATGGGCCTGGACCGGGTGGACCTGGTCCCGGCGGCCACGCCCCCGCACAAGCCCGAGCACGGCATGCTCACGTTCGCCGAGCGCCTGCGCCTGGTGGAGCTGGCCGTGAGCGGCGTGGACGGCCTGGGCGCCGACCCCCTGGAGGGCGACCGGCCCGGTCCGTCCTTCACCTGCGACACCCTGAACTGCATGCTTACCGAGCAGCCCAAGGACGAGCTGTACTTCATCCTCGGCGTGGGCACGTTCCTGGAATTGCCCTCCTGGAAGCGCGGCCTGGAGCTGCCCGGCCTGGCCAACCTGGTGGCCATCCGCCGTTGGGAGGTGGGCGAGGAGTTGGTGGCCGCGTTCGTGAAGAAGCACTGGCCCGCGGCCCGGTCCGTTTCATCCACCGGCGGCCCCGAGGCCTGGACCTTCCCCTCGGGCAACGTTCTGACCCTGCTGGACATGCCCCGCCTGGACATCAAGGCCGGGGACATCCGCGTCCGCTGGCTCAAGCGCCGCAGCCTGGCCTGCCTGGTGCCCCCGGCCGTTGAGGCGGTCCTGGAGAAGGGCGGGCCGGACTACGAGGCCGCCTGGGGGAAGCGGACGTGACCAAGGGAACCAAACGCATCCTGGCCTGGGCCGGGCTGGGCCTGGCCGTGGGCGTGTTCGCCATCGGCTCGGTGGGCCTGTCCCTGCGCGTGGAGCCGTTCGTTTCCTGGCGCTACTGCTTCACCTGGTGGCCCTACATCCTGGCCGTGGAATCCCTGCTGGCCCTGCGGGACGGGCCCTCGGACCTGTTCGACGAGCCGGGCCGCTTCCTGGTCCTGCTGCCCCTGTCCCTGACCATCTGGCTGGTGTTCGAGGCTTTCAATTTCCGGCTGGACAACTGGTCCTACGTGGGCGTGCCCCACGACCGGCTCTGGCGCTGGCTGGGCTACGCCGCCTCCTACGCCACGGTCCTGCCCGGGCTGTTCGCCACGGGCCGCATGCTGGAGTTCATGGGTTTCTTTCACAAGACCGGCCAGTCCAGACCCCTGGTGAATGTGGAAGGGCTGCGCACGCCCATGCTGGTCACCGGGCTGGTCTTTCTGGCCCTGCCCCTGGCCCTGCCGCGCCTGTTCTTCCCCTTGGTCTGGGTGGGCTTCATCCCTTTGCTGGAGCCGGTGAACCACGCCCTGGGCGGCCGCTCCCTGCTGGCCGGGCTGGAGCGCGGCGACCGCCGTCCGGTGTGGCTGCTCCTGGCCGCCGGGCTGGTCTGCGGCCTGCTCTGGGAGTTCTGGAACTGGCGGGCCGGGGCGCGCTGGATCTACCACCTGCCCATCGACGCCGGGCCCAAGATTTTCGAGATGCCCGCGGCCGGGTTCCTGGGCTTCCCGGTCTTCGCGGTGGAGTGTTTTGTCATGGCCTCGGCCTTTTTCACGCTCCGGGACCGGCTGGACCGTTTGTCCCGCTCCGCCCGCACCCTGGCCTGGCTGGTCATCTGCCTGGCCGTGGCCGCGTTCGACCTGGCCGTCATGGCCGGGATCGACCGCTGGACCGTCCTCGGACTCGGCGGCTAGCAGATCGTTGAAATTCCCGCGATGGCTGCGTTGCTTGAAAAATTCAAATCCTCGCGTACAAAAGAGTACGCGTCGGCCTTGAATTTTCCTCGCGCCTTGCCCTCACGGTTTTTGAACGATCTGTAAGCGAATTACCGGAACAGTGTGCTGATGAAATGAAATTTATAAAACGGGCCGTGGTCTTCCGGTTGAGCGCCCTGGGCGACGTGGCCCTGGCCACCGGCGTGCTGGAACGCTGGCACAAGCTGTGGGGCACGCGCTTCGTCTTCGTCACCCGGCCGGGCATGGCTCCGTTGCTGCGCGGCCTTTCGTCCGTGGAGCAGGTGGTCGAGGTGGACGAGTCCCGTCTGTCCGGGGCGGACTGGTGGGCCCAGGCCGGGGAGCTGGCCCGGACCTTCAAGGATCTGCCCCTCATCGACCTGCACGGCACACTCCGGGCCCGGCTGCTGGCCATGCGCTGGCAGGGGCCTGTGCATCGCTACCCCAAGCACACCCTGGCCAGGCGGCTGTTCCGTCTGACCCGGGGCGCGTCCCTGGCGCGCAAATTGGAAGCCACCTGCGTGCCCCAGCGCTACGCCCTGGCCCTGGATGATGCCCCGCCCGATCCCCTTGAAGTGCTGCCGCGCATCGTTCTGGATTCGGACGAGCTGGAGCAGGGCCGGGAGCTGGCGGCCCAAGCGGCCGGACAAGGCCCGGTCATCGCCCTGCACCCCTACGCCACCCACCCGGACAAGGCCTGGCCCCGCGAGCACTGGCGCGCCCTGGCCGGGCTTCTGGACCGGGAAGGCCTGGCCTGGCTGGTGGTGGGCCGGGATGACGAGCCGCTCTTTCCCGGTGATCCCCGCGACCTGACCGGGGCCACGGACCTGCGCGCCACCTGCGCGGTGCTGGCCGCGTGCAAAGCCCTGGCGACCAACGATTCCGGGCCCATGCACCTGGCCACCGCGGTGGGCACGCCGGTGGCCGCCCTGTTCGGGCCCACGTCCAGGGCCTGGGGCTTTTATCCCCAGGGCGAGCGCGACGTGGTCCTGGAAAAGGCCGACCTGGACTGCCGCCCGTGCAGCCTGCATGGGCGGAGCCGCTGCCGCCGCGACCGGGTCTGCCTGGCGTCCATCGCCCCGAACCAGGTGCTGGACGCGCTGCGTTCCCTGTGAATCCGCGCTTGACGGGGCGCTGCAAAGAATTACTAATTAGAGAGTCATGAGCGGGCTCTATTTCGACCACAACGCCACCACCCCGGTCCTGCCCGAGGTGCTCGAGGCCATGCTGCCCTATCTGGGCGCACGGTTCGGCAATCCGTCCAGCCCGCACGGCTGGGGCCTGGACGCCCGCGAGGGGGTGGACAAGGCCCGGGAGCAGGTGGCCCGGCTCCTCAACGCGGCGCCCTCGGAGATCGTGTTCACCTCCTGCGCCACCGAGTCCAACAACACGGTCATCCAGGGGCTGTGCGGCACCAGCGAGGGCGAGCTGGTCACCAGCCCCACCGAGCATCCGGCCGTGCTGGAACCGGCCCGGGCGCTGCGGTCCTTCGGGCTCCGGACCGTGCTCCTGCCCGTGGACGAGCAGGGCAGGGTGGACCCGCGGGACGCGGCCAAATCCCTGGGCCGCATGACCAAGCTCATAAGCCTCATGCTGGCCAACAACGAGACCGGGGTGCTCCAGCCCATCGCCGAAGTGGTCAAGGCCGTGCGGCCCTCGGGCGTGCCCGTGCATACGGACGCGGCCCAGGCCGTGGGCAAGGTGGTCGTGGACGTGGCCGAACTGGGCGTGGACTACCTGACCATCGCCGGGCACAAGCTTTACGCGCCCAAGGGCGTGGGCGCGCTGTACGTGCGCACCGGCCGGGTTCTGCCGCCCCTGTTGTACGGCGGGGGCCAGGAGGGCGGGCTCAGGTCCGGCACCGAGAACGTGGCCCTCATCGTCGGCCTGGGCGCGGCCTGCGCCGCGGCCTCCCGGGACCTGGAGGACGAGATCGCCCGGCAGGAAGGCCTGGGCGAGAAGCTGGAGGCCGGACTGGCCAGGCTGGGCCGGGACC
The DNA here is from genome assembly GCA_963666895.2 of Desulfovibrionaceae bacterium. GTDB lineage: Bacteria > Desulfobacterota > Desulfovibrionia > Desulfovibrionales > Desulfovibrionaceae. The sequence continues at coordinate 53,767 of CAXXNS010000007.1, read as the reverse complement.
ACATGATTTTCGGAGCCGGGGCCGACCGGCTGCCCAACACCTGCATGGTCGGGTTCGCCGGTGCGGACGCCTCCAGGCTGGTGGAGGCCCTGGCCCTGGAGGACGTGGCGGTCAGCGCGGGCGCGGCCTGCCATCCGGGCGGCGGAGGGGTGCGGTCCGCGTCGCACGTGCTGGCGGCCATGCACGCGCCCGAGGAATATTCCCTGGGAGCCGTGCGCATCACCTGGGGCAGGTTCACCACCGGAGCGGACGTGGACGCGCTGTTGGCGGCCCTGGGCAGGGTCCTGGGGTAAGGCCTCGCGCTAGGCGGTTTCGCTAACGATTGAGCATGCGAAAATGAATTTAAATCCGTTACATTTTGTATGTCTTCCATACGAGCATTGACACTGATACAAATATGGGTCCAATGGCCAATGTTGAAATCATTATTTGGTTCGCAAGCACACATATAAGAAAGAATCCAATCCCAATCCCAACGCCAGATTTAGCTAATGATTTAATGTGGTTTTTAAGTTCCCATTCAGACATTTCTTCTGATTTTTTCTTCCAGCAGAAGTCATAGTATTTAATTGTTCCGAGTATGCTTGCCGAGCTTAGAATAAGCAGCAACACCCCCTTAAATCCTTTTTCCATAGCTCCTCCACGCAGACAATCAAATCTGATAGGCCATTTTTTCAATCATTCACTATATTTTTATTAAACTATTTTGCTTATACATGTTATGGTCAGGAAAGATATGGAATTAAGCGTTGAATAGATATGCAAAAGTTATTTAAAGTTATTGATTAATTTTTTTGATAGGTGTTTGTATTGATTCAGCGTGATTTCATTATCTTGAAATTTTTTATTTAACTCGAATAGCTTAATATAAAATTCAATGTCCTCAATTTCGTTTAAATAATGTCTGTCTTTTTCATCGCCAAAAAAATGTAAAGAGGAAACGTCGATACTTACATCTTCCACGTGGTCATCAGGCTGCTTTTTTATAAATTTACTGCGCAACGTAACAAATATAATGCCAATAAGTCCTATAACACCGGCAGATGCTATCCCGACCAACCCTTTATAAATAGCTTTGTTCATTATTCTTCCCCTCGGCGACCTATTCTAATTTAGGAGGATAGTTTTGTATATTATTCTATATCACGTCGACTTTCAATGGTGTTTTTAATTGCTGTTATTTGTTTTACCCTTGGTCCGAATTGGGATTTGGCAACTTGTCAGTATGGCAGAGGCAACCTCAAAGTGATAGTCTCCTTCCGGTTGCGCCCCTTGTCGCCATCTGCTAAACATTCATGAAGAGTGACCGGGCCGGGCCGCCGCACCCGCCCCTGCTCAAACGCACCCGATGATCGAACTCATCCTGGCCATCGCCGTCGCGACCCTCGTGTCCGCCTTCTGCTCCATCTCGGAAGCCGTGCTCTATTCCTTTCCCTGGAGCCTGGTGGAGCGGCTCAAGAAGGACGGCCGGGCCTCGGGCCTGCTGCTGGAGAATCTCCGCAACAACGTGGAAGAGCCCATCACGGCCATCCTGACCCTGAACACCGTGGCCCACACCGTGGGCGCGGCCCTGGCCGGAGCGGCCTGGGGTTCCATGTTCGGCGAGGACCACCTGGTCTGGTTCGCCTTCGGCTTCACCCTGATCATTCTCATTTTTTCCGAAATCCTGCCCAAGATCGTGGGCGTGGTCTATTCCCGGAATCTGGCCCCCGGGCTGGCCGGGATCATGCGTTTCCTGGTCGTCGTGTTCCTGCCCGCCATCTGGGCCGCCGGATGGATCGGCAGGCTGGTGCGCGGCCGCGGCAAGCGTGTGGAGCACACCGAGGACGACATCCGGGCCATGGTCACGCTCACCCGCAGGGCCGGGATCATCAAGCCCTACGAAGAGAAGGGCATCCGCAATATTCTGACCCTGGACACCAAGACCGTGGAGCAGATCATGACCCCGCGAACGGTGGTCTTCTCCCTGCCCGCGGACATGACCGTGGCCGAGGCCCGGACCTCGCACGCCACCTGGCCCCACAGCCGCATCCCGGTCTATGGCGATGAGCCCGAGGACATCGTGGGCGTGGTCTTCCGCCGCCAGGTGCTGGAGTCCCTGGCCGACGACCACGACGACCTCAAGCTGTCCGACCTCATGCGCGAGATCCGGTTCGTGCTCGAGAGCATGACCCTGGACAAGCTCCTGGCCGCCCTCCTGGAGAGCCGGGTTCATTTGTTCGCGGTCCTGGACGAGTACGGCGGACTGGCCGGGGTGGTCACCCTGGAGGACGTGCTGGAGGAAATCCTGGGCACGGAGATCGTGGACGAAACCGACCAGGTGGTGGACATGCGCGAACTGGCGCGCCAGCGGCGCAAGGAACTGATCAAGCAGACGGTCGGAGAGGAACCTCCCCCGGCCGGAGAATAACAGTCCGTTGAAAAATCAAAAATGCAGGCTGCTCAAAAATGGTGAGATGCAAGGCGCAAAAAAAGTTTAAGACCGACGCGTACTTTGCGTACGCGAGGGTTTGAACTTTTTGAAGCAACGCAGCAGATTGCCGTTTTTCAACAGCCTGAAGAGGAACACATGGCCGGAAAGAACAACAAGGCCGTTTACGTGGTGGCCCTGGTCCTGCTGCTGGGCGGGTTGGGCTACCTGCTGGTTTCGGGCATCGCCCAGGGCTCCACGCCCACCCTGACCGTGGCCCAGGCCCTGGACAAGGGCTCCGAGGGCATGGTCAAGCTGCGGCTCTACGGCAAGGTGGCCGAGGAGGGGCTTGTGCGCGGGTCCGACAACCTGAGCCTGGAATTTCTGGTCTACGACGAGCAGGCGCCCGACGCGGTCCTGCCCGTGGACTTTACCGGGGCCATCCCGGACACCTTTGCTCCCGGGTCGGAGGTCATCATCAAGGGCAGCCTGGAGAACGGGACGTTCAAGGCCGTCCAGTTGACCACCAAGTGCCCGTCCAAGTACGAGGAACAGCGTCAGGACTCCTAGACGGGTTTTCTTGCCCCGGCCTTGTCATCGGGCCCGGCAGGAATTACTCTCACCCGTTCCGGAGTGAGCGCGCAACGTATCGCACAAGGAGACCCTATGCATCTGGCCGCATACATGGCCCTTTTGTTCGCCCTTCTGGCCGCCCTGTTCCTGGCCGGGCAGGCCTGTTACGCCGCCTGGCGCGGCCATTCCGGCGGCCTGGTGGTCACCGAGCGCGGCCACGTGGCCGTGACAATGCTGGTCGGCTTCGCCACGGCCGTGCTGTTCGTGGCCCTGCTGGCCCGGGACTATTCCTTCCTCTACGTCTACGAGAACGTGGACAACAACCTGAGCCTGTTCTACCGGGTCACCGCCCTGTGGGGCGGCCGCACCGGGTCGCTGCTCTTCTGGGCCATGACCATCTGCCTGGGCGGGGTGCTGTTCTCCATGACCCGGGGCTACCGGTCCATGACCGAGGACACCCGCCGCCTGTTCTGGATATTCTTCCTGGCCGTGGAGGCCGTGTTCCTCCTGCTGCTGACCAGCTGGTCCAACCCCTTCGTGTCCACGGTTCCCGTGCCCCCGGACGGCCTGGGCCTGAACCCGCTGCTCCAGAACCCGGCCATGGCCTTCCATCCGCCCCTGCTCTTCCTGGGCTACGCCTTTTTCGCGCTGCCCGCCTGCCTGGGCCTGGCCGCCATGGCCAGCGGCGAGCCCAAGAGCTGGGTCATGGCCGTGCGCAACTGGACCGTGCTGGCCTGGATGTTCCTGACAGCGGGCATCGTGCTCGGCGGCTGGTGGTCCTATATGGAACTGGGCTGGGGCGGCTACTGGGCCTGGGACCCGGTGGAGAACGCCTCGCTCATTCCCTGGTTCACGGGCACGGCCTTCCTGCATACCGGGCTCATCGAGGTCAGGCGGGGCGCCCTGCAGCGCAGCAACGTGTTCTTGGCCTCGGCCACCTTCCTGCTCTGCATCTTCGGCACCTATCTGGTGCGCTCGGGCGTGGACGTGCAGAGCCTGCACACCTTCGGGTCCGGCGGGGTGGCCATGCCCCTGGAGCTGTTCATGCTCGGCGGCCTGGGCCTGACCCTGCTGGTGATCTTTCTGTCCGAGCGGCCGGTGTACCGCGCCCTGCACGGCCTGGTCAGCCGCCAGGGCCTGATGCTGGTGGCCGCGTGGGTGCTGGTGGCCCTGGGCCTGGTGGTCGGACTGGCCACCTTCTGGCCGGTGATTTCCAAGCTCTGGACCGACATGCCCCAGGCTTTGGACCAGGCCTTCTACAATAGAGTCTGTCTGCCGTTCATCGTCCTGCTGGCGCTCATGCTCTGCGCCTGCCCCTGGCTGGGCTGGAAGGGCGGCCTGCGCCACAAGCACGGCCTGCTGATCGCGGGCGGGCTGCTCCTGGCGGCCGGACTCATCCTGGCCTTCAGGGGCGTGACCCTGCCCCTGGCCCTGGTGGGCGCGGCCGCCGGCGTGGCCGTGGTCGGGACCGTGGGCCTGGTCTTCCTGCTCCTGCCCACCATGCGCAAGCTCAAGTCCGTGGTCGGGGCCCATCTGGTCCACCTGGGCCTGGCCCTCATGGTCCTGGGCGTGGCCGTGTCCGGCCCGTACAAGGTGGAGGAGCGGCAGACCCTGCTGCCCGGCCAGAGCATGACCGTGCAGAACTACACCGTGACCAACGCGGGCCTCGAGACCCGGCAAACCCCGGCCCTGACCGCCTTCGTGGCCCTGGCCGAGGTGCGCAAGAACGGCGACCTGATCGGCCTGGTGGTCCCGGAACGGCGCTGGTACGCCAACAACGACCGCGACTCCTATGCCGAGGTGTCGGTCATCCCGGGCCTGGGCAACGAGATTTACGCCACCCTGCTGGGCTACGACACCCGGGACGGCTCCGTGACCCTGTCCGTGTCCGTGCAGCCCCTGGTCAACTGGATATGGATCGGCGGCACCCTCATGTGTCTGGCCTCGTTCCTGCTCCTGAAACGCAGGAAGAGCCTGTCGTGACGGAATCCGGTCCGCTCCTCAGCCTGGCGCGGGTGGCCAAGTTCTACGGCGACAAGCTCGTGTTCAAGGGCGTGGACCTGGACCTGGGCCGGGGCGAGACCCTGCTGGTGCTCGGCCCCAACGGCGCGGGCAAGTCCACCCTGCTCAAGGTCATGGCCGGGCTGTCCCGGGCCACGGCCGGGAGCGTGGACAACCGGGCCGACCCTGAGCGCAGCGCCTTCCTGGGGCACGCCACCTTCCTTTATCCGGGTCTCACGGCCCGGGCCAACCTGGCCTTCTGGGCCCGCATGTACAAGACGGGCGTGGACCGGACCGGGCTGGACGCCATCCTGGACCGGGTCGGGCTGTTGCGCGCGGCCGAGGAACCGGCCGGAACCTTTTCCCGGGGCATGGCCCAGCGGCTGTCCCTGGCCCGGCTCTTTCTCATCGAGCCCGAGCTGCTCTTCCTGGACGAGCCGGACACCGGACTGGACGCCCCGTCCCGGGCCCTGCTCAAGCGCGAATTGGCCGCCTTCCGTCAGCGCGGCGCGTCCCTGGTCTGGGTCTCCCACCGCTTCGAGTCCGACCGCGCCCTGGCCGACCGGGTCCTGGTCCTGGAGGGCAGCGCGGTGTCCTGGCTGGGCCCGGTGGGCGAGTACGTTCCTTCGGGCGTATTGGCGGAACCGGTGGCCGAGGCTGTGGAGGAGGGCGCATGCTGAGCCGCGCCCTGGCCCTGGCCGGAAAGGACCTGCGACTTTCCCTGTCCGGCGGGCAGGGGCTGGTCCAGGCCGTGCTCCTGGGCCTGGTGCTCATCTTTCTGTTCTCACTGGCCTACGCGGAAGGCGCGGCCGTGCCGCCCAGGGCCGCGGCCACCATCTTCTGGCTGGCCTCGGCCTTCGGCCTGGTCCTGGTGTTCAACGACCTCTTCTCTCTGGAAGAGGCGGCCCAGGCCCGGCTTGGCCTGCTGACCTCGCCCGCGCCGGTGCACGCGGTCTGGCTGGGCAAGGCCCTGGCCGGGTTCAGCCTGCTGCTGGTGTCCCAGGCCGTGTTCCTGCCCGCAGTGGCCGTGTTCCTGGGCCAGGATTTGCGCGGTCCCCTGTGGCTCCTGCTGGTGACCGTGCCCGCGGCCGACGCCGGGCTGGTGGCCGTGGGCAGCCTGCTGGGCGCGTTGGGCCAGGGGCAGGCGGCCCGGGAATCCCTGCTCACGGTGATCGTGTTTCCCCTGCTGGTGCCCGTGCTCCTGGGGGCCATCACCCTGTTCGGCACGGTCTTCTCCGGCCTGGACACCGGAGACACCGCCTCCTGGCTGGGTCTGGTCCTGGCCTTCGACTGTTTGTTCGGGGGAGCGGGCATGTTGCTGTTCCCCTTTGTTTATACCGGAGAGGATTGATTTCATGAACAAGACTTCGATCTTGGCCCTGGCCGCCGTGGCCGGACTGGCCGGACAGCAGGCCGTGATCTGGCTCTACGCGCCGGTGGCCCAGTCCGGACTGGTGCAGAAGGTATTCTACCTCCACCTGCCCCTGGCCTGGTGGGCCCTGGTCAGCTTTTTGGTGGTCTTCGTGGCCAGCCTGGCCTACCTGTTCAAGCGCTCCCCGGGCATGGACGCCTTGGCCGCGGCCGCGGCCGAGCTGGGCGTGCTCTTCGCGGGCATGGTCCTGGTCACAGGCTCGCTCTGGGCCCGGGCCGAGTGGGGCCACTGGTGGCTGTGGGACCCCAAGCTGACCACCGCGCTCATCATGTGGTACGTGTACGCCGGGTATCTGGTGCTCAGGGCCGCTCCCATCGGACGCGAGCGCAAGGGGCTGGTCTGCGCGGCCGTGGGCGTGGTGGCCTTCCTGGACGTGCCCCTGGTCTTCTTCGCCACCACCCTGTGGGGCGGGGTGCATCCGGCCGACACGGCCCGCAAGTCCTCGGGCATGACCCCGGAGATGTGGAACACCGTGTTCGTGGGCCTGGCCGCCATGGGCTTGGTCTGGCTGACCTTTTTGCTCATCCGCGCCCGCCAGCGCAGGTCCGAGGCCCTGATTTCGGCCGAGTTCGCCAGGCAGATGGAGGCCCCGGGGGCCAACGACTACAGCAAGGGAGCATCGTCATGAACGGATATCTCGTGGCCGCCAACGTGGCCTTCTGGGCCGGGCTGGTCGGCTATGCCGCCTTCCTGGCCGTCCGCTCGCGCCGCCTGTCGCAGCGGGTCAAGCAACTGGAGGCCCTGAGCCATGACCACTGACGCCATGAACGGGAACAAGGGCCGCAAGGCCGCCCTCGTCGTGGTGGCCCTGGGACTGGCCGCCATCTTCGTGGGCTCCCTGATCTACCGGCTCCAGAATCCCGGCATGCAGAAGCAGGTCCAGACCCACAGCCACGGCGCCCAGGAGGGCATGGCCGGGCAGGGCATGGACATGGACGCGGTGCGCCAGATGATGGAGGCCCTGCAGGAGCGGGTGGGCGAGAACCCCGCCGACCTGGAGGCCCTGTTCCAGTTGGCCGAGATCCAGCTCATGCGCCAGGACGAGGAAGCGGCCCTGGGCTGGCTGGCCCAGGTCCGGGAGCAGGCCGGAGAGGACATCCCGGCCCTGCACAGGCTGTCGTCCATGTATTTCCAGATGGAAAAGAACGAGGACGCGGCCGAGGCGCTGCGCCGGATCATCGAGGTCGATCCCGCGGACGGCTACGCCCGCTACAACCTGGCCGTGCTCCTCAAGTACCGCGTGGGGGACGCCGAGGGAGCGGCCGAGGCCTTTTCCTCGGTGCTGGACCTGGAGGGATTCGACGATCTCAAGGAACAGGCGCGCGCGGAGTTGGAGAACACGGAGCCGGGTGCGGCAGAAAGCGGGAATCCCTAGGGATTTTCAGGACCGGCCTGCAACGCCCAGTTTGTTGACAAGGCTGGACTTTTCTCACTAAAGTACCCCACTTTGAGCATTGATGCGCCACGTCGGGCGGCCTCTTGGGAAGGTGGTTTCGTCCGGCGGGGGGAGATACTGGCAACTGTGCCTACTTGTTGGAACTCCACTGTTTTCGAGGAGGAAGTCATGAGAAAATGGATCGTCTTGCTGTTGGCGCTGGCCCTGGCCGCTTTCCTGGTCGCCGGTTGCGGCGGTGGTGAGGAAAAACCCGCGGCCGAGGAAAAGGCTGCTGAAGAAGCCGCTCCCGCTGCCGAGGCTCCCGCGGCCGAGGAAGCCAAGGGCGAGATCGTTCTGGGCGTTGCCGGTGCCCACTCCGGCGACCTGGCCTCCTACGGCCTGCCCAGCATCAACGCCGCCGAGCTGGTGGTCGCGGACATCAACGCCGCCGGCGGCATCGACGGCATGATGGTCAAGGTCGTTCCCCAGGACGACCAGTGCAAGCCCGAGGTGGCCACCAGCGCCGCCACCAAGCTGCTGTCCGAGGGCGTGACCGTGGTCATCGGCCACATCTGCTCCGGCGCCACCAAGGCCGCCCTGCCGATCTGGCTGGACTCCAAGATCGTGGTCATGAGCCCGTCCGCCACCAACCCGCCGCTGACCCAGTCCGGCGAGTACCCGAACTTCTTCCGCACCATCGCCTCCGACGACGCGCAGGCCGCCCTGGGCGTGTCCTTCGCCCAATCCCTGGGCCTGAAGAACATCGCCGTGATCCACGACAAGGGTGACTACGGCAAGGGCTTCGCCACCTTCGCCCAGCAGTTCATCGAGGAGACCGACGGCATCGACGTGGCCCTGTTCGAGGGCGTGACCCCGGGCGCGGTGGACTACTCCGCCGTGGTCCAGAAGATCAAGAACGCCGGCGCTGACGGCGTCATCTTCGGCGGCTACCATCCCGAGGCCTCCAAGATCGTCTCCCAGATGCGCAAGAAGGGCCTGGACATCCCCTTCATCTCCGATGACGGCGTGAAGGACGACACCTTCATCAAGGTCGCCGGCGAGTACGCCGAGGGCGTCTACGCCTCCGGTCCCAAGGACTTCTCCGACAACCCGCTGTACCAGAAGGCCCTGGCCGACCATCAGGCCAAGTACGGCGCCGAGCCCGGCCCGTTCTTCCCCGAGGCCTACTCCGCCGCCCTGGCCCTGCTGAACGCCATCGACGTGGCCGACTCCACCGAGTACGACGCCATCATCGACGCGCTGCACAACAGCTACGTGGAGACCCCGGTCGGCAAGATCAAGTTCGACTCCAAGGGTGACGCCGAGGGCGTCGGCTTCTCCATGTACCAGGTGCAGGACGGCAAGTACGTAGAGATCAAGTAACGACGCGAACCCGGCGTTCGCGCTGAACAAACCCGCCCAGGGAACGGGTCTTAGAGCCCGTTCCCTGGCGTTCTTTCCGGGAATCGACCCGTCATGGACTATTTCTTTGAACTCTTCTTCGGAGGCCTGACCAGGGGCTCCATCTATGCGCTCATCGCCCTGGGCTACACCATGGTCTACGGCATCATCGAGCTCATCAACTTCGCCCACGGCGAGATCTACATGATCGGCGCCTTCACCGGCCTCATCGCGGCCGGGGTGTTCGGGCTGCTGGGCCTGCCGCTCATGGCCATCCTGGCCATCGCCATGGTCTGCGCCGTGGTCTGGTCCGCGGCCTACGGCTACACCGTGGAGAAGATCGCCTACAAGCCCCTGCGCGGCGCGCCCCGGCTGTCGCCGCTCATCTCGGCCATCGGCATGTCCATCTTTCTGCAGAACTACGTCATGCTGGCCCAGACCGAGCAGTTCCTGCCCTTTGCCAAGCTCACCCCCGACCTGACCTTCCTGGAAGGGTTCAAGGGCATCATCACCACGGGCGAGATCTTCATCGTGGTCACCACGGCCCTCATGTGCCTGGGCCTGACCCTGTTCATCAAGTACACCCGGCTGGGCAAGGCCATGCGGGCCACGGCCCAGAACCGGCGCATGGCCCAGCTGGTGGGCATCTCCGTGGACAAGGTCATCTCGGCCACCTTCGTCATCGGCTCGGCCCTGGCCGCCGTGGGCGGGGTGCTCATCGCCTCGCACATGGAGCAGATCAACTACTACATCGGCTTCATCGCCGGCATCAAAGCCTTCACGGCCGCGGTGCTGGGCGGCATCGGCTCCATCCCCGGGGCCATGCTCGGCGGCCTGATCCTAGGCTGGACCGAGGCCTTCGCCACGGGCTACGTGTCCTCGGACTACGAGGACGTGTTCGCCTTCGCGCTCCTGGTCCTGATCCTCATCTTCCGTCCCTCCGGCATCCTGGGCAAGGAAGCCGCCCAGAAGGTCTAGGAGGTCGGTATGGCGCAACGCAAACGCAACGCACACGCCAAAGGCTGGCTGACCGAGCTCAAGCGCTCCCTGCTGGCCGGCCTGTGGTTCATGTTCCTGACCTTCCCCATCCTGTGCATCAAGGTCGACACCATCAACGACACCATCACCTGGCGCTTCCAGAACCTGATCTACATCGGGGTGTCCATCTTCTTCCTGTCCTACGTCTGGCGGTTCTCCATGGCCCGCAAGCAGTACGGGACGGGCAAGAGCCTGCTGGCCACCATCTCGCCGTCCTGGGCCGGGGCCATGGAGAAGGGCCGCCGCCTGTTCGGCGAACGCAAGGTGTTCCTGCCCCTGGCCCTGGTGGTCTGCGTCGGGGCCCTGATGCTTCCGCAGTTCGTGAACTTCTACCAGACAACCATCCTGGTGAAGTTCATGATCTGGATCATGCTCGGCCTGGGCCTGAACATCGTCATCGGCCTGGCCGGGCTGCTGGACCTGGGGTTCGTGGCTTTCTACGCCGTGGGCGCGTACGCCTACGCCCTGCTGGACCACCATTTCGGCATCAGCTTCTGGGCCGTTCTGCCCGGGGCCATGTTCCTGGGCGCGCTGTGCGGCGTCCTGCTGGGCTACCCGGTGCTCAGGCTGCGGGGCGACTACCTGGCCATCGTCACCCTGGGCTTCGGGGAGATCATCCGGCTGGTGCTCGAGAACTGGGGCTCCTTCACCATGGGGCCCTCCGGCATCTCGGGCATCGCCCGGCCGCCCCTGTTCGGGGTGGAGATGGGCGCCATGCAGGCCACCACCTACATGTACTACATCATGATCGGGCTGCTGATCTTTACCATCTTCGTGGTCAACCGGCTCAAGAACTCGCGCATAGGCCGGGCCTGGGAGGCGCTCAAGGAAGACGAGGTCGCCTGCCAGGCCATGGGCATCGACAAGGCCAAGACCAAGCTGACGGCCTTCGCCCTGGGAGCCACCTGGGCGGCCATGGGCGGCGTGTGCTTCGCGGCCAACATCGGCTTCATCAACCCGGGCAGCTTCACGCTCATGGAATCCATCGTCATCCTGTCCATCGTGGTGGTGGGCGGCATGGGCTCCATCCCGGGCGTCATGCTGGGCGCGCTGGTGCTGGTCCTGCTGCCGGAGTGGCTCCGGGGGCTGGAGCAGTTCCGCATGCTGGCCTTCGGCGGTTTCCTGGTCCTGATCATGGTCTTCCGCCCGCAGGGCCTCATCTCGGCCAAGCGGCGAAGCTACGAATACAAGGAGGAGGTGACGGTCGATGACTAGCCACTCCTCCGTGCTCCGGGTCCAGGGCCTGACCATGGACTTCGGCGGCATCCGGGCCCTGGACAGCGTGGACATGCACGTGGCCAAGGGCGAGGTGGCCGCGCTCATCGGGCCCAACGGCGCGGGCAAGACCACCTTCTTCAACTGCATCACCGGCATCTACGAGCCCACGGGCGGGTCCATGGAGGCCGAGCGGCCCGGCACCAAGCCGGTGCGCCTCAACGGCCGGAAGCCCAACCACGTCACCGAGATCGGCCTGGCCCGCACCTTCCAGAACATCCGCCTGTTCCCCAGCATGTCCGTGCTGGAGAACGTCATGATCGGGAGGCACTGCCGCAACCGCACCGGCATCCTGGGCGCTGTCATGCGCGACCCGCGCACCCGCCGCCAGGAAGCCGAGGTGGTGGACAAGAGCTACCAGTACCTCAAGCGGGTGGGCCTGGAGCGGTTCGTCAACGAGCTGGCCGCCAACTTGCCCTATGGGGCGCAGCGCCGCCTGGAGATCGCCCGGGCCCTGGCCACCGAGCCTTTCCTGCTCCTGCTGGACGAGCCGGCCGCGGGCATGAACCCCCAGGAGACCAAGGCGCTGGAGCGGCTGGTGCGCGCCATCGCCACCGACCTGGACGTTTCCATTCTCCTGATCGAACACGACATGAAGATGGTCATGAGCCTGTCCGACCGGGTCCACGTCATGGACTACGGCCGCCTCATCGCCGCGGGCACCCCGGCCGAGGTCAGCCGCGACCCGGAAGTGATCAAGGCCTATCTCGGGGAGGAGGAAGAATGAGCGAACCCATCCTCGAGGTCAGGAGCATCGACGCCTATTACGGCCAGATCCAGGCCCTGCGCGGCGTGTCCATCACCGTGGACGAGGGCGAGATCATCACCCTCATCGGGGCCAACGGCGCGGGCAAGACCACCACGCTCATGAGCATCTGCGGCGTGGTGTCGCCCCGGCAGGGCGCGGTGCTCTTCCAGGGCGCGGACATCACGGGCATGAGCCCGGACGAGGTGGTGGCCCTGGGCATTTGCCAGGTGCCCGAGGGACGCCTCATCTTCCCCGGCCTGACCGTGCAGGAGAACCTGGACATGGGCGCGTTCCTGCGGCGGGACGAGGAGGGCATACGCCGCGACAACGAGTACGTGTTCGAGCTCTTCCCCATCCTGGCCCAGCGGCGCAAGCAGGCCGGAGGCACCCTGTCCGGCGGCGAGCAGCAGATGCTGGCCATGGGCCGGGCGCTCATGGCCAGGCCCAAGGTGCTCCTGCTGGACGAGCCGTCCATGGGACTGGCCCCCCTGGTGACCCGGCAGATCTTCGAGATCATCGCCCAGATCAACCAGGAGAGCCGGACCACCATCTTCCTGGTGGAGCAGAACGCCAACCTGGCCCTCAAGGTGGCGCACCGGGGCTACGTCATGGAGAGCGGACGCATCACCATGGCCGACGATTCGGCCGTCCTGCTGGCCGACGAGAACGTGAAGCGGGCCTACCTGGGACTGTAGGACCGCAAAGGATATCAAGGAGACAGGCATGGACAAGAAGATTGAAAAGGCACTGACCTTCGACGACGTACTGCTGCTTCCCGAGTACTCCGAGGTCCTGCCCGACACCGTGGACGTCTCCACCCAGCTGACCCCCGAGGTGCGCCTGAACATCCCGTTGTTGTCCGCGGCCATGGACACCGTCACCGAGGCCCACATGGCCATCTCCATGGCCCGCCACGGCGGCGTGGGCGTGATCCACAAGAACATGGGCATCGAGGAGCAGGTTCGGGAGGTGGACCGGGTCAAGAAGTCCGAGTCCGGCATGATCAGCGATCCCCTGACCGTGCATCCCGACGACACCGTGGAGCTGGTCATGCGGATCATGAGCGACTACCGCATCTCCGGCCTGCCCGTGGTGGACGGCGAGCTCCTGGTGGGCATCGTCACCAACCGCGACATCCGGTTCGTCAAGGACGCCTCCTGCCTGGTCAAGGACGTCATGACCCACATGGATCTGGTCACGGTGCCCGAGGGCATCGAGCCCGAGGACGCCAAGGACCTGCTCCACAAGCACCGCATCGAGAAGCTGCTGGTGGTGGACGAGGCGGGCAAGCTCAAGGGCCTGATCACCATCAAGGACATCGAGAAGGTCAAGAAGTACCCCAACGCCTGCAAGGACCCCTACGGACGCCTGCGTGTGGGCGCGGCCGTGGGCGTGGGCCAGGCCGGCATCGAGCGGGCCGAGGCCCTGCTCCGGGCGGGCTGCGACTTTCTGGTCCTGGACTCGGCCCACGGGCACTCCAGGAACATCCTGAACGCCACGTCCGAGCTGCGGGCCGCCTTTCCCAAGGCCCAGATCATCGGCGGCAACGTGGCCACCTATGCCGGAGCCAAGGCGCTCATCAAGGCCGGGGTGGACACGGTCAAGGTGGGCATCGGCCCCGGGAGCATCTGCACCACCCGCGTGGTGGCCGGGGTGGGCGTGCCCCAGATCACGGCCATCATGGAGTGCGCCAAGGCCTGCCGCGAGGAGGACAAGAACCTCATCGCCGACGGCGGGGTCAAGTTCTCAGGCGACATCGTCAAGGCCATCGCCGCGGGCGCGGACTCGGTCATGATGGGCTCGCTCCTGGCCGGCACCGAGGAGAGCCCGGGCGAGACCGTGCTCTACCAGGGCCGGACCTACAAGATCTACCGGGGCATGGGCTCCATCGACGCCATGAAGGACGGCAGCAAGGACCGCTACTTCCAGGAGAAGTCCAAGAAGCTGGTGCCCGAGGGAATCGTCGGCCGCGTGCCGTACCGGGGCCCGGTGTCCGAGTCCATCCACCAACTGGTGGGCGGGCTGCGCTCGGGCATGGGCTATACCGGGTGCGCCAACATCTGGGAGTTGCAGAACAACGCCCGCTTCACCCAGATCTCCCCGGCCGGGCTCAAGGAGTCCCACGTGCATGACGTAATAATTACCAAAGAGGCTCCGAACTACAGGGTCGAGTCCTCATAATCGGCCTTTTCAAGCAGATGGCTTTCGCGTAGGGAACAAGCCCATGCAACACAAGAACTCCGTGGTCATCCTGGACTTCGGGTCCCAGTATACCCAGCTCATCGCGCGCCGCATCCGCGAGGCCGGTGTCTATTCCGAGATCCATCCCTGCAACACGGACCCGGCCGTGGTCGAGGCCCTGGCTCCCGGAGCCCTGGTACTCTCGGGCGGCCCGTCCAGCGTGCTGGGCCCGGATTCCCCGGGCCTGGACCCCCGCTACCTGGAGATGGGCCTGCCCATCCTGGGCATCTGCTACGGCATGCAGCTTCTGTCGCATATGCTGGGCGGCCGCGTGGTGGCCTCGTCCGACCGCGAGTACGGCCGGGCCGAGCTGGTGGGCGACGCCGGGTCGCTCCTGTTCCAGGGCGTGGAGGACGTCGGCTCCCTGACCGTGTGGATGTCCCACGGCGACCGGGTTGAGGCCCTGCCCGACGGGTTCGAGATCATGGGGCGCACCGAGTCCATCCCCTTCGCGGCCATGGGCGACGCGCACAGGAAGATCTACGCCCTCCAGTTCCACCCCGAGGTGGCCCACACCGAGGACGGCAACATCATCCTGCAGAATTTCCTGTTCAAGGTGGCCGGGCTGGTGCCGGGCTGGACCATGGCCGGGTTCGTGGAGTCCACCATCCAGGATCTCAAGGACAAGATCGGGGACGGCAAGGTGGTCCTGGGCCTGTCCGGGGGCATCGATTCCACCGTGGCCGCCGTGCTCCTGCACCGCGCCATCGGCAAGAACCTGTACTGCATCTTCGTGGACAACGGCCTGCTGCGGATGAACGAGCGCCAGGAAGTCATCGGCTTCCTGGAGGAGCACTTCGACCTCAACGTGACCTGCGTGGACGCCCGGGCCGAGTTCCTGGACAAGCTCAAGGGAGTCAAGGACCCGGAGCAGAAGCGCAAGATTATCGGCTACACCTTCATCGACGTGTTTCAGCGCGAGGCCGAGTCCATCAAGGGCGTACGTTACCTGGGCCAGGGCACGCTCTATCCCGACGTCATCGAGTCCGTGTCTTTCAAGGGCCCCAGCGCGGTCATCAAGAGCCACCACAACGTGGGCGGCCTGCCCGAGAAGATGGACCTGGCCCTGGTGGAGCCCCTGCGCGAGCTGTTCAAGGACGAGGTTCGCAAGGTGGCCTACGAACTGGGCATGAGCGAGGACATCATCTGGCGCCACCCCTTCCCGGGCCCGGGCCTGGCCATCCGCGTCATCGGCGAGGTCACGGAGGAGCGCCTCGAGATCCTGCGCCAGGCGGACAAGATCGTCACGGCCGAGCTGCGCGCCTCGGACTGGTACCGCAAGGTGTGGCAGGGCTTCGCAGTGCTCCTGCCGCTCAAGACCGTGGGCGTCATGGGCGACGACCGCACCTACGAGCACGTCATCGCCCTGCGCATCGTGGACTCGGTGGACGCCATGACCGCGGACTGGTCGCGGCTGCCCAGCGAGATTCTGGCCCGCATCTCGGGCCGCATCATCAACGAGGTCAAGGGGGTGAACCGGGTGGTCCTGGACATCTCCTCCAAGCCGCCATCTACTATAGAATGGGAATAGGCAGGCCATAACACTCCACGGAAGTAGCTTATGTTTGGAATCGGCTCCACGGAACTTTTCATCATCATCATTGTGGCGCTCATCGTCATCGGGCCCAAGAAGCTTCCCGACCTGATGCGCACCCTGGGCAAGGGCATGGCCGAGTTCAAGCGCGTCAGCTCCGACGTCAAGGAGACCTTCGACAAGGAGGTCAAGAAGGCGGAGAAGGAGATCAAGGAAGAGGAAAAGAAGCTCAAGGAGACAGTGGAAACCGCGGTGGAGGAGAAGAAGCCCGAGGAGGCTGACAAGGCCGTCGGGGACAAGCCCGCCGAGACCGCGACCGAGACCGCCTCCACCGAGCCGGTTCACGGCACCCCGGCCACGGACGTGCCCGCCAACGACGAGCCCGAAAAGAGCGCGGATACCGTGCCTCCCACCACCGGGAAGATGGCATGACCGACGAGACCAAGAAACCCGAAGAGAACAAGCCCCAGGACGGGCAGGCCGAGTCCGAAGCGGTCAAGCCCGAAGAAGCCAAGTCCGAGGGGGACAAGTCCGAGTCCCAGGAAGAAAAGGGCAAGGGCGACGAGGAAAACCTCGGCCGCATGGGCCTGTTCGACCATCTGGGCGAGCTCCGCAAGCGCCTTGTCCGCTCGGCCATCGGCCTGGGCGTGGGCTTTCTGGCCTGCTACGCGTTCGCCGAGCAGATGTTCATCGCGCTCATGGAGCCCATGCGCGAGGCCCTGACCAAGATCGAGGACACCAAGCACGTCCTGTCCCCGGACTTTTTCGAAAAGTTTTCCGCTGCCCTGCAGCAGGTCATGACCGACCTGCACTTCGAATACGTGGACCAGATTCCCGTGTTCCTGGACGCGGTGCGCGACGCCACGGTCAAGGTGGTGGTGGAGCGGGGCCACTTCATCTACACCTATCCGCCCGAGGCCTTTTTCGCCCACGTCAAGGTGGCCGCGGTGGCCGGGTTCTTCCTGGTCTCGCCCTACATCTTCTATCAGCTGTGGCTGTTCGTGGCCCCGGGGCTCTACACCCACGAGCGCAAGTGGATCGCGCCCATGGCCGCGGTTTCGGCCGTGTTCTTCGTCACCGGCGCGCTGTTCGGCTACTTCGTGGTCTTCCCCTTCGGCTTCGACTTCTTCGCCAGCTACGCCACGCCCATGGTGTCGTTCACGCCCAAGCTCTCGGAGTACCTGGGCTTCTCCTTGAAGCTCCTGTTCGCCTTCGGCCTGGTCTTCGAGATGCCGCTGTTCGTGTTCTTCCTGGCCCGGCTGGGCATGGTCACGTCCAAGGGCATGCGCAAGAAGCGCAAGTACGCCATCCTGGTGTCCTTCTGCGTGGCCGCTATTCTGACCCCGCCGGACCCGTTCACCCAATCCCTCATGGCCGGACCCCTGATTCTGCTCTACGAGATGTCCATCTGGGTGGCCTTCTTCTTCGGCCGCGAGCGCAAGAAGCGCGAGGCCGAATCCCAGGCCGGGGGAGCGTAAAAAACGGCCATGTCGCGGACGGTTCCCTTTCGTCAGGTTTTTGGGTAACCTCCCGGGCCAAAGGAGCCATGCCGACATGACGTCCCCAACCAGGTCCGCGGTTGTCGAACGGACCACCAAGGAAACCGACATCCGCCTGACGCTCGCCCTCGACGGCACGGGCGTCACGGACATTTCCATCGGGCTCGGGTTCGCCGACCACATGCTGACCCTGCTGGGCTATTGGGCCGGGTTCGACCTGACCATCGCCTGCACGGGCGACCTGGAAGTGGACGGCCACCACACCCTGGAGGACGTGGGGCTTTGCCTGGGCGAGGCCCTGGCCGCCGCCCTGGGGAACAAGTCGAACATCGCCCGGGTGGGCTGGGCCTACGTGCCCATGGACGAGTCCCTGGCCCGGGTGGTGGTGGACCTGTCCGGCCGCCCCTACCTGGTCTACCGCGACGACTGCCTGCCGCACATCGTGGGCGGCGAGGAAAAGGACCTCTACCGGGAATTCTTCAAGTCCGTGGCCTTCAAGGCGGGCATGAACCTGCACATCGATTTCCAGTACGGCCTCAACGGGCACCACCTGCTCGAGGCGGCCTTCAAGGCCGCGGGCCTGGCCCTGGCCATGGCCGCCGGTCCGGCCGCCAATTCGGCCAAAAGGACAGGCGCCTTCAGCACCAAAGGGAGTCTTGACTGATGCATCCGCGCTCGATTCTTCTCACGGCCGTGGCCCTGGCCGGTTTTCTGTTCCTGACCGGCTGCGAGCACCGCATCCCGCCCATGGAGCGCCCCGAGGGGCGTCTGGCCGTGGCCGGGTTCTCCAACCCGCGCTACGACTGGCAGCTCCTGGCCGGATACATCGGCGTGGAAGGCCGCAGCGTGGACAAGGTCGTGCTGGCCGAGTTGGACGAGGCCATGACCATGATCCTCGACGCCCACCAGGTCACGGGCTACGTGTCGCCCAAGGGCACCCGCCAGTGCCAGGAGATCGTCACCTACGACCTGGGCGGCGGCAAGAAGCGGCCCGCCCTGGAGTACTGGATGGAGGTCGGCCGGTGCATGAAGACCGATTATCTGCTCGTGCCGCAGATTCTGTACTGGCGCGAGCGCGTGGGCGACTCCTACACCGTGGAGGAGCCCGCCTCGGTGGTGGTGGACCTCTACCTGATCCAGATCGCCGAGCCCCACGGCATCGTGCGCAAGCACTATGACGAGACCCAGAAGGCCCTGTCCGACGACCTGGGCCATGCCGAGAAGTTCTTTGACCGCGACGGCAAGTGGGTCACGGCCAAGTACCTGGCCGTGGAGGGGCTGGACAAGATGCTTCTTGAGCTCGGTCTGTGATCCTATTCCCCGCCGTAGACATCAAGGACGGCCAATGCGTCCGTCTGGCCCAGGGCAAGGAGGACGAGGTCACGGTCTTCGCCTCGGACCCGGTGGGCCAGGCCCGCTACTGGGAGGCCCAGGGCTCACGGGCCCTGCATGTGGTGGACCTGGACGGGGCCTTTTCCGGCCTGCCCAAGAACTTCGACCTCATCCGCGACCTGTGCGCGGCCATCCACATTCCGGTGCAATTGGGCGGGGGCATCCGTGACGCCAAGACGGCCGGGGCCTATTTCAAGGCCGGGGTGCACCGGCTTATCATCGGCACCATCGCCCTGACCGAGCCCGAGACCTTCGCCGCGTTATGCAAGGAGTTCCCGGGCCGCATCGGCGTGTCCCTGGACGCCCGGGACGGCCGGCTCAAGACCAAGGGCTGGGTGGAGGACGCCGGTATGTGCGTGGAGGACGTGTTGCCTCGATTGGAGGCGGACGGCGCGGCCTTCATCGTGTATACGGACATCTCCCGGGACGGCATGCAGTCGGGCGTGAACGTGGAAGCCATGACCAAGCTTTGCCAGGCCACCAAGCTGCCCGTGGTGGCGGCCGGGGGCGTGACCAACATGGACGACGTTAGGGCCCTGGCCCCGCTGGGCTCCAAGGGACTGGAAGGCATCATCACCGGCCGGGCCATCTACGTGGGCACCCTGGACGTGAAAGAGGCCCTGGCCTTTCTCGATTCCTTGTAGCAGCTGAAAAAGCAAGCATTCCGGCCCGTTGTTCTTTCGAGCACGCGGGCCTTTTTCATGTTCGACAAAATGCTTGACCTTACTAGACGACCGGTCTACTAGTAACCCCATGAGCGACGAAACAAGAGAACGCATCGTGGCTGCGGGCGCGGAGATCATCCACCGCAAGGGCTACAACAACACGGGAATTCGGGAGATCCTGGTCGCCTGCCAGGTGCCCAAGGGTTCCTTTTACTATTATTTCCCCAGCAAGGAGGCCTTTGGCGTGGCCGTTGTCGAGTACCACGCCAAGACCCTGGGCCAGAGTGTGGGCGGGGTGCTGCTCGATCAAAGCCGCCCGCCCCTGGAGCGGCTGGAGGCCTTTTTCCGCAAGGGCGAGGAGCGGTTCGCCGACCTGGGCTACGAGCAGGGCTGCCCCTTCGGCAACCTGGCCCAGGAATTGGGCGACCTGTCGCCCGATCTGCGCGAGCGCCTGGAGAGCGTCCTGGGCGGCCTGTCCGGGTTCATGGCCAAGGTTTTGGCCGAGGCCGTGGAGCAGGGCGATCTGCCCCCGGACCTGGACACGGAGGAGACCGGCAGTTTCATCGTGGAGGCGTGGGAGGGAGCGATCCTGCGCATGAAGACGGTGAAGAACGGCGACCCCCTGGTCCGCTGCCGCCGCATGGTCATGGAACGGGTGCTCGGGCAGGTCCCGACCCCCTAGGGAGCGAACCTTACAACCAGCAGGAGGAGCCATGTTCAAGATCAAGTACGTCCCCCCGGCCGAGGCCGAGGGCCAGGTCAAGGAAAACTATTCCCTGTTCCCCGAGGGAATGGAGCCCCCCGCGCCGTTTCAGCTGTACAGCGCCAGCCCGGGCGTGCAGCAGGTGTTGTGCAAGAGCCTCGGGTATTTCATGAGCCACCCCAAGTTGTCGGCCCAGCTTCAGGCCGCCATCCGCTATTTGGGGGCGCGCCTGGCCGGTTTTCCCTATTGCGTCGAATTCAACGGCGGCATGTTGACCAGGATGGGTGCGGGACAGGCCGAGCTCGACGCCATGGTCGACGATCCGTCCAAGGCTCCCCTGGAGCCGAACGAGGTGGTGCTGTTCGGGGTGGTGGCTGACATGCTGCGGAACCCGGCCCTGGTGACCAAGGAGGTCATTGAGCGCTGCCGCCAGGCGGGCTGGTCGGACTCGGACATCTTTGACGCCTGTTTCATCGGCGCCAACATGGGGGCCGGGGCCACGCTCATGACCGCGTTTTCAAGCTAGTTGACCCCGACTTCGAAACAAACAAGCCCCGTTCGGGATTCCGGACGGGGCCTTTTATATTCGGGGTTCCAAGGGGCTTGCCCCTTGGCCGCCGGAGGCGTCACTCCCCCCAATCCCCTTTTTCCTCGATCCTTATGTACTTCTGGAAGGCGTAGTAGGCCCCGGCCAGGGCGTTGATGAACCCGGCCCGGCCGTCCAGCAGGCCGAGCTTGAGGACGTAGAGCTTGAGGAAGCGCAGCTTGGCGTGGGCCACGGCCTTGAACAGCCCGCCCCTCTTGCCCTTGGCCCGCATTTCGTCCGCGGCCTGCTGGGCGTAGGAATTGATCTTGTCCAGGTGTTCCCTGAAGCTCCGGTAGGGGTAGTGCACGATGTCGCCCTTGAGCCGCTCGGTGCGGCCCTGGGGCGAGAAATGGTAGTGCGCGCCCGAGGCAGTGACCGACATGCGTCCGGCCCGGAACACCCTGAGCAGCCGGTCCGGGTACCAGCCCGAGTGCTTCATGAAGCGGTTGAAGTAGAAGGAGCGGCGGCTGACCCAGTACCCGGCCATGTCCTCGTATTCGTCTTCCTCGGCCTCCAGGGCCTGGACGATGGAATCCCGCAGCTCGGCGGACAGATGCTCGTCCTGGTCCAGGGACACCACCCAGTCCGTGTCGACGAGGCCCAGGGCGAACCGGAACTGGTCCACGGGCCCGGGCCAGGGCCGCACCTCCACCCGGGCCCCGGCCGCCTCGGCGATCTGACGGGTGCGGTCCGTGGACTGGGAGTCCACCACGATGAGCTTGTCGCAGAAGTCCAGGGAGGCCAGGCAGCGCTCGAGCAGGCGTTCGCCCTGATAGGTGAGCACCAGGCCGGTGACGGTGGTTTTCATGGCTGACATTGTACGGAAAAAAAGGGCGGCCGCAAAGGGCCGCCCTGTTGGTTTCGGTTCGCCGGAGGGTTAGGGCATATTCTGGGGATCAATCAGCTCCTCGGGCGGGGTGGTCGCTTGCGCGGCCTTGCGGCCGGGCAGGACCAGATTCAGGACCACGCCCAGGATACCGGCCAGGCCGATGCCCTCCAGGCCCATCTTGCCGATGGTCAGGTCCACGCCGATCCAGCCGAACACGGTGATCAGGAAGTCGCCCACGGGCAGGACCAGGCCGCCCAGGCCGATGACCAGGATCAGGGCCACGATGGACATGTTCCGGGCCTGCATCAGGTCCTCGCCGGACTTGACCAGGGTGTTGATGCCGATGGTGGTGATGGCTCCGAAGAGCAGGATCATGATGCCGCCCATGACCGGGGTGGGGATGGACTGCAGGATGCCGCCCAGCTTGCCCACGAAGGCCAGCAGGATGGCCGTGACCGCGGCCCAGGTCATGATGGCCGGGTTGAAGGCCCGGGTCAGGGCCACCGCGCCCGAGACCTCGGAGTAGGTGGTGTTGGGCGGGCCGCCCAGGCATGCGGCCAGGGAGGTGGCGATGCCGTCGCCGAGCATGGTGTTCTTGATGCCCGGGTTGTTGACGTAGTCCTTGCCCGTGATGCCGCCGATGGCCAGCACGTCGCCGAAGTGCTCGATGGCCGGGGCGATGGCCACGGGAACGATGAACAGGGTGGCCGCCCAGTTCCAGTTGGACCAGGAGGGGAAGGTGAAGTTGGGCACGGCCAGCCAGGGGGCCTTGACGATGCCGCCGAAGTTCAGCAGCTCGGGACCGGCGAAGCTGGGGATCAGCGGGGCCACGGCTTGTCCGGCGGCCACCTTGGTGGCGATGTCGGCCTCCAGGGCGGTGCGCGAGGCGTTGAGGGCGTCGAAGGCCGCGCCGGTCAGGCCGGTGATGTCGAAGATCAGGGACAGCAGGTAGCCCACGGCGATGCCGCCCAGGATGGGCACCAGCTTGAGCCAGCCCTTGCCCAGCAGGGAGAACAGGATGGTGGCGGCCAGGGAGGCCAGGGCGATGGGGATGGCCACGTCCGAGGGCGCCAGGACCACACTGCCGTCGCCGCCCAGGCCCAGGGCCATGTTCACGGCCACCGGGGCCAGGATCAGGCCGATGACCATGATCACCGGGCCGGTGACCACCGGGGGCAGGACGCGCTTGAGCAGGCCAACGCCGCCCCAGCGGACCATGAAGGACAGGACCACGTAGAGCAGTCCGGCCGCGAACAGGCCGCACAGGGTTCCGGGAATGCCCCATTCCTGCACCCCGAAGCCGATGGGCGCGATGAAGGCGAAGCTGGAGGCCAGGAACACCGGCACCTTGCCCCTGGTGATGACCTGGAAGACCAGGGTTCCCGCGCCGGCCGTGAACAGGGCCACGTTGGCGTCCAGGCCCACCAGGATGGGCACCAGCACCAGGGCCCCGAAGGCCACGAAAAGCATCTGGGCTCCGAGGATGCTGTCTTTGAGGCGCAGGCTGTAGTTCGTGGAATGAATGTCGCTCATGATCCCTCCTTTGGCAGGGGCGGGTACGCGGCGCCCCCTACTTGGTTCCGAAAATTTTGTCTCCAGCGTCTCCCAGGCCGGGAATGATGTAGCCGATGTCGTTGAGCTTCTCGTCCAGGGCCGCGGCGTAGACGTCCACGTCCGGGTGGTTGTCCATGATGCGTTTGACGCCCTCGGGCGCTGCCACCAGACACAGCCCGCGGATGTTCTTGCAGCCCGCGTCCTTGAGAAGTTTGATGGTGGCGGCGAAGGTGCCGCCCGTGGCCAGCATGGGGTCCAGGATGATGGCCAGCCGCTCTTCGATGTTCTTGGCCAGCTTGACGTAGTACTGCACCGGCTGGAGGGTCTCCTCGTTGCGGTAGAACCCGACCACCGAGACCTTGGCCCCGGGGATCATGTCGTAGACTCCGTCCAACATGCCCAGCCCGGCGCGCAGGATGGGCACCACGGTGACCATCTTGCCCTCGATTTTTTCCACGTCCACGGGCCCGGCCCAGCCCTGGATGGTGGCCGGTTCGGTGCTCAAATCCTTGGTGGCCTCGTAGGTCAACAGGCGGGTGATTTCCGTGGACAAAGCCCGGAAATGGCTGGTGGAGATGTCGTTTTTCCGCAGGAGGCCGATTTTGTGCCGGATCAGGGGATGGTCAACTACATGGAACGCCACTTGTCGTTTTCCTCCTGCTGATGGTGGGTCCGAAATTTTTCGCGCCAAATCGATTCGGTTTACCCACCAGTTTCCGCTCCGGTCAACCCCCGCTGAAATCCCTTGGGGGACGCGGCATTTTCTAACGGCTTTACATGGGGGCCCGCCGCCCAGGACCGTCCGTCCTTTGGATTCGGTTTCGTTTTGGTTCGATTGGGGCTATAGCGTGAAGTCATGGCCGATTCTTACGAAACCACATGGCGCTTCACGGCCGAAGAGGACGAATCCGGCCAGCGGCTGGACCGCGTGCTGGCTGCCCGCCTGGCTGACCAGAGCGTGTCCCGGGGGCGCGTCCAGGCCTGGATTTCCCAGGGCTTGGCCCTGGTGGACAACGTCCCGGCCAAGAACGCGTCCCAGCGCGTGGAAGCGGGCCAGGAACTCGTGCTCACGGGCGAGCCCGGGGCAAGTCCGGATGCGGCGTTGCCCCCGGACCACGGGCCTTTGCCCGTGCTGTACGAGGACGAGCATCTGGTGGTGGTGGACAAGCCGGCCGGCATCTCCACCCATCCCGCGCCCGGGGAGCAGGGCCCGACCCTGGCCCACAGGCTGGTGGCCCGCTGGCCGGACATGGCCGCGCTGGACCCGGCCCGGCCGGGCATCGTGCACCGGCTGGACAAGCCCACCACCGGAGTCATGGCCGCGGTCCGCACCGAGGCCGCCCGGCTGGCCCTGTCCGAGGCCTTTGCCGAGCGCAGGACCATCAAGCACTATCTGGCCATCGTGCATGGCCGTCCGGGCGGATATGGCGGACCCGACTCCGGGATCATCGAGGAGCCCATCGGCCGCGACCCCAAGAGCAAGGTGCGCATGGCCGTGGCCGTCAAGGGCGGCCGTCCGGCCCGGTCCGACTGGCAGCGGCTGTGGACCGACCCGCGCGGCCGAATGTCCCTGGTGGCCGTGCGCATCCATACCGGCCGCACCCACCAGGTCCGGGTCCACATGGCCCACCTGGGCCACCCGCTCATCGGCGACGACACCTACGGACCCCGGAAGCATGGCCAATTTTCCGCCCCGCGCGTCATGCTCCACGCCTTGCGCCTGGGCCTGGACCACCCCATAACCGGGGAGCCCCTGGTCTTTCGCGCTCCCGTGCCCAAGGACATGCTGGACCTGCTGTCCCAGGCCGCGCGCGCCTGCCTCAAGGTGGGCGTGGTCGGTCTGGCCGGCAGCGGCAAGTCCTCGCTCATGAAGTTTCTCGAGGAACAGGGCGCGCCCGTGTTCCGGGCCGACGACTGCGTGGCCGAGCTCTACGGCCCGGGCGGGGACGGCGCGGCCATGATCCAGGCCCGGTTCGGCGGGGCCTACACCGCCCCGGACGGAAGCGTGGACAAGAGGGCGCTGCTCGGGGCCATGCTCGAATCCGAGACCCTGCGGCGCGAGGTCATGGACCTGGTGCACCCCATGGTCGAGCACCGGGCCCGGGAATTCTTCGCCGCCCACGAGGACGCTCCGGCCGGATTCGCCCCAGCCGCTTTTGCTGAAGTAGCCCTGCTTCTGGAAGGCGGCTGGCCGGGCCGGGAACTGGTGGACGCGGTGGCCGGGGTCTGGTGCCCCGAATCCTTGCGCACCGGCGTGTTTCGCGAGCAGCGGGGATTGGACCCGGCCGTGTTGGCCGCGTTCGACTCCTGGCAGTGGCCCGGCCCGGACAAGATACGGGCCAGCCAGCTGGTGGTGGACAACTCCGGCAGCCCGGGGGAACTGCGGGACAAGGCCAAGGCCCTGGTTCGGGTCTGCGCCTGGCTGGCCGATCGGCGGCAGGAGCGGGAAACGGCCCGCATCTCGGCGTTGATCGAGCGGGTGGGGGAACAGGAGAGCCCTGCGTGATCCCCCTGCGCGACACCATCCCCCGGGTGCATTTCCCCGTGGCCCTGGTCGTCATCCTGGCCCTCAACGCGCTGGCCTTCGGGTACGAGCTGACCCTGCCCGTGCTCCAGCGGGCCGAGCTGTTTCATCTTTTCGGCGTGGTTCCCTACCGCTACGTGGACCCGGACTGGGCGGCCGCCGTGGGATACCGGGGCTCGCTGCTCGTCCCCCCCCTGACCTACATGTTCCTGCACGACGGCCTGCTGCACATCATCCTCAATTTGTGGATGCTCTGGATCTTCGCGGACAACATCGAGGACGTCATGGGTCCGTGGCGGTTCGCGGCCTTCTACCTGATCTGCGGGCTGGCGGCCGTGGCCGTGCACATGGCCTTCAACCTGGACGCGCGGGTGCCCATCGTCGGGGCCTCCGGGGCCGTGGCCGGGGTGCTGGGGGCTTATTTCCTGCTCTATCCCCACGGCAAGGTCCTGACCCTGATCCCCATCTTCTTTATCCCGCTTTTTTTCGAGATTCCGGCCGTCCTTTTCCTGGGCGTGTGGTTCGCCATCCAGGTCATCTCCGGGCTCGTATCCCAGGCGGGCGGGGCGGCCAACATCGCCTGGTGGGCCCATGCCGGGGGATTCGCCGCGGGCATGCTCCTGGTCCGCGCGTTCCAGCTCAAGGACCGTTGCTACTACTGCTGGAACCCGGACGCGCGCGCCTATCACCGGGACGATTAGGCGGCCCGGCCTGTGGAAAACTCCCGCACTTCCGCTTGACTATCCACTGACGGGGCTTATTCTGGACAATGGCGGGAGCGGGCGAATCCGCTCTCCCGACCTCCAGGAGAAGGGACGCACCGCAGTGGAATACAAGGACTATTACAAGACTCTGGGCGTGGACAAGAAGGCTTCCAAGGAAGAGATCTCCAAGGCCTTCAAGAAGATGGCCCGCAAGTACCACCCGGACCTGAACCCCGGCGACGACAAGGCCGAGGGCAGGTTCAAGGAGGTCAACGAGGCCCACGAGGTTCTCAAGGACCCGGAGAAGCGCAAGCTCTACGACCAGCTCGGCCCCAACTGGGAGCAGTCCCAGCAGGGCGGGTACCAGCCGCCTCCGGGCTACGAGAACGTGCGTTTCGACTTCGGCGGCCAGGGCGGCGGAGCCGGGGGCTTCTCCGACTTCTTCGAGACCATCTTCGGCGGCGGATTCTCCCGGGGCGGCGGGTTCCAGTCCGGCGAGGGCTTTTCCGGATTCGAGAACGGCTTCGGGGGCCGCGGATACCAGCGTCGGCCCAGGCGCGGCGCGGATTCCGAGGCCTCCTACGAGATCACCCTGGAAGAGGCCTACCAGGGCGGCGCCAAGTCCATCACCCTGCAGGAGCAGACCCGCGGCCCGGACGGCCGCCCGCACATGGAGACCAAGACCCTGGAGGTCAAGATTCCTCCGGGCGTGCGCGAGGGCCAGCGCATCCGCCTGGCCGGGCAGGGCAACCCCGGCGCGGGCGGCGGCTCGGCCGGAGACCTGTACCTGCGCATCAAGCTCATGCCCCACCATTTGTACAAGGTGCGGGACAACAACCTGATCCTGGACCTGCCCGTCACCCCCTGGGAGGCGGCGTTGGGAGCCAAGGTCCGCGTGCCCACCCTGGACGGCCCGGTGGACATGAACATCCCCTCGGGCACCAGCTCGGGCCGCAAGATGCGCATCCGGGGCAAGGGCCTGGGCTGCGGGGCCAAGCGCGGCGACCAGCTGGTCCGGGTCATGGTCAAGGTGCCCAGCGAGATGAGCGAGGTGGAGAAGAAGCTCTTCAAGGAGCTGTCCAAGAAGTCGGAATTCAATCCGAGGAATTTTTAGGGGGCAGGCATGACCACGAAACGTATTCAGGAAATCCTTTTGCGCCTGCCCGACCTGTGCCTGCCCGAGCGCTCCGACCTGGTGGCCTGGGCCGAGCTGGTGGACCTGACCGCGGTCACGCCGGACTGCATGGCCGAGATCGTGGAACTGGGCTGGGTGTCCCCGCTCAGGACCAAGGCCGACCAGTACCTGTTCCGCCGCCGGGACGTGTACCGCATCCGCAAGCTGGTGCGGCTGACCGCGGATCTGGGCGTGTCCGCCCTGGGCGCGAGCATCATCGTGGACCTGGTTGAGAAGGTCGAGGATCTGGAAAAGGAGATCGACGAACTCAAACGGCTGGTCTGACGGCCGCATCCAAATCTCGGTTTTAGGAGAACACGATGGACATCAATAAATTCACGCAAAAATCCCAGGAGGCCCTGTCCGAGGCGCAGAACATCGCCGTGCGCCAGGGCCACCAGCAGGTGGACTGCGAGCATTTGCTGGCCGCCCTGGCCGGGCAGGACAAGGGGCTCGTCCGGGACATCCTGAAGAAGACGGACGTCAAGCCCGGGGACTACGAGGCGGCCATCATGGCCGAGTTGGGCAAGCTGCCCAAGGTCTCGGGCCCCGGGGCCGGAGCAGGGCAGATCAGCGTCACCCAGCGGCTGTCCTCCGTGCTGGTGCGGGCCGAGGACTCGGCCCAGCGCATGCAGGACGAGTACGTGTCCGTGGAGCATTTGTTCGTGGCCCTGCTGGACGAGCCCCCGTCCACGAGCGTGGGCAAGGTCAACCGCAACTTCGGCCTGGACCGCGACAAGGTCTACGAGGCCCTGACCAAGGTGCGCGGCAAGCAGCGCGTCACCTCGGACAACCCCGAGGCCACGTACGACTCGCTCAAGAAGTACGGCCGCGACCTGGTGGACGAGGCCCGGCGCGGCAAGCTGGATCCGGTCATCGGCCGGGACCAGGAGATTCGCCGGGTCATCCGCATCCTGTCCCGCCGCACCAAGAACAACCCCGTGCTCATCGGCGAGGCGGGCGTGGGCAAGACGGCCATCGTCGAGGGCTTGGCCCAGCGCATCGTCAAGCAGGACGTGCCCGAAGGCCTCAAGGACAAGACCGTGTTCGCCCTGGACATGGGCGCGCTGGTGGCCGGTGCCAAGTACCGCGGCGAGTTCGAGGAACGGCTCAAGGCCGTCTTGAAGGAGGTCCAGGAGGCGGCCGGACGGATCATCATGTTCATCGACGAGCTGCACACCATCGTGGGCGCGGGCAAGACCGACGGGGCCATGGACGCGGGCAACCTCTTGAAGCCCATGCTGGCCCGGGGCGAGCTGCATTGCATCGGCGCCACCACCACGGACGAGTACCGCAAGTACATTGAAAAGGACCCGGCCCTGGAGCGCCGCTTTCAGACGGTCATGGTCCTGGAGCCTGATGTCGAGGACACCATCTCCATTTTGCGCGGCCTGCGCGAGCGTTTCGAGGTCCACCACGGCGTGCGCATCTCGGACGGGGCCGTGGTCGAGGCGGCCGTGCTCTCGGACCGCTACATCTCCGACCGCCAGCTGCCGGACAAGGCCATCGATCTCATCGACGAGGCAGCGGCCATGATCCGCACCGAGATCGACTCCCAGCCCGAGGAGCTGGACAACGTGGGCCGCCAGGTCCTGCAACTCGAGATCGAGCGCGAGGCCCTGAAGCGCGAGACCGACAAGGCCTCCCGCGAGCGGCTGGAAAAGATCGAGGAGGACCTGGCCGGGCTCAAGACCCGCCAGGCCGAGCTGTCCACCCAATGGGAGCACGAGAAAGGCTCCATCGAGGGATTGCGGCGCGTCAAGGAGGAGATCGAGGCCGTGCGCCAGCAGGTCGAGGAGGCCGAGCGCAAGCTGGACTACAACAAGGCCGCGGAGCTCAAGTTCGGCCGTCTGGGCGAGCTGGAGCGCCAGCTGGAGGCTGCGGACCAGTCCATGTCCGAGGACGGCAAGCCGAGGCTGGTCAAGGAGGAGGTCGGCCCGGACGACGTGGCCGAGGTCATCTCCCGCTGGACCGGCATCCCGGTCTCCCGGCTGCTGGAGGGCGAGCGCGAAAAGCTTCTGCGTCTGGAAGACGAGCTGCACGAGCGCGTGGTGGGCCAGGACGAGGCGGTCAAGGCCGTGTCCGACGCCGTGCTCCGGGCCCGGTCCGGGCTCAAGGACCCGCGCCGTCCCGTGGGCTCGTTCATCTTCCTCGGCCCCACGGGCGTGGGCAAGACCGAGCTGACCAAGACCCTGGCCCAGGCGTTGTTCGACAGCGAGGACAGCATGATCCGCCTGGACATGAGCGAATACATGGAAAAGCACGCCGTGGCCCGGCTCATCGGCGCGCCTCCGGGCTACATCGGCTACGACGAGGGCGGCCAGCTCACCGAGGCCGTGCGCCGCAAGCCGTACTCGGTCATCCTGTTCGACGAGATCGAAAAGGCGCACCCGGACGTGTTCAACGCCCTGCTGCAGATATTGGACGACGGGCGGCTGACCGATTCCCATGGCCGGACCGTGGACTTCAAGAACACCATCGTCATCATGACTTCCAACCTGGGCTCGGACATGCTGCTGGAAGGCATCGACGAGCGGGGCGGGTTCAGGCCCGGCATCGAGGACCGGGTCATGGAGACCCTGCGCGGCCACTTCCGGCCCGAGTTCCTGAACCGGGTGGACGAGGTGGTGCTGTTCAAGCCGCTGATGATGGAGGAACTCAAGGCCATCGTGGACCTGCTGGCAGCGGGCCTGCGTCGCCGCCTGGAGGACCGCAAGATCGGGCTGGAGCTGACCGACGAGGCCAAGGCCTTCCTGGCCGAGGCGGGCTACGACCCGGTGTTCGGGGCCCGGCCGCTCAAGCGCTACCTCCAGAGCCATTTGGAGACGCCTCTGGCCAAGCGCATCATCTCCGGCGACCTGTCGGACGGACAGACCGTGACCCTGGACGTGGCCGACGGCCGGCTGGTCTTCAAGTAAGTCGTTTCACGCCAATGAAACCAGAGCGCCCCGGGGTTTCGGCCCCGGGGTTTTGTTTTGGAACGTTTTGCTTTGTCACAGATGGTGGTTGCGGCGGGGCTCAATGTTCCTTATGGTTCCCGGCAGCGCATGATTCGCAAGGCTGTAGTCGCTATTGGATACAGAGGGGCGGAACCGTAACAAGGAGAGCGGAGCATGGACCATCCCATTGACGGCCAAACCATTCCTGCGGCTGAGAGCAACAACGCCTACAAGCTGGGGAACTGGCTGCCCTGGCTGGTCCTGGCCGTGCTGGCGGGCGTGGGCATGGCCCTGGTCCTGCCGTTCGACAAGCTGTTCACCCTGCAACAGCCCCCGGACCCGGCCCTGATCTTCGTGTCCTCCCTGGGGACGTCCCTGGCGGTCATCCTCATGCTCCTGCACCACCGGAACTGGCCCTTGCCCCGGTTCTGGGAGGTCCTGCTGTTCTGGGGCGCTCTGGGCGCCTACGGCTACTACGTGTTCGACCAGCCCCCCAGCGAGGTCTGGACCCTGGTCCAACTGCACGTGGGCCTGCCCTTCCTGTTCGTGCTGGGGCTGGCCTATCTGCCCGGGGACTGGCTGGACATCAAGAGCTGGAAGGCGTTCGTGCGTTTTTACGGCGAGTACGCCGCGTTCGGGTTTCTTGCCGTCCTGGGCGTGGTCATGGTGGCCGTCCTGGGCGTGACCCTGTTCGGCCAACTGCGCCTGGGCGCCAACGCCTATTGGTACGCCTTCTTCATCGGCCTGGCCCTGATTCAAGTCTGGTCCGCCTGGGTGGCCCTGCATTTCGGCCAGTGGGGCATGGCTCCCAAGGCCGCCCGCGTACTCGCGCCCCTGGCCGGGCTCCTGTTCGCCGCCTACCTGGTCTGCCGCCTCGTGTTCCGGCTGTCCATGGAACTGAGCATGCTGGACCCCCACCTGGTTCCCTTCATGCACACCGTGGCCCTGATGGTGGCCCTGGGCCTGGCCGTGTATTGCGTGGTCAGCCTGGCCGAGAAGAACAACCGCCTCATCGCCGCGGCCCTGGCCGTGCTCCTGGGCGTGGCCCTGGGAACCAACGTGCCGGTCATCAGCCAACTCTTCTCCCTGGCGTCCGGGCCCGCGTTCGGCGCCGGAACCCTGATTCTTCTGGGCGGGAACCTGGTCATCACCGGCCATCTGCTCCTGCTGCTGGGAGGCGTGCTGGGCTCGTTCCTCAAGGTGGCGGACATGGACGTGGTGGAGGGGCTGACCGTGCGCTACCTGCCGGTCTACCTGGTCTGGTCCCTGTTCGTGCTCCTGGTCGTGCCCCTGATCTTCTGAAGCTTGACATCTTCGGTTTCAGGGCAATGTTATAGGTAATGTCCGCCATTACCCAGACCGACCTTGAGAACTACGCCGAGGTGCTGTTGTGGGCCCTGCGGGAGTCCCGGGACGCGCCCTTTGAGAACGGCGACTACATCGTGGTCCGCTACGACCACCCGGGCCTGCGCCTGGTGGAGGCGGTCCACGCCGCGCTCACGGACGCCCACCTGAACATGGTGCTGCGCCCCCGGCCCACGCCCCTCATGGAGGGCGAGCACTACCTCAACTCCAGCTTCGGCCAGCTCTTGTTCCAGGCCCCGGGCGACAAGGAGCTCTATTCCCAGGCGGCCGGGGTGCTGACCATCCTGGCCCCGGAGTCGGTCACCCATTTGTCCCACATCGATCCCCGCCTCATCAGCGACGCGGACAAGGCCCGCCGTCCCGTGGCCCAGGTGCTGGAGCGCCGCCGCCGGGCCGGGATGCTGGGCTGGACCACCTGCCTCTGGCCCACCGAAGAGCTGGCCACGGCCGCGGGTATGGACATGGACGAGTACGAGCGCCAGTTCATGCGCGCCTGCTGGCTCAACATGCCCGACCCGGCCCGCGAATGGCGCAGGCTGGCCCATGAGACGGCCGAGATCGGGGCCTGGCTGGACGGGCTCGGCGCCCGGAGTTTCCACGTGGAGTCGGCCGACTGCGACCTGTACGTGGACCCCGGGGACAACCGCCGTTTCGTGGGCGTCACCGGCCGCAACCTGCCCGGGCTCGAGGTCTACCTGGCCCCGGACTGCCGGGCCACCCGCGGCGTGTTCCACGCGGACATGCCCAGCCTGTACCAGGGCCGCCTGGTCCAGGGCGTGGACCTGGAGTTCGAGGGCGGGGTGGTGGTCCGGGCCGAGGCCGATCGGGGGCTCAACTTCCTGCAAGGCAGGCTGTACGCGGACTCGGGCGCGCGCAGGGTGGGCGAGTTCTCCCTCACGGACAAGCGCCACTCCCGCATCGACCGCTTCATGGCCCATGTGCTCCTGGACGAGAACTTCGGCGGGCAGTGGGGCAACTGCCACATCGCCCTGGGCTCGGCCCTGCTGTCCAGCTTCTCGGGCCCGGCCGCGGCCCTGACCCCGGAGCTGGAGGCCGACCTGGGCTTCAACGTGTCCGGCCTGCACTGGGACATGGTCAACACCGGCCCCAAGCGGGTCAGCGCGGTCCTGCCCGACGGCAGGCGCACCCTCATCTACGAGAACGGCTCCTTCAGAATGTGACCCGGCCCGCCTTGCCCGGTATTTCCTGAAAAAAGTCGTTCGCATCGGTCCGGGCCGTGTTGACAACCCGGACTGGGTGCTTATTCGTAACATGGCCGCCGAGGCGGCCGGTTTGCGAATTCAAGGAACGGGAACATGGCCAGCGACAAAGAGATCAAGATCGACATTCAGGAGCAGGGAGACGACGAGGCCGTGGCGGCCGGGAAGTCCGCCGGGACCACGGAGATGTCCCTGTCCGAGGCCGAGCTCGAGGCCCTGTGTCGGGAGCACGTCTGTCCCGCCTGCGACGTGATGAAGGAGGCCGAGGACCGCTACCTGCGCGGCCTGGCCGACGCCGAGAACCTCAAGAAGCGGTTGACCAGGGAAGCCGAGGAGATGCGCAAGTACGCCGAGGAGGCGGTCTTGTCGGACATGCTCCCGGTGCTGGACAACCTGGACCTGGCCCTGAATCACGCCCAGTCCGTGGAGGGTTGCGAGACCATCGCCACGGGCGTGGACATGACCCGCAAGATGTTCCTGGAGACCCTGGAGCGCCACGGCCTGGCCGCGGTGGGCGAGCAGGGCGAGGATTTCAACCCTGAATTTCACGAGGCCCTGGGCACCATCCCGGCCGACGGCGGCGGCGAGAACCGCATCGGCCAGCTGGTGCAGCGGGGATTCCTGCTCAAGGGCAGGCTGCTCAGGCCGGCCAAGGTCCTGGTGACCAAGAAGTGAACAAGATGAATACCATATCGCACCGATTCATAGGAGGACGGGCTCATGGGTAAAATCATAGGCATCGACCTCGGGACCACCAACTCCTGCGTTTACGTCATGGAGGGAAAGGACCCGAAATGTGTCACAAACCCCGAGGGCGGCCGGACCACGCCGTCCATCGTGGCCTTCACGGACAAGGAGCGCCTGGTGGGCGACATCGCCAAGCGCCAGGCCGTGACCAATCCGGAGAAGACCGTTTTCGCCATCAAGCGCCTCATGGGCCGGGCTGTCGACGGCCCCGAGGTCAAGAAGTGGATCGAGCACTGCCCGTACAAGATCGTGGGCAGCAAGAACAACGACGCCTGGGTGGAGGTTGACGGCAAGAAGTTCTCCCCGCCGGAGATCTCGGCCATCATCCTTCAGAAGCTCAAGAAGGACGCCGAGAACTACCTGGGCGAGGAAGTCACCGAGGCTGTCATCACCGTGCCCGCCTACTTCAACGACTCCCAGCGCCAGGCCACCAAGGACGCGGGCAAGATCGCGGGCCTGGACGTCAAGCGCATCATCAACGAGCCCACGGCCGCTTCCCTGGCCTACGGCTTCGACAAGAAGACCAACGAGAAGATCGCGGTCTTCGACCTGGGCGGCGGCACCTTCGACATCTCCATCCTGGAGGTGGGTGACAACGTAGTCGAGGTGCGCGCCACCAACGGCGACACCTTCCTGGGCGGCGAGGACTTCGACCAGCGCGTCATCACCTACCTGGTGGACGAGTTCAAGAAGGACCAGGGCATCGACCTGTCCAAGGACCGCATGGCCCTGCAGCGCCTCAAGGAGGCCGCGGAAAAGGCCAAGAAGGAGCTGTCCACGTCCATGGAGACCGAGGTCAACCTGCCCTTCGTCACCGCGGACCAGAACGGGCCCAAGCACCTCTTGATCAAAATATCCCGGGCCAAGCTGGAATCCCTGGTGGAGGACCTGGTCGACCGCACCAAGGGCCCCTGTCAGAAGGCGCTCAAGGACGCCGGGCTCACCGGCGCGGACATCGACGAGGTCATCCTGGTCGGCGGCATGACCCGCATGCCCCTGGTCCAGGCCAAGGTGAAGGAGTTCTTCGGCAAGGAGCCCAACCGGAGCATGAACCCGGACGAGGTGGTGGCCATGGGCGCCGCCATCCAGGGCGGCATCCTGGCTGGCGACGTCAAGGACGTGCTGCTGCTGGACGTGACCCCGCTGAGCCTGGGCATCGAGACCATGGGCGGGGTGATGACCAAGCTCATCGAGCGCAACACCACCATCCCCACCCGCAAGTCCCAGATCTTCACCACCGCGGCCGACAACCAGCCCAGCGTGTCCATCCGGGTCTTCCAGGGCGAGCGGCCCATGAGCGCGGACAACATGCTGCTCGGCAACTTCGAGCTTACCGGCATCCTTCCGGCCCCGCGCGGCGTGCCCCAGGTCGAGGTCACCTTCGACATCGACGCCAACGGCATCGTCAACGTGTCGGCCAAGGACATGGGCACCGGCAAGGAGCAGTCCATCCAGATCACCGCCTCCTCCGGGCTCTCGGACCAGGACATCGACAAGATGGTCAAGGACGCCGAGTCCCACGCGGACGAGGACAAGAAGAAGCAGGAGCTCATCGAGGCCCGCAACCAGGCCGACACCCTGGTCTACACCACGGAGAAGAGCCTGCGCGACATCGGCGACAAGGTGGACGCCGTGCTCAAGGCCGAGATCGAGAACAAGATCGAGGAGCTCAAGAAGATTCTGGAGAGCGACGACGTGGAGGCCATCAAGCAGGGCGCCAACGACCTGGCCCAGGCCTCGCACAAGCTGGCCGAACAGCTCTACGCCCAGAAGTCCCAGGCCGATGCCGGTCCCGGGGCCGGAGGCCCGGACACGGGCGGTCAGCAGCCTCCGTCCGATTCCCAGGACGACGACGTGGTGGACGCGGACTACACCGAAGTCAAATAATCCTCCCTCGGTGCGAATGAAGAGGCCCGTCCCTTTGGGGGCGGGCCTTTTTCGCGTCCGCTTGACGGGCGTCAAGGCCGACTGCCTGTCCGGTTGGTATGGTTTGCCGACATCAACGCCGACATCAATTTCGACAAGGAGACTCGTCATGTGGATACCCCTCATGAAACTCAGCAAAAATCTGGTCCTGGCCATCCCGGTCATGCTGGCGGCCGGGTTCCTGTTCGGCCTGCTGGCCGACGCCTCGGCCTTCAAGGCCCTGATCATGCCCTTCACCTTCCTCATGGTTTATCCCATGATGATCACCCTCAAGGTGCGCGAGGTGTTCAAGGCCGGCGACGCCAAGGCCCAATGGCTGACCCAGACCCTCAACTTCGGGATCATCCCCTTTCTGGCCTTCGGCCTGGGCATGGCCTTTTTCCCGGGGCAGCCGGGCATGGTTCTGGCATCCTGCTGGCCGGGCTGGTGCCCACCTCGGGCATGACCATCTCCTGGACCGGCCTGGCCCGTGGCAACGTGGCCGCGGCCGTGAAGATGACGGTCATCGGCCTGACCCTGGGCAGCCTGGCCACGCCGTTCTACGTCCAGCTCCTCCTGGGCGCGGAATTGTCCGTGAACATGGCGGCCGTGTTCAGGCAGATCGGGCTCATCGTGTTTTTGCCCATGGCCGCGGGCTACGCCACCCAGCGGCTCCTGATCCGCCGCTACGGCCGGGACGGGTTCCGCGAGCTGGCGCCCAAGTTCCCGGCCCTGTCCATCCTGGGCGTGCTGGGCATCGTGTTCATCGCCATGGCGCTCAAGGCCCGGGCCATCGCCGGGCACCCGGAGATGCTCCTGGCCATCTTCGCGCCCCTGCTCCTGCTCTACGGCGTCAACTTCCTGCTCAGCACCATGACCGCGCGCATCTTTCTGCCACGCGGGGACGCCATCGCCATGGTCTACGGCTCGGTCATGCGCAACCTGTCCATCGCCCTGGCCGTGGCCATCAACGCCTTTGGAAGTCAGGGCGCGGGCGCGGCCCTGGTCATCGCCCTGGCCTACGTCATCCAGGTGCAGTCCGCGGCCTGGTACGTGAAGTTCACGGACCGCATCTACGGTCCGGTCCCCCAGCGGGCCGAACAGACCTGACCAGGGACGTCCCCCCCGGCCCGGCCCTTGCCTTGCGATTGCAAGCGAGGTAGTTTAACCCGGCCCGTACGAGCGGGCCGGGTTTTTTCATTCAAAGCAGCCTGCGAACGGACGCGAAACCGAACCACCATGCCCATACAGAAATCTCTCTCGCCCGGCCGGGGCGCGTTTTCCACGGCCGGAACCGCGGCCTTGTTGGCCTGCCTGGTCCTGACGAGCCTGCTGCTGGCCTCCTGCGCCGGCATGCGGCCCCTGGAAAGCACGGCCGACATGAGCACGGCCCAGCTGATGGCCGAGGCGGACCAGGCCTATGCCCAGGAACGCTTCGAGCGTAGTGAACTCTACTATTCCCGCCTGCTGCAGCGGCCCGACCTGGACGGGGCCGAGCGCGTAGGCATCCTCAAGCGGCTGTCCGTGTCCGCCCTGGAGTCGGGCCACGAGCACCAGGCCAAGCTGGCCCTGGACCAGTGGCTGGCCCTGGAGCCCGAAGCCGCCGCGGACCCGGAATACGTCCGCCTCGAGGCCACGACCCTGTTCGCCATGGGCCGTACCGAGGCCGTGGACGCCCAGGCGGCCGCCCTGGTCAGCCAGGACGAGCTGTCCTGGAAGGACCGGGCCGAGGCCGCCGCGCTCTACGCAGGGCTCTATTTCGACGCCGGACGCGGCCAGGCGGCCGTGGACCTGCTGACCCGGCTCTATGCCCAGGCCCCCGGGCCCGAGGAAAAGAGCGTGCTGGAGCGTGTGCTCTACGGCTCCCTGCAGGACGTGGAGGACATCGACTCCGTGGCCGCCTCCCTGGACCCGGCCCAGCGGCTGGCCTTCCCGGGCGCGGTGATGTTGTTCGAGCAGGGCCGCAGGCTGGCGGCTCAGGGCATGGACCCGGCCCCGGGCCTGGCGACCATGCAGGACGCCCTGTCCTATTCCTCCCTGGCGGACAAGCTCTTCTTCAGCGAGGTGCTGCACCAGATGGGCGGCGCGGGCCTGGTCCCGGGCCTCAAGGTGGTCCTGGCCGTGCCCATCACCGGCCGGTACAAGGACGTGGGCCGCAAGGTGGTCTCGGGCGCGGGCGCTGCCCAGTGGGCCCTGACCCAGGCGGGCATCGACGTCACGGTCAAGGTGGTCAACACCGACGCCCCGGGCTGGGTGGAGCGCATCGCGGCCCTGCCCGGCGACTACATGGTGGTGGGCGGCCCGTTGACCGTGGACGCCTTCAACCTCATGGCCGACACCGGGCTCCCGGCTACCCGGGCCGTGTTTGCCTTCTTGCCCGGGCTGGGCGACTTCGTGGAAGGCCGCGACGCCTGGCGTTTCTTCCCCAGCCGCCAGGACGAGGTCCGCTCCCTGGTCTCCCTGGCCATCAACGACCTGGGCATCCACTCCTTCGGCGTGCTCTATCCCCAGGAGGAGTTCGGCGTCCGCATGATGGAGGCCTTCGAGACCCAGGTGGTCCTGGCCGGGGGACAGGTGGTGGGCAACGCCTCCTACCCGCCGGGCGAGCATACCGAGTGGGGGGGCAAGGTGGCCGAAGTCCTGAACCGCCCGGTCAGCTTCGACAAGGACGCTCCCCTGCCGCCGCCGCCCTTTGGCGCGGTCTTCCTGCCCGACGGCTGGACCCAGGCCCAGCTCCTGGTGCCCAATTTCTTTTACTATGACGCCGCGGACATGGTCTTCCTGGGCCCCAACCTCTGGAGCCGGGCCCTGGACGAAGTGAGCATGGAGGAGCACTACTTCAAGCTTTCGGTCTGTCCCGGCTCCTGGTGGCCCGAGAGCCCCGGGGCCATGGGCCTGCAGACCCTGCTGGACGAGCAGGGCCTGGGCCAGGCCGACTTTTGGGTGGCCCTTGGGCACGACTTCGTGCGCGTGGCCGCCG
Source organism: Desulfovibrionaceae bacterium (assembly GCA_963666895.2). Lineage (GTDB taxonomy): Bacteria > Desulfobacterota > Desulfovibrionia > Desulfovibrionales > Desulfovibrionaceae. Next base: position 14,953 of record CAXXNS010000007.1, on the reverse strand, counting down.
CCCTGGGCGCGGTGCCCGCGGGCTTCACGCCCGAGGACGTGAACCAGCGGCTGGCCCGGGCCGGCGACATCTCCTTCAGCCTGGCCCCGGTGCGCTGGGACGGGTCCGGCCTGGCCCATCAGGACCTGTTCCTGTTCAGCCCGGGTGAGGAGGGCAAGACCCTGACCGACGTGGAGGTCCTGAAAAAGGGCGTCGCCTGGGCCAAAACCAAGCGCGCCAAACGGCTCGAGACCTACCGGGCCAAACAGCATTCCGGCAACTGAACCGACCGGCAAGCGAGGACGACATGAAGATCGGCCCTGAGGAAGTGGCCCGGGTGGCGCGGCTGGCCCGGCTCGAACTGTCCGAGGACAAGCTCAAGACCTTCGCCCCCCAGCTGGACGACATCCTGCGCTACATGGACAAGCTGGCCGAGGTGGACACCGAGGGCGTGGAGCCCATGTACTCCCCGGTGGAGCACGTCAGCGTGCTGCGCAAGGACGAGCCCGCCTCGGAGTTCGAACGCGACGACATCTTGTCCAATGCCCCGGAAAGTGATGGCCAGTTTTTCATCGTTCCCAGAATTGTTTAGGATTTCCTCGTGAGCGACTTCATCCACAAGACCCTGACCGAGGCGCGCGGCCTGCTGGCCGCCGGGGACATCACCGCCGAGCAGGCCGTGCAGGCCAGCCTGGACCGCATCCGCCAGACCGAGCCCCAGGTGTCCGCGCTCATCACCGTGCGGGACGAGGCCGCCCTGGCCCGGGCCCGGGACCTGGACAAGGCCGGGTACGACCCGGACAAGCCCCTGTGGGGCGTGCCCGTGGTCATCAAGGACGTGCTGACCGCCAAGGGTGCTCCCTGCACCTGCGGCTCCCGCATGCTGGAGAATTTCAAGCCCTTTTACGACGCCACGGCCGTGGAGCTGCTGGAAACGGCCGGGGCCGTGGTGGTGGGCAAGTCCAACATGGACGAGTTCGCCATGGGTTCGTCCACGGAGAATTCCGCCTTCTTCCCCACCCACAACCCCTGGGACCTGGACCGGGTGCCCGGCGGCAGCTCGGGCGGCTCCGGGGCCTCGGTGTCGGCAGGCCAGTGCTTCGCCGCCCTGGGCACGGACACCGGCGGCTCCATCCGGTTGCCCGCGTCCTTCTGCGGCACGGTGGGCTTGAAGCCCAGCTACGGCCGGGTGTCGCGCTACGGCCTGGTGGCCTTCGGCTCCTCCCTGGACTGCATCGGCCCCATGACCCGCAGCGTGGAGGACGCGGCCCGCGTGCTTCAGGTCATCGCCGGCCACGACAAGCGCGACTCCACCTCGGTGGACGCGCCCGTGCCGGATTATCTCGCGGCTCTGGATGCGCGCAAGGATTTTTCCGGCCTGACCATCGGCCTGCCCGAGGAGTACTGGGGCGAGGGGCTGTCCGACGAGGTGCGGGCCGCCTGCCAGGGCGCGGTGGACAAGGCCGTGGAACTGGGCGCCAGGACCGTGCCGGTGAAGCTGTCCATGACCGACTGGGCCATCGCCACCTACTACATCGTGGCCATGGCCGAGGCCTCGTCCAACCTGGCCCGGTTCGACGGCGTGCGCTACGGCCTGCGCGACAGGTCGGCCGAGGAACTCATCGAGATGTACGTCAAGACGCGCACCCAGGGATTCGGGGACGAGGTGCAGCGACGCATCATCATCGGCACCTACGTGCTCTCGGCCGGGTACTACGACGCCTACTACCGCAAGGCGGCCCAGGTGCGGCGGCTGCTCAGGAAGGATTTCGAGGACGCGTTCGCCCAGTGCGACCTCATCGCCGGGCCGGTCTGCCCGACCACGGCCTTCAAGGTGGGCGAGAAGGCCGACCCGCTGCAGATGTACCTCATGGACATCTTCACCATCTCGGCCTCCCTGGCCGGCCTGCCCGGGCTGTCCCTGCCCGCGGGCCTGGGCGCGGACACCAATATGCCCGTGGGGTTGCAGCTCATCGGCCCGTCCTTCGGCGAGGAGACCGTGCTTTGCGCGGGCCACGTGCTGGAGCGGGCTCTCGGTCCCTTGCCCAGCCCGGCCGGATTGGGCTAGGCAGGGGCATGGGCCGAGCGTACGCCGTTCCGGCGATCTTGTGCTTTTTGATTCTCACGGTGGCCGCCTGCGCGTTGGAAATGGACGACCGGGCGTCCTCTCTGCTCGCCTACGGCGGCGGGGGCTGCCTTGCGGGCGGGGTGCTGTTGGCGGGGTTCGAGTTCCTGCGGCTCAACAGGGTGTACGACCAGGTTCCGCCCGGCCGGGTGCTCTGGTGGACCGTGCTCCTCAATTTTTTCGGCAGCCTGTCGTGCTTTTGCCTGTCCGCGTTTGTTTTTGTTCCCGCCGGTCTCTTCCTGATGAAATACGTGGGCAAGGACGTGCTTTGGCAGGATTCGGTCATCCAATGCGCGTTCGTCGTCGCCGTCATCGTCTCCTGGCTGCTGGCCGCGGCTGTGGAGTATGCGCTGCTGCGCCGCCTCCAGCGTGGCCGCCAGGAGATCGAACCGGCCCGCCTCAAGCGGGTCTGCCTGGCCATGAACGGCACCACTCATGGCGTGGTTCTGGTCGCCCTCGTGGTTTTCTTCATCCTTGTGGCGCACTAGATGATTTCGGGGTGGCGCGTCCCTTGCCCAGTCCGGCCGGATTGGGCTAGGCTGGACTTCGTGAAGCGCATTTTCGCCCTTGTCGCGGCCGTTTCGGCCCTGTTCGCGCCCTCGGTCTGCCTGGCCGACGCGGGCGGGCCTGTGCTTTTCCTGGCCCTGTCCAGTGTGTGGGCCTTTTCCCTGGGCGAGATCCTGGCCGTTGTGGTGGAGTTCCTCTGGCTGGCCGCCCTGTTCAAGGACGTGGGCCGCGCCCGGGTCCTGTGGTGGGCGGTGGTCATGAACTTCGCCTCCACCGTCGTGGGCTGCGCCATCGTCATGCTGCTCATGCCCCTGCACTTCAAGTTTTTCGGCGTGGGCGAGCTGACCCGGGTCTGGATGGCCGTGTGGTTCGCCCTGAGCCTGATCCCGGCCTACATCGTCACCGTGTGGATCGAGATGCGCATCCTGACCTACCTGACGCGCAACCGCGTGGTCCTGTTCTTCGACAACCTGCTGCGGGCCGTGCTGTACATGAACGCGGTCAGCTTCACGGGCCTGGCCCTGATCTTCACCCTTTTCGTGATCTGGGGCTGGTGATGGCCGGATCGACCGCGGTGGCGGTATCCGGGGGCATGGACAGCCTGCTGTCCCTGGCCCTGCTCGTGGACGAACTCGGACCCGGCAACGTGCTGGCCGTGCACGGCCGGTTCCTGACCCCCAATGAACGGAGCGTGGACGTGGAAGCCGGGCTGTCCCAAGCCTGCCAAGGGCTGGGCATGGACTTCCACGTCCTGGACCTGACCCGGGAGTTCGAAGAGCGCGTGGCCGCCCGGTTCGCGGCCGACTACGCCCACGGCCTGACCCCCAACCCCTGCGCCCGGTGCAACCCGGACATGAAGTTCGGCGTCCTGTTCGACGGCTGCCGCGACCTGGGAGCCGACTGCCTGGCCACGGGCCATTACGTGCGCCGGGTGGGCGAGTCCGGCCTGGCCCGGGGCGCGGACCCGGAGCGCGACCAGTCCTATTTTCTGTCCCTGGTTCCGGCTGGGCTCCTGGCCCAGGCCCGCTTCCCCCTGGGGGACATGCGCAAGGCCGAGGTGCCCGAAGCCCTGGCCGGGCGCGGCCTCAAGCCGCCCCTGCCGGACGAGAGCCGGGAGATCTGCTTTGTGCCGGACGACGACTACCACGCCTATCTCCAGGCCCGGCCAGAGCTTTTATCCGGGCCTTTGCCAGGCCCCGGCCCCATCGTTCTGTCCAACGGCCGGGTTCTGGGCGAGCACCAGGGGTTGTGGCGCTACACCGAGGGCCAGCGCAAGGGACTGGGCGTGTCGTACGAGGAACCCCTCTACGTGCTGGCCAAGCAGGCTACGTCCAATATTTTGGTGGTGGGCACGGCCGAAGAGCTGCCAGTGCGCGCCTGCCTGGTGGGCGAACTCAACCTGTTGGTTCCGCCGGACCGCTGGCCCGAGCGCGTCACGGCCCAGACCCGCTATAGGCAGAAGGCCGCGCCCGTGCGGATCGTCTGGCCCGAGCCGGGCCTGCTGCGCCTGGAGTTCGAGGCCCCGGCTGATCGTCCGGCCCCGGGCCAGGTGGCCGCGGTGTACGATGCGGCGGGCCGGGTCCTGGCCGGGGGCGTGATCCAGGAGAACGTGGGCGTATGACGTTCTTGGGCAAGCGGTTCCACGCCGTCACCCTGGGCTGCAAGATCAACCAGCACGAGACCCAGGCCCTGGCCGAGTCCTGGCTGCGGGCCGGTGGGGAGCGGCTGGACGAGCCCGAGGGGGCCGAGGTGCTCCTGGTCAACACCTGCGCCGTGACCCTGCGGGCCGTGAGTGACAGCCGGGCCGCAGTGCGGCGGCTGCACCGGGCCGCGCCGGACGCGGCCGTGGTGGTCACGGGCTGCGCGGCCGAGGCCTTTCCCGAAGAGTTCACCGGCCTGCCCGGAGTGGCCAGGGTGGTGCCCCAGTCGGACAAGCGAAGCCTGCTGGCCCAATGCAAGAATTTCGAGATCACGGGCTACCCCCGGGCCCGGGCCGTGGTCCGGGTGCAGGACGGCTGCTCGCATCGTTGCGCCTTCTGCATCGTGCCCAGCACGCGCGGCCCCAGCGTCAGCCGCCCGGTGCGGGACATCGTGGACGAGTGCCGCCGCCTGCTCCAGGCCGGGCACCCGGAGCTGGTCCTGTCCGGCATCAACCTGCGCCAGTGGGGCCGGGAGCTGCCGGGCAAGCCCGACTTCTGGGACCTCGTCGAGCGGCTGGAGCGGGAACTGGCCCCGGAGTATGCGGCCGGGCCTCGTATCGCTCGTATCCGCCTCTCCTCCCTGGAGCCGGGCCAGCTCACGCCCCGGGCCCTGGAGGTGCTGGCCGGATCGACCCTGGTCTGCCGCCATCTGCACCTGTCCCTGCAATCCGGGGACTTCGACGTGCTCCAGCGCATGGGCCGGGGCCACTACCGGCCCGAGCAGGCCCGGTCGTTCTGCCGCAAGCTGGGCCAGGTCTGGCCGGACTTCGGCCTGGGCGCGGACCTGCTGGTGGGCTTTCCGGGCGAGGACCCGGCCTCGTTCGAGCGCACCTACGCCTTTTGCAAGTCCCTGCCCCTGACCTACGCCCACGTGTTTCCGTTCTCGCCCAGGCCCGGCACCCGGGCGGCGGACATGGGCCTGCGGCCCGACCCGGCCGAGGCCAAGGAGCGCGCGGCCCGGCTGCGGGGCATGGTGGGCGCCAAGAAGCGCGAGTTTTTGCGGCGGCTCCTGGAGCGCGGCCAGCTGGAGGTGGTGGTCCAGGACCGGTACGGCCGGGGCGTGAGCCAGGAATACGCGCCTTGCCGGGCGGAAGGGCCTGGGGAAATCCCGGTCCGCTCATTGGTGCGGGGCAGGCCCGTGGCCGTGGGCCAGGGCGTGGTGGTGGTCGCGGTCATGGAAGGGGAAGGGCGATGATGCGCCAGTTCCGCGAGCCCGATCCGGCCCTGCTGGTCTGCTCCCTGCTGTCCGCGCGCATGGACGAGTTCTACGGGCCGTTCCGGGACGCCCTGGCGGATCGCTTCGGCCCCCTGGCCTTTGAGGGCGAGCCCGCGCCCTTCGATCGTACCGAATACTACGACGAGGAGCTGGGCACGCCCATCGTGCGCCGTTTGCTGGGTTTCGACCGGATGGTCCCCCTGGACGCGCTGCCCGGGGCCAAGCACTTCTGCGCCGAACTGGAGCGGGCGTACATGCAAGGCGGCCGCCGCGTGGTCAACCTGGACCCCGGCCTGATCTCGCCGGAGCGGTTCCTGCTGGCCACGTCCAAGAATTTCACCCACCGCGTCTACCTGGGGCAGGGCGTGTGGGCCGATTTGACCATGATCTGGACCGGAGGCGACTGGCAGACCCTGCCCTGGACCTATTTGGACTACGCCACGCCCCCGTTGCGGCCTCAATTGACCGCTTTGCGCCGAATCTGTCTGGACAAGCTTGGGAAGTTGCGGCAACCAGAAGGGTGAAGCGGATGCTGACGGACAACCACGAAGGAGGAACATGCCTTTGAGCATGACCGGCTACGGCCGGGCCGAGAACCACGGCGAGGGTTTCAGCCACGTCTGGGAGATCAAGAGCGTCAACGGGCGCTACCTGGACGTGAAGTGGCGGCTGCCCGCCACCCTGCGGTCCCGCGAGGCCCATTGGGAGCGCATGGTGCGTACCCACGGCTCGCGGGGGCGGGTGGACGTGAGCCTCAACCTCGAGGTCTTCGACCCCGACCTGCTGGGCGTCAGCCTGGACACGGCCCAGGCCAAGGCCATGCTCGGCCAGCTCGAGGGGTTGGCCAAGGAGCGCGGCCAGGAGTTCGTGCCGGACCTGAACCGTTTCCTGTCCGTGCCCTGGCTGTGGCGCGATTCCAGCCGGGAACCGGCCCAGGCCCTGGTGGACAGCCTGGACAAGGGCCTGGAGCTGGCCCTGGCCGACTGGGACCAGGCCCGGACCCGCGAGGGCGAGGCCATGCTCCGCGACCTGTCCTCCCGGCGCGAGCGGCTGCTGGAGCTGTCCCGGGACATCGCCGGACGGATTCCGGCCATCGTGGAGGAGAAGCGCACAGCACTTTTCGACCGCATCCGCGAGGCCATGGAGGCGGCCGACGCCGGGCTCGGGGAGGACCGCATGCTCCAGGAGGCGGCCCTGCTGGCCGACCGGCTGGACGTGTCCGAGGAACTGACCCGCCTGGAGGAGCACCTCCGGCACCTGGGCGAGGTCCTCGCGGCCTCGGGCGAGGTGGGCAAGCGGCTGGACTTCCTGCTCCAGGAGATTTTCCGCGAGATCAACACCTGCGCCAACAAGTCCCAGGACCCGGAGACCAGCCGTCTGGCCGTTGAGTTCAAGGCCGAGCTGGAAAAATGCCGTGAACAGGTGCAAAACATCGAGTAGACCATGCAACGACAGGGACTCTTGAACATCGGCTTCGGCAATTTCGTGGTCTCGGGCCGCGTGGTGGCCATCGTCAACCCCTCCAGCTCGCCCATGCGGCGGCTCCGTGAGGACGCGCGCCAGGAAGGGCGGCTCATCGACGCCACCCAGGGCCGCAAGACCAGGGCCATCATCGTCACCGACTCCAACCACGTCATCCTCTCGGCCATCCAGGCCGAAACCGTGGGCCAGCGCTTCTCGGCCGAGGACCCCGATGCCTGATTCCGGGCGGCCCCTGCACAAGGGCGTCGTGCTGGTGCTCTGCGCCCCCAGCGGCGCGGGCAAGTCCACCCTGGTCAGGCGCCTCATCAACGAGTTCGGCGAATTCGCCTTTTCCATCTCCTACACCACCCGGCTGCCTCGGCCCGGTGAGCAGGACGGCCGGGAATACTATTTCGTGGACCGCGACCGGTTCGACCAACTGGTGGCCGAGGACTTCTTCGCCGAATGGGCCGAGGTGTACGGCAACCGCTACGGCACCCCGGCCGAGCCCGTACGCGAGCATTTGGACGCCGGGCGCGACGTGCTCTTCGACATCGACGTGCAGGGCGCCAAGCAGCTGCGGGCCGTGTTCCCGGACGGGGTGTACGTGTTCATCCTGCCGCCCACCCTGGAGGAATTGAAGCACCGCCTGGTGACGCGCGGCACGGACCGGCCGGACGTCATCGAAAAGCGCCTCGGCGCGGCCGCGGCCGAACTGGTCCAGGCCGGGGAGTTCGACTTCCTGGTCTACAACGACGACCTGGACCAGGCCTACCAGGAGCTGCGCTCCATCTACCTGGCCGGGCGGGTCAAGACGGCCAACCGGTTGGGCCTGCTGCGCGAGGTGCTGGGCGACTTCCGGGGGTGGGCCAAGTGAGCGCGTCCCTGGTGGTGGCCCTGGATTTTCCCGACCTGGACCGGGCCCTGGCCCTGGCCGACCGGCTGGCCGGGGTGGACTGCTGGTTCAAGGTCGGCCTGGAGCTGTTCACGGCCGAGGGGCCCCGCACGGTGGCCGCGCTCAAGGACAAGGGCCGCAAGGTCTTCCTGGACCTGAAATTTCTGGACATCCCCAACACGGTGCAAGGCGCTGTGCGCTCGGCGGCCCGGCTGGGCGCGGACATGCTGACCCTGCACCTGTCCGGCGGGCAGGCCATGGCCGAGGCCGCGTTGGCCGGGCGGGCGGACGTGGACGGGTCCGGGACGCTCCTGGTGGGCGTCACCGTGCTCACCAGCCAGACTCTGGAAATCAACAACGACGTTGGTTCGCCGGTACTCGACCTTGCCCACAAGGCCAAGGCTTGGTATTTGGATGGTGTGGTCTGCTCCGGCCTGGAAGTGGGGACGGTCAAGAGCCGCGTGGACCAGCCGTTCGTCTGCGTCACGCCGGGAATTCGTCCGGACATGGCGAAGGCCGACGACCAGCAGCGCGTGACCACGCCCAAGCGGGCCGTGGCGGACGGCTCGGACTTCCTGGTGGTGGGGCGGCCGGTGACCGGGGCCGAGGATCCGGCCGGGGCCGCGGAGCGGATTCTAGAGGAAATGAGGGGTGCAGAGGCTCGGGGTTTGTCCCGTGGGGGTGAACATGGCTGACGAAACGGAGCAGACGCAGCAACAGGCCGAACAGCCTGAAGCCCAGGACGAACAGCAGGCTCCCCGCGGCCCGGTGGAGCGGCTGGACGGCGAAGAGGGCATCAAGGGCGTTTTTTCCACCCAGACCGTGCAGCGGGTGGGCACCGGCACCACCCAGCGCAAGACCATCCAGAAGACCTACTGGTTCGTGGAGGAGCTGGACGAGGACATCATCGAGGTTCAGCCCCTGAACACCAGCTACGTGCCCTCCGGACCCAAGCGCAAGGTACCCAAGGAGGACTTCCTGGCCAAGTTCAGCCCGGAGCCGGAGTTCTACCTGACCACGGTCTACCCCCGCATGCAGGAGTTGGATCAGGCCATCGTCCGCGGCGAGATGCACCGTGAGCGCGGGGCCCACTATTCGGCCGAGTTCGAGTTCAAGCAGGCCACCATGGTGGACGAGGACAACGTGCGGGCCAACTTCGGCCTGGGCCTGACCTACCTGGACCGGGGCGAGCAGACCAAGGCCAACGACATCTTCGAACGCTTGGTCAAGCTGGAAGCCGCCTTCCAGACCGAACACAAGCACCTGTTCAACGACTTCGGCATCAACCTGCGCAAGAACCACATGCTGGACCAGGCCCTGGAGTACTACCTCAAGGCCGAGGCCCTGGTGCAGAACGACGAGAACCTGTTCCACAACGTGGCCCGCGTGTACTACGAGATGGGTGAGCTGGAAAATTGCCTGGAATATTTGGAAAAGAGCCTGGTGGTCAATCCCGACATGGAGGAGAGCAGGCTGTTCTACGAGTTTCTGGAAAAGGAAGGGCACGTCAAGGACCGCAAGCCCATTCCGCCCTCCACCAAGCCCAGGCAGGCCAAGGGGTCTCCGCCACCCGAACAGCCCGGCCAGGGGCAGCCCGGGGAGAAGCCCGGGGAGAAGCCCGGCCAGAAGCCACTGACGGCCAGCGACTACAAGCTGGATATATGACCCATCAGGAAGCCCAGGCCTTCCTGGCCGAACTGCCCGAGGTCAAGAACGACCTCCCGTTTTCCCCCACCCTGCTTCACGACCTGTTCCTGCAGACCGAGCAGGGCTCCATCGCCTCGCTCCAGGACATCGCCCGGACCATCTCCGGCGACCAGGGGTTGGCCGCCCGGGTTCTGCGCCTGGCCAACTCGGCTTTTTACGGGTTGCAGTCCGAGGTCAGCACCGTGAGCCGCGCGGCCACCGTGCTCGGGCTCAAGGAGATTCGCAACCTGGTCCTGGCCCTGGGCGTGCGCGGGCTGTCGCAGCGCCATCCCCTGCCCGACACCCTCGACATCCACGCCTACTGGCGGCACCAGCTTCAGGTGGCCGTGGCCGCCCGCCGCCTGGGCCAGATGGCGGGCAGCGAGCGGGCCGAGACACTGTTCACGGCCGGGCTGCTGCACGACCTGGGCAAGCTGGTCTGCGCCCTGTACCGGCCCGACCACTGGCAGGCCATGCGGAACCTGGCCGAGTCCCAGGACCTGGAGGACGTGGACGCCGAGGAGTCCCACTGGGGCCTGGACCACGCCATTGTCGGCGGCCTGCTGCTCAAGACCTGGGCCCTGCCCACGGACCTGGTGGAGTCGGTGAACTGGCACCATGCCCCGGAACTGGCCGGGGAGTGGGGCCAGGAGGCCAGCCTGCTGGCCCTGGCCGACGCCGTGGCCCACCTCTGGGGCGACGGGCTCGAGCCGTCGGACGACTGCCCGGTGACCAAGCGGTTCCGCGCCCTGCTTGAGGATCTGGACCTGGACCAGGAGGCCGTGGAAGGGGAGGTGGGCGAGGCCCTTGAGGATGAAAATATGGATCGCTTCGCGGCCATGTTGACCTAGGCCGAAGTTGTATTTGAATGCCTAGTCGCTGGATATACCGCTCCAAAACATCCTTCGACCGCGCCGAGGAGTTCGCCGAGGAACTGGGCGTCTCGCCCCTGGTGGTGGACATCCTGTATGCCCGCGGCCTGACCGGCCTGGCCGACATGGACCGCTTCCTGAGCCCCGGGCTGCGCCATCTGCCCGAGCCCGAGGCCATCCCCGGACTGGATCAGGCCGCCCGGGTCCTGGCCCGGGAGATCGCGGCCGGAAAGACCCCGGCCGTGTGGGGCGACTACGACGTGGACGGGGTCACGGCCTCGGCCCTGATGCTCGACTTTTTTGCGCACAGCGCGGCGTCACGGCCCTGCGCCATCTGCCCCGGCGCAGCCAGGAGGGCTACGGCCTCAACGTGGAGGGCGTGGAGGAACTGGCCCGCCAGGGGGCCGGAGTGCTGGTGACCGTGGACTGCGGCATCTCGGACCTGGAGCCCGTGGCCCGGGCCAAGGAGCTGGGCCTGGCCGTGGTGGTCACGGACCATCACCTGCCCGGCAACGAACTGCCCCGGGCCGACGCCGTGGCCGACCCCAAGCTTGACGGCGGGGACGGCCCCTGCACCGATCTGGCCGGGGTGGGCGTGGCTTTTTTCCTGGTGGCGGCCCTGAACCGGCTCCTGCCCGGCGACCCCCTGGACATCCGCCAGTTCCTGGACCTGGCCGCCCTGGGCACGGTGGCCGACGTGGTGCCCCTGGTCGGGGTCAACCGCATCCTGGTCAAGAACGGGCTGCTGCTCATCAAGGAGGCGGCCCGGCCCGGCATCGCCGCGCTCAAGGAAGCCTCCGGGTTCGACCGCTTCGCCGAGCTGGGCGCGGGCAACATCGCCTTCGGCCTGGCCCCGCGCATCAACGCGGCCGGACGGTTGGACGACCCGGCCTCGGCCCTGGACATGCTCCTGGCCCCGGACGTGGACACGGCCATGCCCCTGGCCCGCAAGCTGGACCAGCTCAACAGCGACCGCCGGGCAGAGGAGCAGTCCATCCTGGACGAGGCGTTGGAGCAGGCCCTGGGACAGCTCAGCCGCATGGGCCTGGTGCTGTTCGCCGAGCACTGGCACCCGGGCATCATCGGCATCGTGGCCTCGCGGGTGGTGGAGGCGCACTATCGGCCCACCGTGCTGCTTTGCGCCCCGGACGGTTCGCTCAAGGACGGTTCGCTCAAGGACGGGCTGCTCAAGGGCTCGGGCCGGAGCATCGAGGAGTTCGACCTGCACGGAGGGCTGGCCCAGGTGTCCGACCTGCTGGAGACGTTCGGCGGCCACCGCCAGGCGGCCGGCATGTCCCTACGCCCGGAGAACTTGGAGCCGTTGCGTGAGGCGTTTCGACCGGGCCGTGCGCCAGGCCCTGGGGGACAAGCCCCTGGCCCCGCGCCTCAACCTGGACCGCGAACTGCCCCTGGACCGGGTGGACTACGCCCTGGTCAAGGAGATGGCCCTGCTGGCCCCGTTCGGCATGGGCAATCCCGAGCCGGTGTTCGCCTCGCCCAAGCTCAAGGTCCAGGACCGGCGCGTGTTCGGCAAGAACCACGTGCGCCTGTCCCTGCGCGACGAGCGGGCCGGGGTGACCCTGACCGGCAAGGCCTGGCGCATGGCCGAGCGCATGGGCCCGGACCTCAAGGGCAAGACCGTGCGCGTGGCCTACTGCCCGCGCCTGGACGAATGGGACGGTATTCCCAAGATGGAGTTGAACATCCGGGACTGGAACCTGGTGGATACGGGCTAGGAATCGTTTTTTTTCCGAACCAGATTAGCCGCTTTATAGCTTGATCGTACTTTTGGCGCGCAGACCATGTGCGGAACGCCGTGGTGACGGCCGCAGGCCTCCAGCTCCACGAACTCCTGCGGGGTCAGGTAGCGGTCCACGGGCGGGTGCTGCTTGGAGGGCTGCATGTACTGGCCCACGGTGATGGCCTGGCAGCCCGCCTCGGCCAGGTCGCGGATGGCGTTCATGAGCCCGGAAAAGGACTCGCCCAGCCCGGCCATGAGCCCGCTTTTGACCAGCATGCCCCCATGCTTGTCCGCAAAGGCCCCGCGCCCGGGGACAAGCAGTTCCAGGCTGCGTTGGTACGCGGCCTGGGGCCGGATGCGCGGATAGAGCTCGGGCCACGGTCTCCAGGTTGTGGTTCAGAACTTCTGGTTTGGCTTCCAGCACCACGTTCAGGGCCGCCTCGTCGCCCTGGAAGTCCGGGATGAGCACTTCCACCGTGGCTTTTGGCAGGGCCTTTCGGACCTCGCGGATGCAGGACGCGAAATGGGCCGCACCGCCGTCGGGCAAATCGTCCCGGGTGACCGAGGTGATGACCACGTGCTTGAGCTTCAGCCGCCGGGCGGCCTCGGCCACGCGCGCGGGCTCGCCCGGGTCCGGGTCGGCCGGTCGGCCGGGCGTGACGTTGCAGAAGGCGCAGTTGCGCGTGCATTCCGGCCCCAGCACCAGGAAGGTGGCCGTATGCCGGGAGAAGCACTCCCAGCGGTTGGGGCACAGGGCTTCCTGGCAGACCGTGTGCAGGGCCCAGGTCCTCCAGGAGCTTGGCCGTGCCGCCGTAGCTGGCGCCGTCGGGCAGCCTGGGTGCGCAGCCAGGGCGGGATGCGCAGTGGCTTGTTATCGTTGGGGGAAGTGTCCGTTGGAACACATGCTTGGCGTCCTCGACCGTGATCTCGCGCCCGGCTTCCAGGGACAGCGAGGTCATGCGGACCCCCTGTATGCCACAGGGGGTGATCAAGTCAAAGAGGGACAGGTCCGGCCCCACGTTGAGGGCCAGGCCGTGGTAGCTGACCCAGCGCTTGACGGCCGCGCCCACGGAGCAGAGCTTGCGCTTCTCCACCCAGGCCCCGGGGTAGCCCTGGCGGGCGTGGGGCGGTGACGGCGAACTCCTGGGCCGTGGCAATGGCCGCCTGCTGCATGTCGTCGAAGAATTTGCGCACCCCGCCGGGCCGTTGGTCCAGCCGGAGCACGAAGTAGGCCACCAGTTGGCCGGGGAAGTGGCAGGTGGCCAGGCCGCCGCGGGCCGATGCGGTGCAGGGCCACGCCCCCGCTTAGCCAGAAAGTCTTCGTTGATGAGCAGGTTCTCGGCCCCGCCGTGGCGGCCCCAGGGTGATGACCGGGTCGTGCTCCAGCAGGTACAGGGGTGTCCTCGGCCCCGTCGCGCACTTCGGCCACCCGCTCCAGTTGCAGGGCCTCGGCCTCGGCGTAGGAGATCCGGCCCAGGTCGATTATCTTCACTATCGGCTTTCCTCGCCGTGATGCATCGGCATGACCAGGGCCCCGGACTTGGGGTCCTTGATCTCCTCGTCGGGCCACAGGGCCGGGATGAGGCGGCCCGGCTCCGGCGCGGGCGCGTTGTTGGGCCGCACCGTGAGCACCAGGCCCCGGTTGGAGCAGCCGTACTGGCCCTGGCCGCCGGGCACGGAAAAGGGCGAGGAGACCACGCGCACCCCGCCGGACGGAGCGTACGGGCTCCTTGGACATGAGGATTGAAGCTCAAGGAAAGCGATGACCTTTGGGCAGCTCGGCCCGGGCCGACAAATTCATGAGCCAGTCCGGGGGCGGGCGCGGCCGGGAAGGTGAAATGGCACCACGCGCTCCGGCCCAACCCGGTCATGGGGCAGGGTCCGGTGTGCGGGCAGGGCGAGATCGGGGCCATGTCCTGCTCCTGGATCAGGTAGTCCCTGAGCAGGGTCAGGGAGCGCACCGCGCCCGCGCACTCCGGGCTCGATGGCCAGCAAGCGGCCCTCCGGGGTCAGGGCCCGGGACAGGTCGCGGGCCAGGGCCGAGGTCCGTTCCTCGGCCCGGCCGGAAATATCAAGTTCGTTCAGGGTGTTGCCGTGACCAGCAGGATCGGCCCGCTGGCGCAGCTTCATGCCCCACTCCGCCGGTGACCGTGTCCACCTTCCCACGGGGATTCGGGTCCGGCCAGGCTGGCCAGGATGTCCCGTCCGGCCCGCATGGCCTTGGCCACCGGGTCCACGCAGACCAGGCGCAGGCGTTTGTCCCGCAGGTCAGCCGGGCCAGCCACAGGGCCAGGCCGAAGGTCAGGGGCCCGGCCCCCAGGTCCACGATGACCGCGCCCGAGGGCGAGGCAGGGCTTCTCCTCAAATCCAGGTTGGGCAGCAGACGGCAGAGCCGGACCAGGTTCCAGGGCAGGAAGGCCCGCAGATACGCGGACAGCACGGGCGCGTCGGCCAGGTAGCCCTTGGGCCGGTTGCCGCGCTCGCTGGTCAGCAGCTCGGACAGCCGCTTCACGTCGAAAGGCAGGGCCTTGGCGTGCTTGCCGCGCACGGGCAACACCTTGTCCAGGGCCCGGGGCAGCTTGTCCAGCGCGGCCAGGGCCTCGGGGGGGGCGGGCGGGGTGAAAAGGGGGATGCCCGTGAGTTTAGTCATGGGAAAAGCGCATCCTGTTTACGTATCTCGGCCTGGAATCCAGGGTCCGCGGCCAGGTCCAGGGACCCGGCAGCGGCCGGGCAGGGCCAGGACCCAGGCCCAGGCCTTGGGGTTGGCGAGC